>JAIUOW010000009.1 GCA_020161775.1 Pseudomonadota bacterium
TGACGATTGACTGAATGTGAGTCTTTGCGGCTCTGGGCGCTGATCGCGAGGGGAAGTGGATCTGCGATGCCTAACGTAATGTATGCCGCAAACCTTGCGAGATAAGCTGGCGCCTGCGGAATAAGCTGGACATCATTACTCCTGAAGATCGGCTTGCACATTGAGTTTGCATGTTTATACTGTATTTTTGTACAGTTATAAATCAGCCCATGAAAGCCGGCAACCCACATCTGACTTCCAATCGCTTGCTGGACCAAGTCCGGGAACGGGCTCGATATTTGCACTATAGCTTGGCGACCGAAAAGGCCTACCTCTACTGGGTGCGCTTTTTCGTTCGCTGGCACGGGTTGCGGCATCCGCGCGACATGGCTGCGTCCGAGGTCGAGGCTTTTTTGAGCATGCTGGCGACTGAGCGCAGGGTATCGGCTTCTACGCACAACCAGGCGCTCAGCGCCCTGCTTTTCCTGTACCGCGAAGTGCTGGCGGTCGATTTGCCCTGGCTTACAAGCATCACGCGGCCGTCCAGCGTCAAACGCATCCCCTGTGTACTCACCAAGGATGAAGTGGCCGCCGTTCTCGCCCACATGGACGGCATCACGGCGTTGCTGGCGCGCCTGCTGTACGGCACCGGCATGCGCCTGATGGAGGGCGTTCGCCTGCGCATCAAAGACGTGGACTTTGACCGGCACGTCATCATCGTGCGTGAAGCCAAAGGCAACAAGGACCGGGTAGTCATGATGCCGCGATCACTGGCCCCTGCCTTGCGTCTCCAGTTGCTGGCCGCGCGTGCGCAGTGGGAAGCCGACCGCCAGGCGCAGCGCAGCGGCGTGGAGCTGCCGCACGCGCTGCACGCCAAGTACCCCAAGGCCGGTCAGACGTGGGCATGGTTCTGGCTGTTCCCGTCACCTACCTTGTCTGTTGATCCCCGCAGCGGTATTGAGCGGCGCCACCATCTGTTTGAAGAACGTCTGCAACGCGGCCTGAAGCGCGCCACGGTGCTGGCGGGCATCGCGAAACCGGTCTCGGTACACACGCTGCGCCACAGTTTCGCCACGCATTTGCTGCAGGCGGGCACTGACATCCGCACTGTGCAAGAACTCCTGGGCCACAGCGATGTTTCCACCACCATGATCTACACCCATGTGCTCAAGGCTGCCGCAGGTGGCACAACCAGCCCACTGGATGCATTGGTTCGAATATAGTTTTTGTAAATACGATAACCATACGCAGCCTGTTTGTGGCCGCACACCGCGTGGCGCGGATCGCCATGTTTTCAGCATGAGGAAAGCCAATGGCCGCGAGCAAGCGCGCATCGCCCCGCTCTTTGAAATCTGATCTGGCACGGGTAGATGCCCACGTCATCCAGTCTGCTGAGTACAGGGAGTTGCCCGCACTGACGCCCGCCATGCTCAAACGCGCACGGCTGTACCAAGGCGGGCGACTTGCAGAGCGCAAGGCGCGGCAGAATTAGCCGCTGCGGCTATAGCCGCGCTATCCCCTGCCCCGCAACGCTTTCCAACGCCTCTTCCGTCCCCAGTCCCGGTGCAATCTCCGCCAGCGGCACCAGCACAAACGCGCGCTCGTGCATGCGCGGGTGGGGCACGGTCAGCGTGGCGCTGCTGATGCGGGCGCTGCCGTACAGCAGGATGTCTAGGTCCAGCGTGCGCGGGGCGTTGCGGTAGGGGCGTTCACGGCCCGCGGCCTGTTCCAGCGCCTGCAGCTGCGCCAGCAGCGCGGGGGCGGTCAGGGTGGTGGCTACTTGCACCACGGCGTTGATGTAGTCGGGCCCGCTCGATTCCACCGGCGCGGTGCGGTACAGCGATGACTGTTTTTCAACGGTGGTGCCGGGCAGCCGGGCTATGGCCGCGATGGCGTCGCGCACGGCCTGCGGCGCGTCGCCCAGGTTGGCGCCCAGTGCCACCCAGGCGGGCACCGGCTCGCGTGTCATGACGGGTCGCTGTTGCCTTCAGGCTGCGACGAGCCGCCGCCGCCTTCGCCCCCACCCGGCTTGCGCCTGCGGCGGCGGCGTTTGCGGGGTGCACCGTCACCGGCCTCGTTGGCGGCGCCTTCACCCGGCTGGCCATCGACCGCAGGCCGGTCTTGCGCCGGTGCAGCCACAATGCCCGCGCCCGGCTCGGCCACCGGCGGGCGCGGCGCGCGCACGCGGCGCGCGCCCTTGCCCTGGGTTTCCTCGCGCACCTGGGCCACCAGGTCTTCGCGCACGGCGTCGCTGGCGATGCTGAATTCCTGCCACCAGTCGGCCAGCACCACGTCCACCTCGCCCGCGTCGGCGCGCAGGCGCATGAAGTCAAAACCCGCGCGAAAGCGCGGTTGCTCCACCAGGCCAAACGGCGTGCTGCCGGTGCGCTTTTCAAAGCGGGGCTGCATCATCCAGATTTCGCGCATGTCGGCGGCCAGCTTGCCGCGGCCTGATACGTCGCCTATGCGCGCGTTGAACACGTCGTCGATCGCGTCCTGCAGCGCGGGGAACGGCGGCTGGCGGCTGGCCTGGCGCTGGGCCCAGCCGTCGCGCACGTCGGCCCACAGCACGCAGGCCAGCAGGAAGCTGGGCGCCACGGGCTTGCCTTCGTTCACGCGGCGGTCGGTGTCCTGCAGCGCGGCTTTCACGAACATCTGGTCGGCGCGCTCCACCACCACGTCCAGCAGCGGATAGATGCCGCGCGACAGGCCCAGCGCCTTCAGCTGCGCGATGGTGGCCAGCGCATGGCCGGTCTGCAGCAGCTTGAGCATTTCGTCAAACAGCCGGCTTTGCGGCACGTCGGCCAACAACGGCTGCGCGGGCAGCAGGGCCTGCGCCGTCTTGCCGTCCAGCTTGAAGCCCAGCGGGTGCAGCTTGGCGGCAAAGCGCACGGCGCGGATGATGCGCACCGGGTCTTCGCGGTAGCGCGCGGCGGGGTCGCCGATCATGCGCAGCAGGCGTTTCTTGGCGTCCTTGATGCCGCCGTGGTAGTCCACCACGATCTGCGTCTGCGGGTCGTAGTACATCGCGTTGATGGTGAAGTCGCGCCGCGTGGCGTCTTCATCCTGCGGGCCCCAGACGTTGTCGCGCAGCACCCGGCCGGTGGAGTCCACGGCGTGTTTCATGCCGGCCAGCTCGTTGCGGCTGGTTTTTTCGTTGCCGGCCACCTGTTCGGCGGCGGCGTTGTCCATCTGCGCACGGAAGGTGGACACTTCGATCACCTCATGCTCGCGCCCGCGGCCATACACCACGTGCACGATGCGAAAGCGCCGCCCGATGATGAACGCGCGGCGGAACAGCCCCTTGACCTGTTCGGGCGTGGCGTTGGTAGCCACGTCAAAGTCCTTGGGGCGCAGGCCCAGCAGCAGGTCGCGCACCGCGCCGCCCACGATGTAGGCCTCATAGCCCGCCTGCTGCAGCGTCTGCACCACGTTCACGGCGCGTTCGTCCACCAGCGCCGGGTCGATGCCGTGCACGTCGTGGCCCACTTCCTCGCGCTTGCCAAAGCGCGGGGTCTTGCTGCTGCCTTTGCCCAGCAGCTTGTCGATGAATTTCTTGATCATTTATTTCTTGTCAAACAGGTCCAGTATGCGCCAGCCCCGCGCGCTGGCAATGGCGCGCAGGCGCTCGTCGGGGTTGGTGGCCACGGGCTCGTTCACCCTCTCCAGCAGGCTCAGGTCGTTGATGGAGTCGGAATAGAACGTGATGTGCACCGTGCCCCAGGCCTGGCCGCGCGCGGCCAGCCATTGTTCCACCCGCGTGACCTTGCCCTCGCGGGCCGACGGCACGCCGTCGATTTCGCCGGTGATCCAGCCGTCCGCGCCCCGCGCCAGCGTCACGGCGATCAGCTCGCTCACGCCAAAGGCCTGGGCAATCGGGCGGGTGACGAATTCATTGGTGGCGGTGACGATCACCACCTGGTCGCCCGCGGCCTGGTGGCTGCGCACCAGCGCCAGGGCGTCGGGGTGCAGCTCGGGCAACACGACCTGCTGCATGAAGCCGGCGTGCGCCCTGGCCGCGGCTTCGGGGCCTTTGCGCCGCACGGCGTCCGTGGCAAAGCGCACGTAGTCGTGGATGTCCAGCGTGCCAGCCTTGTAATGGGCGTAGAACTCGTCGTTGCGGCGATTGAATTCGGCCGGGTCCGTCCAGCCGATGGTGCTGGTGTAAACACCCCAGGAATAGTCGGAATCAATCGGCAGCAGGGTGTGGTCCAGGTCGAACAAGGCCAGCCTGGGCTTGGAATTACTCACTCATCCTCCAGCATGGATTTGATCAGCGGGATGGTGATGGCCCGCTTGGTCTGCAGCGCGTAGCCGTCCAGCTGCTCCAGCAGCTGCATCAGGCTGCCCAGATCGCGCGAAAAGCGCGTAAGCATGAAGTCCATCACCTCGTCGCCCAGAAACACGCCGCGCGCATCGGCGGCCTGGCGCAGCACCGCGCGGCGTTCGGGCTCGGTCAGCGCCTGCAGCTGGAACACATGGCCCCAGCCCAGGCGGGTGCGCAGGTCCTCGCGCAGCTTCAGGCCCGCGGGCGGCAGGTCGCCGGCGGCCAGCACGCCGCGCTGGTGGGTCTGCGCATTGACGAACCAGTTGAAGGCCGCGTGCTGCTGCACGGCGGTGTAAAGGTGCACGTCGTCCAGCAGTACCACGGCCCAGCCGTCGTTGAATTCCGGCGGCTCGGTCACCGACGCGTCCAGCCAGCCGGCGCTGGCGCCCTGCTCGCGCAGGGCTTCGCGCACGGCCTTGAGCAAATGGGTTTTGCCGCTGCCACTGGCGCCCCACAGGTAGGTGGGTACGGGCGACCGGGTGGGGCTGCCGGCCCACAGCTGCAGGTGGCGCAGCGCCGCCTCGTTGGGGCCGGCGCAAAAGCTGGCCAACGTGGGGCCGGCGCTCAGGCCGATGTCCAGCGCGATCTGTTTCATGCCTGACATGGCGTGGGGACGAAGGCGGTAAGGGGCATGCGGCAAAGGTGAAGCGGGGCGGGCGGTGAAGCCCGGGGAAAGACCGCAAATTCTAGGGCCTCAGCCCGGGCTGGCTGGCGTTTCCATGGTTTCCAGCAGCGCCACCTGAAGCCGGGTGTGCAGCCGCACAAACCAGTTCCACAGCAACGCCGTCACGATGGCTGCACACACCAGGATGCCCGCCAGCCAGGGCCAGGGCGGCAGGATGCTTTCGCTCAGCAGGCCAATCAGCACCAGGATGGCCGCCACCGCGGCAGCCGGGATCACCTCGGTCACCACGCTGCGCAGCGCCGTGCCCGCCCTGCCTTGCGCTGCGGGCAGCACCAGCATTTCAGCCAGCAGCATGCTCAGCGCCTTGAGCTTGCGGTAGGTGGCGATCAGGAACGGCAGCGAGACCAGCAGCGCGCCGCCCCAGGTCAGCGCGTCGGGCAGCTCGGGCGGTGCCTTGGCGGGGAAGGTCAGCAGGCTGCCCGCCTCGGTCACGATGAAGGCGCTGGCCACGAAGACCGCAGCCACCAGCGCGCAATTGACCAGCACCTGCAGCAGGATGCGGATGATGATCTTGCGCAGCACGGCTTCGTCGGTGCGCTTTTTCAGGGCATGCAGCTTGGCCGGGTAGCGGGCAAACCACACGGCCATGCGCCGCGGCATGGCCGCGCCCGCGCGCACCGACAGCGGGTCCGACAGGCGGATCAGGTACGGCGTGAACAGCGTGGTGAGCGCCGACACGGCCACCGCGATCGGGTAGAGGAAATCACTGGTGACCTTGAGCGTCAGGCCCAGCGACGCAATGATGAAGGAGAACTCGCCAATCTGCGCCAGCCCCATGCCGACCTTGAGCGAGGTGCGCCCGTCGTTGCCCGACAGGAACGCCCCCGCGCCGCATGCAATGACCTTGCCCAGCATCACGGCCGCCGTGATGAGGGCAATGGGGCCGGCGTACTTGAACAGCACCGACAGATCCAGCAGCAACCCGATGGAAACGAAGAAGATGGCGCTGAACATGTCCTTGATCGGCTCGGTGAGGCGCTCGATGCGCTTGAGCTGGCGTGATTCGGCCATGACCGCGCCGATGATGAAGGCGCCCAGCGCAATGCTGTAGTCCAGCTTGACCACCAGCAGGCAAAAGCCGAAGCACAGGCCCAGCACGGTGATCAGCAGCATCTCGGTGCTCTCAAAACTGTCCACATAGGCCAGCAGGCGCGGCACGATCAGGATGCCCAGCACCAGCGCCACCACCATGAACAGCGACAGCTTGCCCAGCGTGCTGAACACCGCCGGCGCGTCCACCTGGCCCGTGGTGGCAATGGCCGACAGCAGCGCAATCATGGCAATGGCCAGGATGTCTTCCACGATCAGGATGCCGAAGATCAGCTGCGAGAAGCGTTCGCTTTTCAGCTTCAGCTCGTCCAGCGCCTTGACGATGATGGTGGTGGACGAGATCGACAGGATGGCCCCGAGGAAGATCGAGTCCATGCGGTTCCAGCCGAAGTACTGCCCGATCCAGTAGCCAATGAACAGCATGGCCGCGATTTCCACCACCGCCGCCACCACGGCCGTCAGGCCCACGCTGGCCAGCTTGCGCAGGCTGAACTCCAGCCCCAGCGCAAACAGCAGGAACACCACGCCCAGTTCGGACAGCGTGCGGATGGTGTGTTCGTCCTGGATCAGCGCAAACGGCGGGGTGTGCGGGCCAATGATCACGCCCGCCAGGATGTAGCCCAGCACCACGGGCTGTTTCAGGCGATGGAACACCAGCGTGACCAGGCCCGCGATCAGCATGATCACGGCCAGGTCCTGGATGAAGTCCGCATGCGCCATGGCCCGAGCTTACCAAGCGCCGCCAGAAACGTTGCTTTGCTACAAATTCCCTAGCGGCGCGTGCAGGCCCGCTATGGACTTTCGCGTTAACTTGTACCAAACTGTATCTCCCGTCGCAATTCTGGAGCGTCCCGATGCCGGTTATCGCAGTGGTCAACCGCAAGGGCGGCAGTGGCAAAAGCACCCTGGCCGCCCACATTGCGGTGTGGTGCGCGCGCCAGGGGCATTCGGTCATGCTGGGCGACGTGGACCGCCAGCAGTCCAGCCGCACCTGGCTCAAGCGGCGTGACCCGGCCCTGCCCACGGTCGCGCCCTGGGCCATGGATCAGAAGAACGTGTTGCGCGTGCCCACCGGCATCACCCATGTGGTGCTGGACACGCCCGGCGGGCTGCACGGCTTCGAACTCGCGCGCGTGGTGATGTTCGCCGACGCCATCATCATGCCGGTGTGCCATTCGGTGTTTGACCGCGATTCCGCGGCCGCCTGCCATGCCGAGCTGATGGCCCTGCCCCGCGTGGCCAGCGGGCGCTGCCGCCTGGCCACGGTGGGCATGCGCATTGACGGGCGCACCTCCGCCGGCCAGGTGCTGCGCGACTGGTCCGACGGGCTCAAGCTGCCGTTCCTGGGGGTGCTGCGCGAAACCCAGGTCTATGTGCGCTGCCTGGAGCGCGGCCTGACGATTTTTGACCTGACGCCCAGCCAGGCCGCAACCGACCTGGCGCAGTGGGCGCCCATCCTGGACTGGATGACGCCGTTGCTCAACCCGGTGCAGGCCGCCAATGACCCGTCGCCCGCCACGCGCGCCGTGCCGGTCACGCGGCCCGTGCCGGCGGCGCGTCCGGCCACCCGGCCGGCGGCGCAGGTGGCGGCGGCACCGTCACGGCTGGGCAATTCACGCCCGGCCAGCCTGATGCCGGCGCAGGAGTCACTGGTGCATGGCGGGCGCCTGTCGGCCTTTGCCGCGTCCACCCGACCGGCCTCGGTGCCGGCCCAGCCGGTCAACCGGCCGTCGCTGCCGCGCGCGGCCAGCCCGGCTGAATCACAGCAGATTCCACAGTTCCTCAAGCGCGGCGCGTAGCGTCCGTCAGCTCTGGTTCTGTCACCCCTGGTTCATCTCGCGGCGCAGCGTTGCCACGCGGTCAGCCATGGCATCGATGTCCAGCGCATCCTGGGCATGCACCAGGTAGGTTTCCAGGTCGGCCACGGCCAGCGCGGTGTGGCCCTGCCCGGCATGGGCCAGGCCACGGTCGCGGTATTCGGCCCAGGCGTCGGGCAGCAGAACCACCAGGCGGTCCTGCACGGCAATCAGGCGCTGCCAGTCTTCCTGGCTGCGGTGGATTTCCTTGAGGTTGCGCAGCATGCGCGCAATGATGTCGCGCGCCGGCGCGGCCTGCAGGTACAGGCCCAGCGGCACCTCAAATTCATCCACCAGGCCGCTGCGCCGCTTGAAGGGCTCCAGCCGCTCGGACAGGTCCTCGCGGCTCAATGACTGGCCAGTGAACGGGTCGATCACCACCTGGCCCTTGGGCAGGGTGACCTTGACCATGAAGTGCCCCGGAAAGCCCACGCCGCGCGCATGCAGGCCCAGGCCCTGGGCCAGCTCGATCCACAGCACGGCCAGCGAGATCGGGATGCCCCGGCGCGTGCGCAGCACGGCGTTCAGGTAGCTGTTGTCGGGGTCGTAGTAGTCGTTGACGTTGCCGCCAAAGCTCAGGTCGCGAAAGAAAAACTGGTTGAGCGTGCGCAGCCGGTGCAGCGGCGCGGCATCGGCCGGCAAGCGGCGTTTCAGGCGGGCCAGCAATTGGTCTACATCGCCCAGCACCTGCTGCACGTCCAGGTCGGGGTATTCGTCCTGGGCCAGGCTGACGGCGGCCTCCAGCAGCGGAAAGTGGTCGTCGCTTTGCACCAGGGAGGCGAAATACTCAAGCGGCGTGGGCGTGCTGAGGCTGAAACGCATGGGTCTTTGTAGTGGACTGCGGTGCGGGCGTCAACCCGGCGCAGCGCTTCAGCGCCGCACCAGCTGGCGCAGCTTCAGGCCGGCGGCCATCAGCGCGCCAAAGTACAACGCCACGCCGCCGGCGATCATCAGCGCCAGCAGGCCGGCGCGCTTGAAGCCCTGCGCGCGCAGCTCGATCCAGGGCACCGCCTGCGCGCCCCACATCAGGAACACCGCCAGCAGCGCACTGGCGGCCACCACCTGCAGGCCAAACACCCACCAGCCCGGCCCGGGCCGGTAGCTGCCCCGGCGCAGCAGCCCCACCAGCAGCCAGCCGGCGTTGATCATGGCGCCCAACCCGATGGACAGGGCCAGCCCCGCGTGCTTGAGCATCGGCACCAGCGCGATGTTCAGCAATTGCGTGATGACCAGCACCACGATGGCAATGCGCACAGGGGTGCGGATGTCCTGGCTGGCGTAAAAGCCGGGCGCCAGGACCTTGATGGCCACCAGCCCGAGCAGGCCTGCGCCGTAGCCGGCCAGCGCCAGCGACACCTGGGCCACGTCGCTGTCCTTGAAGGCACCGTAGTGGTAGAGCGTGGCCACCAGCGGCGTGGAAAAGGTCAGCAGCGCCACGGAGGTGGGCACGGCCAGCAGCACCACCAGTCGCAGGCCCCAGTCCAGCAGGTCCGAATATTGTTGCCCGTCGTCCGCGGCGCGGGCGGATGCCAGCTGCGGCATCAGCACCACGCCCAGCGCCACCCCCAGCAACGCGGTGGGGAACTCCATCAACCGGTCGGCATAGCCCAGCCAGCTCACGCTGCCCGTGGCCAGCCAGGACGCAATCTGCGTGTTGATCATCAACGACACCTGGGCCACGCCCACGCCCAGCAGGGCCGGCAGCATCAGCCGGGTGATGTTGCGCACTCCCTCGTCGCCCCAAGCTGCCCGCAAGCTGGACCAGCCCAGGCCGATGCGCGGCAGCAGCCCCAGCCGGTGCAAGGCCGGCACCTGCACGCCCAGCTGCAGCAACCCGCCCACCATCACGCCGGCGGCCATGGCATAGATCGGCTGGATGCCCTGCGCCGCGAACCACGGGGCGCCCCACCAGGCGGCGGCAATCATGGCCACGTTCAGCAGCACCGGCGTGGCGGCGGGCACGGCAAAGCGCTTCCAGGTGTTCAGCACCCCCGCGGCCAGCGCCACCAGCGACATGCAGGCGATGTAGGGGAACATCCAGCGCGTCATGAGCACCGCCGCTTCAAAGCCCTGGGGGTCCTGCTTCAGGCCGCTGGCCAGCGCCCACACCAGCACCGGCGCGGCCGCCACGCCCACCACGCAGGTCAAGAGCAGCGCCCAGGCCAGCACGGTGGCCACCGCGCTGATCAGCTGGTGGGTGGCTTCGTCGCCGTTTTTCTGGCGCGAAGCGGCCAGCACCGGCACAAAGGCCTGGCTGAAAGCGCCCTCGCCAAACAGGCGGCGCAGCAGGTTGGGAATGCGAAAGGCGACGTTGAACGCGTCCGTCAGGGCGCTGGCGCCAAAGGCCGAGGCCATGAGCAGTTCACGGGCCAGCCCCGTGACGCGCGAGGCCAGGGTCAGCAGGGAGACGGTAGAGGCGGCTTTGAACAGGCTCACCGGCGCAGTGTAGCTGGTCTATAATGGAGGGCTTTGCTGGCATCATCCTCAGACACCAAGGAACCAAATCATGGCATCAGCCAAACCCAAGAAGAAGAACCCGCGCCTGGCGTCGGGCCGTAAACGCGCCCGCCAGGACGTGAAACTCAACGCCGCGAACACCTCGCTGCGCTCCAAATACCGTACCGCCGTCAAGAACGTCGAAAAGGCCGTTGCCGCTGGCGACAAGACCAAGGCGACCGAGGCGTTTGCCAAAGCCCAATCCATTGTGGACACCGTGGCCGACAAGGGCATCTTCCACAAGAACAAGGCCGCCCGCGACAAGAGCCGCCTGTCCGCCAAGGTGAAAGCCCTGGCAACCGCCGCCGCCTGACGCTTCAGGCCAACAGCCCGGGTTGATCTTCAACCCGCCGTTTGAAACGGGTGCGCTGCCAGCAAAAGTGAAAAACCGCCTTCGGGCGGTTTTTTCATTTCCAGAAACCGGGCACAACGGGGGTCAGGACTTTGGCGGTGTATCGGGCACCAGGCAGGCCTCCGCCACCTGCAGATCGTTGTCGCGCGCGAAGTTCAGGCAGAAGTCCCAGGCCATGGGTTCGTGGTCACGCAGTTCGCGGTTGACCACCACGCACTTGACGCCGTTGATCACCGTGGGCACGCACCAGGGCGAATACCCCAGGTGGCTGCCCGGCTGGGCGCCGCCGGGGCGGAACGAGCTCATGACGCCGGCCAGCCGCTCGGCCCAGTCGCTGGGGCGAAAAGTCTTGCCGTCCCGGGTCAGGCCCTGGATGAAGACTTCTTTGGCGGAGCTGGAAACCATCGGGTAGAGGGGTCTGGAAGGGGACGGCGGCACCAGGATCACTGATGCTGCGGCGCACAAGTATTCTATCTTATATAAGAGTTGCGAACTGTCAGCCCGCTGTCATGGGGCCGCTCCCCCTCGCAGGCATCGCTTTGATGCGGAATTGTCAAGGAAGCGAGCAAGTCGTGCGCCTAAAATCGCGTCTCAACGGCCCATCTCGTTGGGCCGCTTTGCTTTTTTGGAGGATCCATGACCGCCCTGATTGAAGCTTCTTCGCCGCACACCATGAACACCTACGGCCGCGTGCCCATTGCGCTGTCGCATGGCCAGGGCGCCCGCGTGTGGGACGTGAACGGCAAGCAGTACCTGGACGGCCTGGGCGGCATCGCGGTCAATACCCTGGGCCACAACCACCCCAAGCTGGTACCCGCGCTGCAGGACCAGATCAGCAAGATCATCCACAGCTCCAACTACTACCACGTACCCAACCAGGAAAAGCTGGCCGCCAAGCTGGTGGAACTGTCGGGCCTGACCAATGTGTTTTTCTGCTGCACCGGCCTGGAGGCCAACGAGGCGGCGCTGAAGCTGGCGCGCAAGTATGGCCACGACAAGGGCATTGAGCGCCCCGAGATCGTGGTGTACGAGAAGGCCTTCCATGGCCGCAGCATCGCCACCCTGTCGGCCACGGGCAACGAGAAGGTGCAAAAAGGTTTCGGCCCGCTGGTGGAGGGCTTTGTGCGCGTGCCGCTGAACGACATCGAGGCCCTGAAAAAGGCCACCGAAGGCAACCCCAATGTGGTGGCGGTGTTCTTTGAAACCATCCAGGGTGAAGGCGGCGTGAACCCGATGCGCATCGAATACCTGCAACAGGTGCGCGCGCTGTGCGACCAGAAGGACTGGCTGCTGATGATTGACGAGGTGCAGTGCGGCATGGGCCGCACCGGCAAGTGGTTCGCCCATCAGTGGGCGGGTATCAAGCCCGACGTGATGCCGCTGGCCAAAGGCCTGGGCTCGGGCGTGCCGATCGGCGCGGTGGTGGCCGGCCCCAAGGCCGCCAACATTTTCCAGCCCGGCAACCATGGCACCACCTTTGGTGGCAACCCGCTGGCCATGCGCGCGGGGGTGGAAACCATCCGCATCATGGAAGAAGAAGGCCTGCTGGACAACGCCGCCACGGTAGGCGCGCACCTCAAAGGCGCGCTGGCGCGCGAGCTGGGCGGCCTGCCCGGCGTGAAGGACATCCGCGGCCAGGGCCTGATGATCGGCATCGAGCTGGACCGGCCCTGCCCGGCCCTGACCCTGCGGGCGGCCGAGGCAGGCCTGCTGATCAGCGTGACCGCTGACAGCGTGATCCGCCTGGTGCCGCCGCTGATCCTCACGGCGGCCGAGGCCGACGAGATCGTGGCCATCCTGGCGCCCCTGGTCAAGCAGTTCCTGGCGGAATAAGCATGGCCTCACCCATCCGGCACTACCTGCAGTTCAGTGACTTCACGGCGGATGAATACGCCTGGCTGTTCGAGCGCGCGGCCGTCATCAAGAAGAAGTTCAAGGCCTACGAAAAGTACCACCCGCTGGCCGACCGGACGCTGGCCATGATTTTCGAGAAGGCGTCCACGCGCACGCGCGTGAGCTTTGAAGCCGGCATGTACCAGCTGGGCGGCAGCGTGGTGCACCTCACCACCGACGGCAGCCAGCTGGGCCGGGCCGAGCCGATCGAAGACAGCGCCAAGGTCATCAGCCGCATGGTGGACCTGGTGATGATCCGCACCTTCGGGCAGGACAAGATCGAGCGTTTTGCCGAACATTCGCGCGTGCCGGTCATCAACGGCCTGACCAATGAGTTCCACCCCTGCCAGATCCTGGCGGACATCTTCACCTACATCGAGCACCGTGGGTCGATCAGAGGCAAGGTGGTCGCCTGGGTGGGCGATGGCAACAACATGGCCAACACCTGGCTGCAGGCGGCCGAGCTGCTGGGTTTTACCGTGCATGTGAGCACGCCCAGCGGCTACGAGGTGGATCAGGACGTGGCCGGCATCCGCAGCTCAGACAGCTACAAGGTGTTCAAGGACCCGATGGACGCCTGCCGCGGCGCCGACCTGGTCACCACCGACGTGTGGACCAGCATGGGCTACGAGGCCGAGAACGAAGCACGCAAGAAGGCCTTTGCCGACTGGTGCGTGGACACCGAGATGATGAAGGTGGCCAAGCCCGACGCCCTGTTCATGCACTGCCTGCCAGCGCACCGCGGCGAAGAGGTCGAGGCCGACGTGATCGACGGCCCGCAGTCCGTCGTGTGGGACGAGGCCGAAAACCGCATGCATGCGCAGAAGGCGCTGATGGAGTTCCTGCTGCTGGGTCGCGTCAGCTGAACCACACCCGCTGCGCGGGCGTGACCTGCGCGGCGAAATCGGCATAGCCCGGGATGCGGGTTCGGAATTCGCTGTAGCGGTTGCCGTGGGGCTCACGCACCACGCTGGTAAAGGGCAGCACGCGCTCGGCAAACGCGCCGTCAAACCGCGCCCATCCGCCCTCGCCCAGGCGCTGCACCGCATCAAACTGGTCCTCGCAGATCACCTGGATGGCGGACTCCGCAAAGCTCCAGCGCGGGCACCACATGGCCGTCCAGCCCGCCGTGCGGCTGGCCAGGAAGGCCTGCATGCGGCGGCTCAGCACATAGGCGTCGGATTCGATGTGCACGATGCGGCGGCAGCCATGGTGCCGAGCCACCGCCACCGAATGCGCAAAGCTGCGCCACCAGCCCGGAAAGCGCCGCCCCGACTGGCGGCCCAGGTAATCCTCAAAGCGCACCATCAGGGGCGGTGCCGGTGCCACCGGCAACGCAGCACCCGCCTCCACCACCTGCACCTCGCCGGCTGGCGGCTGCCAGGGCGATGCATCGTCCACCAGGCAGAACAGCGTGGCGTCCCAGGGCATCGCGCAGTGATGGTCCAGCCAGCGGCGGTAGCGCGCGGCCCATTCGGCGGGACCTGCAACATGGCTCGTACAGAACACCAGGGTTTCAAAGGGCGGCATGGCTCGACAATCAGCGGAACGCCAATATAGTCCGCCCATGACCACCACCCCTTCCGCCTGCCTGTCCTGCGGCGCCTGCTGCGCGGGCTTCCGCGTGGATTTTTCCGTGCATGAATCAGAAGAGCACGGCGGCTGCGTGCCGGCGGGCCTGTCGGTCGAGGTGACCACCGGCATCCTGCGCATGCGCGGAACCGACCACGCCCGCCCGCGCTGCGCGGCCCTGACGGGCCAGGTCGGCCAGCAGGCGGCCTGCGGCATCTATGAATGGCGCCCTTCGCCCTGCCGCGAATTTGAAGAAGGCAGCGACGCCTGCGCCCGCGCGCGCGCGCGGCACGGGCTGCCATCCCTGTAAAGCACAGATGCTTTAAGCCTGAAGTATTTTTGAGGGCTGTTGGAAATAACCGACACCACGGTTTTGGGAGCAGGTGCAAACTTTCGCCCATGACCCGCCCACCGCCACAGCTCTGGGACATTTCCCCACCGGTGCAGCCCGGCTCGCCGGTGTTCCCGGGCGACACGCCCTACCAGCAGCAGTGGGCTGCCAGCATCGGCCCAGGCTGCCCGGTGAATGTGAGCAGCATGACGCTGTCGCCCCACGTGGGCGCGCATGCCGACGCGCCGCTGCACTACGACCCGCAGGGCCAGGCGGCCGGTGCGCTGGACCTGTTGCCGTACCTGGGGCCTTGCCGCGTGATCCACGCCATGGGCTGCGGCCCGCTGGTTCAGTGGCAGCACCTGCAACATGCGCTGGCTGCGTTGCCGGCGCGCGTCCTGGTGCGCACCTATGAACGCATGCCCGTGGACCGCTGGGACGGCGCCCTGAGCGCCTTCGCCCCCGACACCGTGGAGCGGCTGGCCGCCATGGGTGTGACGCTGATCGGCATCGACACCGCCAGCATCGACCCGGCCGACAGCAAGACGCTGGACAGCCACCAGGTCATCCGCCAGCGCAACATGCGTGTGCTGGAGAACCTGGTGCTGGACGAGGTGCCCGAGGGCGACTACGAACTCATTGCCCTGCCCCTGAAACTGATGACGGCCGATGCATCCCCTGTCAGAGCCATCCTGAGAAGCCTATGACCACCCTGCCAGACTGCCGCGCGCTCGATGCGCAAGACCCGTTGCGCCCGCTGCGCGATCTGTTCACCATTCCTTCCGATGTGATCTACCTGGACGGCAATTCGCTGGGTGTCATGCCCTGCGCTGCGTCTGCCAGGGTGGCCGCCGCCGTGACGCAGGAATGGGGCAACGGCCTGATCCGCAGCTGGAACACCGCGGGCTGGTTCGGGCTGCCGCAGAAGCTGGGCGACAAGATTGCGCGGCTCATCGGCGCGGCGCCGGGCGAAGTGGTGGCAACCGACAGCACCTCCATCAACCTGTACAAGGTGCTCAGCGCCGCCCTGAACATCGCTGCGCAGGATGCACCGCAACGCAAAGTCATCGTCAGCGAGCGCAGCAACTTCCCTACCGACCTGTACATCGCCGAGGCCTTGTGCAAGGAGCGCGGCCTGCGTCTGCAACTGGTCGAGCCCGAGGACATCGCCGCCGCGCTGACGCCGGACGTCGCGGTGCTGATGCTCACCCACGTGAACTACCGTACCGGCGCCATGCACGACATGGCCGCGGTGACGGCAGCCGCCCATGCCGCCGGCGCGCTGACGGTATGGGACCTGGCCCACAGCGCGGGCGCCGTACCAGTGGACCTGAACGGCGCCGATGCGGACTTCTCCATAGGCTGCGGCTACAAGTATCTCAACGGTGGCCCGGGCGCGCCCGCCTTCGTGTGGATCAACCCGCGGCACGCCGGCCGCTTCTGGCAGCCGCTGGCCGGCTGGTGGGGCCATGCTGCGCCGTTTGAATTCACGCCGGACTACCGGCCCGCGCCGGGCATCACCCGCTACCTGTGCGGCACGCAACCCATCCTGAGCATGACCGCGCTGGACTGCGGGCTGGACACCGTGCTGGCCGCGCAGCCGCTGGGCGGCATGGCGGCGCTACGCGCCAAGTCACTGGCTCTCACCGACCTGTTCATGGCGCTGGTGGAAGAGCGCTGCGCCGGGCACGGGCTGCGCCTGGTCACTCCGCGCGCGCACGCGCAGCGCGGCTCGCAGGTGTGCCTGTCCCGCGGTGAAGGCGCCTATGCCATGGTGCAGGCGCTGATCGCGCGCGGGGTCATCGGCGACTACCGCGCGCCAGACATCCTGCGGTTTGGCTTCACGCCGCTGTACATCGGGTTTGAAGATGTATGGAACGCCGTGGAGCACCTGAAGCAGGTGCTGGACAGTGGCGAATGGCAGCGCCCGGAATTCAACCAGAAGCATGCGGTGACGTGATGAGCGGCAAACCTGAACACATCGTCCACGACGAAAAGGCCAAGCTCGACTTCAGCCGCGACATGAGCTATGGCGACTACCTCCAGCTGGACGCGATCCTGAACGCGCAAAAGCCGCTGTCGCCCGACCACAACGAGATGCTGTTCATCGTCCAGCACCAGACCAGCGAGCTGTGGATGAAGCTGATGCTGCACGAGCTGCGCGCGGCCGTGGCCTGCGTGGCGCGGGACGAGCTGGGCACCGCCTTCAAGATGCTGGCGCGGGTGAGCAGGATCATGGAGCAGCTGGTACACGCCTGGGACGTGCTGGCCACCATGACGCCGCCCGAATACAGCGCGATCCGGCCTTACCTGGCCAGTTCCAGCGGCTTCCAGAGCGCGCAGTACCGCTGCATTGAATTCGCCCTGGGCAACAAGAACGCCGCCATGCTCAAGCCCCATGCCCACCGCCCGGACCTGCTGGCGCAGGTGCAGGCGGCCTACGAGGCGCCGTCGCTGTATGACGAGGCGCTGCGCCTGCTGGCGCGCCGCGGCCTGGGCGTGCCGGCCAGCCACACGCAGCGCGACTGGACCCAACCCTATGCCGAGAACGATGCGGTGGAACAGGCCTGGCTGGCCGTGTACCGCGACCCGAAGCAGTACTGGGACCTGTACCAGCTGGGCGAAGAGCTGACCGACCTGGAAGATGCCTTCCGCCTGTGGCGCTTCCGCCATGTGACGACGGTGGAGCGCGTGATCGGCTTCAAGCGCGGCACGGGCGGTACCGGTGGCGTGAGTTACCTGCGCAAGATGCTGGACGTGGTGCTGTTCCCGGAGATCTGGAAGCTGCGCACCAACCTGTAAGGCGAAGCCCCGCCAGCCACCGTCTCAGCGCCTTCGCTTCAGCCCGCATACAGCCAGGGCACATCCAGGATGTGCCGCCCCAACAGCCGCAGTGCCCCATCGCGCGCGGCCTGCATGGCGCCGGTGGCGTGAAAGATGCGCCCGTTTCGCAGCGACCGCGCCTGCACCCGCGCCACGCGCTGCCAGCGGTTCAGCGCATAGCGGCTCAATGCCAGTGGTACATCCAGCGCCGCGGCGCTGGTCATGGTCAGCAGGCTGCCCAGCTCGGCGGCGTCTTCAATCGCCATGCCGGCGCCCTGCGCCAGGTACGGCAGCATGGGGTGGGCGGCGTCGCCCAGCAGGGCAACACGGCCATTCACCAATGCCTGCGGGCCAGACACTGGAGCCCGGGCATTCAGCATCCACAGCCGCCAGTGCGGCATGGCCTGCACCAGGTCGCGCACCGCCGTGCAGGTTTCGCCCATGGCCGCCTGCAATTCAGCCGCCACGGCGGCCTGGTCCCAGTCCTGCGCGTCACCGCGTGGTGGGCCTTGCACGATGGCCACAAGGTTGAGCAGTTCACCACGGCGCACCGGATAAGCCACCACATGCAGGCGCGGGCCCAGCCAGGCCGTGACCTGCTGGCTGCGCAGCGCTGCCGGCAGCGCCTGCTGGACGGCCAGCGCGCGGTACGCCACATGGCCGGTGGGAACGGCGGCGCCATCCCCCAGCAGATGCTGGCGCACCGTGCTCCACAGGCCATCGGCACCCACGAGCAGGTCGCCTTCCACATCCAGGTCCGACATCAGCGACAGCGTGACGCTGCCACCATCCTGACGGACAGCACGCACCGGGCACGCGGTTTTGAGCCGGGCACCGCCCTCGCGCGCGAGCGCGTCCAGCAACACGGCATGCAGGTCGGCCCGGTGAACAGTGCAGTAAGGCGCGCCATAGCGTTGCGCCATGTCCGGATTCAACGGCAGCGTGGCCAAAGGCTGGCCGCTGATGGCATTGCGCACGCACAGGTGCCCGGGCTGGGCCGCAACGGCGGCCAGCGCCTGCGCCAGCCCCCAGCCGTGCAGCCGCCGCACCGCGTTGGGCCCCAGCTGCACGCCGGCGCCCACTTCGCTGAAGGCGGCAGCCTGCTCATAAAGGCGCACGTCGCAGCCAGCGCGCGCGCAGGCCAGCGCAGCCGCCAGGCCGCCAATGCCACCGCCGGCGATCAGGGCTTGCGGGTTCACGCCGCCAGCAGCTGACGCAGCACGAACGGCAGGATGCCGCCGTGGCGGTAATAGTCCACCTCGATCGGCGTGTCGATGCGCAGCGTGACCACCAGCTCGGTGCGGCTGCCGTCGGCGCGGGTGACCACCAGCTTCGCGTTGCTCCGCGGGTGCAGGTCAGCCGCCGGGATGATGTCGATGAGTTCCGAGCCGTTCAGCCGCAATGTCTGCCAGGTGTCGCTGCCCTGGAACTGCAGCGGCAGCACGCCCATGCCCACCAGGTTGCTGCGGTGGATACGCTCGAAGCTTCTGGCCACCACGGCCTTGATGCCCAGCAGCTGGGTGCCCTTGGCCGCCCAGTCGCGGCTGGAGCCGGTGCCGTATTCCTCGCCGGCAAAAATCACCGTGGGCCGGCCTTCGGCGATGTACTTCATGGCCGCGTCGTAGATGAACATCTTCTGCGCCTTGCCCGCGGCGTCGCGGTACAGCGTGACGCCGCCTTCCTCGCGCGAACCATCCGCTGCCGCGGGGATCATCAGGTTTTTGATGCGCACGTTGGCAAACGTGCCGCGCATCATCACGTCATGGTTGCCGCGGCGCGCGCCGTAGCTGTTGAAGTCGGTCTTCTTCACGCCATTGGCCAGCAGCCACTGGCCGGCCGGCGAGCTTTCCTTGATGGAGCCGGCGGGCGAGATGTGGTCGGTGGTGATGGAGTCGCCAAACAGCGCCATGATGCGCGCGCCCTGCACGCTCACCGCGCCGCCCTGCGCGGGCTCCATGGTGAAGCCGGCAAAGAACGGCGGCTCGGCGATGTAGGTGCTTTGGGGCCAGGTGTAGGCATGGCCCTGCACGCCCTTGATCTTTTCCCAGAGCTTGCCGGGTTCGCTGCGGACCTTGGCGTAGTTCTCGCGGAAGGCCTTGCCGTTCATGGCGAACTTCATGAGCTTGTGGATCTCGTCGCTGGTCGGCCAGATGTCACCCAGGTACACGTCCTTGCCCCCCTTGCCCTTGCCCACCGGCTCGGTCATCAGGTCTTTCAGCACCGTGCCGGCAATGGCATAGGCCACCACCAGCGGCGGGCTGGCCAGGAAGTTGGCCTTGAGGTTGGGGTGGATGCGTGCCTCGAAATTGCGGTTGCCCGACAGCACGGCCGCGCACACCAGGTCGCTCTGGGTGATGGCTTCGTTGATCTCGGGCGTGAGGTCGCCCGCATTGCCGATGCAGGTGGTGCAGCCGTAGCCGGCCAGCGCAAAGCCCAGCTTCTCCAGGTAGGGCATCAGGCCAGTCTGCGTGAGGTATTCCGTGACGATGCGCGAGCCGGGTGCCAGCGAGGTCTTGATGTGCGGCTGCACCTTCAGGCCGGCTTCCACCGCCTTCTTGGCCAGCAGGCCGGCGGCCAGCAGCACGCTGGGGTTGGAGGTGTTGGTGCAGCTGGTGATGGCGGCGATCAACACGTCGCCATTGCCGATGGTGATGCCTTTGGATGTCTTGACCGGCGCCGACGCTTCGGACTGCGCGGCCGCGAGCTTGGGCTTGTTGCTTTCCATCTCGCTCACGGCGCGCGGCGCGCCCTCGGGCGACGGCGGGTTGTCCGGTACCTTGGGGTCGGGCGTGTCGCCCGACGGGTGCACCAGGTGGCGTGTGAGCAGCACTTCGGGTGCCTGGTTGAAGCCGTTGTCGGCCACCGGCTTGCTGAACAGCGACGTGAACTGCTGCGCCACTTGACCCAGCTCGATGCGGTCCTGCGGGCGCTTGGGGCCGGCCAGGCTGGGCGTCACGTCGCCCAGGTCCAGCGTGATGACCTGCGAATAGTCGATGTCGCCCGCCTTGGGCACGCCGAACAGGCCCTGCGCGCGGAAATAGGCCTCGAAGGTCTCGATCTCAGTCCGGGTGCGGCCAGTGCCCCGGAAGTAGTCGATCGTTTTTTCATCGACGGGGAAAAAGCCCATGGTCGCGCCGTATTCGGGCGCCATGTTGGCAATGGTGGCGCGGTCCGGTAGCGCCAGCGTGCGCGTGCCCTCGCCAAAAAATTCAACGAACTTGCCCACCACCTTGTGGCGCCGCAGGATCTCCGTCACGCTGAGCACCAGGTCGGTGGCGGTGCAGCCTTCACGCAGGCGGCCCGTCAACTCAAAACCCACCACGTCGGGCGTGAGGAAATACACCGGCTGGCCCAGCATCGCGGCCTCGGCCTCAATGCCGCCCACGCCCCAGCCCACCACGCCGATGCCGTTGATCATGGTGGTGTGGCTGTCGGTGCCCACCAGGGTGTCGGGATAGCACACGCCGCCAGCGGTCTTGTGCACGCCGCGCGCCAGGTACTCCAGGTTGACCTGGTGCACGATGCCAAAGCCCGGCGGCACCACGCCAAAGGTGCTGAACGCCTGCATGCCCCACTTCATGAACTCGTAGCGTTCCCGGTTGCGCTGGAACTCCAGCTTCATGTTCAGGTCCAGCGAATTCCTGCCGCCATAGTGGTCGATCATGATCGAGTGGTCCACCACCAGGTCCACCGGCACCAGCGGCTCGATGGCCGCCGCCTTGCGGCCCAGGCGCTGCGCCACGCTGCGCATGGCCGCCAGGTCAGCCAGCAGCGGCACGCCGGTGAAGTCCTGCAGCACCACGCGCGACACCACGAAGGGGATTTCATCGCTGCGGTCGGCGTTGGGGAACCAGTTGGCCAGCTGGCGCACGTGCGCTGGCGTGACCTTGGCGCCGTCGCAGTTGCGCAGCACCGATTCAAGCACGATGCGCAGGGACACCGGCAAACGGGTGATCTTCGGAAACTGTTTGGCCAGGACCGGCAGCGAATAGAACTTGCCGGCCTTGCCCGAGGCTGTCCTGAAGGTCTTGAGGGTGCTGGAAAACTCGTGGGATACCGCTTTGTTCATGGCCGCGCTCCTGATCAATTCAATTGTCTGCGCCATTGTGCCGGGCATGGCGGGCTGCGGGGCTTGATTCACGTCGATAACCTTGCAGGTCATGCCCTGGCATACCCTTTGGGCCTACCATCACCGCCATGAATGCCACCGCAAGCCCCCGCGCCCTGCCCCGGTCCTTTGGCGAACACCTGCGCCACTGGCGCCAGCACCGCCGCCTGAGCCAGCTGGACCTGGCCGACGAGGCCGACATTTCCACCCGCCACCTGAGCTTCATGGAGACCGGCCGCTCGGTGCCCAGCCGGGAAATGGTGCTGCGCCTGACCGAACGGCTGGACGTGCCGCTGCGCGAACGCAACGCGCTGCTGGTGGCGGCCGGCTACGCGCCCATGTACCGCGAACGCGCCCTGGACGACCCGGCCCTGGCCGCGGCGCGCCAGGCGGTGGAGCTGATCCTCAAGGGGCACGAGCCCTGGCCGGCGCTGGCGGTGGACCGGCACTGGAACCTGGTCAGCTACAACACGCTGGTACCGCGCCTGCTGGCCATGGCAGACGCATCACTGCTGCAGGCGCCGGTGAATGTGCTGCGCCTGAGCCTGCACCCGCTGGGGCTGGCGCCGCACCTGGCCAACCTGGCGCAATGGCGTGCCCACCTGTTCGAACGGCTGCGCCAGCAGATCGCTGCCACGGCAGACCCGGTGCTGGCCGCGCTGCTGGACGAGCTGCGCAGCTACCCGCTGCCACCCGACACCGACCAGCACATGGAGGGCGAGCTGCCCGGCGTGGTGATGCCCTTTCGGCTGCGCACGCCGCACGGCGTGTTGAGCTTCATCAGCACCATCACCATCTTCGGCACGCCGGTGGACGTGACGCTGCAGGAGCTGGCGCTGGAGACCTTCTTTCCTGCGGATGACTTCACGCGGGCGGCGCTGCAGGCCATGGCCGCGGCCTGAGGCCGCCCGCGCCCACGCAATGAAAAAGCGGCCCGCGGGCCGCTTTTTTTAGGGACAGCTGCTTACACCGTCACGCCGTCTGCCACTTCCTTGTACTCGGCGATCTGGTCGAAGTTCATGTACTTGTAGATCTTGCTGCCGTCGGCATTGATCACGCCCATGTCGGCCTGGTACTCGGCCACCGTGGGAATGCGGCCCAGCTTGGAGGCAATGGCCGCCAGTTCGGCCGAGGCCAGGTACACGTTGGTGTTCTTGCCCAGCCGGTTGGGGAAGTTGCGGGTGCTGGTGGACACCACGGTGGCGCCTTCGCGTACCTGGGCCTGGTTGCCCATGCACAGGCTGCAACCCGGCATTTCGGTGCGGGCTCCGGCCGTGCCGAACACGCCGTAATGGCCTTCCTTGGTCAGTTCGGCCGCGTCCATCTTGGTCGGCGGGGCCACCCACAGCTTGACCGGGATGTCGCGCTTGCCTTCGAGCAGCTTGGATGCCGCGCGGAAGTGGCCGATGTTGGTCATGCACGAACCAATGAACACCTCGTCGATCTTGGCGCCGGCCACGTCGCTGAGCAGCTTGGCGTCGTCCGGGTCGTTCGGGCAGCACAGCACGGGCTCCTTGAGCTCGTCCAGGTTGATCTCGATGACGTGGGCGTACTCGGCGTCCTTGTCGGCCTCCAGCAGATCGGGCTTGGCCAGCCAGGCTTCCACGGCCTTGATGCGGCGCTCCAGGCTGCGCTTGTCCTGGTAACCGTCGGCGATCATGTTCTTCATCAACACGATGTTGCTGTTGAGGTACTCGATGATCGGCTCCTTGTTGAGCTTCACCGTGCAGCCGGCGGCGGAGCGCTCGGCCGAGGCGTCGCTCAGCTCGAAGGCCTGTTCGACCTTCAGGTCCGGCAGGCCTTCGATTTCCAGGATGCGGCCCGAGAACTCATTGATCTTGCCCTGCTTGGCCACGGTCAGCAGGCCCTGCTTGATGGCGTAGTAGGGAATGGCGTGCACCAGGTCGCGCAGGGTGATGCCGGGCTGCATCTTGCCCTTGAAACGCACCAGCACCGATTCAGGCATGTCCAGCGGCATGACGCCCGTGGCGGCGCCAAAGGCCACCAGGCCCGAGCCGGCCGGGAAGCTGATGCCGATAGGAAAACGCGTGTGGCTGTCGCCGCCCGTGCCCACGGTGTCGGGCAGCAGCAGGCGGTTCAGCCAGCTGTGGATCACGCCGTCGCCGGGGCGCAGGGCCACGCCGCCACGGTTGCTGATGAAGGCAGGCAGCTCGCGGTGGGTCTTCACGTCCACCGGCTTCGGATACGCGGCGGTGTGGCAGAACGACTGCATGACCATGTCGGCGGAAAAGCCCAGGCAGGCCAGGTCTTTCAGCTCGTCGCGGGTCATGGGGCCGGTGGTGTCCTGGCTGCCCACGGTGGTCATCTTGGGCTCGCAGTAGGTGCCGGGGCGGATGCCCTGCTGCACACCCGCCACCACCGGCAGGCCGCAGGCGCGGCCGACCATCTTCTGGGCCAGCGTGAAGCCGGCCTTGGTGGAGGCCGGAGCCTGCGGCAGGCGGAACGTGGTGGAGGCGGCCAGGCCCAGGAACTCACGGGCCTTCGCGGTCAGCGAGCGGCCGATGATCAGGTTGATGCGGCCACCGGCGCGCACTTCGTCAAACAGCACGTCGCTCTTGAGCTGGAAGGTGGCGGCCACCTTGCCGTCCTTTTCGATCCTGCCGTCATAGGGGTAGATGTCGATCACGTCGCCCATGTTGAAGTTGGCCACGTCCACTTCGATCGGCAGTGCGCCGGAGTCTTCCTGCGTGTTGAAGAAGATCGGTGCGATCTTGCCGCCCAGCGTCACGCCGCCAAAGCGCTTGTTGGGCACGAAGGGAATGTCTTCGCCGAAGCCCCAGATGATGCTGTTGGTGGCCGACTTGCGGCTGGAGCCGGTGCCCACCACGTCGCCCACGTAGGCCACGAGGTTGCCCTTTTTCTTGAGTTCCTCAATGAACTTCATCGGGCCGCGCTTGCCGTCTTCCTCGGGCGTGATGCCGGGGCGCGCGTTCTTGAGCATGGCCAGGTAGTGCAGCGGGATGTCCGGGCGGCTCCAGGCGTCGGGCGCGGGGGACAGGTCGTCGGTGTTGGTCTCGCCGGTGACCTTGAACACGGTCACGGTGATCTTCTTCGCCACCTCGGGGCGGCTGGTGAACCACTCGGCATCGGCCCAGCTTTGCATCACATCCTTGGCAAAGGCATTGCCGGCCTTGGCCTTTTCCGCCACGTCATGGAAGAAGTCGAACATCAGCAGCGTCTTCTTGAGCGCCGCGGCGGCCACGGCGGCCACGTCCTTGTCATCCAGCAGGTCGATCAGCGGCTTGACGTTGTAGCCGCCCACCATCGTGCCCAGCAGCTCGGTGGCGCGGGCCTTGCTGACCAGGGCCACGCTGATGTCGCCATGCGCCACGGCCGCCAGGAAGCTGGCCTTGACCTTGGCAGCATCATCCACGCCCGGGGGCACGCGGTAGGTGAGCAGGTCCATGAGGAAAGCGTCTTCGCCGGCCGGCGGGTTCTTGATCAGCTCGATCAGGTCGGCTGTCTGCTGCGCCGACAGCGGCAGCGGCGGGATACCGAGCGCGGCGCGTTCGGCGGCGTGTTCACGATAGGCTTTCAACATGGGGTTCTCTCCGTTCAGATCAAAAAGGTGTCGGTTCAATTCGGTCCGGACTTGGCCGTGGACGTCGTCTGCGAACCCGGCAGGGGCTCAAGCAAGCTCGGTGCCGGGTTCTTCTTCAGGGCTTCATTCACCGCCTGCTGGGCGGGGTTCATGCACTCGTCGGCCAGGCGCTGGCCCAGCTTCTGGCTCATCAGCATGGATTTGTTGCCCAGCTGCAGCCACATGGCGCCGCGCTTGGGGTCTTCGAGACGGATGGCGCCGGTGCGGCTTTCCACCGGGTGCATCAGGAAGCGGTGGCCCCGGGTGGTCAGGACGAACAGGCCCTCACGGCGCGCCGGGCGCAGGTTGACGGTGGCACCGAGTTCGCAGGGCATCTCGCCCACGTGAACCTGTTTGGCCACCTCCAGCTCGGCGGGGCTGACCCTCAGGTCGGGGTCGTCGTCAATCGGGGTCACTTCTTCCACGGCTTTTTGCGCCGACGGCGCCAGCTTGTTGGCCGGCTTTTTGGGTGCCGGGGCCTGGGCCGTGGCCAGGGTGGTCAGCAAGGCAGCGGACAGTGCGATCAAGAGGGCTTTCATGGGATGTCTCCGGATGGTTGATGTCACGCGGCTGAAAACCAGCCGCGGGCTTCGTTGGGCAATGCTCTTCCGGTCTGGTGTGCCCTCTCCAGCACCTGCCAGAAGTAACGGTAACTTGCCCTGTCATGCAGCTGTCCGTCCATGCTGATGGGCGCCCATTCAGCAAGAACGGCAGCTGCTATTATTTTTGTAGCAATTTCAATTTCCCCGGCTTCCGGGGCCATGGCCGCCAGGATGGGCCGGATCTGCGCGGGGTGGATGCTCCACATGCGGGTGTAGCCCAGCTCGCGCGCGGCACGCTGCGCGGCCGCCTGCATGGCCTGCGTATCGGTGAACTCGGTGACCACGCAATGCGAGGGCACCTTGGCATTGGCGTGGCAGGCCGAGGCAATTTCGAGCTTGGCGCGCACCACCAGCGGGTGGCTGAATTGGCCCGCCGACGTCATGGCATCCGACCCGATGGCGCCGCCATGGGCCGAGACAAAGTCCATCAGGCCAAAGCTGAGCGACTGCACCCGTGGATGGGCGGCGATGTCAAACGCCCGGTGCACGGCCGCGGGCGACTCGATCAGGGCGTGCAGCGGCAGGTGCGCGGCACCCGCGGTATCCAGCGCGGCAGCGGCCAGCGCGATGTCGTTCACCGACTCTACCTTGGGCAGCATGATGTGCGCGAGCCGGTGGCCCGCCTGGCCAGCGATGGTGGCCACGTCCTGCTCGAAAGCCGGGTGGTCCACCGCATGCACGCGAACGGCCACGCGCGCGCCCTGGCCGGCCTGCAACGCCAGCGACACCACCAGCGCGGCATGGTCGGCCTCGCCGCCGGCGGGGGCACCGTCCTCGCAGTCCAGCGTCACGTCAAACACGCAGGCGCCGAACTCCTCGGTCATCTCGGCCTGCAGCTGCAGGCTCTTGCGCATCCGAGCCTCAACGCCGCTGTAATGGTCGCAGACCGGCAGCAAACCGGTCTGCGCCTGGGCGCCAAGAAGTACGTCGCGCGGATGTGCCACGAAAATTACAGCAAATGGGCGACGCCGGCCTGCTCGTCCTGCAGTTCTTTCAGCGTCTTGTTGATGCAAGCCTGGCTGAATTCGTCGATCGGCAGGCCTTCAACCACCTTGTACTCGCCGTTCTCGGTGGTCACCGGGAAACCGAACATGGTGTCCTTGGGGATGCCGTACTGGCCGCCCGACGGAATGCCCATGGTGACCCACTTGCCGTTGGAGCCCAGGGCCCAGTCGCGCATGTGGTCGATGGCGGCGTTGGCGGCCGAGGCAGCCGAGGACAGGCCACGCGCTTCGATGATGGCGGCGCCGCGCTTGCCCACGGTGGGCAGGAAGGTGTTGGCGTTCCATTCCTGATCGTTGATCATGTCCTTGACAGAGGCGCCGCCGATGGTGGCGAAGCGGTAGTCTGCGTACATGGTGGGCGAATGGTTGCCCCAGACGGTGAGTTTTTCGATGTCGGCCACGGCCTTGCCGGTCTTGGCGGCAATCTGGCTGGCAGCGCGGTTGTGGTCCAGGCGCAGCATGGCGGTGAAGTTCTTGCGCGGCAGGTCGGGCGCGCTCTTCATGGCGATGTAGGCATTGGTGTTGGCCGGGTTGCCCACCACCAGCACCTTGACGTTGCGGCTGGCCACGGCGTTCAGCGCCTTGCCCTGGCCGATGAAGATCTGGCCGTTGATGGACAACAGCTCGGCGCGCTCCATGCCGGCCTTGCGGGGCATGGAGCCCACCAGCAGCGCGTAATCGGTGTCCTTGAACGCCGTCGTCGGGTCCCCGTGGGCTTCCATGCCCGCCAGCAGCGGGAAAGCGCAGTCTTCCAGTTCCATCATCACGCCCTTCAGGGCCTTTTGCGGGCCTTCGGCCGGGACTTCCAGCAACTGCAGGATGACGGGCTGGTCCTTGCCCAGCATCTCGCCAGAGGCAATGCGAAACAGCAGGGCGTAACCGATCTGGCCTGCGGCGCCGGTAACGGCAACGCGGACGGGCTTTTTGCTCATGGAAAATCTCCGAAGGAAGTAATGTGAAACCGGCGTTGGCAACAGGCCTCGTGCAGGTGACGCAGGCTGTGCGGAACAGCCCTCAAGTGTACCCGCGAAACCCCTTGAGCGTCAATTTGTCTTATGTCTTATATAAGATATGATCCGCTGTCATTCAAGCCCATTTCCGCACGTTGACCACGCATGGCCCACACCTCACCTTCCGCGCTGAGCGACATCGCGTCCAGCGCTGACGCGCCGGTACAGCCCACGCCCGCGTTCAGCCCGCTGTACCAGCAGATCAAGGGCCTGATCCTGCAAAGCCTGCAGGCGGGCGAATGGAAGCCCGGTGAAGCCATTCCCAGCGAAATGGACCTGGCCGCGCGCTACCGCGTGAGCCAGGGCACGGTGCGCAAGGCCATCGACGACCTGGCCGCCGAAAACCTGGTGGTGCGCCGCCAGGGCAAGGGCACGTTCGTGGCCACGCATTCCGAGCAGCATGTGCAGTACCGCTTCCTGAAGCTCATGCCCGACAGCGGCGACCAGGACAGCGAGGGCCCCGCGCAGCGCCAGATCGTCGACTGCAAGCGCCTGCGCGCCAGCGCCGAGGTGGCCCGCGCGCTGGCCCTGCGCTCGGGTGACGCGGTGCTGCAGGTGCGGCGCATCCTGTCGTTCGGCGGCGTGCCCACCATCCTGGAAGACTTGTGGCTGCCCGGCGCCGCGTTCAAGGGCCTGAGCGCCGAGCAGATGGCCGGCTACCAAGGCCCGACCTACGCCATGTTCGAGGTCGAATTCGGCGTGCGCATGGTGCGCGCCGAGGAAAAAATCCGTGCCATTGCCGCCGACGCGCAACAGGCCCAGCTGCTGCAGGTGCCCCCCGGCACCCCGCTCTTGAGCGTGGAGCGCGTGGCCTACACCTACAACGACATCCCGATGGAACTGCGCCGCGGCGTCTACCGCACGGACACCCACCACTACCGCAATGCGCTGAGCTGAAGCGGCCGCGTAGCGCGCTTTGCGTGCCGGCCAGTTGCCCGGATTGCGAGGCAAAGTCGCAACCCCCGTGTCAGGTTTGTGCGTTGCAATAGAATTTTGGGTTGTCTGCTTCTGACAAATTACAACGCGGTTACATCACATCCACGAAAGTTCACATGACCGAGCTTGCCAAAAAGCGGCCTGAGTTCCGCAACATCAACGCCCTGACGGATCTTCCGTCGTACCGCCTGCCGGCTGCGGGCTGGGTGTCCATCCTTCACCGCGTGAGCGGCGTAATGATGTTCCTGCTGATGCCCTTCATCATCTGGATGTTCGACACCTCCGTTTCCTCCGAATACTCGTTCGCCCGCTTCAAGGCCGCTTTCAACAGCGGCCTTGGTTTTGTGCCGGGCTGGTTCTTCAAGCTGGTGGCGCTGGCGCTGATCTGGGCCTACCTGCACCACTTCATCGCCGGCCTGCGCCACCTGTGGATGGACGTGAGCCACGCCGCGGTGAGCAAGGAATTCGGCAAGTCTTCCGCCCTGGTCACCCTGGCCCTGAGCATCCTGCTCACCCTGGTGCTGGGCGCCAAGCTGTTCGGCCTGTACTAAGCAAAAAGGAGCACAAGAATGTCTGTCAACTACGGCTCCAAGCGCACGGTCGTCGGCGCGCACTACGGCCTTCGCGACTGGCTGAGCCAGCGCGTCACCGCGGGCCTGATGGCCCTGTTCACCCTGATCGTGCTGGCCCAGGTGATCTTCAGCCGAGGCCCGGTCAGCTACGACAAATGGGCCGGCATTTTTGCCAGCCAGTGGATGAAGGTGCTCACCTTCTCCGTGATCGCCGCCTTGCTGTGGCATGTGTGGGTCGGCATGCGCGATGTCTGGATGGACTACGTCAAGCCCGTGTGGCTGCGCCTGGCGCTGCAGATCTTCACGATCGTCTGGCTGACCGGCTGTGCCGGCTGGGCCATCCAGGTGCTGTGGCGCCTGTAAGCGCAAACCATAACGAGACCCACGAACCATGAGCTACACAAGCAACAACATCACCACGCGCAAGTTCGACGTCGTCATCGTCGGCGCGGGCGGCTCGGGCATGCGCGCATCGCTGCAACTGGCACGTGCCGGCCTGAACGTCGCCGTGCTGTCCAAGGTGTTCCCCACCCGCTCCCACACCGTGGCTGCCCAGGGTGGCATCGGCGCGTCGCTGGGCAATATGTCGGAGGACAACTGGCACTACCACTTCTACGACACCGTCAAGGGCTCCGACTGGCTGGGCGACCAGGATGCCATCGAGTTCATGTGCCGCGAAGCCCCCAAGGTCGTGTACGACCTGGAGCACATGGGCATGCCGTTTGACCGCAACCCCGACGGCACGATCTACCAGCGCCCGTTCGGTGGCCACACGGCCAACTATGGCGAAAAGCCGGTGCAGCGCGCCTGCGCGGCGGCCGACCGCACCGGCCACGCCATGCTGCACACGCTGTACCAGCAGAACGTCAAGGCCCGGACCAGCTTCTTCGTGGAATGGATGGCCATGGACCTGATCCGCGACGCCGAGGGCGACGTGGTGGGCGTGACGGCCCTGGAAATGGAAACCGGCGACCTGCACGTGCTGCATGCCAAGACCGTGCTGCTGGCCACCGGCGGCGCCGGCCGCATCTTTGCAGCATCCACCAACGCCTTCATCAACACCGGCGACGGCCTGGGCATGGCCGCCCGCGCCAACATCCCCCTGCAGGACATGGAGTTCTGGCAGTTCCACCCCACCGGCGTGGCCGGCGCGGGCGTGCTGCTGACCGAAGGCTGCCGCGGCGAGGGCGCGATCCTGCTCAACAGCAATGGCGAGCGCTTCATGGAACGCTACGCGCCCACGCTGAAAGACCTGGCGCCGCGCGACTTCGTCTCGCGCTGCATGGACCAGGAAATCAAGGAAGGCCGCGGCTGTGGTCCGAACAAGGACTACATCCTGCTCAAGCTGGATCACCTGGGCGCCGACACCATCCACAAGCGCCTGCCCTCCGTGTATGAAATTGGCGTGAACTTCGCCAACGTGAACATCACGCGCGAGCCCATCCCCGTGGTGCCCACCATCCACTACCAGATGGGCGGCATCCCGACCAACATCAATGGCCAGGTCGTCGTGCAGAACGGGGACGTCCACAACCAGGTGGTCAACGGCCTGTACGCCGTGGGCGAATGCTCCTGCGTGAGCGTGCACGGCGCCAACCGGCTGGGCACCAACTCGCTGCTGGACCTGCTGGTGTTCGGCCGTGCCGCGGGCAACCACATCGTCGAATACGCGAGCAAGTCCAAGTCGTTCAAGGACCTGCCGGCCAACGCCGCCGACTTCACGCTGGCGCGCCTGAACCGTTACGAAACGTCCACCAGCGGCGAATACGCCCAGGACGTGGCCAACGACATCCGTGCGTCGATGCAGCAGCATGCGGGCGTGTTCCGCACGCAGGCCAGCATGGACGAGGGCGTGGCCAAGATCGCCGCCCTGCGCGAGCGCGTCAAGGCCATCACGCTCAAGGACAAGTCCAAGGTGTTCAACACCGCCCGCATTGAGGCCCTGGAAGTTGAAAACCTCATCGAATGCGCCCAGGCCACCATCGTGTCGGCTGCGGCGCGCCACGAATGCCGCGGTGCCCACACGGTCTATGACTACGAAAAGCCGGCGGACGACCCGGTCTCACCGTTGGGCCGCGACGACGCCAACTGGATGAAGCACACGCTGTGGCACAGCGCCAGCAACAACCTGACGTACAAGCCCGTCAACCTCAAGCCGCTGACGGTCGAGTCGGTCCCCCCGAAGGTCCGTACGTTCTAGTACGTAGCCGCGTTACCCGTAAAGTCCAACACAAGCCCACGCCATGACAAAACGCACTTTCCAGATCTACCGTTACGACCCGGACAAGGACGCCAAGCCGTACATGCAGACCATCGAGATCGAGCTCGACGGCCATGAGCGCATGCTGCTGGACGCGCTGATGAAGCTCAAGGCCCAGGACCCGACGCTGTCGTTCCGCCGCTCGTGCCGCGAGGGTGTCTGCGGCTCCGACGCCATGAACATCAACGGCAAGAACGGCCTGGCCTGCCTGACCAACATGAACACCCTGCCCGGAACCGTGGTGCTCAAGCCCCTGCCGGGCCTGCCGGTGATCCGCGACCTGATCGTGGACATGACGCAGTTCTTCAAGCAGTACAACTCGATCAAGCCGTACCTGGTCAACGACAACGTGCCGCCCGAGACCGAGCGGCTGCAGTCGCCCGAGGAGCGCGAGGAACTCAACGGCCTGTACGAGTGCATCCTGTGCGCCAGCTGCTCGACCAGTTGCCCCAGCTTCTGGTGGAACCCCGACAAGTTCGTCGGCCCGGCTGGCCTGCTGCAGGCCTACCGTTTCATCGCGGACAGCCGCGACGAAGCCACCGCCGAGCGCCTGGACAACCTGGAAGACCCGTACCGGCTGTTCCGCTGCCACACCATCATGAACTGTGTGGACGTGTGCCCCAAGGGATTGAACCCCACGATGGCGATTGGCAAGATCAAGGAACTGATGGTGCGCCGCGCTGTATGACCGTCATGGAAGATGCGCTGCTGGATGAACGGGCCCTGAGCAAGCTGCGCTGGCGTTGCCGCCGCGGCCTGCTTGAAAACGACCTGTTCATCGAGCGCTTCTTCGCGAAATACGCAAGCAGCCTGACCGTGGGCCAGGCCGAGGGCCTGAATGTTTTGATGGATTTGGCAGACAACGACCTGATGGACCTCCTGCTTCGCCGGCGGGAACCCGAGGACGACATAAACACAACAGAAGTAAGACAAGTGCTGGAGATGCTGCGGACCTGAGGCGCTTTACGCCACAGGAACTTCAAGCGCCAGAAGATTGGGCACGAAACTCAAGGAAACCGGAAATGAAACTCGCCGACAACAAAGCCACCCTGTCGTTCTCCAACGGCAGCCCCAGTGTTGAACTGCCCGTGTACCACGGCAGCATCGGCCCGGATGTCGTGGACATCCGCAAGCTGTATGCGCAGACCGGCATGTTCACCTACGACCCCGGCTTCCTGTCGACGGCGGCGACCCAGTCGGCCATCACTTACATCGACGGCGACAAGGGCGAGCTGCTGTACCGCGGCTATCCCATCGAGCAGCTGGCCACCGAGTGCGACTTCCTGGAGACCTGCCACCTGCTGCTGTACGGTGACCTGCCCAACGGCGAGCAGAAGACCAAGTTCACCAAGCTCGTGACCAACCACACCATGGTCAACGAGCAGATGCAGTTCTTCCTGCGCGGCTTTCGCCGTGACGCGCACCCCATGGCCATCATGACCGGCCTGGTGGGCGCCCTGTCGGCCTTCTATCACGACAGCACCGATATCAACAACCCGGAACACCGCAACATCTCGGCCATCCGCCTGATCGCCAAGATGCCCACGCTGGTGGCCATGGCCTACAAATACACGGTGGGCCAGCCCTACATGTACCCCAAGAACGAGCTGAGCTACGCGGGCAACTTCCTGCACATGATGTTCGCCACGCCCTGCGAGCCATACGTGGTCAACCCGGTGCTGGAGCGTGCGCTGGACCGCATCTTCATCCTGCACGCCGACCACGAGCAGAACGCCTCCACCTCGACCGTGCGCCTGTGCGGCAGCTCGGGCACGAACCCGTTCGCGGCCATTGCGGCCGGCGTGGCGTGCCTGTGGGGCCCCGCGCACGGCGGCGCGAATGAAGCGGCGCTGAACATGCTGGGCGACATCCAGAAGGCCGGCGGCGTCGAGAAGATCGGTGAGTTCATCAAGCAGGTCAAGGACAAGAGCTCCAACGTCAAGCTCATGGGCTTTGGCCACCGCGTCTACAAGAACTACGACCCGCGCGCCAAGCTCATGCAGGAAACCTGCAAGGAAGTGCTGGGCGAGTTGGGCCTGCACAACGACCCGCTGTTCAAGCTGGCCATGGCACTGGAGAAGATTGCCCTGGAAGACGAATACTTCGTCTCGCGCAAGCTCTACCCGAACGTGGACTTCTACTCCGGCATCGTTCAGCGCGCCATCGGCATCCCGGTGCCGCTGTTCACCGCCATCTTTGCGCTGGCCCGCACGGTGGGCTGGATTGCCCAGCTCAATGAAATGATCGGCGACCCCGAGTACAAGATCGGCCGCCCGCGCCAGCTGTTCAGCGGCGCCACGCCGCGCAACGTCAAGCCCATCGCTGACCGCTGATCCGGCACTTCGCCCTTCTGGACCCGCCGCGCGCAAGCCCGGCGGGTTTTGCTTTTGCGCACACGGCCATCTTGAATCGCGATGACGAAGATACGTCTTCAGTGGGAAAATGCAACGATTCATCGTCGAACACGATGCCCATGAAACCTTCCGAGCGTAACTTTGCCCGCCGCGTTGACCTGACCTCGCTACAGCTGTTCGTAGCGGTGTGCGAACTCGGCAGCATCGGCAAGGCCGCCGAGCGGGAATTCATCGCGGCATCGGCGGTCAGCAAGCGCCTGTCGGACCTGGAGGCCGCGCTGGAAACGCCGCTGCTGCACCGCCATACCCGGGGCGTCAGCCTGACACCCGCCGGCGAAAGCCTGCTGCACCACGCACGGTCCGTGCTGTTCGGCCTGGAAAAAATGCAGGCCGAACTCAGTGAGTACGCCGATGGCGTGCGCGGCCATGTGCGCATCCACGCGAGTATCTCGGCCGTGGTGCAGTTCCTGCCCGAAGACCTGGGCTCGTTCATCCGCCAGCATGGCGAGGTGAAGATCGACCTGGAGGAACACCTGTCCACCGAAGTGGCGCGCGCTGTGCAGGAAGGCGCTGCCGACCTGGGCGTGTGCAACACCGGCAGCGTGGGCCGCACCGGGCTGGGCCAGCTGCAATCGCTGCCCTACCGGCAGGACCAGTTGGTGCTGGTGGTGCCGCGCGGCCACGCGCTGGACGGGCAGGGTCCGGTGCCCTTTACCGACACACTGGCGTTCGACCACGTGGGCCTGCACGCCAACAGTTCCATTTACCTGTCCATGCACCAGGCCGCGCAGCAGGCCGGGCGCGCCATCCGCCTGCGCATGCGCGTGTCCGGCCTGGACACCATGTGCCGCATGATCGACAAGGGCCTGGGCGTGGGCGTGATGCCGCAACGGGCGTTCGAGCTCATGCGCGGGCTGGGCGAGCTGACCTGCGTGACGCTGGCCGACGAATGGGCCGTGCGCCGCATCGAGCTGCTGGCCCGTGACTTCTCTACCCTGCCGGTCACGGCACGCCTGCTGGTCGATCACCTGCGCAGCCCCGCCGAATAAAATTCAAGCCACACCACGAGGAAACCATGGGACGCACCCTTTACGACAAGATCTGGGACGAGCACGTCGTCCACACCGAAGAGGACGGCACAGCCATCCTCTACATCGACCGTCACCTGGTCCATGAAGTCACCAGCCCGCAGGCGTTCGAAGGCCTGCGCCAGGCCGGGCGCAAGGTCTGGCGCATCAGCTCCATCGTGGCCACGGCCGACCACAACACGCCCACCACCGGGTGGGAGCTGGGCTACGACGGCATCACCGATCCGATCAGCAAGGAACAGGTCACGACGCTGGACAAGAACATCGCCGAATTCGGCGCCGCGGCGTTCTTCCCCTTCCTGTCGAAGCAGCAAGGCATCGTGCATGTGATGGGCCCCGAGCAGGGCGCCACGCTGCCGGGCATGACCGTGGTCTGCGGTGATTCGCACACTTCCACCCACGGCGCGTTCGGCGCGCTGGCGCACGGCATCGGCACCAGCGAAGTAGAGCACGTCATGGCAACCCAGACGCTGCTGGCCAAGAAGGCCAAAAACATGCTGGTCAAGGTCGAGGGCAAGCTCGCCCCTGGTGTGACGGCCAAGGACATCGTGCTGGCCATCATCGGCCGCATCGGCACGGCCGGCGGGACGGGCTACACCATCGAGTTCGCCGGCTCGGCCATCCGCGGCCTCAGCATGGAAGGCCGCATGACGGTGTGCAACATGGCCATCGAAGGCGGCGCGCGCGCAGGCCTGGTCGCCGTGGACGACAAGACCATCGAGTACGTGAAGGGCCGTCCCCTCGCACCCCGCGGTGTCGAATGGGATCAGGCAGTGGCCTACTGGAAGACCCTGCACTCCGACCCCGACGCGAAGTTCGACACCGTGGTCGAACTCGACGCCACGCAGATCATTCCCCAGGTGACCTGGGGCACGTCGCCTGAAATGGTGCTGGGTGTGGACGCCCGCGTACCGGACCCCGACAAGGAAAAGGACGCCGTCAAGCGCGGTGCGATCGAGCGCGCGCTGACCTACATGGGCCTGGAACCGGGCAAGCCGCTGGACGACATCCATGTGGACAAGGTGTTCATCGGCTCGTGCACCAACAGCCGCATCGAGGACATGCGCGAAGCCGCGGCCATTGTCAAAAAGCTGGGCCAGAAGGTCGCCAGGAACGTCAAGCTGGCCATGGTGGTGCCGGGCTCCGGCCTGGTGAAGGAACAGGCCGAGCGCGAAGGCCTGCATGAAATCTTCAAGGCCGCAGGGTTCGAATGGCGCGAGCCCGGCTGCTCGATGTGCCTGGCCATGAACGCCGACAGGCTGGAGCCGGGCGAGCGTTGCGCCTCCACCAGCAACCGCAACTTCGAAGGCCGCCAGGGCGCGGGCGGACGCACCCACCTCGTCAGCCCGGCGATGGCCGCGGCCGCCGCCGTGCACGGCCATTTTGTCGACATCCGGAAATTCGCCTGATCATGCAGAAATTCAATGTACACAAGGGGCTGGTGGCCCCGATGGACCGCGCCAATGTGGACACCGACGCGATCATCCCCAAGCAGTTCCTCAAGTCCATCCGCAAGACCGGCTTTGGCGTCAACCTGTTTGACGAATGGCGCTACCTGGACCCTGGCGAGCCCGGCCAGGACCCCGCCAGCCGCAAGCCCAACCCGGACTTCGTGCTGAACCAGCCGCGCTACGCGGGCGCGTCCATCCTGCTGGCACGCAAGAACTTCGGCTGCGGCTCGTCGCGCGAACATGCGCCATGGGCGCTGGACCAGTTCGGGTTTCGCGCCATCATCGCGCCCAGCTTTGCCGACATCTTCTTCAACAACAGCTTCAAGAACGGCCTGCTGCCCATCGTGCTGCCCGAGGCCACGGTGGACCAGCTGTTCAATGAGGTAGCGGCGTTTCCCGGTTACCAGCTCACGATCGACCTGGAACGGCAGGTCATCGTGCGTCCCCAGGGCGAGGAAATCCCGTTCGAGGTGCAGGCATTCCGCCGCTACTGCCTGCTCAACGGCTTCGACGACATCGGGCTGACACTGCGCCAGGCCGACAAGATCCGCGGCTTCGAGGCGCAACGGCTGGCGCAAAAGCCCTGGCTCGCACAGTCGCTGGCCGGCTGACCGTTCAAGATTCAACCAACAAAGACAAGCACATGAAAATCGCAGTCCTGCCGGGTGACGGCATCGGCACCGAAATCGTCGCCGAGGCCGTCAAAGTCCTCAACGTCCTGGACCTGAAGTTCGAGATGGAGACCGCCCTGGTCGGCGGCGCCGCCTACGAAGCCCATGGCCACCCTCTGCCCGAATCCACGCTCAAGCTCGCCAAGGATGCCGACGCCGTGCTGTTTGGCGCCGTCGGCGACTGGAAGTACGACAAGCTGGACCGTCCGCTGCGTCCCGAGCAGGCCATCCTGGGCCTGCGCAAGAACCTCGGGCTGTTCGCCAACTTCCGTCCGGCCATCTGCTATGAGCAGCTTGTGGGCGCATCCAGCCTCAAGCCCGAGCTGATCGCGGGCCTGGACATCCTCATCATCCGTGAACTGACCGGCGACATCTACTTCGGCCAGCCGCGCGGGCGCCGCACGGCGGTAGATGGGCACTTCCCCGGCGCCGAGGAAGCCTTTGACACCATGCGCTACAGCCGCCCCGAGATCGAACGCATCGCGCGCGTCGCTTTTGAGGCCGCGCGCAAGCGAAGCAAGCGCGTGACCAGCGTGGACAAGGCCAACGTGCTGGAGACCTTCCAGTTCTGGAAGGACGTCGTGACCGAGGTGCACAAGGACTACCCCGACGTCGAGCTGGACCACATGTACGTGGACAACGCGGCCATGCAGCTCGTGCGCGCGCCCAAGAAGTTCGACGTGGTCGTCACCGGCAACATGTTCGGCGACATCCTGTCGGATGAGGCGGCCATGCTCACGGGCTCCATTGGCATGCTGCCCTCGGCCAGCCTGAACTCCAGCAACCAGGGCCTGTACGAGCCCAGCCATGGCAGCGCCCCGGACATCGCCGGAAAAGGCATTGCCAATCCTTTGGCTACAATACTGTCCGCTGCCATGATGCTCCGCTTCTCACTCAACCAACCCCAAGCCGCCGACCGGATCGAATCCGCGGTGAAAGACGTGCTCGCGTCGGGGTTGCGCACGGCGGACATCTGGTCTGAAGGCAATGCAGGCTCCGCTTCGCTGCGCAAGGTCGGCACCCGTGAGATGGGTGACGCGGTCGTCGCTGCCATCACCAAAACCATTACCAAGGGCTAGAACAGCTCCGGTTCGTCGCGCGCCCTCCCCGGCCCAGACGAGCCGGGGAAACCAGATAACTTTTCTGAAAGGGCGATAGTGATGAGCAAGGTTGGAAATCTCGTAGGCCTCGTCGGTTGGCGTGGCATGGTGGGTTCGGTCCTGATGGACCGCATGCAGGCCGAAGGCGACTTCGGCCTGATTGAGCCCGTGTTCTTCTCCACCTCCAACGCGGGCGGCAAGGCCCCGGCGCAGGCGAAGAATGAAACCACCCTGAAGGACGCGTACGACATCGACGCCCTGAAGAAGTGCGACATCGTCATCACCGCCCAGGGCGGCGACTACACGACCGAGGTCTTCCCCAAGCTGCGGGCTGCCGGCTGGACGGGGCACTGGATCGACGCCGCCTCCACGCTGCGCATGAAGGATGACGCCATCATCATCCTGGACCCGGTCAACCTGCCGGTCATCAAGAACGCCCTGGCCAAGGGCGGACGCAACTGGATCGGCGGCAACTGCACGGTGAGCTGCATGTTGATGGGCGTGGGCGCGCTGTACAAGGCCGGCCTGGTGGAATGGATGAGCTCCATGACCTACCAGGCGGCTTCGGGCGGTGGCGCGCAACATATGCGCGAACTGCTCACGCAGTTCGGCACGCTGAATGCCGAAGTGCGCAGCCTGCTGGACGACCCGAAGTCCGCCATCCTGGAAATCGACCGCAAGGTCCTGCTCAAGCAGCAATCGCTCACTTCCGACGAGACGGCCAATTTCGGTGTGCCGCTGGGCGGCTCGCTGATCCCCTGGATCGACAAGGACCTGGGCAACGGCGTCAGCCGCGAGGAGTGGAAGGCCGGCGCCGAGACCAACAAGATCCTGGGTCAGGGCGCGCAATTCGGCACGGCGGAAACGCCGGTGGACGGCTTTTGCGTGCGCATCGGCGCCATGCGTTGCCACAGCCAGGCACTGACCTTCAAGCTCAAGAAGGATGTTCCGCTGGCCGACATCGAAGCCATGCTCGCCGCCGACAACGCCTGGGTCAAGGTGGTACCCAACAACAAGGAAGCCACGCTCAAGGACCTGACGCCGGTGGCCGTGACCGGCACGCTGGGCATCCCGGTCGGCCGCATCCGCAAGCTGGCGATGGGCCCGGAATACGTGGGCGCCTTCACCATCGGCGACCAGTTGCTGTGGGGCGCTGCCGAGCCCCTGCGCCGCATGCTGCGCATCCTGCTTGACGCATAATCCGCGGCGACCCGCACGCCCAACGGCCTGTAATCAGCGGTTACAGGCCGTTGTCGCATGACAACATCGGGCGCGTGTAACGGCGCACGTTTCAAGCGCACAGAAGTTAAAAGCTGTCTCAGCTTGTCAGCCTAAGACATTGATGTTATGGTCGTTTTAGCAAATTCAGTGGCGAGGCTGTTGTCCGCATGATCAGAAAAAAGTTGCCTGCAGACCAAGCAATGGAGGCGCACAAGTTGACGGGAAAACCGCCGCGCTGGCACGCATCCGCCTTGGCCTTGGCAGCTGCGATCGCAGCCGGCTCCTTCAGCCCTGACGCCCAAGCCCTCGCCCTCGGTCGCATCACCGTTCAGTCCGCACTGGGTGAGCCCCTGCGCGCTGACATCGACATCCCCGAGATCACCCCCGAAGAAGCCGCCAGCCTGCGCGCCAGCGTTGCGTCGCCCGAAGCCTTTCGCGCCGCCGGCCTTGAGTACAACACGGCCATGGGCAACCTGGTCATCACGCTGCAGCAACGTCCCGGCGGACGCATGTTTCTGCGTCTGAGCAGCGACAGGCCGGTCAACGAGCCCTTCATCGATCTGATTCTGGAAGCCAACTGGTCGTCCGGGCGCATCGTGCGCGACTACACGATGCTGTTCGACCCGCCCAACTTGCGCCCGTCCGCACCGCCGGCGCCGTCAGTCGCACAGGTACCGGCCGCACCCGTCGTCCGCCCGGCCCCACTACCTGCGCCGGCGCCCGCAGCGCCCCCCCCTCCCCCTGCGGCATCAGCGCCGCCCAGTCTCCCGGCCCGCCCCGCACCCGCCGCCAGGCCGGCACCACCGGTTGCTGCGGCCCCGGTGCAGGCCGCCCCCCGGCCCGCGCCAGCTGACGGCCGCAAGGTCACCGTGCAGGCGGGCGATACCGCCGGCAAGATTGCAGCAACCAACAAGCCCGCCAGCGTGTCGCTGGATCAGATGCTTGTCGCGCTGCTGCGTGCCAACCCCGACGCCTTCATCGCCGGCAACATCAACCGGATCAAGGCAGGCGCCGTGCTGGATCTCCCCTCGGCCGAGCAGGCCGCACTGGTGGAGGCAGGTGAAGCCAGCCGGACCGTGGTGGCCCAAAGCCGCGACTTCAATGAATTTCGCCGCAAGCTGGCCGAAGGCGTGCCTGCAGCCCAGGTGGCAGCGGCAGACCGCCAGGCCAGTGGCAAGCTGCAAGCCAAGGTCGAAGACAAAAAGCCGGCTGCTGCCGCGCCCGACAAACTGACTTTGTCCAAGGCTGCCGTTCAGGCCAAGGCAGCCGAAGACAAGATCGCCAAGGAACGCCAGGCCAAGGAGGCAGCGGCCCGGGTTGCCGAGCTGAACAAGAACATCGCCGAGTTGAACCGGCTGGGAACCGCCACCGCAGCGGCACCGGCCGCCGCTGCGACGCCACCCGCAAGCCCGGCGGCCACTGCGGCCTCCAAGCCGGCGGTGGCTGCTGCCGCTGGTACCAGCGGCGCTGCTACCCCTACTGGAGCGCCAGCCGCCTCAGCCCCAGCACCCGTGTCACCGGCGGTCGCAACGGCGGCGGCCGTCCCGGCCAGCGCCGCGGTGGCTGTTGCCGCGTCTGCATCGGCTCCGGCCCCCGCCGCTGCCCCGAGCGCGCCTGCACCGGCAGCCACGCCGGCCCCGGTTGCTGCGCCCAAGCCGCCCGCCCCCAAGCCCGCGCCCGCCCCTGAACCCGAACCCAGCTTTGTGGACGAGCTGCTGGGCAACCCGCTGATTCCCGCTGCCGTGGGCGGCTTGCTGGCCTTGGTGCTGGGCTTTGTGTTCTATCGCGTGCGCCAGCGCAAAAAGTCCACCCAGGTGGACAGCTCCTTCCTGGAAAGCCGGCTGCAGCCTGACTCCTTCTTCGGCGCCAGCGGCGGCCAGCGCATTGACACCAACGAGGGCGGGCCCACCGGCTCCTCCATGGTCTATTCCCCCAGCCAGCTGGACGCAGCCGGCGATGTGGACCCGGTGGCAGAGGCCGATGTGTACCTGGCTTACGGCCGCGACCTGCAGGCCGAAGAAATCCTCAAGGAAGCGCTGCGCACCAATCCCCAGCGCGTCGCCATCCATGGCAAGCTGCTGGAAATCTATTCAAAGCGGCGTGACGCCAAGGCCTTTGAAATGGTCGCCACCGATGCCTACAGCCTGACGCGAGGCGAAGGTCCCGATTGGGAGCACATTTGCGAGCTTGGCCAGGAGCTGGATCCGTCCAATCCGATGTACCGTCCGGGCGGACAGCCCACCGGCGGCACCGGCACGGTGGCAATGGCAGCCGTTTCTGCCGGGTCTGGCCATGATTTTGCGATGGCCACGGCCACGCATGTGCTGCCCACCGATGCAGCGCAGGCGGCCGCACCGTCCGTGGACCTCGACCTCGACCTGGATTTCTCGCTCGGTGACGACGATCCGCCATCACCCGGCACGGGCCCCGACCTGCTGTCCACCACCCCCGTCCAGCTGGAGCCCACCGTGGCGTTCGACGCCACGCCGGCACCGCAACCCCCATCCCTTGACATGGACTTCGGCAGCGGGACGGTGGCCCTGCCGCCCTCGGGCGTGCCAGACCTGCCACCGATGGCCGCCGAGCCCGTGCGCCTGTCGGCGCCCGACCTCACGCTGTCTGAAAACGAACTGAGCTTCTCGCTGGACGGCCTCGATACCCCGCCAGCGCCACCAGCACCTGCACCCGCACCCACGGCATCCGCGCCCGCGCCGGAACCTGCGCTGGACTCCGGCATGATCGAATTCGACATGGGGTCCCTGTCGCTGGACCTCGGTTCCGCGCCGGCGGCCAGCCCGGCACCGGCAGCGCTGGATTCACTGCCCTCCCTTGCCGACGCCCAGGACACGGCCGGGACGCCACTGAGCACCGGTTTTGATGACTCCGGCTCCGACCCGCTGGCCACCAAACTCGCCCTGGCTGAAGAGTTCAACGCCATCGGCGACCCCGATGGCGCGCGCAGCCTGGCCGAAGAAGTCGTGGCCGAGGCATCCGGTGCACTGAAGGCCCGTGCCCAGAAATTCCTGGCGGAACTGGCCTGACGCCTGCCGCGCGCGCGGCGGGGCCCAGTCGCTCTCATTCCGGCTGCTTTGCAATGCGACTCGCACTGGGCGTCAGCTACAACGGCCAGGCCTATGAGGGCTGGCAGAGCCAGGCCTCGGGCCGCACGGTGCAAGACCACCTGGAAGCAGCCCTGAGCCGTTTTGCCGCGCAACCGGTCAGCACGGTCTGTGCCGGGCGCACTGACGCTGGCGTCCATGCGCTGATGCAGGTTGTGCACCTGGACGCCCCCGTCCAGCGCGAACCGTTCTCATGGGTGCGCGGCACCAATACCTTCCTGCCCGCCGACATTGCGGTTCAGTGGGCCCAACCTGTTTCTGAAGAATTCCACGCGCGCGGCAGCGCCACGGGCCGGCGGTACGCCTACGTGTTGCTGGCCTCACCGGTGCGTCCGGGCGTCGAGGCAGGCCGCGTCGGCTGGGTATTCCGGCCGGTGGACGGCAACGCGATGCGCCAGGCCGCCGAACTGCTGCTCGGTGAGCATGATTTCACCTCTTTCCGTGCATCCGCCTGCCAGGCCAGGTCACCGGTCAAGACATTGCGCAGCATCAGCATCACCCAGCGCGGAGCCTACTGGCGGTTTGAATTCGAGGCCAATGCCTTTTTGCACCACATGATCCGCAACATCATGGGGTGCCTGCTGGTGGTGGGCTACGGCCACCAGTCGCCTGGCTGGATGGCGGATGTGCTGGCCGCGCGCAACCGCGACGCCGCGGCGCCCACCTTCTCGCCGGATGGCCTGTATTTTCTGGGCCCGCTGTACGAGCCCCGGTGGGGCCTGCCGCAGCGCACCCCTGCGTATGATTGGCTGCCATGACTCACGCTGAACGCACACGCATCAAGATCTGCGGGCTGACGCGCGAACAGGACGTTGATGCCGCCGTGCAGGCCGGCGCCGACGCGGTGGGTTTCGTGATGTACGAGCGCAGCCCGCGCTATGTCAGCGCCGCGCGTGCTGCCCAGCTGGCCCGCCGTCTGCCGCCCTTCGTCACGCCCGTGCTGCTGTTCGTCAACGCACCTGCGTCCGTGGTGCGCGGTGCCTGCGCCGCCGTGGGCCAGGCCATCGTGCAGTTCCATGGCGACGAGACGCCCGGCGATTGCCTGGACGCCACTGATGGCGGCGCACGCGCCTACCTGCGCGCCGCCCGCATCCCGCTGGACGGGGCCACACCCTTTGACTTGGTAAAATTCGCGGCTGATTACTCAAACGCCCAGGCCATCCTGCTCGACGCGCATGTCGAAGGGTACGGCGGCGGCGGGAAAACCTTCAATTGGTCACTGCTTCCACCAAGCGTCAACTGTCATCTCGTTTTGTCTGGTGGACTCACGCCTGCAAACGTGACCGATGGCATTTTGCAAGTACGGCCGCGCTGCACATCGCTGGCCGTTGACGTGAGCTCGGGTGTCGAAGAGGCCAAAGGCATCAAGGACGCCCGCAGGATCCATCAGTTTGTCGCGGCCGTGCGTGCCGCCGACAGCCAACTTGCAGGACACCATGTACCAGTACAACCAGCCTGACCCGACAGGCCATTTCGGGAAATACGGCGGCAGCTTCATCAGCGAGACGCTGACGCACGCCATCAACGAGCTGCGCGAGGCCTACGCAAAATACCAGCACGACCCGGAATTCCTGGCCGAATTCCGCTACGAGCTCAAGCACTTCGTTGGCCGCCCGTCGCCGGTGTACCACGCCGCGCGCACCAGCCGGGAAATGGGCGGTGCCCAGATTTACCTCAAGCGCGAAGACCTCAACCACACAGGCGCCCACAAGATCAACAACGTGATCGGCCAGGCCATGCTGGCGCGGCGCATGGGCAAGCCTCGCGTGATCGCCGAGACCGGCGCCGGCCAGCACGGCGTGGCGACCGCCACCATCTGCGCGCGCTATGGGCTGGAATGCGTGGTCTACATGGGCAGCGAGGACGTCAAGCGCCAAAGCCCGAACGTCTACCGCATGAAGCTGCTGGGCGCCACCGTCGTCCCGGTCGAGTCGGGCAGCAAGACGCTCAAGGACGCGCTGAACGAAGCCATGCGCGACTGGGTCACGAACGTGGAAAACACGTTCTACATCATCGGCACCGTGGCCGGGCCGCACCCTTACCCGATGATGGTGCGCGACTTCCAGAGCGTGATCGGCGAGGAATGCCTCACCCAGATGCCGGAGTTCCTGAACGGCGGCCAGCCGGACGCCGTGGTGGCCTGCGTGGGCGGCGGCAGCAACGCCATGGGCATCTTTCACCCCTATATTCCCTACGAAAAAACCCGCCTGATCGGCGTCGAGGCAGCCGGCGAAGGGCTGGAAAGCGGCAGGCACTCCGCGTCGCTGCAACGCGGCAGCCCGGGCGTGCTGCACGGCAACCGCACCTACATCCTGCAGGATGACAACGGCCAGATCACTGAAACCCACAGCGTGAGCGCCGGCCTGGACTACCCCGGCGTAGGACCCGAACACGCCTGGCTCAAGGACATCGGCCGCGCCGAGTACGTGGGCATCACCGACAGCGAGGCGCTGGACGCCTTTCACTACCTGTGCCGCACCGAGGGCATCATCCCCGCGCTGGAGTCCAGCCATGCCGTGGCTTACGCCATGAAGCTGGCCAAAACCATGCGCGGAAACCAGAGCATCCTGGTCAACCTGTCGGGCCGGGGCGACAAGGACATCGGCACCGTGGCCGACCTGAGCCAGGCCGACTTCTACTGCCGGCCCAGTTGCCGCGGCCAGTCGGTCAAGGGCAGCGAACAGCCGGTGCAGGTGGTCAAATGAGCCGCATCGCCACCACGCTGGATGCGCTCAAGGCCCAGGGCCGCAAGGCGCTCATCCCCTATGTAACGGCAGGCTTTCCGTTTGCCGACGTCACGCCCGAGCTGATGCATTCCATGGTCGGCGCTGGCGCCGACATCATCGAGCTGGGCGTGCCATTTTCCGACCCGATGGCCGATGGCCCGGTGATCCAGAAAGCCGGTGAAAAGGCCCTGGCGCTGGGCATCGGCACGACGGAAGTCCTGGCCATGGTGCGCGATTTCCGAACGCGCAACGCCACGACGCCCGTGGTGCTGATGGGCTATGCCAACCCGGTGGAACGCTACGATCTGAAGCACGGCGACAACGCTTTCGTGCGCAACGCCGCCGCCGCCGGCGTGGATGGCGTGCTGATCGTGGACTACCCGCCCGAGGAGTGCGAGGACTTTGCCGCCAGGCTCAAGACCCAGGGCATGGACCTGATCTTTCTGCTGGCCCCCACCAGCACGGACGAGCGCATGCGCCAGGTGGCGCGCGTGGCCAGCGGCTACGTGTACTACGTCTCGCTCAAGGGCGTGACGGGTGCCGGCCACCTGGACACCGGCGCGGTGGAGCAGATGCTGCCGCGCATCCGCGCCCATGTGCAGGTGCCCGTGGGCGTGGGGTTCGGCATACGCGATGCGCAGACGGCGCAAGCCGTGGGCCGCGTGGCCGACGCCGTGGTGATCGGCAGCCGGATCATCCAGCTGATAGAAGACCAGCCCCGGGCCCAGGTGGCCCCGGTGGCAGCCGCCTTCCTGCGCGAAATCCGCACCGCGCTCGACGCATAATGCAGCCCTGCCCCCTCCCAAGGAGCTCCCCATGAGTTGGCTTGAAAAACTTCTGCCTCCCAAGATCCAGCAGACCGACCCGACCGAGCGCCGCCAGGTGCCCGAAGGCCTGTGGGTCAAGTGCCCCAGCTGCGAAACCGTGCTCTACAAGACCGACCTGGAACAGAACCAGAACGTCTGCCCGACCTGCAGCCACCACCACCGCATTGGTGCACGGGCCCGGCTTGATTCATTTCTGGACCCCGAAGGCCGCTATGAAATCGGCCAGGAGGTGCTGCCGGTTGACGCGCTGAAATTCAAGGACAGCCGCAAGTACCCCGAGCGGCTCAAGGAAGCGCTGGAGAACACCGGCGAAACCGACGCACTGATCGTCATGGGCGGAGCCGTGCACAGCATCAGCGTGGTGGCCGCCTGTTTTGAATTTGACTTCATGGGCGGCAGCATGGGCAGCGTGGTGGGCGAACGCTTCGTGCGCGGCGTCGAGGCCGCGCTGGAGCAGAAGGTGCCCTTCATCTGCTTTACCGCCACCGGCGGCGCCCGCATGCAGGAGGGCCTGCTCTCGCTGATGCAGATGGCCAAGACCAATGCCGCGCTGACGCGTCTGGCCAAGAAGGGCCTGCCCTACATCAGCGTGTTGACTGACCCGACCATGGGCGGCGTGAGCGCAGGCTTTGCATTTGTGGGCGATGTGGTGATTGCCGAGCCCAAGGCGCTGATCGGCTTTGCCGGCCCGCGCGTGATTGAATCCACCGTGCGCGTCACGCTGCCCGAGGGTTTCCAGCGGGCTGAATTCCTGCAGACCAAGGGCGCAGTGGACTTCATCTGCGACCGGCGCGAACTGCGCAAGACCATCGCCAGCACGCTGGCCATGCTGCAGCGCCAGCCGGCCGACGCCGTCGAGTAACCCGACGGCGCGACGGGCCGCGTGGCCTCAGCGCAGCACCGAATGCTGGATGGCGCCCAGCACGATGGCGCCAACCTGCAACACCACCAGCAACGCCAGCGGCGACAGGTCAATGCCGCCAACCAGCGGAATCACGCGCCTGAACGGCCGCAGCAGCGGCGCGCACAGGCGGGCAATGATGTCCACCAAGGGTGAATCCGACTGCACCCAGGACAGCACAGCATGCACGATCACGAGGCCGGTCAGGCCCGAAATCACCAGCCGCGCCAGCCCGAACAGGGCCAGCAAGGGCAGCATGGCCAGCGACCCCGCGCCCAGCAGCCACAGCACGGCATACTGCGCCAGCTCCAGCAGGAAGGCTGCCACCAGGCTGGCGGTGTCCAGCCGGCCCATGGGCGGCAGCACACGCCGCAGCGGCAACACCAGCCAGTCCGTGAGCGCAAACACAAAACGGCCCACCGGGTTGCCAAACGGCACGCGCTGCCACTGCATGTAAAGCCGCAGCAGGCAGGCGCCCCCCAGCAGGCCCACGGCCACGTCCAGCAGGAATGAAATGATTTGGTAGAGCATGGGCAGCGGTCGGTAGGTCGTGGGATGATAGCGGCCAGAAACGGCTTTTTGATGTCTTCAGCCCTTACCCTGTCGTCGCTTCCGCTGTTCCCGCTGGGTGCGGTTCTTTTCCCTGGCGGCGTCCTGCCCCTGCGTGTGTTCGAAGTCCGCTACCTGGACATGATCGGCAAATGCCACAAGGCCGGCGCGCCCTTTGGTGTGGTGTCGCTGACGCAGGGCCACGAGGTCCGCCAGCCCGGCGTGCGCGAGGCGTTTGCTGCTGTGGGCACGCTGGCCACCATCACGGAATTCGACGCACCCGGCCCGGGCCTGATGGTCATCCGCTGCACCGGGGAGCAACGCTTCCGGATTACCGCCAGTGACCAGCTCAAGCATGGCCTGTGGGTGGCGGATGTGAGCCGGCTGGACGTGGACATGGCCGTTGCCGTGCCCGATGACCTCAAGCCCGTGGCACAGGCACTGGGCAACCTGATCCAGACTTTGCAGCAGCGCAACCCGCCGCAGCCGCTGCCGTTGCAGGAGCCCTGGCGTCTGGACGATTGCGGCTGGGTCGCCAACCGCTGGTGCGAACTGCTGCCGCTGCCCCTGGAGCTCAAGCAGCGCCTGATGGAGCTGGACAACCCGCTGGTGCGGCTGGAGCTGGTGAGCGACGTGCTGGCGCGAACCGGCATCGCTGGCTAGGGACGCGGCCCGCTAGCGTGGGGTGTATTCAGGCACCTGGGTACGCAGCCATTCGCGCAATGTGGCACTGCCCGGCGCAGGACCGGCAGCGTCGATCCACTGCACCACCGCATCCACATCAGCGGCCTGCTGACCCGATGTCTTGGCCACGCGCAGCTTGGGGTGCGGCGTGGGCTCACTGGTTTCGTCGTCCGCCAGCAGTTCCTCGAACAGTTTCTCGCCGGGCCGCAGGCCGGTGAATGCGATCGGGATGTCCTGCTCGGTCTTGCCCGACAGGCGGATCAGCATGCGTGCAAGCTCCACGATCTTCACGGGCTCACCCATGTCCAGCACGAAGATCTGGCCTGAATGCCCCATCAGGCCGGCCTGCAGCACCAGCTGCGCCGCCTCGGGAATGGTCATGAAATAGCGCACGATGTCCGGGTGGGTCACCGTCACCGGCCCGCCGCGGGCGATCTGCGCCGAGAACAGCGGCACCACCGAGCCGCTGGAGCCCAGCACGTTGCCAAAGCGCACCGATACATAGTGCGTACCCCGGTGCTGCGCCGCCACGGCCTGCACCATCAGCTCGGCCAGCCGCTTGCTGGCACCCATGATGTTGGTGGGGTTCACCGCCTTGTCGGTGGACACCAGCACAAAGTGCCGCACGCCGCACTCCCCCGCCACCCGCGCGGCGTTCAGCGTGCCCAGCACATTGGTGCGAAGCGCCTCGATTTCATTGAGGTCCTCCATCAGCGGCACATGCTTGTAGGCGGCCGCATGCAGGATGACAGCCGGGCGATGGCGTTGCGCGATCGCCAGCAGACGCTCGGGCTCGCGCACGTTGGCGGTGTAGTAGAACCCCTGCATCTGGGGATGGGCTTCGCGCAGTTCCTGTTCCAGCTGGTACGCGGCGTATTCAGACACGTCCACGCACACCAGCCGCCCCACGCCAAAGCGCGCGATCTGACGGCACAGCTCCGAGCCGATGGAGCCGCCAGCGCCCGTCACCATCACAGTCTGGCCCGAGAACAGGTCCGACAACCCCGCCACGTCCAGTTGCACAGGTGTGCGTCCCAGCAGGTCTTCCAGCTCGATCTTGCGCGGGCCGGTGGTCTCGGTCTTGAGCCATTCGTCAGGGCGGGGCATGGTCAACAGGGTGACACCGGCGTCACTGGCGTTGAGCAGCAACTCCGTTCGCTCCCTTGACCCGGCAGGCGATGCGATCAACGCCGTGTTCGCCCCGGTCGACTGGGCCGCGCTGGAAATCATGGCTGCCGTGCCCAGCACCGGCACGTTCTGGAGCAAGCGCCCTTTCTCCGTCGCTATCGGCGACAGAATACCGACCGGCACCCACTGCCGGGAGCCCTTGAGTGCGCGCAACGCGTCCGCAGCGTCCTGCAACGACCCGACAATCAACAGACGGCGTGCCTGCGGCGCCACGCTTTCGCGACGCTCGCGCAGCATGCGCCAGGAGGCGCGCACCCCTCCGAGCAGCAGCAAGGCCACAAGGGGTTGCAACACCAGCACCGACCGCGGGAAATTGGGGTAGCGCTGCATCAGCACCGCGGCGGCCGCAATGGCGCCTCCCAGTGCCACCCCCATTCCAAGCTGGCGCAGTTCCGGCAAGCCGATGTAGCGCCAGACCTGCCGGTAAACGCCAGCCGCCAGCAGCCCCGCCAGATTGGCGAGCACCGCCCAGGGGGTGGACATCCACGCGATCGCCAGAAACTCGTCCGGGATGTCGAAGTTGAAGCGAAGCCAGAAAGCAAACCACCAGGCGGCCAGCAACAGTGCGCCGTCAGCGATTGCAGGGTTGATTTTCCGGTTCACTGCAGATCAGAAGCTGTGGTCACCGCCCACAAGGCCGTCGGCGCTGATACACACCTGATTGACATCGATCGTCGGCTGATCAGATTGCACCACGTACCACAGGATTTCTTCTTCGCCCGGAACATACGCAACCTGCTCCATCAGTTCCTCGGCCACCAGCGTCAGGCCACTGTTGCCCTGCAGCCGAAAGGGCGTGGACGCTATCAGGCCACGGCGGTCGTGCAAGGCGAATGTGCCCTCGCGCATCACGCAGGCGTCCTTTTCCTTGCTGAACCCGCAAATCATGACCAGGTTTCGCGAACCCTTGCGCGTCACCACGGGGCCCCATTTCCAGGCGCGCTTGCCTGCGCCCCATGACTTGGCCAGGTACGCCGACGCACTGATGTTGGTTCCGAGCTGGTTGCCCACGCGAAAATTCAGGCCGTAAGTGATGCGTGCCGGCAGGCGGTGGCCTGCGGCCTGGATCTGCAATACATACAGGCCGTCGCACGGCTCCTGTCCGTGTTGTCCTAACAGCTGCCGTACGTTCAGGCGGCGCAACCCGTCATCAGGTGTGCGCCAGCACCCCAGGTCGATGTCAAACCGGCGCTTGCCTTGCGCGTCCCAGCCCTCAAGCCGAAGGGATAGCGTGGCCCGCGCATAAATCGGGTACAGCACCAGATCCACATCCAGCCCCGCCACGAGATTGAATGGCACAAAAGCCGGATAGAGCCCGGCGTCGAGCGCCGCCGTGTCGAAATAGTCCTGGTGTTCAGTTGCATCAAAGTAGCTGTGTGTCACCGACAGCCAGCTCTGGTCGGGCAAGGCGTTGCCCACGCCCAGGCGCAGATGCACATCCTGCAACGGCAGATCCAGCTTGCACATGCCGGGCTCGCTGCCCAGGAATTCCGGCAGACCCGCTATCTGCCTGAGCCGCAGGTCGCGGGCACCATAGGCGGGCAACGCATCCAGTGCCAGCTTGCAGCGCATCTGCGAATGTTGCGCGTTCAGCGCCACGAAATCCACCTCGCCCCCCGGATACGGCACCGGCCCGTTGACGATGAAGATGAATGGGTCGAACCGCGCGGTGTCAATTTCGAAACCGGTCTGCCAGGGATTGAGCTCAATGCCCCGGGCGCGGTCTTCCGCCGAGTTGTAAACGCGCTGATTGGTGTGCACATAGCTCACGCCACGCGGCGTTTCATAGAACACCGACAGGCCGGGGAACTGGAACTTGAGGTCTTCGCCGGAAAAGGCTTCGAGTTCGATGCTGCCGCTGAACGCCTCGCCTGGACTCAAAAAGTCACGCAGGTCGTAGCTGTAAGCCATGTCACGCAAGCGGGTGTAGGTGCGTGCGCGCTTGGTGCCTTCGGCGTCCCGGATGGTCAGCATGACGCCGACATCAGGGTTGTTGTTTTTTTCTCGCCAGTAGTTCAGGAACGCCACGCGTGTGGTGATGCCTTCACCACAAACGGCATAGAACAGCGCAGACGCCCGGAACACGGGCATGTACGACAGGTCTGCGTATGAACCGCGGTCCGTCTGGGCCAGCGCCTTGAGCACCTGGTCATACGAACCACTGGCCGGTTGCATTTAGAAGGTTTCCTTGATGATGTAGGCGGACGGCGTGTTGGCCCAGGGCAGCGTGCGCAGGCGCAGCTTCTGGCCCTTGAAATACTCGTCCACGGCGTTGGACTCGCCATAGGTGCGCAACGCGTACTCATCAAAAACCACGAGCCCCCCTGTGCTGACGATGGGGTAAAGGTTTTGCAGGCAGGCCAGCGCACCTTCATAGTTGTCCACATCGATGTACAGCAACGAAATGCGCGCGCCCAGGTTGTCCCGCACGAACGCCTTGGTGGTTTCCACCACGTTGCCCGCCACCAGGTCCACCTTGTCAAAACCCCAATCACGGCAGTTCTTGAGGATGGCCTCCTGCGGTGTCCACCGGGTCTGGTGCTCATCCAGGCAATCCTTGTCCTGCTGGAACTGGAAGTCCATGCTGCGATCGGTTTCAAAGAAATCGAATCCGACGATGCGGGTCTCGTTGTGCGGCCGGAACAGCCGCATCAGCTTCGCCCAGGTATATAAACCCGAGCCCTTGAACACGCCACATTCGACGATGTCACCGGGTACGTCCATCACCATGCGAAACAGCTCGTGACGGGCCAGGATTTTCTGCAGCCGGTCAGGCCCGGTCTGGGCAAGGAAATCGTCGTAGAGGCTGAGGTTGGTGCTCATGGAATGGGTCTGTTAGGAGGGCGTCGAAGAAGCGTTTTTGAGTATAGCGGGCGCACCGCGATGGTATTCAGTCGGCCAGCAGATCCCAGCTCAGCGGCGTACCGGCTGCGGCGTCGCGGCGCAAGCGCCGGCCCAGGACTGCATCCATGTGTCGTGGCTCCAGGCCGAAACCCGGCCGGACGCAGCGCAGGTTCGCTGGCGTGAGCCTGTCACCCGCCTTCGCGTCCGCGGCGATGTACAGGGAACGGCGAAACGCGAGCGAAGGCTTTTCCGCGGCTGTCGGGCCATAACTGACCCGGCCCAATGACTGGGCCGCCCGCTCCGTTTCAACGCGCAGCTGCGCAAATTCCGGCGGCTCCAGCGAAAAAGACGCATCCACCCCGCCATCCGAGCGCGCCAGGGTGAAGTGCTTCTCGATGACGCTGGCCCCCAGCGCCGTGGCGGCAACCGCCACGCCGCAGCCCATCGTGTGGTCCGACAAGCCAACCTCGCAGCCAAACAGGCTGCGCAGGTGCGGGATCGTGAGGATATTGGTGTTGTCCGGCGTGGCGGGATAGGTGCTGGTGCACTTGAGCAGCACAAGATCGCGGCATCCGGCTTCACGCGCGGTACGCACGGCCTGGTCGATTTCGCCGACCGTGGCCATGCCCGTGGAAATGATCATCGGCTTGCCAGTGGAGGCCACCTTGCGGATCAACCGCACATCGGTAACCTCGAACGACGCAATCTTGTAGGCGGGTACATCCAGCTGCTCCAGGAAGTCAACAGCCGTTTCGTCAAATGGGCTGCTGAAGCAATGCAACCCATGACCCGCGGCACGCGCCATGATGGGTGCATGCCAGTCCCACGGCGTATGCGCTTCCTGGTACAGCTCATACAGCTGACGTCCGGCCCACAGGCTCTTCGGATCGTCGATCACGAAGCCCGGCATGCGCACGTTCAGGGTCATTGTGTCGGCCGTGTAGGTCTGCAGCTTGATGGCGTCCGCGCCCGCGGCAGCGGCCGCATCCACAATCGCAAGCGCCGTATCCAGCGACTGGTTGTGGTTGCCGGACATCTCGGCGATCAGGTAAGGCCGCTGCCCCGGGCCAATGAGTCGGTTGGAAATTTGCATGGCGGTCTCCATTTTGTCAGGCCGACCGGACAGCACGAACGGCCCCGGTAAAAAGCATGTGCTCCCCCCGTGCATCCGTCACCGTGCTTTCGCTGAAGCCCAGGCGCCGGAAAACCTGCGCCGACGCCGCATTGCCAGGCTTGACACGCCCCAGCAAGGTGCCCTCAGTCACATCAGGGGGTAAACCTGCCTGCAAAAGTCGCGCGCCCAGACCCAGCCCACGAAAGGCTTCATCCATGGAATAGCCGATTTCCCAGCCCGCAGCGGCGCGGTCGAGCCTCACCTGCCCCACCGGCATCCCATTGGGCGCCGTGACGATGGTGATGCGACACGCCTGCGGATCCGCCAGGCGCCGGGCCAGCCATGCGGCATGCCCGTGCGGCGCGATGGGGCTGGCGTTGAAAGCGTTGGCCCGCACCTGCGGATCATTGGCCCAAGCCAGCAGCAGGGCTTCGTCTTGCACGCCTGCTGCCCGCGCGGTGAACGCGGCCCCGGCCCGCACGGCCAGCACAGCCGCCACGCGGGCCGCACCCTGGCCGTCCACCAATTGCCTTGCCCGTTCTGCCAGCTCGCGACGGCGTGGCAGGTCGCCCAGCAGGCTGACAATTTCACCCGCCAGGGCGGACCGCAGGTCAGGCCCGCCCCGCGCCCAGGCTACCGCGCCAGCTTGCGCGAGCAGGGGCAGCGTCGCGGTCTGGTTGTCCGCGACGATGCAGGCCACCGTGGGCGCACCGATGCAGCACCGCTCCCACGTTGCCCCGCCCCCCGCGCCCACCTGCAGGTCATGCCGGGCGAAGAAGCCCGCCATATCCGGCAGGCTGTCCAGCAGGCGGGTGTGAGGCCACCGCGAGCAGAGTTCAGCCAGCGCCGCATGATGGGGCCCCAAGGGCGAGGACACCACCTCCACAGGGCCGGAAAAAGCAGCGTCCTCACGGCAGGCGCGCACCGCGGCAAGGCATGCGCCGCAAGGGTCCGTTCCCCCCATGAAGATGCCAATGCTGCGCACCTCGGGTGAAACCTCGTAGCGGGCCGCTTGCGCGTACACGGCATCCAGCAGGGCAAAGCGCGGCCCCAGCAACGGCTTGGGGCTGCCTTGCAGCACATTTGCATACTTGGCACCCGCCGCAGGCTGCAGGTTGTGGTCAATCAGGACGTCTGCGGCAAGCGGGCGATCGGCCAGGTCATCGATCACCGCTATGCGCGCGCCCGTTTGCCGGCGCAGGACCTGATGCCATCGCGCGTCCAGACCGTAGTGGTCCACGACCACCCAGTCAGGGGACAGCGGGGCCATTTTTTGCGCTGACTCAGCCGCGTCGCTGGCGTCGTCCGCCGGGCCGTGCATCCAAACGACGTCCGCGGCGTTGGTCAGCAACGCTTGCGCCACGGCGTCAATGGGCCGCGAGACAAAGGTGACATCGGCGCCACAGGCCCGCAGCGCGCTGGCAAGCGACAGGCAACGCCGAAGGTGGCCCGAGCCCAATGCAGCCGACGCATCCGCACGAATGGCGACATGCATGGCAGTCCCAGCTAGCCCGCGGGGGGCGTGTAGGCGGTCCGGACCGCAACGCCAGCGGCCGCCAGCGCTGCCTTGGCGCCCGCGGGCGTCTGCTCGGTGAAATGGAACATGCTGGCCGCCGCGACGGCCGAAGCCCCTGCGTCCTGCACGGCCTGGCGCATATGCTCGTAGTTGCCCGCACCGCCGGAGGCGACCACCGGCACGCTGACGGCGCGCACCACCTGCTCCACCAGCGCCAGGTCGTAGCCCTGCATGGTCCCGTCACGGTCAATGGATGTGATCAGGATTTCACCAGCGCCACGCTGCACGGCCTCATGCGCCCATTCAGCAGGGCTGCGCCCCGTGGCGCGTGTGCCCGAATGCGTGAAGCATTCCCAGCCACCCTCGTTGCGCCTTGCATCAATGCTGACCACCACGCACTGCGCCCCGAAGCGGCGGGCCGCCTCGCTGATCAGGTCGGGGGTTTCAAACGCGCCCGTGTTCAGGCAAACCTTGTCGGCGCCAGCGCGCAGCAGTTGCTGCATCTGCACCGTATCGCGCACGCCGCCCCCCACCGTGAACGGCACGAAGCATTCATCGGCAAAATCCGTGACAGATTCAATGTCGGGCGGTTCACCCGATGTGTTGGCGGTGATGTCCACCAGCACCAGTTCGTCCACGTCCCGTGTGTTGTAGACCTTGATCGCGGGCAACACGGGCCCCACGCGGCGCCAGCTGTCAAAACCCACGCCTTTGACAAGCCCCACGCCCTTCCACAGCAAAGTGGGGATGATGCGGATCTTCAGCATGGGTACTCCAGAAAATTCCGCAACACGCGCAAGCCCGCGCGCGAACTTTTCTCAGGGTGAAACTGGATGCCCATGACCAGGCCCTCGGCCACGGCGGCTGCCAGTGGCGCGCCGTATTCCACGGTCGCGGCAACCGCCGGCGCATCCGGCTGCAGCGCGAAGCTGTTGGAAAAGTAAACGTCCGTGCCATCGGGAATGTCCCGCATCAGCGGGTGCGCTGTGCGCACGGTCAGCGAGTTCCAGCCCTGTTGCGGGATGCGATGTGTACAGCCCCACGCATCCAGCCGCTGGACCAGTCCTGCGATCAGGCCCAGGCCGGGCGTGGGCGACCCCGGTTCGCTGCTCTCGGTCCCGGCCTGTGCCAATACCTGCATGCCCACGCAGATGCCCAGCAAGGGCCGGCCGCGCTCCCGCACGGCCGCCGTGATGGCGCCAGGCCAGCCGCCAGCCTGCAGGCGCTCCATCGCGTCCCGGAAGTTCCCCACGCCGGGCAGGATGATGCGCGCCGCGCTGTCCAGCTGCGAGGGCTGGTCTACCACGACAGCATCGGTTCCGAGTGCATGCAGCGCGCGGCGCACGGACCCCAGATTCCCGGCTTCGTAGTTGACGATACAAACCGTCATGTGTTGTCGTAGTTCAGCTTGGTCAGGTTACCGCGCGCATCCTTTTTGAGGGTGCCGCCGGCATCACGCACAAAAATCTTCTTGTTGGTGAATTTGTCGCACAGGCGTATGAATTCATCCACCCCCATTTCCAGCGGCGCAAGGATGTCCGCCAGCGGCTTGCCAAGGTATTCCCATGGAAACAGGCCATCCAGCCGGCGTACCGCATCCAGGCCGTCCTGGCGCGTCAGGCGCCCACGGCGGATGTGCAGGCACGCCAGATCCGTCGCGCGTCCAAAGCCGAACTTCAGGAACTTGAAGTAGTCATGGATGCCGGTCTGGTGGTTGTCCAGGTTTTCGTAGTTGACCATGGACCCCTCCACCACCTTGTCATAGGTAATGAAGCCGTTGGACTGGGCAATCAACGTATTGGACAACCCGTCCCAAGGCAGATAGTGGCCCAGGAAAAGTCCGGTCACGCCGACCCGGGCGAGTTCCTCGTCGCTGGGATAGTGGTAAGGGATCAGGTCCCGCGGCTGAAGGCCGTCCATGCCGACCAGGTCGGAGACGCGCAACCCCAGCAGCCCGCCAAACTCCTCCAGCCAGCGGCGGTTCAGCGTATTGCCCTGGGCCGCCGCGGCCGGGCCACCGTATTCGTTCTGGGAGTTCTCGCCCCAGACGATCAGCGGCACATTGAATTGCACCGCCGCACGCACGGGAATGGTGAAGATGCCCACGTGCTCGGGCCATGAGATATCCCCCACCTGGGTGAGTCCGATGCGATTGAGCTTGGCGCGAACCTTGGGATTGGGCGAAAACTGCACATGATCCACGCCCAGATTCTGAAGATTTTCGATATTGCGCCGGCCCAGCACCGATTCGTCGCACGTGGTGGAAGTCACGCAAAGCGGGTTCAGCCCCAACTGCAACATGCGCACTACCTGGTAGGTGCTGTCCTTGCCACCGCTGACGGGCACGATGCAATCCCAGGTGCTCCCATTGCGATGCCGGTAACGCTCCAGGACGTCCAGCAGTTCCTTGTGGCGCGCGTCCCAGTCAATTTCCTTGCGCCGCTCGTAGCTGCGGCAGGCATTGCAAACGCCCTCTTCATCGAGCTGCAGGTCCGGCTTGGTGTCCGGCATGACGCAGCGCTTGCAGTAGTGCAGCATCTCAGCCTCTTTTTTCCATCAGAAACCAGGTGATGTCGTCCTGGGGGAAGTTGGGGTCGCGCCGGTAGGCAAAACCGTAATCCACCAGCTGCATGTTCGGATGGCGTTCCATGATTTCTCCGGCGAAATCGCGCTTGAAAAGCCGGTCCGAGTGGCCGCGGTAATTGATGGCCACGGGCGCGGGGTTGTAGTACTCACCCACCAGCAGGTACTTGCCTGTGGACTGCACCAGCCGGTCATACACATCGGGCAGGACGTCCGGGTTGATGTGGATGAGCACGCCCTTGATAAGAACCAGATCGAAGGTACGCGATGGCTGGTAGTCCAGGATCGACTGCTGCATGACGTTGGCTGGCCCCACCACCTCACCCAGCTGACGGGCCGCCTCCGGATTGATTTCAATGCCGTACTGCTGTTGCCCCGGATGCAGCAGCTTCAGCGCCCGCAGGTTCATGCCGATGTTGGCCCCGAACTCGATGCAACTGGCCAGCCCGCGCGCCTGGCGCAGCGCCTTGGCAAAAAAATCAAGGTTGGAGGCCAGCAGCGCGTCCCCCTTGTTGCGATCGATGTAGGCGGTGCCAAAGTCACCGGCCCAGAAGGCTTCCTGATCTGTCTTGAAGGTCATGGCTTGTCCTGTGTGCCGCGATTCACGGCCTTTTGCTCGACGTGGGCATTGATTTTGACCCATTCCGGATGCTGCTCCAGCAGCGCCAGCACGTCGGCGATGCCGAAATCGGGCTGGCGCTGGTAGAGCGCCGCAAGGATGCGGGACACCAGTTCAAAGTCCTGGGGCGTATCCACCGTCCAGCGGTGGTGGCTGAGGTCTGGCGACATGGCCAGCGATTGCAGCCGGAAACGTTGCGGTCTCCAGTAAATGAACGGCGTCACATGCTCGCGCTCCTGCGGATCAGTCGCCTCGTCCCCCGCGGCCAGCAATGCCTGCCGTTTCATGACCTCCACGGCCAGGCCATAGGGGTAGGTAGGCTGCAGCATGTTGGACAGGTAGTCGCAACCCGTGTCGGCGAAACGCTGCACCGCCTGATCGATCAGGGCGGGATCCATCAGCGGGCAATCAGAAGTCAGTCGCACGACGGTGGCAGCGTCGAAGAGGCGCGCAGCGTGCACATAACGGGACAGGACATCGGTTTCACTGCCCCGCGTGACATCGCAATGCTCGGCTTCGCAGAGGGCGACCACGGCATCGTCGGACGCCAGCGTGGTCGTGGCAACAACAATCCGGTCCAGGGTGCGCGCGCGGCGCATGCGTTCGAGCTGCCAGGACAGCATGGCGCGCCCCGCGATGGGCATGAGCACCTTGCCCGGCAGGCGGGTGGACGTCATTCGCGCCTGGACGATGGCCACCACGGGCCGGGCCGCGCTCAAGCGGTCAGGGCGCGGCGCAACGTGGCCACGACCTCCTCCTGCTGGGGGTCCGACAGCGTCGGGTAAAGGGGGATCGACATGGCGCGGCGCCCGTAGGCTTCCGCGTGGGGAAACATGCCCGGACCAAACCCCAGCCGGCGGTAGTAGGGCTGCAGGTGGATGGGGGTGTAATGAACGTTGACGCCTATGCCGGCCTCACGCATGCGGGCGAACGCCGTGGCCCGGTCAACGGCCGCCGCGTCGGTCACCTCGACCACGTACAGGTGCCACGAATGGGTGCGATCCGGCAGGACGGCTGGCAAGGCCAGGGGCAAACCCTGAAGCAGCCGCGGGTAACGCGCGGCCAGTGCTTCGCGCCTGCGCTGGAACTGCGCCAGGCGCCGCAGCTGGGACGTGCCGAGTGCGGCCTGCAGATCTGTCAGGCGGTAGTTGTAGCCCAGCCTCTGCTGCTCGTAATACCAGGCACCCTGGTGCTTGTCTTCCAGCTCAGCCGGATCACGCGTAATGCCGTGCGTGCGCAACAGTCGCAGGCGGGCAGCCAGATCGGCACGCCGGGTTGCCAGCATCCCGCCCTCTGCCGTGGTGACGATCTTGACCGGATGAAAGCTGAAGACCGAGATGTCGGCGTGCTCCTGAGCGACGGGCAGCCCCTGGTAGGTGGCGCCAACCGCGTGCGAGGCATCCGCGACGATGGCAAAGCCGTATTGATCGGCCAGCTCGCGCATGCGCTGCAGATCGCACGGCAACCCCGCGAAATGCACCGGAATGACCACCGCCGGCAACTGGCCGGCAGCGCTGGCCAATTCCAGCTTGGCAGCCAACGCGTCCGCGCTCATGTTGCGCGTGACGGGATCAATATCGACGAAATCGACGCTGGCGCCGCAATACAACGCGCAGTTGGCTGACGCGACGAAGCTGTTGGGGCTCGTCCACACGGTCTTGCCCGGACCGACATCAAGGGCCAGGCAGGCCAGATGCAACGCCGCGGTGGCGTTGCACACCGCTACCGCATGCTCCACGCCGTGCAGGCTGGCAAACGCCTGCTCGAACAGCGGGATCGCCTCGCCCTGGGTCAACCAGCCGCTGGTCAATGCCTCGGTAACCGCCTTGATATCCGACTCATCAATGGTCTGCGTGGCGTAGGGGATGTAGGCCATCAGTAAGACCCCAGCCGCGACTCGTTGGCATGGATCCAGGCACGCAGGGCCGGCACATCCATCCATTCGGAATTGTTGTCGCTGGAATAGACAAATCCTTCGGCGACGCGCCTGCCGTCCTTGATGCGTTTGAAGTCCTCGTGCCAGCTGTGGATGGCGGGAAGAATCTTGAAATGTTCCGGATACTCAAAGGTGTAGTGCGAATCTTCCTCGCTGATCATCTGCTCGTGCAGCTTTTCGCCAGGGCGTATCCCCACGATTTCCTGCCTGGCAGACGGCGCCACGGCAGCGGCAATATCCGTCACCTTCATGGACGGGATCTTCTTCACGTAGATTTCACCACCCTCCATGTCTTCAAACGCGTGCCACACCAGCTCCACGCCCTGCTCCAGGGTGATCATGAAGCGCGTCATGCGCGCGTCGGTAACGGGCAGCGTGCCCTTGTCGCGGATGGACAGGAAGAACGGGATGACCGAGCCGCGGGAGCCCATCACATTGCCATAGCGCACCACCGAGAATTTGCAGCCATCGGCCCCGGCGTAGGAGTTGCCCGCAACGAAGAGCTTGTCGGATGCGAGTTTCGTCGCGCCATACAGATTGACCGGGCTGCTGGCCTTGTCCGTGGACAGCACCACCACGCGCTTGACACCCTTGTCAATGCAGGCGTCGATCACGTTCATGGCGCCGTTGATGTTGGTCTTGACGCATTCGAACGGGTTGTATTCAGCCGTGGGAACGATCTTGGTGGCGGCAGCGTGGACCACGCAGTCCACGCCGTCCAGCGCCCGGTACATGCGCTCGCGGTCACGCACGTCACCGATGAAAAAGCGCACGCGCTCGTCGCCCTGGAACTTCTTGGCCATGTCCCATTGCTTCATCTCGTCACGCGAGTAAATGATGATCTTGCGCGGGTTGTACCGCGCAAGCGTCATGGGCACAAAATGCTGGCCAAACGAGCCAGTGCCGCCGGTAACAAGGATGGTGGAGTTCTTGAGCATGTGCAAAGCGACCCTTTGGCTGGTATTTTCAGGCAAGTCGGCCCGCGGCTTCGGCGACGACAGCCGCCACGCGCCCGGCCGCCTGGCCGTCTGACTGGAAAGCGCGCATGGGCTGGGGGTGCGCCAGCACCTGGTCCAGCGTCCGCGGAAGATCAAGATGGGTGGGGCTTGCGTACGAAACGCCCAGCTTGGCCAGGCTGAACCAGGTGTGCACCGATGGCGAGTTTTCGATCGAAATCACCGGCTTGCCCGCCACGGCCGCCTCCAGCCCCACAGTGGAGTTGGTGTTGGTCACAACGCTGGCGGCCAGGATCAACGGATGAATGGGCTCGTTGGGCGGTTCGCTGAAATGCACCTGGGGCTCATCCGGCAGGCGCGGGTACAGCGACCAGTCGCCCGGGTGGTAACGCAGGATCAGCGCGGTATCCGGGCGCGAGCGCACGTAGCGGCGCAGGATGCCCTCGATTTCAATCGGGAAACTGCGTCCTGCCGGAACATCAGTGTCCGGGTGCGCCACCGGCTCCCAGGCGCCCGCATTCAGGATGACCTTCTTCCCCAGCCAGCCCTTGCTTTCCAGGAATTCCTGCGCCCGCGCGGCGTTGGCCTGGTCGAACAGCCCGTCAAACCCGGGGTTGCCCGTTACACGAACCCCCTGCGGTGCAAAGCCGCGGGCCAGCAAACGTTCGCGCACGGATGCTGCAATCACGCAGGTGTACCGTGGCTTCACTGCACGCAGGACGTAGGTGTCGCTGTCCATTCCGAACAGGTCCACCATGCCCACGCTGGGGATATCGCGCTCCACCGCCACCTGCAGCGCGGCCTGTTCGCTGCGCGGCGAATTGGTGGCAACCACCACGTCCGGTAGAAGCTCGTCAAACAGCCTGCGCATGAAATTCAGCGGCAGGAACCCATAACGGCCTTCGCGCGCATACAGCGCCGCGGCACCGGCCTCGCCGTGCTGGGCCACCAGGTCGAGGTAGTTCACGCCAAGGTATGCGACCGATTCAGCCTGGGAGACATCGGGGCTGCTGTTGCCGGCATGGAGCCGGCGGCCATGGGCCTGCGCGGACGGACCATCCACCAGATGCAGGAAGTCGCGATAGCCAAGCGGATGTTCGCCTTCGCGCACGGCGCGGGCGTGGCCTGTGGTCAGGGCCAGCAGCGTGCATTGCACGTCGGGGTGCTGGCGCCGCAATGCCCGCATGACTGGCAGGATCATGGCGACATGCCCGCCGCCGTAGGTGACAAACAGTGCCTTCATTGACCGTGGGGCTTGGCCCATAGCGCGAGCGCCGCCAGCGCGCGCAGTTCGCGGGTGTGGTTGGCCGATCCGTCGCGGTGGCTCGCCAGCAGCGTGTCCAGCCGTGGCCGCTCAAACAGGCGCGCCAGCAGGTGGCTGCCTTGCAGCGTTGCGCGCAGCCAGTCATGGCTTTCGCCACGGAACCATTCCCCGATGGGCACGGTGAACATCTGTTTCTTGCGGTAGGCCAGGTCGTCCCCGATCAGCGGCGCGGCCGCCTTCTTGTACCAGTGCTTCTTGCCGCCCGCGTGCAGCTTGGTGTTGCCGCGCGAGCGAAAGGCCAGTTCCATCATCCGCCAGTCCAGGAACGGCGTGCGTGCCTCGATCGACACGGCCATGCCCATGCGGTCGGGCTTCACGAGGTTGTTGCCCGAAAGCAGCAGTTGCATGTCCAGGTACAACGCCTGGTTGATGCGGTCAAAATGCGCTGCCTCCTCGAACCACGGCCTGGCAGCCACATCAAAACTGTCGATGTCAGCCAGCTGTGCAGCCACCGCAGGCTGGTAGAGAGCACGTTTGGCAGCAGGGGAAAACAGCGATATGGAGTCGAAGTAGCGGCGCCGGAAAACCGCGTCATCCAGTGCATCCACGCCGGGCTGGCCAAAAAACGCGGCGTACTTGTCATAGCCGGCGAACAGCTCGTCACCGCCGTCACCGGTCAGCACGACCTTCACATGCCTTGCCGCCAGCTCGCTCACGCGCAGCGTGGGCATAAAGGAAGCGTCCCCATGCGGCTGGTCCAGGTGGTGCAGCACCTGCGGCCAGCGGTCCAGCATGTTGAGCTCGGCGATTTCGCTGGTGTGCTCGCAGCCGAACCGGCGCGCCGCCTCAGCTGCAAAGGCCGATTCGTCATAGCGCGGGTCGGCAAAGCCGATGCAGAAGGTCTTGACCGGACGGTCCACATGGCGTGCCATCAGGCCCACGATGGTGCTGGAGTCCACACCACCCGACAGGAAGGCACCCCAGGGCACGTCGGCGCGCAGCCGGATGCGCGTGGCGTCGTCCAGCACGGCCATGAACTCCTCGGCCCAGGCGCCGAAATCGTGGTGGCGCTCGCGCTGGTCGGCCAGGTTCCACCAGCGCCGGGTTTGCGTGCTGCCACGGCCCAGGCGCATCCAGGTGCCGGGCATGACGTGGCGTATGCCCTGCCAGATGGTCCAGGGCGCGGGGATGTAGTTGAAGCTGAGGTAGTGGTGGATGGCCTCCAGGTCCACGGCGGGCGGCGCCATGCCGGTCAGCGCCTGCGGCAGGATGGCCTTGATCTCGGACGCAAAAGCCACGCGCGTGCCGTCGTCGGCCACGTACAGCGGCTTGACGCCGATGCGGTCGCGCACGAGGTACAGCGCATCCTCGCGCAAGTCGTCAATCGCGATGGCAAACATGCCGTTGAGCTTGCTGACGAACGAAATGCCTTCGCGCTCATAGAGGCGCAGGATGACCTCGGTGTCCGACGCGGTTTTGAGTACCACACCCTGGCGGCGCAGGTCGGCCGCCAATTCGACGTAGTTGAAGATTTCACCGTTCTGCACAACGGCGATCTGGCCATCATCGGACACGAAAGGCTGGTGCCCGCCGCCCAGGTCGATGATCGACAAGCGCATGTTGCCAATGGCCACGCCGCGCTGCGGCTGGTGCCAGATGCCCCGGTCGTCTGGCCCGCGGTGGGCCAGGCTGCGCGCCATGCCATCCAGCGCTGCATCGGGCAAGGCGCGGCGCTTGCGGTCCCAATAGCCAAAGATGCCGCACATGGTCAGTTCGCTCCCTTGCCGGTGAGCCGCGACAGCGTCCACACCATGATTTTCAGGTCCAGCCACAGCCCCGCCAGCCCCTTGCACTGCGCCACATAGCGCAGGTCCAGCGCCAGCCGCTGGCCTTCGGTGCCATCGGATCTGATCAGCGCCTGCGCCAGCCCGGTGATGCCAGGGCGTACGCTGCAACGCAGGTCCCAGTCCTGCGGGGTGTAAAGCGCACGCTGCGCCGGCACGTCGGGACGCGGGCCGACCAGGCTCATTTCGCCGCGCAGCACGTTGATGATCTGGGGCAGTTCGTCGATGCTGCTGCGCCGCAGGAAGCGGCCCGTGCGCGTGATGCGCGGGTCGTTGTCCGCCGTGTGCCAGGGGCCGATGGCCGCCGCATTGCGCACCATGGTGCGGAACTTGAACATGCCGAACTCGCGCCCGCCTCGGCCCACGCGCAGCTGCCGGAAAAGCACGGGCCCGCCGTCGTCCAGCCAGACCGCCAGCGCGGCAAGCGCCAGCACCGGTGCCAGCAGCGCCAGCGCCACCAGCGCGCCCACGATATCCAGCAGGCGCTTCATGACACGGCCGCGCCGGTGGACAGCGTGGCGGCCAGCTGGGCGATGCGCTGCGCAATGCGCAGGCGATCACTTTCCACCTGCTGCGCGCTGCGCAGCTGCAGCGCCTGTTCGGCCGCGCGCAAGGCGGTCACGCCCGGCGCCAGCGCGGCCGCCGGATCGTCGCCGCGAAACGTGCGCGACAGGATGACCGCGCGAGAACCCAGGCGCAGGTGCTCGGCCAGCACGTCGCGCCCGGGCAAGAGTCCCTCGTCCAGCCGCGCGATGCCGCCAAACCCGAACCTGAGCCCCTGCCGGTGCGCAGCGCCAGCCACGCGGTCCACATGCCCCTGGGCCAGCGGCTCGAACATGAAACGGCAGCCCAGCGACAGGTGCAGGTCGTTCAGCCCCACAAATACCTCGAACAACCCGGGCGTGCCCACCCAGTCGTCCAGGCAGGCCAGGGCCTGGGCCGTCTCCAGCAGCGCGACGATGGGCACCCGCCCCGCGACCAGGCCGGAAAACGCGGCCAGCTCCGCGGCGTGATGGAACATAGGCAGCATGACCAGATCCGCCCCCTGCGCCAGCACGGCGTCCAGCTCGGCGGCCGTGCCGCCGTGCAGCGGGTTCACCCGCACCATCAGCTGCGCCCGGCGCAGCTGGGACTTGACGCGCGCCACATCCTGCATCTGGTGGGTGCTGATGAACGTGTTGTGCCCGGCCTGCCGCTCGGCCTTGCCCATGGTTTCCAGGTCCAGGAAGATGCGCATGCCCTCGATGGCGTCACACTGCCTGGCCAGCGCGGGGTCATTGGTGACTTGAAGCAGGTCGATCATGCGCAGGGATTATCGTTTCAGGGCGGCGCGCAACGCCGGGCTGGCGGTCCAACCGGCCGCCATGACTGCGGCAGTGAACAGGCCGGCAACGGCCAGCACCCCCAGAGGCTGCGTCACTGGCATGTGCGTGCCGGCCAGGGCCAGCACCCCCGCCAGCACCGCAGGCACCGCCATCTCGCGCCACGGCAGCGATTGCAGGGCGCGCGGGCCCAAGGCCCGCAGCAGCACGGCCGCCAGCACGGCCAGCAGGCCCCAAAGCGCCTGCATCACCTGCTGCCCGTCGTGCAGGCCCAGGGCGCCCAGCCCGGCCAGGGCCGCCAGGGCCGCGGCGTAGGCCAGACCGGCCACCTGCAGCCGGCCGATGGTGGCCAGCACCAGCACCGCCACGGCGATCAGGGCCTGGGGCAGCAGCGTCCAGGCGCCCCAGGCCGCCCATTGCGCCACGTTGGCCACCTGCCCGGAGCCCATGCGGCCCCAGCCGAACAGGAGCTCGGCGGCCGGGCCCGCGCCCGTCCAGAGCCCGACCGCCGCGGCACACGCCAGCACCCAGGACAACAGGAAGGCCGCGCGAAGCTGCACGCCAAAATCCCGCCCCTCGGCGCGCGCGCGTGTCAGCGCCGGAAAGGCCAGCGTGGCCACCAGCTGGATGGCCAGCAAGTTGGGCAGCTCCACGAGCTTCCAGGCGTAGTTGAATGTGGCCAGCGCCCCCTCGCCCTGGCTGGACACCAGGCTGCGCGCCAGCAAGACCAGAGCGGCCGGCGCGCCCGCGGCCATGGTGGCCCACAGCCAGATGCGCCAGCCCGGTACCAGCAAAGATGGCGACCGCTGTGCCGCAGCCGCCGGCTCGACGGGGGGCGCCTGCGTGCCCAGGCGGCGCATGCGCCAGCCCAGAAAGGCCAGCCGCAGTACCAGCGCCAGCAGCAAGCCAGCCCCCATCCAGGCGATGGCGCGCGGCCAGGCGCCGGTATGCCCCAGTGCGAGCATGGCCAGCACGATCACACCGGTATGCACGATATTCATCCCGTACATGCCCACGGCGTCACGGTCGTGCTGAAGCCGCGTGTACCAGAGCGATCCGAGCAACGCCAGGGGAACGGCAGGCGCTGCCCAATGCACCGCCTGCGTCAGCAAGGCGGCGTCTGACGCGCCGGGGACCAGCCAGCGCCCGGCCCAGCCCGGCACCACCCACAGGAATGCGGCCATGGCAGTGCCCGCACCCAGCAGCAGCCAGCCCACGTGGCGCTGGCTGCGGGCCAACTGCCCGGACGGCATGCCGGCCCACAGCGGCAACAGCGCATAGCTGAGTGCGCCGGCCGCCAGGATGGCACTGGCCAGATCGGGCAGCGTGAGCATCATCACCACCAGGTCAGCCAGCCCCGTGGTCCCAAAAGTGGCCGCCTGGACCGACTCGCGCAGCAGGCCCAGCACACGGCTGGCCAACAGCAGGGACAGGGAAATCACGCCGGCGCGCAGGTACATGCGCTGGATTATCCCGGCAGGCTGGCGCCCGCCCGGCGGCACCCCCCGCAAAAAACTAAAATAGCAGGCTTTGGCCACGATCTGTGGCGTCACCGGCCTGCCCCATGTCCCAGAACAACGCAACCCCCACCTCCACCGATCTGCCCTCCACCGACGACAACCAGCTCATTGCGGAGCGTCGCGAGAAGCTCAAGGCCATCCGGCAGGCGCAGCAGGACGGCAAGGGCGTGGCCTTTCCCAACGACTTCAAACCGGCCGACCGCGCCGCCAGCCTGCATGCCGCGCATGGCGACAAGAGACCGGAAGCGCTGCTCGCGCAAGGCACCACCGCCAGCGTGGCGGGGCGCATGATGCTCAAGCGCGTGATGGGCAAGGCCAGCTTTGCCACGCTGCAGGACGCCACCGGCCGCCTGCAGATTTACGTGACCCGCGACGACGTGGGCGAAGAGGTGTATGCCGCTTTCAAGCACTGGGACCTGGGCGACATCGTGGCCTGCGAGGGCAAGGTATTCAAGACCCGCACGGGGGAACTGTCGCTGCACGCCAGCCATGTGCGCCTGCTGACCAAGAGCCTGCGGCCCATGCCCGACAAATTCCACGGCGTGGCCGACCAGGAGGTCAAGTACCGCCAGCGCTACATCGACCTCATGATGGACGAGACCGCGCGCGAGCGCTTCAAGGCGCGCAGCAAGGCCGTGAGCTCCATTCGCGAGTTCATGGTGGCGCATGGCTTCCTGGAGGTGGAAACGCCCATGCTGCACCCGATCCCCGGCGGCGCCAATGCCAGGCCGTTCGTCACCCACCACAACGCGCTGGAGCAGGAGATGTTCCTGCGCATCGCTCCCGAGCTGTACCTCAAGCGGCTGGTGGTCGGCGGCTTCGAGCGGGTGTTCGAGATCAACCGGAATTTCCGCAACGAAGGCATCTCGGTGCGCCACAACCCCGAGTTCACCATGATGGAGTTCTACGCGGCCTACTGGAACTACCGCGACCTGATGGACTTCACCGAGGCCCTGATCCGCGACGCCGCCCAGAAGGCGGCTGGCACCCTGGCGCTGAGCTACGGCGGCAAGCCGGTGAACCTGGCCGCGCCGTTCGAGCGGCTGACCATCCGCGAAGCCATCCTCAAGCACACCGATGCGGGCGACAACGTCGACAACCGCGAATGGCTCACCAACGCCCTGCGCAAGCTGGGCCTGAATGAGGAAAAGAACAAGCTGTCCACCCGCTCGCTGGCGGGCCTGCAGGTCATGTACTTCGAGGAAGTGGTGGAAGAAAAGCTCTGGCAGCCCACCTTCATCATGGAGCACCCGACTGAAATATCGCCGCTGGCCCGCGCCAACGACGAGCGGCCCGACGTGACCGAGCGGTTTGAGCTTTACATCACGGGCCGCGAATTCGGCAATGGTTTTTCAGAACTGAACGATGCCGAAGACCAGGCGGCGCGCTTTCACGCGCAAGTCACGGCCAAGGACAGCGGCGACGATGAAGCCATGTTCTACGACCACGACTTCGTGCGTGCGCTGGAATACGGCATGCCGCCCACCGGCGGCTGCGGCATTGGCATTGACCGGCTGATGATGCTGCTGACCGACAGCCCCAGCATCCGCGACGTGATCCTCTTCCCGGCCTTGCGAAGAGAAATTTGACCATCCCCGAAGCGCCTGCGGCGCTTCCCCCTCAAGGGGGCGCCACCAGCGGCCCGGCAAAGCCGGTTCCGCGGTGGCACTGGAATCAAGGCAGCAAAGACAGCGCGTGGATGTACGCAGGCTGCGTCATCAGCGCGTCCCATGACGGTGCCAACGTGACGGGCAACAACGCCAGGCGGCGCAGTTCACTGGCCTCGCTGGCATGCCAGCCGCCCTTGAGCTGGGCTTCAGCCAGGCCATCCAGCAGCTCATCCACCGCATGCCCGCCATCGACCGACTGGTTGCACAGCAGCACCATGTCGCAGCCGGCCGACAGCGCGGCCACGCCGGCTTCGGTGTAGCTCACCTCGCGGCCGTCAATCAGGCGCGCACCCGCCATGCTCAGGTCGTCGCTGAAGATCGCGCCGCCAAATCCCAGCTGCCGGCGCAGGATGTCATTCAGCCAGCGGCTGGAGAAGCCAGCCGGGCGGGTATCCACCCGGGGATAGATCACGTGCGCGGGCATCACGCTGGCAAGCGTGGTGCTCAACCAGCCATAGGGCGCGGCGTCGTCAGCCAGGATGGCTTTCAGGCTGCGCCGGTCGACGGGGATGTCGGTGTGCGAATCGGCCTTGACGTAGCCATGCCCCGGAAAGTGCTTGCCGCAATTGGCCACGCCCGCCTGCAGCAGACCGTGCATCAGGCTCTTGGCGAGCAGTGTGGTCACGCGTGCGTCCTGGTGGAAGGCGCGGTCGCCGATGACACCGGAGCCGCCCCAGTCCAGGTCCAGCACCGGCGTGAAGCTGAAATCCACCCCGCAGGCACGCAGCTCTGCGCCCAGCACGTAGCCGCAGGCCGTGGCGGCGTTGTTGGCCTGCAAGGCGTCCTTCATCCAGAGCTCACCCAAGGCGCGCATGGGCGGCAGGTGGGTAAAGCCGTCGGTACGAAAGCGCTGCACGCGCCCGCCCTCATGGTCCACGCATATCAGCAGGTCCGCGCGAATGGCCTTGATCTGCCGGCACAGCGCGCTGACCTGGGCGCGGTCTTTCCAGTTGCGGCCAAACAGGATGACGCCACCGGTCAGGGGGTGCTTCAGGCGCTTTGTGTCAGCGCGGCTCAGCTCCAGGCCGGCCACGTCGAGGATCAGGGGGGCGTGGGGTGACATCTCAGGGTTCTTTCTTCTCAACCACCACAAAGCTGGCGGCATAGTCGGTTTCATCGGTCACGCTCACATGGGCGCTCAGGCCCTGCGCATCGAACCACGTCTTCAGGCCACCGTGCAGCACGATGGCCGGTTTGCCACTGGGCAGCTTGCCGATCTCGCACAGCCGCCAGGTCATGGGCATGCGGATGCCCAGCCCCACGGCCTTGCTGAAGGCCTCCTTGGCGGAAAAGCGCGTTGCGAGATAGCGGATGCCGCGTTCAGGCCACCGCTGGCTGCGCGCGTGCCAGGTGGCCAGTTCGGCGTCGCTCAGGATCTTGCGGGCAAAGCGTTCACCGTGGCGCTCCAGTGAGGCACGGATACGCCGTACATCGCAGATGTCCGTGCCGATGCCGTAGATCATGGGCCTGGCGCCGCGCGCCCAGCCTGGGCAATGCGCTGCAGGTAGGCCTTGACCGTGGCGTCGTAGCCCAGCTCCAGTGCGTCGGAAATCAGCGCATGGCCGATCGACACCTCCTGCACGCCAGGCACGGCCCGCAGGAAGTCGGTGAGGTTTTCCTGGTTCAGGTCGTGGCCTGCGTTGACGCCCAGTCCGGCATCCAGCGCGGCCTGCGCCGCGGCGGCGAAGCGGGCCAGCACGGTGTTCTTGTCGGCCGTGCCATAGGCGCTGGCATAGCTTTCGGTGTACAGCTCCACCCGGTCGGCCCCTACGTCCCTGACGGCGGCCATGGCGGCGGGGTCCGGGTCCATGAACAGGCTGACGCGCACGCCAAGCGCCTGGGCTTCGGCGATCACCGGCTTGAGCCGCTGGGCGTCAACCGGGAATGACCAGCCATGGTCGCTGGTGAACTGGCCTTCGCTGTCGGGGACGAAGGTGCACTGGTGCGGACGCAGTTCACGCACGAAGTCCATGAGGTTGTGAAAGGGATTGCCTTCGATGTTGAACTCCACCCCAGGCCATGATTTCAGCAGGTGATGCAGTACATGCACATCCTCGGCCCGGATATGGCGCGCATCAGGCCGCGGATGCACGGTGATGCCCTGGGCGCCGGCCTGCAGGCACAGCGTGGCAGCGCGCAGCACGCTGGGGATACCCAGATGGCGCGTGTTGCGCACCAGCGCGACCTTGTTGAGATTGACTGACAGGGCGGTGTGTTGGGTCATAGGGATTGCAGGTCCATCATCATCTGGCGCGTGCGCAGCGTGGCGACTCCGCAATGGTAGTGCAGCAGCACCCGCAGCTGCGGTTTCAGGCCGGCCATGACCTGCGCACAGGCCTGCAGCGTTGCATGAAAAGGCGCCGCGTCGTCCAGCGCCAATTGCAGCAGGTGCCACTGGCGGCCTGTCAGGCTGGCGCGTTCGCCGCCCTGGGCCTGCATCAGCCCGCCGTCGGGCATGAGGCTGTAACGGGCGCTGTCGTCCAGAGGCGCCAGCGTGAGCGTCTGCATGTCCAGCACCGGCAGCAGGCCGATTTCGCGCAGCAGCAGCAGCTCGAATGCCCGCAGCCCGGCCTGCAAGGCCTCGGCCTGGCCGCTGGCCAGCACCTGGACCGCCGCGCGGTAGGCATCAAACAGCGCAGGGTGGGGGTCATCGCGCGCCAGCAGGCGCAACATCAGCTCGTTGAGGTAATAGCCCGACAGCAGCGCATCGCCGGTGGGCATCACATGGCCGCCCACCCACTCGGCGCCCTTGAGCGTGCGGATTTCGGCGTCGCCGCCAAAGGCCACTCGCAACGGCTGCAACGGCAGCAGGATCGGGCGGAAACTCGAACTCGGCCGTTTGGCCCCCTTGGCCACCAGCGCCACCCGGCCGTAATGGCGGGTGAAAACCTCAAGGATCAGGCTGGACTCGCTCCAGTCGTAGCGGTGCAGCACGTAGGCAGGCTCGTCACTGATGCGCTTGACGGCCACGATGGGGCTTTACTCGTAACCGAACGATTTCACGCGCGCTTCGTCATCCGCCCAGCCCGAACGCACCTTGACCCAGAGTTCCAGGAACACCTTGGCGCCCAGCAGTTTTTCCAGTTCAGTGCGCGCATCGGTACCAATGCGCTTGAGGCGCTCGCCCCGCTCGCCAATCACCATGGCCTTGTGGCCATCGCGTTCCACCACGATGGTGGCGGCAATGCGCACCATGCGCCCGTGTTTGGGGCTGGGCTCTTCCTCGAACTTGTCAATGACCACCGTGGACGTGTAGGGCAACTCGTCGCCAGTGAAGCGGAACAGCTTCTCGCGCACGGTTTCGCTGGCCAGGAATTTCTCGCTGCGGTCGGTGAGTTCGTCCTCGCCGTACCACCAGGCCTGCTCGGGCAGGAATTTCTCGCAGATGGCGAACAGGCGCTCAACATCCTTGGCATTCTTGGCCGACATCGGCACGAACTCGGCGAACTCGTGGCGCTGCTGCATGTCGCGCAGCCAGGGCGCGATCTCGGCGCGGCGAACCACCTTGTCCAGCTTGTTCGCGACCAGCAGCGCCGGCGTGCCAGGCTTGAGCAGCGAGAGCACCTTGGCATCGCCCAGCGTGAAGTTGCCGGCCTCCACCACGAACAGGACCAGATCCACCTCGCCCACGGCCCCGACGACGGTCTTGTTCAACGACCGGTTCAACGCCGTGGAGTGGCGCGTCTGGAAGCCCGGCGTGTCCACGAAGATGAATTGCGTCGGCCCGATGGTGCGGATGCCCGTGATGCGATGACGCGTGGTCTGCGCCTTGCGGGATGTGATGCTGATCTTCTGCCCCACCAGCGCATTCAGCAGCGTGGATTTGCCCACATTGGGCTTGCCCACGATGGCGATCAGGCCGCAGCGTTGCCCACCTACGCTCGGGGCTCCCGGCACAGCGTCTTCTGTCATGTCGTTCATTTCGTTCTGGCTTTCAGCGCCAGCAGCATCGCCGCGGCGGCGGCCTGCTCGCCGGCCCGGCGCGAACCACCAATGCCACGCTCGGCCGCGCCCAGTTCGGGTATTTCACATTCCACATCAAAGGTCTGCTTGTGGGCCGCACCCAGCGTCGCGGCCACGCGGTACACCGGCAGTTTCATCTTGCGCCCCTGCAGCCACTCCTGCAACTCGGTTTTGGGGTCCTTGGCAGCTGCCGGCATCTGCGGGTTGATTTCGACGTTGCGCAGCAGCCGGTGCACCAGCGCCTCTGCGGCGGTGTAGCCGGCGTCCAGGTGCACGGCGCCAATCACGGCTTCCAGGCAATCTGCCAGGATGGATGGGCGCTTGTGGCCGCCAGACCGGCTCTCGCCCTCGCCCAGGCGGATCACCGCGGGCAGCCCCAGCTCCAGTGCCAGCTGGTGCAAGGTGTCCTGCTTGACCAGGTTGGCGCGCACGCGTGACAGGTCGCCCTCGGGCATGGCCCGCAAGCGGTCGTACAGGAGCGCCGCCACCGCAAGGTTCAGGACGGAATCGCCCAGAAACTCCAGGCGCTCGTTGTGGTCAGCCGAAAAGCTGCGGTGGGTCAGCGCACGCAGCAGCAACTGCGGGTCGGAGAACGAGTGCTGCAAGCGACCTTGCAGTGCAGACAGACCGCCATCCACGCTATTTGGTTTGCCCGTTGTACTTCAGCAGAAGGTAGGCCGGACCCGAGATATGGATTTCCTTGCTGTAGGCAAACGAGACCGTAGTACGACCATTGTTCTGGGCCACGTCCAGGTCCTTGCCGGAAATCGACTTGATGTCATCGATCTGTGCGGCCTTGTCGAATATCATGCGAACCTCCGCCGGGTTGCTGCCAGTCTTGGCTTTCTCGATGGCCTTGAGCACCGACTGGTATTCCATGAAGGTCGGAAATGCCTGCGCACCGAGGACGCCCAGGCCCGCGAGGATGGCCACCACCAGAATCAGGCCAATCAACGACGCGCCTTGTTGTTTTGATTTTTGCAGAAACTTCATACGCCAACCTTTGCTAGATCTGTTGCTATTCGAACGAGCCAACTCGCTTGAAATTGCCAAAGTTCATCCAGATGAAAAAGGCCTTGCCCACGATATTGCGCTCCGGAACGAACCCCCAGTAGCGCGAATCCAGCGAATTATCGCGGTTATCACCCATCATGAAGTAGTGGCCCTCGGGCACCTTGCACACCACGCCCTCGACACTGTAACGGCAATTGCTCCTGAAAGGAAAGTCTTCAGCCCCGGCCACGAAGGCTGGACGGTCGTCGTCGTTAAGCAGGCGAAAGCGGCGCGCGTCAAAGGTCTCCTCGTACTGCTTGAAGTAACGCATCACGTCTTCGTCGAAAAACTCCGGCAGTGACGCCTTGGGTACCGGCTTGCCGTTGATGGTGAGCCTCTTGTTGAGGTACGCCACCTCGTCACCGGGCACGCCCACCACCCGCTTGATGTAATCCAGGCTGGGTTTGGGCGGATAACGGAACACCATGACATCGCCCCGCTGGGGCTTGTTGCCTTCGGTCAGCCGGGTATTGATGACCGGCAGGCGCACGCCGTAGGTGAATTTGTTGACGAGAATCAGGTCCCCCACCAGCAGCGTGGGGATCATCGAACCCGAGGGGATCTTGAACGGCTCGAACAGGAAGGACCGCAGCAGGAACACCACTGCAATCACCGGAAACAGGCCCGCTGTCCAGTCCAGCCACCATGGCTGCATGATGAGCCGGGTCCGTGCTTCGGACAAGTCGCCATCGACCTGGGTAATGCCGCGGGCAGCCAGATCCGAGCGGCGCTGGGCGTCGTTGGCCTCCAGGGCAGCGACGGCGCGACGGCGCTGGGGCAGGAAGTAAAAGCGTTCAGCCAGCCAGTACAGGCCGGTCACGCAGGTGGCCAGAAACAGCAGCAGGGCAAAGTTGCCCTCGACCAGCCCGGTGTACCAGGCGCCGGCATAGGCGGCAAATGCCGCGAGGATCGCGGCAGTGATGAAGGCCATCATTCTTCCACCTGCAAAATGGCCAGAAAGGCCTCCTGGGGCACTTCGACCGAGCCAATCTGCTTCATGCGTTTCTTGCCTGCTTTCTGCTTCTCAAGGAGCTTGCGTTTGCGGGTGATGTCACCGCCGTAGCATTTTGCCAGCACGTTCTTGCGCAGCGCCTTGATGGTTTCGCGAGCAATGATGTTGGCACCAATGGCGGCCTGGATGGCCACGTCGAACATCTGGCGGCTGATGATCTCGCGCATCTTGCTCACCACGGCCCGCCCCCGGTACTGCGCCTGGGTCCTGTGCACGATGATGGACAGCGCGTCCACCTTCTCGCCGTTGAGCAGGATGTCCACCTTCACCACGTCGGACGGGCGGAACTCCTTGAACTCGTAGTCCATGGAGGCGTAGCCGCGACTGACGGATTTGAGCTTGTCGAAAAAGTCCAGCACGATCTCGCCCAGCGGCATCTCGTAGGTCAGCATGACCTGCTTGCCGTGGTAGGCCATGTTCAACTGTACGCCCCGCTTCTGGTTGGCCAGGGTCATGACAGGGCCGACGTACTCCTGCGGCATGTAAAGGTGCACCGTCACGATCGGCTCGCGGATTTCCTCGATGCGGCCCTGGTCCGGAATCTTGGACGGGTTTTCCACCCGGAGCACCTCACCGTCGGCCTTGACCACCTCATAGACCACGCTGGGTGCCGTGGTGATCAGGTCCTGGTCAAACTCCCGCTCCAGCCGCTCCTGGACGATTTCCATGTGCAGCAGCCCCAGGAAGCCGCAGCGAAAGCCGAAACCCAGGGCCTGGGACACTTCGGGTTCGTAGTGGAGCGACGAATCGTTGAGCTTGAGTTTTTCCAGCGCGTCACGCAGCGAGTCGTACTGGTTGGCCTCGGTCGGGTACAGCCCGGCAAACACCTGGGGCTGGATTTCCTTGAAGCCCGGCAGGGGCTCGGTGGCGGTAAACGCGGCGCCGCCGGTGCCTTGCTTGATCTGGGTGATGGTGTCGCCCACCTTGGCGGCCTGCAGTTCCTTGATGCCCGCGATGATGTAGCCCACCTCACCCGCCTCCAGTGACTCACGCGGCTCGTTGGCCGGCGTGAACACGCCCAGGTTGTCTGCGTTGTACGTCGCGCCGGTGGCCATCATCTTGATCCGGTCACCGCGCGCCAGCCGTCCGTCCACCACGCGAACCAGCATGACGACGCCGACATAGGTGTCAAACCAGCTGTCCACGATCATGGCGCGCAGCGCCCCCTCGGGATTGCCCCTGGGCGGCGGGATGCGCGACACCACCGCCTCCAGGATGTCGTCCACGCCCATCCCTGTCTTGGCGGAACAGGCAATCGCGTCAGTCGCATCGATGCCGATCACGTCCTCGATCTCCGCCTTGGCGTTGTCAGGGTCGGCGTTGGGCAGATCCATCTTGTTGAGCACCGGCACCACTTCCACACCGAGATCCAGCGCGGTGTAGCAGTTGGCGACTGTCTGCGCTTCCACACCCTGGCTTGCGTCCACCACCAGCAAAGCACCCTCGCACGCGGACAACGAACGCGAGACCTCGTAGCTGAAGTCCACATGGCCCGGCGTGTCGATGAGGTTGAGGTTGTAGACCTTGCCGTCAAGCGCCTTGTACTTGAGCGCAGCGGTCTGCGCCTTGATGGTTATCCCACGCTCTTTCTCGATGTCCATCGAGTCGAGCACCTGCTCTTCCATCTCGCGGTCACTCAAGCCGCCACAGCGCTGGATCAAGCGGTCGGCCAGTGTCGATTTGCCATGATCAATGTGGGCAATGATCGAAAAGTTTCTGATGTGATTCATCAACGAGAACGCTTAAGTGATTGAATTAAAACGGCGCTGAAAAGAAAAAAGGGCGCGTCGAGTAGTGACGCGCCCTAAACCAACAATCTATGGCAACTGCGATAGTTGGAACTTCATTGTAGGCAAAAAGCCCTGAACGTACAGTCCAAAAAATCGCAAAACCCGGTCGTTGCAGCGCAGCAACAAGCAATTTATACACAACTTATCAACACCATTGGGAGACAACACTCTGGACAACTTGTGGGTGATCTGTGGATCGGCTGTGAACCGTCCGGATTCATCCCGCATGGTGGTTTAAGCCCCGTCCGATATGTCTGGAATGAGCTCAAGAAAGCTCTGATTCTATCCAATATTGTCGCTAGCACTTCCGAAAGTTAGCGGGCACAAACATTTTGACAGCTCTCACGGGATTGAAAAAAATTTCTGGCGCGTCGCTTTTTTGACTCCTGACACCCAAAAAAGAAAGCCCAAACCCGAGTCCGGGTTGGGGCTACTTGACGTGGCCGGGTCAGGCTGTCAGCGCGCCGGGCGGATCAAGAGATAGGTCGCCAGCTCGCCCCGGCGCAGAAGCACAGGCACAGGCTTGCTGCGATCAGCCTTGGCCACGGCCGCCTCAAACTCTTTCAGGTTGCCGACTTCGGTGTTGCCAATGGCCACGATCACATCGCCTTCGCGGATGCCAGCGCGCGCAGCGCCTTCGGTGGCCGCATCGACTTTCACGCCACCTTTGATCTTGAGTTCCTTCTTCTGCGCGTCAGTCAGGTCACTCACGGCCAGCCCGATGGACTGCGCGGCCGCGGAGGCCCTGGGCTTGACCTCTTTTTCCGGTGCCTTGGCAACGGTCTTGTCGGCCTCCAGTTCCGCAATCACCACGCTCAGGTCCCTTGAACCGCCACGGCGGAACACGGTAAGCGTGCTCTTGCTGCCAGGCTTGGTGTTGCCCACCAGGCGCGGCAGGTCGGTAGCCTTGTCGATGGCCCGGCCATCGAACTTGACGATGATGTCCCCGGCCTCCACGCCCGCCTTGTCGGCCGGGGAGCCGCTTTCAACGCTGCGCACCAGCGCGCCTTGCGGCTTGCCCAGGCCGATCGACTCAGCCACATCCTTGGTGACCTGGTCAATCTGCACGCCAATGCGCCCGCGCGAAACCCGGCCGGTGGCGCGCAACTGGTCGCTCACGCGGATGGCTTCGTCCATAGGAATGGCGAACGAAATGCCCATGAAGCCACCCGAGCGCGAATAGATCTGGCTGTTGATGCCCACCACCTCGCCGCGCATGTTGATGAGCGGACCACCCGAATTACCGGGATTGATGGCCACGTCGGTCTGGATGAACGGCAGGTAATCGCCGGTGTCACGCTGCTTGGCGCTCACGATGCCGGCCGTCACGGTGTTCTCCAGCCCGAATGGCGAACCGATCGCCATGACCCATTCACCGACCTTGAGCCGGTTCACATCGCCGACCTTCACAGCGGGCAGGCCCGCGGCTTCGATCTTCACCACGGCCACGTCGGTGCGCTTGTCGGCGCCGACGATGCGGGCCTTGAACTCGCGCTTGTCCGGCAGCGTGACCAGAACCTCGTCAGCGCCATCGACCACGTGGGCGTTGGTCATGACGTAGCCATCAGGCGTGAGGATAAAACCCGAGCCCACGCCGCGTGGGCGCTCGCGCTCCTCGTCCTGGGGCTGGTTGGGCCGCGGCCCCTGGCGCGGCACGCCAGGCAACGGCTGGCCAAAGAAACGGCGGAAGAACTCCTGCATCTCCTCGTCCATCTGGCCACCGCCCTGGGCTGCATTGCCGCGCGACTTTTCAATGGTGCGGATATTCACCACCGACGGCCCGACCTGCTCCACCAGCTCGGTGAAATCAGGCAAGCCACGCACCTGGGCATGGGCAGGGTGCACAGGCGCCACGGCCGTCACGGCCACCAGAGCCATCGCGGCAGCGAGTACGGGCGTACCCGCCATCTTGAAGAAGTCGAATCGGATCATCATCGGCCTTTCACAATAACCAGGGAATACAGTAGCTGTTGCGGATGGCTCGGCAAATGGGGGCTTATTTGCGCCGCTCAAGGCTTTGTGCGAACGCCTTGAGGGTCTGCGGGGGGACTTCGCCCACCACGGTCAGCCACCAGTCGCCGCCCTTGTCGGCCAGCCTCCGGGCCAGCGTCTGCGTCGCGCCCATGGAGAGCATCAGCTCCTGCGCATGGCGTTGCCGGTCATAGGCCTGCACAAACAGCGACACCGAAGCCAGCCCGTCCGAGAAGATCCACTGGACCGTGTCGTCACGTCCGCCGCCAGCCGGCGGGCGCTTGTAACAGCCCATGGACTTGAACCCGGCCACAGGGGTCTTCAGGACCCAGCCCTGCGCCTCGGCAGTCGTTTTGACCGGATCCGCCCTGTGGACCTTGTAGCCGTCCGTGTTGGCCATCATCTGGGCCAGCTTGTCCATCTTGACCGGGGCGTCCAGCTGCAACTCGGAAAAAGCGGCCTGTTCGATCACCTGCCCGTCTGCATCGAGCGTCTGCAGCTTCACGACCAGGCCTGATTTTTTTTCGCTCCAGATGCGGTAGCCAAAACGCAGGTTGTCGCGCGGATTCAGCTGCACGATATCCGCGTCAAACCCGGCCACGCGCTCACTGCCCGTGACCTGGGCCGCATAGAACTCCGGGATCGTCGTTTCACTGGACTTCAGCAGGCTTGGGAAGAGGCCCAGCGACTCACGCCTTTCCGTGTGCACCACCTTGCTGTCAGGCAGGAAGGTCACCACATGGTCATTGCGCCGGAAGGTGGAGCGCGGTGCGCCCGTCAGGGACTCAACCCTCTCCATCTGCTGGACGCCATCACAGGCATGCCAGATACGGGCGCTGGACAGGTTGCCCGCCGCCGAAGACACCACGAAGGTGCCCATATAGGTGCGCCGGCGCGATGCCTCGTGCATGCGCATGAGCCAGTCGCTGATGCTGCGCTCGCCACCGGTGGGGGTTGTGTTTGAGGGTACAGCCGCAGCGGGCACCTGCGCCCACGCGGCACCAGCGCCGGCCACACAGGCCAGCAAGGCAAGCTGGGCAAGCACGGTTTTCATCGCCCAGGCGACTCAAATGTGGCGTTGCGCAAGAATCCAGCCGGCATCTGCAACGCGGATGCACCACCCGCCTGCCGATGGGCCGCCAGCAACTCATCCAGCCGCGCATCGCGGATCATCACCGGACGGGAGGACTCGGCCTGCATCTGGCGCAGCGGCTGCGGCGCAGCCTGCGCCAGCTCTGCCGCGGCCGGCGGGGCACCCGCCGAGCCGCCCAGTATGTTCCAGGCAATGGCAGCTACTGCGGTGAGGGATGCCACCCCCGCCAGCAAAGGCCAGCCAAAGCCAGGCGCATTGGCCGGTACGCTCCCAGCGGCAACGCGGCTGGGAGCATCCCTGTCATCATGAACCGGCAAGCCCACCGGCACCGCCGGTACCGCCGTGGGGTCATCCTGCAGGCGGGCGCGAAAGCGCGCCACAAAATCGGTGCCGCTGGATGGCGAGGCCAGCTCGGCCGAACGCAACACATCACCCACCAGGTGGTAAGCGTGCCAGGACTCGCGGGCATGGGCATCCGTGGCGAGCGCATCCATGGCGCGCGCGAAAGCCTCGCCATGAAGTTCCCCGTCCGCCAGCGCGGACACCATCTCATCCATGTTTGACATCTTTTCCATCATCACCTCACCAGCGCTTGCCCGACTGGTTCTCCAGCAGGGGCTTCACCTTGGCCGAAATCGCTTCGCGCGCCCGGAAAATCCGGGACCGCACGGTGCCAATCGGGCAATTCATGACTTGCGCAATCTCTTCGTAGCTGAGGCCTTCGATCTCGCGCAGCGTGACTGCCTGACGCAATTCCTCGGGCAAAGCCTCCATGGCCGCATTGACCGTGGCAGCAATTTCCTTGGCGGCAAGCACCGTTTCAGGGGTTTCGGCCGAGGTTAGTTCGTTCTCGACGCCGGAAGTTTCATCGTCATCGTCACCCCCGCGCAACGCGCTTTCCGGCACCAGCGGGTCGCGTTTGAGGTCGCCCAGGGTCTTTTTGGCGGTATTCACCGCGATCCGGTACAGCCAGGTATAGAACTGGGCCTCGCCACGGAACTGCGCCAGGGCGCGGTAGGCGCGGATGAAGGTTTCCTGGGCGATGTCTTCAACCAGGTCCACATCGCGCACCATGCGGCCAATCAGCCGCTCAATCCGGCGCTGGTACTTCAATACCAGCAGCTCAAAAGCCTTCTGGTCACCCGCCACGGTGCGCTCAACCAGCATCAGGTCGGTATCGGCGGGAACGGGAGCGGCGGTCGGGGGCGGAGGCGTCATGGGGTCGCCGCGCGTGAGGGCGGCGGCGCATCAACTATGGCGCGCGAATATACAGCACGGCGCAGGTCATCCCAGCGAATAGGGACACTGGAGCGGTCCACCCACAGCCAGCCACCCGCCCCGCCATCCGGGCGCCAGCGCAGCAACAGGCTGCGTTGCAGGTCCAGCACCACCAGGGGCTGCCCGATAGTGCACGCGCCACGCAAGTGCAACTGCCAGGCCTGGGCATTCCATTGCAGTTCACCGGCTGGCGTACGCCACCAGGCGATGGCCGCCAACACAGCGACCACCACGCTCAGGCCACTGGCCACAGCGAGCCGCCCGGCGCTTGGTGACGCTGCGGCCCAAGCCAAGATCGCGGCCACGCCCAGCAGCCAAATCATCAGACCCAGCAACCCCTGAATAGACGAACGCCCCACCGGATAGGTCACCGCTGGGGCGTTATGCATGGAAACCGCGCTGCCTGACGGTCAGGGCACGCGCTTGAACACCAAGGTTCCGTTGGTGCCACCGAATCCGAAATTGTTCTTCACGGCCACATCGATCTTGAGGTCGCGCGCCTCGTTGGCGCAGTAGTCCAGGTCACATTCCGGATCCTGGTCGAAGATGTTGATCGTTGGCGGACTTTTCTGGTGATGCACCGCCAGTACGGTGAATACCGATTCAATGCCACCGGCACCACCCAGCAGGTGACCGGTCATGGACTTGGTCGAATTGACCACGATTTTTTTCGCGTGATCGCCCAAAGCGGCCTTGATGGCATTGGTTTCGTTCAGGTCGCCCAGCGGGGTGGACGTGCCGTGCGCATTGAGGTAGTTCACCTCGTCGGCATTGACGCCGGCGTTCTTCAGCGCCATGACCATGGAGCGGCGGGGGCCGTCCACATCCGGCGCGGTCATGTGGAAGGCATCTGCGCTCATGCCAAAACCAGCCAGTTCGGCATAGATTCTGGCGCCGCGCGCCTTGGCGTGTTCGTACTCTTCCAGCACCAGCACGCCGCCACCTTCGCCGAGCACGAAGCCGTCGCGGCCCTTGTCCCAGGGGCGGGAGGCTGTCTTGGGGTCGTCATTGCGGGTGGACAGCGCGCGCGCCGCGGCAAAGCCGCCGATGCCGAGGGGGGACACGGTGGACTCCGCGCCGCCGGCAATCATGACGTCGGCGTCACCATAGGCAATCATCCGCGCCGACAGACCAATGGCATGCAGGCCCGTGGTACAGGCTGTCACTACGGCGATGTTGGGGCCCTTGAAACCATACTTGATGGAAACATGGCCTGAAATCATGTTGATGATCGAGGCCGGCACAAAAAACGGCGAAATACGCCGCGGCCCCCGATTGGTCAGCTCGGCGTGCGTCTGCTCGATCATCGGCAAGCCACCGATGCCCGCGCCGATATTGCACCCGATGCGCGTCGCCAGCTCGTCGTCCAGGGCCTCACCCGTGGGCAGGCCACTGTCGGCAACGGCCTGGATGGCTGCGGCCATGCCCAGGTGAATGAAACGATCCATGTGCCGGGCTTCTTTTTCGGGAATGTAGTCCCCGATGTTCAGGCCCTTGACCTCGCCTGCGAATTTGCAGGCAAACGCACTCGCATCGAACTGCGTGATGAGGTCAATGCCGGGCGTGCCAGCAAGCAGGTTGGCCCAGGATTGCGCCACCGTGTTACCCACGGGGCTGACACAACCCAGACCGGTCACAACGACGCGGCGAGACATGCGCTAGAACCTCTTGATGGGCCTGTGATCAGGCCTTCTGGTGGGTGTTGGCGTAATCGATGGCGTTTTGCACCGTCGTGATCTTCTCGGCGTCTTCGTCCGGGATTTCGATGCCGAACTCGTCTTCCAGGGCCATCACCAGCTCGACCGTGTCGAGCGAATCAGCGCCGAGGTCGGCCACAAAGGCTTTTTCATTGGTGACCTGGGACTCTTCCACGCCAAGTTGTTCGGCAATGATTTTTTTGACACGTGATTCGATATCGCTCATGGTTCCCTCGGAGGGTTGTGAATGAATCCGCGATTTTAGCTGGGCCGGGCTGCAGTTCCCGCACAGCCGCCGGACGGATAAACCGGCTGGGTCTGGTTTCAGCGCGTCATGGCGTTCAGGCCATGAACATGCCCCCGTTGACATGGATTTCCTGGCCGGTGATGTAGCCTGCTTGCGGTGACGCCAGGTACGCCACGGCATGGGCGATGTCCGCCGGCTTGCCCAGGTGGCCCAGGGGGATCTGCCCAAGCAGCGCCTTTTGCTGCTCTTCGGGCAGGCTGGCGGTCATGTCTGTCTCGATAAAGCCCGGCGCAACGCAGTTGACCGTAATGTTGCGGCTGCCCAGCTCGCGCGCCAGCGCACGCGTCATGCCGGCCACACCGGCCTTGGCCGCTGCGTAATTGGCCTGGCCCGGGTTGCCCGAGGCACCCACGACGCTCGTGATATTGATGATCCGGCCATACCGCTGCTTCATCATGGTGCGCATCACGGCGCGGCTCATGCGAAATACCGCCTTGAGATTGGTGTCCAGCACGGCATCCCAATCCTCGTCTTTCAGCCGCATGGCCAGCATGTCGCGCGTGATACCGGCGTTGTTGACCAGCACCTGCAAGCCGCCGTGCTCCTTCACGACGGCATCCACCAGGGCTTCGGCACCGGCCGCGTCGTTGACATCCAGCATCGCGCCACGGCAACCTGGAAATGCCGCAAGCGCGGCAGAGATCTGCTGTGCGCCACCGTCAGTCGTCGCGGTACCCACGACCTTCAGGCCGCGCGCTGCAAGCTCATGGGCAATGGCCGCGCCAATGCCGCGCGATGCGCCGGTCACCAGGGCCACCTGGCCTTGCGTGCGGGCGTCAGTCATTGAGAAGACCTTTCGCTTCAGCCAGGCTGGCCGGGTCATATACCGCCAGGCCGGTCAGGCCGGCGTCGATACGCTTGACCATGCCCGCCAGCACCTTGCCGGGCCCGCATTCGACCACACAGGAAATTCCACGCGCCTGGATGGCCTGGATACATTCGACCCAGCGTACCGGGCCAAAAGCCTGGCGATACAGCGCATCACGAATGCGGTCAGCATCCACTTCCAGCGCAACGTCGATGTTGTTGATCACGGGGATGCGCGGCTCGCCGAGTTCCAGGGATTCGAGCCGCTCACGCAGGCGCTCGGCGGCCGGCTTCATCAGGCTGGAGTGAAAAGGCGCAGACACCGGCAAAGGCAACGCACGCTTGGCACCTGCCGCCTTCAGGGCTTCGCAGGCCTTTTCAACGCCAGCCTTGCTGCCCGCGATCACGGTCTGCAGCGGGTCATTGAAGTTGACGGCCTCGGCCACCTCGCCGGTGGCCTGCATGGTCGCTTCACAAACCGCCCGCACCTTGCCGGATTCCATTCCCAGAATGGCAGCCATGGCGCCGGTGCCCACCGGCACCGCATCCTGCATGGCCTGCGCCCGAAAGCGCACCAGCGGCGCAGCCTGGGCCAGCGTCAGGACCCCTGAGGCCACCAGCGCCGAGTATTCACCCAGCGAATGGCCCGCCACCACGGACGGCACCTCGCCGCCTTCGGCAAGCCACGCACGGTAAGCCGCCACGCCGGCAACCAGCATCACCGGCTGGGTGTTGGTCGTCAGCGCCAGCGCCTCCTTGGGGCCCTCGTGAATCAGGCGGGCGACATCTTCACCCAAGGCATCGCTGGCTTCGGCCAGCGTCTGCCGCACCACGGGGTGGTCGCCCCAGCCGTCCAGCATGCCTACGGACTGCGAGCCTTGCCCCGGAAATACAAAAGCAAATGACTTCATGGATCAGTACTTGAGAAGGACAGCGCCCCAGGTAAAGCCACCGCCAACGCCCTCCAGCATGAGGGTGTCGCCTTTGCGGATCTGCCCGGCGCGAACCGCGGCGTCCATCGCCAGCGGGATGGATGCTGCCGAGGTGTTGCCGTGCTGGTCCACCGTCACCACGACCTTGGACAGAGGCAGCTTCAGCTTTTTTGCGGTGCTTTGCATGATGCGGATGTTGGCCTGGTGCGGAATCAGCCAGTCAATATCTGCGTCCTGCAGGCCGGCCTTGGCCAGCGTGGCGCGGGCGGAGTCTTCCAGCACGCCCACCGCCAGTTTGAAAACCGCCTGGCCGTCCATCTTCAGCAACGGATCACCCAGAACCTTGCCGCCAGACACGGTGCCTGGCACACACAGAATACTGGCGTGCTTGCCATCCGCATGCAGGTCGGTGGCCAGGATGCCTGGCGTTTCAGAGGCCTCCAGCACGACGGCACCCGCGCCATCACCAAACAGGACGCAGGTGGTACGGTCGCTGAAATCCAGGATACGTGAAAAAACTTCGGCGCCAATCACCAGCGCCTTGCTGGCCGTGCCCGTCTTGATCAACGAGTCCGCCACGGTCAATGCATAGACAAAGCCGCTGCACACGGCCTGCACATCAAAAGCAGGGCAACCGGCGATACCCAGCTTGTGCTGCAGGATGGTCGCCGTGGACGGGAACACCATGTCGGGCGTGGAGGTCGCCACGATGATGAGATCGATGTCCGACGCCTGGAGCCCCGCGGCCTGCAGCGCATTGCGCGCGGCCTGCAGCCCAAGGTCGCTGCTGGACACATCGGGGGCCGCAAAGTGGCGCGCGCGAATGCCTGTGCGTTCCACGATCCATTCATCGCTGGTTTCAACACCCTTGGCAGCCAGCTCGGCGGCCAGGTCGGCGTTGGTCAGCCGGCGCGGCGGCAGATAGCTGCCGGTGCCGGTGATGCGGGAATAACGGTTCATCAGGTCAGGGTAGCCGCTTCCGGGGCCTGCACCAGCGCTTCGGCACTCTTCAGTAGTGGCGCTGCGTGCGCAATGCGGGCCTGGACGCGATCCAGTAATTGGTGTCGGGCTGCATCATACGCCCGGTTCAAGGCCTGCTCGAACGCCAGCTCATCGGCCGAACCATGGCTCTTGAACACCAGTCCGCGCAGGCCCAAAAGGGCTGCGCCGTTGTAGCGGCGATGGTCAACCCGGTTTTTAAATGAAGATAGGACCGGATAAGCAATGATGGCGGCAATTTTTGCAAACACGTTGCGCGAAAATTCGGCCCTCAAGAACCCGCCGATCATCGAAGCCAGGCCCTCGCTCGCCTTCAGCGCCACATTTCCCACAAAGCCATCGCACACCACGATTTCCGTGGTTCCCTTGAAAATATCGTTGCCCTCGACATTTCCGTAAAAATTCAGATCCCCAGAATTGGCAGCAGATCGCAGAAGTTCACCCGCCTTTTTTATGGTTTCGCCACCTTTAATGACCTCTTCACCAATATTCAGCAAGCCGACAGAGGGGTTCTGGTTGTCATTGAGCGCAGACACCAGCGCTGAACCCATCACGGCAAACTGCAGCAGGTGTTCAGGGGTGCAATCCACATTGGCGCCAAGATCCAGCACAGTGGTCGCACCACCGGTGGCATTAGGTAACTGCGTGGCAATGGCCGGCCGGTCTATACCATCCACGGTTTTCAACAGGTAGCGCGCGATCGCCATCAGCGCGCCGGTGTTCCCGGCCGACAGGGCCGCCTGGGCAGCGCCATCCTTAACCTGCTGAATCGCCACGCGCATGGACGAATCCTTCTTGCGGCGCAGCGCCACTTCAACGGGGTCGTCCATGGCGACCACCTCAGTGGCAGCCACCACGCTGGCCCGCTCGTGCGTGAACGCGCCCAGGGCAGCAGCTTGCCCGACCAGCAGCAGGCGGGCGTCAGGGTGGGAATCAAGAAACTGGCGGCACGCGGTGAGCGTGACGCGGGGGCCGTGGTCTCCCCCCATGCAATCGACGGCCAGAGTAATCATGGGACCCAACTGTAGAGCACGACGCGGGGGCGGCCATCAAGACAAAGGCCCGTAGCCGCAGAAATGCAGCGCCGGGCCTCTGGATGGAAAGAACGGAATCAGGCTTCGGACTTGGTCTTCAGCACTTTGCGGCCACGGTAAAAGCCATTGGGGCTGATGTGATGGCGCAGGTGGGTTTCGCCCGTGGTGGGTTCAACGGCAATGCCCGGCACATTCAGGGCATTGTGCGAGCGGTGCATGCCACGCTTGGACGGAGACTTTTTGTTCTGCTGGACGGCCATGAGGGCTCCTGGAGAAATGGCTGCTGCGATGAAGCGCAACAAGCGGGTTAAATGTTGGACAGAAGTCGGTTCAGCCGCGCAAATCGGTTGGGGCGAAGTACGCGAAGCCCACGATTATAGCCCAACTTGTTGATTTAATTGCCTTTATCGGCCTTGAGCTTTTGCAGGGCTGCAAATGGATGAGGCTTTGCCGCAGCCTGCGCCTCGAATTCGGCGTCAGTGGCCACCAACTTCACCTCTGTTGGACACACCTCATGGCGCGGAACGGCCGGCATCTCCATCAGCAGCTCATCCTCCACCAGTTCCACCAGATCAAATTCACGGCTGAGCACCAGCAGATCCTCTTCGGACTCATCGTCCTGCGCCAGGGCGGTGGCTTCATCGGCCACGAAACGGAATGCGCGATCCACCGTCAGGGTCACATCCACGGGCGCCAGGCAACGCTGGCAGGTCAGTGGAAGCACCGCGCTGGCTTTCAGGTGCAGCCAGACCTGCGGATCACCCCCGGTCACGGCCACGGCCTGCCCCTGCGCTGTCCACTGCACGGGCAAATCGGCACCCTCGCCCCGTGTTTCGTCCAGCAGGCGGCTGCGCTGGCGCAGGGGTTCACGCCCCGCCAGACTGGCGCCCTCGCGCGCGAAGGCCGCCACGTCCAGCCTGCTGGCCACAAACTCTTTGCTCATGAGCCCAGTGTAAGAGAATCACCGCATGCCCAGCCCCCAAGACCGTACGCTCATCCTTGGCTCCACCTCGCGCTACCGCCATGAACTGCTGTCGCGGTTGCGCCTGCCGTTCGAGGTGGCGTCACCCGACGTCGATGAGACGCCGCACGCCGGGGAAGCGCCCCGGGCCCTGGCGCTGCGCCTGGCGCTGGCCAAGGCACGCGCCGTGGCTGCGCGCTTTCCGCAAGCCGTGGTCATCGGCTCCGACCAGGTGGCCGACTTGGCCGGGCAGGCGCTGGGCAAGCCCGGTGACCATGCGCGGGCGACGGCGCAACTTCGCAGCATGCGGGGCCAGACCGTGGTGTTCCAGACGGCCGTGGCCGTGGCGTGCCTGGACAGCGGGTTTGAAGAAGTGGACATCGCCGCCGTGCAAGTGCGCTTTCGGGATCTGGACGACGCCGAAATCGAGGCTTACCTGCAGGCGGAACAGCCCTACGACTGCGCCGGCAGCGCCAAGAGTGAGGGCCTGGGCATCGCATTGCTGGCATCCATTGAGAACGACGACCCCACCGCCCTGGTGGGGCTGCCACTCATCCGCACCTGCCGCATGATCCGCGCGGCCGGCATCCAGGTGCTGTCATGAGCGCCACCAAGGGCCGCCTCTACCTGGTACCCGCGCCACTGGACTTTGGCTGCGACAGCCAGGCAAACCTGTCCGACACGCTGCCCATGGCCACGCTGCAGGTGGCTGCCCGCCTGGGCCACTGGATCTGCGAGAGCGCCAAAACCACGCGTGCCTACCTCAAGCGGGTGAACGACATCGCGCCACTGGCGCAGCCGTTGCAGGCGCTGAGCCTTCAGGAACTGCCACGCGACGTCCACAAGAAAGGCGATCTGGCCGCCCCGTTTGACGCGCGTCCCCTGCTGGCACCGGCCCTCCAAGGCCAGGACATGGGTCTGGTCAGTGAAGCCGGCATGCCAGCGGTCGCGGACCCGGGCTCGTCCGTCGTGCGCGCCGCCCATGACCTGGGCATTGAGGTCGTGCCGCTGGTCGGGCCGGTGTCGTTGCTGCTGGCGCTGGCGGCCAGCGGTCTCAACGGGCAGAACTTCGCTTTTGTGGGCTACCTGCCGCAAGACGCGGCGCAGCGCAGCCGCCGGCTGCGCGAACTGGAATCATTGGCGCTCAAGAGCGCGCAGACGCAGCTGTTCATTGAAACACCTTACCGCAACACAGCTCTGTGGCAGGCCCTGCTGCAGACGCTGCAGCACAACACCCGGCTGGCAGTCAGCAGCGGCCTGACGCTGGCCTCGGCCCACAGCCGCAGCGACACGGTGAAGGGCTGGAAGCACAAGCCGCAGCCCGTGGCCAATGACACGCCAGCGGTGTACCTGATCGGCCGGTAGGCGGCCGGGGCTGAGCCGCTTACCGTTTGTTTGCCCCTCGCGATCCCGCTTCAGCGGATGGCAGGCAACGTCTTCAATGCGCGCACGGCACCTTCGCCCACGGCCGCGCCAAATTTCTTGGCCAGCCGTTCGGCCACGTTGTCACGCCGCGTGTAGTCCACCAGGTCCTCGGCCTTGACCACCTCACGGGCCACGTAGTCCAGGTTGCCCAGTTGGTCGGCCAGGCCGAGTTCAATGGATTGCTGGCCCGTCCAGAACAGCCCGCTGAACAGTTCGGGCGAGTCCTTGAGCCGTTTGCCACGACCGGCCTTGACGGTGTCAATGAACTGCTGGTGGATCTGGTCCAGCATCGCCTGCGCGTAGGCGCGGTGCTTTTCCGTCTGCGGGCTGAAAGGGTCCAGGAAGCCCTTGTTTTCTCCGGCCGTCATCAGCCGGCGCTCCACGCCCAGCTTGTCCATGAGGCCGGTAAAGCCGAAGCCGTCCATCAGCACGCCGATGCTGCCGACAATGCTGGCCTTGTCCACGAAGATGCGGTCGGACGCGGCGGCGATGTAATACGCCGCCGACGCGCAGGACTCTTCCACCACCGCATAGACAGGCTTCTTGTACAGCGTCTTGAGACGGCGGACTTCGTCATTGATGATGCCGGCCTGCACCGGGCTGCCGCCGGGCGAATTGATCAGCAGCACCACGGCCTTGGCGCCTTCGTCCTCAAACGCGGCGCGCATGGCTGCAACGATGAATTCAGCGCTGGCTTCGGTGTCGGCGGCGATTTCGCCCTTGATTTCCACCACCGCGGTATGGGGCAGGCTTTTGTCGGTGGACGGCCCGCCACGGAACATCAGCATCCAGATCAGCACCACAAAGAATGCCAGCCAGGCCAGCCGCACAAAGCTGCGCCAGCGGCGGGCCGCACGCTGCTCCTGCAGCGCCGCAAAGGCCAGGCGCTCCAGCGCCGATCGCTCCCAGCCCACCGCCTCGGCGGGCGCCGTGGATGCTTTTGCGGCTTCGGGAGCCGAAGGCGCTGGCGGCAGCCCGTCGTCGGGCGTGGGGCTGCCAGGGGATTGGTTGTCGTTCATGTCAGAAGGCTACGGGTTTCAGGTTGAAGGCAGTATGCCAGTGGACCACGCCGTCATGTTCACTCAGGGCGATCTTCACCAGGCCGCCGCGGCAGGGCCCGCCGCCACAGGCGCCGGTATCGGGCTGGTACGCCGCGCCATGGGTGGCGCACAGCAACCATTGGCCGGTGTCGTCGAAAAACCGGTTGGGCTGGTAGTCCAGTTCCATGGCGACATGGGTGCAACGGTTCAGATAGGCATGCACGGCGCCCCGGTAGCGCACGGCAAATGCGCGGCATGTCTGCCCGCCGTACACCACGTCAAACGGCACGGCATCACCGCCGTCCCGCAGGTCTGCGGACTGGCACAAGGCGATCGCTTCGTCCATGGTGGCACCTCAGGCGTTGGCCAGCAGCCACTGGTGCAGCTGGGGCACGGAGTGCGCCACGAAGCGGGGGTTCAGGGCATGGAACGCATCCGGCTCATGCGCACCATAGCTCACCCCCACGCTGGCACAACCCGCATTCACGGCCATCTGCAGGTCGTGCGTGGTGTCACCGATCATCAGGGTGCGCCCGGGCTCCACGCCAAATTCACGCATCAGCTCGTGCAGCATGCGCGGATGCGGCTTGCCAGCGGTTTCGTCGGCCGTGCGCGAGCCGTCGAACATGCCCCGCAGTTCCACGGCCTGCAGCGCTTCGTCCAGGCCACGCCGGCTCTTGCCCGTTGCCACGGCCAGCAGGTGGTGACGGGCCTTGAGGTCGGCCAGCAGCGCCAGCACGCCGTCAAACAGGCTGATGTCGTTCTGGTGCTGGACGTAGTGGTGGCGGTAGCGGGCGCCCAGCTCGGGGTATTTTTCGGGCGGCACATCGGGCGCCGCATGCGCCAGCGCCTGCATCAACCCCATGCCGATCACATAGGCCGCGTCCTTGTCGGACGGCAGGGCGCCGCCCACGTCCGTCACAGCCCGCTGGATGCAGCGCACGATGATCTTCGTGGAGTCAAAAAGCGTGCCGTCCCAGTCGAAGGCGATGAGGTCAAACTGTCGTTGCTGCGGCATGGTCCACGAAGTGTTGGAGGTCAGCGGGCAACGGCGCCACAAGCTGCACGCGCTCGCCGGTGACCGGGTGGTTGAACTGTAACCGCCAGGCATGCAGGAACATGCGCTTCAGGCCCTGCCGGTGCAGGGTTTTGTTGAGCTCGAAATCACCGTATTTGTCGTCGCCCGCGATCGCATGCCCCTGCGACGCCAGATGCACCCGGATCTGGTGTGTGCGTCCGGTCTTGATCGTGACCTCCAGCAGGCTGAAGCCCGGCAGCCTGCGCGCCACCTTGACGAGCGTGATGGACCGCATGCCGTCGGGGTCGTCCTTGGCCACCACTTTCACGCGCCGCTCGCCGTCGGCCTGCAGGTATTTGTGCAGTGGCACGTCAATGACCTTGCAGCTGGCCGGCCATTCACCGGGCACCAGGGCCAGGTAGGTCTTGCCGGTTTCGCGCTCGCGGAACTGGTCCTGCAGGCGGGTCAGCGCCGAACGCTTGCGCGCCACCAGCAGGATGCCCGAGGTTTCGCGGTCCAGCCGGTGCACCAGTTCCAGGAACTTCGCCTCCGGACGGGCCTGGCGCAATTGCTCGATGACGCCAAAACTTACGCCACTGCCGCCATGCACCGCCACGCCGGCCGGCTTGTCGATGGCCAACACCGCGTCGTCTTCCAGTAGCACGGGGAATTCCCGCGCGGGCGCCGGCCTGGCGGCCTTGCTGTCCGCCGCCTGCGAGGTGCGCACGGGTGGCACCCGCACCACATCGCCCGCCGACACACGCGTGTCGGCGCCCGCGCGGCCCTTGTTCACCCGCACTTCGCCGCTGCGGATGATGCGGTACACATGGGTTTTGGGCACGCCCTTGAGATGACGGATCAGGAAGTTGTCCAGCCGCTGCCCGGCTGAATCTTCGTCGACCGTGACCGATTTCACCCGGGGGCTTGCAGGGGACTCTTCGCCCCCTATAATGTGTTTCACTAGCGTAACGCTGTAAGTGGTTGATTTGTCTGGAGTTTAGTCCACCCCTTCACCACCCGCCACGCTGGAAGGTCGATGCCACTTGTTGCATCGCTTGCAAACTGAAGGCCAACGCCGACAGTGGCACGCGTGGCACAAGCCAAGCCGACGCACTGAAACACTGATACGGAATACCTCAGTCCACCAGCTGTTCGCTGGTGGGCGGATCAAAGCGAGAATTTGTTGTGTTGATGACGCTTTTGCTTGCCTTCTGGCGGTGGCTGACAGCCCCGCGCCACGGCATGGATGCGTCTGCCGCCCGCCGCTTGCGCGCGCGGGCCGCCACGAAACATGTGGCGCCCCAGCACCCCGTCCCCCTCGCCCCCATCCATGCGCCCTTGTCCCGCCTGCTGATCTAGTCAGCGGGCGCGACGCTCCGGCAATTCCCTTCGTTTCATAGCGCGTCAGTCCGGCATCGTTGCCCGTACAGGGCATGTGATGTTTTGAAGAACGAACAAGGTGACGCCATGAAGCGCATGCTGATCAATGCCACGCAGGCCGAAGAACGCCGGCTGGCCATCGTCGATGGACAAAAACTCCTCGACTACGAAATCGAAATCGAAGGGCGCGAACAGCGCAAGGGCAACATCTACAAGGCGGTCGTGACCCGCGTGGAGCCCTCGCTGGAAGCCTGCTTCGTGGACTACGGCGAAGACCGTCACGGCTTTTTGCCCTTCAAGGAAATCTCCAAGCAGTATTTCCAGGGCAACGTGCCGCCCAGCCAGGCGCGCATCAATGACGTGATCCGCGAAGGCCAGGAACTGCTGGTCCAGGTCGAGAAGGAAGAACGCGGCAACAAGGGCGCGGCGCTCACCACCTTCGTGAGCCTGGCCGGGCGCTATGTGGTGCTGATGCCCAACAACCCGCGCGGCGGTGGCGTCAGCCGCCGCATCGAGGGCGACGACCGCGCCGAACTCAAGGAGGCGATGGACCAGCTGGAATATCCCAACGGCATGTCCATCATCGCGCGCACCAACGGCATTGGCCGCGCGGCCAACGAACTGCAGTGGGACCTGAATTACCTGCTCAAGCTGTGGAACGCCATTGACGGCGCCACCAAGGGCGCCAAGGGCGCCTTCCTGATCTACCAGGAATCGAGCCTGGTGATCCGCGCGATCCGTGATTACTTCAATCATGACATCGGCGACATCCTGATCGACACCGACGACATCTACGAACAGGCGCAGCAATTCATCGCGCACGTGATGCCCGAGCACGCGGCCCGCGTCAAGCGTTACCGCGACGATGCGCCGCTGTTCAGCCGGTTCCAGATCGAGCACCAGATCGAATCCGCGTACGCCCGCACGGTGCAGCTGCCCAGCGGCGGCGCCATCGTGATCGACCACACCGAAGCGCTGGTCAGTGTGGACGTCAACTCGGCACGCGCCATCAAGGGCGGCGACATCGAAGAGACCGCCACCCGCACCAACCTGGAAGCCGCCGACGAAGTGGCGCGCCAGATGCGCCTGCGCGACCTGGGCGGACTGATCGTGATCGACTTCATCGACATGGAGGAGTCCAAGAACCGCCGCGAAGTCGAGAACCGCCTGCGCGATGCGCTGCGCCAGGACCGCGCCCGTGTGCAGTTCGGCACCATCAGCAAGTTCGGCCTGATGGAGATGAGCCGGCAGCGTCTGCGCCCTGCCTTGAGCGAAGGCGCCTCCATTCCCTGCCCGCGCTGCGGCGGCTCCGGCCACATCCGTGACACGGAATCCTCCGCGCTGCAGATCCTGCGCATCATCCAGGAAGAGTCCATGAAGGACAGCACGGCGTCCGTGCTGTGCCAGGTGCCGGTGGAAGTGGCGTCGTTCCTGCTGAACGAAAAGCGCACCGAAATCGCCAAGATCGAACTCAAGCAACGCATCAGCGTGCTGCTGGTGCCCAACAAGACGCTGGAAACGCCGCACTACCGCCTGGAGCGCCTCAAGCACGACGACCCGCGCCTGGACCGCATCGAGGCCAGCTACACGATGGCCGAGGAAATCGAAGACCCGACCACGGTGACGCGCCGTTCGCAGGAGCGCCACAACAAGCAGGAACCCGTCATCAAGGGCGTCCTGCCTGACGCACCCGCCCCGATCGCCGTGCCCAAGCCCGAGCCGGTGGCGGCGCAGCCCGTGGCAGCCAAGGCACCGGTGGCTGCACCGGCGCCCGCAGAAACCGGCTTCTTCGGCTGGATCAAGGGCCTGTTTGGCGCCAGCGCACCGGCAGCTGCACCCGTTGCAGCGCCCGCTGCCGCCGCCGCCAAAAAGGAAGAGAAACGCGAAGGCCGCGGCGCGCGCGACGGTGAACGTCGTGACGGCCGTGGTGGCCGCGGTGGCCGTGACGGCGAGCGCCGTGATGGCCGCCGGGGCGAAGGCCGCGGGGACGGTCGCGGTGAAGGCCGGACCAGCGAGGGCCGTGGCAGCCGTGATGGTGAGCAGCGCCGCAACGAGCCGCGTGCCGAAGGCGCCGAGGGCTCCGCACGGCCGGAAGGCCGCAACGGCCGCGGTGACCGCCAGGGCCCGCGCGAACGGCGGGAGGGTGGGCGCGAGGGTGGGCGCGAAGGCACCCGCGACGCAGACAGCCGCACACAAACTGACGGCGCACAGGGCGCACCGGCAGACGCTGCCGCCGGCGCCGAGCGCCAGGACCGCGCGCCGCGCAACGGCGAACGCCGTGAACGCGGTGAACGCAGCGGTGAGGGCCGGCGTGAACGGGGCGAGCGCGGTGAGCGCCGCAACGACCGTGGCCCGCGCACCGATGAAGCACCGGCTGGCGCTGGCGCCACGGTAGCCACCGTTGCCGACACAGGCACATCGCAAGGCGCGCCCATGGCTGACGCCGTGCTCGAATCGCATGCCCACCAGGACGCACCGCGCGATGGCCTGCCCACGGGCCAGCCCACGGACGACAACGGTGAAGGCCGTCGTGACCGCCGCTCGCGTGACCGTTATGGCCGCGACCGCCGCGAGCGGGGCGACCAGCGCCCGGCGCGCGATGCCGAGGCGCCGCAGGACGAGGCTGCCCAGCCGTCGATGTTTGATGGCTTTCGCACTTCGGCGGTGGCGCAGCCCGTGGCAGCCGCCACCGTTGACGCACCTGCCGTGACGCAGGATGTGGCGCCCGCCCCGTCCGCAGCACCTGCACCGGCTCCAGCACCGGCAGCAGCCCCCCGCGCCACCGCACCCGCTGCGGCCCCGGTGCAGCCGGCACCCGCGGCCAAGGCACTGCCGCGCGTGCAGGCATTCGAACTGCCGGTGGACGAATTGGCACGCATCGCCGAAAGCTCCGGCCTGCAGTGGGTCAACTCAGATGCCGCGCGCATTGCCGCCGCGCAGGCAGCCATCGCCGCCGAGCCCAAGCCGGTCCATGTGCCGCGCGAGCGCCCGCCGGTGGTCGTGCTGGATGAAGGCCCGCTGGTGCTGGTGGAAACCCGTCGCGACCTGCGCGAGATGACGCTGCCCTTCGAACAGAACGCTTCCTGAAGCAACCATGCCAGGCGGTCATGCCGCCACGAACCAGGGGCCACGCAAGTGGCCCCTTTTTTTTCAGGCCTGCGCCGGGATTACTTAGACAACCCAACCGGGTTGCGCTTGATTAGAGTACCCATGCGCGCACTGGAAGGCCATGCTGTCCTTGCTGTAAGACGCTGACAAGCATTGACCGCCGCGACTGCGAGCGTGCAATTGAGCCTTCACGAGTCGGTCATCATGATTGACGACGTTCCCACAGCAGATGCTGCACCAACTCCCCCGACGCACGGCATCCCAAACCGCCTGCCATTGGTGCCCCGACGAACACTCCCACTCATACTTCTCCCTTGCTCCAACGTATGAGGGTGAGTGACAATGCCCGCCTCTCTCCCGCGCAACTGCTTGCATATCGGAAACAGACCATCTCTCAGATGGTGTCCATTCAACGATCTCGACCTCCTGCCACGGCCTGAGCATCGGCGCCAAATCAGCAAATTTGGAGATTCGTTGATGAAGCCACTGAGGCATTTGTTCTGGAGAAAGCTCGCGCGGCACCCTCAACAACCTCACATCGCGCTTCTTGCAGGCTGCGAACTTGACTTGATCACGGTAGATCTGTTCCTTGAGCCGCTCTTCCGTCATCTTGAAAAGGCCAACGACCTCGTAATGCTGATCTCCCTGGTACTCGAACGCCAGTTTGAGATCGGCGTTGTATCCGTCCAGCTGCAGGCGACGACCAGTTCTGGGATTCACTAGCCATTCCGGGAAGCTGCTGTCGAACTTGCTGCCAAGCAGTTCTTCGATCGCTCGCCGAACAAGCCGCTCCTTCAGGCCGCTGGAACAGACAGCACACCAAGTGCCCGCGTTGACAACGGCGTAGAAGGGGGCCAGCCACTCGTGGCCGGCGGCACAGCGCCAAGTCATCTTCGTTTCGTTATCCAAGTAGCGGCTCTCTAGGCACTCGCCGCCCTTTCCCGCAGCAGCCGATTGCGCCTTGGCCAGCTGCTCGTGAGCATCGCGCTGTGTGCCAACGCATCTGCCACACCACCCGTCGCGCATCAAGCCGCGCAAGACACGCCCCAAGAATGGACCGCTGCCGTGGACGAAGCTTCGGGCGGGTGTTCTCGCGGTGCTGCGGGCCCACGGGAGCTGGATGACGTACGAGGAGATCGCGCAAGCGGTCCTTAAGCGAGGCGGGGTGAGCCTCCAAGGCGCGTCGATGACGCTGTTCAGGCAGCGCATTCGTGAAGGCTGCTGGTTCCTTGTCAAGGATGGCTACATCGAGAAAGAGACGTCCCTGCGCCCCACTGAGAGCGCCAAGCTTCAACGCTTCCGGCTCTCCTCGAAGCGATTCCGCAGGGCTACGAAGGGAAGCGAATGAACAGAGTGAGGGACATCGTGCTCCGTAGTGTCAGAGATGTAGACCATCACAACGGCCCGATGCACTTGGGGTGGAACTGCACGCCGGACGCCGCAGCGCATCTGTTCGACTCAAGGCCGGGTTGGCGACCGAAGACCAGATGAGCCCGGCCAAGGGTCGTAGCCGCAAAGGGCGGTACGACGTGCGGATGTTGACCTGCCGCCGTACAATGAGGCCAAGCGCTCCGCACTCTACAGCCGGATGCGCGAGGAGGAACGACCTCCCCCGTTGTGGGAAAAAATGTCCGGGACGGCCCGGCACTTCTTCTTCCCACAATGACACCCACCACCCGCCGCGTCGTTCAAGCCATCCTGTACGAGGTGATCGCTATCGCCTTCGTCGGGCCTGTGCTCAGTGTTGCCTTCGACGAGCCGCAAACATCCACCTTTGGTCTGGCAGTTGTCCTCTCGACCATTGCTTTGACGTGGAACTACGCATTCAACTGGATCTTTGAGCGCTGGGAAACGCGCCAAGCGGTGCGGGGCCGATCTTTTGCGAGGCGCCTCGCGCATGGCGTTGGATTCGAAGGAGGGCTCGCCGTCATCCTCATTCCGGTGATGTCGCTCTGGCTGGGCATTTCTCCAGCGGCTGCGTTCGTGGCCAATCTGGGGCTGCTTGCCTTCTTCTTCGTCTACGCAGTGGTGTTCACCTGGGGCTTCGACCGCGTGTTCGGCCTGCCAGCATCAGCGGGGATCGGAGGGCACGGCCACCAGCAAGGCTCGCAGGTGCAGTCCGGACCGTGAGCCGCTATGTCACTGGTCGGAATGAACACTTCCCGCTGACCGCTTGATCAAGGAACATCGTATGTACGTGCCCCCGCAATTTGCCGAAGTCCGCGTGGAGGAACTCCATCGGATCATCCAGGAGAACTCTCTCGGCATCCTCGTTCGTCACACCGACGCCGGCCTTGAGGCGGACCACTTACCCTTCCTAATAGGTCCCGATGGCGATCATGGATCCCTCATCGCGCACGTGGCACGGGCAAACCCGATCTGGCGCGAAGTTCGCGACGGAGACGACGTCTTGGTGGTGTTCCGCGGCGTGCAGGGCTACATATCGCCGAACTGGTACCCCGGCAAACAGGAGACGCACAGGTACGTGCCGACCTGGAACTACGAAGTGGTGCACGCGCACGGCACGATCCACGTCCGCGACGACGAGAAGTTCGTGCGCGGCGTCGTGGCGCACCTCACGCGCAAACACGAAGCGGATCAGCCCCGGCCGTGGAAGATGGGTGATGCGCCCGCGGACTACCTGACGGAGCAACTTGGGCACATCGTCGGCATCGAGATCCGCCTCTCACGCCTGGAAGGCAAGCGCAAGCTCAATCAGCACCACAGGCAGCAGGACCGGGAGGGTGCGATCCAGGGCCTCGAATCACAAGGCAACGTCGGACTGGCAAAGGCCATGCGCAACACCGCCAAGTCCTCTGCCTGAGACCGGAGATCCGATGTACAGCGCTACGTTCACCTTTGCCAAGGGCGAATACGACGACGAGTTTCACCAGCGTGACCAAGCCATCGCGGAGATGGCGAGGTCGATACCGGGCTATCTGGGCGAGGAAGCTTGGGAGAACGTGACAGCGGGGCTGATCTCGACGGTCTACTACTGGCAGTCGCTGGAAGCGCTTCAGCAGCTGATAGACCACCCCATGCACCTAGCCGCGAAGGAGCGATACGGCCGCTGGATCAAGGGGTATCACGTGACCATCGCACAGGTGCTGGACACCTATGGCGATGGCGGCATCGCCCACCCGCTCGGGAATGCAGCGGTCCGGGGCCCCCGCTTCAAGAAAGGACCGTCCACATGAGCAAGCCCTTGTCCGATCTCAAGCTGGAATCCTGGCTTGTCACCGCCGGCCGCAGCAGCGAAGCAGGTGCACCGTTGAACGTGCCGCTCGTCCCCGCGTCCAATTTCATGCTCGGTACTGCCCGCGCCTATGCGCGTGACGACGGAACGCCCACGTGGGAGGCGCTGGAGGAGCTGCTGGGTGGCTTGGAGGGCGGTCGAGCCGTTGCGTTCGCGTCCGGCATGGCAGCGATCGCTGCGGTCTTCGACCAGCTCGCGGCCGGTTCGACCGTTGTCCTTCCAGAGGACTGCTACCAGGGTGTCGCAGGCTTGGTTCAGGCGGGTGCTGGGCGTGGCCGCTGGTCGGTCCGGCGCGTTGCGCTGCACGACACGGCCGGGTGGGTAGAAGCGTGCCAGACGGCGGACCTTGTCTGGCTGGAGTCGCCATCGAACCCTCTGCTCGGCGTAGCCGATCTTGAAGCTATTTGTGCCGCGCCGCGCAAGGCGGGGACCATCGTGGCCGTCGACAACACGTTCGCCACCCCGCTGAACCAGAGGCCGTTGGATTTCGGCGCCACGGTGGCGCTGCAGTCGGCGACCAAGTTCATTGGCGGACACTCCGATCTGCTCGCGGGCGTGGCAACCACTCGCGACGAGGCGCTGTGGCATGCCCTTAAGAGCTCACGCGAACTGACGGGCGCCACACCAGGCACGCTCGAGGCATTTCTCGCCGTCCGAGGGGCCCGCACGATGGCCTTGCGCCTGGGGAGGGCACAGCAATCGGCGATGCAGATTGCGGAGCGCCTCGCCGCCCATCCTGCCGTGGAACTGACCCGCTACCCCGGGCTTGCCTCTCACCCAACCCACGCCACGGCCAAGCGAGTGCTCAAGGGCTTCGGGACCATCATCTCCTTCGACGTCCGTGGCGGTGCCGAGGCGGCGGACACCTTGTGCAACCGCGTAACGCTGGTTCGACACGCGACCAGCCTGGGCGCTGTGGAAACAACGATGGAGCGCCGCGCCGCCGTACCTGGACAAGGCCACCTGCCACCATCTCTCTTGCGGCTGAGCGTGGGCATTGAGGATGTCGAAGATCTCTGGAAGGACCTCGACGCGGGCTTGCGCGCAGCTTCTCGCTAGACCCGTTACGCGCGCCATCGCCGGCTCGGGCCAGCGTCTGTTGCATGTAACACGCCCGTTCCTGATTTTCTAAGGCGCGAAAGGCTGAGCTACGCGACCACGTCGGCTGGGCAGGCCCGATCTCGGCGCGAGAATCTGTTGGTTTCTCTAATCCGCCCAGTTGGTTTCGCTAACTACGGGTGGTTGGACCTTCTAACCAAGGGAGCCCGAGTTGGGTTCTCTAAGTAATCCCGGCCTGCGCCGCGCGCTTCCAGGCGTCGGCTGCGGCGGCGGCATCGCCACGCTGCTCGGCCAGCTGCGCCAGGCCGCGCCAGGCATTGCGGTGCAGCGCGGCGTCCTGCAGGCCCAGCGCGGCTTGCGTGAGCTGCTGCTGCGCCTTGCCCCACAGCTGCCGTTTCATGCAGGCCATGCCAGCCAGGTAGTGCAGCGTGGCGTCACGCGGGTTCTGCTGGTGGGCGGACTCGATGCGGGCCAGCCAGGCGCCGTCGATCGTGTCCAGGCCCGCCTCCAGGGCGCGCACCAGCTTCACGCGCTGGCTGTCCGCCAGCGTGGCATGGCGCTCCCACACCGGCAGCAGCCAGCCGCGCGCCAGGTGCGCGTCGCCCCCTAGCGCGGCCATGCGCTGCGCGGCATGGATGGCCAGATCGGGCATCAGGCGCTCGTCGGCCTCCAGTGAGTTCCAGGCGCGTTGCAGCTGGGCGGTATCGTGCGCGCCGTTGAGCAGATCCACCGCCAGACCGCGCACGATGCTTTGCGCGGCCATGGGTGAAAACGCCCGGTGCTTGGCAAGCAGCCGCGCGGTATCCAGCGCGTCCGTGGTCCGGCGTGCCTGGCGTGCCGCCTTCAGCTTGATGCGCAGCGCCAGCGTGCGGCGCGATGCACCCTGGGGCAGCTCGGCCAGCCAGTTGATGGCGGACTGCGGGTCGCGGTCGTCCAGCGCCCAGCGCGCGGCGCGCAGCAAGGCGCCTTCGTGGGTTTCCTGCACGCCCGCGGGTACCGGGCGGCGCGCGGCCTGGTCCAGGGCCTGGCGCAAATGGTCGTCGCGGGAGGTGCGGTCCTGCAGGGCCTGGGCGCTCTCGGCCGCCAGCAGGTGCGCCAGCACACGGATCTGCGCGCCATTGGCAGGCTGCTCGCCGTGGGCGGCCAGCGCCTTTTCCTGGGCCAGCGCCGACTCCGCCGATTTGCGCGCACGCAGGAAGCGCCCCGCCACCAGCTGCGACAGCGCATCCAGCATGGCGGCATGCATGGCACGCTCCTTTTGCTGGTTGCGCCAGCGCCGCGCCTGGCTGGGCAGGTCAAACAGCGCGGCCAGCGCGCGCAGCGCCGCGTGCAGGAACACGAATGCGGCCGCCAGCAGCAGCAGCACGAGGTTCAGCGACAGATCCATCCGGTACGGCGGCCAGAACAGCGTCACCGTGCCCTGGTTGTTGCCGGCAAACAGCGCAACGGCCACCGCCACGCCAAACAGGGCCAGGAACCACAGCGCGGCTCTCATGGCAGCCCTAGCGGCCGGCGCTGGCGGTAGCCAGCGCGGCCAGAGTGTCGTCAATGCGGGGCAATTCCACGGCCTTCATCTGCGCCTGCACCTGCTGCAACAAACCTGCCGCGGCCTGGGTGCGGCGCGCCGCCGGGTCAAAGTAACGGTTGAGCATGGCCGATGCGGCAGACAGATCCGCGCGGGCGGATTCAGTCTGGCGCGCCAGCAGCCCCAGGCGTGCATTGAGCAGCTTGAGTTTGAGGTTTTCGCGCAGGAAGAAGGTCTGCTCGGGCGACAGCAGCGCCGCCTCGGGGTTGTCGATGCGGCTGACCCGCACCAGGGCGCGGGCTTCCTCGCGCAGCACGGCCAGGCTGCGCAGCCACCACTGGGGCGGCGATTGTGCCGCCTCGCTCTTGCGCACGGCCAGGCCGGTGGGTGGCGCGGCGTTGGCCACGGGCAGGTCGTCCGTCTGGCGCACCAGGTCATCCAGCCGCGCCAGCAGCCCCGGCATGTCGGTCACGCTGGCGGCCTTGATGCGGTCCATGTCGCGGGCGATGGCGCCCCGCAGGCGGGCCAGGCGCGGCTGCGCCGCGCGCGCGATGCGCTGGTCCGCGGTGCGCAGCGCCGCCAGCAGGGGCTCCACGCTGCCGGTCAGTTGCGCCTGCTGCTGGGCCAGCCGCACGGCCGACTCAATGTCCACCACCAGGTTCTCGTCGCGCGAACGCGAGAGGCTTTGCATCAGGTCTTCCAGCTGGCTGCGCTGCAGGGCCACCTCGCCCAGGCGGGTGTCGGTCACGGCCTGGCGCGCCGCGGTCTCGCGGGCCAGGTCCTGGGCCTGTTTGGCCAGCGCGCGCGCCTCGATGGACTGCGTACCGGCGTCCGCGCTCTGGCGTGCCAGGTGTTCCTGGATGGTGGAAAGCTTCTGCCACAGGAGCGCACTGGCCACCAGCGCCACCACCGCGACAGCAGCCACCGCGAACAGCATGGGCCGCGTGGCCACGGCGGCCTCGCGCAGCGGCTGCGTGACCGGCAGCGGCTCCGCCGCGGGCAGTGGCTGCGCCGCAGGGTTGTGAGGCGCTTCGGGCTGGGCAGCAGCAGGTACGGCGGGAGTGTCGGGCTCGGTGGCGCTCATGCAAACGATTCTATCGACGCCACCACGTCGGCCAGGGCAGGCCGTGACTCGCAAACAACAGCAAAGCCCGCTTCCCGCGCGGCTTGCGCGATGCGCGGGTGCGTGGCCAGCGCGCGCGCATGCTGCCAGGACTGGTCAGGCAACAGCGAGCGCAGATTGGCCACAGCTTCCGAGCTGCTGAACAGCCAGACGCTGCCGTCGCTGGCGGCCTGCCGCGCCAGCGCCAGCTGCGCAGCGTCCAGCCGGGGCACGCAACGCTGGTACACCGCGACGAACTCCACCACGCCGCCAGCTCCCTCGATCTGGCTCGCCAGCCAGTCGCGCCCGGCATTGCGGCCCTGTGGATCGCGCCCGCGCACCACCAGCACACGGTCACCGGGGCGCACCTGCGTGCCCACCCGCTGCCAAAGCGATTCGGAATCAAACTGGGCGGCATCGTCCGCGGGTGCGTCAATCAGCGTGGCGTCCACGCCAGCGTGCAGCAATGCGTCACGCGTGCCGGGGCCAGGCGCCCACGCGCGCGAGGCAAAGGGCACGAGCGCCCCCGGGAAATGGCTGACCGCATTGGCGCTGACGAACATCACGGCGCGGTAGTCCGACAGCCGCGGCACCGCTGCCGCATCCCTGACCGGCGCGATGTCCATCAGTGGCAGCGCCACGGCATCCAGGCCACGCGCGGCCAGCGATTGTGCCCAGCGCCGCGCATCATGCGAAGGCCGGGTGACAAGCACGCGCATGAGCGGGCGCGGCCCTAACGGGCACCGGCGGCGCGCAGACGCTGCGCCACGTCGGTGCCCAGTGCCGCGGCGGCGGCCAGGTCGGCCGCCGGGCCTGCGCTGCGCGCGCGCAGCAGCGGCGTGGTGGCCTCGGGGTCGCCCCAGGCTGCGTTGAGCTGCAGGTATTCACCCGAGAAGGTCGCGAACGCCGCCAGCGGCATGGAGCAGCTGCCGCCCATCGCGCGGCTGACCGCCCGCTCGGCCGCCACGGCCAGCCAGGTGGACTGGTGCGACAGCGGCGCCAGCGCTTCCATCAGGTCGGCACGATCCGCGCGCACCTCGATGCCCAGGGCCCCTTGCCCGGCAGCGGGCAGCATGTCGGCCGGCTCGAATGTGGCGCGGATGCGCCCGCCCAAGCCCAGGCGCTTCAGGCCCGCAGCCGCCAGCACGATCGCGTCGTACTGGCCTTCGTCCAGCTTGCGCAGGCGCGTGTCCAGGTTGCCGCGCAGCGGCTCGATCTTCAGGTCCGGGCGCAGGCTGCGCAGCAGCACCACACGGCGCAGGCTGGAGGTGCCCACCACCGCGCCCTGCGGCAGCTCCGCCAGCGACGCATACCGGTTGGACACCAGCGCGTCGCGCGGGTCCTCGCGCGCCATCACGCAGGCCAGGGCAAAGCCCTCGGGCAGTTCCATGGGCACGTCCTTGAGCGAATGCACGGCAATGTCGGCGCGGCCCTCTTCCAGCGCCACTTCCAGCTCCTTGACGAACAGGCCCTTGCCGCCCACCTTGCTGAGGGACCGGTCCAGGATCTGGTCGCCCTTGGTGGTCATGCCCAGCAGCGTCACGGTGTGGCCACGCTGCGTCAACAGGGCCTTCACATGTTCGGCCTGCCACAGTGCCAGCCGGCTTTCGCGGGTGGCGATCACTATGTTGCTCAAAGTCGTAACCTGCCTGTAATGCTTATGGGGGAGTCGATGCTAGCATGCACGCTGCCAAAAATTTGAGCACGCCGAGGAAGGGCCCACAGTGGAAAAGACCAGCAAAGACACGCCTTCGCGGCGCGCCAGGGACAACGAACGCCCCCTGGTGGAAGACATCCGCCTGCTCGGGCGCATCCTGGGCGACGTGATCCGTGAACAGGAAGGCGTGGACGCCTATGAGCTGGTCGAGCAGGTGCGCAAGCTGTCGGTGGCGTTCCGCCGCGATGCCGACCACGAGGCCGACCGCGCCCTCAAGAAGCTGCTCAAGGGCCTGTCGGGCGACCAGACGGTGAGCGTGATCCGCGCCTTCACCTATTTCAGCCACCTGGCCAACCTGGCCGAAGACCGCCACCACATCCGCCGGCGCATCGTGCACGAGCGCGCGGGCGACACGCAGGAAGGCAGCATCGAGGTGGCGCTGGCCCGCCTGCGCTGGGCCGGCATTGCGCCCAAGGCCATCTCGCAGGTGCTGGCCGCGGCCTATGTGTCGCCCGTGCTCACCGCCCACCCCACCGAGGTGCAGCGCAAGAGCATCCTGGACGCCGAGCGCGACATCGCGGCGCTGCTGGCCGCGCGCGACGAGATCAAGGCACGTGCCGTGCCGCGCGACGCGCTGGCGCCGCGCGAGCTGGCTGCCAACGAGGCCCAGATCCGCGCGCGGGTGCTGCAGCTGTGGCAGACGCGCCTGTTGCGCTTTACCAAGCTGACCGTGGCCGACGAGATCGAGAACGCGCTGAGCTACTACGAGGCCACCTTCCTGCGTGAAATCCCCAAGCTCTATGCCGAGCTGGAACGCGAGCTGGGCAGCCACCCCGTGGCCAGCTTCCTGCGCATGGGCCAGTGGATCGGCGGCGACCGCGATGGCAACCCCAACGTCAGCGCGCAGACGCTGGAATATGCGCTGCGCCGCCAGAGTGAAGTGGCGCTGCGCCACTACCTGACCGAAGTGCACTGGCTGGGCAGCGAGCTGTCGCTGTCGGCCATGCTGGTGGGCTGCACGCCCGCGATGCAGGCGCTGGCCGACAGCTCGCCAGACGGCAACGAACACCGCCAGGACGAGCCCTACCGCCGGGCACTGACCGGCATGTACGCCCGCCTGGCCGCCACGCTGAAGGACCTGACCGGCGGCGAGGCCGCGCGCCATGCCGTCGCCCCACAGAACCCGTACCTGCGGGCCGAGGATTTTCTGGCTGATCTGCGCACCATCCGCGACTCCCTGCTGGCCCACCATGGCGCGGCCCTGGTCGCGCAGCGGCTGCACCCGCTGATGCGCGCGGTGGAGGTGTTCGGCTTTCACCTGGCCACGGTGGACTTGCGCCAAAGCTCGGACAAGCACGAGGAAGTGGTGGCCGAGCTGCTGGCCACCGCACGCATCGAACCGGCCTACGCCGACCTGCACGAAAACGCCAAGCGGGCGCTGCTGGTCAAGCTGCTGAACGACGCGCGGCCCCTGCGGGTGCTGGGTGCCAGCTACAGCGCGCACACGCAAAAGGAAATCGCGATCTTCGAGGCCGCGCGCACCCTGCGCGAACGCTTTGGCACGCAGGCGATCCGCCACTACATCATCAGCCACACCGAAACCGTGAGTGACCTGCTGGCGGTGCTGCTGCTGCAAAAAGAAGCCGGCCTGATGCGTGGAACCCTGGACGAGCAGGCCACCAACGACCTGATCGTGGTGCCGCTGTTCGAAACCATCGAAGACCTGCGCAATGCCGCGCCCATCATGCGCGAGTACTACGCGCTGCCGGGCATCGCCAAGCTGGTGCAGCGCAGCGGCGCCGAGCAGGACATCATGCTGGGCTACAGCGACAGCAACAAGGACGGCGGTATCTTCACCAGCAACTGGGAGCTGTACCGCGCCGAGATCGCGCTGGTGGACCTGTTTGACCAGCTGGCCAACAGCCACAACATCCAGCTGCGCATGTTCCATGGCCGCGGCGGCACCGTGGGCCGCGGCGGCGGCCCGAGCTACCAGGCCATCCTGGCGCAACCCCCGGGCACGGTGCGCGGGCAGATCCGTCTGACCGAACAGGGCGAGGTCATCGGCTCCAAGTACGCCAACCCCGAAATCGGCCGGCGCAACCTGGAAACCCTGGTGGCCGCCACGCTGGAAGCCACCATGCTGCAGCCCACCAAGCCGGCCACGCGCGCCTATCTGGAGGCCGCCGGCGCGCTGTCGCAGGCCAGCATGACGGCCTACCGCGCGTTGGTGTACGACACCCCGGGCTTCACCGACTATTTCTTCAGCGCCACACCCATCCGCGAGATCGCCGAGCTGAACATCGGCTCACGCCCGGCGTCGCGCAAGCCATCTCAGCGCATCGAGGACCTGCGTGCCATCCCCTGGGGGTTCAGCTGGGGCCAGTGCCGCCTGACGCTGCCTGGCTGGTACGGCTTTGGCACGGCGGTGGACCAGTTCCTGAACGCCACGCCGGGCCAGCCGCGCCGCGAGGGCCTGGCGCTGCTGCAGAAGATGTACCGCCAGTGGCCATTCTTTCGCACGCTGCTGAGCAACATGGACATGGTGCTGGCCAAGAGCGACCTGGCACTGGCCTCGCGCTATGCCGAGCTGGTGAACGACGCGCGGCTGCGCAAGAAGATCTTTACCGCCATCGAAGCCGAGTGGCACCTGACGGCCGAGGCGCTGGCGCTGATCACCGGTGAGAAGAACCGCCTGGCGCACAACGCCGCCCTGGCACGGTCCATCCGTCACCGCTTCCCCTACATTGACCCGCTGCACCACCTGCAGGTCGAGCTGGTGCGCCGCTACCGCGAAGGCAAGGCCGACGACCGGGTGCAGCGCGGCATCCACATATCGATCAACGGGATTGCGGCGGGGTTGCGCAATACGGGGTAGACGCCTCCACCTCGCGGCCTATTCCCGTCGGCAACGACGAGGGGTACGCCCGCAGCGGCTTCACTGCGGCGCCCTTCGCTGCGCTACGGGTCCCTTGCGCTTCTCGCTCCGCGGGGCGGCTGCGGTCGCTTCGCAACGGCGCTGATACGCGCCGTTCCATAAATCGTCCTCGCCGGTCCGCCTGCGGCGGACTGCCCCCGCTGCGCTGCGATGCTCAGCGCCGCAGAGGCGCCGCTGCGGGCGTACCCCTCGTCCTTGCAGAAGCATTGTTGGCACGTGACGGTTCAACAGCCGGGCTTTTGGTCAACGTGACCAGTGGCGCTCCTGCGCGCAGGCTGCAAGGTTGTGGGTGGGGCTGCTGGCGCGCCTCTGCGACGCCGAGCAGCGCAAAACTGCGGGGGCAGTCCGCCGCAGGCGGACCGGGGTTTGAGCGATTTATGGAATGGCGCGTATCAGCGCCATTGCGAAGCGCTCAAACTCCGCCCCGCAGTTTGAGCAGCGCAGGGAAGTCCGGCCACAGGCCGGACCGTCGCAGTGAAGCGCCAGCAGCCCCACCCACAACCTTGCGTACAAAGCTTGCCGTACCATCGTCTCCTTCCAACCCCGAACCAGAAGACCAAGCCGCCATGCGTATCCTGCTCGTCGAAGATGACAAGATGCTGGCCGACGCCATCAGCCGCGCCCTGGTTCAGTCAGCCTACGCCGTGGACGTGGTGGACACCGGGGAGCGTGCCGACGAGGCACTGGCGGCACATACCTTTGACCTGGCCATCCTGGACATCGGCCTGCCGGGCCTGAGCGGTCTGGAAGTGCTGCGCCGGTTGCGCGCGCGCAAGTCGGTCATGCCGGTGATGATGCTCACCGCCTTTGACACGCTGCAAGACCGCGTGAAGGGCCTGGACCTGGGCGCCGACGACTACCTGGCAAAACCTTTTGACCTGCCCGAGCTGGAGGCCCGCGTGCGTGCCCTGCTGCGCCGCGGCGCCGGCACCACGCCCGAGATGAGCTACGGCCCGCTGACCTTCGACACGGTGGGCCGGCGCGTCTTTTGCGCAGGCAAGCCGGTGGACCTGTCGGCGCGCGAACTGGCCCTGCTGGAGCTGCTGCTGCTGCGCCAGGGCCGCGTGGTCAGCAAGGAGCACCTGGTCAACCACCTGTATGGCTGGGGCGACGAAGTGGGCGACAACGCGGTGGAGGTGCATGTGTACCGCCTGCGCCGCAAGATCGAACCGCTGGGCTGCGAAATCCGCACCGTGCGCGGCATGGGCTACCTGATGGAACGGCTGGATGAACCCCAGTGACCTGCGGCTTCAGCGCAAGCTGCTGGCCTGGCTGCTCAGCCCGCTGCTGGCCCTGCTGGTGCTGGATACGGCGGTGACCTGGTGGTCGTCGCGCCACCTGTCCAACCTCGCCTATGACCGCTCGCTGCAGGAAATTGCGCGCGAAATCGTGCTGGACGTAAACCCCGGCGCCGGCGGACCGCAGCTGGAGCTGACGCAGGCGGCCGAGCGCATCCTGCTGATCGACCCGGACGACCGGCTGTTTTTCCGCGTGACGGCCGAGGACGGCCGGGCACTGGGCGGCGACCCGTCGTTCACGGCGCCGCCCGCCACCTTGCGCAAGGGCGGCCCCGCCGTTTATTACGACGCGGTCCTGCAGGGTGAACCTGTGCGGGCGCTGGCCTGGTGGGCGCCGTTGCGCTCGGCGGGCCCCAATCACCTGGTGCTGGTCCAGGTCGGCGAGACACTCAACAAGCGCGGCCGGCTGTCGCGCGACATCCTGGCGCAGACGGTGCTGCCCCAGCTGCTGCTGATCCTGATGGCCACGGCGGCCGTCTACGTGGGTGTGTCGCGCGGCCTGGGACCGCTGCGCGAGCTGGCGCGCGCGGTGGCCAACCGGTCCCACCTGGACCTGAGCCCGATCAGCACCGACAGCGTGCCGGCCGAGGTGCGCCCGCTGGTGCAGGAAGTCAACGACCTCATGCTGCGCCTGGGCAAGATCCTGGACTACCAGAGCCGCTTCGTGGCCGACGCCGCGCACCAGCTCAAGACCCCGGTGAGCGGCCTGAAGGCCCAGATCGAACTGGCCCTGCGCGAACAGGACCCGCAGCGCCTGCGCCATTCGCTGGCCCAGCTGTACATCGGCGCCGACCGGTTGTCGCGGCTGGTGCAACAGCTGCTGTCGCTGGCGCGCAATGAGCCCGCGGCCGCCCAGGCCGTGCGCCGCGAGCCGGTGGACCTGCGGGCGCTGGCCATGCAGGCCACGATGGAATGGGTGCCGCTGGCGCTCAAGTCCGGCATTGACCTGGGCTTTGAAGGGCACGAAGGCCCGGTGGTGATCAACGCCGACACCGACCGCCTGCGTGAACTCATCAACAACCTCGTGGACAACGCCATCCGCTACAGCCACACGGGCGGGCGGGCCACCGTCAGCGTGGCCATGGCCGACGCAGGCCATGCGCGCCTGTCGGTCAGCGACGACGGGCCCCACATCCCGGTGGAAGAACGCTCGCGCATCTTCGAGCGGTTTCACCGCCTGCTGGGCACGCAGACCGACGGCAGCGGCTTGGGCCTGGCGATCGTGAGCGAGATCGCCGCCCTGCACGACGCGCGGATCGTGCTGGAAGACGACGGCGACGGCGTGGGCAACCGGTTCAGCGTGCTGTTTGCGTTGAGCCAGGCCCTGCATCCGCAGGCCATGTCAGCTGGCTGACAGTTTGGCGACAAGCTGCTGACAGCGCCGCGGCAGGGGCCGGACAGCCCGCCTGCCTAAGCTCGCCTGACCCGTGCGCCGCATCCCGCGGCGCCGGTGCCCAGGAGACACCATGCTTTCATTCGTCAGTCCGGAGTTCTGGATTGCCCTGTCGCAGATCGTGCTGATCAACATCGTGCTCAGCGGTGACAACGCCGTCGTGATCGCGCTGGCCTGCCGGTCACTGCCCCCCCAACAGCAGAAAAAGGCCATCGTGTTCGGCAGCGTGGGCGCCATCGTGCTGCGCGTGGTGCTGACCTTCTTTGCCGTGATGCTGCTGGACCTGCCCTACCTCAAGCTGATTGGCGCGGCCGCGCTGCTGTGGATCGGCGTGGGCCTGCTCAAGAGCGATGATGGCGAGGAAAACCTGGAAGGCCATTCCAACCTGGCCGCGGCAATCAAGACCATCGTGGTGGCCGACCTGGTGATGAGCCTGGACAACGTGATCGGCGTGGCGGCCGCGGCCAAGGGCAACGTGATGCTGCTGATCGTGGGGCTGATCATCAGCATCCCGCTGATCATCTTTGGCAGCGCCATCCTGCTGCGCATCATGGGCCGCTTCCCGGTCATCATCACGCTGGGTGCCGGCCTGCTGGGCTGGGTAGCCGGTGAAATGGCGCTGTCCGATCCGGCCATCAGCGTCTGGAGCGCGCAGCAGCACACGCTGCACATGCTGGCCCCGGCCGCCGGTGCGCTGGCCGTGATCGCCGTGGGCAAATGGCTGACCAGCCGCAACGCGGCGCCGGCAGCCCCCGCCGCCTGAGGCCGCGAGCAAGCCCATGGCCAAGGTTCTTGTCCCCATGCAGCCCGACCAGCCGGCCAAGACGATGGCGGCGGTCGAGGCAGCCATCCGGCTGCACCGCCAGGAAAACGCCGCCGTGCACCTGCTGAGCGTGCAGTCGCGCGTCAACGGCCATGTGGCCTCCTACTTCGGCGCCGACGAGCTGCGCCAGCTGCAGCAGAAGATGGGCCGCGAGGACCTGGCCGACGCGCGCAGGCAGCTGGACGCCGCGGGCGTGCCCTACACCACCAGCATGGCGGTAGGCCGGCGCGCCGACACCATAGCGCTCATCGCACGCGAATACGGCTGCCGCCGCGTGCTGCTGGGGTCACCCCCGGAAAGCGACGTGGTGGGCACGATGTTTGGTTCGCTGGCCGACCAGCTGCGCCACATGATCCGGGCCACCGGCGGGTTTGAAGTGATCGGATCCTGATCGGCGCGGGCGTCAGGCCCCGAGCAGTTCGCCCACGGGCTTGAGGTCGTCCACCCGGTCGCACACGGCCTTGATGGCCATCATGATAGGGATGCCCAGCAGCAGCCCCCACAGGCCCCACAGCCAGCCCCAGAACAGCACGCCCACGAAGATCACCACCGGGCTCATGCTGCTGGCCTTGCTGGTAAGCCAGGGCATGAGCAGGTTGCCCTCCACCAGGTTGATCAGCAAGGACGCGCCGCCCACCGCCAGCGCCATGTTCAGCGTGCCAAACTGCAGGAACGCCACCAACGCCGCTGCCGCCGTCACCGCGATCGAGCCCACATAGGGCACCAGGTTCAGCACCGCCGCCGCCGCGCCCCAGACCGCCGCATACTGCACGCCCAGCGCCCAGAACACCACGCCGGTGGTCACGCCCACCACGGCGCTCAGCAGCAGCTGCACCAGCAGGTAACGCTGCACCTGCTCGGAGATTTCATCCAGCGCCTGCACCGTGAGTTTCTTTTTGGTGAGGGTCGGCCCCGCGATCTTCACCAGCTTGCGCCGGAAGGTATTGCCCGACGCCGCCAGGAAGTACCCCAGGAACAGCACCACCACCAGTTGCCCCACGGCACCGGCCACGCCCAGCGTGCCCACCACCAGGTAGTCCTTGATGTCAAAGCGCGGTTTTTCAACGATGACGCGCGTGACCCCACGCGCGGGCACTGGCGGCGGCGTGGCCTCTTCAATCCGGGCGGCGGCCTTTTGCACCTGGTCCAGCGCGCTGGGCTGGCCGCGCTGGTTGCGCACGGCATCGCGCAGCTTCTGCGCGGCCAGCGGCAGGGAATCGATCACCCGGGCGGCATCGTCCGCCAGCGAATACACCGTACCCGCCCCTGCCATGAACAGCGCCACCAGAACCACGGCGGCGCCGGCATGGCGCGGCACGCGACGGCGCTCCAGCCAGTTGACCGCCGGCGTGACCGCATAGCTGAGCATCACACCCAGCGTCAGCGGAATCAGTACCGCGCTGGCCCACTTGATGGCCGCCAGCGCGGCCAGCACCGCCAGGACGGCAAGCGACAGGCTGCGCACGCCCACGGGCATGTGCAGCAGCACCTGGGGTTCATCGCTGGGCGCGGGGTCCTGGTCGGGCATCGGGGCATTGTGCCCGCGCCGCGCGTTTTCAGGTTGGGTTCAGCCGGTGAGCGCTTCGCGCACGGCCGCCAGCTGGCGGCGTGACACGGCCAGCAGTTCGTCCACGCCATTCAGGCGCACCGCCCAGCCCTCGCCCTCTTCCGGGTCGTGGTGGCGCTCCAGCGCCCGCATGGCATGGCGCAGCACCAGCGCGTTGCGGTGCACGCGCAGGTATTGCGCGGCGTAGCGCTCTTCCAGCTCGTTGAGCGAGCCGTCCAGGATGTAGCTGCGCGACGCGGTACGCACGGTGATGTATTTGAGCTCGGCCTTGAAGTACAGCACCTCGGCCAGCGGCACGCGTTCCGTGCGGCCACGGTCCTGGATCAGCAAGGACTCCTGCACCGCGCCGGGCTGCGCGCCGGGCGCGGCGGCGGCCAGCCTCTGCACCTTCTGCAGCGCCAATTGCAGCCGCTCCAGCCGCACCGGCTTGGTCAGGTAATCCACCGCTTCGATCTCAAAGGCCTGCACGGCGTGTTCCGCATGGGCGGTGACAAACACCACGGCCGGCCGACGGGGCAGCGCCTGCAGGGCGCGGGCCAGCGCGATGCCGTCGGCACCAGGCATGTGCACGTCCAGCAGCACGGCGTCAAAGGGCTCATGCTGAATCAGCTGCATGGCTTGCGTGGCATTCGCGGCCTCGGCGCCCACCAGCACCTGTGGCGCGGTGCAGTCGCCCAGCAGCGTGCGCATGCGCGAGCGGGCCAGCTTTTCGTCATCCACGATCAACACCTTGAGCACCATGGTCACTCCGCGGGAATTTCAATGCGCGCCTGGTACACACCGTCTTTCAGCGCGGTCTGGAACTGCGACTGCACGTCGTGCAGCAGGCGCAGGCGGTCGCGCACGTTGTCCAGCGCCAGCCCGTGGCCCGGACGGCCCTGGCCGCCCGGCACCGTGTTGGTGACCTTGACCACCACGCTGGCGCCCCGGCGCTGCGTGCTGATGCGGATCTGCGCGCCGGTGGCGCTGGGCTCCACGCCATGCTTGACGGCGTTTTCCACCAGGGGCTGCAGCAGCAGGGGCGGCAGCCTAGCGCTGCCGGCCTGCGGGTCCAGCGCCCATTCCACCTGCAGCCGGTCGCCAAAGCGCACCTGCTCGATCGCCAGGTAGCGCTCGGCCAGCGTGATCTCCTGCGCCAGCGTGACGGACTCCCCCTGGTCCATCAGCGCATGGCGGAACAGGTCGCTCAGGTCTTCCAGCAGGGCCTCGGCGCGGGCCGGGTCCTCGCGCACCAGGGCAATGGCGCTGTTGAGGGTGTTGAACAGGAAGTGCGGGCGGATGCGGGCCTGCAGCTCGGTCAGGCGCGCCGCGGTGTCCGCCGGGGTACGCGCCTTGGCCCGCCAGACCAGCGCCGCCACCAGCGCGCTGGCCAGCACGGCGCCGGCAAAAGCCGATGCCACCCACGGGACGCTGCCCACATAACCCACCAGCGCCAGCAACCCGCAGCCATACAGGCCCGCCAGCACGCCCAGCAGCACGCCGCAGGCATATTGGGCCTGGTTGGGCAGGCGGGCCAGCAGCTTCTTGGCGCTGCACGCGGCAATCAGCCAGACCAGCGTGGCCGGCAGCGCACCGCCGGTCAGCATGGCCAGCCGGGCCAGCCAGTCCATGAAGTTGACCGCGCCGAACATCGCCCCCACGCCCATCACGCCCTCGACAAACAGCACGGCGCGCAGGATCACGCCGGTCTGGCAGGCATCAAAGATCAGCACGCGCGCGGGGCGCGGCGCCGGCTGCGCCACGGGCAGCTCCTGGAAGGTCGATAAAATTTGCGAGTCCTGCATCCAACAAGGCCATCGGGGTCAGAACCCGATTATTGTCCTACCCATGTCCCAGAACCAATTCGACAAAAAATCCGAGGCGTGGTCCGCGCTGTTCTCCGAGCCCATGAGCGACCTGGTCAAACGCTATACCTCCAGCGTCTTCTTTGACAAGCGCATGTGGCAGGCCGACATTGCCGGCTCGCTGGCGCACGCCGGCATGCTGGCCGCGCAGGGCATCATTTCGCAGGCCGACCTGGCATCCATCCAGAAAGGCATGGCGCAGATCACGACCGAGATCGAATCCGGCGCGTTTGAATGGAAGCTGGACCTGGAAGACGTGCACCTGAACATCGAGGCGCGCCTGACCCAGCTGGTGGGCGACGCGGGCAAGCGGCTGCACACCGGGCGCAGCCGCAACGACCAGGTGGCCACCGACGTGCGGCTGTGGCTGCGCGCAGAGATCGACGTGATCGGCGGCCTGCTCACCGGCCTGCAAAAGGCACTGGTGGACATTGCCGACCAGAACGTGGAGGTCATCCTGCCGGGCTTCACCCACCTGCAGGTGGCCCAGCCGGTGAGCTTTGGCCACCACATGCTGGCCTATGTGGAAATGTTTGCCCGCGACGCCGAACGCCTGGCCGACGTGCGCCGCCGGGTCAACCGCCTGCCGCTGGGCGCCGCCGCACTGGCCGGCACCAGCTACCCGCTGGACCGCGAGGCCGTGGCCATCGCGCTGGGCATGGTGGATGACAAGGGCGATCCCTGCGTCTGCCAGAACAGCCTGGACGCCGTGAGCGACCGCGACTTCGCCATTGAATTCACCGCCGCGGCCAGCCTGTGCATGGTGCACATCAGCCGCTTCAGCGAGGAGCTGATCCTGTGGATGAGCCAGAACTTCGGCTTCATCCAGATTGCCGACCGCTTCACCACCGGCAGTTCCATCATGCCGCAGAAGAAGAACCCCGACGTGCCCGAGCTGGCGCGCGGCAAGACCGGCCGCGTGGTGGGCCACCTGATGGGCCTGATCACCTTGATGAAAGGCCAGCCCCTGGCCTACAACAAGGACAACCAGGAAGACAAGGAACCGCTGTTTGACACGGTGGACACGCTCAAGGACACGCTGCGCATCTTTGCCGAGATGGTGGGCGGCATCACCGTCAAGCCCCAGGCCATGGAACAGGCCGCGCTGCGCGGCTATGCCACGGCCACCGACCTGGCCGATTACCTGGTCAAGAAGGGCCTGCCGTTTCGCGATGCGCACGAGACGGTGGCCCATGCCGTCAAGGCCGCGATCTCGCACAACGTGGACCTGTCGGAGCTGCCGCTGTCGGTGCTGCAGGAGTTCAACCCCGCGATCGAAAAAGATGTGTACGAGGCCCTGAGCCTGCGCGGCTCATTGAACGCGCGCAACACGCTGGGCGGCACGGCGCCGGCCCAGGTGCGCGCGCAGATCGCGCGGCACCGCCAGCGGCTGGGCTGAGCGTTATCGGCGGCGCGAACAGGCCGCGAAATTACGCGCTCTCAACGTGCCCGCCAACGTGCCCACCCAGTTGCGCGCTCAGCGCAGCGGCGGCCGCCTTCACCTGCGCCGCCAGCCCTTCATGAAACCGCTCCTTGGGCAGCGTCAGCGTGATGGCGCCCACCAGGCGGTCACCCATCTCGAATACCGGTGACGACACGCCGGCCAGTTCCGGCACACGGTCGCTGACCAGCGCGATCACGCGCTCGCGGCGGATCTGGTCGTACAGGGCGCCTTTCGCCCCCGAAAACGCCATGATCACGTGGCCACCCGTGCCCCGTTCCAGCGGCAGCAGCTCCCCGACGCGACTGTGGTCGGACAGCGGCTGCGGCGAGTTCAGGCGGAACAGGATCAGCCGCTGCTCGCCCTGGCGCACGTGAAACGACGCACTTTCACGCGTGGCGTCCACCAGCGCGCGCAGCGCGGGCGGCACCAGCGTGTCCAGCCCGAACGACGCGCTGTAAAGGCTGTTCAGCCGGGCCACGGCCGGCCCCAGCGCATAGCGCCCGTCACCCAGCCGCTGCACCAACGCAAAGTGCTGCAGCGACACCAGCAAGCGCAGCGCCGTACTTTTGACCAGCCCGGTGCGCTCGGCCAGCTCCTGCAGCGACAGCGAGCGGTCGCCCTCGGCAAAGGCCGTGAGCAGCATCAGCGCGCGGTCAACCGCCGCCACGCCACCGTCAGCGGCAGACGACTCCTGGGGAACGCGTTGTGGGTATCGGGCCATGGCAGGGGTCATACCGCGTTGACGGGCATGACCCCTCGCGGTTATGATTTCATTAAATAAAACCACATTTTATCCAATAGAACAAAAAGAGCAAGTGCCCAGACAACTTTTCAGCATCGCACCACTTACCTCCATCCAACCATGCAAGTCCTAGTCAGTGAAGTCGGGCCGCGCGACGGCCTGCAAAGCATCAAGCGCACCATGCCGACCGAGGCCAAGCAGCGCTGGATCCGCGCGCTCGCGGCCAGCGGCCTGCGCGAGATCGAGGTCGGCTCTTTCGTCCACCCCAAGTGGCTGCCGCAGATGGCCGACGCCGAGGACATCGTGCGCGACGCCGTGCAGATCCCCGGCCTGACCGTGCTGGCCCTGGTACCCAACCTCAAGGGGGCGCAGCGCGCCATGGCCGCCGGCGCGCACAAGATCACCGTGCCCATCGCCGCATCGCAGCTGCACAACATGGCCAACGTGCGCATGACCTGCGAGGAATCCATCGACGCGGTTGCCGGGATCTGCCGCCTGCGCGACGACGCCGGCAGCAAGACCGAGGTCGAGGTCGGCATCGCCTCCGCTTTCGGCTGTACGCGTGAAGGCCGCGTATCCGAAGACTGGGTCATGGAGATGGCCGTGCGCCTGGCCCGCGTGGGCGTCGATTCGATCGGCCTGTCCGACTCGGTCGGCTACGCCAACCCGGCGCAGGTGCGCCGCATGTTCCGCCGCCTGATCAGCGAGCTGGGCAGCAAGGCGGGCGGCGCCCACCTGCACAACACGCGCGGCCAGGGCCTGGCCAACGTGGTGGCCGCGCTGGACGCGGGCGTCACCACCATCGACGCATCGCAGGCCGGCATCGGCGGCTGCCCGTACGCGCCCGGCGCGACCGGCAACATCGTGACCGAGGACCTGGTGTTCCTGCTCGAATCCATGGGCCTGGACACCGGCATCGACATCGACAAGCTGGTCGCCGCGCGCGCCATCCTGGCCGAGGCCCTGCCCGGCGAGCCGCTGTACGGCCACGTGCCCGACGCGGGTGTGACCAAGGGCTTTGCGTACGCCGACCCGGCCCGCAGCTACGTGCCCGCCGCCGAACCGCGCGAAGCATGCAACTCCGCGGGAGCCCCGGCATGAACGCGCCCGAATCCAAAGCTGCCGTCCAGGCGCCGCTGCCGCTCGCGGGCATCCGCGTGATGGAGCTCACCCACATGGTCATGGGTCCGTCATGCGGCCTGATCCTGGCCGACCTGGGCGCCGACGTGGTCAAGGTCGAGCCCGTGGGCAAGGGCGAAGGCCGCGAGGGCGACCCCACGCGCTACCTGGTCAGCACGGGCGCGGGCTTCTTTGCCGCATGCAACCGCAACAAGCGCAGCGTGATCTTCGACCTGGAGAGCGAAGAAGGCCGCGCCGCCGCCGCCGCGCTGGCCGCGCAGGCTGACGTGCTGATCGAAAACTTCCGCCCTGGCGCGCTGGATGGCAAGGGCCTGGGCTACGACCAGCTCAAGGCAGTCAACCCGCGCCTGATCTACTGCTCGCTCAAGGGCTTCCTGACGGGCCCCTACGAACACCGCACGGCGCTGGACGAAGTTGCCCAGATGATGAGCGGCCTGGCCTGGATGACCGGCCCCGTGGGCCGCCCGCTGCGCGCGGGCGCGCCGGTGAACGACATGATGGGTGGCATGTTCGGCGCCATGGCCGTCATGGCCGCGCTGCGCCAGCGCGACCTGACGGGCGCGGGCCAGCACGTGCAAAGCGGCCTGTTCGAAAACGCGGCCTGGCTGGTGTCCACCCACATGCTCCAGCACGCGGTGTCGGGCGTGGCACCCGTGCCCATGTCGGCCGGCAAGCGCGCCTGGGGGGTGTACGACATCTTCACGTCGGCCGACGGTATCAGCATCTTCATCGGCGTGGTGAGCGAGCGCCAATGGGAGCTCTTCACCACCGCGCTGAACGAGCCCGAACTGATCGCGCCCGAGTACGCCACCAACAACCAGCGCTCCAACGCCCGCGACACGCTGATTCCGCTGGTGGGCCGCATCGTCGCCAGGCACCGCTTCGCCGACATCGAAGCACTGTGCGAAAAGGCCGGCCTGCCGTTCGCGCGCATCGCCCAGCCGTCGGACCTGTTCGACGACCCGCACCTGAACGCTGGCGGCATGCTGCCCGTGACGCTGCGCACCGGTGGCCAGGCCAAGGTGCCCGGCCTGCCCATGCAGTTCGACGGCCAGCGCCTGGGCCTGCGCCGCGACGTGCCCACGCCTGGCGAACACACCGACGAGGTTCTGCACGAGCTGGGCCTGCCGCCGGCCCAACCCTGAGCTTCGGACCCTTCCCTTTTTTTGCCCCGACAACGGAGACACCATGTTCAAGAAAATCACCTTCGCGCTGGCCGCAGCAGCCGCGCTCACCCTCACCGCCGGCACGGCGCTGGCGCAGGCCGGCAAGCAGCCCGTGCGCGTGGTCGTGCCCTGGGCCGCCGGCGGCACCGTGGACTTTGCGGCGCGCCAGCTCGCGCAAAAACTCAACGAACAAACCGGCCGCAACTACTTCGTGGACAACAAGGCCGGCGGCAGCGGCACCATCGGCACGTCCAACGCCCTGAAGTCGCCGGCCGACGGCACCACCGTGCTGTTCTTCGAGGCCAGCTACGCCACGCTGCCCGCGATCTTCTCCAAGCTGTCCTGGGACCATGACAAGGACTTCGCGCCCGTGGGCTCGGTGATCGAAACGCCGATGGCCCTGGTCGTGTCGGCCAACTCGCCGTTCCAGACCGTGCAGGAGCTGATCGACTTTGCCAAGAAGAACCCCGGCAAGCTGAACTTCGGCTCCGGCGGCGTGGCGAGCACGCCGCACCTGACGGCGGAACTGTTCAAGAACGCCGCCGGCATCGACATCGTGCACATCCCGTTCAAGGGCGGCGGCGATGCGCTGCGGGGCGTGATGGCCGGCTCCGCCGACCTGCTGTTCACCGCCGCGCCCACCGCGCTGCCGCACGTGAAGAACGGCAAGGTCCGCCTGCTGGGCCACAGCGGCACGCAGGCCTACCCCGCCATGCCGGGCGTGCCCACCGTGGCCGAGGCCGGCAAGCTCAAGGGCTTTGCGTTCAACAACTGGTACGGCCTGGCCTTCCCCAAGGACACGCCCGCCGACGTGGTGAACCAGCTCAACGCCGACGTGGCCAAGGCCTTTGCCGACCCGGCGCTGCGCGGCCGCTTCGTGCAGCAGGGCGCCGCCATCGCGCTGTCCACGCCCGAGGCATTCGGCAAGCTGGTGCGCGACGAAAGCAAGCGCCTGACCGACGTGAGCCGCCAGGCCGGCATCAAGCCCGAATAAGCCGCAGTCACACGCCATGCCGATCTGGAACATGTCCTTCACGCCGCCCGAGGTCATCGAGGCACCCGTGCTCACGCGCCTGCCCGATGAATTCCGCAAGCCGCGCCGCACCGACTGGACCGACGCCAACAAGGGCGGCCACATCATCGACAGCTTCCTCGAAGGCCCGGCCTTCGACCGCGAAGGCAACCTGTACGTGGTGGACATTCCCTACGGCCGCATCTTCCGCATCTCGCCGCAGCTGCAGTGGACGCAGGTCGCCGAGTACGGCGGCTGGCCCAACGGCATCGCCATCCACAAGGACGGCGGCGTGTGGATCGCCGACTACCGCCAGGGCATCCTTCGCATGGACCCGAAGACGCTTGCGATCGAAACCGTGCTGGGCCACCGCAACAGCGAATCGTTCAAGGGCATCAACGACCTGACCTTCGACGGCGAGGGCAACCTGTGGTTCACCGACCAGGGCCAGTCGGGCCTGCACGACCCCACGGGCCGGGTGTACCGCCTGCGCGCCAATGGCCAGCTGGACTGCGTGGTCCACGGCGTGCCCAGCCCCAACGGCCTGGTGGTGGACGACGCCAGGAAGGCGCTCTTCGTGGCCGCCACACGCGCCAACGCCGTGTGGCGCGGGCCGATCCAGACAAGCGGCAGCGTGACCAAGATGGCGGCCTTCCAGACCTTCTTCGGCACCAGCGGCCCGGACGGCCTGGCGCTGGACGTCGAAGGCCGCCTGTGCATGGCGCACGGCAGCCTGGCCGGCACCTTCGTCATGAATGCGCGCGGCGAGGTGACGCACTTCCTGCGCAGCAGCGCGGGCAGCATGGTGACCAATGTGGCCTACCGGCCCGCAACGGCGCAGCTCGTGATCACTGAATCGGAAAGCGGCAGCGTGCTGCAGGCAACGCTGCCCGCGGCGGGGCTGGCGCTGTATTCACACACCTAGATGGATAGGGGTCCGCAGGGTTATGCGCGAAACGCATGACCCCCTTCAAAGCTGGCCTTGGACTTTTGGCAGCCAGCCGCCTACGCTTCGCTCCTGAAAAACAACGCCTCTGTTGTCAGGAGTTCAACATGTCCAAGGCATCCACCGCCGCCCCCTCCCCCAACGCCCTGCCCTCCTACCTGGACGCCGGCAACCTCGGCCCATGGGGCATCTACCTGCAGCAGGTGGACCGCGTCACGCCCTACCTGGGCCACCTGTCGCGCTGGGTCGAAACCCTGAAGCGCCCCAAGCGCGCGCTGATCGTGGACGTGCCCATCCACCTGGACGACGGCACCGTGGCCCATTACGAAGGCTACCGCGTGCAGCACAACACATCGCGCGGCCCCGGCAAGGGCGGCGTGCGCTTTCACCAGGACGTGACGCTGTCCGAAGTGATGGCGCTGTCGGCCTGGATGTCCATCAAGAACGCCGCGGTGAACGTGCCCTACGGCGGCGCCAAGGGCGGCATCCGCGTGGACCCGCGCACGCTGTCGCGCGGCGAGCTGGAGCGCGTGACGCGCCGCTACACCAGCGAGATCGGCATCATCATCGGCCCCAACAAGGACATCCCCGCGCCCGACGTCAACACCGACGGCCAGATCATGGCCTGGATGATGGACACCTATTCCATGAACCAGGGTTCCACCGCCACCGGTGTGGTCACCGGCAAGCCGATTGACCTGGGCGGCTCGCTGGGCCGGGTGGAAGCCACTGGCCGCGGCGTGTTCACCGTGGGCATGGAGGCAGCCAAACACATTGGCCTGGACGTCAGTCAGGCCCGCGTGGCCGTGCAGGGCTTTGGCAACGTGGGCGGCACCGCGGCCAAGCTGTTCGCCGAAACCGGCGCCCGCGTGGTGGCCGTGCAGGACCATGGCGGCACCATCTACCGCGAGGCCGGCCTGAACGTGCCCGAGCTGCTGCGCCATGTGGCCGAACACCGCACGGTGGCCGGCTTTGAAGGCGCCGAGACGCTGAAGACCGACCAGTTCTGGGACGTGGAATGCGACATCCTGATCCCCGCCGCGCTGGAGGCACAGATCAACAAGGACAACGCCGGGCGCATCAAGGCCCGCATGGTGATCGAAGGCGCCAACGGCCCCACCACCCCCGAGGCCGACGACATCCTGAAGGAGCGCAACATCCTGGTGCTGCCCGACGTGATCGCCAACGCGGGCGGCGTGACGGTGAGCTACTTTGAATGGGTGCAGGACTTCTCCAGCTTTTTCTGGGACGAAGAAGAAATCAACGCCCGGCTGGTGCGCATCATGCGCGCGGCCTTCGCCAGCATCTGGCAGGTGGCACAGGACCACCAGGTCACGCTGCGCACGGCCACGTTCATCGTGGCGTGCAAGCGCATCCTGCACACGCGCGAGCTGCGCGGGCTCTACCCCTGAAACCTGAGGCACCGGGTCGCAGTCAGGCGGCGCCGCTTTGGGCACCACGCCATGCAGCTGGCGCGCGACGGTGCGGTAGATCTTGACGCGGGTGAGGGACAGGCTGGTCAGGGGTTGCGAGGTTACAGTCGTTCGCGGCTCAAAGAACCCGCAGCACCTCAAACTGCTGCCGGATGGGAGCGACCTGAATCGACACCTCATCACCCTCGCATGTGCCCAGCAAGGCCCTGCCCAAAGGGGCTTCGCTGCTGATGACCTGAACGAGCTGCGCGCCGCTGACCAGCTTCATGCTGCCCCCATTCGGGCCGAGAAAAAAGTGTTGCGGCTTGCCGCCGGAATCAACCAGACAGACCAGCGCGCCGAGCTGTATGCCTTTGCTGGCGTCGTAGGGACGTGGGCTGAATTGGCGCCACATAGTCAACGCCTGGCGGATGGCGTCAGCGCGCCGGGCCTGGCCAGTGGCCAGGTAGGCGGCTTCGAGTCCCAATGTGTCGTATTTGTTTTCGGCGACGTTTTCTTCGTGGGTGGCCGTTTCATGGGCCGACTGGGCCGCCTGTTCGGTTTGCAGCAGGTCTTCGGCGAGCCGATCCAGCACCTGCTGGCGCAGCAGGAGTTTGTCCATGATGAAAGGTGGGCGTCTCATCGGCAGCGGGCGCAGCGAAAGCCGATGTACACGACGCTCGTGTCAGCGGGTTTGTCCTGCCGGTGTTCGTCGCGCATCTGCGCGGCGCCGTACCACCAGGAACCGCCGCGCGTGCGCTTGTCTGCGCCCGCACCGCTGTCGACCCACTCCCAGGCATTTGCGCCCATGTCGTACAGACCGTTCACACCCGCCTTGGTGGTGCCAACTTCAGCATGTCCCCGGCCACGGGATGTCACCGCGTGCGCGGCGGTCTTGACCGGACCGCAATCACCGAGGCAGTTCGCGCCCTCGGGGCTGGTCCCGGTCGGGTACGGATAGCGGCGGCCCGTGACGAACCCGCCCGATGGCTTTGCGCGCCGTTCCACGTAGGCCGCCTCACCCCACTCGGCATCCGTCGGCAGGCGCTTGCCCGCCCAGCGGCAAAATGCTTCGGCTTCCGCGTAGGTCACGTGCACCGCCGGCTCGCGCGGCCCCGCTGGAGTACCGAATGGGGTGCGCCAGGTCCAGCCTGGCCGCTGTTGCCATCCGTTCTCATAGGTGCTGCCACCGCCCGCCCGCTCGGCCGCTGTCACCGTGCCGGTCGCATCGACGAAGCGGCGGAACTCGCCGATCGGGGTCTCGGTCCTGTCAATCTCGAAGTCGCCAACCGCCTGCATGTCGGCTCCTCGCGCGCTGAAACCCGCCAGCAGGGCCGCCGACCCGGTGGCAATGCAAAGGAATCGGTTGAGCATCATGTGCTCATTTTGCCGTGACCGATCGGCGCTGGCGCGTCAACGTCCCACGGGGGCCAGATGCTGGCACCAGGCAAAGTGACTACAGTCGCGCCATGACCTATGAACTGCACTACTGGCCGACGATCCCGGGTCGCGGCGAATTCGTTCGCCTGGCGCTCGAAGCGGCCGGCGCGACTTACGTGGACATCGCACGGGGCCCGGAGGATGCGGGCCGCGGAGTGCCTGCGATGCTGCGCACGCTCGGCGACCGCAGCCTGCGCCAGCCGCCCTTCGCGCCGCCCTTTCTCAAGGACGGCGATTTCGTCATCGGCCAGACCGCCGCCATCCTGCAGTACCTTGCACCGGCGCTGAAGCTGGTGGCGCGCAGCGAGCAGGCGCGCGCCTGGACGATGCAGATCCAGCTGACCATCGCCGACATGGTGACCGAGGCACACGACACGCATCACCCCATCGCGTCGAGCCTGTACTACGAAGACCAGAAAGCCGAAGCGCTGCGGCGTGCCGCCAACTTCTGCAGCGAGCGCATGCCGAAATTCATGCAGTGGTTCGAACGCATCCTTGCGCAAAACCCGGCCGGCGATCGCTGGCTGGTCGGCAATCGCATGAGTTATGCGGACTTGTCGCTGTTCCAGCTTGTCGAAGGCCTGCGCTATGCATTCCCCCTGGCGGCCGGGCGGGTGCTCTCGCGCGCACCGCGGGTGGTCAGCATGCACGGCCGTGTGGCCGCGCAGCCGCGCGTGGCTGCGTACCTGCGAAGCGAGCGCCGCATTGCATTCAACGAAGAAGGAATCTTTCGGCGCTATCCGGAGCTGGACAGGCCCACAGGCTGAGTTCACACGGGCTGCCGTGCATGCCAATGGCAGCTTTCGACCCAATGCAGCCATAGAGTTGCGGTCCGCCGTTCTTTCAAGGCTTTCGACGGTGACCATCGTCGAAAAAGAGCGCACGCGCGTGCGCGCGTACCCACCGGAATTCAAGAGTCGAGCCCGTGGGCTAAACCGACTGTTCCGAGGGCGTCGGTCGCCAAAGTATCACTCGCGCACGGGCTGAACACGAACATGCTGGCATTCGTGGCCGCGCGAGCGAATGCCGGCGTCCAAGCCGCAGCCGTGTGGCTGCAAACTGCGGGAAAACACTTAGTTAGATATCTAAGCATTTCTCGGAGAATCGTGCTGGAGGCACCATGGACCAGACAGCTCACATGCACGAGACCTTTAGCCAAACCATTGAACTCGCCGACTTGCCGGAAGGCGAATCCCGGCGCTGCCAATTCGACGGAGCCGCCGTCGCGCTGTTCCGCGTCGAAGGCTGCGTTTATGCGACCCAGGACGAGTGCACGCACGGCAGGGCTTCCTTGGCCGACGGATACCTGATCGGCGACGAGGTTGAGTGCCCCCTTCACCAAGGCATGTTCAACGTTCGCACCGGAGCGGTCACCGCTGCCCCTTGCACCCAGGCTCTCAAGACCTACGCCGTTGAAGTCCGCGACGGCGTGATCTACCTCGCTCCCTCATCCGCCAAGGCCGAGTCGCCGACCGGCCAGACCCCCCCCAAAGGAGACACTGCATGAAACTTCTTCGCCTGATGGCGCTTGGCGCCGTCGCCGCCTGTATCGGCACGGCGCAATCGCAAACGCCGGCACCCATCAAGATAGGTTTCGTCGGCGAGCTTTCGGGTCCGCAAGGCGCCTTGGGCCAGGACCAGTACGACGGATTCATGATGGTCGTGGAACGCAACGGCGGCAAGCTCGGCGGTGTCCCGGTGCAGATCATCAAGGAGGATTCCCAGCTCAAGCCCGACGTCGCCACGCAGATAGTGCAGCGCCTGATCGAGCGCGACAAGGTGCCAATCATCACCGGCGTGACTTTCTCCAACATCATGATGGCGATCCACAGGCCGGTGACCGAGAAGGAAGTGTTCCTTATCGGCTCAAACGCCGGCCCCTCCCCCATCGCCGGCTCCGCGTGCTCACCGTACCAGTACGTCGTGTCGTGGCAGGTGGACCAGCTCGCGGAAGTGTTCGGCGTTCACGCCAACAGCAAGGGCTACAAGAAGGTCTACCTGATGGCGCCCAATTACCAGGCGGGCAAGGACTTTCTCTCCGGCTTCAAGCGGACTTTCAAGGGCCAGATCGTGGACGAGGTCTATACGAGCCTCAACCAGCCGGACTTCTCCGCGGAACTGACCCAACTGAATGCGGCCAAGCCGGACGCCGTTTTCGTCTTCTATCCGGGCGGCCTGGGCATCAACTTCGTGAAGCAGTACCAGCAAGCGGGCCTGCTCGGCAAGGTGCCGCTCATGTCGGGTGGCGCTGTCGATGGCACCACGCTGCCCGCATTGAAGGAAACAGCACTAGGCGTGCTCGGCGCCTTCCCTTGGGGTCCCGACCTGGACAACAGGGCGAACAAGCGATTTGTCGAAGAGTTCGAGCGCAAATACAACCGTATTCCAGCAGCTTTTGCTGCCCAAGGCTATGACTCCGCGCTCCTGCTCGACTCGGCGATCGCCAAAGTCAAGGGCAACGTAGCCGACAAGCGCGCCTTCATGGCAGCCCTCAAGACCGCTGAATTCGAGTCCGTTCGCGGGTCGTTTAAGTTCGGCAACAACAACTTCCCCGTGCAGGATTTCCACATCCAGGAAGTCGCCAAGGACACCAAGGGGCGCGTGAGCCTCAAGACGATCGCCACACCGTTCAAGGCCCAGGCAGACTCGTACCACACGCAGTGTGCGATGAAGTGATCGTCTGATCGCCAGTCCACATCAGTGCCCACATCCAGATGACCGCCTCCGTCATCCTCACCCAGTTGCTCAACGGCATCCAGCTGGGGGCGCTGCTCTTCCTTCTCTCCGCCGGGCTCACGCTGGTCTTCGGGATCATGAATTTCGTGAACCTGATGCACGGCTCGCTTTTCATGATGGGGGCGTATTTCGCCGCTGCGGGCTACAAAGTGTCCGGCTCGTTCACGGTCGCCGCAATCTGCGCCGTGGGCGGGGGCCTCGTCCTTGGCCTGCTGGTGGAGCGTCTGGTCGTCTCAAAGATGTACCGCCGCGAGCACCTCGATCAGGTGCTCGTGACATTTGGGTTGGTACTCTTTTTCAACGAGGTTGCCCGCATCCTCTGGGGTCCGACTTCGGTGCACGCGGGATCGCCGGCCGCGTTCGACGGCACGGTCAATCTCCTCGGCGTGATGTATCCCTCCTATCGTCTCCTCATCATCGGCGTCGCGCTCGTGGTGGGAGCGGGCCTCTACTTCATGATCCATCGCACCCGCATTGGCATGCTGGTGCGAGCGGGGGCCACCCGTCCCGAGATCGTGAGTGCGCTTGGCGTTAATGTCGTGCGCCTGAAGCGCTGGCTTTTCGCCTTCGGCGCGATGCTTGCCGCACTCGGCGGCCTGATGGCCGGGCCGATCACGTCAGTGCAACCCGGCATGGGCGAGCCGGTGCTGATCATGACCCTCGTCGTCATCGTCACCGGCGGCATCGGCTCCATCCGGGGCGCGTTCTACGGCGCCATGATCATCGGTGTCGTCGACACAGTGGGCCGCGCGTTCCTGCCGCTGATGCTGCGCGAGGTGTTCGAGCGTTCCGTCGCGCAGGCCGCGGGACCTGCGCTGGCGTCCATCCTGATCTATCTTTTCATGGCCTGCGTGCTCGCCATCCGTCCGCAAGGCCTGTTCCCGGTGCGCCATGGCTGAACAGTTGTCCTCTCGCATTCGCCGACACTGGTTGCCCATCGTTCTGCTCGGGCTCCTGGCGCTGCTGCCCGTGGTGGCCGCCTTGCTGGGGCAAAGCTACTACGTCACCTTCGCAACGCGCGTGCTCGTCCTCGCCATCGCAGCCGTGGGCTTGAACGTGGCGCTCGGCTACGGCGGAATGGTCAGCTTCGGCCATGCGCTGTACGTGGGCCTGGGCGCCTACGTCGTTGCCGCCATGTCAGAAGCCGGCATCCAGTCGGGCTTGGCCCATCTCGGCACGGCTCTCGCTGCCGGGGGCCTGCTTGCGGTCCTTCTCGGCCTCGTGTGCCTGCGCACCAGCGGCATCGCGTTCATCATGATCACGCTGGCGTTCTCCCAAATGTTCTACTACGTCATCGTAAGCCTCAAGCGCTATGGGGGCGACGATGGGATGTCCCTTCCGGCACGCAGCACCTTGTTGGGTGCCAGCCTGGACAGTCCGGTTGCCTTCTACTACCTGGTGTTCGCCGTGCTTGCGCTCGCGCTGCTCTTCGTGGCTTCGATGGCGCGCTCGCGATTCGGCTGGGTGGTACGCGGCAGCAAACTGAACGCAAGACGCATGGCGGCATTGGGCTACCCCGTGCTTCGCTATCGGCTCGCAGCCTACGTGCTGTCCGCCCTGATCTGCGTGGTCGCCGGGGTGCTGCTCGCGAACCTCACGCGCTTCGCATCGCCTTCGTACCTGCAGTGGTCGCTCTCCGGCGAACTCATCGTGATGGTGGTGCTGGGAGGCATGGGCACCGTGCTTGGTCCCGTGTTCGGCGCGATCGCGCTGCTGGTTCTGGAGGAGCTGCTCGCCAACGCGCATCTACCGATGCCCTTCGGCGCCGACGCGATGGTGCGCTCCCATTTCATGGGCCTGATCGGCATCTTCATCGTTCTCATGGCAATGGGTACCCGGCACGGCCTGGCCGGCCTCGCCAACCGCAAGGCTGCATCATGACGCCACTGCTCGCGGTCGAGAACCTGGTCAAGCGCTTCCGCGGCATCCGTGCATCGGACGGCATCAACTTCGACTTGCGCCACGGCGAGATCCATGCCGTGATCGGGCCCAATGGCGCAGGCAAGACTACCTTCATCAACCAGCTCGCAGGGGAGCTGGCCCCCGACTCCGGTCGCATTCTCCTGGACGGCCGAGATATCACAAAGGAACCGGTGCATAGGCGGGCAGCCCTCGGCCTGGGGCGGTCCTACCAGATCAGTGCGGTGTTCGACGAGTTGTCCGTTCTCGACAACGTCATGCTGGCCGCGCAGGCGCACCAGGGGCACAGTTTCCGGTTCTTCAACGACGCGGCGAAAGATGAAGACGTCGCAGCGCCATCGCGCGAAGCGGTGCGGATCGTCGGGCTTGAAGATTCCATGCACCGCCCCGTGGCGGACCTCGCGCACGGCGCGAAGCGCCAGCTCGAACTGGCCATGGTGATCGCCACGAAACCCCGCTTCATGCTGCTGGACGAGCCCATGGCGGGCACGGGCCCGACCGAGTCGCGCGAGATTGTCGCCCTCCTGCGGCGCCTTCGGGGCACGGCTGCCATCGTGCTGATCGAGCACGACCTGGAGGCTGTCTTTGCATTGGCGGACCGCATCAGCGTCATGGTCTATGGAAAGGTCATCGCCACCGGAAGTTGCGACGAGATCCGGTCCGACCCCGCAGTGCGGGAAGCCTACATCGGCGACGAGGAGGCCGTGCTGTGAGCGCCGCACTCGTCGAGGCCCGAGACCTGGTTGCGCACTACGGAACCAGCCAGGTGCTTTTTGGCGCCGGGCTGGATTTGAGGCGCGGCGAGTTCGTGACGCTCCTGGGCCGCAATGGCATGGGAAAGTCGACGCTGGTCAAGGTGCTGCTGGGCATGTTGCCCGCGCGCTGCGGATCGGTGCGTTTCGACGGAACGGAAATCTCGGGACGGCCTGACCACGAGAATGCCCGCCGCGGAATCGGGTTGGTCCCGGAAGGCCGCGGCATCTTCCCCAACCTGAGCGTGCGCGAGAACTTGCTGGCTACCGCCATCGAGCGTAAGGAATCGACCACGCCGTGGTCGTTGACGCGCGTGCACGAACTCTTCCCGCGCCTTCAGGAACGGGAGAAGAACCTCGGCAGCGATTTGTCCGGCGGCGAGCAGCAGATGCTCGCCATCGGGCGCGCGCTCATGACCAATCCGAAACTGCTGATCCTCGACGAGGCGACCGAGGGATTGGCACCGCTGGTGCGGCGCGAGATCTGGCTGTGCCTTCAAAGACTGAAGGCAGAGGGCCTGACCATGCTGGTAATCGACAAGAACCTCAAGCCGCTGCTGCACTTGGCGGACAGGCACTACGTGATCGAGAAAGGCCGGATGGCGTGGTCGGGAACATCTTCGCAGTTGCAAGCCTCACCCGACGTTATGTCGCGCTACCTCAGCTTGTGAGCAATTCGGAACACTGACCAGGAGTACCCATGAAAGTAACTATGCAGGACATCCGCGGTGTGGTGGGGATCGTCCCGACGCCCGCCACGGCGGATGCGGAAAGCTGGAGCGCCGTGAACACCATCGACCTCGCGGAGACGGCGAAGATGGTTGGCGCGGTGGTGGATTCGGGCGTCGACATCTTGATGACGACCGGAACCTTCGGCGAGTGCGCCACGCTCACCGAAGACGAGCTGCGGACGTTCGTGCAGGCCGTCGTGCGGACGGTCGCCAAGCGCCGCCCGGTGTTCGCGGGGATCACGACGCTGAACACTCGCGACACGATCCGCCGCGGCCGCGAACTGGTCGAGCTCGGCGCCGATGGCCTCTTCGTCGGTCGGCCAATGTGGCTGGCGATGGACGACAAGTCCATCGTGCGCTTCTACCGCGACATTGCAGAGGCGCTCCCTGGCGTGCCCCTGGTGGCGAACGACAATCCTTCCGCGTTCAAGGGCAAGATGTCGCGCGACGTCTACCGTGCGCTCGCCGAGATTCCCGAAGTGGTCGCTTCCAAGCACGTTGGCGGCCCGGCCCTCGTGTCCGACCTGCTGGAAGTTGGCGACAAGATCCGCCTGCTGCCGCTGGAGATGGACTGGTATGCCCTGGCGCGCGACCACCGCGAGCGCGCCCAGGCGTGCTGGTCGGGCAGCGTGGCCTGCGCGCCTGCGCCCATTGTGGCCTTGCGTGACGCAATCTTTGCCGAGGACTGGGCTAGAGCCGCCGAGATCAGCGAAAAAGTGAACTGGGCCGTCAAGGCGATGTTCCCCGGTGGTGAGCTGTCGAAGTTCATGGACTACAGCATCCAGCTGGGTCATGTGCGCTTTCGCGAAGCCGGGCTGTTCGATCCCGGCCCATCGCGCCCGCCTTACCTGGAAGCGCCGGCCGACTATGTCGAGGGCTCGCGTGTCTGCGGACGTCGCTGGGCCCAATTGCAGCGCGAGTACGCGTGAAGTCCGAGACGAGAGGAATACCATGAGCGCGAAACCGAATTCACCCGTCAAAAGCCTCGCCAGTTTCGACAAGGACCTGGCCGAAATTTCCATCCGCGGCCAGTGGCAGTACGACGAAATGCTCGAGCGGCTGATCGGGGGACCCAAGACCGCCGCGCTGCCGATGATGTGGAAGTGGGACATCGTCCAGCGCAAGCTGATGGAAGCCTGCGACGTCATGGCCGAGAGCTTCACGGCGCGCCGCAACCTGTCGTTCATCAACCCCGGCCTCGAGCGTGGCGGCACGTCGCAAACCATCTTGGCGGGCATGCAAGCCGTCAAGCCGGGCGAGGTGGCGTGGGCCCATCGCCACCCGATCTCGGCGTTGCGCTTCGTGATGGACGGCGACCCCAAGCTGTTCACCGTAGTCAACGGTGAGGTCCTAACGATGGAGACGAACGACCTGGTGCTGACGCCGGCCTGGACTTGGCACGACCACCACAACGAGAGCGACATCCTCGGCGTCTGGCTCGACGTCCTCGACGTGCCGCTGATGCTTTCGTTGGGCCAGATGGCGTATCAACCGCTGGGCGAGACGACGCAGCCGATCCGTGCCGAGCGGCACAATTACCTGAGCGAACGCACGGGGGTCGTCCGCCCCCTGTGGGAACAGAAGGTGGGTGGCTCAATGCCGCGTCGCTATCCGTGGAAGGAGGTCAAGCGCCAACTCGACCTGTTCTGCGAGGGCGGGCCGGCCAGCCCCTACGACGACGTGATCTTAGAGTACGTGGACCCGACAACGGGCGGCTCGACTCTGCCCACGCTGCGGTGCTGCGTGCAGCGCCTGCGTCCGGGATTCATCGGGCAGCAGCATCGGCGGACTGCCAGCACCGTCTACTACGTCGTGGAGGGCGAAGGCAGCACGCGCATCGGCGACACGGAACTGCACTGGGGCCCGCGCGACGTGTTCGTGGTGCCGACCTGGGTATGGCACGAGCATCGCTGCGGCGCGGGCGGCCAGGCGGCCACCTTGTTCAGCGTGAGCGACGCACCGCTCCTCGAGGCCGCGCAGCTCTATCGTGAAGAACCCGAATCGCAGGTGGGCCGCAGGTCCGCGCCCCTGCCGCCGCTTGACGCCCGCAAGGCTTGATGGCCGATTCGAACGAACACCAAGGAAGCTCCATGAACGACCCCGTCATGCATGCGCGTGTTGCCGATCTCTACACGCGCTATTCCGAAACCCTGTGCGACCTGAAGATCGCCGACTGGCCCGAATACTTCACCGACATCTGCCTCTATCGCGTCGTCTCGCGCCCCAACCACGACCGGGGCCAGCTCATCGGCCCGATGTTCGCGGAGAACAAGGGGGCGCTGAAGGACCGCGTGGTCGCCATCCGCGAAACCCTGGTGTATTCGTCCCGAAGCCTGACCCATCTGGTGAACGGCGTGCGTATCGTTTCGAGTGAAGAATCGACGCTGCGCACACGCAGCATGCTGGCCGTCTACCAGACGCTGATCGACGGCACGACGCAGTTGCAACTGGTGGGCCGAACGTTCGACGCGATCGACGCGAGCGGCCCCGAACTGAAGTTCCGCGAGCGGGTGGTGGTGTTCGACACCGAACTGCTCGCAGGCGCCCTGGTCTACCCCGTCTGAAGGATCCCCAAGCCATGAACCAAGCATGTCCGCACGCCGAAGCCGGCGCAGGCGCCGCCGCTAGTGAACTGCGCCCGATCAAGATCTGGCCGCGCAAGGACAGCTCGCGCGTGCCGTTGTGGGTCTACACAGACCGCGACAACTACCTGCGCGAGCTCGAAGCCGTTTTCTACGGTCCCCACTGGCACATGGTCGGACTAGAGAGCGAGATCCCGAACGCCGGCGACTTCAAGCGATCCGTGATCGGCGAGCGCTCGGTGATCGTTACGCGCACGCAGGAGGGCGAGCTGAGCGTTTTGCTCAACAGCTGCGCCCACCGCGGCGTCGAGATCTGCCAGACGACCTTCGGCACGCAGAAGGAGATCATGTGTCCCTATCACCAGTGGACCTACGACCTGAAGGGCAACCTGATGGGCGTTCCGTTCAAGCGGGGCGTCAAGGGCAAGGGCGGATTCCCAGCCGACTTCGACACAGCGCAGCATGGCCTTCGCACGTTGAAGGTGGAAAGCGTCAACGGCTGCATCTTCGCGACCTTCGACCACGACGCGCCGCCGATGCGCGAATACCTGGGCGACGGCAACTACGAATATCTCACACGCATCTTCAACGGCCGCAAGACCAAGGTGCTCGGCTACCAGCGCCAGCGCATCAAAGGAAACTGGAAGTTGTACATGGAGAACATCAAGGACCCGTACCACGCGTCCCTGCTGCACGTGTTTCTCATCAGCTTCGGCCTCTACCGCATCGACCAGAAAGGTGTGACCGTCACCGACGAGCGCACGCTGTCGCACAACGTGTTCGCGTCCATACGTAATGCCGCCGGGGAAGTCAGTGGCACCGAGGACATGAAGTCGTACCGCAAGGACCTGAAGTTGAACGACATGAACCTGGTGTCGGCTGCCAAGGAGTACGAGGACGACGTCACCATCCAGATCCAGACCATCTTCCCCGACCTGGTCCTGCAGCAGCAAGGCAACAGCCTCCAGATGCGCTACGTGATTCCGCGCGGACCGGACGAGTTCGAGCTGCAGTGGACCTATTTCGGTTATGAGGACGACAGCGCGGATACCACGCTGCGCCGCCTGCGGCAGGCCAACCTGACAGGCCCTTCCGGCTTCGTCTCGGTGGACGACACCGAGGTGCTGGAGTACTCGGGTTCCGGCATCCGGCCCAACCCATCGCACATTGCGGTGCTGGAGCTTGGGGGGCGCGAAGGGACGGCACCGGTCGACGGCAACATGGTGACCGAGGGCCCGATCCGCGGCTTCTACGACTACTACCGGCGCGTGATGTACAGCCAGGGCGGGGACACCCTGTGAGTTCCCCGCTGAAGGTCGTCACCGGCTCCGTCGCGCGGGCGTCGGTTGCGGCCGGCGGCGGCGCGGGGACGGGGCCGGCGCTGGAGGACAGCCTGGGCTTCCTCATCTGCGACACCGCGCGCTATGTGAGGAGGGTGCTCAGCTCGCGGCTTGCGCCGTATGGCATTCCCGGCAGCTGCTGGTTCGTGCTGCGGGCGCTATGGCAGCGTGACGGATGCACGCAGCGCGAGCTGAGCGCGATGCTTGGCCTGGCTGAGCCCGCGGTGATGATGACGTTACGCACCCTGGAGCGCCTTGGCTTGGTCACGCGCGCACGGGACGAATCCGACAAGCGTCGTATCGCCATCCTGTTGACGCAACGCGCGCGCGACATCGAGGAGGAATTGCTCGGTGTCGCCGCCGAGGTCAACCAGGCCATGCTGGCAACGATTTCCCCCGACGCGCGCGCCAGCATGATGTCGTCGCTGCGTTCCGTTCACACGGAACTTGAGCGCGCCTGCGACAGCACGCTCCAGCCGTTCGACAAGGAAATCGCCGGCGAGCGAATGCCGTCCGCCGCCCGGCTGGCCGCCCAACCCGAGAAAAAGAGAGTCTTTAGATGAGTTCCGACGACGCCATCACCTCCGCGCTGCCACGCCATCGCCAGCTTTATGCGGGCGGGCACTGGATCGAGCCGCAGGGCGGCTACCGCGACACCTGGAATCCGGCGACAGGCGCATCGCTCGGCCCGTGTGCCGAGGCCAATGCGGCCGACGTCGATGCCGTCGTCATGCAGGCGCAAGCCGGCTTCGAAACGTGGCGCTCGGTGAAGCCCCTGGAGCGCGCGGCCATGATGCGGCGCATTGCGCAAGTGCTGCGGGACAACGCCGGCGAGCTGGCGCTCATCGACGCGGCGAACTGCGGCAACCCGCTCAAAGAGATGGCGGGCGATGCACTGGCGGCCGCCGCACAGGTTGAATATTTCGCGGGGCTCGTCACCGAGATCAAGGGCGAAACCCTTCCAATGGGCGACGGCGTCGTGAACATGACCGTGCGCGAACCCCTGGGGGTCTGCGCGCGCATCGTTGCGTACAATCACCCGCTGATGTTCGTCGCCGGCAAGCTGGCGCCCGTCATCGCGGCCGGAAACACCGCCGTGATGAAGGCGCCTCAGCAGGCACCGCTGTCCACATACCGGTTAATGGAACTGATCGAGGACATTCTCCCGCCTGGCGTCCTGAACATCGTCACGGGCGGCACGGCTGCCGGACAGGCGCTGGTCGCGCATCCGCTGGTGCAACACGTCGCTTTGATCGGCAGCGTCGAAACCGGCCGCGCCATCGCGCGCGCGGCCGCGGACCAGCTGAAGAAGGTCTCGCTCGAACTCGGGGGCAAGAATGCCTGCATCATCTTTCCGGATGCGGACATCGCCGCCGCGATCAAGGGTGCCGTGGGCGGCATGAATTTCAGCTGGTGTGGCCAGTCCTGCGGCTCCACCTCGCGGCTCTTCGTGCATGAGTCCGTGTACGACCGGGTGATCGACGGTGTCCTGCAACAGGTGCGGCAATTCCAGCCCGGCCTGCCGACGGATCCGGCCACGTCGATGGGCGCCCTCGTGTCGAAGGACCAATTCGACAAGGTGATGCGATACATCGACGTCGCGCACGCCGACGGCGCGCGCCTGCTGTACGGGGGTAAGCGCGCGACCGATGCGGCGCTCGCGAATGGCTTCTTTGTGGAGCCGACGATTTTCGACGGCGTCACCCACGACATGCGCATCGCGCGCGAGGAAGTCTTCGGTCCCATTCTCTCCATCCTCAAGTGGAGCGACACCGACGAGATGCTGAGCCACGTCAATTCCGTCGACTACGGCCTGACCTGCTCGATCTGGACCACCAGCCTCGCGAACGCGCACCGCACCGCAGCGCGCGTGGAAGCCGGGTACATCTGGGTCAACAACGCCAGCCGGCACTTCATCGGTGCGCCGTTTGGCGGCTACAAGCGCTCCGGGCTCGGCCGCGAGGAATCGCTCGAAGAACTGCTGCACTACACGCAGGTCAAGAACATCAACATCACGCTCGCACCTTGAGCGGTTGCACCAAGCGCCGCCGCACCACGAGCCAAACTTAGATATCTAACCAATACAGAGGACCGAGAAGATGCTCACGCCGCAAGAAAACGAGCTGCTCTGCCGCGTCGAAGGCGATGCCCCCATGGGCCAGTTGATGCGCAGGCACTGGACGCCGATCTGCCTTCGCGAAGAGGTGCCGGAGCCCGATGGCCCGCCCGTGCAGGCGCGCATCTTCGGAGAAGACCTGGTGGTGTTTCGCGACACGGAAGGCCGTGTCGGTGTGATGGACGAATACTGCCCGCACAGGCGCGCGTCCCTGGTTCTCGGGCGCAACGAAGACAGCGGCCTGCGCTGCCTGTACCACGGCTGGAAGATGGACGTCCAGGGCAATGTGATCGAAATGGCTTCCGAGCCCAGCGCGAGCTGCATGGCTCAGAAGGTCAAGCACAAGGCCTACCCCACGCATGAATGGGCGGGGCTTGTCTGGGCCTACATGGGCCCGCCGGAGACCCAGCCCGAGTTCCAGCCGCCGGCATGGGCCCCCACGGAAAACGCGCGCGTCAGTATCGCCAAGGCGGTACTCCCCTGCAATTGGGCGCAGGTGCTCGAGGGTGCGATCGACTCGGCGCACAGCTCCAGCCTGCATTCGTCCGACATGGTTCCCGCGCGTGTAGATGGCGCCAAGGCCACGGACAAAACCTGGCTGCGTCCGTCGACGGACAGGGCGCCGCGGATGCAGGTGCAACGCGCAGGCTACGGTTTCCGCTACGCCGCCTTGCGCCGACCCATCACGAACGCTGCGACGCACGAGTACATCCGCACGACCGTCTTCGTCGCGCCCGCGGCCGCGCTGATCCCGCCGAACAACCTCTACAACGTCGCCAACATCAACGTGCCGATGGACGACACGCACACGGTGTTCTACTTCATCGCCTGGGGTCACCCTGCGCAAACCCCCGAGACGGACACCTGGCGCAAGTTCCTGAGACAGCAGGTAGGCGTGGACCTCGACAACCGCTACCGTCCCCTGCGCACGCGCGACAACATGTTCTGGCAGGACCGCCAGGCCATGAAGGCGGGCAACTTCACCGGCATCACGGGCTTTCCCAACCAGGACGTGGCGATGTGGGTCACGATGGGCCCGATCGCCGACCGCACACGCGACCGTCTCGGTGCCAGCGATGTGGCGGTCGTCGAGTTCCGCAAGCAGATGCTCGAAGCCGTGCGGGCTTTCCAGGACGGCGCCCGAGCCATCGGCACCGGCGAACACGCCATTCCCTCCAACGTCTGTGCTTTCCAGGCCGTGGTGCCCAAGACGAGCGACTGGCGCACCTACGACGCGCGCCACGTCTGGCAGGAACAGGGCGAGGCCTTGGACGCCGGATATCAGGTCGGGCCCTGACGCCATGGCCAAGCTCCAGCTTTCTGTCGCCATGGGCGACTACGACCGCACCCGCGCCCTCTACGACGGCCGGGTGCAGATCGATGGCGTCGATCCGGTGTACATGCTGCTCAATCCGGAGGAGATGTTCTTTCGGGCGATGCGCAGCCGCGACTTCGACATCGCCGAACTGTCGTTTTCCAGTTACCTGGTGAAGCACTCGCGGGGAGAGTCTCCGTACATCGCGGTGCCTGTTTTTCTTTCACGGGCATTTCGGCATACCTCGATCTATGTGCGACGGGATCGGATCCGCAAACCTGAAGACCTGAAGGGTTGCCGCATCGGAGTGCCCGAATACCAATTGACCGCGATCGTCTGGGCTCGGGCCCTGCTGCAGGACGAATACGGGGTGAAGCCCGCCGACGTGACTTGGGTGCGCGGCGGAATCGACACCCCGGGCCGGCCGGAAAAGATCCGCCTCGAACTGCCGGCGGATGTGCGCCTCGAAGCCGCCCCCGAGGGCAAGACGATCACCGAGTTGCTCAACGAAGGCGATCTCGACGCATTCATCGCGCCGAGGCCGCCGGGTGCGCAGGCACTGCGCAACCCCGACGTGCGCTGGCTCTTTGACGATCCGACGGCAGCTGCGAAGGACTTCTATCGTCGCACGCGCGTCTTTCCGATCATGCATGTGGTTGGCATTCGCAAGGAACTCGCGCAGCAGCATCCCTGGTTGCCGGGTGCCGTGCTGAAGGCGTTCACGCAGTCCAAGCAGGCAGGCCTTGAGCTGCTGGGCGACACCTCCGCGACCAAGGTGACGCTGCCCTTCGTCGAGGAACAGTTGCAGGCCGCCCGCGAACTCATGGGCGGCGACTTCTGGTCGTACGGCGTCGCGCCGAACCAGGCGACGCTGGAGACCTTCGTTCGCCACCATCATTCGCAAGGCTTGTCGCCGCGCCAAGTCCCTGTCGAGGATTTGTTCCACCCGGCGACCTACGAGAGCTACAGCATCTGATCGAGCCATGAGCGACTCCCACGAACTCGCCTTCAACCTGCGCATCGCGCGCGCGACCGACGCGGCCGAGGGCATCCGTAGCTTCGAGCTCGTTAGTTCGAACGACGCGCCCTTGCCCGCGTTCACACCCGGCGCGCACGTGCGCCTGCGCACCCCTGCCGGCGCAGTGCGCAAGTATTCGCTTTGCAACGATCCGTCGGAGCGCCATCGCTATGTCATCGCGGTCAAGCGCGACGCAGCGGGCCGCGGGGGTTCGGTCAGCATGGTCGACGAGGCGCGCGAAGGCGACCTGCTGTGCGTTTCGGAGCCGGAGAATGCTTTTCGCATGTCGCGCGGCGCGCGCAGCTACCTGTTCATCGCCGGCGGAATCGGCATCACGCCGATCCTGTCCATGATCCGCTCGCTGCAGGAACAGCCCGACGCGAAGTGGCGGCTGCTCTACCTGACCCGATCGGCAGCCACCACGCCGTTCGTCGAAGAGCTGCGCGAGCTCGACGCGGGTGGCCATGTCATCATCCACCATGACGAGGGCGACCCTTCGAGAGCGCTCGACCTGTGGCCTTTCCTGGAGAAGCCCCAGGACCACCAACACATCTACTGCTGCGGCCCGCGACCGCTGATGGACGCGGTCAAGGACATGAGCGGTCACTGGGCTGCAGGCCGGGTGCACTTCGAGAGCTTCACCGACGGTTCGGTCCCGCGCAAGAACGACCAGGCCTTCATCGTCCACCTCGCACGTTCGCACAAGTCCGTCGCCGTTCCAGTTGGGCAATCCATCCTGGAGGCCGTGCGGTCCGCGGGCTGCGAGGTGGCGGCGTCGTGCGAGAGCGGCACATGCGGCACCTGCAGGACCGGCCTGCTTGCCGGCGAAGCCGATCATCGCGACATGGTGTTGATGCCGGAAGAACAGGCCTCCCAGATCATGGTGTGTGTTTCGCGCGCATCGGGCGGCGAGCTGACGATCGACCTATGACCGAACCGCCGCTTCGCATCGGCGTGATCGGGTTGGGGCGCGCATTCAGCCTGATGGTGCCAACTTTCGCGCACGACCCGCGCGTGCGGATCGTGGCCGGCTTCGACCCCCGCGACGAGCCTCGCCGGCGCCTCGCTTCGGACTTCGGTGCGGCGACGTATGGGCAGGCGGAAGCGCTGTGCCGCGACCCCGCTGTCGAAGCAGTGTACGTCGCAAGCCCGCACCAATTTCATGCCGAGCACGTGCAGATGGCGGCGCGCAACGGAAAGCACGTGCTGGCGGAAAAGCCGATGGCGCTGAGGCTGGCCGAATGCGACGCGATGATTCGCACGTGCGACGAAGCGCGTGTGAAGCTGGTGGTCGGGCACTGCCACAGTTTCGATACGCCCTATTTGCACACGCGCGAATTGATACGCAGCGGAAACTACGGCGCGGTGCGCATGATCCACGCGTTCAACTACACGGACTTCCTGTACCGTCCGCGCCGCCCTGAAGAACTGCGCACCCAGGACGGTGGTGGCGTTGTGTTCAGCCAGGCCGCCCATCAGATCGACGTGGTGCGGCTGCTGGCGGGCGGCAACCTCGTACGCGTGCGTGCCACGACGGCCGCCTGGGACGCTGCGCGTCCCACCGAAGGCGCATACAGCGCGATGCTGTGGTTCGACAACGGTTGCTTTGCCACGGTGGTCTACAGCGGCTATGCGCACTACGACTCGGACGAATGGTGCGGATGGATCGGCGAGATGGGACAGCCCAAGGATCCAGCGCGGCACGGGTCGGCGCGCGCCCGCCTGGGAAGCATCGGCTCTCCCCAGCAGGAAGCGGAGTTGAAGGCGGCCACGACCTACGGAGGGTCGGGATACCGCGATGGGCGCAGCGAGCCTTTGCCTGTCGGCCACCAGCACTTTGGAGCCGTCGTCGCCAGTTGCGAGCGCGCCGACCTGAGGCCCATGCCCGATGGCGTGTGGATCGACAGCAACGGCGGCGGAGAAAAAGTCGGCATCGCGCCTCCGGCGGTTCCCCGTTCCGAAGTGATCGACGAACTGGTGGCTGCGGTGCGGCACGAACAGGCACCGCTTCACGACGGCTCGTGGGCACGCGACACGCTTGCGGGTTGTCTGGCGATACTGGAGTCGGCACGTGACCACGCGGATGTACATGTCCAGCCCTATGCAAGAATTCACGCCTAGCCTGCGGCATGAATCGATGAGCAAGACGTCCAAGACCCTCAAGGCCGACGAGGCCGACCGCGTGCTGCGGCATTGGCACGAAGCGGTGCCCAATGACCGGATGGCGCACTTGATCAAGGATGCGACGCGCTGCTTCCTGCGCGCCCTGCAGGTCCGCCTCGCGCGGCACAACGTACAGCTGGGACACTGGGCGTTCCTCCGCATCTTGTGGCAGCGCGACGGGCTCACCAAGCGTGAGCTCAGCATCGAGGCGGGCCTGATGGAGCCAACTACGTTTGTCGCCCTGCGAGCCATGGAGTCCCTGGGCTACGTGACGCTGGAGCGCAAGGTCGTGAGCAAGAAGAACGTCTACGTCTACCTGACTCCGGCCGGCAGGGAGCTAGAAAAGCTGCTCGTGCCACTGGCGGTAGAGGTCAATTCGATTGCTCTAGCCGGCGTGTCGGAGGCGGACATCGCAGCGACAAGGAGGTGCCTGCTTTCCGCGATCGACAACCTGTCCGAGGAAGCCCTGCGGCTCGGCGGCGCAGTTGAGGAATTGGAAGTCCGCTCCTGAATACGCTCTTCGCGCATGAAAGTGCCAACCTGCGCGGGCGTACAGGGGACTTGGCATAGCAGCGGCTCTTGATCGCACTGACAATCGGCAGCTCGAACTCCATCTTGACACTCGAGCTGAGACTCAACGCGATCCGACGGCTGCTTGTGGCCGGAAGCAGCCATCGCACTTGTCTCCCGGCTAATGTATTGATCCATTCGCGTTACGTGTTGGTCGGTCGGGCTGGGCCTACCCGACTAGAACTGCTGCGAGTACGCATGGTACAAGGTCAAAACTAATCGTTCCTCTATCGTCACGGAGATGAAATGTATTTACGCCGAGCCCCATCTGTAGCGCGCCGAGTTGCAGCTTTACTGGCCTCTATCGCAGGCCTTGTTGCTTCGAGCGCTTACAGCGCAACCTCAAATGAGGTCACAGCTCAGCGAACTTGGGACTATCAGCAAACTGCTGACGTCGAGTCTGGCGACCTCTACCCTGCTGCAACCCTGATGAGCAAAAGGTTCGCTGACACCTCCGCCAAAATCGCTGGTGTACTCCACGGCTACCTTCAAGTAGGCAACTATTCGAAGCGGCCTTTTGAGGTGATGCTCACTTGGGACCAGCCGTACGCCAAAGAGGGTGAGCCAAAGTGCAAGCCGGGCGGATGTGAGGTCATCTTTCGACTTGGAGAATCGAAGACCCTCAAGGTTGTCGCTGTTCAGAGAAAGCACTGGTCGGGCTTGTTCGTTCAAGATGCGCGTCCGGTGATCACAGCTTTGGAAAAGCATGCTGGGAACATCAGCGTTCAAGTACAAACTTTGCCGTATGGGGCAATTGCATTTCAGCTTTCTACGCTCCAACCATTGCAAGCGGAGAAGCTCATGGCGCCCAAACGGTAGATGGTGGCGCCCTCCACGGTGGAGGCCTGACTTAAACCAACGGGCCTCCATGAAACTCGGGGCGGTTCACTCTGGACTCGATTCTGGGGCGCTACGCGTTCGCAGAGAAAGTACCTTGCGGACTCTCTAATTGCCACACACCGCACAACCGGGGCTACATCGTGGCCACTAAGGAGGGGCGTGAGACCAACATCGGCAAGGATTGTGGAAAAACGTACTTCGGTGTTGATTTCCAAACGCTGTCCAACAAATTTGATCGAGACATTACAGAGAAAGAGAATCGCGAGAAGCTTTGGGCCTTCTTCTTCCGTATTGAGGATGTGGTCGCTGAAGTCTCTGGGCTGCGGTCAGGCGCAAACGGGGCAGACTGGGTCTACAAGCAATGCGTCTCCCTCCTGGACATCCGCAATGTACCTTCGAAAATCGTACGCAAGGTTCTCGCAATGGCAAAGGCGCAAGACCCGCGTATCACGCGTGAGCGCGAGGCGACAAAGGACGAGATAGCTCGCATGGAGCAAATGCAAGGCCGGACGTTGCGCGGACCTCAGTTCATTTCCGAACCGTTGGGCGAACTGCGGGGACTAGAGATTCTCTACGCGGAGAACAATCTGCGCTCCATGCTAATTGAGGACGTTTCGGAAAGGCTGAAGGAGTTGAATGAAACGAATATCGATTCTCTGACGTATGAACAGTTGAGCAAGTGGTCTCGTTGGCTTGGCTCTCTTGATGCAACCCTCGAACGCGCAGCTAGTGCGATTCGGAGCGGTCGGCGCTTCTTAACGCAGGAAAATCTTCTGCCATTGGCCGATGCCGCCGACGTCAACACTGAGGACAATGAGCGGTACATAAAGTTCCTGCGACAGTACCCAAAGCAGTAGCCGTTGTCGCTAGCTACTGAAGCGCACCGCTGGTTGGCCCGTTGCGGGTACGCGATGGCCGCGTCCGACCCGAAGCAGACATCATGCTAGGGATGGGCCCTCTTGAAGCAAGCGCAACCAAATGCAAGAGCGCCGACGCGGCGAGCATCGTCACGTTCCGCCCACTCGTCGCGCGCCAACACCACCCCTCGCGGCCAGGGCGGCGCATGGGTATGCCAGCCCGTCTTAGCCGCAGGCGCGAAGCGCGCAGGGTTTGGCCGCGTGGTCTGTACGGAGCGCACTGCGCCAATGCCAAACCCGAGCACTGCAGCGGCTCACCCCGAAGGGGGCTGCGGCGTGGGCTGGCGTGCCCATGCGCCGCCCTGGCCGCAGGCGCGGTGCACGACCGCAAAACGCAACGAAAGACAAGGCGCGGTGCTACGCTACCCCCAGACACAGGAGGGAAACCCGTGCCCCATTCAGCCCGCATCGCCAGCACCATCGCCGCCGCGCTCTTGGCCGCCTCCATCTGGCCAGCCCACGCCCTGCAGGTCACCAGCCTCACGCCACAGGGCGAGGTGGCCAAGGTGCGCCAGGTGGTGGTCAAGTTTGACGAGGCCGCCGTTACCTTCGGCGACCCGAAGGCACCCGCGCCGGTGGCGCTGACCTGCAGCGACGCGCAGGCCACCCAGGGCACGGCGCGCTGGACGAATGAGCGCGAATGGGTATTTGCCTTTGCCAATGACCTGCCGCCCGGCGTGCGCTGCACGGTGCAGGTGCGCAGCGGGTTTGAGTCGCCCAAGGGCGCTGCGCTGGCCGCGCGCGGCTGGGCCTTCAGCACTGGCGGGCCGTTTGTGCAGGCGCTTCGGCCCGGTACCTACCAGCGCATTGACGAAGAGCAGTTCTTTGCCCTGCAGCTCAACGGCCCGGCCGCGCCGGCCAGCGTGCTGGCCCACATGGGCTGCGCGGTCGAGGGGCTGGGCGAGCGCGTGCCGGTGCGCCTGATTGACGGCGCCGAACGCGCCGCGCTGCTCAAGGCCCAGGGCTGGGACAAGGCCGCCGCCGCCGAGCCGCTGCGATTTGTGACGCTGGCCTGCAACCGGCGCCTGGCCCCCGCGGCCAAGGTCCAGCTGATCTATGGCAAGGGCGTGGCCACGCCCGGCGGTGTGGCCAACAGCACCGAGCGGCGTTACAACTTCCAGGTGCGCGAGCCGTTTGCGGCCAGCTTCAGCTGCGAGCGCGAGAACGCCCAGGCTGCCTGCCTGCCGATCCGGCCCATGGCGCTGTCGTTCAATGCGCCGGTGGCACGCAAGCTGGCCGAGGCCATCCGTCTGAAAGGCAAGGCCAGCCTGAAACCCGTGCTGGACGGCGACAGCAGTGCCGATGGCGATGCGCTGGTCAACGGCATCACGTTCAAGCCACCGTTTGCCGAGAAAGCCGCCTGGACCCTGGAGCTGCCGCGCGACTTCAAGGACGCATCGGGCCGCGCGCTGCGCAATGCAGACAGCTTTCCGCTGAAGGTAGCCACCGGCGACATGCCGCCGCTGGCCAAGTTTGCCGCCTCGCCGTTCGGCATCGTGGAGCGGTTTGCCGAGCCGGACGGCGTAGCCCTGCTGCCCATCACCGTGCGCAAGGTTGAGGCCGCGCTGGGCGCCAGCGCACTGAGCCCCGGCGCCGCCAATGGTCAATTCAGTTCGCTGCAGCCCCGCGCGGACGCCGACATCCTGGCCTGGTTCCTCAAGGTGGGGCGTTACGACGGCTTCTTTGCGCCGCGCAAGCAGGCTGCGCTGGATGTGAAGGGCCCGCTGCCCCAGGTGCTGGATGCGGACCAGAAGGAATACGTGCAGTCGCGCATGGTGTCGCTGCTGGCCGGCCACGCCGGCGTGCGCAAGCTGGACATGCCCAAGCCCGCGGGCAATGACCCGCGCCCGTTCGAGGTGGTGGGCATTCCGCTGGCGCCGGGCTTTCATGTGGTGGAGGTGGCGTCGCCCCTGCTGGGCGCCACGCTGCTGGACGCACGCCACGGCAGCCCGCGCACGATGTATGTGCGCACCACCGCCCTTGTCACCAACCTGGGCGTGCACTTCAAGCTGGGGCGCGAAAACGCCGTGGCCTGGGTCACCACGCTGGACAAGGGCCAGCCCGTGCCCAATGCCCTGGTGCGGGTGTATGACTGCGGCGGCAAGCAACTGGCCGTGGGCGTGGCCGATGCGCGCGGCGTGGCCACGCTGTCAGGCCTGTCGCCGCAGGCGCCCACCTGCAAGACGGGCGACGACGACTACCACAGCGCCTATTTCGTCACTGCCCGCGCCACCGATGCGCAGGGCGTGGAGGAACTGGCCTTCACCTTCAGCGACTGGACGCGCGGCATTGAATCCTGGCGCTTCAACGTGCCCACCAGCAACGCCACCCACCCCAGCCAGGCCGCCCATACGGTGATGGACCGCACGCTGCTGCGCGCGGGAGAGACGGTGGGTATGAAGCACTTTGTGCGCACCGAAACGCGCAACGGCTTGGGCCTGCCGGCGACGCCGCCCGCGGTGCTGGCCATCACGCACGTGGGCACCGGCCAGCAGGTGACGCAGCCGCTGCGCTGGCGCAAGACGGCTGGCGGGGGCCTGAGCGCCGAGAGCGAATTCTCCATCCCGCCGGCGGCGAAGCTGGGCGTGTACCAGGTGGCGCTGCGCGAATCCGCCGGCAGCGGCGTGGTGCTGGACAGCGGCGAATTCCGCGTTGAAGAGTTCCGCCTGCCCGTGTTTGAAGGACGCATAGCCCCCGTGGCCAGGGAGGCGCTGGTCAATGCCACCGCCGTGCCCACGGCGCTGCAGGTGGGCTATGTGTCGGGCGGACCTGCTGCCGGGCTGCCGGTGCGGGTGTCTGCCCTGGTGCGCAACAAGGCGCCGGGCTTTGCCGACCACGACGCCTTCAGCTTCAACCCGCCGCGCGGGCGACGCAACGCTGGCGATGAGGAAGAACCCACCGCCGGTGAAGACCAGCGCGTGGTGGCCGACAAGCTGCCGCTCACGCTGGACCGCAACGGCGCAGGCCAGCTCACCATCGACAAGCTGCCGCCATCGCGCCTGCCGCGCGACTTGCTGCTGGAGGCCAGCTACGCCGACCCCAACGGCGAGATCCAGACGTTGCGCCATGTGGCCACACTGTGGCCCGCGGCGGTGGTGGCCGGCATCAAGACCGAGGGCTGGGTGTCGGCCAGCCAGGCGCTGCGCTTTCAGGCGCTGGCGCTGGATCTGGCGGGCAAGCCGGCGGCGGGCGTGCCGCTGTCGGTCAAGGCCGTGGCGCGCGTGGTAACCACCAGCCGCAAGCGCATGGTCGGCGGCTTTTACAGCTACGACAACAAGACCGAATACAAGGACCTGGGCGAGGTCTGCAAAGGCCAGAGCGATGCGCGCGGCCTGCTGCTGTGCGATGCCAGGCTGGCCCAGCCCGGCGAGGTGGAGCTGGTGGTGACCGCGCGCGACGCCAAAGGCAACAGCATCGAGGCCGCGTCGTCCGTGTGGGTCACGCGCCAGGGCGAGCTGTGGTTTGGCGGTGAAGACCATGACCGCATGGACGTGCTGCCCGAGAAGAAGAACTATCAGCCGGGCGAGGTGGCGAAGTTCCAGGTGCGCATGCCGTTCCGCTTTGCCACCGCGCTGGTGTCGGTGGAGCGCGAGGGCATCATCGACACACAGGTGGTGCAGCTCAACGGGCAGGATCCGACGATCAGCCTGCAGGTCAAGGACAGCTGGGGGCCCAATGCCTATGTGAGCGTGCTGGCGCTGCGCGGGCGCCTGCGCGATGTGCCCTGGTACAGCTTTTTCACCTGGGGTTTCAAGGCGCCGCGCGAATGGTGGACAGCCTTCTGGTACGAAGGCCGCGAATACGTGGCCCCCACCGCCATGGTGGACCTGAGCAAACCCGCCTTCCGCCTGGGCCTGGCCGAGATCCGCGTGGGCACGCAGGCCCACCAGCTGGCCGTGAGCGTGAAGGCCGACAGGGAAAGCTACCCGGTGCGCGGCACGGCCACCGTGACCCTCAGCGTCAAGCTGCCCAACGGCCAGCCCGCCGCCCATGCCGAGGTGGCGCTGGCCGCCGTGGACCAGGCCCTGCTGGAGCTGGCGCCCAACACCAGCTGGAACCTGCTGGAGGCCATGCTGCAGCGCCGCGCCTGGGGTGTGGAGACGTCCACCGCGCAGATGGAAATCATTGGCCGGCGCCACTATGGCCGCAAGGCCGTGCCGGCGGGCGGTGGCGGCGGCAAGAGCCCCACGCGCGAGCTGCTGGACACGCTGTTGCTGTGGAACCCGCGCGTGGCGCTGGACGCGCAGGGCCAGGCGGTGGTGAAGGTGCCGCTGAATGACGCGCTCACCAGCTTTCGCATCGTGGCCGTGGCCGACGCGGCGCCCGGCCTGTTTGGCACGGGGCAAACCACCATCCGCGCCACGCAGGACCTGCAGATCATCAGCGGCCTGCCGCCGCTGGTGCGCGAGGACGACCAGTTCCGCGCGCAGCTCACGCTGCGCAACACCACGCCGCGCGCGATGAAGGTGGAGGTGAAGCCCCGGGCCACCCTGCTGGAGCTGGCGGCGCAGACGGTGGACATCCCGGCCGGGGAAGCGCGTGAGGTGGCCTGGAACGTGACCGCGCCCGCGCAGCTGGCGTTCACGCGGGCCGAGGCCCTGCTGTGGGAGATCGAGGCACGCGACACCGTCAGCGGCGCGCGTGATGCGCTCAAGGCCCGCCAGCGCATCGTGCCGGCCGTGCCATTGACGGTGCAGCAGGCCACGCTGGTGCAGCTGGATGCGCCGTTCACGCTGGACGCGGCGCCGCCCGCCGATGCGTTGAAGACCGGCGCCACACCGCGCGGCGGGCTCAAGCTGGCGCTACAGCCCCGGTTGTCCGAGGGCATGCCCGGCGTGCGCGACTGGTTCCTCAATTACCCGTTTGCCTGCCTGGAACAAAAGGCCAGCAAGGCCCTGGGCCTGCGCGATGCAAGGATGTGGCAGACCGTGGTGTCGCAGCTGCCCGGCTACCTGGACAGCGGCGGCCTGGCCAGTTACTTCTCCCCGCGCGAGGGCGACGCCAACCGCGGCAGCGATGTGCTGACCGCCTACCTGCTGGCTGCCAGCCATGAGGCGTCTGCCATCAACCCCGCCTTTGCCCTGCCGGATGACGCGCGCGCGCCGCTGGAGCGTGGCCTGATCGCGTTTGTGGAGGGGCGCATCCAGCGCGAATTCTGGTCGCCACGCAAGGACCTGGACGTGCGCAAGCTTGCCGCGCTGGAGGCGCTGTCGCGCTACGGCAAGGCGCAGGGCCGCATGCTGGGCAGCATCACCATCGCGCCCAACCAGTGGCCCACGCATGCGGTGATCGACTGGCTGAACATCCTGCGCCGGGTGGCCGACGTGCCGCAGCGTGAGCAGCGCATGGCCGAAGCCCAGCAGGTGCTGAGAAGCCGCCTGAGCTACCAGGGCACAAAGATCGTCTTCAGCACCGAGCGTGACGATTACTGGTGGTGGCTCATGCAAAACGGCGACGTCAACACCGCGCGGCTGCTGCTGGCCGTGATGGACGACCCGGCCTGGAAAGATGACATGGGGCGGCTGGCCAGCGGCTTCATTGCGCGCCAGCAGCGCGGCGCCTGGGCCACCACCACGGCCAACCTGTGGGGCGGGCTGGCGCTGGAAAAATTCTCGACCAAATTCGAGTCCACCCCCGTGACCGGCACCACCCGGGCCACGCTGGGCACGGCCACCGCCACGGTGGACTGGCGCCAGCCGCGCAACGCCAGCATGAGCCTGCCCTGGGCCAGCGCGGGCAAGGAGACGCTGAACGCCACCCACCAGGGCACGGGCAAGCCCTGGCTCACGCTGCAGTCGCTGGCGGCGGTCCAGCTCACGGCGCCGTTCAGCGCGGGTTACCAGATCAAGAAGACCATCACGCCGGTGGAACAAGCCGTGCCCGGCAAATACAGCCGCGGCGACGTGCTGCGCGTGACGGTTGAAGTCAACGCCAGCGCCGACATGACCTGGGTGGTCATCAACGACCCGGTGCCCGGCGGCGCCACCATCCTGGGCAGCGGCCTGGGCCGCGATTCACAGATCGCCACGCAGGGCGAAAAGCGCAGCGGTGCCGGCTGGCCCGCGTTTGAGGAGCGCAGCTTCGAGGCCTTTCGCAGCTATTACGAATACCTGCCCAAGGGCACGGTCAGGATGGAATACACCCTGCGCCTGAACAACGTGGGCGACTTCGCCCTGCCCCCGACCCGGGTGGAGGCCATGTATGCGCCCGAGATGTTTGGCGAGGCGCCCAATGCACGCGTGAAAGTGGAGGCCGGGCGGTGAAGCCCTTCGCCGCGCGCGCGCAGCTTGTCACCCCGGGCTCGACCCGGAGTCCACGGCGGCGGGCCAACGCATTCCTGACAGCAACCATGGCACGCCTGCATGGATGGCGGGTCAAGCCCGCCATGACAGCCTGGGTGCTGGTGGCGGCGTCGGCCGTGGTGCACGCCCTGCCCGCTTTTGACGAGGTGCGCCGCGGCCACCGCGCGTCCGACAGCCTGCTGCTGGACCGCGACGGCGTGGTCATCCACCGCCTGCGCACCGACGCCACGGTGCGCCGTGGCGAATGGGTGGCGCTGGCGGACATTTCGCCCGCGCTGCGCACGGCCCTGGTGCTCAGCGAGGACCGGCGCTTTTACGAACACAGCGGGGTGGACTGGCAGGCCGTGCCGGCAGCGGCCTGGGCCAACCTGTGGAACACGCGCACGCGCGGTGCGTCCACGCTGAGCATGCAGCTGGCGGGCCTGCTGGACGAAGCCTGGGCCCAGGGGCCTGGCGGGCGTAGCGTGGCACAGAAGCTGGGCCAGGCCGTGGCCGCCCAGGTGCTGGACCGCCGCTGGCGCAAGGACCAGATCCTGGAGGCCTACCTCAACCTGGTGCCGTTTCGCGGTGAGCTGGTGGGCATTGACGCGTTGAGCCGCACGCTGTTTGGCAAGGCCGCGCACGGCCTGGACGAGCGCGAGGCTGCGATAGCCGCCGCGCTGGTGCGCGCGCCCAATGCCGGCGCCCGCGTGGTGGCACAGCGCGCCTGCGGCGTGCTGAAAGCCGTGCAGGCTGCAACGACAGCGGTGGATTGCGACGGGCTGGACCTCTTTGCCACAGGCGCGTTGCAGCGCCGCGCGTTTGACGCCAGCGAAGGCATTGCACCGCACGTGGCGCGCAAGCTGTTGACCGGCCAGGCCGCATCCGTCAGGTCAACCCTGCGCGCACCGCTGCAACGCATGGCGCTGCAAACGCTGCAACAGCACCTGCGCGAACTGCAGGGCCGCAACGTCGAAGACGGCGCCGTGGTGGTGCTGGACAACGCCACCGGCCAGGTGCTGGCCTGGGTGGGCTCATCCGGCGCGCTCAGCCGCGCGGCCGAGGTGGACGGCGTGACGGCGCTGCGCCAGGCGGGCTCCACGCTCAAGCCCTTCCTGTATGCGCAGGCGCTGGCCGAGCGGCGGCTGACCGCCGCGTCGCTGCTGGAAGACGCGCCCACCCACATTCCCACGGCCGGCGGCCTGTACATACCGCAGAACTACGACCGGCAATTCAAGGGCTGGGTGTCGGCGCGCACGGCGCTCGGCGCGTCGCTCAATGTGCCCGCCGTGCGCACGCTGGTGATGGTGTCGCCCGACGCGTTTGCGCGCCAGCTGGGCGCGGCGGGCCTTGCGCTGCAGCGGCCGGGCGACCATTACGGCTACAGCCTGGCGCTGGGCAGCGCCGAAGTGCCGCTGCTGGGCCTGGCCAATGCCTACCGCACGCTGGCCAATGGCGGGCGCGCCAGCGCCACCACGCTGACGCTGCAAGGCAAACCGGCGTTCACCCAGGCCATGGACCCACGCGCCGCCTTCATCGTGGCCGACATGCTCAGCGACCCGAACGCCCGCGCGCGCACCTTTGGCACCGACAGCCTGCTGGCCACCCGCTTCTGGACGGCCGTGAAAACCGGCACCAGCAAGGACATGCGCGACAACTGGGCGGTGGGCTTCAGCCAGCGCTACACCGTGGGCGTGTGGGTGGGCAATGCCGGCGGCGCTGCCATGCATGACGTGAGCGGCACCAGCGGCGCCGCGCCGGTGTGGGCCGCCGTGATGCGCTACCTGCACACCCACGAGCGCAGCCAGGCGCCCGCCGCCCCGCCCGGCCTGGTGGCGCAGCGCGTGGACTTCGGCGGCCTGGAGGCCGCGCGCAGCGAATGGTTCATTGCCGGCACCCAGCAGGCCCGCATGGCGCTGGACGACGCGCCGCCAGCGGCCCAGGCGGCGCGCATCACCGCGCCGGCCAGCGGCACCATCGTGGCGCTGGACCCGGACATCCCGCCGCAGCGCCAGCGCCTGACGCTGACGGCGCAGGGCAGCGATGTGCGCTGGCGCATGGACGGGCGGGAGTTCGCCCGCGGCGCGCAGGCGCAGTGGCTGCCCTGGCCGGGCCGCCATGTGGTGCAGCTGGTGGACCGGCACAACGCCGTGCTGGATGAAATCCGCATCGAGGTGCGCGGCGCGGGCGTGCGCGGCGATGTGAGGAAATTTGCGCAGCCCTGAGCCGCGCTCAAAATTAATTCAATCTGCCTCAATGGCGTTTCGCTAAGCTTCGGGGTTGCCCGAAGGAGACAAACGTGAGCGTGATCACCAACATTGAAGACCTGCGCGTGCTGGCGCAAAAGCGCGTGCCGCGCATGTTCTATGACTATGCCGATTCCGGCAGCTGGACCGAGGGCACCTACCGCGCCAACGAAAGCGACTTCCAGTCCATCAAGTTCCGCCAGCGCGTGGCGGTCAACATGGAAAACCGCAGCACCGCCACCCGCATGATCGGCCAGGACGTGGCCATGCCGGTGGCCATTGCGCCCACCGGCCTCACGGGCATGCAGCATGCCGACGGCGAAATCCTGGCGGCGCGCGCGGCCAGGAAATTCGGCATCCCGTTCACGCTGTCCACCATGAGCATCTGCTCGATCGAGGACGTGGCCAAGGGCACGGACAACCACCCGTTCTGGTTCCAGCTGTACGTCATGAAGGACCGAGGCTTCATCGAACGCCTGATCGACCGGGCCAAGGCCGCAGGGTGCTCGGCGCTGGTGCTGACGCTGGACCTGCAGATCCTGGGCCAGCGCCACAAGGATCTGAAGAACGGCCTGAGCGCGCCGCCCAAGCTCACCATTCCTAACCTCATCAACATGGCCACCAAGCCGCGCTGGTGCATGGGCATGCTGGGCACGCAGCGCCGCCAGTTCGGCAACATCGTGGGCCATGTGTCCGGCGTGGAAAACATGGGCTCGCTGGCCGAATGGACGGCCAAGCAGTTTGACCCGGCGCTCAACTGGGGCGACGTGGAATGGATCAAGAAGCGCTGGGGCGGCAAGCTGATCCTCAAGGGCATCCAGGACGTGGAAGACGCCCGCCTGGCCGTGCAGTCGGGCGCGGACGCACTGATCGTGTCCAACCACGGCGGACGCCAGCTGGACGGCGCTGAATCGAGCATCCGCGCCCTGCCCGCCATCGTGGACGCGGTGGGCCGCGAGATCGAGGTGCACATGGACGGCGGCGTGCGCAGCGGCCAGGACGTGCTCAAGGCCGTAGCGCTGGGCGCCAGGGGCACCTACATCGGCCGCGCCTTCCTGTACGGGCTGGGCGCCATGGGCGAGGAAGGCGTTTCAAAGGCGCTGCAGATCATCCACAAGGAACTGGACCTGTCGATGGCGTTTTGCGGGCACACCAGGATCGGCACCGTGGACACCGGCATCCTGCTGCCGGGCAGCTACCCCACCGCCCACGGCTGAACGGCCGCGGGCGCGTTCAGGCCGAGGCGCTGAAGTCAGACTGGCGCCACAGGCTGTTGGCGGCGCTGCGCATCATGCGCAGCTGGCCGCTGATGAGTTCCCAGGCCTCGTCGGGGCCCTGCACCGGCGCTGCGTCCAGATAGATCAGCCCGGCGCGGCGCGCCAGCTGGAACATGGCGCGGTGGGCCGTTGGGCTGGCACCCAGGCCCATCAGCACTGGTGGCGTGGGCGCGGCACCGCAGGCCTGCACCATGCGCTCCATCAGGTCCACGTCGTGGACATCGCTGCCGCAGCACCACAGCACCACCAGCGGGTAATCCGCCAGCAGGGCGCGCGTCAGGCCCAGCGCCAGGCCATTGCGCGCCATGGCAATCACCCGCACGGCACCTTGGCCATCGGGCAGGTCGGTGTAGTTGCTGCCCACGTCCAGCTGCTGCGGCCCCGCGAAGCGCCGCCGCACCACCTCCTGGCGGTGCTGCCAGGCCAGGTGCTGCACCAGCGCAAAGGATGCCTCGCCGCCCGCGCTGCACACCATCACCCGGCGGAACACGCCGGGCGTGTCCTGCCGGTCGGCGCAGGGGTGGCGCAGCGGCGTGGACAGCATGCGCCAAGCAGCCGCGGGCGCGTACTGCAGCCCCTGCAGCCGCACGGCGTCCACCTGGTCCACCCGGGCTTCGAACTCGGCCGCGCTGTCGTTGCACTGCACGATGCTCATGGACCACACGTCTGGCAGCAGGCGGGGGCCGGTGCTGCGGTGCATGATGCGCGCGCCATGGTGGCGCGGGTCCTGCAACACACGCTCCATGATCTGGCGCACCGCGTCGGCGGGCCCTTCCTTCCATTGCAGGAACCAGCCGGACTGATGGGCCAGCGCGGTGTACACGCCCAGCGGTTCGTTGTGGCGCACCGCACAGGCACGGATGCGCTCCATCTGCGCGTACACCGGCCCGTTGATGCGCGACTGGCTGGCGTACAGGATGCGCGCCACGGGTTCGGGCCCGGTACCGGGCAATGCGCGGGGGAAAGAAACTGGCATGTAGCCCATGCTAGCGACGCAACGGCGCACGCGCGTTGATGCGCATCAACCGCGCGCGCAACTGACAGCCCGGCGCCCGCGCCGCTGTACCATGCTGGCGCATGAACAAGACCGAAGCCGACGCCGCCTTTGCGCAGGCCATCGAACACCAGCAGGCCGGCCGTCTGGCGCAGGCCCAGGCCCTGTACGAGCAGATCATGGCGGCGCAGCCCACCTACCTGCACGTGCCTCACCTGCTGGGCGTGATCGTCAGCCAGCAGGGCAACTGGTTCCTGGCGCGGCGCCTGATTGAAGGCGCGCTGGCGCTGCAGGCCAATGACACCGACGCCCTGGCCAACCTGGGCTGGGTGCTGGTGAACCTGGGCCTGCATGACAAGGCCATTGCGCGTTGCGACCAGGCGCTGGCGCTGGCGCCCGGCCATGCGCGCGCCCACCTCACGCGGGGCATGGCGCTGCGGCTGGCTGGCCGCCACGAGGAGGCGCTGGCGGCGTTTGAGCAGGCGCTGGTGCTGAACCCCGCGCTGGCCGATGCCATGCATTGCCGCGGCCAGGCGCTGCACGCGCTGGGCCGCCACGCCGAGGCGCTGGAGAGCTTTGAATGGGTGCTGCAGCACCAGCCCCGCCATGCCGAGGCCTGGAACAACCGCGGCGCCAGCCTCATGCTGCAAGACCGCGCCGACGAAGCGCGGGCCAGCTTCGAGCAGGCCCTGCAGTGCCTGGCGGCATACCCCGAAGCGCTGTTCAACCTGGGCTCCGCGCTGCAGCTGGAGCGCCGCTATGAAGAGGCGCTGGCGCTGTACGAGCAGGCCCTGCAGCTGCGGCCCAATTACCCCGAAGCCCTGATGCACCGCGCGTTTGCCCTGCAGGCGCTGCGGCGCTCGCCGCACGACTGCGTGGCCAGCCTGGACCGCGCGCTGGCGCTGCGCCCGGGTTATTTCGAGGCGCTGAACGGGCGCGCCAACGTGCTGGGCCAGATGGGCCAGTACGCCGAGGCGCTGGAGAACTACGACGAGGCGCTGCGCATGAAGCCCGGCTTCCATGAGGCGCTGCTCAACCGCGGCCATGCGCTGCGTGAAATGGGCCGCCTGGAAGAAGCCGCTGTGTCCTACCGCGAAGCCATTCGCTGCGGCGGCGATGCCCAGGCCGGCCTGTTCGCCCTGGCCGCCATGGGGCAGGAAGCCGCCCCACCCGTGGCGCCGCAGGACTACATCGTGAGCCTGTTCGACGGCTATGCCGACAAGTTCGACGAGCACCTGGTGGGCAAGCTGCAATACCAGGCGCACGAACGGCTGTGCGACGCGCTGCTGCCGCTGGTGGCACAGCTGCCGCAGCCGGGCCCGCATGATGTGCTGGACCTGGGCTGCGGCACGGGGCTGTGCGCGCCGCTGCTGGCGCCCGTGGCGCGCAGCATGACGGGGGTGGACCTGTCACCCGGCATGCTGGACGCCGCACGCAAGCGCGGCCTGTACACCACGCTGGCCTGCCAGGACGTGACGCAGTTCCTGCAGGGTGGCGACAGCCTGTTCAGCCTGGTCATCTCCACCGACGTGTTCATCTACATCGGCGACCTGGACCCGGTGTTTGCCGGCGTGCGCGCGCGCATGCACGCGGGCGGCCTGTTCGGTTTTTCCGTCGAGTCCTGCGAAGGCGCGGACTTCGTGCTGCAGGCCACGCGCCGCTACGCGCAGTCCGCCGGCTACATCCGCCGGCTGGCGGCCACGCACGGCTTCGAGGTGCTGCAGCTGGCGCCCAGCGCGATCCGCAAGGAGCACGGCCAGGACCTGCCGGGGTTCATCGCCATCCTGAAAGCGCTGTGAGCCCTGACCCAGCCACCGGCGCGCCCCTGCGCCGCATCGCCCACCTGGACATGGACGCGTTCTACGCGTCGGTGGAACTGCTGCGTTACCCGCAGCTCAAGGGGCTGCCGGTGGTGATTGGTGGTGGGCGGCGCCGGCTGGACGATGCGCTGCGCGCAAAGTACGCTGATCTCCCCACACATGAAATTCCGGTGGCGGCGTTCCCGCTGCTCAAGGACTACACCGGCCGCGGCGTGATCACCACCGCCACCTACGCCGCGCGCCAGTTCGGCGTGGGCTCGGCCATGGGGCTCATGAAAGCCGCCAAGCTCGCGCCACAAGCCATCCTGTTGCCGGTGGATTTTGAGGAGGTGCGCAAGTACTCGCGCCAGTTCAAGTCCATCATCACCGAGATCGCCCCCGTCATGCAGGACCGCGGGGTGGATGAGGTCTACATTGACTTCACCCACGTGCCAGGCGGCCAGCGCGCGGGCGGCCGCGTGCTGGCCCGGCTGATCCAGAAGAGCATCTTCGAGGCCACGGGCCTGACCTGCTCGGTGGGCGTGGCACCCAACAAGCTGCTGGCCAAGATGGCCAGCGAGTTCAACAAGCCCAACGGCATTTCCGTGATCTACGAGGCCGACGTCCAGACCAGGGTCTGGCCGCTGCCGGTGCGCAAGATCAACGGTATCGGCCCCAAGGCCGAAGCCCGGCTGCACAAGCTGCACCTGCACACCATTGGCGACATCGCGGCCCAGCCGCGCGAATGGCTGGTCGACAACTTCGGCAAGAGCTATGGCGCCTGGATGCACGACGCGGCCTGGGGCCGCGATGACCGGCCCGTGCAGACCGAAAGCGAGCCGGTTTCCATGAGCCGCGAAACCACCTTCGAGCGCGACCTGCACGCGGTGCGCGACCGCGCGGAGCTGGGCGCGATCTTCACCGAGCTGTGCGAGCGCGTGGCAGGTGACCTGCAGCGCAAGGGCTATGTGGGCAAGACCATTGGCGTGAAGCTGCGCTATGGCGATTTCAAGATCGTCACGCGCGACCAGACATTGCCCGAGTACACCGCGGATGCGAAAACCATACGCCATACGGCCGGGCTGTGCCTCAAGCGCGTGGATCTCACGCGCAGGTTCCGGTTGCTGGGCGTGCGCGTGGGCACGCTGGCGCGCACGGAAGATGCCCAGACCCTGCGCCCTGAGGCCGCCCCGGCGGATCTACCGCTGACGGGCGAGCTGTTCTAGCCTTTCGCCTGTCAGCTCATCAGTCGTTGGCCAGGTTCGACTTCCAGTAGATGATGCGCCGCGTGCGCTTGAGGTTGGAAGAACTGGTCAGCCGCTGCAGGTTCACCGCCGAGGTGGGCGCGCCTGAAATGTTGATGCCGCCGGACAGCACGGCTTCGGCCGTTCCGTCGATCACCACGTTGGACACGAAGGGCGAGGACACCAGGCCGCCGCCCACGAACAGGGCCGATGCCGAGCCGCCGCAGTTGCCGGAGGTGGCGCCGATGGCTCCGCCCGCGTTGAACAGGTTCACCGCGTAGCCGCGTGCTTCACCCAGCGAATTGGTGCAGCTGGCCTCCGAGGGCGCCGTGGCGCGGTGGGTATTGAAGGTGACCAGGCCGTTGAAGATGGCGGCCGACGACACCACCTGCTCGCCACGCCCGCCGTCCAGTCCCCGGTACCAGCCGCGCAGGCCGGAATCGGCGGTGACGCCGGCCACATTGCAGCCCGGCGCCGTGCTGTAGTCGCGCATGCCTGTGTCGCTGTCCAGCGCAATGGCGGCCGCACCCGACGACGCGGTCACCGTCAGATCATCCAGGTAGACGTAGAAGCGGTTGGTCACCGGGTCGGTGTACGGGTAGTGCGTGGCCAGCGGGTGCTGGCGGTCGCCCGAGCCCACCGCCACATACACCTTGGTGCCCGACCTGGCCACCGCCGCACGGAACAGGAACTTGCGCCCCGTGGTGTAGGCCACCTTGCGCATCGCCCACGAGGCCACCGCCGCCGGCACACCCGCGGAGGTGGAAAAGTCCGCGCGGTAGATGTTGCCCGCGGTGTCCACCGCATAGGCATGGTCCACCGAGCCGTCGCCGTTGGCATCCACCAGCGACACATCGGCCGGCACGCTGCCGCCGGTGGAGAACGACTTGACGAGCTCACCGGTGTCGGCGTTGATGACGAACACCGCGCTGCCCTTGCGGCCGCTGCAGGTGGGCGACACGCTGTTGGTGTCTTCGCAGCTGGAATAGCCGCCGCCCACGATCAGCATCGGGATGTCGGTGGAATGCCCCTTGAGGAAGGCAATGTTGGGCGTGGACCAGGTCTGGCCGATGCCGGCAAAGCCGGTGGTGCAACCCGTGTCATTGGTCAGATTGGGGCAGCCCACGCGCCACTTGAGGCTGGGCGACTCGGGGTTGCTCACGTCAAAACCGTAGATCATGCGGCCGCCGCGGCGCATGGTCGTGAAGACCCACACACGCGAGTTGTCGGCGTTCTGGTAGAGCGCGGTGGAGCCGTCGAAGAAGTAGTCCTTGGGCGCCGGGGTGGGCGTGAGCGTGGGGTCCACGCTCGGGTAATTGATCAGCGGCACGTTGTCATGAAGGCGCTGCAGCCGCGATATCGCCTCGGGCGCCACGAACGCCCAGCGTTCGCGGCCGGTGTTCGCATCCACCGCGCGAAACATGCCGTCGTTGGCGCCGTAATACACGGTCACGCCCGTGCTGCCGCCGTAGTCCACCGGCAGGGGGCGCGAGTTCACCACGTCGCCGTGGATGGACGGCCGCGTGTTGGCGCTGGTGTTGGACAGCTTCTCCAGTGACGCGGTGGCGTCCTCGCTGCCCCGCACCCAGTTGGTCATCACCTGCGACAGGCCGGTGGAGGTGGTGGAAAACGGCGTGAGCGAGGTGCTGACGGTCGAGGCCAGCGTGTAGATCGTGCGGTTGGACGCCCAGGTGGGCGATGTGTTGGTGGACGGCGGGTTGTTGCCCTTGCGCAGCACCTCGGCCACGCCGCCCTTTTCGACCGTGGGGCCGTCGGGCAGGTCGGACCATTTGTTGCCGGTGATGCCCGCCACCGTCGGGAAGTTGACGCAGGCGCTGGACGGTACCGGGTTGGTGGGCACATCGGCCCAGTAAGTGCCTGAGTCGGTGGTCCAGAAGGAGGCAGCGCAGTCATTGATGAAGCCGGTTTGCAGGCTGTCGGCGCGGCGGTCGATGGCGTCGCCCAGCACAATGGCCGTGCCGTCCTTGATGGCCTTGAACCGCTTGAGGTTGCCGTTCCAGCGCGGTGCGCCGTTGGGGTCGGGGCGGAACATGCCGATGAACACCTGGTTCAGGCTTTCGCCGCGGTTGGTGGAACTGATCGGCAGGCTGGCCGCGGCAAAGGCGCTGTTGACCGACTGGATTTCGGCCAGGATTTCCTTGATGGCCGTCTCGATCTGGGCCTGGTTTCCCACCCGGAAATACTTGCCCGCGGCATTGGTGGCGGCGCTGCGCAAAACGCCGGAATAGGCCGCGTTGTTCTGTGCGTTGTAGGCGTCCAGCACATACACGCTCACGCCGGACTGATACAGGAAACGCGCCCATTCATCGGTCCAGCTGTCGGCCGTTCCCGAAATGGCGCTGCCCGCGCTGACACCTTCATAGCTTTGTGCGCCCGCAGGGTAGGCGCCGTTGGCGTTATTGGCAATCAGGATGACGTAGCTGCGCCCGCAGGTCGACGACGACACCGGGCTGTAGTACGTGCTGCCGGACACGGCATGCTGCGTGGCCAGGCCCTGGCCCACGGCGGTGTAGGGCGTGGACGCGCCAGCATTGCCCGCGATGTCCAGGTTGGGGCTGCTGGCCAGGCCGCCGCGGAACACCGTCGAGTTGCGGAAGTACTTGTACAGCTCGTACAGGGCAGGCGCTTCACCCGTGTTCTGCGCCACCTTTTCGTTGGGCGAATTGATGTTGCCGCGGATGCCGCCCAGGATGTTGGACAGCTTGGTGCGGTTGGAGGCCACCGACATGTCGCGCGCGCCAAACCGGATGTAACCCCCGTAGGTGCTGCCCACCTGGTTGTACATGGCCACGCCGATGTTGACGGCCGCGGTACTGGTCATGCCGGCCAGCACGTTCTGGATGGCCAGCAGCTCGGCCTCGCCCTGGTTGCCCGAGTTGTCGGGCCAGCGCTGGGACGCGCGCGCCCAGTTGGCCGAGTTGTCGATCAGGAACATGATGTTGGGCGCGCCCGAACTGCCCGCACCCGCCGACGTGTAGATGTCAATGTCCTCCGCATGCGCGAACGCCGCCGTCAGCAGCAACCCCGCGGCGGCCAGCATGCGGCGTGCCCACGCCCCCGCGCCAGTGTGTCGTGTGGCATTTTTCATGATGCGGCTCCGTTCCTTCAGATGCATGCGGCGCCCGAGGTCTGCAGCTTGACGCCCTGCGTGACCACGGCCTGCGCGCCGGACTTGATTTCAGTGGCCACGGCGGTCACTTCCCACAGGGCTTCGTAGCACGAGCCCGAGACCACGCTGGCGGGCGCGCCGGCCACGCCGAACGAGTCCTGACGGTCTTCGGTGAGGCCACCCCCGCACGAGATGGGCACGGCCTGCAGGCAGCGCGGCGCGGGCGACAGCGTGACCAGCACGATGGTGCGGCCATCGCCATAGACATCGTTGCAGCGGCTGTTGGCTGGCGCCGATACCGAGGCCGGGCAGTTGCTGTTGTCCAGCACGGCCGTGGGGGCGTTCTGGAAGGTGGGCGAGCTGATGACCTGGTCGATGATGGCCTGGGCCGAATCCATCGCGATGCCGCGCTGCTGCGCGTTGTCCACGAGCTGCAGGTCGCTCTTGCCAATGTTCATGGTCGTCAGGCCGATGATGGTGAGCAGCACCAGCATGATCAGGGACACGATGAGGGTGATGCCCTTCTGGGAGCGGCGGTTCATGACGATTCCTGGAAGATCTTGTGCGAATAGGTCCGCCCGGCTGGACCGTAAAAGCGCACCAGCGACTGGAAGGCGCTGCGCTTGTAGGCATCACCCAGGGGGCCAACCGTCTTGTCCGTGCCGCTGGCGGCGTTGGTGCCATCGGCATTGCGTCCCAGCACGTAGGTCTTGCTGTCGGCATGGCCGGCAGTGATATCACGGTTGCGCGTCAGCACCGAGATCCGCGCGGTCACGACGGAAGCCCAGTTCTGCACGCAGGCTGGCGCTGCGCAGGCGTTGTAAAGGTCCGGAGCCGGCGTGTAAACATCGGCTGCGCCATCGGCCAGCGCGGCGGGCAGCAAGTCCAGGCCATATTCGAGCTGCATGTTCTCCACCCCCTGCACCAGCGATACCGGCACGAACGCACCGTTGCTCAGTTCCGCCCGCTTCAGGGTGGGAATGCCATCGCCGGTACGGTCGTTGTTGGCGATGTAGTAGATGCGTACGTGAAACCGGCGCACTTCGGCCACGGTGGCGCAGTCGTATCTGGTCAGCGTGAAGGTGGATGTATCGGTTGAAAGCTTGTAATGGTTGGTGACCGTGGCTGACCCGAGCTCACCCGCTGCGCCGCACGACGACGCCTGGAACGCAAGGTTGCCGGTGCCCATGGCGGCGCAGTCACCCACGCCCGCCACGCAGCCGCTGGCCCGCCGCACCACCAGCACGTCCGTGCCGGCTTTCACGTCGGGCAGGCAGCTGAGGGTGGTCGCCGAGACGTCGTCATAGCCCTGGACATGCAGACGCATCGCCGCCGCGACGCTGGCCGCGTCGGTGGCGCAGGCATCTGGCTTGGTGGCCGGCAGTGTCAGGCCCCGCGGGTCGAACTCGGCGTAGTAGCCGGCGTTCTGTATTTCACCGGCCAGTACCTCGATGGCATAACGGCCGTTTTCGATCTTGAGGCTGGTCTTTTCGGTTTCCGTTCGGGCCCGGCTGTTGTTGGACAGCAGGATGGCCATGGATGCCACGATCAGCATGCCGATGGCAATGGTCACCATCAGCTCCACGAGCGAAAAGCCCCGTTCGCTGCCGCGCCCGCCAACGCACAGGCGCTTGCTCATATGCACCCCAGCAACGGCGCCACCACGGGCGCGGAGATGGCCTTGCGCAGGCCATCGTCGGTTCCGTACAGGCCCTGGCCGCAGGTGACGCCCGGCGCCACGGTCGCCAGCATGCCCTGCCAGGCCACCGTCACGCGGTAAATGGCGGGCCGGCAGATGCCAGCGGTGAGGTCGGCCGCCTGGATTTCTTCCACGCACCCGCGCGCACCGATCATCGCGCCGACGTTCGTCGTCGTACCACCGCTGGTGGACGTTTCGCTGGCGCCCTTGAGCGCGTTGCTCCATTCGCAGAGGTCCCTTTCGGGCACCGTGGTGAGTGACGCACAGGATGCCGGTGCAGCGTCGCCCGTGCCGGCGGGGGACGCCGTGACATAGCTGGCCACGCTGGCCGGGTTGGCTTGCATGCGCTGGGTCAGGTCAGCCAGCAGGGTGAGCGCCTGGGCACGTTGGTAAGACTCGAACTGCGCCTGACCCATGCGCGACTGCAAGCCGGCCAGCGCCAGCAGACCGAAAGAAGTGATCAGCACCGACACAAGGATTTCAATCAGCCCCACGCCCGCCTGCGCGCGTGGGCTGCCGCAACGGCGGCCCGGATGGCGTGCCTTGTTCAGCATGTGCTCCCTTTCGTTCCATACGGGCGTCCACTGGGATCGATGGCCACGCAGCGCGACTCGCTCGCGGACGACGCGGAAAACACGAACGTGGGTGTCGTCGTCGCGGCAATGCGGCCCGAACCCCGGTACACAATCTGCGTCAGGCTGGTGGCCACTGCCACCGCCCCGTCGGACGAGCGTTGCTCCAGCGGCTGGCCAGACGGATTGGCAGGATCCACGATGGACCAGCCTGCCGCCCAGCTGCCACCGATCGGGTTGACGGTGACGCTGGTGTTGCGCTTGATCGCCTCGGAACGGGCCTTCAGCAGGCTTTGGTGAAAGTCCGTGGCCACTCCGCGCAGGCGCTGGGTCGCGATCATCGATGCCATGGGCGGGCCGGCCAGCGTGGCCATGACCACGAGGATGGCCATGGTCATCAGCAACTCGATCAGCGTGAACCCCCGTTCGTGCCGCATGGTGCCTACCACTTGCCCGCCGGGCTCTTCACCCCGGCGCTGTTGATGCTCAGGGCCCCATCCGGTGCCTGGGGCGATGTGGCAAGCGGGGTGGCGGTGGCGGTGAACTCCGGCACCGTGCCGGTACCGACCACCAGCGTCACCGTGTAGTGCTGGCTGACGTCAGCCGGCACCGTCACGCTCAGGCTGCCAGTGCCCGTCAGCGTGGTGGCGAACGAGCGCGCGTCAATCAGGTACTGCTGCTGGCGCTGCGCCACGTCGCCCAGCAGCGCCTGCGCTGATGCACGGCGGTTCTTGGTCATCGCGTTCTGGTACGACGGGTAGGCAATGGCCGCGAGTATCCCGATCACGGCGACGGTGATCAGCAATTCGATCAAGGTAAACCCGCCGTGCCGGTTTTTCATGAGTGCTCCTGGTCTTTTCATTGAATGTGATTATTTCCCATTCTGTAGAAGAAACAGGAAGCCGTCCATCCCGGCGACAAGCGGCATCTCACAGAGGACGAACGGCGAAAGCGATGCTTTCTTTTGTACTAGGCGCCAGTCGCGGTGATGCCACAGGTGACTGAAAACGTGATGCTGCTGGCCGCTGGAAAGCTGGGTAATGCGATTCCCCCGCCTTGCAGCGCAGCCACCGTCACGGAGCCTGCCGCAGGGCAACTGGCCGTACCGCTCACGCCCGTACAACTCACGCTGGTGCACGACAGGCCGGTGGCCGCCGGGTCACTGAAGGTGGCGCCATCGGCGTCCGAAGGCCCGCTGTTGGCCAGCGTGATGGCGTAGCTGACGGTGGCACCGGCGGTCACCGTGTTCAAGCTGTTGGTCTTGGTGATGGTGAGTGCGGCGGTGCGCGTGTTGGTGAACACGCAACTTGAATCCATGTTGGCCGGCGGGGTGTACACCACCGTACGGGTGGCGCCGGTCAGCGTGGTGGCGCTGGGGGTCACGGCCGCGCCGGTTTCGTCGTTGACGCAGCTCACGCCTGTCACGTATTTGGTGATGCTGGCGTTGGAGCCCGAGGTTTCTGTCAGCGTCACGCTGCCTGAGTAGCTCTGCTGGTAAGCCGTCATGCCGCCGTCGCCCTGGTTGGTCGCCACAAAGCTGCCGGCGTTGGTCTGCGCCGTGAGGTTGAAGGTGCCGGTATCTGAATTGGGCACGGCCTTGCGCGCGCGCACCCGGGTCTGCTTATTGTTGGTAATGGTGCAGATGGCGCCGAAGTTGGTCGCATTCATCGCCGCGGCGATGGTGCGGTTGGCGTTGTTGACCGTCACATAAGTGGCCGACCCGCCGGACGGCGTCGTGCACGAAATGGTGGCGGTTTGCTCCCACCCCGAGGACAGCACCTCGGTCAGCGTGATGTATTGGGTGCCGCCCGTCGGATGCAGCGGAAAGGTCACGGTCTGAGCCTGGCCGTGGCCAATGGACCAGCTCGTGGTGGGCGACACGACAGCACTCGGGCTGCTTGTGCTGGTGAAGGAGAACGTCTGCGTCGATGTACTCGGGTTGGTCTGCTTCACCAGCTTGATCCAGCCTTGCACATAAACACCCACAACATAGGCCGCCAGGCCCACGTTGCACTTGGAGTTGGTGGATGCCGTGAGGTCGGGTACGGTACAGGCGCCGCTGGCCTGGTTGTCCCAGGCCAGCACATAGGGGATACCCAGCTGGTTGTTGCCCGCCGCTGGCAGACAGGTGGCCTTGATGCCGGAGATTTGCAGCGTGGCGGTCGACGAGCCGGTGAAGTCACCGCACGCCGTGCTGTTGACGCCGCCCAGGTTGGAAAACGGTGCCGGCGTGGTAGGAAACACGCCCAGCGAGCACTGGCCCGCCGCATTGTTGACACGAGGGTCGTTGCCCGTCTGTCCGGTGAACAGGCCAATGTTGTAGCGGTCCGGTGAACCGGACTGCAGGGTCGCGATGGCATCCAATATCAACACCTGTCCGGCCACGCATGAAGAAATGGCGGTGGCCGATGGCTGGGTAAATGAGATGGTGGCAGCCAGGTCGTTGGCTGTGCAAGAACGCGTGGAACCAGCCCGCGTGCCCACGCAAGCCTGGTCAGTCAGGCCGGTAACGATGGCAGTTTGGGCATGTGCCGGGCCTAGCCAGGCCGCGGCCAGCAGCCAGGCGGCAGCCAACCACAGGTACCACCGTCCGCGAAGCAGGCAGCGTTGCAGCCAGCCAACCAAAAACATGCCTTATCCTCGAATGTGATAATTTCACATCTATACGGAAGTCTAAGGCAAAATGATTCTGTCGGTTACTTTTGTGAGTTTTTGCCACATTTCCAAATGTGAAAACTTCTCAGATGTGTGCCGGAATTGGTGTTTTGCCCGCCTGAGTGACTGGGTTGCAGCGGCGCGCCGCTTAAACTGGAACCAGCGTCTTACTTTCCTCATGCAAAACCGTCTGTCCTGGGCCCAAGCAGCATGCGCGCGCGTTTTGCGCCCGCTGGTGAAGCTGGCATTGGCCATGGGGCTGAAGCATCCGCATCTGGAAGAGCTGCTGCGCGACCTGCTGATCGACGAGGCGCGCAAAGCCTGGCAGGCCAAGGGCGTGGACCGGCCCAACATCAGCCAGATCGCGGTCACCACCGGCCTGAATCGCAAGGAAGTCACGCTGCGCGTGCGCAGCACCGACGACCCATTGCCGCAAACCGAGCTGTCTTCCGCCGCAAAAACCTTCACGCTGTGGCTGCGCCTGTCCAGCGAGTCCCCCGAACTCACGGTGCTGCCAGTGGCCGCGAGCGACAAGGGCCCCTCCTTTGAATCCGTGGCCCGCCAGGCCAGCCGTGGCGATGTGCATCACCGTGCCGTGCTCGACGAGCTGCTGCGCCTGGGCATGGTGACCGAGCACGAGGGCCAGGCCAGGCTGATGGTGCAGGGCTTTGTGCCCTCGCGCGACCTGCAGACGCTGCTGGCTTTCCTGGGTGACAACACACGCGATCACCTGCTGGCGGCGGTGGCCAACACGCTGGAACAGTCGCCCCGCTTTCTGGAACGCGCCGTGTATGCCGATGGTCTCGCGCCCCCGGAATGCGAGCAGGTCCACGAGCTGGTCCGCGCGCGATGGGACACGGTGCACCATGAACTGGTGGCCACGCTGTCCAGTGCGGTGGACAAGTCCGCCGGCCATGGCAGCCAGCGCATGCGCGTCGGCATCTATGCCTACTACGAAGACCGGGCCGAGCCAGCGGCCCACGCACGCAAAGAGCCATCATGAACGTCTGGAGGCGTCATGGCGCGCGGCTGGCTGCCGTGCTGGGCTTGGTCCTGCTGCTGAATGCCTGCGGCGGGGGGGGTGGCAGCCCGGGCATATGCCAGCCAGCCTGCCCGGTAGCCCCGCCGTCCACGGGTAGCAGCACAGGGACGGGCAGCACCGGCAGCAGCAGCAGCGGAGCCACCACCGACAACACCGGCAGCAGCAGCAGCGGAGCCACCACCGACAACACCGGCGCCGGCGTGGCCGGTGGCGGTGACAGCACGGGCACGGGCGGGGGCACCGGCACAGGCGGCACCGCGGGCGGCGACGCCGGAACGGGCACGTCCGGTACCGGGTCATCGGGCACGGGTTCATCGGGCACGGGCTCGTCTGGTACCGGCGTAGCGGGCGGGTCCGGTGATTCAGGTGTGGGCTCGGGCGGCACGGGCGTCAGTGGCGGCACGGGTGTGGCTGGCGGCGTGGGCTCCGGCGGCACGGGCATCAGCGGCGACGGCGGCGTGGGCTCTGGCGGCACGGGTGTCACGGCAGATGCGTCCGTGGGCATCGGCTCGGTGGACGGTTTTGGCAGCATCATCGTCAACGGCGTGCGCCATGAAATCGGCAGCGCCACGCTGACCCTGTCAGACGCGGCCAGCCTGCAGCTGGGCATGACGGTGCGCGTCTCGGGCACTGTCAGTACCAGTCTGGCGGACGGCACCGCCACCAGCGTCGTTTCCGCGGCGGATGTGCGCGGCATTGTGTCGGCGCTGAATGCGGCGTCTTTGACGTTCACTGTGATGGGCCAGACCATTTCGGCCGACGACGCCACGATCTTCAGCGGCGTGGGCGCGCTGTCGTCGCTGGTGAACGGAGACATCGTGCAGATTTACGGCCTGCCGGGCGCGCCGGGCGAGCTGCGTGCCACGCGCGTGGAGAAGCTGGCCGCCACCGGCAGCCATGTGCTCAGCGGCCTGGTGCAGAACCTGGACACCACCGCCCGCACCTTCCGCCTGGGCAGCGTCACGGTGCAATACACACCCGCCGGCCTGGTCTCGCCCCTGACACCGGCCACGCTGGTCAACGGCATGGTGGTGCGGGTGAGCGCGGCGGGCGATCCGACCGCTGGCGTGCTTGCCGCCACGCAGGTGCGGGCCTGGTACACCGTGCCGACCACCGCGGGCGCCGTGGTCAACGTGACCGGCATGGTGACGGATTACGCCAGTCTCACATCGTTCAGGCTTCAAGGGGTGGCGGTGAATGCGTCAGGCGCGCAGGTGACCGGCGGGCCGTCGTCCGGCATCGGCAACGGCGTCAAGGTGGAGGTCAGTGGCACCATGTCCGGCGGCGTGCTGGTGGCCACCAAACTCAAGATCAAGCACGTCCCCGGCACTGGCGGGCCGGCATCGTTCAGCGCAACGGGCGCCATTGCGCAGTTTGCGTCGTCGGCCAACTTCCGCGTCCAGGGACAGGTGGTCAATGCCAGCGGCGCCGGCGTGACGTTCACCGGCGGCACCGTGGGGGACCTGGCCAACGGCCGGCGCGTCACGGTGCTGGGCTCGCAGGTGGTGGGCGGCGTGCTGATCGCGCAGTCGGTCGCATTCAACTGAACGGCCCCGCCAAGGCCGCCCGCCTCAAGTCATGGGATGAAAGTGCCGGTGCGGCGCTTGCCCCGGTTTGTCATGCCGGTGGCTCTGGTGCGTCTGCGCCAGCGGCACCAGATGCACCTGCCCATGGCGCACGCCGCGCACGGCCACCAGCTGCGCGGCAAATTCGCGCACGGCCGCGCTGGCGCCGCGCAACACCACGGTTTCCATGCAGTGATGGTGGTCCAGATGGGTGTGCAGGCTGCTGACGACCAGGTCGTGGTGGTCATGCTGCAGGGCCAGCACACGCTCGGTCACCGGCCTGTCGTGGTGGTCGTAGACGTAGCTCACGTTGGCCACGCACCAGGGGGCCTGACCGGCATCCAGCGCCTGCGCGCCGAGCTGCTCGCGGATCAGGTCACGCACAGCCTCGGACCGGTTGTCATAACCGCGTGACGCAATCAGCGCATCAAAGCGCTGTGCCAGTTCGTCGTCCAGCGAGATGGTGAAGCGTTGCATCCGGCCATGCTAGCGCCAAACGGCGTATATCCGGCATGTAAGAACTTTGCTAAATTCTTCACACCTCCAACCAACCTGTTAAACAAACGCCGTGACCACCCGCCGTCGCCTTCTGGGCACACTGGCCAGCCTGCCCTTTGCCACGACAGCATCCGTGCTGCCGCAGGCGGCGCGGGCGCAGGCCACCTTCCCGCAGCCGGGGCGGCCCATCCGCTTCGTTGTGCCGTTTCCGGCCGGTGGCACGTCGGACCTGCGTGCGCGTCAGGTCGCACAGCGGCTGCAGCTGGACGCGGGCTGGGACGTGATAGTGGACAACCGCGCGGGCGCCAGCGGCATGATCGGCTCGGACCTGGTGGCCAAGGCGCCAGCCGATGGCCACACGCTGCTGCTGGGCACCGTCGGCTCCATGGCGATCAACCCGCACATGTTCCCGCAGCAACCGTACAGCGTGCTGCGCGACCTGCAACCCGTGACGCAGTTCTCGCGCTCGGTCTCGGTGCTGATGGCGCACCGCAGCCTGGGCGTGTCCACGCTGGCTGCGCTGCAGGCGCAGGCGCGCGGCGGCGCCAGGCTGGCGTACGCCTCCACCGGCAACGGCACCATCGGCCACATGATTGGCGAGATTTACAAGCGCCGCTCGGGCCTGGACATTGCCCACGTGCCCTACAAAGGCACAGCACCCGCCGTACAGGACTTCATCGGCGGCCACGTGCCGCTGCTGTATGAAACACCGTCGGCCGTGTGGGAACACATCCAGGCCGGCACGGCCGTGCCGCTGGCGCTCAGCAGCGCCACGCGCATGCCGCAGATGCCGCAGGTGCCCACGTTCCGCGAGTTGGGGTATGCCGACATGGTGTTTGACACATGGCAAGGCGTGCTGACCACGCGTGGCGTCTCCCCGCCTGTGCTGGACGTGTTGCACCGGCATATCGCCGCCGCGCTGCGCCACCCCGACGTGCTGCGCAGCCACGAAGAGCAGGTCAATCTGGTGGTGGCCAACAGCCCGGCCGAATTCGAGCGCTACATCGCCGAGGAAACCAGCCATTGGGGTCAGGTTGTCAGGGAAACGGGCGTCAAGCCCACGTGAACGGCCGCCGGGCGCGGCCCGGTTGCCTGCTTACCTCAACGTGGCCAGCCAGGCATTGAGCGTCTGCGCCGTCCAGCGCAGGCGCGACGCCGCCAGCTCGTCCGAATACCGGTAACCCGGCGCGCTGCCCACCCGGCGGCCCATCACACCGCGGTGAGCCGGGCCGGTCTTGTGCGCATCCACGGCATGGCAACTGGTGCATTGGGCCGCGTACAGTGCCCGCCCCCGGTCGGCATCGCCCGCGGCGGGCGTGACCCAGACCCGGGCTGGCGCCGGGGCCTGAGCTGCCACCTGATTTACTGCGGCGCCTGCAAACGCCACCACCAGGGCCCGGGCCAAGCCTGCCTTGTGTCTTGTCATTGCACCGCTACGGCATGGCGGCGCCGTCAGTTTCAATCGCACACCGATTCTGTCGGATACCGCAAGCCTTGAATCTGGTTGTAACGCACCCGCGTAAGGGCTGGGCAGACCAACAACCTTCCCATACGGAGTCCCCATGAAACATGCAACGAGCGCCCTGGCGCTGGCCCTGGCAGGCCTGACCTGCGGCCTGGCCCAGGCCGATACCGGCAAGCTGCGACTGACCGGGGGCGTCAGCTCGATCGACGGTGCCGCAGGCGGCGGCCTGACACCCTGGGCCGTGATCGGCACCAACGCCACCGAAGGCGAGATCGGCGCATCAGCCCACATCAGCCGCGCCAGCACGCAGGACTATGGCCTGACCACCTACGGCGCGGCGCTGGGCTTCAAGGACCGCATCGAGCTGTCGGTCGCGCGCCAGGACTTCAACGCCTCGCCCGCCATCGCCCTGAACGGCATTGCGCCGTTTGGCGTCACGCCGGGCCAGCACATCAAGATGGATATCGTGGGCGTGAAGGTGCGCGTGGCGGGCGACGCCGTGCTGGACAGCGACACGCTGATGCCGCAGATCGCGGTGGGCCTGGAATACAAACACACGCGCCCCGGCTCGCTGGGCTCGGTGTTCAACTTCCTCGGTACCAAGACCAGCGGCGTAGACGTGTACGTGAGCGCGACCAAGCTGTTCCTGGCGCAGGGCATCCTGGTCAATGGCACGCTGCGTGCCACCAAGGCCAACCAGAACGGCCTGCTGGGCTTTGGCTCCAATGCGCCGGGGCGCGACAGCTACAGCCTGCAGCCGGAGTTTTCCGTGGCGTATCTGCTCAGCAAGAACGTGGCAGTCGGTGCCGAATACCGCTTCAAGCCCAACAATCTCGAATCGCTGGGCCGCGCGGCCGGCCTGGGCGACGCGCTGCGCGAAGACAACTGGAAGGACATCTTCATTGCCTGGGCACCGTCCAAGAACCTGTCGCTGACCCTGGCCTACGTGGACCTGGGCCGCGTGGTGCCCGGCATCACCGGCAACCGCAAGCAAAAAGGCGCTTACCTGTCGGCGCAAGTGGCCTTCTGACGCTTACACCCCTCAAGGAACTGAAATGAAAAAAACCCTGATCGCAGTGACGCTGGCGTTCTGCGGCGCCGCCATGGCGCAGACCGCGCCCACCGACAGCCTGTACAAGACCTTTGGCGAAAAGCCGGGCTTGGTGAAACTGATGGATGACTTCATGGTGCGCCTGCTGGCCGACCCGCGCACCGGCCCGCACTTCAAGCCCGCCAACCAGCAGCGCGTGAAAGAGCAGCTGGTGGACCAGTTCTGCCAGGTCATGGGCGGGCCCTGTGTGTACAAGGGCGCCGACATGAAATCGGCCCACGCCAACCTGGACATCAAGAAGTCCGACTTCAACGCGCTGGTGGAAGTGCTGCAACTGTCCATGGACGCGCAGGGCATTCCGTTCCGTGCGCAGAACCAGCTGCTGGCGCAGCTGGCGCCCATGCACCGCGAAACCATCACGGAGAAATGATCACCATGCGGCTTGCAACATTCTTCATGGCCTGTGCCTTGGCCTCGGGCGCCGGCGCCGGCGTGGTGTCCGTCACCGTGCTGGACAAGGAAGGCAAGCCGGTGCAGGACGCGGTGGTGGTCGTCTTCACAACGGCCAAGGGCGCGCCCAAAACCGCCCTGCCCATGGCGGCCACCGTCAACCAGGACAAGATGCGCTTCATCCCGCCGGTCACGCTGGTGCCGGTGGGCGCCAAGGTCACCTTCACCAACAACGACCCGTGGGAGCACCATGTGCGTGGGTCCGCGGCCGGTCTGGCGCAGTTCTCCAGCACGGGCGGCGGCTTTGAGCTGCGCCTGGACGGCAAGGCCGACGGCAAACCGGGCAAGACCGCCGAGGTGACCCTGGACAAGGCCGGCGCCGTGCTGCTGGGTTGCCACATCCATGGCTCCATGCGCGGCCATGTGTACGTGAGCGATTCGCCCTGGGCACAGCGCACCACGCCCGAAGGCCAGGCCGTGTTTGACGACGTGCCTGACGGGCCCGCCCAGGTGCGCGTGTGGCATGCCGACCAACTGATTGACCTGCCGCTGCAGGCGGTGACGGTAGGCGCCAGCCCGGCCCGCGCCACGGTTCAGCTACAGGTCGTCCCCCGCCGCCGAAGGGTGTAGGCCAAGGTTTCGCGAGTCCCTATACTCGCGCCGATGAGCCTGGACAGCCTCACACTGCAACAGCTGATCGCGCGCACCGCGCGGGGTGACCATGCCTGCTTTGCTCAGGTGTATGCGCGCACCCAGGCGCATCTGTTTGGCGTGGCCCTTCGTATGTTGGGGCGTGAACAGGCGGCCGAGGACGTGCTGCAAGAGGCCTTTGTGAGCATCTGGAAAAGCGCGGGCAGCTACCGCAGCGAGGTCAACGGGCAGCCCGTGCAGCCCATGACCTGGCTGATCGCCGTCGTGCGCAACAAGGCGCTGGACGCGCTGCGCCAGCGCACGCGCCGCGCCGAATCGGAGCTGCCCGGCGACGACGCGCTGGACGACGCCACCGGTGCCAGCGCCCCCAGCGCGCTGGACCTGCTGGGCGAGGCCACGCGCGCGCTGCACATTGAGGCCTGCCTGGGCGCGCTGGACGGCAGCCACCGCCAGAGCCTGGCGCTGGCCTACTACCAGGGGCTGTCACACAGCGAGGTGGCGCAGCAGATGGGCGCGCCGCTGGGTTCGGTCAAGGCCTGGATCCGCCGCGGGCTGGACAAGCTCAAGGCCTGCCTGGCCGCGCGCGGGGTGGCGGCATGAAGTACACCAGCGCACGTCTTGTGGAGCACCTGGCCTCCACCTATGCGTTGGGCACATTGGCCGGCGGCGCGCGCCGCCGTTTCGAGCGCCTGCTGCAGGAGCGCGCCGACCTGCGCCTGGCCGTCGCTGAATGGGAAAGCCGCCTGGGCTTGCTGGGCCAGGCGGCGCCACCGCATGCCGCACCGCCGCGCGTGTGGGCGGCCGTGGATGCGCGCACACGCCCGCTGGCGGCGGCCAGCGCGCCCGCACGCCCTGCCCCGCTGGGCTGGCTCAAGCCCGCCAGCTTCAGCCTCGGTGGCGTGGCCGCGGGCCTGCTGGCCGCCAGCGTGCTGTTCGTGCTGGTGCCTGGCCTGTTCATCACCGCCGACCGCGCGGCCATGCTCACCGGCCAGCGGCTGCCGCAAAGCTATGTGGGCCTGCTGACCGATGCGCAAGGCGACGGCAAACTGCTGGTCAGTTCGCTGCGCCACGGCACGGCCATGACGGTCAAGGTGATCGGCCCCATCACGCCGCCCGCGCAAGGCCGGCTGGTACTGTGGGCGGTGCCGGCGCAGGGGCCTGCGTTCGTGCTCGGGCCGGTTCCCTTGACGGGCTCGGCCACGTCACAGTTGCCCGGCACCTCGGAGCAGCTGCTGTCCAAGGTGCAGAAGCTGGTGGTCACGGCGGAAACCGACACCGCCCCCACGGCACCGGGTGCGGTGGTGTTCAGCGGCAACTGCGCCAAGCTCTGGTAGCCGCGCGCCAGCGGCGCTCCAACGCGCGATTGACGGATTCTTACTCGATGCTTACATTGGCAGCCATACGTCTGGAGGTTGCCGCCATGACCCTGAATGAATTGCAACGCATCAAGCAATGGCATGTCGCGCACCGCGCGGACCACCCCGTGGAATACCACCTGTGGGACGGCGTGCTGACGCTGTGGCTCATGGGCTGGGTGGGCTGGCTGCCCGCCGCGGCGTTCGGCCATTTCTGGGCCATGCCGCTGTGCCTGCTGGGCATGCTGCTGCCCGGCACCTACGTGGCGTGGCGCCTGCGCGCGCACCGCGCCTGCCGCCTGCGCTGCGATTGGGCGGCGCAACGCTAGCGCCGCTGTCGCCCAGTTGCTTTTCGCGCCGCGATGCCGCGGCTTACAGTGGCGGCCACAGGAGAGACCCCGCCATGCAGTGCTTTGAACTCACCGTCCAGGACCATATTGCCCACCTCGTGCTGAACCGGCCCGCGGAGCTGAACACCATGCACCCCACCTTCTGGCGCGAGCTGGACGAGGTGCTGACCCAGCTGCACCGCCAGGGCCAGGCCCGCGCGCTGGTGATCTCATCCACGGGCAAGCACTTCAGCGCCGGCATGTCGCTGGAAGCGTTTGGCGGCGCGATCGCCATGGATGACCAGAGCGCCGAGGGCCGGGCCGCGATCTACGACCTGCTGACCGGGATGCAGGCCACCTTCACCAAACTGGAGACCCTGCGCATCCCCGTGATCGCCGCGATCCAGGGCGGCTGCATCGGCGGCGCAGTGGACATGGTCACGGCCTGCTGCGTGCGCTATGCCACGGCCGACGCGTTCTTCTGCATCCAGGAAATCAACATCGGCATGGTGGCCGACGTGGGCACGCTGCAGCGCCTGCCGCGGCTGTTGCCCATGGGCGTGGTCAAGGAGCTGGCCTACACCGGGCGGCGCCTGGGCGCGCACAAGGCGCTTGCCTACGGCCTGGTCAACGAGGTGTTTGACACGCCCGAGGCCATGCTGGCCGCGGCACTGCAGTGCGCCAGGGAAATCGCCGCCAAGCCACCGGTGGCGATCTGGGGCACCAAGCAGGTGATCCACTACGCACGTGACCATTCGGTGGAAGATTCGCTGCGCCAGATGGGCTGGGTGCAGGGCGCGATCTGGAGCAACGCCCATGTGCGCGAATCAATTGCCGCCATGAAGACCAAGCGTTCGGGGCAGTTTCCTGACCTCTCGCCGCTGCAATCATTTACTGATCTGGCCTGATTTACTGGCGCGCCGTGCGCACGTTGGGCGGCAATGCCTGCGGATGGCTGGTGCGGTAAGGGTTGATGTCCAGCCCGCCGCGGCGCGTGTAGCGCGCATACACCGACAGCTGGGTGGGCCGGCAGCGCGCGCGGATGTCCGCAAAGATGCGTTCCACGCACTGCTCGTGGAACTCGTTGTGGTTGCGAAAGCTCACGATGTAGCGCAAAAGCGCCCCCTGGTCGATCTGCGGGCCGCTGTAGGCAATACGCGCGCTGCCCCAGTCGGGCTGACCCGTCACCAGGCAGTTGCTTTTGAGCAGGTTGCTGGTGAGCACCTCGGTCACGGGCTGCTCGCCAAAAGCCGCGCTCAGCAGCTCGGGGGCCGGGCTGTAGTGCGTGCATTCGATGTCCAGCCGGTCCAGGCTCAGGCCGTCCAGCTCATGCACGGGCTCGCGGTCAAACTGCTCGGGCAGCACCAGCTTCACACCCACCGATGACATCGGCGTGGTGCCGCGCCACACCGCTTCAGAGATATCGGCGCGCAGGCGCTCGCGCACCTCGTCGGCGCCGCCAAAGCGGGTGTTGTTGTAGCTGTTCAGGTACAGCTTGAACGACTTGCTCTCGATGATGTGGGGCGTCTCGCATGGCACGGTGATGTGCGCCAGCGCGACTTGCGGCTTGCCGCGCGGCGTGAGCCAGCTCAGCTCGTAGGCTGTCCAGATGTCGGCGCCGAAAAAGGGCAAAGCGCCCGTGAGGCCGATTTCGGCGCGCTTGGCAGCGCGCGGGAGGGGAAACAGCAGCGATGCGTCGTACTGGTCCACATAGGCGGAGGCCTTGCCCAGCTGCGAGCCTTCGGGGGTGTTGGAAATGTTGGGAAGGGTCATGGGTGAATCAGGCTGGGCAGGTCAGGCCGCCTGCAGGTGCGGCATCAGGGGCTCCAGCAGGCGGTCCACCACGCCGGGCGCCAGGTCGTGGCCCATGCCGCCGATGCCGACCAGGCGCGCGCCCGGAATGCGCCGCGCGGTGTCCACGCCGCAGGGATAAGGCACCAGGGGGTCGTCCTTGCCATGCAGCACCAGGGTGGGCGCGTTGATGCGGCCCAGCTCGGCGGCACGCCGGCCCGTGTCGGCCGCCACGGCCACCAGCTGGCGCACGGTGCCCACGGGGTGGTAGCTGCGCTGCAGGCCCGCCAGGATGCGCTCGCGCATCTGCGCCTCGTCCAGCGGATAGCCAGGGCTGCCAATCAAGCGGAACAGCTTGACGTAATGGTCCACGACCGCCGGCATGCCGGGACCGGCCGGTCGGCCCAGCAAGGCCCGCACCACATGGGCACGGGGCTGCGGCAGGCCGCGCGCGCCGCTGGTGCTCATGATGCTGGTCAGGCTCAGGCAGCGCGCCGGTGCCGCCAGCGCCACCCGCTGGGCAATCATGCCGCCCATGCTCACGCCCACCACATGGGCCCGCGGCACGTCCAGCGCGTCCAGCACGCCCAAGGCATCCTGCGCCATGTCGTGCAGGCTGTAGGGGGCGCGCACGCCCAGGCCCAGGCGCAGCTTGACGGACTCCCACAGCACATTGGGCGTGCCCAGGTGGTCAAAGTGCTCGCTGAGGCCAATGTCGCGGTTGTCGTGGCGGATCACGCGAAAGCCGGCATCCACCAGCGCCTGCACCAGCGCGGGCGGCCAGGCAATGAGCTGCATGCCCAGGCCCATGATGAGCAGCACGGCGGGGCGGCCGGCCTGCGAGCCGTCAGCGCCGGTGTCCTCGACCTCGATGTCTATGCCGTTGGCGCGGACTTTCATTCAAACCGCCGTTCACGCAGCCATTTGGTGGCGATCCATTTCTCGCCTTCGATCACCGGTGCGCCGCCATGCAGCGTCTTGGTGCTGGGGTGCGCACGCTCGTAGCTGAAGAACACCGCGTTGCCACGCTTGGGCGCGACTTCCAGGTGCACGTCGGGGAAGGTGGTGCCGCCGCCCTTGGCTGGCTCGCCCAGGTAGATCACCAGCGTGGCCACCCGCTGGCCACCGCGCTTGAGGATGGTGGGCGTGCCCGGCTCGTTGGGATCGAAGTAGTCGTAGTGGGGCTTGTATTCGGCGCCCGGACGGTAATGCAGCACCTGCAGGCCCTCGCCGTTTTCCACCGGCCAGTTCACCAGCCGGGCGATGCGCTCTTCCACGCGCTTGACCACCTCGTTCTCGCCGCGCTGGAAGAACATGCCGTTGCTGGTGCGATCAGCGTTCAGCTCCTCGCCGCCGGTCTTGGTCGCCACCGTCAGCGAGCGCGCCAGGCGGGGCCGGGCAGCCTCGATCAGCGCGTCGCATTCGTCGTCCGACAGCAGGCCGCCAAACACCACCACGCGCGGGTTGAACATGGCCTGCAGCACGCACACCTGGCGGTCGCCAGCGTCCAGGTACAGCGGCGATTCGTCCAGCGCGGGCTCGGGCACGGCCACCGCTGGCGGCAGGCCGCTGGCGACCGCCTGGCTTTCCACATGGCCCTTGAGGGTGGATTCCATGGCCTCGATGGCGACGTCCTCATTCCAGCCGGAGGCCACCATGGACTTGAGCACCACCTCGGCGGTGTAGCCGGCCTGGGCCTGCTCAATGATCCATCTGCGCAGCTCGGGCGTGATCTGCTGGGTGCCGGTGGTATTGCTCATACGGAACTCCTGCGCCGGAAAACGTAGCGGTCGGGTTGCGAGGCCTGCGCGTCAAAGGCATAGCCTTCCAGGTTGAAACCCTCCAGCTTGCGCGGCGTGGTGATCTTGTGGGTGATGGCATAGCGCGCCATGAGACCACGCGCGCGCTTGGCAAAAAAGCTGATGACCTTGTACTGGCCGGCCTTGTACTCTTCAAACACGCATTCAATGACGCGCGCCTTCAGCGCCTTGCGGTCCACCGACTTGAAGTACTCCTGCGAGGCCAGGTTCACCACCACCGGCGTGTGGTCGGCCGCCAGCCGGTCGTTCAGGTAGCCGGCGATCTGCGAGCCCCAGAACTGGTACAGGTTGCGCGCCTTGCCCGCGACCAGCGCCGTGCCCATCTCCAGCCGGTAGGGTTGCATCAGGTCCAGCGGACGCAGCACGCCGTACAGGCCGCTGAGGATGCACAGGTGCTGCTGCGCCCAGTCCAGCTGGGCGGCCTTCAGGCTGCGTGCCTCCAGGCCGCCGTACACGTCGCCGTCAAATGCCAGCACGGCCTGGCGCGCATTGGCCGGGGTGAACTCGGGTGTCCAGGCCTGGTAGCGCGCCACGTTCAGCGCCGACAGCGCATCACTCAGGTTCATGAGCGAGGCAATCTGCTGGGGCGACTTCTTTTTCAGTACATGAATCAACGCGGAAGACTGCGCCACGAATTGCGGCAGGGTGTGGGGTACATCGCCCACGGGCGTGTCGAAATCCAGGGACTTGGCGGGTGAAATCAGGTACAGCATGTGCGGCTGATTATCGCCAGTGGCGTCCCGCCAGCCACTGGCTGAGCGCGCAGGCCACCACCAGCGCAGCGTAGGTCGCCATCTTGCCGTCGCGGCCAAAGTACCACAGGCCGGCCACCAGCACTGCCACGCCCGCTATTGAATTGATAGCAGCCTGCGCTTGCACGGACAGTTTGGCTGATTTGGACCGCAGCACATACCGGGCGTACAGGGCCAGCGCTGTCCCGGTGAAAAGCGCCGGCGCGATGAAATTGAGCAGGTGAAGCAGAAGGTCCAGCGGTCCCATCAGAAATCCCGATCAGGGCGATTGGTGCAGTGCAAGTGCTTGATACAGCGACAAATTTTATAATCCGGTTCACACTCACGATACGTTTTTACGAACACGCATGGCAGTCTGGGCCCTGGGCATCAACCACACCACCGCGCCGCTGGACCTGCGCGGCCGGTTCGCGTTTGCCATTGACCAGATCGAGCCCACGCTCAACGGCCTGCGTGAATCGCTGGCCGGGCGGGTGGCCCGCGGGCCGGAAGCCGCCATCCTGTCCACCTGCAACCGTACCGAGATTTACTGCGCGGGCGAACGCCACGAGCTCGATCACACCCTGGACTGGCTCGCCCATTCGGGCGGCGTGTCGCCCTCGCTGCTGCGCTCGCACGCCTACACCTTGCAGGACGGCCTGGCCGCCCGCCATGCCTTTCGCGTGGCCAGCGGTCTGGACTCCATGGTGTTGGGCGAGCCGCAGATCCTGGGACAGATGAAGGACGCCGTGCGCGCGGCCAACGAGGCCGGCGCGCTGGGCACCACACTGAACCAGCTGTTCCAGCGCTCGTTCGCCATTGCCAAGGAGGTACGCACCTCCACTGAAATTGGCTCGCATTCCATCAGCATGGCCGCGGCGGCCGTGCGCCTGGCCGGGCAACTGTTTGAAGACCTGAGCCAGATCCGCGTGCTGTTCGTGGGCGCGGGTGAAATGATCGAGCTGGCCACCACCCACTTCGCCGCCAGAAACCCCAAGGCCATTGCGATCGCCAACCGCACGCTGGAGCGCGGCGAGAAGCTGGCGTCCAGCTTTGGTGGCGAAGTCATGCGCCTGAGCGAGCTGCCCGATCGCCTGCATGAATTTGACGCCGTGGTCAGCTGCACCGCCAGCACGCTGCCCATCATCGGACTGGGCGCGGTGGAGCGCGCGCTCAAGCGCCGCAAGCACCGGCCCATGTTCATGGTGGACCTGGCCGTGCCGCGCGACATTGAGCCTGAAGTCAAGGGCCTGGAAGACATCTACCTGTACACGGTGGACGACCTGGCCCATGTGGTGCAGACCGGCCAGGCCAGCCGTCAGGCTGCCGTGGCGCAGGCCGAGGCCATCATCGACGCGGGCGTGCAGAGCTTCCTGCACTGGATGGACCAGCGCGGCACGGTGCCGCTGATCCAGCAACTCAATGCCCAGGCCGACGAATGGCGCGCCACGGAGATGGCGCGTGCGCGCAAGCTGCTGGCCAAGGGCGAGAACGTGGACGCCGTGCTGGAGGCGCTGTCGCGCGGCCTCACGCAAAAGATGCTGCACGGCGCCATGGCCGAGCTGCACGCGGGCGACGCCCAGGCCCGCGAACGCGCGAGCGCGGCCATCCAGCATTTCTTTTTGCGCAAAGAGCGTTAGCTGGCTCACCAGCGCATCACGCCGTCATTGCGGGCCTGACCCGCAATCCACCCCTCGCGAACCCAGGTTGCCGGCCTTCCCCGGCGCAAGCCCTTCATGAAACCCTTTCTCCGCCAGCAACTTGAGCGCTATCCCGTCCGGCTGCAGGAGCTCGACTTTTTCCTGCAGCAGCCTGACGTGGTGAACGACATGGCGCGCTTTCGCGCGCTGACGCGCGAGCACGCCGAGGTCACCGAGGTGGCGGGCCGCTACGCCACCTTCCTGCAAAGCGAGAAAGACCTGGCCGGCGCCCGCGAGATGCTCGAAGACCCCGAGATGGCGGATATGGCGCGCGAGGACATCGCCACCACCGAAGCCGCCCTGGCCGCGCTGGAAGATGAATTGCAGCGCCTGCTGCTGCCCAAGGACCCGGACGATGTGCGCAACGCGTTCCTGGAAATCCGCGCCGGCACGGGCGGTGATGAATCAGCGCTGTTTGCCGGGGACCTGTTGCGCATGTACACGCGCTACGCCGAACGCCAGGGCTGGCGCTGCGAGGTGGTGAGCGCCAGCCAGGGCGAGGTGGGTGGCTACAAGGAAGTGGTGCTGCGCGTGGAGGGCGAAGGCGTGTATGGCAAGCTCAAGTTCGAGTCCGGCGGCCACCGCGTGCAGCGCGTACCCGCCACCGAAACGCAGGGCCGCATCCATACCAGCGCCTGCACCGTGGCGGTGATGCCCGAGCCTGACGAGGCCGAAGCCGTCAAGCTCAATCCGGCCGATCTGCGCATTGACACCTTTCGCGCCAGCGGCGCGGGCGGCCAGCACATCAACAAGACCGATTCCGCCGTGCGCGTGGTGCACCTGCCCACCGGCATCGTGGCCGAATGCCAGGACGGGCGCAGCCAGCACAGCAACAAGGCCAAGGCGCTGCAGGTGCTGCAAGCGCGCATCCAGGAAAAGGAACGCAGTGAGCGCGCGGCCAAGGAGGCGGCGCTGCGCAAGGGCCTGATCGGCAGCGGCGACCGCAGTGACCGCATCCGCACCTACAACTTCCCGCAGGGCCGCCTGACGGACCACCGCATCAACCTCACGCTGTACAAGCTGCAATTCGTGATGGAAGGCGAGATCGACGAAGTAATCGACGCGCTGCTGCTGGCGCGCAAGGCCGAGCAGCTCGAAGAGCTGGAATTCGCCGCAGGGTGAGCATGGGCCTGCCCACCGTCACGCAAGCCCTGCAAGGCGCCGTTGCCGCCGGGCTGGCGCGCCTGGACGCGCAGATGCTGCTGCTGCATGCGCTGGGCCGCGCCACCGGCGACCGCGCCTGGCTGGTGGCGCACGACGCTGACCTGCTGACGGACGGCACACAACAACGGTTCGCGGACCTGTGCCGGCGCCGGGCCGGCGGCGAGCCTGTGGCCTACCTGACCGGGTTCAAGGAGTTCTTCGGCCTGGCCCTGCAGGTGGATGCGCGCGTGCTGGACCCGCGCGCCGACACCGAAACGCTGGTCGAGTGGGCGCTGGAACGGATCGACGGGCCGATGCGCGTGGCCGACCTGGGCACCGGCAGCGGCGCCATTGCGCTGGCGCTGCAAAGCCAGCGGCCTGCTGCCCAGGTCACCGCCGTGGACGCCAGCCCCGCCGCACTGGAGGTGGCACGGGCCAACGCCACCCGGCTGGGCCTGCCCGTGACCTTCCGCCAGGGCTCGTGGCTGGACGGCGAGGCATCCCGCTACGGCCTGATCGTCTCCAACCCGCCTTACATCGCAGCCGCTGACCCTCACCTGGCCGCCCTGCGGCACGAACCGCTGCAGGCGCTGGCATCCGGCCCCGACGGGCTGGCCGACATCCGCCAGATCGTGCGGCAGGCGCCCAGCTGCCTGGAGCCCGGCGGCTGGTTGCTGCTGGAGCACGGCCATGACCAGGCGCAGGCTGTGCGCGGCCTGCTGGCGGCGCGCGGCTTCGTGCAGGTCACCAGCCGCAGGGACCTGGCGGGCATTGAGCGCTGCTCGGGCGGGCAATGGCCTGAACGCGGATAATTACGGCAGATCGCCGGGACACCGGCCCAAAGTGAGGACACACCCATGAGCGACACGCAACAACGCATCGACAGCCTGGTCAAGAACAGCGACATCGTCCTGTTCATGAAAGGCAACGCCAGCTTTCCCATGTGCGGTTTTTCCGGCCGCGCCATCCAGATCCTGAAGGCCTGCGGCGTGGACCCGAAGGCCGTGACAACCGTCAACGTCCTTGAAGACGACGCCATCCGTCAGGGCATCAAGGAATACAGCAACTGGCCCACCATCCCCCAGCTGTACGTCAAGGGCGAGTTCATCGGCGGCTCGGACATCATGATGGAGATGTACGAAAACGGCGAGCTGCAGCAGGTGTTGGGCGGCGACTCCGCCTGACCTTCGCGCGGGGCGCAAATGTTGTAAGGCGCCCACTCCCGGGCGCTTTCCCCCCTTTCAACACTGGCACGGCTTATGCTGGAATACAGCCGTGATCGTTGAAAGGAGTCGCCGATGGAATCCCGCAGTCTCGTTCCTCAGTCCTCTTCGTTCCAGCTGCCCATTGCTCAGGTGCGCAGCGTGTTCCGCCCCGACGAGGTGGAACGCAAACTGGCCAAGCTCCAGGACATGGGCAGCCAGCGTGAACACGACAACCTGCGCAGCACCTACGAACGCATGCTGGAGCGCGGCCCCGAGCGCTTCCAGGTCAAGCCCAGTGGCGTGCCCGACATGGCGGCGCTGTACGACCAGTTGCCCAACTTCACCGATGCGCTGGACGACGTTCGCCGACATGTTGCCCTGAGCCAGGACAGCCGCGACGGGCTGGAGGTCACCCCCATGCTGCTGCTGGGCCCGCCCGGCATTGGCAAGACCCACTTCGCGCGCAGGCTCGCAGCCTTGCTGGGCACGGGCATGAACCTGGTGCCCATGAGCTCCATGACGGCGGGCTGGCTGCTGTCGGGCTCCTCATCGCAATGGAAGGGCTCCAGGCCCGGCAAGGTCTTCGAGGCGCTGATCGACGGCCAGTACGCCAACCCGGTGATCGTGGTGGACGAAGTGGACAAGGCCAGCGCCGACGCGCAGTACGACCCGCTGGGCGCGCTGTATGGTCTGCTGGAACATGACAGCGCGCAGGACTTCATGGACGAGTTCGCCGAGGTATCCATTGATGCCAGCCAGGTCGTGTGGGTGCTGACGGCCAACGATGAACGGTCCATCCCCGAGCCCATCCTGAACCGCATGAACGTGTTCGAGATCGAGCCGCCCACGCCCGAAGCGGCGCGGCGCATCGCGCGCAACCTGTACCAGGGCATCCGTGAGGAACACGGCTGGGGGGAACGCTTTGCGGCCGAGCCCGAGGCCGACACGCTGGACTTCCTGGCGGCTTTGGCGCCACGCGAAATGCGCCGGGCATTGATGACCGGCTTTGGCAATGCGCGGCTGGACGGCCGCGACACCGTGCACGTGGACGACCTGCCCAGACCGGGCGCTGCCAAAACACGCATCGGGTTTTTCCAGTAGGGCACGGGGGACGGGCCGGTAAACTCCATGCAGGAGTTCCGCGCCATGTCCCTCAACCAGAGCCTGCTGCTCATTGCCCTGCTGATCGCTGCCAGCGCGTTCTTCTCGCTGGCCGAGATCTCGCTGGCCGCATCGCGCCGGCTGCGCCTGCGCCAGCTGGCCGACGACGGCGACCTGCGGGCCGACAAGGTGCTGCGGGTGCAGGAGCACCCGGGCCCTTACTTCACCGTGGTGCAGATCGGCCTGAACGCCGTGGCCATCCTGGGCGGCGTGGTGGGCGAAGGCGCGTGGAGCCCCTACTTCGTGCAGTTCTTCCTGCTGTGGCTGTCGCCCGCGGCGGCGCAGACGGCGGCCTTCATCGCGTCCTTCCTGGCCACGATCTCGCTGTTCCTGGTGTTTGCCGACCTGTTTCCCAAGCGGCTGGGCATGAACAACCCGGAACAGCTGGCCATGCGCATGGTCGGCCCCATGCAGGCGTTGACGACATTGTTGAAGCCCGTGGTGTGGCTGTTCAGCAAAACCACCGACGGCCTGTTCAGGCTGTTCGGCCTGCCGGCGCAGCGCGACGAAAAGGTCACCTCGGCCGACATCCTGGCGCTGACGGAGGCTGGCGCGCAGGCCGGCGTGCTGGCCCGGCGCGAGCAGCAGGTGATCGCCAACGTGTTCGAGCTGGACACGCGCACGGTGTCCAGCGCGATGACGCCGCGCGATCGCATCGCCTGGTTCCGCCGCGACGACCCGGACGCGGTGGTGCGCGCGCGCATCGCGGCCGAGCCGTTTTCCACCTACCCCGTGTGCGATGGCGTGATCGATCATGTGCTGGGCTATGTGGATGCCAAGGACCTGTTCCAGCGCGTGCTGAAAAACGAGCCCATCCCGCTGACCGACGAGGCGCTGCTGCACAAGGTACTGATCGTGCCCGACCGGTTGACGCTGGCCGAGGTGCTGGAGCAGTTCCGCCAGGCCCACGAGGACTTCGCCGTGATCGTCAACGAGTACAGCCTGGTGGTGGGCGTGGTCACGTTGAATGACGTGATGAGCACGGTGATGGGTGAACTCGTGTCGCCACCTGACGAAGAGCAGATCGTGCGCCGCGACGAAAATTCCTGGCTCATCGACGGCGTGACCCCCATCACCGACGTGCTGCGCGCCCTGCAGCTTGAAGCCCTGCCCCACGGCGACGAGTACGAAACCCTGGCGGGCTTCCTGATGGTGATGCTGCGCCGAGTGCCGAAGCGGACCGACGCTGTCACCTGGGGCGGCTACAAATTCGAGGTGCTGGACGTGGACAGCTACCGCATCGACCAGGTGATGGTCACCAAAATCCAGGCGGCGGCTAGCTGTGAAGTGTGAACAGGTTCTTTCGAGGAATCGAGAGACGAGACATAGGTGAGGCGAGGTTGATGCCGTGGTGCGGGCGGTGCCAGTT
>JAIUOW010000010.1 GCA_020161775.1 Pseudomonadota bacterium
GCCGGCAGAAGCTGAGGCAAACTACTACCGGCAACTCGCCAGTCAGCCCTCCACGGTGGAGGCCTGACTTAAACCAACGGGCCTCCATGAAACTCGGGGCGGTTCAGTGTCGATTCCAAGATGGGTACAGAAGGCCATCCTGTACCGCGACAAGGGGCTGTGTGCCTCGTGCTCTGCAGACATCAGCGGCCTTGTCAACTCCCAGCCAGACTCCCACTACGACCACATCGTGCCTCTCGCTCAGCACGGCATCAATGACGTCACCAACATCCAATTACTCTGCAGCGCTTGCAACCTAAAGAAAGGGCGGCAGCCATTACCACCTTCAGATCGCTATCTGACCTGGTACTGAATCATCCCAACACTGTCTGCGAACACCCGAGACGGTCTAGATTCCCACGCTCGCCGCTTCGCAGCCCGTTTCCGACGCCGCCGTCGGACAAGTCAATACGATTGACTGGCATGCGATACGCCATTCAGAGACACCGCTTGAGCCGCCCTTACAGGCTAAGCCCCTGATTCACAAGGACTTTTGAGCTGACTTGGGATCCACTGAGAAAGAAATATGGTGGCCTGGGTCGGAATCGAACTACCGAAACGCGGACTTTCAATTCGCATTTGGGGCCTGCTGGTATTTGCAGCTCGAAGCTCCTTCTCGAGGTTTTGGCGCCCAACTTCAGGTCAATACCTCGAGCAAGTTTGTCGTTTCGTCACTAATTATGGATCCCTACAGCCAGCTTTGCCAAAAAGTCAAAACCGGTCCACCCGTTTACGCAGAATCCCGTACTAGGGTTTTCCCGCGCCCACGTCTACAATCGCCTTCCCTTACAAAAGCTGACGGCGCGCCTGTTTCACGGCGTAAGCTTGCCGGCTACAGGAGACCTGACAACATGCCCCCGTCCACCCCGGCGAATACCCAGAACCAGCAAGACAAGCGCGCCGAGCTGCGCCGTGCGGCCCTCGAATACCACGAGTTCCCCACCCCTGGCAAAGTGGCCATTGCCGCCACCAAGCAGCTGATCAACCAGCACGACCTGGCGCTGGCCTATTCGCCCGGCGTGGCCGCTCCCTGCGAAGAAATCGTCAAGGACCCGGTCAATGCCTTCAAGTACACCAGCCGCGGCAACCTGGTGGCCGTGATCACCAACGGCACGGCCGTGCTGGGCCTGGGCGACATCGGCCCGCTGGCGTCCAAGCCGGTCATGGAAGGCAAGGGCGTGTTGTTCAAGAAGTTCGCCGGCGTTGACGTGTTTGACATCGAGATCGCCGAGAAGGACCCGGCCAAGCTGGTGGAGGTGATTGCTGCGCTGGAGCCCACCTTTGGCGCCATCAACCTGGAAGACATCAAGGCACCGGACTGCTTCTACGTCGAGCGCGAGCTGCGCAAGCGCATGAACATTCCTGTCTTTCACGACGACCAGCACGGCACGGCCATCACGGTGGCGGCGGCCATGCTCAACGGGCTGAAAGTCGTGGGCAAGGACATTTCCCAGGTGAAGCTGGTCACCTCCGGCGCGGGCGCGGCGGCGCTGGCCTGCCTGAACCTGCTGCTCAAGGTCGGGCTGAAGCGCGAGAACGTCTTTGTGACCGACCTGGCCGGCGTCGTCTATGAGGGCCGCACCGAGCTGATGGACGAAGACAAGATCCAGTACGCGCAGAAGACCAGCGACCGCACGCTGGCCGAGGTGATCAAGGGGGCCGACGTGTTCCTGGGCCTGTCGGCCGGCGGCGTGCTCAAGCCGGCGATGGTGGCCAGCATGGCGCCCCGGCCCGTGATCTTCGCGCTGGCCAACCCCAACCCCGAGATCTCGCCCGAGGACGCGCACGCCGTCCGCCCCGACGTGGTCATGGCCACCGGGCGTACCGACTACCCCAACCAGGTCAACAACGTCCTGTGCTTCCCCTACATCTTCCGCGGCGCGCTGGACAGCGGCGCCACGACCATCACCGACGAGATGGAAATCGCGGCGGTACACGCCATTGCCGGGCTGGCCCAGGCCGAGCAGAGCGAAGTGGTGGCCGCGGCCTACGCCGGCCAGAAGCTCGCGTTTGGTCCGGAATACCTGATTCCCAAGCCGTTTGACCCGCGGCTCATGATGAAGATCGCCCCCGCCGTGGCCCAGGCCGCGGCCGACAGCGGCGTGGCGCTGCGCCCCATCAAGGACATGGACGCCTACCGCGACCGGCTGCAGAGCTTTGTGTATGCGTCGGGCACGACCATGAAGCCGATCTTCATGGCCGCCAAGGCCGCACAGAAAAAACGCGTGGCCTACGCCGAAGGCGAGGAAGAGCGCGTGCTGCGCGCCGCCCAGATCGTCGTGGACGAAAACCTGGCCCGCCCCACGCTGATCGGCCGGCCGGCCATCATTGCCCAGCGCATTGAAAAATTCGGCCTGCGCCTCAAGGAAGAACTGGACTACGACGTGGTCAACGTCGAACAGGACCGCCGCTACCGCGACTTCTGGCAGACCTACCACCGCATGACCGAGCGCAAGGGCGTTACCGCCCAGATGGCCAAGATCGAGATGCGCCGGCGCCTGACGCTGATCAGCGCGATGCTGCTGCACAAGGGCGACGTGGACGGCATGATCTGCGGCACCTGGGGCACCACGGCCATGCACCTGCACTACATTGACCAGGTGATCGGCAAGCGCGCGGGCGGCAGCCCCAGCACCGCGCAGGATGTGCGGATCTACGCCTGCATGAACGGCCTGATGCTGCCGGGCCGGCAGGTGTTCCTGGTGGACACGCACGTCAACTACGACCCCACGCCCGAGGAACTGACCGAAATCACGGTCATGGCCGCCGAGGAAATGATGCGTTTCGGCCTCAAGCCCAAGGCAGCGCTACTCAGCCATTCCAATTTCGGCAGCAGCAACCAGCCCAGCGCCGTGAAGATGCGCCGCACGCTGGAGCTGCTGCGCGAGCAGGCGCCCTGGCTGGAAGTGGACGGTGAAATGCACGGCGACGTGGCCCTGGACGGCACCGCGCGCGCGGCCATCATGCCGCACAGCACCCTGGCCGGCGACGCCAACCTGCTGGTGCTGCCCAACATTGATGCAGCCAATATTTCTTACAACCTGCTCAAAACGGCGGCGGGCGGCAATATCGCCGTCGGGCCTGTGCTGCTCGGGGCGGCCAAACCGGTGCATGTGCTGACCGCCAGCACCACCGTGCGGCGTATCGTCAACATGACAGCCCTGACCGTGGCGGACGCAAATGCGAGCCGATAAGGCATAAACCAAAAGTTAGTACCCACAAATTTCAAGGGCAATGCCCTTGAATCCCCCTACGCGGCTGCTCAAAATTTGTGCAGCCGCTTGCGTTTTCAGGGCGGATCAGTCAAACTAGCGCACTTGAATTTCCGGGTTTACCCGGAGGTTCTCGAAGGCCCCCAGAACAACAGGTCCCCCAAAATTTTTGCCATGGCACGCGTCGCTGCTGTCAAGTTTGCACTCACTAGCCTATTGTTGGCTGCGGTTTTCACCGTCCCCACGGTGGTGCAAGGCAAGGGCCCGTCGGATGGGCTCGCAGACAGCCGCTCGGCGACAGTTCGCTTGGCGGAGCTGCCCAGGCAAGGCCAGGAAACCTATGAACTGATCCGCCAGGGCGGACCGTTCCCGTATGACAAGGATGGCACGGTGTTCGGCAACCGCGAGCGTTTGCTCCCGGCCGAAAAGCGCGGGTATTACCGTGAATACACCGTCAAGACGCCAGGATCACGCGACCGGGGAGCCCGGCGCATTGTGTGTGGGGGCCCCAGCCGGGCGCCACATGCGTGTTTTTATACCGCTGACCATTACGCGAGCTTTCGCAGGATTGTGGAATAGCCAATGAAGCGGGATTTGTTTTTGACTATGGAAAGAGAAGCGGAGATGGATACGCCACTTCGTACCGTGAGGACCAACATCGTGCAGTCGATCCGCGCCTTCCGGGTGCAAGACCTGCACGAGGCCGCGCAGGCGCTCGGCCAGCACTTCCTGTATGCCAACCTGGCCAACGCCCAGAGCAAGCAGGACGTGCTGGACATGATCGCCCAGCAGTTCACCTTCCCGTCGCACTTCGGCAAGAACTTTGACGCTTTGTACGACTGCATGACCGACCCGCTGCACAAATCGGGCCCGCAGCCCGGCTTTGTCGTGGTGCTGGAGCAGATCCCTGCCAACGCCAAGTTCGACAAGGAAGCGCGCGAACAGCTGCTGGACATCTTCCGCGACACGGCGGATTACTGGGCAGACCGGAAGATACCTTTCCGGTGTTTCTATTCTTTTCTGTAGCCCGTTCTGCACAAAACAGCCAAGCAGAACGGGCGAACGAGGCTCCCAAGGCCGAAGGCCTGACCGCCACGGCGGCGCCCACCGGCATCGACCTGACCACCGAGTCCGGCGAGAAGATGCCCACCGACAAGCTGGTGGATGTGTCGCCCCTGGCGCTGCGCATGAGCAGCCCCTTTAACGCGGGTTACTGGCTGGCAGCAGCCTGACCCCGCGTACCGACAAAAAAGCCCGTCGCTGACGGGCTTTTTTCATGGGGCTTTTCTTATGCCGTCACAGCCTGTGTGAGCGCGATGTACTCGTGCACCGGCACCTCCTCGGCGCGGCGCTGCAGGTCAAACGCGCCGCCAAACTGGCGCGCCTCCAGCCATTTGCCCAATGAATGGCGCAGCAGCTTGCGCCGCTGGCTGAAGGCCACCTGCACCAGTTCGCTCAGCAGCCGGGTATCGACCTGTGGCGGCTGGGCCAGCGGCACCATGCGCACCACCGCGCTGTCCACGCGCGGCGGGGGGTCGAATGATTCGGGCGGCACGAACAGCACGTTGTCCATGGCGTAGCGCCACTGCAGCATGACGCTCAGGCGGCTGTACTCGCTGGTGGCGGGGCTGGCCACCATGCGGTCGATCACTTCCTTTTGCAGCATGAAGTGCTGGTCTTCGATCACCCCCACACAATCCAGCAGGTGGAACAGGATTGGCGTGGAGATGTTGTACGGCAGATTGCCCACGACCCGGAGTTTGGGAACGCCCAGCGACGCTGCCACCTGCGCAAAATCCACCTTCAGTACGTCGGACTCGATCACGTTCAGCTGGCCGTGGCTGCGCAGGCGCGCGGCCAGGTCACGGTCCAGCTCGATGACGGTCAACCGGCCCAGCCGCTCCACCAGCGGCTGCGTCAGCGCCGCCAGGCCGGGGCCGATCTCCACCATGGGCTGGCCCGGCTGCGGCGCGATCTCGCGCACGATCGCGTCGATGATGCCCGCGTCCGACAGGAAGTGCTGCCCGAAGCGTTTGCGGGCGATGTGTTTCATACGTAGCGTGAATTGAGCGCCGCCGGGCCGCCAGGCAAGCACAGCGCAGCCTTTGGCAGCGCTGGCGCGAAGGCCCCCTCGGGGGGCAGCGACCCACACGCAGTGGGAGAGCGTGGGGGCAACATTATTGTGGCGGTTCGCGGAACTCGACGTAGGCGCGGCCGCGAACCTCTTGCACCCAAGTGGTGTACGCCTCTTCCAGCTTTTTCTCGCGCACCAGGTTGCGCGCGATTTCGCGCTGCTCACGCTGGCTCAGCGTGGCCTGGCGCCGCTCCAGCAGCTGGATCAGGTGCACGCCAAAGCGCGACACCAGCGGCTCGGATACTTCACCGGGCTGCAGGTCGTTCAGCACGTCCTCGAACTCCGGCACAAACAGGCCGGGGTTGGCCCAGCCCAGGTCGCCGCCGTTACGGGCGCTGGCGTCCTGCGAATTTTCACGGGCCAGCTGGGCAAAGTCGGCGGTGCCGGCCAGCACGCGCTTGCGGAAATCTGCCAACCGCTCGCGCGCTGCCGATTCGCTCAGCTGTGCCGTGGGGCGCAGCAGGATGTGACGCGCCCGGCTTTGGGTGACGTTGATGCCCGGCATGCCGGCCTGGCGCTTTTCAATGACCTTGAGCACATGAAAGCCCGCGCCCGAACGCAGCACGCCACTGATGCCACCGTCGGGCAAGGCCTGAACCGCGTTGACGAACAGCTGCGGATAGCGGTCCACCGGGCGCAGGCCCATCTGGCCGCCGGAATTGGCGGCGCCGGGCGCGTCGGACATCTCGCGCGCCACGCGGGCAAAGTCCTCGCCCGCGCGCAGGCGCGCCAGCGCGCGTTCGGCCTTGGCCTGCAAGGCAGCGACCTGGGCCGCGGTGGCGGTCTCGGGCACCGCGACCAGCACCTGGCCGAGATTGAGCTCCATGCTGGACAGGTCGTTGTTGCCCTGCTGCTCCTGGATGAACTGGTCCACTTCCAGGTCAGTAACCTTGACCCGCGGCTCGACCTCGCGGTCGCGCACACGCGTGAGCAGCAGCTGGCTGCGCAGCTCTTCGCGGAACTGCGCCAGTGCCATGCCGTCGGCCGCCAGCCGGCGGCGCAACTCGGGCACGTCGATCTGGTTTTGCCGGGCCACGTTCTGCTCTGCCTGGTCCACCGTCGCCTCGTCCACCCTGATGCCGGTCTCGCGCGCGAGCTGGAGTTGCGCCTTTTCGCTGATCAGCCGCTCCAGCACCTGGCGGGCCAGCTGCGCGCGCGGGGGCAGGGCGCCGCCTTGCTGGGCCATCTGCTGCTCGATGCGCACCATGCGCGAGCGCACTTCGTTGTTGGTGATGGGCTCGGAATTGACCACCGCCACGATGTAGTCGGCCTGCCGGGGGCCGGATGGCGCGGCCGGCTGCGCCGCGCGGCTGGCCCCGATCTGCGGCGTCACGCGCAAGCCCTGCGCCTGGCTGGCCAGCGGCGCCAGGGCGGCCACCAGGAAGACAGCCCTGGAAACCAGCGTCAGTACGGGAATGCGTTGTTGCATGGTCTTGTCTATTCGTAGTTGCTGAAGCGGCTGGGCACCGTCACCTGCTCGCGCAGGTACTGGTAACGGGGGATATTGTCCTTCAGTGTCTGCAGGGCGTTGGAGCCCAGCCGCGTGAAGCCGATGAACTCCAGCTGGAACAGGATGCGCTTGTTCGACGATGAGGTGCTGCTTTGCAGCCGTTCCACCACCACGCGGCCCAGCCAGCAGCCGGCGTCGTATTCAAACCCGATGACCGAGTCCACCAGCTTGCGGTCCTGCAGGCTGAAGTTCAGCCGGCCCACGCTGTACCAGCGGCCTTCGCCGCCCAGGTTGCCGATGGGCCACTGCCAGCCCACGTCGATCTGCTCGCTCAGGCCACGCTGCAACCGGTAGGCGGCGCTGACCACGCGGTAGTCGCCGGGGCTGTAGCGCCCGCCGATGGTGGAGCGGATCGAGCGGCGGGTCTTGGGGTTGTATTGCACGGTGGAGTCAAAGCTCCACTTCGGGTCCCAGTTGATCGACGCGCCCAGCAGCACGTCGCTCAGGCGCTCGCTCACGGGCGCGGCGCCAGGCAGCGTGACCAGCTGGTCCTTGAACCGCAGGCGCTGGGCAATGCCGAAGCGCGCGGCTTCGGCGCCCGTGTCCGGGTCGAGCAGGCGGGTGGTGGCGCCCAGCGTCAGCAGGTTGTTGTCGGAGATGCGGTCATGGCCACCGAACGCATTCTCGGTATAGATCGTGGCGAAATTGAAATCGTTGGATGCCGAGTCGTAGTTGGGCAGCAGGCTCTGGTCGCGGTAGGGCGTGTACACATAGAACGCACGCGGCTCCAGCGTCTGGCGGAAGCTGCGGCCAAAGTAGCTGGCATCACGCTCGAACACCAGGCCACTGTCCAGGCTGAAGGTGGGCAGCGTCCGGCTGGCGGTGTTGCGCCCGTTGGCCAGGGTGCCGTCGAATTCATAGCTCGTCGAGTGCAGCTGCACCTTGGGGTTGATGAACCAGCCGGGTGCCTGCCAGGGGCGGCTGATCTGGGCCAGCGCATAGCTGCGTTTGGCATTGGGCTGCAGCGTGAGCGCACGCACCGACTTGAACTGCGTGTAGTCGGTCTCCACCGAGGCGTCCAGGCCGCCGGGCAGGTTGGTACGCGAATAGCGGCCAATGATCTGCGGCGCCCGGTCGTAGGGCGGCACGATGGGCGAGCCCACGTCCTGCAGCGTCTGCCAGGTCAGGGACCGCGCGGTGATGGAGAAATTGCCCTGGCCCCAGTGCAGCTGCGCGTCGTTGGCCAGCAGGCGCTGCGTGAGCGAGCTGCCGCTGCGCGAGAAATCCCGCCAGTAGTTGTCGTCGCTCACGCGGTTGAGGTTCAGGTTCAGCCCCAGCGGGCTGGTCACGCCGTTGTGCAGCAGGCCGTCATGGGTGATGGCGTAGCCCCAGCGGTCGCGGTCGCGCAGGCGGTCGCCGGGCATGTAGTTGGCGCGCAGCTTGCCGTTGTAGTCGCGCTCCAGGTAGCGGAATTCGCCACCCAGGTCGATGCCGCGCTTGGTCATGATGGCGGGAAAGAACGTCACGTCGCGGTTGGGCGCGATGTTCCAGTAATACGGCACGCTCAGCTCCACGCCGTTGAGGTTGTCCAGCCCGATGGTGGGCGGCAGAAAGCCCGACTTGCGCTTGTCCGACAGCGGAAAACTGATGGACGGGATGGGCAGCACCGGCACGCCCATGAAATTGAGCGACGCGCCCTCGGCCTGGCCGGTTTCTTCCTCGTTGTCGATGCGGATGCTCGTGGCCTTCAGGACCCAGTCGGGCAGCCAGCTGGGGCCGGGCCGGCGCTGGCAGGTGGTGTAGGTCGCGTTGCGGATGATGGCGCGCTTGTCGTCCAGGAAATCGACGCGCTCGGCCTCGCCGTAGGCGTCGTTCTTCAGGAAACGGTAGCGCGGCTCGTTGAAAAAGCCCTCGAAGGCGTCCACCTTCAGTTCCAGCAGCGGGCCTTCAAACGTGTTGCCCGCGCGGTTGATGCGCACATTGCCCCTGGCCTTGGCCAGGTCATCGGGCTGGTAGTACTCCAGCCGGTCGGCGCGGATCACCATGTCGCCGCGGCGCAGCTCGGCGTTGCCGTCGATCACGGTTTCAAGATCGGTGCGGCCGGACAGCCGGTCGCCTGACACATAGGTGGGCAGGGCCTCGCGCGTGGGGGCGGGAATGTCTTCGCGCAACATGGGGCTGGGCTTGAGCTGCAGCGCAGGTTCGCCGGGCAAGGTCTGCGCACGCGCCATCAGCGGATGCAGCAGGGCGCAGGCCACCAGCGCCACAGGCGTCAGGGCAAAGCGGGAACGGGGGCGGGTACCAGACGGGCGGCGGGACTGCATTTGTAGAATGGATTATCCATGAGCCCCCCCTCCACATCCGCCCTGTCTTCCCCCCCTGTTGTCACCTGGACCGATCCGGCGCGCGAGGCCGCGTTCCGGCGATGGCTGGACAGCATCGCGGCGCAGCACCAGCTGCTGCCCGCCACGGTGCGCCCGGCGTCGGCGGACGCAAGTTTCAGGCGCTACCTGCGCATTGACGCCGGCACAGGCAGCCGCATCATCATGGACGCGCCGCCTGACAAGGAAGACTGCCGCCCCTTCGTCAAGGTCGCCCAGCTGATGGCCGCGGCCGGCCTGCATGTGCCCCGCGTGCTGGCCTGGGACGAGCCGCAAGGCTTCATGCTGCTGGACGACCTGGGCCACCAGACCATGATCGAGGTGGTGGACGCCGCCAACCCCGGCGCCAACCTGCCGCTGTACCAGCGCGCCATCGACGCCCTGGTGGCCTGGCAGGTGGCATCGAAACCCGGCGTGCTACCGCCCTATGACGACGCGCTGCTGTCGCGCGAACTGGCGCTGTTTCCCGACTGGTACGTTGGAAAACACCGTGGCGTGGTTTTGCAGGACAAGCAGCGTGAGGTGCTGGACCAGCAGTTTCGCCTGATCGTGGCGCACAACCTGGCGCAGCCGCAGGTGTATGTGCACCGCGACTTCATGCCACGCAACCTCATGATGCCTGGGGATGTGAATGAGCCGCGCCTTGGCGAAGAACAGGAAACACGCTTGGGCGTGTTGGACTTCCAGGACGCCGTGTACGGCCCCATCACCTACGACATCGCCAGCCTGATGCGCGATGCTTTCCTGAGCTGGGACGAGGATTTTGTGCTGGACGTGACCATCCGTTACTGGGAAAAGGCCCGCAAGGCCGGGCTGCCGGTGGGCGACGACTTTGGCGAATTCTTCCGCGGCGTGGAATGGATGGGCCTGCAGCGCCACCTGAAGGTCGCGGGCATTTTTGCCCGCCTGACGCTGCGCGACGGCAAGCCCAAATACCTGGCGGATGCGCCGCGCTTCATCCAGTACATCCGCGCGACCGCCCACCGCTACCGGCCGCTGGGCCCGCTGTTGAAACTGGTGGACGAGATTGAAGGCACGCAGGCCGCCACCGGCTACGCATTCGGCCGGATGTGATGCCGCGCTTTCACTGCCCTTTGCCGCTGACCACGGGCGACAGCATCGGGCTGCCGCCCAATGCCGCGCGCCATGTGCAGGTGCTGCGGCTGCAGCCGGGTGCAGTGGTGACGCTGTTCAACGGCGAAGGCGGCGAATTTGAAGCCACCGTCCAGCAAATGGGCCGCAGCCATGTGCAGGTACAGGTCGGCGCCCACCACCCGATCGAGCGCGAAGCACCGCGCGCCGTGCACCTGCTGGTGGGCATGCCCGCCAACGAGCGCATGGACTGGCTGGTGGAAAAGGCCACCGAACTGGGCGTGGCCAGCATCCAGCCCGTGGTGGCCGAGCGCAGCGTGCTCAAGTTGAAGGGCGAACGCGCCGAGAAAAAGCGCGCCCACTGGCAGGGCATTGCCGTGGCGGCGTGCGAGCAGTGCGGGCGCAACCGCGTGCCCGCCGTGCACGAGGCAATGGGTCTGGTGGAGTGGCTCGCCCTGGAGCACGCACAGGGCGTGCGCATGGTTCTGTCTTTACAGCCCGGCGCCCAACCTCTGTCACTGGCGGCCCCCGGCCAGGACCCCGTTACGCTGCTGTCCGGCCCCGAGGGCGGCCTGAGCCCCGCCGAAGAACAGGCCGCACTGGCGGCAGGCTTCGTGCCTGTGAACCTGGGCCCTCGCGTACTGCGATCGGAAACGGCGCCGCTGGCCGTGCTGGCGCGGCTTGTCTGATCAGATGTGCAGTCATCGACTTTGACGGGGTGACAGCGTTGACCAATTGAAATCTAAAGAATACATTTGCCACAAAATGGAGGCAAAATGGTTCGATTTTTCAAGGCGGCCAAGGCGACAACGCTCATCGCCGGGCTGATGATCTGGGGTGCAGGATCGGCACAAGAGGCCATGGACTGCGTCGTCTGTTACGCATGCGGCCAAAACCTTGGCGGCTTCCATAGTTACTTTCTGGACGAGCAGAACCCCCGGGGCGCAACGCCCGGCGAAGCTATGGCAAAGCACGTTGCCCGAGCGCAGGTGGTGTACGTCAACACCCTCTATTGCAGCTACGACGTGGCTCTGGACGGATCCAAGTACCCGCTGTACCTTTACGGCCGACTGGTCGGATATGTTTATGGGGCCGTTGAAATGTCCTCATACCGGCGCATATCCCTGGCGGGCATCCGGTCTTGCGACCCGGTGAAGCAATACCCTTACGACTTCGAGAGGGCCGAAAGTTCGCCTTGGGCGTACAACGCCGCCATCTGCCGCGCCAAGCCCGGACCATCCATCGTGCTGAGTGGCCCCACGGAAACCAAGCCACGCGGCACCAGCGGCTGGCGCGAACTGATGCTGACGGCCACGGTCACACAGGACAACGCACCCGTATCCGGCAAGGCGGTAACTTTCAAGCTGCTCCCCAAGGCCGCGCCCGATGGCCACGAGCACGGCGACCTGGCCAGCAAGCCAGCGGGGTCCGTAGCCAACGGCGCGACCAATGGCGCGGGGGAATACAAGGCGCCCTACCTGCCGTCGGAGTTTGCGGGCGTCTACACCATTGAGGCGTCGTGCGACGGCTGCGACGGGACCGCGAAGCTGGATGTGGCGGTGCGGGTGCCGGATTTGGTGGAAATGACCGCAGGTACAAGGAAGCCGCCCGCCTACACATTGATTGGTCAAACAGCTACTCATCCGCGGAGCCACTATTTCAGCGCGACTGGTTTGAAAGCTCTGATGAGCCTTACGGACACCATGAGATCGTTAGATTGGAGCAACCCAGGGATCAACGATGCGAGTCTGGTGTGGGGCGGCCGCTTTGACATCGCCGGCCGCTGGGGCGGTTCGCATGCCGGGCATCGTGAGGGGGACGAGGTGGATATCTCGTTCTACAGGCCGTCGGGCGTTTCCCAAGACATCCGCAACAAGACGTACGACACGATGGCCAAGGAGAAGCAATTCACCGCGCCGCAAGTGCTTTGGCATCAAAACGACAACCCTGACATCGGGTCGTCCGCGCACTTCCACATCTACCTGCTGGGCCAGAAAGCCAGCTTTAAAGCCCGCTACTAGGAGTCACCATGAAAGTCACACTCTCACGCGTGCACCGCTTCGTGCTGTTCCTATGGGTCGCACTGGTGACTGCTAGCGCAACAGCTCAAACTGGGTCCTTTGAAACTGGCAGCCCGCAGGACAGTTACTCGCGCCATCCTGTTACAGGCGACTGGACGTTCCAGTTCTACCACCCCGAAGACAAGACGCGCAGCACAGTTTGGCGGTATGTGCCGCGCCACAAAATCAAGCCGTCCGTGCGCAGCATCGTGCGCTTTGACGGAAAGGAGTTTGATTATCGATATCGCATCCGCAATGCCGCGGAGGCAAACCAGGCTATTGCCTACATCTGGCTAAGAGGGTGGTTCACTGTGCAGGGGCTGCCGGCAGAGTTGACGGACCATCAAGTCCGGACATTGACCAGCCAGCAACTTTGGGACCTGACAGAAATCCGTGGGCAAGCGGAAAGATCGCTGCGCGATCGCATGCTTTTCAGCGCGCCCGGTTGGGACCGCCGCTGGAGCATTGATCTCAAAGCGGGCGAGGTCAACTTCGGCTGGCTTCCAGACGCCAAGGATGACAGCAATCATGGCCTGAAGCCCGGTGCCCAACAGGGCGGCTTTGGCATCTCCCGCCCTGAATTGCCCGGCATCGCCTTCGCCGAGATGCAGGGCTATGTGAAGCATCCACCGATCATCGGGGGCGGGCCATCCGTTGGTCCAGTTGCCGACGCCCTGCGCCAGCTTGAGGAAGAAAATACGGTCTGGACCCATGTCCTCGTGCCCGCCATCACCCCACCGGTCCCCTGGGACGCCGCTGAATTCGTCACGCGGGTGCAAGCGCACATCCAGAAATGGCCCAAATGGAAAGCCATGCGCCCCGCCGCTCTGAACCGGCTCAACCCCAAGCTGGATGCGCTGGTGATAGCCGCACGCAACAAGAACAAGAGGGCCGTTGAGCGCATCACCACCGACATCCTCACGGACATCTTTGAGACCCAGCCAGGCATGACCATCGAGCGCAGCCTGGACGACGACGATGCGGTCTGGCAAACGCCGCTGCCGATTGAGCGCACCAACGGCCTGGACACGCTGTTCCCACGCAGCGGCCCGCGCCCGGCCATGGAGCGCATCGCCGTGCGGGCACTGAGCTTCAACCTGTTCTATCTGCTGACGCGGATGAATATCGGGAAGTAAGCGCGCAGCGAGCCCACTTACACTGGGCCGATGAACAGAAACCTCGGCCTGCTGGCCCTGTGCCAGGGCCTTTTCCTCACCAACAACGTCACCTTCATCGCCATCAATGGCCTGGTCGGGCTGGCGCTGGCGCCGCTGGGCTGGATGGCCACGCTGCCGGTCATGGGTTACGTGGTGGGCGGCGCGCTGTCCACCGGCGTGGTGGCGCGCACGCAGTCGCGCTTTGGGCGCAAGGCCTCGTTCCAGCTGGGGCTGGTGGTGGCCTTCCTGTCGGCACTGCTGTGCGCCTACGCCGCCTTCAGCAAGAACTTCTGGCTGCTGTGTGCGGCCACCGTGGTCGCGGGCTACTACAACGCCAACGCGGGGCTGTACCGTTTTGCCGCGGCCGAGGTGGCGGGCGCCACCGCCCAGGAAAAAGCCGTGTCGCTGGTGATGGCCGGCGGCCTGCTGGGCGCCGTCGCCGGCCCCAACCTCGCGGCATACACCCGCAACCTGTTTGAGGTGCCGTTCGCAGGGGCCTACATCGCACTGGCTGGCGTGGCGTTGCTGGGCATGCTGGCGCTGTCGTTCATCACATTTCCGCCCGTGCCCCCCAAAAAGGCCGGGCGGCAGGGCCGGCCACTTCGCGAGATCATGCGCCAGCCGGTGTTCATCGTCGCGGCGGCCACGGGCGCTTTAAGCTTTGGCATCATGAACCTGCTGATGGCCGCCACGCCGATTGCCATGCAGATGTGCGGCCTGCCTTTCTCTGACGCGGCGCTGGTGCTGGAATGGCACGTGATCGGCATGTTTGCGCCTGGGTTTTTTACGGGCCACCTGATCAAGCGCTTTGGCGCACTGCCCATCATGGGCGTGGGCATCGCGCTGTACCTGGGCTGCATTGCCGTGGCGCTGTCGGGCGTGAACCTGCACCAGTTCCTGATCGCGCTGTTCCTGCTGGGCATGGGCTGGAATTTCGTGTTCACGGGCAGCACCACGCTGTCCCTTTCTGCCTACACGGCCGAGGAAAAGGACCGCGCCCAGGGCGCGCTGAACTTCTTTGTGTTTGCCACGCTGGCGCTCAGCTCGTTTGCATCCGGCGTGCTGGTCACCACCCGCGGGTGGACGCTGCTCAACTGGGGCTCCCTGCCGGTGGTGCTGCTGACGGCCGGCGCCTTGCTGTGGCTTGCGGTTGTCACGAAGCGCGCCCAGAATCAGCGCACAACCTGAAAGGACCACGACATGGGCTTGCTCGATTCAGTGATGGGGGCCGTGATGGGCCAGGTGCAGCAGCAAGGTGGCGTGGCCGCCGTGCTGGGCGAACTGCTGGCCAATGACGGCCAGGGCGGCGGCCTGCGTGGCCTGGTGGAAAAATTCAACGAGGCCGGCCTGGGCGAGGTGGTGGGCTCGTGGATCGGCAAGGGCGACAACCTGCCCGTCAGTGCCGATCAGCTCAAGGAAGTGCTGGGCAGCGATCTGCTGGGCAAGCTGGCCGGCCAGCTGGGCATGGACCCGGCCCAGGCCTCAGGCCAGCTGGCCGACATGCTGCCGGGGCTGGTGGACCAGCTCACGCCCCAGGGCGTGGCCCCCGAGAACGGCCTGGGCAATGCGGGTGACCTGCTGGGCATGCTGGGCGGGTTGCTGCAGCAGAAGTAAGGGGCTCAGCGCGCAAACCGCGCGTCCAGCCATTGCTGGAGCACCGCAAACACCGGCTCACGGTCCAGCTCGTTGAACAGCTCGTGATAGTGCTCTTCAAAGCAATGCGACGTGACCACCGCCTTGGGCGCCGCCGCCGCAAAAGCACGTGAACCCGCCGGGTTGACCAGCCGGTCCGCGCCGGCGTACATCAGCAGCGTGGGCACCGTCCATTGGGCGGCGCGGGCCACCACCGCCGGGCCGCCGTCGGCAATGAACTTCGCCAGGCGGCCGCAGATGCGGTCGTGCACCAGCGGGTCGGCGCGGTAGGCCGCCACGGTGGCCGGGTCGTGCGAGATGTAGCTGGCATCCAGCCCGTTGCCCACGCGCAGGTTGGGCGCGATGTTCGGCACGATCGCGAGCAGGAATTTCTGCACCGCGCTCAGCCCCGGGTCCAGCGCGGGCGATGACAGCACCAGCGCGTCCACCGGTCGGCGCCTGAGCGCCACGAAGCGCGCCGCCACCAGCCCGCCCATGCTGTGGCCCAGCAGGATCAACGGCGCGCCCTCGGGCAGGCGCAGGCGCGTGGCGTCCACCACATCGGCCAGGTCCACCAGCAGCCGGTCGTCGTTCGGCAGGCCGCCGCGCGGTCCGCCCGATTCGCCATGGCCGTACTGGTCATAGCCGCGCACCGCAAAGCCCCAGCTGTTCAGGCGCTGGGCGACGTGGTCGTAGCGGCCCGCGTGCTCGCCCAGGCCGTGCACCAGCACCACGGCCCCGCGCGGGCGCGCATCGTCAGGCAGCGGCCATTCCTGCAGCGCGATGTTGTCGCCATCGCTGGCGGTGAAGGTGGACAGAATGGAGTCCGTCATGTCCAGGCAGCTCAGGCGGGCAGCGAAGCCATCACCTGCGCCACGGCGGCCGTGAGCTTCTTGGCATACGGCACATGCAGAAACTCATTGGGTCCGTGCGCATTGCTCTTGGGGCCCAGCACGCCGCAGACCATCATCTGCGCCTTGGGAAAGCCTTCGCTCAGCATGTTCATGAGCGGGATGGTTCCGCCCTGGCCGATGTAGCCCACGCCCGATCCAAAGTGCGCCTGGCTGGCCGCGTTCAGCGCCTGCTCGAACCAGGGCGCGGTGCCCGGCGCGTTCCAGCCGGTGGCGCCGCCGTTGCTTTCGAACGTGACCCGGGCCTGATAGGGCGCGTTGTCTTCGAGCAGGGCCTTCATCTCGGCCACCGCGCTGGCCGCGTCCACCAGCGGCGGCAGGCGCAGGCTGAGCTTGAAGGCGGTGTAGGGGCGCAGCACATTGCCTGCGTCCTTCAAAGCCGGGAAGCCTTCCGCGCCCGTCACGCTCAGCGTGGGCGTCCAGGTGCGGTTCAGCAGCGCCTGCACCGGGTCGGTGGTGGTGGGCAAGGCGAACTGGGTGCTACCGCCGCAGTCATAGTGCGCCCAGGGAAAGCGCTTGTAAACCTCGTCGCCCAGGATGGCGGCCGTGGCCTGGGCCTGCGCCAGCCGCTCGGCGGGCACTTCGCAATGGAAGCTGGCGGGCAGCAGGCGGCCGGTGGCGCTGTCTTCCAGGCGGTCCAGCACCTGGCGCATGATGCGAAAGCTGCTGGGCACCAGGCCGGATGCGTCGCCGGAATGCACGCCCTCGGTCAGCACCTCCACCTTCAACGTACCGCTGGCCATGCCACGCAGGCTGGTGGTCAGCCACAGCTGGTCGTAGTTGCCCGCGCCGCTGTCCAGGCAGATCACCAGGGCCACGTCGCCCAGGCGCGGGCGCAGCGCGTCGATGTAGGGCAACAGGTCGTAGCTGCCGGATTCCTCGCAGGTTTCGATCAGGCCCACGATGCGCGGGTGCGCAACCTTCTGCGCCTTCAGGGCCTGCACCGCGGCAATGCTGGCGTACACCGCATAGCCGTCGTCGGCGCCGCCGCGGCCAAAGAGCTTGCCGTCTTCGTACTTGGGCGTCCAGGGACCGAGGTCATTGCGCCAGCCGGTGAACTCCGGCTGCTTGTCCATGTGGCCGTACATCAACACGGTCTGGCTGGATTCGGCCCGAGTTGCAGGGATGTCGAAGAACAGCACTGGCGTGCGGCCCGGCAGGCGCACGATCTCAAGCGTCAGGCCCTCGACCTTCTGCGCCTCGACCCACTGCGCGGCGTTGCGCAGCACGGTCTCGATGTAGCCATTGGCGGCCCAGTCCTTGTCAAAGCCGGGGGACTTGGCCGGGATCTGGATGTAGTCGGTCAGTTGCTTGACGATGTCGCTGTCCCACTGGCTTGTGGCATGGGACAGGGCGGCGGCAGCGTCGAGCGTGCCGCCGGGCATTTCTCGGTGAAGGGGTGCGTTCATGGGGGTTCCTGAATGTGTCAGCAGGGCAGCCCGACACTCTACGCCGCTGCGGCCTCCCGCGCTAGAGTGCGTCATTACCCGAGGAATCACGCAGGAGACAGCCCATGGCAGCACAAACCCGCATCCGCTGCGGCATTGGCGGCTGGACGTACGAGCCCTGGCGCAACAACTTCTATCCGCAAGGCCTGGCGCACAGCAAGGAGCTGGGCTACGCGAGCCGCCAGCTCACGGCCATTGAAGTCAATGGAACGTACTACAGCACCTTCAAGCCGGCCACCTTCGCCAAGTGGCGCGACGAGACGCCGGACGGCTTTGTCTTCAGCCTCAAGGCCAACCGCTTTGCCACGAACCGCAAGGTACTGGCCGAGGCCGGGCCATCCATCGAGCGCTTCATTGACAGCGGCGTTGCCGAACTGGGCGACAAGCTCGGGCCCATCGTCTGGCAGTTCATGCCGGCCAAGGCGTTTGACGCAGGCGACTTCGAGGCCTTCCTGAACCTGCTGCCCGCCGAGGCAGGCGGTATGCCGCTGCGCCATGCACTGGATGTGCGGCACGCGAGCTTCATGACGCCGCAGTACCTGGCGCTGGCACGAAAGTACCAATGCGCCACGGTGTTTACCGACAGTGACGATTACCCCAGCTTTGCCGACGTGACGGGGCCGCTCGTCTATGCGCGGCTGATGCGCACCGAATCGAGATACAAGACCGGCTACCCGCCCGGGGCCATGGCCCGCTGGGCCCAGGCCGCGGCCACCTGGGCGCAGGGCGGCGAGCCCGATGACGTGCCGCGTGTGCAGCCGCCCGGCAAGAAGGCCACGCCCCGCGATGTGTTCATGTTCTTCATCAGCGGCGCCAAGGAGCGCGCGCCCGCGGCGGCAATGGCCCTGATCGCGCAAATGGGATAGGCGCCTGTTCAAATTGCGGCACACCCTTTTGCTGAAAGACCCGCATGGCCGTCCGTCCTGACCTGTCCGCTTTCCAGATCACCCGCAAGTGGCCCGCCCGCCACCCCGAACGCATCCAGCTGTATTCGCTGCCCACGCCCAACGGCGTGAAGGCATCGATCATGCTGGAGGAAACCGGCCTGCCATACGAGGCACACCTGGTGCGCTTTGACACCAACGACCAGATGTCGCCGGAGTTCCTGTCGCTCAACCCCAATAACAAGATCCCCGCCATCCTGGACCCCAACGGTCCGGGCGGCCAGCCGTTCGCGCTGTTCGAATCGGGCGCGATCCTGGTCTATCTGGCAGACAAGTCGGGCCGCTTCATGCCGAAAGACGTGGCCGGCAAGTACGAAACCCTGCAATGGGTGATGTTCCAGATGGGTGGCATCGGCCCCATGTTCGGCCAGCTCGGCTTCTTCCACAAGTTTGCCGGCAAGGACTATGAAGACAAGCGCCCGCGCGACCGCTACGTGGCGGAATCAAGGCGCCTGCTGGCGGTGCTGGACCAGCGCCTGGCCGGGCGCGACTGGGTCATGGGGCGCGACTACACGATTGCCGACATCGCCATCCTGCCGTGGGTACGCAACCTGGTGGGCTTTTATGGCGCGGGCGAGCTGGTGGGCTTTGACAGCTTTACCAACGTGCAGCGCGTGCTGGCGGCATTCGTGGCGCGCCCGGCCGTGGCGCGCGGGCTCACGATACCGGCGCGCGACTGAACCGCACACTCGACGGCCAAGCCTGCCTAGAATGGGTCGTGATGGACTTCCTGCTCGACCCCAATCTGTGGATTGCGTTCGCAATGCTTACCGCCCTGGAAATCGTCCTGGGCGTGGACAACATCATCTTCATCTCCATCCTGGTCGGCCGGCTGCCGCCCGAAATGCGCGACAAGGCGCGCCGGCTGGGCCTGGGCTTTGCGATGGCCTCGCGCCTGCTGCTGCTGTTTTCGCTGAGCTGGGTGATGGGGCTGACCGCGGACCTGTTCAACGTGCTGGGCCAGGGCATCAGCGGGCGTGACCTGGTGCTGCTGTTCGGCGGCCTGTTCCTGCTGTGGAAAGCGTCGCACGAAATCTTCGTGGAAGTCGAGGCCACGGGTGAAGGCCAACCCGGCGCCGCGCCCGACGCGGCGGCGCTGAAGGCCGCGGGCAGCCGGCTGTTCTGGGCCATCATCGGCCAGATCGCGGTGATCGACATCGTGTTTTCGCTCGACTCGGTCATCACCGCCGTGGGCATGGTGGATGAAATCGGCGTGATGATCGCGGCGGTCGTCACCTCGGTGGGCGTGATGCTGGTGGCCGCCAAGCCGATTGGTGAGTTCGTGGACCGCCACCCCTCGGTCAAGGTGCTGGCGCTGGCCTTCCTCATCATGGTGGGCATGGCGCTGACGGCCGAGGCCTTTGACGTGCACGTGCCCAAGGGCTACATCTATGCCGCCATGGCGTTCTCGCTGGCGGTAGAGGCGCTGAACATCCGCGCGCGCGCCAAGCGCCGCGCGCTCCAGCAAGCCGGCCACGCCCCGCACTGAGGCCGCTCAACCCCCGGCCAGGCGCATCACCGGCGCGGCCGCCAGCGACAGCGCCAGCACAAACATCACGGCGGCCACCAGCGCGTCCAGCACCCGCCAGGCCTGGGGCCGCGCCAGCACCGGCGCCAGCCAGCGCGCGCCAAAGCCCAGCGCGGTGAACCAGGCCGCGCTGGCCAGCGCACCGCCGAGCACAAAGGCCGGCTGGGCCTGCGGCGCGTGCTGCGCGCCGGCCGCGCCCAACAGCAGCACCGTGTCCAGGTACACATGCGGGTTCAGCAGCGTGATGGCCAGCGCCTGGCCCAGCACGGCCTGCGCGCCCCGGCCGCTGCCCGTGGCGGCGGCCACCAGCGCCGACGGCGCCAGCGCGCGCCGCAAGGCCAGCGCGCCGTACACCGACAGGAAACCTGCGCCGGCCAGCGCCAGCGCGTCCAGCGCGCCGCGGTGACGGCCCAGCGCCGTGGCCACGCCGCTCACGCCCACGGCGATCAGCGCCGCATCCAGCGCCGCGCACAGCGCCACCACCGCGCCCACATGCTCGCGCCGCAGCCCCTGGCGCAGCACGAACAGGTTCTGCGCGCCGATGGCGATGATCAGCGAGGCGCTCAGCAGCAGGCCCTGAACGAAGGCGGCGTGGACATCAGGCGTTGGCATGCGGGCGATTCTGGCGCGCGCGTGCCTCCGGGGGAACTTAAACTTGCTAATCCGCAAACAGCAACGCTTCATCTTATGCTGGACCCATCCCTGGTTGCCGCCGTGGCGGCTGTCTCCCGCGAGGGCAGCTTCGAGCGCGCCGCCCGGGTGCTGCATGTCACGCCGTCGGCCGTGTCGCAGCGCATCCGGCTGCTGGAAGAGCGCCTGGGCACGGTGCTGATCGTGCGCGGCCAGCCCTGCATGCCCACCGAGGCCGGTGCGCGCCTGTGCCGGCACCACGAGCTGGCCGTGCTGCTGGAAGACGAGCTGCGACGCGACCTGCCCGCGCTGGCGCAGGACGACCCCCTCGCCGCCGCGCCCACGCTGCGCGTGGCCGTCAACGCCGACAGCCTGGGCACCTGGTTCATGGCCGCCATGGCGGACTTCTGCGCGGGCCACGGCGCGCTGCTGGACGTGGTGACCGATGACCAGGACCACACCGCCGACTGGCTGCGCCGCGGCCACGTGCTGGCGGCCGTGACCTCGCTGGCTGGCGCGGTGCAGGGCTGCCGCAGCCAGCGCCTGGGCGTGCTGCGCTACGCGGCCACGGCCAGCCCCGGCTTCATGCGGCGCTGGTTTGCCGGCGGCGTCAACGCAGGCACGCTGGCCCAGGCGCCCGCCGTGCTGTTCAACCGCAAGGACCGCCTGCAGGAACGCTGGGTGCGCCAGGTCACGCGCCGCACGCTGGCCCTGCCCATGCACCGCCTGCCGTCGCCGCAGGCCTTTGTGCAGGCGTCGCTGGCTGGCATTGGCTGGGGCATGAACCCGCTGCCGCTGGTGCAGCCGCACCTGGAGGCGGGCCAGCTGGTGGAGCTGGTGCCGGGCAAGGTGCTGGACGTGCCGCTGTACTGGCAGTCGGCACGGCTGCCCGTGCCCGCGCTGGATGCGCTGACGCGCAGCGTGCTGGGCGCCGCGGCCCGGGCGCTGGCTTGAAGTGCCGCGCGCCGCGCAGGCTTACTCCGCCTTCGCGCCCGTCGCCTTGACCACCGCGCCCCACTTGCCCGATTCGCTGCGGATCCACGCGGCAAACTGTTCCGGCGTGCTGGCGATCACGTCGAACTCCATGTCATGCAGCCGGGCGCGCACGTCGGGCATCTGCAGCACCTTCATCATTTCGCGGTGGTAGCGGTCGATGATGGGCCGGGGCGTGCCCCCCGGGGCCAGCAGGCCCACCCAGCCGGTGGCTTCCATGTCACGGTAGCCCAGCTCGATCAGCGTGGGCACGTCCGGGGTTCCGGGGTGGCGCTTTTCGCCGCTGGAGGCCAGCAGCTTCAGGCGGCCCTGCCGGGCAAACTGCAGCACGTTGCCCGGCACCATGAAGGCCGCATGCACATTGCCCGCCAGCAGGTCGGTCACGGCCGGCGTGGCGCCACGGTAAGGGATGTGCGTGGCATGAAAGCCGGCGGACCGCTTGAGCATCTCCATCGTGAGGTGCGATGCGCTGCCCATGGCCACCGACGCATACGAGTACTTGCCCGGCGACGCCTTGGCCCTGGCCACGAACTCCTTCACCGTCGAAAAGTCCGCCGACGGACCCGCCACCAGGTACTGCGGCGATTTGACGGCCAGCGTGATCGGCGCGAGGTCTTTCTGGGGATCGATCGGCGGCTTGTCAAACAGCGACGGGTTGATGGCCAGTGGCCCGTTGTAGCCGATCAGCAGCGTATGGCCGTCCGCCGTCGCACGGGCCACATATTCCGCACCGATGTTGCCGCCGGCACCCGGCTTGTTTTCCACCACCACCGGCTGGCCCAGCAATTCCTGCAGCTTGGGCGCCACCAGGCGTGCCAGCGCATCGTTGGTGCTGCCCACGATGGGCACGATGATTCTGATGGGCTTGGTTGGCGCCCACTCCTGGGATGGCTGAGCCATGGCCCCACAGGCCACGGACACGGCAGCGGCGGCAATCAGAAGGCGGCGGGTCTGCATGGTGTCACCTCACTTGGCGGGTTTGGGAATGCGCGCAATCACGTCGGCCCACTTCTTTGATTCAACGGCAATGAAGTTGCCGAAGGCCGGGCCATCCAGGTAGGCGGGTTCGGCCGCCAGGGCCTGGATCTGGCTTTGCACCGCCGAGTTGGCCATGGCCTTTTGCATGGCCTGCGACAGGCGCGCGCGCACGTCGGCCGGTGTTTTGGCCGGCAGGAAAAGCCCCATCCAGGCAGGGGCCGCATAACCAGTGACGCCTTCTTCGGCGATGGTGGGCAGCTCCGGCGCCACTTTGCTGCGCGTGGCGTTGGTAATGCCCAGCGACACCAGCTTGCCGGCCTTGATGTGCGGATAGGCCGAGGTCAGGTCCACCATGGCCGCGGGCACCAGGCCGGCCAGCAGGTCCGTCACCGCCGGGCCGCTGCCGCGGTAGGGCACGGCCACCATCGGCACGCCCGCCATGTGGGCCAGCAATTCGCCCGACAGATGCTGCGCGGTGTACTGGCCCGCGTTGGCATACGACAGGCCGCCACCGGGCGTTTTGCGCGACGCTTTGATGAACGCCTGCAGGTTGCCATAGCCGCTGGTGGCGGACGTGACGAACACCAGCGGGATGTCCGCCAGCTTGCCCAGCGGCAGCAGATCCTGCTGCGGCTTCAGCGGTGGCGCGTCAGGCAGATGGGGATTGACGGCGATCGCGCCGGTGGCGCCCAGGCCCAGGGTGTAGCCGTCGGCGGGGGCCTTGGCCACCATCATCAGACCCAGGGCGCCACCGGCGCCGGGCTTGTTGTCCACCACCACGGGCTGGCCGAGCGCGGCGGACAGTTCACGCCCCACGATGCGGGCAATACCGTCGGCGGAAGCGCCGGGGGCAAACGGCACGATCAGGGTCAGGGGTTTGGCGGGAAAGGCCTGGGCGGCCGCACCGCTCAGGGTCAATGCGGCGGCCATGGCGCAGCCCAGCCGGGCGAGCGACTTGTACATAAGGTGTCCTTCGAAGGGGTGGGTTATTCGGGCTTGATGTTGGCGGCCCGGGCAACGCCGGACCAGCGGGCGATGTCGCCCTCGATGCGCCTGGCCAGGGCCTGAGCGTCGGCGTTGCCAGGGTCCATCCCCTGGGCATGCAGCTTGTCCACGGTGTCCTTTTCCTGCAGGATTTCGGCCACGGCCGTGCGCAGGCGGGCCAGCACCGGTTCAGGCGTGCCCTTGGGCGCCATCAGCGCCGTCCAGATCGGAATGTCATAGCCGGCAAAGCCGGATTCCGCCACGGTGGGCACATCGGGCAGCGCCGCGGAGCGTTTGCCGGTCGTGACGGCCAGCGCCTTGAGCTTGCCGGCCTTCACCTGCGCCACCACGGCCGGGCTGTCCAGCACGCCGACCTGGATTTCACCACCCAGCAGGCCGGCCACCACGGGGCCCGAGCCACGGTACAGGATGTGATTGAACTTCACGCCCGCGGTGGAGGTGAGCGTTTCGGCCACCAGCACGAACGAGGTGGTGGGCGTGCCGTGGTCCAGCTTGCCGTCCTTGGAGGTCTTGGAGTACTGCACCAGCTCGGCGAAGTTCTTCACCGGCAGCGACGCCGGCACCGTGACCACCAGCGGAAAAGAGCCCAGCAGCGCGATGGGCTCGAAGTCCTTCACCGGGTCGTAAGGCAGGTTCTTCATCAGCACCGGGTTGGTCGTGAGTCCGCCGCTGGACGACACCAGCAGGGTATAGCCGTCGGCCTTCGACTTGGCCACGAAGTCGTTACCGATGGAGGAGTTGGCGCCGGGCTTGTTCTCGACCACGAAGCTCTGCTTGAGCTTGTCGCCCAGCTTGACCGCCATCAGGCGCGCCAGGATGTCGTTGGTGCCGCCGGGCGCGAACCCCACGACGATCTTCACCGGACGGTCCGGGTAGGCCTGCGCCAGCGCGCCGGCAGACCCCAGCGTGGCACAGGCCACGGCCGCGCAGGCTGCAAGGGTGTGAAGGGACCGGCGGCGTGCGCCACTGAAAGGCTTGGACATGGGTGTCTCCAGAGAAATGGGTGGGCTGATTCAATCCGCGCATGTCCATGCAACGGATACAAAGTCCATTTTATGGATTTCGTTTGATCCAAGTCAAATTTTTGTACATCCTGTCCGACAGGCGGACAAGCCTAGACTTCAGGCGCCTCGCCCGGCATCGCGCCTTCAAACCCCAGGGCGGCGGACAGCCGGGCGCCTTCACGGGCCAGCAGCTGGGCAAATTCCCGAACGCGGGCAGAGCCCAGGCGCACCTCGGGCCCGTAAACCCCCACCGAGCCGGCGACCGCGCCCGACTGGTCAAAGATGGGTACAGCCACGGCCACCGCACCGGGGATCAGCTCGCTGTGGCTGGTGGAATAGCCGCGCGCACGGGTGGCGGCCAGCTCGGCCTCCAGCTCTTTCAGCTTGAGGTCCGTGCCTTGCAGGTAAGCCTGCAGCTCGTCGCTGGTGACGTGCGAATACGCCAGGATGACGCGCCCCGTGGCGCCCCGCACGATGCGCTCGGTGTAGCCCACGCCGCGCTTGAAGGTCAGCGGCTGGGGGCTGGGCAGCTCGGCCACGCACAGGCGCAGGCTGCCCTGCGGCACGAACATGGCGACTGTCTCGCGCGTTTCCTCCCACAGGCGGCGCAGCACCGGCTCGGCCAACGCCTTCAGGTCCAGCGAACCCTTCCACACATGCGCCAGGCGCGCCACGGCCGGCCCCAGGCGAAAGCGCTGGGGCTCGCCCACCGACACCAGGAAGCCGTGCTCCTCCAATGTGTACAGCAGCCGGTACAGCGTGGGGCGCGACAGGTCCACCCGCTTGAGCAGCTCGCCCGCGGACAGCTCCGGCGCGTCCTCGGAAAACGCCATCAGGATTTCCAGCGCACGGCCCACGGCGCGGACGTTGTCGGTTTTTTCTGCGGTTGCCGTCATTCGTGTTTCTCCATGGAGGGCCAGCTGATCCGCATATTGTCCATCACGCGGACACGTTGACCTGAATCAAAGTTTGTCCGTATAATGGATTGCATGTCCATTAGATGGACATTTGAACAAATTCAGGAAGACACGCCATGTCCACCACCATTCCCGTGACCTTGCTGTTCGCCGACGGCGTTTCGCAGCGCCTGGCCGTGCCTTGCGGCGGCAAGCTGATGGACGCCGCGCGTGAGGCTGGCCTGAACCTGCTGACCGACTGCTCCAACGGCCAGTGCGGCACCTGCACCGCCCAACTGGTGTCGGGCAGCGTGGAGCTGGATGACTACGACAGCGCCGTGCTGCCCGATGACGATCGCGCGGCTGGCGCGGTGCTGCCCTGCGTGTGCAAGGTCAGCGCCCCCTGCGCCATTGAATTCCCGTACGACTCCACCGAGGCGCTCAGCGAGGAGCCTGCGCCGATGGCCGCGCAGGTCACCGCCATTGAGCAGGTCGCCAGCGAGGTCATCCGGCTGGAGGTCCAGGTAGCCGACGACGTGGTGTTTGAGCCTGGCCAGTATGTGCGCATCCGGCCCGAGGGCACGGACGTCTCGCGGTCGTATTCCATGGCCAATGCGCCGGGCGTGAACCGGCTGGAATTTTTCATCCGCAGCGTGCCAGGCGGCGCCTTCTCGCAATGGCTGGCGGGCGCCAAGGTGGGCGACGCCCTGGAACTCAGCGCGCCACACGGCACCTTCTTTTTGCGCGACGAAGACCGCCCGCGCCTGTTTGTCGCGGGCGGCACCGGCGTGGCGCCCTTCCTGTCGATGTTGCGCAGCATGGCCAGGCAACCAACGGCGCAACGCACCACCTTCGTGATCGGCGCGCGCACCCCTGGCCACCTGTTTGCCATGGACGAGCTCCAGAGCCTGGGCGCGCAGCTGCAGGGCATTGACCTGCGGATCGCCGTCGAGCAGGATGCTGCGCAAGGCTGCCATGCGGGCTACCCCACCGACCTGATCCACCAGCTCGGCCTGGACCCGTCCACCCGCGTTTACCTGTGCGGCCCGCCGCCCATGGTGGAGGCTGGCCGCAAGGCCGCCGAGGCCGCCGGGCTGCCGCGCGCCGATGTGCTGTGCGAACGCTTCACCTGAACCACCCCCGATACCTTTCAAGAGAAAAGCATGATCCCGATCACCACCGAATCCCGCTACAACGCGATGGTCAAGCTGCGCGAAGGCAAGATCAGCCGCGAAATCTTCTCCGACAAGGAGATCTACGAGGAAGAGCTCGAAAAAGTCTTCACGCGTGCCTGGCTGTTCGTCGGCCATGAAAGCCAGGTGCCCAACCCGGGCGATTTCTTCACCTCGCGCATGGGCGCGGAGTCGGTGATCCTGGCGCGCGACAAGAAGAAGAAGGTCCATGTGTTCCTGAACTCATGCCGCCACCGCGGCATGAAGGTCTGCCAGTACGACCATGGCAACACGCAGCTCTTTACCTGCCCGTACCACAGCTGGAGCTACACCACCGACGGCAAGCTGTTCGGCGTGCCGCAGTTCAAGCAGCTGTACGAGGGTTGCATGGAGAAAGAAGAATGGTCGCTGATTGAGCCGCCGAAGATGGAGGTCTACAAGGGCACCGTCTGGGCCAGCTGGGACAAGGACGCGCCCGACCTGATGACCTATCTGGGGGACGCCCGCATCCACCTGGATCTGGCGCTGGACTGCCGAGACGGCCGCGAAGGCGGCTCCGAAGTGCTGGTGGGCGTGCACAAGTGGATCATCCCGTGCAACTGGAAATTTGCCGCCGAGAACTTCCTGGGCGACACGTACCACAACGTGAGCCACCGCTCGGTGGACCTGATCGGCATTGGCCCCAGCGCCGAGGCCGGCGTGAAAGGCCGGCGCGACAACGAGATGGAAAAGGCCCAGCACGTATGGGCCAACTTCCCCGCAGGGCACGGCGTGCACAGCGCGCTGATGCCCGAAGGCTGGGAGTTCCTGAACACCTACCAGAACAACCCGGTGGTGGCGGAATACTTCCGTGAAGCGCATGCCAAGCGCCAGGAACGGCTGGGCAAGGAAAAGGCGCGGCTGATCCCCTTCGTGGGCACCATCTACCCCAACGTGTCGTTCCATGGCAACCAGCCGCGCAACCTGTGCGTGTGGCACCCGCACGGGCCTGAATCGACCGAGGCGTGGCGCTTCTTCCTGGTGGACGCCGACGCGCCGCAGGAGGTGAAGGACTTCCTGCGCACCTACTACATGCGCTATTCGGGCCCGGCCGGCATGACCGAGCAGGACGACATGGAAAACTGGAACTACGCCACCGCCGGCAGCCGCGGCGTGATCGCGCGGCGCTACCCGTTCAACTACGCGCAGTCGCTGGGCAAGGTGAGCACCAGCGGCCCGGTGGCCGGCAACGTGAGCGTGCAGGTCAGCGAGGAAAACCCGCGCCAGTTCTACCGCCGCTGGCGCGACTACATGAACGGCGCCGACTGGGACACGCTGCTGGGCCGCAAGGACACGCAGCCGGCCAGCTTCGTGGAGTAAGCATGGGCGTTGTCATCGTTACCGGCGGGACGTTCGGCTTGGGCCAGTCCATTACCGTCGAGCTGGCACGGCGCGGGCACCAGGTCGTTGCGTTTGGCTTATCGCAAGCCCAGGTGTCCAGCACGGCTCGGGGGTTCGATTCCCTCCGGGAAGAGTTGGCGCAGGCCGGTCTGCAAGCCGACGTGCTCGAAGCCGACGTGTCAAACGCCACCGACGTGCAGCGCGTGGTGGACCACACGCTGTCGCGCCACGGCGCGATCCACGGCCTGGTCAACAACGCCGCCATCGGCCCGCTGGGCACGGTGCTCACCACCGACGAGGCGGTGTTTGAAAAGATCTTCGACGTCAACGTCAAGGGCACGTACCTGATGAGCCGCGCGGTCATCCCGCACCTGGCCCGGGCCGGCGGCGGATCGATCGTCAACATCGGCTCGGGCGCCGGCTATGGCAAACCCAACATGGCCGCCTATGCGGCCAGCAAGGGTGCCATCGTCGCCCTGAGCATGGCCATGGCCTATGACCATTTCCATGACCATGTGCGCGTGAACGTCGCCATCCCCGGTGGCGGCGGCATCGTGTCGGGCATGAGCGTGGGCCGCATGGGCGGCGACGTTGATGCCTTCACGCGCAAAGGCGCGCCGGGCACGGCCGCCGGCCGTCCGGCTACCGGGCGCGACCTGGCCAACGCCGTGGCCTTCCTCCTGTCTGAAGAAGCCGCCACGATTTCGGGCACCGTGCTCGATGTGGGCTGCTTCGCGCACCAGGGCGGGCCCATCCCGGCGCGGCCCTGAGATTCCTTTCGGAGAAAACAACATGTCTGAGACCGCAGAAGCCACCCCCGCCACCACCCCCGCGCCCCCGACCCCGCGCCTGGCGCGCGACGCGCGCTACTACGACACCAAGCGCGAGATCGAGGAATTCCTCTACGACGAAGCCAACCTGCTGGACGAGCGCCGCTTCAGGGAATGGCTGGACACGCTGGCCGAGGACCTGCGCTACTTCATGCCCATGGAATACAACGTGAAGTTCGGCGAGCACGCCACGCGCGAGTTGACCCGGCGCGAGGAGCAGATGAGCTGGTTCAACGAAGGCAAATGGTCGCTGGGCAAGCGCGCCGAGCAGATCCTGACCGGCGTGCACTGGGCCGAGGAGCCGCTGTCGCGCGTGTGCCGCCTGGTCAGCAACGTGCAGCTCACCGCGATGCAAACCAACGCGGACGGTGAAACCGAAGTGGACGTGACCAGCCGCTTCCTGATCTACCAGAACCGCTGCGAATACGAGCAGTATTTCTTCGTGGGTGACCGCTTTGACCGCGTGCGCCGCACGGCCGATGGCTGGAAGCTGGCGCGGCGCGAGATCCGCATTCACCAGAACGTGCTGCTGGCCAAGAACCTGTCGATCTTTTTCTAGAACGTCATGACCATACTGAACCTGTTGGCCATCGAACCCGGACAGGTGGTCCGGCTCAAAAGCGGCGGCACCGCCGAAGTGACCGAAAACATCGGCGATGGCATCTGGCTGAAGGCCCGCATGGCCGACGGCGAGGAGGACCTGCTGTTTTGCGAGGACATCGCCGGCCTGGAGGACAAGGATGCAGGCTGAACCCGTGGCCCAGGACATGGCCGCCCAGGTCCTGGTGATCGGCGGCGGCCCCGTGGGCCTGACGCTGGCCATGGACCTGGCCCGGCGCGGCATCCAGGTGCTGGTGGCCGAGCTGCGCCACCGCGGCGAAGCCCCGCCCGTCAAGTGCAACCACATCTCGGCGCGCTCCATGGAGGTGTTTCGCCGCCTGGGCGTGGCCGATACGCTGCGTGACAGCGGCCTGCCGCACGACTACCCGCACGACGTGGCCTACCGCACCAGCTTCACCGGTACCGAGCTGTCACGCATCCGCATCCCTTCACGCGCCGAGCGGCGCGACAAGTCGGTACAGGGGCCGGACACCGGCTGGCCCACGCCGGAGCCACCGCACCGCATCAACCAGATCTACATCGAGCCGATCCTGTTCGCGCATGCAGAAGGTATGCCCAACCTGCGCATCATCTGCCGCACCCAGGTCACGCGGTTCGAGCAGGACGAAGTTGGCGTCACCGCCTGGGCCGAAGACCTGGACAGCGGCGCGCGGCTGCGCATCCGCAGCGACTACGTGGTGGGCTGCGACGGCGGACGCTCCATGGTGCGCAAGGCCATCGGCGCCACGTTCACCGGCGTGGACACGGTGGCGCGCGTGCAGTCCACGCTGATCGACGCGCCGGACTTGCTGGCGCACATCGGCGCGGGGCTGAAGCCCGCCTGGGCCACGTTCTCGGTCAACCCGCGGCGAAGCGGCAACGTCTATGCCATTGACGGCCAGCGTCGCTGGCTGGTGCACAACTACCTGCGCACCGAAGAGCCTGGCTTTGACGCGGTGGACCGCGACTGGGCCATCCGCCAGATCCTGGGCGTGGACGCAGACTTCAAGTACGAGGTGGTGTCCAACGAAGACTGGATTGGCCGCCGGCTGGTGGCCGACCGCTTCCGCGACCGGCGCGCCTTCATCTGCGGCGACGCCGCGCACCTGTGGGTGCCGATGGCCGGCTACGGCATGAACGCCGGCATTGCCGACGCGATGAACCTGTCATGGCAGCTGGCCGCGCGCCTGCAGGGCTGGGGTGGCGACCGGGTGCTGGACGGCTACCAGGCCGAACGCCAGCCCATCACCGAGCAGGTGTCGCAGTTCGCCATGAACCATTCCCTGGCGCTGCAGGCGCGGCGCGAGGCCATTCCCGACAACATCGAGGCCGACGACGCGGCCGGCGCCGCCGCGCGCCAGGCCTTCGGCCAGGCCCTGTACGACCTGAACGTGCAGCAGTACTGCTGCGGCGGGCTGAACTTCGGCTATTACTACGAGGGCTCGCACCTGATCGCCTATGACGGCGAGGCCGCGCCTGCCTACGGCATGGCCAGCTTCACGCCGTCCACCGTGCCGGGTTGCCGGCTGCCCCATGTGTGGCTGGGCGACGGCAGCTCGCTGTATGACCGCCTGGGCGACGGCTTCACGCTGCTGCGCTCCGACCCCGGGCTGGACGTGACACCCCTGCTGGACGCTGCCGCAACGCGCGGCGTACCGCTGGTGCTGCTGGACTTGGCCGCGCGGGACGTCGCCGGCCACCACGACCGGGCGCTGCTGCTGGCCCGCCCCGACCAGCATGTGGCCTGGCGCGGCAACACCCTGCCGGCCGACCCGCTGGCCCTGATCGACCGCATCCGTGGCGCGCTTACGCCGCATTGACCGAAAGCTATCCGTGCACAACGACACCCCTCAGACCGAAGACCAGCTGCGCCACGACCTGGCTGCCTGCTACCGCCTGTTTGACTGGCTGGGCTGGACCGAGCTGATCTTCAACCACATCACCGTGCGCGTGCCGCAGCGCGCGGGCCAGGCGCCCGAGTACCTGATCAACCCCTTTGGCCTGCACTATGCCGAGGTCACGCCGGCCAACCTGGTGCGCATCGGCCTGGACGGCCAGAGCACGGATGGCGGCGATGCGCGCGTGAACCGCGCGGGTTTCGTGATCCACAGCGCCATCCATGCCGCGCGCGAGGACGCGCACTGCATCATGCATGTGCACACCACCGCGGGCTGCGCGGTGGCGTGCAAGGAGGAGGGCCTGCGCCACGACAACTTCTACAGCGCCATGCTGTACGGCGACGTGGCATACCACGGCTACGAAGGCGTCACCACCAACGTGGACGAGCAGCCGCGGCTGGTGGCGTCGCTGGGGCGGGCCAACCACCTGATCCTGCGCAACCATGGCCTGCTGGTGACGGGGCCCAACATCCCCACCGCATTCAACCGGCTGTGGACGCTGCAGCGCGCCTGCGAGATCCAGCTGGCGTCTGACGCCGGCCAAGGGCCCAACCGCGCCATCCCCACCGAAGTGCTGCGCACCGTGCCCGAAACACGCGTGGCGGGCAGCGGTGACACCCACCGGCTGATTTTCGACACCATGCTGCGCCGCGCGGGCATCGCCTGAACGGCGGCTGGCCCGGCGGATCGGGCCACCTACGCATTTTGCGCCCGCAGCCTGCGCCAAATACGAAAGGGGCATTGCGGCACCCAGTGCAACAATGCGCCGCATGAACCCCTACCGCATCGGATCAGGCGCCGGCTACTCGGGCGACCGCATTGATCCGGCGCAGGACCTGGCCGAGCGCGGTGAGCTCAACGCGCTGGTGTTCGAATGCCTGGCCGAGCGGACCATCGCGCTGGCCCAGCTGCGCCGCAGCCACGACCCGCAGGCAGGCTACGACCCGCTGCTGGCCGCGCGCATGCGCGCCGTGCTGCCCGCCTGCGCGCGCCAGGGCGTCACCATCATCAGCAACATGGGCGCGGCCAACCCGCTGGCGGCCGGCCATGCGGTGCTGCAGGTGGCGCGCGAGCTGGGCCTGCCAGCCTTGCTCAAACGCCCTCTTCGCGTGGCGGTGGTCACAGGCGACGACGTGCTGGCCTGGATGCAGGCCAACGACGCACCGCTGATGGACAGCGACGCCACCGTGCGCAGCCTGGACGGCCAGCTGATTTCCGCCAATGCCTACCTGGGCGCCGATGCGCTGCTGCCCGCGCTGCGCTCGGGCGCGGACGTGGTCATCACCGGCCGCGTGGCCGACCCGGCGCTGTTCCTGGCGCCGCTGATGCACCACTTTGGCTGGCAGCCGGACGACTGGCAGCGCATGGGCCAGGGCATCTGCGTGGGCCATCTGCTGGAGTGCGCGGCCCAGGTCAGCGGCGGCTACATCGCCGACCCGGGCCAGGTGGACATTCCCGGCCTGGCCACGGTGGGTTTTCCGCTGGCCGAGGTGAATGCCGATGGCAGCTTCACCGTGACCAAGCTGGCGGGCACCGGCGGCCGGGTGGACCGCCTGACCTGCACCGCCCAGCTGCTGTACGAGCTGGAAGACCCCCAGAACTATTTACAGCCCGATGTGGTGGCGGACTTTTCCAATGTGCGCCTGCGCGAAGCCGGGCCCGACCGCGTGGAGGTATCAGGCGCCACCGGCCAGGCCCGCCCCACGCACCTGAAGGCCACGCTGGGCTTTCGTGAAGGCTTCATCGGCGAAGGCCAGATCTCCTACGCCGGCCCCGGCGCCCGCGCGCGCGGGGAGCTGGCGCTGGCCGTGCTGGAACACCGCCTGAAGACGCTGGGCCTGGACCACCTGGAGCACCGCGCCGAGCTGATCGGCGTGAACGCCATGCACGGGCCCTTCACGAGTTCCCGCGGCGCGGCGCACGAGCCCTACGAAGTTCGCCTGCGCCTGGCGCTGCGCGCGCCTACCCGTGCCTTGGCCGAACAGGCCGGGCTGGAGGTGGAGGCCCTCTACCTGAACGGCCCGGCCGCCGGCGGCGGCGTGTCGCAAGGCGTGCGCGAGGTGGTGGCGGCCGCGTCGGCGCTGATCCCGCGCGAAGCGGTGCCCACCGAATGCCACATCCTGGAGCTGGCGCCATGAAGGTCCGTGACATCGCGCTGGCCCGATCCGGCGACAAGGGCAACCGCGCCACGCTGAGCGTCATCGCGCGCGACCTGGCGCACTACCCGCTGCTGGAGCGCACGCTGACGGCGCAGCGCGTGCGCGAGCACTACCGCGGCGTGGTCCACGGCAGCGTCGAGCGCTACCCGCTGCCGCACCTGGGTGCGGTGCACTTCGTGATGCATGACGCCCTGGGCGGCGGCGTCACGCGTTCGCTGGCGCTGGATGCGCATGGCAAGACCCTGAGCGCGGCCGTGCTGGACATCGAACTGGACACTTCGGCCCCTTAAACTCGCCAACCAACTCGCCAACCAACTCGTCATACAACTCAACCTGAAGGAGACTCACCCCATGCGTTCACCCACCCGCCGCGCGGTCACCCTGGCCGTCCTGGCCGCCACCACCCTGGGCAGCAGCGCCGTGCTGGCCCAGGCCTACCCGAACAAGCCGATCAAGGCCATCGTGCCGTTTGCCGCAGGCAGCGCCACCGACCAGATCGGCCGCGCCTTTGCCGCCAAGATGTCCGAATCGCTCGGCCAGACCATCGTGGTGGAAAACAAGCCCGGCGTGAACGGCATGCTGGGTGCCGCCGAGGTGGCCAAGGCCGCGCCGGACGGCTACACCATCCTGATCGGCACCAACAGCACCAACGCCGCGCTCAAGTACCTGATGAAGTCGCTGCCCTACAACCAGGACACGGCCTTCACGCCGATCGGCTTCATGGGCTCGGTGCCGCTGATGGTGGCTGTCAACAACGACGTGCCGGCCAAGACGCTCAAGGAATTCATCGACCTGGCCAAGGCCAAGCCCGGCCAGGTGAGCGCCGCCAGCGCCAGCACCTCGCAGCTGGTGTCCTCGGCCATGCTGGCCAGCATGGCGGGCGTGACGTTCAACAGCATCCCGTACAAGAGCGGCCCTGCGGCCATGACCGACCTGATCGGCGGCCAGGTGATGATGTTCACCGCCGACTTTGCCGTGACCGTGCCCCAGCACAAGGGCGGCAAGATCCGCGGCCTGGCCGTGACCAGCAGCAAGCGTTCGGCCGCCGTACCCGAACTGCCCACCGTCAACGAAGCCCTGGGCCTGAAGGACTACGAGCTGACCGCGTACTTTGCCGCGTTCGCGCCGGCCGGCACGCCGGCTGACGTGATCAACAAGCTCAACGCCGCGCTGAACGCCGCGGCCAATGCCAAGGACCTGCAGGACAAGTTCGCGCCCAATGGCTTCGCCATTGACCCGGGCACGCCCGCCGCGCTGGCCGAGCGCAACCGCGTGGAGACGGTCAAGTGGGAAAAGGCGATCCGCGAAGCGAAGATCGAACCGCAATAAGCCGCCCGGCGGCTGCGCACAGCGCCCAAGGCGCCGGCCGGCCTGGGAGCAAAATCCGCCCATGGCTGGTGTCAAGTTCCTGGTGTGTGCGCTGTTCTATGGCGATTTCCCCGCGCTGGCGCAGCGCTGTGCGCTGTCGCTGCGCGCGCTGCGCGACACCGGCGCGGTGGACCTGCGCATCGGCCTGAACGAGGTGAGCGCGGCATCGCGCGCGGCGATCGGGGCCGCGCTGCCAGGCGTGGACGCCCTGCACGCCGACCCCCAGATCTACAAGTACCCCATGATGCACCGCCTGGTGCACGGTTACGCGGGCGACGCCACCCACCTGATGTGGTTTGACGACGATTCCTGCCTGGTGCCGGGCACGGATGTGCCGCGCTGGCTGCAGGCGGTGGCCGGTGCCGCGCAGGGCACGCGCGGCATGCTGGGAGCGGCCTACCTGCGCGCCCAGCCCGAACCCGAGCGCGCATGGGTACGCGCCCAGCCCTGGTACACCGGCCGGCCGTTTCCCGCGGCCACGCGCTTTGCCACCGGCGGCTGGTTCGTGGCGCCGCTTGCGCTGCTGCGCCGGTTTGACTGGCCGCCAGCGTCCCTGCGCCACAACGGCGGCGACGTGGCCCTGGGCGCGCTGTGCCACCAGCAGGGGCTGGAGGTACTGGATTGCCACGGCGGCATTGCCGTCAATGCCGGCGATTCGCTGGTGCCGTCATCCGCGCCGCGCCGCGGCTTCAGCGAGCCGCCGCTCGGGCTCGGGGGCTGAGGCCATGGCAGACGCGCCCCTGGTGATCGGTATCGTGGGCCTGGGCCATGTGGGCCGCGCGCTGGCCCAGGCGCTGGAGCCGCACTTTCGCGTGGTGTACTGCGATCCGGCACTGCCCGGTTCGCCCGGCACCGCGCAGCTGGCGCGCGACTGCACGGTGGTGTTCGTTTGCGTGCCCACGCCCGGCGGCGCTTCGGGCGCGGCGGATGTGTCCGCCGTGCAGGAGGTGGTCGCGCAGATCGCGCATGCGGCGCCCGGCGACGGCGCGCCGCTGGTGGTCATCAAAAGCACCGTGCCGCCTGGCACCACGCAGGCTCTTGCGCGGCAGCATGCGCCGCTGCCCCTGGTGGCTTGCCCTGAATTCCTGCGCCAGCATGCGGCCACCGCCGACCTGGCGCAGGCCAGCCGCATCCTCGTGGGCCTGCCCACGCCGGCGCCGGACGGCGCCGTGCTGCAACGGTTGCACGCCGTGGGGCGGGCGCTGTCGCCGCGCGCCGCGGTGGTGGTCACGGATGCCACCACCGCCGAGCTTGCCAAATACGCCACCAATGCCTTCCTCGCGCTGAAGGTGAGCTTTGCCAACCAGATGGCCGACGCCTGCGCCGCGCTGGGCGTGGACTATGCGGCGTTTGCCCAGGTGCTGGCGCTGGACCCGCGCATCGGCGCGTCGCACCTGGCCGTGCCCGGGCATGACGGGCAGTGCGGCTTTGGCGGGCCCTGCCTGCCAAAGGACCTGGCGGCGCTGCTGGCCGTGCTGGGGCCACAGCTGCCGCTGCTGGAAGCGGTGGCGCACATGAACCGCGCGCTGCGCCCCGCGGACCCGCACGCGCGGGAAATGCCCTAGCTGCCTGCGGCAGCCACCCACTTGCCCAGCACGTCCTGCAGCTGGCGGAAGCTCACCGGCTTGGGCAGGAAGTCGTCCATGCCGCTGTCCAGGCAACGCTGGCGGTCTTCTTCGTAGGCATCGGCGGTCAGCGCGATGATGGGCACGCGTGCGTGGCCCCGCGCTGCCTCCCACTCACGGATGCGGCGCGTGGCGGCGTAGCCATCCAGCACCGGCATCTGCACGTCCATCAGCACGGCGGCCAGCGGCGCGCCTTCGCACACACGCTGCACGCCCTGTTCGCCGTCCTCGGCCAGCACCGGGGTCAGGCCCAGCTTGCGCAGCATGGCCGTGACCACGGCGCGGTTGGTGGCGTTGTCTTCCACCACCAGCACGGGCGCGGCAGCCGACGGGGCCACCCCATCGGCCGGGGGCAGCGGTTGCGTGGGCGGCACCTCACGCCCGGACGGCGTGTCGGTGCGCGGCGCATTCACACGGAACCAGAACCGCGAGCCCTGTGCGGGCGCGCTGTCCACGCCCACCTCGCCGCCCATCAGCTGGGCCAGGCTCTGCACGATGGACAGGCCCAGCCCGCTGCCGCCGTACTGGCGCGTGATGGAGCTGTCGGCCTGCGAGAAGGGCTGGAACACCTGGGCGCGTTGTTGCGCGTTCAGGCCAATGCCGGTGTCGGTGACGGCAAACTCCAGCGCCACGGCGCCGCCCGCGGGGATTTCGCGCGCCTCGATGCGCACGCTGCCTTGCGGCGTGAACTTCAGCGCGTTGCCCACCAGGTTGGACAGCATCTGGCGCAGCCGCATGGCGTCGCCCAGGTAATGCTGGCCCGCCGGGCCATGCCAGTGCGCGGACAGCTGCAGGCCGCGCGAACGCGCGCTTTCGCTGAACAGGGTTTCGATCTCGCGCAGCAGCTGCGCGGGTTCCAGCGGCGCCGCGTTGATCTCGAACTTGCCGGCCTCCACCTTGGACAGGTCCAGGATGTCATTGAGCAGCGTAAGCAGCGTCTGCCCTGACTGCAGGATGGTCTGCGCGGCCGCCTCGCGTTCGCGCCCGGCCATGCCGGGCTGCTGCAGCAGCTGCGCCATGCCCAGGATGCCGTTCATGGGCGTGCGGATTTCATGGCTCATGGTCGCCAGGAACCGGCTCTTGGCCACGCTGGCTGCCTCAGCCCGGTCGCGTGCCTGCAGCAGGTCACGCTCCAGCTGTTCGCTCACGGTCAGCGCAACCTGGATGGACAGCCACACATAGAACAGCAACGCCCACAGGTAAGGCCCCGCCAGCAAGGCGCTGGAGGTGATGGTGTAGTGCGGGTCGGTCAGGTTGGACAGCGCCGGGCCGATGCGCATGCCAAACACCACGGCGCCGCTGATGAACACCACCGCGGTCAGCCGGTTGGCCGGGCGCAGCCGTCCCGGCCCCAGTTTCAGGTCGTAATGCCAGAAGGCCCAGCCTGCGGCCAGCATGCTGGGAATGAACAGCAGCGACACCACCACGATGCGCGCCGGCACGCTGGGCTGCACATAGGTGAACCACAGCTGCAGCGGCACCGACAGGGCCATCACCAGCCAGGGCCACCAGGCCGTGCGCGACAGGCCCAGCAGGCTGCGCGTGGCCAGGTACAGGTAGGCGGTGCCCATGAGCAGCGCCGCATTGGCCACCACGATGGACAGCAGGTCGGGGATGGCGGTGCGCAAGGTCAGCAGCAGGTTGCCCAGCACGCCCAGGGCCGCGCCGCGTGCCCAGTCGCGCAGGTGGCGCTGCGCCGGGTGCAGCCGCGCCACCGTCCAGGTGGCAAATGCAAACACCAGGCAGGCCAGGCCCGAGATCAGCGCCAGCGTGCGGATGTCAAAGGTCATCGGCGCGCCGCCAGCCCCGCGCCTGCGCGGCGCAGTGCGTCGCTGACGGCGGCCGCACGGATGGGCTTGCTCAGGTAGTCGTCCATGCCCGCGGCCAGGCAGTCGTCGCGGTCGCCCTCCATGGCATTGGCGGTCATGGCCACGATCCAGGGGCGCTGCGCCAGCGGGTAGCGTTCGCACAGGCGCCGGGTGGCTTCCAGGCCGTCCAGCTCGGGCATCTGCACGTCCATCAGCACCAGGTCGAAGGGCTCGCCAGCCTGCACGGCCACGTCCACCGCGTCCAGCGCCAGCAGGCCGTTGGCCACCACGCGGATGTCATAGCCCAGCCCGCCCAGGATCAGCGAGGCCACGCGCTGGTTGACTTCGTTGTCCTCGGCCAGCAGCACGCGCAGCGGCACCTCGTCGGCCAGCCGGGTGGTTTTGGGCGCGGCCTCGCCGGGCGCCGCCGCAGGCGCGGTGAGGGCCGCGGCGGGCCGCTCGAACAGGCCGGACACGGCCTCGAACAGCACCTGGGCCTTGGTGGGCTTGGTCAGCGTCTGGGCCACGCCCAGGCCGGCCAGCTGGCCGCCGTCGTCGCCCAGCGAGGTCAACACCAGCAGCGGCAGCTGGGCGGCGCTGAAACGCCGGCGCAGCTGCGCGGCGAGCATGTAGCCGTCCATGCCGGGCATCTGCACGTCCAGCACGGCGGCGTCAAACACTTCGCCGGCATCCAGCCAGGCCAGCGCCTGCGGGCCCGACGACGCGGCGCGCGGAAGCATGCCCCAGCGCGCGGTCTGCAGCGTGAGGATGTGGCGGTTGGTCGCGTTGTCGTCCACCAGCAGGATGCGCTTGCCCGACAGGCTCACCGCCTTGCGGTTGATCCAGGCGCTGGGCCCGGAAGGCACCGTCTGCATCGGGATTTCAAACTGGAAGGTGGAGCCTTCGCCGGGCGTGGACTCCACCCAGATGCGCCCGCCCATCAGCGTGACCAGGCGCCGGCAGATCGCCAGGCCCAGGCCGGTGCCGCCGTACTGGCGCGTGGTGGAGGCGTCCACCTGGCTGAACACCTGGAACAGCCGGCCCAGCCGGTCCGCCGGAATGCCAATGCCCGTGTCGCGCACCGAGCCGTGCAGCAGCGCGGCGCCGTCGGCGGCGTTGCGCCGCGACAGCATCACCACCACCTCGCCGCGCTGGGTGAACTTCACGGCGTTGTTGATGAGGTTGATGAACACCTGGCGCAGCCGCGTCATGTCGCCATAGATGGCGCGCGGCACGTCGTCCTCGATCCAGTAAAGCAGGTCCAGGCCCTTGGCCACGGCCGGGCCGCTGGTGAGGTCCAGCGCGCTTTCCACGCATTCGGCCAGGTTCACCGGCACATGCTCCAGCGTGAGGTTGCCTGATTCGATCTTCGAGAAATCCAGGATGTCATTGATCAGCACCAGCAGCGCGTCGCCGCTGGTGCGGATGGTCTCGGCGAACTCGCGCTGCGTGGCCGTGAGCGGCGTGTCCAGCAGCAGGTCGCTCATGCCAATCACCGCGTTCATGGGCGTGCGGATCTCGTGGCTCATGTTGGCCAGGAACTCGGCCTTGGCGCGCTCGCCGGCCTCGGCCGCCTCCTTGGCGGCAATCAGCATGGCCTGGGCCTCCTTGCGCGCGGTGATGTCACGCGCGATGCCCAGCAGGCCGGTGACCTGCCCCGACTCGTCGCGCAGCGCCACCTTGACCAGCTCCACGTGCTCCATACGGCCCGTCACGCGGCTGACCACCCTGTCCTCGTAGAACAGCGGTCCCTGCTGCGCCATGGCCTGCTGGTCGGTGCGCCGCTGGTGTTCGCCCATCTCGTCGCCAAACAGCTCGTGCGCGGTCTTGCCCACGATCTCCTGCTCGGTCAGGCCAAAGGCGCGCCAGTGGGCGGGGTTGGACAGGCGGTACACGCCGTCGGAGTCCTTGAGCCAGATGCGGTCCGGGATGTTGCTGACCACCGCGCTGAGCTCGGCCTCCTTGCGGGCCAGCGCCTCCTGCGCACGGACGTAGTCGGTCATGTCGGTGAAGGTGCGCACCACGCCGCCTTCGGGCAGGGGGCGTGTGCGCACCTCCAGCGTCTTGCCGTCGCGCGTCTTGCGCATGTAGGTTTCAGGCCCCTGGATGGCGGGCACCTTGTCACCCACCGACACATAGCCGCGCGCCACCGCGTCCACGAACTGGAAGTCGTCGCCGAAATCGCCCCGGTCGATCTGGAAGCGCACCAGCTGCTCCATCGTCGGCTGCGTTGCCATCAGGCTCTCAGGCAGGTTCAAAAGCTCCTGGTGGCGCCGGTTGGAAGTCACGGTCCGGCCACGGGCGTCGATCGTGGCAATGCCCTGGCTCATGCTGTCCAGGGTGATCTGCAGCGTCTGGGATTTTTCAGCCAGCGCCTGCTGCGCGTTGAAATAGTCCGTGACGTCCGAGTAGGTGCGCACCGCGCCGCCGTCGGGCAGCCGCACGGTTTTCACCTCCATCATGCGGCCGTCGCGGGTGCGCCGCTCGTAGCGGCCGTTGTGGATCAGGTCATTGACCTGCAGCAGCCGGTCAATGCTCTCGCGCGAGTTGCCACGGTCCAGCAGCTCCATGTTGGCGCCAAAGTCGCCGCGCTCGTACTGCCAGCGCGTGAGCTCCTGCGCCGTGGGCCGGGCCGCCAGCAGCGGCTCGGGCAAATCCAGCAGCGACAGCACCCGCTGGTTGTAGAACACCACGCGACCATCCGCATCCAGGCGGATGATGCCCTGGTCGATGTGCGACAGGGTGACCTGCAGGGCCTCCTCGGCCCGCTTGCGCTCGGTGATGTCCTCGACCGTGCCTTCGTAATAGAGCACGCCGCCGTCGGGCGCGCGCACCAGGTGCGCGTTCTCGCTGATCCACATACGCTCGTCCGAGCCGCGGCGCCACATCTCGGACACGAATTCGCGCACCGTGCCGTGCGCCTCCAGCCGGGCGCGGAACTCGGCCCGCCGGCCCGCCAGCACATACCAGTCGCGCTCGGCCGCATTGACCTCGGCCAGCATGGTGGCCTCGTCCTCGTAGCCAAACAGCCGCACCATGGCCCGGTTGGCGCGCACCTGCTGGCCCTGCGCATTGGTGCGGTAGGCACCCACGGGCAGCAGCTCGAACAGCGTGGAGAAATCGTCGTGGCCGGACATGTTGGCAGCCATCGTAGTACAGACCGGGTGCGCCCGGCCACCACAACACCCGTTTCAGCCGCTCATTTCATCCAGCCAGCCCACGGCGCCCTGGCCGGCGTCATCGATGCGCCGGCGCAGGGCCGCGGCCACGACGTCGGGCGCGCTGAACATCACCGCCACCGCGCTGCCGTGGGATGCCTGCACCAGCGTGGCGCCAGCGGCCGCAAGCTCGCGGCGCAGCCAGCCCTCCAGCGCATAAGGCACGCTGCAGTGCAGCGTGACGGTCTTTTGCACCGGCACCTTGTCGGCACCCAGCATCGCCTGGGCCACGGCGTCGGTGTAGGCGCGCACCAGCCCGCCCGCGCCCAGCTTGACACCGCCAAAGTAGCGCACCACGGTGGCCAGCACACCGTCCAGGTCCTGGCGGCGCAGCACCTCCAGCATGGGCCGCCCGGCGGTGCCACCGGGCTCGCCGTCGTCATGCGCGGCCGACTGGCCGCCCGCCAGCAAGGCCCAGCACACATGCGCCGCGCCCGGGTGGGCCGCGCGCAACCCAGCCACCACGGCCTGCGCCGTGGCGCGGTCAGCCACGGGCTGGACGCAGCCGATGAAACGGCTTTTCTTGATAAGCAGGTCGCTGTGGACGGGGGCGGCGAGGGTGTGGGGCACGCGGGGATTGTGTCAGCCCCGCATCCACCTCAGCCCCGCCGTCGTCCCCCCCGGCTGCGCCCCGCGCGCCGGGCGGTATTCACAGCCCACCCAGCCCTGCCAGCCGCATTGCGCGGCCACTTCGTCGATCACCTTGAACAGGTAGGGGTAGTTCATCTCGCCCACGTCGGGCTCGTGGCGCTCGGGCACGCCGGCGATCTGGAAGTGGCCGACGCGGCCGGTGGGCAGGTACTGGCGGATCTTCATGGCCACGTCGCCCTCGACGATCTGGCAGTGGTACAGGTCGAACTGCACCTTGAGGTTGGCCGCGCCCACCTCCTGCACGACGGCGTGCGCGTCGTCCTGGCGGTTGAGGAAGAAGCCGGGAATGTCGCGCGTATTGATGGGCTCGATCAGCACGTCCACGCCCTGCTTTGCGGCTTCGGCGGCGGCGTGGCGCAGGTTGGCCAGGTAGGTCATGCGCGCGGCTTCGCGCGGCACGCCGGCGGGCAGCAGCCCGGCCATGACGTGGATGCGCGGGCAGGCCAGCGCGGCGGCGTAGTCCAGCGCCAGCGCAATGCCTTCGCGGAACTCGGCCTCGCGCCCCGGCAGGCAGGCGATGCCCTTGTCGCCACGGTCCCACGCGCGGCTGATGGACGCGCTGTCCGTGCCTCCCGGAGGCCCGTTGAACAGCACCTGCTGCAGGCCGTTGGCTTTCAGCCGCGCGGCCAGCGCCTGCTTGTCATACGCGTACGGGAACAGGTATTCCACCCCCTTGAAGCCGTCCCGGGCGGCGGCATCAAAGCGGTCCAGGAAATCCAGCTCGGGGTAGAGCATGGACAGGTTGGCGGCGAATTGCGGCATGGTGAATGTCTCTTCCTGTCGTTACCAGCGCGCGCCAAAGGCCTGGCGCAGCGCGTCAATGTGTTCTGGCGCCAGCGGCTGCACGCCGTCACCGGCCAGCAGGGCCAGGCGCGCGGTTTCTTCCAGCTCTTCCAGCGTGGCCATGGCGGCCGCTGGTGTGTCGTGCCACACATTGGGGCCCAGGCGTTCCAGCATCACGGCGCGGATGGGCGTGCCCTGCGCGCCATGGCGCGTGATGGTGCGCGCCACCTCGTCGGCCGCGGCGGGGGCGCCAGGGCGATGGTAGGCAATCACCGGCACATGCCCTACCTTCATGACGAAATACGGCGTGATGGGCGCGAGCAATTCCGCGCCCGGCGCCTTGAGCGTGAGCGCCACGCAATGCGTGCTGTGGGTGTGGATGACGCAGCGCGTGCCCGCGTCAAAGGCCGTGGCCGCACCGTAGATGGCGCGGTGCAGGGCCAGCGTCTTGCTGGCCGGCGCGCCGCTGGTTTGTTGGCCGGTGCTGTCCACGCGGGCCAGCGTGGCCGGGTCCAGGAAGCCCAGGCAGGCGTCGGTGGGCGTGATGAGAAAGCCGTCGTCCAGCCGCACGCTGATGTTGCCCGCCGTGGCATGCACGTAGCCGCGGTCAAACAGGCTTTTGCCGACGCGGCAGATTTCCTCTCGGGCCCAGGTTTCTGTCATTGCAGGATTGTGAACGCGTGCGTGAAGAAACTGTCGGTGCCGAAATTGCCGGACTTGAGCGTGATGTGCAGGCCTTCATCCTGCGCTGCGTCAGACTGCGCATGGCACCAGGGCACGCCCGGGTCGATCTGCGGGCCGATTTTCATTTGCGTGATGTTCAGCGCCTGCACGCAGGCGCCCGAGGTTTCGCCGCCGGCCACCACCAGTTGCCGCACGCCCAGCCCCACAAGCCCGCGCGCGATGGCAGCGATGGTTCGCTCCACCATGGCGCCCGCTTCCTCCACGCCCAGCTGGCCCTGGATGGTTTTGACGGTGCTGCTGTCCGCGGTGGAATACACCAGCACGGGACCCCTCTTGATCAATGGCGCAGCCCATGCCAGTGCCTCTGTCACCACGTCCACGCCTGCAGCGATGCGCAGCGGGTCAATCGCCAGCGCCGGACGGCCACCGGCGATAAAGGCCGCGACCTGCCGGTTGGTGGCCAGCGAGCAACTGCCCGACACCACGGCCTGCAGCCCGCGCGGTGCAGGCAATGCGCTGGCGGTCGACGATGCCTGCAGCCCCCAGTTCTGCGGCAGGCCAATGGCCACGCCCGAACCCGCCGTCACCAGCGGCAGGCCGCCCAGGGCCGGGCCCAGGCGCAGCAGGTCGTCGTTGGACACGGCATCCACCACGGCCAGGCCCACGTCATCGGCGCGCAGCGCGGCGATGCGCGCGCGGATGGCGTCCGCCCCCTGCGCCACGGCCTTGTGGTCGATCAGCCCCACCTTGCGGCGGCATTGCGCCTGCAGCACGCGCACCAGGTTGGCGTCGGTCATGGGGGTGAGCGGGTGGTTCTGCATGCCGCTTTCGCTCAGCAGCACATCGCCCACGAACAGATGGCCCTTGAACACCGTGCGGCCGTTGTCGGGGAAAGCGGGCGTGGCGATGGTGAAGTCCGTGCCCAGCGCGTCCATCAGCGCTTCAGCGACAGGCCCGATGTTGCCTTGCGCCGTGCTGTCGAAGGTCGAGCAGTACTTGAAGTAGATCTGCTGCGCGCCCTGGGCCTGAAGCCATTTCAGTGCGGCGAGCGACTGCGCAATGGCGTCGGCGGGAGCGATGGTTCGGGACTTCAGCGCCACCACCACCGCGTCGGCGTCCACATCCAGCGGACCGTCCGGCACGCCGATGGCCTGCACCACGCGCATGCCGCTGCGCACCAGGTTGTTGGCAAGGTCAGTAGCACCCGTGAAGTCGTCAGCGATGCACCCTAAGAGGATCTTGTGGGCCGCCATCACTTCACGGCCAGCTTGATCGCCTGCGGGTTCTCGCGCACATAGTCGCGGATCACCGCTTCAAAGTCCGTGTCGGACTGCAGCCCCATGCCCCGCGCGCGGTCCCAGGCCAGGTTGCCGGGCCAGGTGCTCACGAGCTTTTCAATCGCGGGGTCGGGCGTCCAGTCCAGCAAGGCCGCGGCCTGCGCGCCCGCCACCTTTTCCAGCGCCTTGGCCATGTCGCCCACCGTGGAGCGGAATGACGGCAAATTGATGGCCGTGGGCGGGCCCCACTGGGCGTCGCTCACCTCGGCCGCGCGCACAAAGCCCGCGATGGTGTTGCCTGGTGACGCCAGCGCCACCGGCGTGGTGGCCGGCACAGGCACCTGGGCGCGGATGCCCGCCAGCGGCTCGCGCACCATGCCGCTGAAAAAGCCCGACGCCGCGCCATTGGGCTTGCCGGGCCGCACGCTGACCGTCATGGGCCGCACGCTGCGCCCGGCAATGAAGCCCTTGCGGCTGTAGTCGGCCACCAGCTGTTCGCAGATGAACTTCTGGATGCCGTAGCTGCCCTGCGGCGTGGGCAGCGTGTCGTCGGTGATCGGGTCGGGCAGCGGCCGCCCGGGCTGCTTGCCAAACACGGCCAGCGAGCTGGCAAACACAAACACCGGCTGTGTACTCAGGGCGCGGCAGCCTTCCAGCAGCTTGTGGGTGGCCTCCAGGTTGCTGCGCATGCCGAGGTCAAAGTCGGCTTCGCATTCGCCGCTGACGGCGGCGGCCAGGTGAAACACCGCGTCGGTCCCCGCCGCGGGCACCTGCTTGCCGTCGATCAGCGCCAGCAGGTCGCCGGTGATGAAGGCCACGCGCGCGTCAGCGCGCAGATCATCCGGCGGCGCCACGCGGTCGGCCAGGGTGATGCGTTCAATGGCACGCGCTGGCGCGCCGCGCAGCGACAAGCTGCCCTGCGCGAGCAGGGTGCGGGCAAGGCGCGCGCCCAGAAAGCCGCTGCCGCCGGTGATGAGGATGTGCATGGTGTGGGCCCTTATGGTTTGGCGGGCAGTTCAATGCCCGGGAAGATCTTGATCACGGCGCTGTCGTCCTCGCGCGCAAAGCCCGCGGTGGACGCCTGCATGAACATCTGGTGCGCGGTGCTGGACAGCGGCAGCGGGAATTTGCTGGCGCGCGCCACGTCCAGCACCAGGCCCAGGTCTTTCACGAAAATGTCCACGGCCGACAGCGGCGTGTAGTCGCCCGCCAGCACATGGGCCATGCGGTTTTCAAACATCCAGCTGTTGCCCGCGCTGTGGGTGATCACCTCGTACAGCGCGGCCGGGTCCACGCCTTCACGCAGGCCCAGGGCCATGGCTTCGGCGGCGGCCGCGATGTGCACGCCCGCCAGCAGCTGGTTGATGATCTTGACCTTGCTACCCGCGCCGGCCTTGTCGCCCAGCCGGTACACCTTGGCCGCCATGGCGTCCAGCAGTGGCCCGGCCGCGGCATAGGCCTCGGGCCTGCCCGCCGTCATCATGGTCATCTGGCCGCTGGCGGCCTTGGCCGCGCCGCCGGAGATCGGCGCGTCGATATAGAGGATGCCCTTGGCGGCCAACCGCGCTTCCAGCGCGACCGACCAGTTCGGGTCCACGGTGGAGCACATGACGAACACGCTGCCCGGCTTCATGGTGGCGGCGCAGCCGTCCTCGCCGAACAGCACGGCCTCGGTCTGCGCGGCATTGACCACCACCGACACCACCACATCGCAGGCCGCGCCCAGGGTGGCGGGCGATGCGCAGGCGGTGCCGCCCTGCGCGGCAAAGGCCTGCGCCACGTCGGCGCGGATGTCATGCACATGCGGCGCATGGCCCGCGCGGCGCAGCGACTGCGCCATGCCCGCGCCCATGGCCCCCAGGCCGATCACGCCGGCGGTGCCGGTGAAGGGTGTTGAATTCATATTGTTATCATACAACTTTGGCCGCTTGCGCCCAAGCAGCCGGGCCAGCGCCACGCCCCGGCGTTCAGCGTTTGCGCAGCTTCTGCACCAGTGGCTGGGCCAGGCGCGCGCCTTCCTGCGTCCAGAACACCGGGTCGGCGTTTTCGATGCGGCGGATCGCGTTGGCCATGTGGCGGCCCGCGGCCGCGCGGGCCTTGACCGGGTCGCCGGCGGCGATCGCATCGGCAATGGCGGCGTGTTCGCCGCGCACCTGGGTGGTGAAGTCGGCACGGCGCGCCTCGTTGGCGCGCGTGACGCTGATGGCGCCGCGCATGAACTGGGCCAGGTAGTCCAGCGTGTCCATCAGGAACGGGTTGTGTGCGGCCTGCGCAATGCTGCGGTGAAAGCGCAGGTCTTCCTCCACGCCGTCGCCGCCGCCCGCCACGGCCTTGTCCAGCGCCTGCACGGCCTGCTGGATGCGCTTCACATCCGCGGCGGTGCGGCGCTGCGCGGCCAGGGCCGCTGCCTCGGCCTCCAGCGCGCGGCGCACCTCGACCATCTGGGCCACGGCGCTTTGCGAATCGGCGCTCCTTGCGTCAAAGTTCAGCGGTTCAAACGGCGGGCTGGCCGCCACGTACACGCCGCTGCCCTGGCGCGAATCCACCAGACCCAGCGACTTGAGGCGTGACACGGCCTCGCGCACCACGGTGCGGCTCACGGCAAACTGCTCCACCAGCCGGGCCTCGGGTGGCAGCTTGGCGCCAGAGGCCAGCCGGCCCGCCTTGATTTCGGCGGCCAGCTGCTGCGCCACCTGGTCAGACAGGCGGGCGCCAGTGGTCACGGGCTGGAACTGGGTTGTCATGCCGGAGTTGTCATACAAGATACCGCGAGGCAGCGCCGAGGATAGCGCAGCCCGCGATCACCGGGATCACCCCCGCCTTGAACCTGAACAGCGCCACGGCCGCCAGCGCCGTCAGCGCGAGCGCCATCAGATCGGCTCGGGCGGTGCCGCCGGGCCAACCCACATGCGCGATGAAGAACGCCGCCAGGCTGGCAATCACGCCCACCACCGCGGCCGTGATGGCAAAAAGCGGCGCGGTAAAACCCAGCCTGCCGTGCGTGGATTCGACCAGCGGGCCACCGGCCAGGATGAACAGGAACGACGGCAGGAAGGTGAACCAGGTCACCACCGTGGCCGCCAGCGCCGCACCCAGGAACAGCATGTCCGGCCCCAGCACCTGCTTGGCCCAGCCGCCCACAAAGCCCACGAAGGCCACCACCATGATCAGCGGCCCCGGCGTGGTTTCGCCCAGGGCCAGCCCGTCGATCATCTGCGGGCCGGTCAGCCACTGGAACTGCTCCACCGCGCCCTGGTACACATAGGGCAGCACGGCGTACGCGCCGCCAAAGGTCATGAGCGCCGCCTTGGTGAAGAACCAGCCCATCTGGGCCAGCGTGCCGTGCCAGCCCCAGGCCGCCACCAGCACGCCCATGGGCACCAGCCACAGCAGCGCGCCCACCACCGCCACCTGGGCCAGCCGCTTCCTGGAAAAGCGCGCATGGGCCGGTGTGGGCGTGTCGTCGTCAATCAGCGCCGGGCCATGGCTGGCCACGGCGCTGCCGTGCCCGCCACCGCCCGCGAATTGCGCCGGTACCCAGCGCGCGCCCAGCCAGCCGGTGACGGCGGCCACCAGCACCACCCAGGGGAACGGAATTTTCAGCACCGCAATGGCCACGAAGCTTGCCAGCGCCACCGCCCACAGCAGCGGCGTGCGCCGCGGGCTCCTGAGCGTCTTGCTGCCAATGCGCCATACCGCGTGCAGCACGATGGCCGCCACCGCGGGCTTGATGCCATAGAACAGCCCCGCGACCAACGGCACGTCGCCAAACGCCAGGTACACCCAGCTCAGCGCGATCAGGATGAACAGCGAGGGCAGCACAAACAGCGCGCCCGCCACCACGCCACCCCAGGTGCGGTGCATCAGCCAGCCGATGTAGGTAGCCAGTTGCTGCGCCTCGGGCCCGGGCAGCAGCATGCAGTAGTTCAAGGCGTGCAGGAAGCGCTTCTCGCTGATCCAGCGGCGCTCTTCCACCAGCTCGCGGTGCATGATGGCGATCTGCCCCGCGGGGCCGCCAAAGCTGATGAAGCCCAGCTTGAGCCAGAAACGCAGGGCTTCGGCGAAGGGAACGCCGGCATGGGTGGTGGGGCGGGGGCTCACCGGCCGGCCTGCGCATTGAAGCAGAACACCGCCGTGCCCGCGCGCAGGTTGGGCAGCCAGCGCACCTCGCGCCCGTCCTGCAGGCCGAACGCGTCCTTGATGTCCAGCGCGTTCTTGCCGGCCAGCACCTCGAAGTCCTTGAAGGTGCCCACGCGGATGTTGGGCGTGTCGTACCACTGGTAGGGCAGGCGCCTGGTGACGGGCATGCGCCCGCGCAGCACGCTCAGGCGGTTGGGCCAGTGGGCAAAGTTGGGAAAGGCCACGATGCCGGTGCGGCCCACGCGCGCGGTTTCGCGCAGCATGGTCTCGGCGTTGTGCAGGTGCTGCAGCGTGTCGATCTGCAGCACCACGTCAAACGAGTTGTCGTCAAACATGGCCAGCCCCTCTTCGAGGTTGAGCTGGATCACGTTGACGCCGCGCTGCACGCAGGCCAGCACGTTGGCGTCGGCGAGCTCGATGCCGTAGCCGGTGCAGCCGCGCTCGCGTTGCAGCAGGTCCAGCAGTGCGCCGTCGCCGCAACCCAGGTCGAGCACGCGCGAGCCTTGCGGCACCAGGCGGGCAATCGATTGCATGGTGGCGTTGTCGCTCATGGGAATGTTGCCCCCACGCTTGTCACTTCGTGTACTGCGCTGCCCCCCGAGGGGGCCCTCGCGCCTTGGGGCGGCCCGGCGTCGCTCGCCACCTTCTCGAAGTACGAGCGCACCACGTTCAAATAGCGCGCATCCTCCAGCAGGAAGGCATCGTGCCCGTGCGGCGCGTCGATCTCGGCGTAGGCCACGTCGCGCCGGTTGTCCAGCAGGGCCTTGACGATCTCGCGGCTGCGCGCGGGGCTGAAGCGCCAGTCGGTGGTGAAGCTCACGAGCAGGAACCTGGCCGTTGCGCGCGCCAGCGCCTGGGCCAGGTTGCCGTTGAACGCCCGCGCGGGGTCAAAGTAATCGAGCGCGCGCGTGATCAGCAGGTAGGTGTTGGCGTCAAAGTATTCGCTGAACTTGTCGCCCTGGTAGCGCAGGTAGCTTTCGATCTGGAATTCGACCTCTTGCGTCGAATAGCGATACGCGTCCGGCGCCGCCGGGCCGCCCCAAGGCGCCGGGGCCCCCTCGGGGGGCAGCGAACCACGCGAAGCGGGGAGCGTGGGGGCCCGTAACTGCCGGCCGAATTTTTCGTTCATCACGTCGTCGCTCAGGTACGTGATGTGGCCGATCATGCGCGCGATGCGCAGGCCGCGCTTGGGCACCACGCCGTGCTCATAGAAATGCCCGCCATGAAAGTCCGGGTCGGTCACGATGGCGCGGCGGGCCACTTCGTTGAAGGCGATGTTCTCCGCGTTCAGGTTGGGCGCGCTGGCAATCACCACCGCATGGCGCACGCGCTGCGGATGCTGCAGCGCCCAGCCTAGTGCCTGCATGCCGCCCAGGCTGCCGCCCATCACGGCGGCCAGCGTGTCAATGCCCAGGCGATCCAGCAGCCGCGCCTGCGCGTTCACCCAGTCTTCCACCGTTACCACGGGAAAGTCCGCGCCATAGACGCGGCCGGTGTCAGGGTTGGTGTGCATGGGCCCGGTGGAGCCAAAGCACGAACCCAGGTTGTTGATGCCGATGACAAAGAACCGGTCCGTGTCCACCGGCTTGCCCGGTCCGATCATGTTGTCCCACCAGCCTTCGCTCCTGTCCTGGCCCGCGTAGGTGCCGGCCACGTGGTGCGACGCGTTCAGCGCATGGCACACCAGCACGGCGTTGGAGCGCGCGGCGTTGAGCGTGCCATAGGTTTCATAGGCCAGCGTGTAGCCGCGAACCGACGCGCCGCTTTGCAGCGCCAGCGGTTCGACAAATTCCATGAACTGCGGTGTAACGACCATAAAAGCAAAAAACCCGGCGTCGCTAAAGAGGCGAGGCCGGGTACCGTCGGTACGGGGGTCGTGTCTTTAGCGGAATTTATTGAGCGCCCGCAAGCTGAAGCAAATCGGCGCTGAGCCCGCAGTATATCAACCCCAGCCCAGCAGGGCGATCACGCCCAGCACCGCAAAAATCACGGCGGAAATCACATGCACGATCCGGATCGGCACGCGCCGCGTGATGCGCTCGCCAAACCACACCACCGGCGCGTTGGCCAGCATCATGCCCAGCGTGGTGCCCAGCACCACCGCGCCCCAGGCGTTGTACTGCGCGGCCAGCATCACGGTGGCGATCTGCGTCTTGTCGCCCATCTCGGCCAGAAAGAACGCGATGAGCGTGGTGCCGAACACGCCAAAACGCGGCGCGGCGTCACCATCGCCTTCGTCCAGCTTGTCGGGGATCAGCATCCACACCGCCATGGCGATGAACGAACCCCCCAGCACCCATCGCAGCACGTCGGGGCCCAGCAGCGTCGTGACCCAGGCACCGGCCGCCCCGGCCAGGCCGTGATTGGCCAGCGTGGCCACCAGGATGCCCAGCACGATGGGCCAGGGTTTGCGAAAACGCGCCGCCAGCACCAGCGACAGCAGCTGGGTTTTGTCGCCCATTTCGGCGAGCGCGACGATGCCCGTCGAGACCAGAAAAGCTTCCATAAGGCTGCGCATCCTACGCCACCCGCCTGTCAGGCGCCTGTCCCAAAGCGGGGCGCACGCTTCTGGCGCACTTTTTGCTTATTTTTGGTGCGGTTTGGCGAAACAGGCCACAAACGCACCAACTACAAGCATTTCATCCAAAGAGGAGCTTATGGAAGCACTAAAACAGGGCTCGGATGCGCTGTTCATCCTGCTGGGCGGCATCATGGTTCTGGCCATGCATGCCGGTTTTGCCTTTCTTGAACTGGGCACCGTGCGCAAGAAAAACCAGGTCAATGCGCTGGTCAAGATCCTGGTGGACTTTTCCGTGTCCACCGTCGTGTACTTCATGGTCGGCTACAGCGTGGCCTACGGCACCAGCTTTTTCGTGGGCGCCGAACAGCTCGCGCAAAAGAACGGCTACGACCTGGTGAAGTTCTTCTTCCTGCTCACATTCGCGGCGGCGATTCCCGCCATCATCTCCGGCGGCATTGCCGAGCGGGCCCGCTTTTGGCCCCAGCTGGTCGCCACTGCCGTCATCGTGGGCTTCGTCTACCCGTTCTTCGAGGGCATTGTCTGGAACCAGGGCTTTGGCGTGCAGGCCTGGATCAAGTCCATGGCGGGAGAGGAGTTCCACGACTTTGCCGGCTCGATCGTCGTGCACGCGGTGGGTGGCTGGCTGGCACTGCCGGCCGTCATCCTGCTGGGCGCGCGGGCCAACCGCTATCGCAAGGACGGCGCCATTTCAGCCCACCCGCCCTCGAATATCCCGTTCCTGGCGCTGGGCGCCTGGATCCTCACGGTGGGCTGGTTCGGCTTCAACGTCATGAGCGCGCAGACCATCGACAAGATCTCGGGCCTGGTGGCCGTCAATTCGCTGATGGCCATGGTGGGCGGCACGCTGGCCGCGCTGGCGCTGGGCAGGAACGACCCCGGCTTCGTGCACAACGGCCCGCTGGCCGGGCTGGTGGCCGTGTGCGCGGGTTCGGACCTGATGCACCCGCTGGGCGCGCTGGTCACGGGCGCCATCGCGGGCGGCATCTTCGTGGTGATGTTCACCCTCACGCAGAACCGCTGGAAGATCGACGACGTACTGGGTGTATGGCCGCTGCACGGCCTGTGCGGCGCCTGGGGCGGCCTGGCCTGCGGCATCTTTGGAGCCAAGGCGCTGGGCGGCCTGGGCGGCGTGAGCTTCGGCGCCCAGGCCATCGGCACGCTGATGGGCGTGGCCTGGGCGGTGGCAGGCGGGTTTGCCGTCTATGGCCTCATCAAGGCCATGACGCCGCTGCGCCTGACGCCCGAGGAAGAGTACGACGGCGCCGACCTGTCCATCCACCGGATCGGTTCGACGCCAGACCGCGAAGTCAACTGGTAACACGGGGCCGCGGGCCCCGAAAACCGCCCGCGCCCGGGCCCGATTAGGTAATTAGGACAATGTGGCCCATAATCCCCCGGTGCCCGGCCTTCGGGGCCGGCACAGGTTAGCGGTGAATGGTCAGTTTCGCGTCTTTGAATTCTCTGGTTTGTTGATTGCGTTTTGCGGACTCCATCGCGTTGTGCGTTTTTTCTCAGGAGTCCTTCATGGGCAACAAACTTTACGTGGGCAACCTGCCCTACTCTTACCGTGACAGCGACATGGAACAGGCTTTCAGCCAGTTCGGCACGGTTTCCAGCGCCAAGGTCATGATGGAGCGCGACACCGGCCGCTCCAAGGGTTTCGGCTTTGTCGAAATGGGCAGCGACGCTGAAGCCCAGGCCGCCATCCAGGGCATGAACGGCCAGCAGGTCGGCGGCCGTGGCCTGGTGGTCAACGAAGCCCGTCCGATGGAGCCGCGTGCTCCGCGCAGCGGCGGCTACGGCGGCGGCGGCGGTGGTGGCGGCTACGGTGGTGGTGGCGGCGGCTACGGCGGCGGTGGCCGTGATCGCTACTGATCACGGATCCCACGCAGTGCATCAAACCGGTGCATTTTCACAAGGGCCCTGCGGGGCCCTTTTTGCTGCCGCATGCGGGTTTTTTCGGGGCTGGACGTGGCTTTGCGGCTTGCCTGCTGTGGCGATATCTGGTTAATAATGCATTCGCGCCTGCCCATCAGGGCGGCGCTAATTTGCGGTGAACAGGTCACTTTCGCGTCTCGCAGGGTTTGTTGAATGCGTTTTCGGGACTCCATCGCTTCTGGTCAATCCGTGTTTTTTGAGGAGTCCCTTGATGGGCAATAAACTGTATGTGGGCAACCTGCCCTACTCGGTGCGCGACAGCGATCTCGAACAGGCTTTCGGCCAGTTCGGTGCGGTGACCAGCGCCAAGGTCATGATGGAACGCGACACCGGCCGCTCCAAAGGCTTCGGCTTTGTGGAGATGGGCAGTGATGCCGAGGCGCAAGCCGCCATCAATGGCATGAATGGCCAGCCCCTGGGCGGCCGCAGCGTGGTGGTCAATGAAGCCCGCCCGATGGAAGCCCGCCCGCCCCGCAGCGGTGGCGGCGGCTACGGTGGTGGTGGCGGTGGTTACGGCGGCGGCGGTGGTGGTGGCGGCTACGGCGGTGGCGGCGGTGGTCGCCGTGAAGGCGGTGGCGGCGGCTACGGCGGCGGTGGCCGCAGCGGCGGCGGTGGCGGCGACGGCGGTTTCCGCAGCCCCTACGGCTCCGGCCCGCGTGGCGGTGGTGGTGGCGGCAGCTACGGCGGCGGTGGCGGCCGGGGTGGCAACGGCGGCTACTGATCCAGCCTCCGGCTCCTGATTGAAAAGGCTCCTGCGGGAGCCTTTTTGCTGGGCGCCTGGCGCTTACCCGCCCGCGGCCGCCCCGGCACGTTCGCGCCGGCGGGCGCTGCGGTCCACCAGCGCCGCCAGCGCGTGCGCGTCCATCGTCCATTTGGCATGGGCATTGGCATGTGCGCGCACATCACGCGCCAGCGCCATGAACTGCAGCGGGGTAGCGGGGTACAGCAGGGCCAGGGGCGGCGCGGGGTACAGGCGCCCGGCGCCGCGCAGGTTTTTCATCAGCAGCTGCACCCGCGTGTGGCGCCGGTCGTGCTGCAGCTGGTCCCACAGGGCATCCAGCTCGGCCACGGGCCCTTCCAGAAACTGCAGGTACAGGCCGCAGCCGGCCAGCAAGGTGCCGCTGATGCGGTGGCGGGCATTGCGCCGCGCGGCCTGTTCGGCCAGGTCCGTGAGCGCGGCTTCGTCCATGGGGCGCGTCTTGCGGCTGCAATACAGCAGCTGCATGACGTGTTCGCCGGCTTGGGGCGCGGATGGGGAACGGCGGGGCATGACCCTGCCATTGTGGGAACGGCACCGCCACGCCACCAGCGCCCGGCGCGCACGCGTGTGCCCTTGTGCGTTCGAGTTTGCAGCGCCGTTGCACGGCGCCCATGCCAGTGCGACTTATTGCCCGCCCTGGCGGTGCTTGCGCGGCCGCCCGGCCAGCGCCCGGTCGAAAACCGCATTGGGCAACAGCCGCAGCAAGCCGGCCACCACACCCATCTGCCAGGGAATGACGCGGTAGCTGGCACCCGCTTCAATGGCCGCGAAGGCCTTGTCGGCAAAGTCTTCGGGCTGCATCAGGAACGGCATGCTGTAGCGGTTTTGCCGGGTCAGGGGCGTGTCAATGTACCCCGGGCAGATCGTGACCACCCGCACCCCGCCGGCGCGCAGCTCGCCGCGCAGGCTTTCGCAATAGCTGATGACGGCGGCCTTGCTGGAACAGTACGCGCCATGGCCGGGCAGGCCACGGATGCCCGCCACGCTGGCAATGCCGGTCAGGGTGCCGCTGCCGCGCGCCAGCATGGGCGCGATGAACGGGTGAAAGGTGGCAGCCAGGCCAATGTTGTTGGTGGCGAAGGTCTGCGCCATCACGTCAATGTCGTCGCGCACGGCGGTATCCATGCCGATGCTGATGCCCGCATTGGCGATCACCGCGTCGGGCACGCCTTGCGCGGCCATGCAGGCCTGGCCTGCGCCCACGATGCTGTGGGGCTGCGCCACGTCGGCACCATAGACCGCGTAGCGCGTGGCCTCCAGGTTTTTTTCAAGCGCCCAGCGTTCGATTTCAGCCGTTCGCCGCGCCACCAGCGCCAGCCGCCAGCCCGCCTGGTAAAAGCGCCAGGCCAGGGCCTGGCCGATGCCGCTGGACGCGCCGGTGATGAAGACAAGAGGTGCCATGTCGGGGTCTTTGCGGTGGGGCCGGTGCGGCGGGGCAGGTCAGGGAGCGGCGCGTGGCGTGAGCACGCCGCGCACGCGCCCGCGCAGGTCCATCACCCGCTCCATGTTGTCGTAATCCATGCTGTCGGCGGTGAACTGGTCGCCACCCCGGGTCAGCGTCACCGGCTTGTTTGACCGGATGCGCTCGGTGTCCATGAAGGCGTGCAGGAATTCGCCGCGGAACTGCAGCGCCGGCACAGGGTTGCCCGCGCTGTCGGTACCGGCGTCGCGCGTGACCACGGCATTGCCGAACAGCTGCACCTCGGTGCCGTCGCCATTGCTCAGCGCCCGGTTGGCCGTGGCCACGGTCAGCAGGCCCTTGTCGTTGATGGAGCGGATGCGCGGCTGGTCGATCTCCAGCGTGTCGCTGTCGGGGAAATGGCGCGCCTCGGTGCCCATGACCTCGCTCTTGAGGCGGCCGTTGCCGTCAAAGGTCTTGACCGAGAAGCCGCGCATGAAATAGTCGGGCTCGCTGGAAACGGGCTTGTCACCGGCCACGGGCGCGGCCGGCGGCGTGTTGCGCACCAGCCAGTAGGTGCCCAGGGCCAGCAGGCCCATGAGGATGATGGGCAGGTAAATCGACAGCTGGTCCCACAGGCGCAGGCCCAGGCGCATGGCCCTGGCGGCGGCGGTCATGGGCCGCAGGCGTCGCGCAGCAGCGCGGCGTAATGGCCGCTGGCCACCAGCAGCAGGTCGCAGAACTCGCGCGCGGCGCCATGGCCGCCGGCGGCCTGGGTCACATAGGCCGCGCGTGCACGCACCTCGATGTGGGCATTGGCGGGCGCCACGGCGAAGGCGCAACGCGTGAGCACCGGCAGGTCGGGCCAGTCATCGCCAATGGCGGCGGCCTGGTGCCAGTCCAGGCCCAGGGTCTTGAGCGTCTGCTCGGCCGCGGGGCGCTTGTCTTCGGTGCCGAAGTGGGCGTGCGTGACGCCCAGTGCTGACAGCCGTCCGCGCAGGGCCTTGGAGTCGCGCCCGGTGATCACGGCCGGCGTGATGCCGGCCTTTTGCAGCAGCTTGATGCCGAGCCCGTCCAGGATGTTGAACCGCTTGAGCGACTCGCCCTGGTCCGACATGAACAGCCCGCCATCCGTCAGCACGCCGTCGATGTCGAAGAACGCCACGCGCATGCCTTGCGCCTTGAGCAGCAGTTCAGGCGGGAAGTTGAGTGCAGGCGTCATATTCAAATGACTTTTGAGCGCAGGAGGTCATTGGTGTTCACGGCGCCGCACAGGCGGCCGCTTTCGTCGACCACCAGCACCAGGGTGATGCGGTATTGCTCCATCAGTTCCACTGCCTCCACCGCCAGCACGTCGGCGCGGATGGTGCGCGGGCTGGCGTTCATGATGTCGCGCGCCAGCGATGCGCGCAGGTCCACGCCCCGCTCCACATGGCGGCGCAGGTCGCCGGCAGTGAACAAGCCCAGCACACGGCCTTCGGCGTCCACCACGGCCGCCGCGCCCATGCCCTTGTCGCCCATCTCGCGCATCAGCTCGCCAAAGGGAGCGTCCGGGCCAACCTGCGGCACGGCGTCGCCGGTGCGCATCACGTCGCGCAGCAGGGTCAGCAGCTTGCGCCCCAGCGCGCCACCGGGGTGGGAGCGGGCAAAGTCCTCGGCCTTGAAGCCGCGCGCGTCCAGCAGGGCCACCGCCAGCGCATCGCCCAGCGCCAGCTGCGCCGTGGTGCTGGCCGTGGGCGCCAGGTTCAGCGGGCAGGCCTCTTTTTCCACGCCGCTGTCCAGCACGATGTCGGCATGCCGCGCCAGTGACGAGCGCACATTGCCCGTCATGGCCACCAGCGGCACTCCCTGGCGCTTGAGCACGGGCAGGATGGCGGTGATTTCCTCGCTCTCGCCGCCGTTGGAGATCGCCAGCACCACGTCCACCGGCTTGATCATGCCCAGGTCCCCGTGGCTGGCTTCAGCCGGGTGCACGAACATGGCGGGCGTGCCGGTGGAGGCCAGCGTGGCCGCGATCTTGCGCCCGACGTGGCCGCTCTTGCCCATGCCCATCACGACCACGCGACCGCGCACGTCCAGCATGAGCTGCACCGCCTTGACGAAGGCGTCGCCGGTGCGCGCCTTCAGGCCCAGGACGGCGGCGGCCTCGATGTCGAATGTCTCCTGGGCCAGGCGCAGGGCCTGGGCGGCGTCGAAAGTCATGGCGGGATTCTATCGACGCAGCCTGCTGGCGGGCAGGGCCCCGGTACATGGCTTGCTAGCATCGGGGGGATGACCTCGCTGGAACTGACGCTGCTGTACCTGCTGGCCGCCGTGCTGGGGGTGGTGGCGTGCCGTTCACTCAAACTGCCGCCCATGCTGGGCTACCTGGTGGTGGGCGTGCTGATCGGCCCCAACGCGCTGGCGCTGGCGGAAAACTCCGAGGGCATCAAGCACCTGGGTGAATTCGGCGTGGTGTTCCTGATGTTCGTGATCGGCCTGGAGTTCAATCTGCCCAAGCTGCGCGCCATGCGCGCCCATGTGTTTGGCCTGGGGCTGTTCCAGGTGGGCCTGACCATCGTGCTGGCCACGGGCGGCTCGCTGGTGCTGGCGATGCTGGCGCCCGCGCTCTGGAAGATGGGCTGGCAGACGGCGCTGGCGCTGTCGGGGGCGCTTGCCATGAGCAGCACGGCCATTGTCGTCAAGCTCATGGCCGAGCGGCTGGAGATGGAGTCCGACCACGGCAAGCGTGTGATGGGCGTGCTGCTGTTCCAGGATCTGGCCGTGGTGCCGCTGCTGGTGCTGATACCCGCGCTGGGCAGCCCGCCCGAGACACTGTTCACCGCGCTGGCGCTGGCGGGCCTGAAGGCCACCGCGCTGATCACCGTGCTGCTGGTGGGCGGCCAGCGGGTGATGCGCTGGTGGCTCACGCTGGTGGCTCGGCGCAAGAGCGAGGAGCTGTTCGTGCTGAACCTGCTGCTGATCACGTTGGGCCTGGCCTGGTTGACGGAGCTGGCGGGCCTGAGCCTGGCGCTGGGCGCGTTCATCGCGGGTATGCTCGTTTCAGAGACCGAATACAAGCACCAGGTGGAGACCGACATCCGTCCGTTCCATGATGTGCTGCTGGGGTTGTTCTTCATCACGATCGGCATGATCCTGGACTGGCGCCTCGTGCTGGAGCGCTGGCCGATGGTGCTGATGCTGGTGACGCTGCCGGTGCTGTTCAAGCTGGTCACGATCACCGCCCTGGCCAAGGCGTTTGGCGCGTCCATGGGTACGTCGCTGCGCACCGGGCTGTATCTGGCGCAAGCCGGTGAATTCGGCTTTGTGCTGTTGTCGCTCAGCACACAAAACGACCTGGTGCCCCCCGCGCTGCTCAACCCGATCCTGGCGAGCATGGTGCTGTCGATGCTGGCCACGCCGTTCATCGTCATGTACAGCAACCGCATCGTCATGAAACTGGTGGCCAGCGAATGGCTGCAGCAGTCGCTGCAGATGACCACCATCGCGCGCAAGTCCATCAACACAGCCAAGCACGTGATCATCTGCGGCTATGGCCGCAGCGGCCAGAACATGGCCCGCATGCTGGAGCGCGAAGGCATCCCCTACATGGCGCTGGACCTGGACCCGGACCGCGTGCGCCAGGCCGCCGCCGCGGGCGACTCGGTGGTGTTTGGCGACGCGGCGCGGCTGCAGGCGCTGATGGCCGCGGGCCTGGCGCGCGCCAGCGCCGTGGTGGTGACCTACATCGACACGCACGGGGCGCTGAAGGTGCTGGCCAACACGCGCGCGCACGCGCCGCAGGTGCCTGTGATCGTGCGCACCCAGGACGACCTGGACCTGGAAAAGCTGCGCGCCGCCGGCGCGACCGAGGTGGTGCCCGAGGCCATCGAAGGCTCGCTCATGCTGGCCAGCCACGCGCTGGCCCTGGTGGGCGTGCCCATGCGCCGGGTGATCCGCGTGGTGCAGGACCAGCGCGACGCGCGTTACAACCTGCTGCGCGGCTATTTCCACGGCGCGGACGACGACACCGTGAACGAGCGCGAGCATGAGCGCCTGGGCACCGTCACGCTGCCGCTGGGTGCGCGCTCCATCGGCCAGCCGCTGGGCCACCTGGCGTTGCACGCCATGGGGGTGCGCGTGGTCAACCTGCGCCGTGCCAACGGCCGCGTCGCGCCGCTGGAGGACGACCCGGCGCTGCAGGAGGGTGACGCGCTGGTGCTGTCGGGCAAGCCCGAGGTGCTGGCCATGGCCGAGCAGAAGCTGCTGCGCGGCTGAACCGCGAGGCCCGCGCCCGCACAAGACCCCTGGACGCCATCGGGCAATTGAGACCGCGTGGTGTGCATGTTTACGACCGAGTCATTATCTGGCCTGTTGCGTCTTTTTCTTCATCTTTCCAGGAGCCAAGCAATGGATCGTCGTGGTTTTCTAGGTGCCGGCATGGCAGGCGCTGCGGCGCTGACCTTCTCGTCCGTGTGGTCGCAAAGCACGCCCAATTTCGGCGCTCCGGCGGCGCCCGCAGTCGGCTTCAAGCGCATGAAGCTGGGCGCCATGGAGGTCATCGCCCTGAATGACGGCGCGCTGCGCCGGCCGCTGGGCGAGGAATTCGTGACCAATGCGCCGCTGGAGCAGGTCAAGGCGCTGCTGGCGTCCCAGGGTTTGCCGACGGACTACGTGGACATCCCGTTCACGCCGTTCGTCATCGTGGCTGGCGGCCGGCGCATCCTGATGGACACCGGCTTTGCGGACAACGGCCCGCCCAGCGCCGGCAAGCTGGTGGCCAACATGGCCGCGGCCGGCCTCAAGCCGGACGATATCGACACCATCATCCTGAGCCACTACCACGGCGACCACATCAACGGCATCCGCAACAAGGCGGGCCAGCTGGTGTTCCCCAAGGCCAGGATCATGGTGCCCGCGCCCGAGCATGCGTTCTGGATGGACGACGCCCGCATGGAAGCCGCCCCGCCGGCCATGAAGGGCGCCTTCCAGAACGTGCGCCGCGTGCTGGCTGGCCTGCCCGCCGACCAGCTGGTGCGCTTTGAACCCGGCGCGGAAGTGGCCCCCGGCATCACCTCGGTGGCTGCGTTTGGCCACACCCCGGGCCACACGCTGTTCACCGTCAAGTCCGAGGGCCAGTCGTTTGCCTATGTGGCCGACCTGACCAACGTGCCCAGCCTGTTCGCGCGCAGCCCCGACTGGTCGGTCACCTTTGACATGGACAAGGAAATGGCGCGCGCCACGCGCCGCAAGATCTTTGACATGATCGTGAAGGACAAGATGATGGCCGGTGGCTTCCACTTCCCGTTCCCGGCGTTTGGCAGCATTGAAGCCGCCGGCAATGGCTACCAGTTCAAGCCACTGGCCTGACGCGCCAGCAGGCCTGTCGCGCCGCGCCCTGGCGGGGGGCGCGGCCGCGGCGCTGCTGCTGCCGCGCGGCGTGCTGGCCCAGGCGCCGGATGCCATGGCTGCGGCCGTGCGCGCGGGCGGCTGCGCGGTGCTGATCCGCCATGCCCAGACGGTGGCCGGCGTGGGCGACCCCGAAGGCTTCCGGGTGGACCTGTGCAGCACCCAGCGCAACCTGAGCGACGACGGCCGCAACCAGGCCAGGCGCATCGGCCAGTGGTTCCAGGCGCGCGGGTTCAAGCCCCGCGCGGTGCAGTCCAGCGCCTGGTGCCGCTGCAAGGACACGGCCGACCTGGCGTTCGGCCGCCATGTGGTGTGGCCGGCGCTGAACTCCACCTTCGGCAACCGCGACGCCCAGGCCGGGCAGACCGCCCAGCTGCGCGCGGCGCTGGCGCGCATCCCGCCGGGGCAATTCGAGGTGTGGGTCACGCACCAGGTGAACATGACAGCGCTGACCGGCGAAGGCATGGTGATGGGCGAAGGGCTGGCAGTGAATGCGCAGGGCAAAATGGTGGCCCGCAGCACCTTCGGCTGAAAGCGCCCATGCCCCATACCGTTTCCGACGACGCCTTCCACTTTGGTCCCTACCTTCGCCGGCACATCCGCACCGTGCCCGACTGGCCGGCGCCGGGCGTGCAGTTTCGCGACATCACGCCGCTGCTGCAGGACCCCAAGGTGTTTCGCGTGCTGATCGACGCCTTCGTGCACCGCTACATGGACCGCCGCCCCGACGTGGTGGCCGGGCTGGACGCGCGCGGCTTCATCCTGGGCTCGGTGGTGGCCTATGAGCTGGGCGTGGGGTTCGTGCCGATCCGCAAGAAAGGCAAGCTGCCCTTCACCACGGTGGCGGAAACCTACGAGCTGGAATACGGCAGCGCCACCGTGGAGCTTCACACCGACGCCGTCAAGCCCGGCGACCAGGTGCTGCTGATCGACGACCTGATCGCCACCGGCGGCACCATGATGGCCGGCAAGAAGCTGCTGGAAAAGCTGGGCGCCACCGTCATGGAAGGCGCCGCCATCGTGGACCTGCCGGAGCTGGGTGGCTCAAAACGGCTGGCCGAAGGCGGCTTGCCGCTTTTTACATTGGTCGACTACGCCGGGCACTGATCACCTCAGGTGAACTGCCCCACCAGGATCGCCTCGCGCATGCGGATGGCCAGCACGGCCGCCAGGCCCTTGACCAGATCCACCGCCAGGCGCGGCTGCTTGTGCGACAGGGTCTCGAACTTCTCCCAGCTCAATGACCAGGCCACACCCGGTGCCGCCGACACCACGGTGGCGCTGCGTGGCTGGCCCGAAAAGAAGGTGCCTTCACCCACCACCGTGCCCGGCGCCAGGCGCGCCAGGACGGTGTTGTGGATGGTGACGTGCAGTTCCCCTTCGGCCAGGATGAACAGCTCGCGGTCGGACTCGCCTTCGCGGATCAGCGCATCGCCCGCCTTCAGGAAGCGGATGGACAGGTAGGGCGCGAGCTTTTTCCATTCGTCCAGGGTGAGCTTGCAAGGCAGTGCGTCGTGCGCGTCCAGCGCCGCGACCGCGTGCATCAGTTGCTGGACGTTCAATTGAGCGCGCCGTACTGGGTGCCGCTGAGCGCCGGGGCGTCATCCGGCATTTCGGTGTCTTCATAGCCGGTGAGCAGGGTGTAGCTCTGCGGGCCATGGCGCGATGAACCATCGGTGAACGCGCGGGCCGTGGCACCCCCGGCGGTTGCCGCCACCGCGGCCGGCCCGGCTGCGCCGGGCCGCGTCCTGACGCCGGTGGCCAGCGCCTGCTTGAAGGCGGCCACCTCATCGGCGTCAATCGGGTCGTACCGGCCACCGCCGGCCGCCGCCGGACGGGTCGCAGGCAGCGGCATCGGCTGGGAAATCAGCGGCGCGGGCTGCGAGACCGGCGCCGCGGCCAGGGGCTCCAGCGGCATCGGACTGGACGGGCGAGCGCCCGCGGGCCGCGTTTGCGGCAGGCCCACCGCCACGTGCTCGTTCAGGCGCCAGTAAACCGCCGTCACCACGATGTCATGGCGCGACTTGGCGCTCTGGGCGATCAGGGCCTCGATCTCGGCCAGGCGGCTGGTTTCGTCGCCGTGTTCGCGCGCCAGATCCATCATCACCAGGAACTGGCGGCCCCGCGCGTCCAGCGAGAGCACCTTGAACTTGTAGCTGGACGACAGCATGCCCGCACGCACCATGGCTTCGCGCACCACGGTGTACAGCAGTTCGCGCCGGGCCATGCGCTCGGACTTGCGGTTGCCGGGCTGGGCGTTGTCTGGGGGATGCTTGCCGCTGGGTACGCTGTTGCGGGTAGAGGACACCGGGCGGGTGGCCTCCATGCGCGACAGACCCGAGCTAACTGGTTGGGTCGTCGCGCTTTTGGCCGCCTTCTTTTGCGGCGGGAACAACCAGGTAAGCAATGACATGGCGGGCCTTTGTCCGAAAGGGGGGTGCGACAGCCCGGAAATCCTGCGCCGTCACGAATACCAAAGTGTAGGGGCGCCAACTTCGGGTTTTGCTGCCGCCGGGCGGCGAAAACGCGCCGTTCACCGCAGCAACGGCATCTGCCGTGAAATAGTTGTCAATCCGCTCAGGTCACGGCCACCCGCTTGGGCTTGTTCACCAGCCGGCGGCCCAGCAGCGAGCCCAGTGCCATGGCCAGCTCCAGGGCGATGGTCGGGTGGCGGTTGGACAGCTCGGCAAAGCGGATGGGCGTAAGGCACCAGACCTTGCAGGGGGCGGCGGCCTGCACTGTGGCGTTGCGCGGGCTGTGGGTGAAAAAAGCACCTTCGCCCACCGCCGAGCCCGGCGCCACGATGGCCAGGCGCACACGGCCCTTGTCGTCTTCGTAGTGGACGCTGAGCGAGCCGGATTCAAGCAGGTACAGGGTGCGGTCGGCCGCGCCCTGCTCGATCAGCACCTGCCCCTGCGCCAGCGCAAAGGGCTGCATGTAGCTGCCCAGCATTTCCCACTGGACCGTGCCCAGCGAGCAACTCAGGCGGTCGTTGGTCTGGTTGTGCGCCATGGCCTGGACCAGGCCTTGAACGTCGAACTTGAGGGGGGAGCGAAGCGGGGCGTTCATGGTGCGCCCACGGTAGCGGGCGGCCCGGCACGCGGCAAGAGGCGTTAACGGGCGCTTACACCTGATACGCGTCGACTGTGCCTTACTTGCCGATGCAGAACTTCGAAAAGATCACGCCCAGCAAGTCATCGGGCGTGAATTCACCGGTTATTTCATTGAGCGCGTTCTGCGCCAGGCGCAGCTCTTCGGCCAGCAGGTCCAGCGCCTGGGCGCGCGCAGCCAGGTGGGCATCTGCCTGGCGCAGGTGGGCATCCACCCGTCGCAGGGCATCCAGGTGGCGCTCGCGCGCAATGAAAACGCCTTCGGGCGCGGCCTGCCAGCCGGCCACGGCCAACAGCTTGCGGCGCAGCGCGTCCAGGCCATGGCCGGTTCGGGCGGACAGGCCCAGCGCGTCTGCAGGCAACGCTACATCTGGCGCGGCGTCGCGCTTGTTCCACAGGTCGATCACCGGCACGGCGGCGGGCAGCTTCGCGCGCAACAGGGTGGCGATCCGGGCGTCGGCGGCCTGGTAATCCGCCTGCGCGGCGCGCGTGAGGTCGTGCAGGAACAGCACGGCATCGGCGGCTTCAATCTGGCTCCAGGCGCGCTCAATGCCGATCTTTTCCACCACGTCGTCGCTCTCGCGCAGGCCGGCAGTGTCGATCACGTGCAGCGGCACGCCTTCGATCTGGATGGAATGGGCCACCACGTCGCGCGTGGTGCCGGCCACCGGCGTGACGATGGCCAGCTCCGCGCCCGCCAGGGCATTGAGCAGCGAGCTTTTGCCCGCGTTGGGCTGGCCGGCAATCACGACCTTGATGCCTTCGCGCAGCAGCACGCCCTGGCGCGCACGCTGCATCACGCGCGCCAGCGATTCACCCAGCCGCGTGAGCTGGCCCTGCGCATCGGCTTTCTGCAGGAAGTCGATTTCCTCTTCGGGAAAGTCCAGCGTGGCCTCCACCAGCATGCGCAAGTGCACCAGCGCGTCGCGCAGCGCATGCACCTCGTTTGAGAACTCGCCCGACAGCGATCGGCTGGCACTGCGCGCCGCGGCCTCGGTGCTGGCGTCAATCAGGTCGGCAATCGCCTCGGCCTGGGCCAGGTCGATCTTGTCGTTGAGGAACGCGCGCTCGGTAAATTCGCCCGCGCGGGCCACGCGCACGCCAATGGCGGCGCCGGCCTCCAGGCAGCGCGCCAGCAACAGCTGCAGCACCACGGGCCCGCCATGCGCCTGCAGCTCCAGCACGTCTTCGCCGGTATAGGAATGCGGCGCAGGGAAATGGATCGCCAGCCCCTGGTCGATGGGGCTGCCGTCGGCGGCACGAAAGGGAAGGTAGGTCGCCTCGCGAGCCTTCAGCGTACGCCCGCAGACACCCTGGATGACGGCGGAGATGTCCGCGCCCGAGACCCGCACGATCCCCACCGCCCCGCGCCCCGGCGCGGTGGCGATGGCGGCAATGGGTTCTCGGCGCATAGACGGGACTTAATTCCAGTGACACCGCGGAACCGGCTTCGCCGGGCCGCTGGTGTCGCCCCCTGGGGGGAGGCGCCGAAGGCGCTTCGGGGGGGTCAATTGAACTTGGGGAGATTGAACTGCGGAGGCACGCCCATGCGCGTGTTGATCACCCACTGCTGCGCGATCGACAGCACGTTGTTCGTGATCCAGTACAGCACCAGGCCGGCCGGGAAGAAGAAGAACATCACGCTGAAGGCCAGCGGCATGAACCACATCAGCTTGGCCTGCAGCGGGTCCGGCGGGGCCGGGTTTAGCGCGGTCTGCAGCAGCGTGGTGAGCGTCATGACCAGCGGCAGGATGAAATACGGGTCCGGCGCCGACAGGTCGTGGATCCACAGCGTCCAGGGTGCGTTGCGCATTTCAACGCTGGACAGCAGCACCCAGTACAGCGCAATGAACACCGGAATCTGGATCAGGATGGGGAAGCAGCCGCCCATCGGGTTGACCTTTTCCTCGCGGTAGATGCGCATCATTTCCTGCTGCATCTGCTGCGGGTTGTCCTTGTAGCGCTCGCGCATGGCCATGACCTTGGGGTTGATGGCTTTCATCTTGGCCATGCTGGCGTAGGCCTTGGCGTTGAGCCAGTAGAACGCGATCTTCAGCAGCACCACCAGGCCCACGATGGCCCAGCCCCAGTTGCCCAGCACGCCGTGGATCTTTTCCAGCAGCCAGTACAGCGGCTTGGCCAGGATGGTCAGCCAGCCGTAGTCCTTGACCAGGTCCAGGCCAGGCGCCAGCTTTTCAAGCATCTTTTCTTCCTGCGGGCCGGCAAAGAAGCGGGCCTCCACCGTCTTGGTGGCGCCGGGCGCGATGTCGGTCAGCGGCGTGATCATGCCGGCGGAATACAGGTTGGTGTCGACCTTGCGCATGAACAGGTTGCGCTGCACGCCGTCGGCCAGCAGCCAGGCGCTGGCGAAGTAATGCTGCACCATGGCCACGTAGCCATTGGGCGAGCTGGCTTCAAACTCGGCCTTGTTCTTTTCGATGTCGCTGAACTCGACCTTCTGGAACTTCTTGGCCTCGGTATAGACCGCCGGGCCGGTGAAGGTGAAGTAGAAGGACGATTCGCCCACGGGCTTGTTGCCGTCGCGCACCAGCTGCAGGTACAGCTGCGGGGATACCGGCGCGCTGCCCGTATTGACCACGTCGTGGCGCACCGCGATGTCATAAGCGCCGCGCTTGAGCGTCCAGGTCTTGACGAGCCTGACGCCGCCAGTGTCGGGCGACTCGAAGCGGATCACCAGCTCGTTGGCGCCGTCCTTGAGGCTGCGCTCACCGCTGAAAGTCATGGCCGTCTTGTGGGTGGGGAAGGCACCGCCAATCAGGCCCGTCTGGGCCACGTACACACGCGACGGGCTTTCCTCAAGCAGCACGAAGTTGCTGTTCTTGACCTGCAGGTCGGCGTGTTTGAGGAATTCGCTGCGGATCAGCGAGCCGCCTTCGGTGTCGAAGGTCAGGCGCAGCACGTCGGTGGTGACGGTGATGCGTTCACGCGGCGCGGCCGTGGCCGGGCCGGCGGCCGCCGTGGGCGGCACGCCCGGCACAGCGGTGCCAGGCACGGCAGCGGCACCCGTGGCAGCGGCGGGCACGGCACCCGGCACCGCTGGCGGCACGCCGGTCGCGGCAGCACCCGGCGCAGAGGCGGGGGCACCAGCGGGCGCGGTGGCGGTGGCTTCGGGCGCGGGCGGGAAGAACGTGGGCTGGTTACCGTTATGGACCTGCCACTTGTCCCACAGCATCACCATGGCAAAACCAAAAATCACCCACAGGATGGTGCGGCGAATGTCATTCATGAAGACTTCTTTTGTGAAAAAGGTGAAAGCAGGTGGGTGAACAGGCGGGGCTTTTCAAGCGGCACAGGATCGTGCCCGCCGTTGCACCAGGGATTGCAGCGCGCGATGCGCGCCGCCGTGAGGTAGGTGCCCGCAGCGGCGCCATGGGCCTCCAGCGCCTGGATGGCATACACCGAACAGGTGGGCTCGAAACGGCATGAAGCACCCAGCCAGGGGCTGAGCAGCAGGCGGTAGCCCTTGACGACGCCGATCAGCAGGCCGCGCATCATGGGGCTGCCCTGGCAAACAGCTGCTGCAGCTCGGCACGCACAGCCTGCTTGAGCAGCGCGGACGTGGCGCTGATGAACTGCGTGCGGTCAAACCCCGCGCGCAGCCGCACCACATGGGCGGCGGCGGGAAGGCGGGATTCGAAGTCGGAGCTCACGTTGTAGATCTGGCGTTTGATGGCGTTGCGCGTCACCGCGCGTTTGGCCCAGCGCTTGGGCACCAGGGCGCCCAGCCAGACATCGCGCACAGCAAACAGGGCCTGCGGTCGCTCGGACTCAGGCCCTGTGGGGTTTGCGGCTGCCGGTGCCGCGGCGTCCAGGCTCAGGCGGTGCAGCACAAAATGCGCGCTGCGCGAAACCGTGGTGCCTGTTGCCATGACCGCCTGGAACTGCGCCCGCGTTTTCAGCCGCTGCACGGTGATGCGGGGGCAAGCAGGCAGGCGAGGCAGGCGGGCTGTCGTCAGACGGCCAGGCGCTTGCGGCCCTTGGCGCGGCGTGCGTTGATGACGGCACGGCCACCGCGGGTCTTCATGCGGACCAGGAAGCCGTGGGTACGGGCGCGGCGCGTCTTGGAGGGTTGGTAAGTTCTTTTCATGGTGCTTGTCCGGTAACGGTGCTGGAAGGCGAGTATCGGGCTGACACTCAGGGAAACCCATGATTATCGTGGATTTCCTGAATCCCGGCAAGGCTTTACGCGGTTTTTGCATGGTGGTGCTGGAAGTCCGGCCCGCCGGCGCGGGTTTGTGGATAACGCCTTGATAAATTACAATCCGGCGGCTTTGACAATGAAAAATATCCACAGAGGCGACAGCCAATAATGAGCGAGGGACACCCATCCGGCCTGGCGTCCGGGGCAGGCGACAGTCTGTGGCAGGCCTGTGTAGACCAACTGGCCCAGGAACTGCCCGAACAGCAGTTCAACACCTGGATCAAGCCCCTGGTGGCCCAGGTGGCCGACGACTTCTCCAAGGTCACGATCTTCGTGGCCAACCGCTTCAAGCTCGACTGGGTGCGTGCCCAGTACACCAGCCGCATCGCCGGCCTGCTGGAAAAGCTCTACGGCCAGCCTGTACAGCTTGAGTTAGCGCTTGCTCCCCGTGAACCCGTTGTGCGTACTTACGCATCGCCTGCCGTTCAGGAGCCCGGCCTGGCGGCCGAGCCCGGCGAAATGGCCGAAGACGCGTCGCCCGCGGTCTTCAAGAACCGGCTGAACACCGCCCTGACCTTTGACAACCTGGTGGAGGGCACAGCCAACCGCATGGCCCGAGCCGCGGCCATGCATGTGGCCGGCACACCGGGCCAGCTGTACAACCCGCTGTTCATCTACGGCGGCGTGGGCCTGGGCAAGACGCACCTGGTGCATGCGGTGGGCAACAAGCTGCTGGCCGACCGGCCCGGCGCCAAAGTTCTCTACATCCACGCCGAACAATTTGTCTCAGATGTGGTTAAGGCTTACCAGCGCAAGACTTTTGACGAGTTCAAGGAGCGCTACCACAGCCTGGATCTGCTGCTGATCGACGACGTGCAGTTCTTTGCCAACAAGGACCGCACCCAGGAAGAGTTCTTCAACGCGTTCGAGGCGTTGCTGGCCAAGAAGAGCCACATCGTCATGACCAGCGACACCTATCCCAAGGGCCTGACCGACATCCACGAACGCCTGGTGTCGCGCTTTGATTCGGGCCTGACGGTGGCCATCGAGCCGCCCGAGCTGGAAATGCGCGTGGCCATCCTGATCAACAAGGCCCGCGCCGAAGGCACCGAAATGCCGGAAGAGGTGGCCTTCTTCGTGGCCAAGAACGTGCGTTCCAACGTGCGCGAGCTCGAAGGCGCCCTGCGCAAGATCCTGGCCTACAGCCGCTTCAACCAGAAGGAAATCTCCATCCTGCTGGCCCGCGAGGCGCTGCGCGACCTGCTGCAGATCCAGAACCGCCAGATCAGCGTGGAGAACATCCAGAAGACCGTGGCCGACTATTACAAGATCAAGGTCGCTGACATGTACAGCAAGAAGCGCCCGGCCAGCATTGCCCGGCCGCGCCAGATTGCCATGTACCTGGCCAAGGAGCTCACCCAGAAAAGCCTGCCCGAGATCGGCGAGCTGTTTGGCGGGCGCGACCACACCACCGTGCTGCATGCGGTGCGCAAGATTTCAGGTGAGCGCCAGCAGCTGACCGAGCTGAACCAGCAATTGCATGTGCTGGAACAAACCCTCAAAGGATGACATGACAACCCCCCCGAAGCGGCCTTCGACCGCCTCCCCCCAGGGGGCGACACCAGCGGCCCGGCAAAGCCGGTTCCGCGGTGCCTGCTGGAAAAGTCTGGGGATAGTTCTGGCACAAGTGTCTGCTTATCCACAGATGCGGCCCCGGGCCCAAAGTTGTTCATGGTCCGCGGACAGCGGCAAAAGGGCTCCACACACACGGTTCTACCGCGGGCAAGTCGTTGATAAAAAAGGCGAAAATGGGGATGTCCACAGAAACGCGCGGCCTTTACTAGCTACTACTAATTTGAATTAAAGAATTAAAGAGGAGTTCACAGATGATCGTCCTGAAGGCAACTCAAGACAAAGTCCTGGCCGTGCTGCAGTCGGTGGCAGGGATCGTGGAGCGGCGCCACACGCTGCCCATCCTGGCCAACGTGCTGATCCGCAAGACGGGCAATGCGGTGCAGCTGACCACCAGCGACCTGGAAATCCAGATCCGCACCACGGTGGAGATGGACGGCGACAGCGGCAACTTCACCACCACGGTGGGCGCACGCAAGCTGATCGACATTCTGCGCACCATGCCAGCGGACCAGACGGTGAGCCTGGAATCGCAGCAGGCCAAGCTGATCCTCAAGGGCGGCAAGAGCCGCTTCACGCTGCAGTCCATGCCGGCGGAGGACTTCCCCCTGGTGCAGGAGGCCGCGAGCTTTGGCCCCGTGTTCAGCGTGCCGCAAAAGGTGCTCAAGGACCTGCTGAACCAGGTGAGCTTTGCGATGGCGGTGCACGACATCCGCTACTACCTCAACGGCATCCTGTTCGTGGCCGAAGGCAAGCAGCTGAGCCTGGTGGCCACCGACGGCCACCGCCTGGCCTTTGCCGGCGCCACGCTGGACGTGGAGGTGCCGCGCCAGGAGGTGATCCTGCCGCGCAAGACCGTGCTGGAAATGCAGCGCCTGCTGAGCGACGCCGAAGGCGCGATTGAAATGCAGTTCGCCAGCAACCAGGCCAAGTTCAGCTTTGGCGGCATGGAATTCGTCACCAAGCTGGTCGAGGGCAAGTTCCCCGACTACAACCGCGTGATCCCCAAGAACCACAAGAACGCCGTGACGCTGGGCCGCGCGCCGCTTTTGGCCAGCCTGCAGCGCACCGCCATCCTGACCAGCGAGAAGTTCAAGGGCGTGCGCCTGAACATCGAGCCGGGCACGCTGCGCGTAGCCAGCAACAACGCCGAGCAGGAAGAAGCCGTGGACGAGCTGGACATCGACTACGGCGGCGACGCCATCGAGATCGGCTTCAACGTGACCTACCTGATCGATGCGCTGGCCAACATGGACCAGGAGATGGTGAAGATCGAACTGGCCGACGCCAACAGCTCGGCGCTGCTGACCATCCCCGAGAACGCGACCTTCAAATACGTGGTGATGCCGATGCGGATTTGACGCGCGCTGTCATCCTGGGCTTGACCCGGGATCCACGGTGGTGCGCCACGATGGATGCCGGATCAAGTCCGGCATGACAGCCAGAGGAAAAAGACCACAGCCCGCGGATCGTCGCGGGTTTGGTCATTCAAGAGATTGATGAAAAGTCGTTTATGTCTGAAGAAAACAATGTGAACACCGGTGCTGCCGGCGCTGACAGCTCCAACTTCCAGCCCAAGATCGACACCAACCAGGCCGGCGCGAGCGAAGGCTATGGCGAGGGTGCGATCCAGATCCTGGAGGGGCTGGAGGCCGTGCGCAAGCGCCCCGGCATGTACATCGGCGATACGTCAGACGGCACCGGCCTGCACCACCTGGTGTTTGAGGTGGTGGACAACTCCATTGACGAAGCACTGGCCGGCCATTGCGACGACATCGTGGTGACCATCCACACCGACAACTCCATCAGCGTGGTGGACAACGGCCGCGGCATCCCCACCGGGGTGAAGATGGACGACAAGCACGAGCCCAAGCGCAGCGCGGCCGAGATCGCGCTGACCGAGCTGCATGCCGGCGGCAAATTCAACCAGAACAGCTACAAGGTGTCTGGCGGCCTGCACGGCGTGGGCGTGAGCTGCGTGAACGCCCTGAGCAAATGGCTGCGCCTGACGGTGCGGCGTGAAGGCAAGATCCACAGCATTGAATTTGCACGCGGCTTTGTGCAGAACCGGCTGGTGGAGCAGGTGAACGGCGTGGACGTGTCACCCATGAAGGTGACGGGCGAAACCGAAAAGCGCGGCACCGAAGTGCACTTCCTGCCCGACACTGACATCTTCAAGGAGAACAACGATTTCCATTACGAAATCCTCTCCAAGCGGCTGCGTGAGCTGAGCTTCCTGAACAACGGCGTGCGCATCCGCCTGATTGACGAACGCAGCGGCAAGGAAGACGACTTTGCCGGCGCCGGCGGCGTGCAGGGCTTTGTGAACTTCATCAACAAGGGCAAGCAGGTGCTGCACCCCAATGTGTTCCATGCCATGGGCGACCGCCAGAGCGACCAGGGCACCAACATCGGCGTGGAAGTGGCCATGCAATGGAACAGCGGCTACAACGAGCAGGTGCTCTGCTTTACCAACAACATCCCCCAGCGTGACGGCGGCACCCACCTGACGGGCCTGCGCGCGGCCATGACGCGGGTGATCAGCAAATACATCGAAGCCAACGAGCTGGCCAAGAAGGCCAAGGTGGAAGTGACCGGCGACGACATGCGCGAAGGCCTGTGCTGCGTGCTGAGCGTGAAGGTGCCCGAGCCGAAATTCAGCAGCCAGACCAAGGACAAGCTGGTGTCCAGCGAAGTGCGCGGCCCGGTGGAAGACATCGTGGGCAAGCTGCTGGCCGAATACCTGGACGAGCGGCCCAACGACGCCAAGATCATCTGCGGCAAGATCGTGGAAGCGGCCCGCGCGCGCGAAGCCGCCCGCAAGGCGCGCGAGATGACGCGCCGCAAGGGCGTGCTGGACGGCATGGGCCTGCCCGGCAAGCTGGCCGACTGCCAGGAAAAAGACCCGGCCGAATGCGAGATCTACATCGTCGAGGGTGACTCCGCCGGCGGCAGCGCCAAACAGGGCCGCGACCGCAAATTCCAGGCCATCCTGCCGCTGCGCGGCAAGATCCTGAACGTGGAGAAGGCCCGCTATGAAAAACTTTTGACCAGCAATGAAATCCTGACGCTGATCACCGCCCTGGGCACCGGCATCGGCAAGGCCACGGGCGTGGGCGGCACGGCCGGGGCGGACGACTTCAACGTGGCCAAGCTGCGTTACCACCGCATCATCATCATGACCGACGCCGACGTGGACGGCGCGCACATCCGCACCCTGCTGCTGACGTTCTTCTACCGCCAGATGCCCGAGCTGGTGGAGCGCGGGCACATCTACATTGCGCAGCCGCCGCTGTACAAGGTGAAGGCCGGCAAGGAAGAGCTGTACCTGCAGGGCCAGACCGACCTGGACGGCTTTTTGCTGCGCGTGGCGCTGAAAGACGCAGCCGTACACACCGGCACGGGAACCACCATCAACGGCGACACCCTGGGCGAGCTGGCCCGCAAGCACCAGGTGGCCGAGGCCGTGATTGCGCGCCTGGGCAACTTCATGGACGCAGAAGCCCTGCGCGCCATTGCCGACGGCGTGAGCCTGAACCTGGACAGCGTGGCCGAGGCAGAAGCCTCCGCCGTGGCGCTGCAGGCCAAGCTGCGCGAGCTGAACACCACCGGCGCGCCGGCGGACGTGGCGGGCGAATTTGACGTGCGCACCGACAAACCCATTTTGCGCATCAGCCGCCGCCACCACGGCAACGTGAAGAGCAGCGTGATCACGCAGGACTTTGTGCACGGCGCCGACTATGCCGCGCTGGCCGAAGCGGCCAACACCTTCCGCGGCCTGCTGGGCGAAGGCGCGAAAGTGACGCGCGGCGAAGGCGAGAAGCAGAAGGAAGAAAAGGTCAGCGACTTCCGCCAGGCCATGCGCTGGCTGATCGGCCAGGCCGAAAACGCCACGGCGCGCCAGCGCTACAAGGGCCTGGGCGAAATGAACCCCGAACAGCTGTGGGAAACGACCATGGACCCGCAGGTGCGCCGCCTGCTGAAGGTGCAGATTGAAGACGCGATTGAAGCCGACAAGGTGTTCACCATGCTGATGGGCGACGAGGTGGAGCCGCGCCGGGACTTTATTGAGACGAATGCGCTGCGGGCGGCGAATATTGACGTTTGAGAGGTAGTGGAAGTCGCGTTTGCAAGTAAAAAACTGCGGCAGCTCTGCGAGGTAGCTGCCTCGGCTGAACTTGCGCTCGGGGCTGAGCGGGCGCGGGAACTCCGAGCGAGGTTGTCCGATCTTGAGGCAGCACATGCAGCTGATGACATCCCTGTTGGTAGTCCAAACCTAACGGTTGAGGAAAACAGATCAACTTTTACTCTTCAACTCGTGCCAGGAACGGCGTTAGTCTTCAATGCATTGGGCACAGGTAGTCGGCCTCCTCAAAAGCTACGTGACGTGAAGAGAGTGATTCTGGAAAGAATCGAGGGTAGTAATGAATAGCCAACGCGCTGATTGGATTTCGACTCCTGGAGAGTCGATTGGTGCGTTGTTACGCGAGCGCAAGATAAGCGCCAGCGAACTTACCTCTCTTCTTAAAATTGAGGCTGAAAGAACGCTTAAGTTGCTAACAGGGCAGCAACCGATAGATGTCGAACTTGCTGAACGGTTGGAGGTTTCCCTTGGGGGAACGAAGGAGTTCTGGCTCCGTAGAGAAGCAATATATCGTCGGTCCGTTGAGGAGGCTTCTTCGCATGAAATGGAAGGCGATGCTTGGATAGAGGGGCTTGCGTATAAAGAACTTTGCGACTGGGGATGGTTATCTCATGGTCGTGGTCGGCAGGAACGTATCAGCGCCCTATTTGGTTTCTTTGGGGTAAGCAAGATCAGTGAATGGGAACGACGGTACGGAGCTTTGCTAAAGCAGGCAAGATTTAGGGCTCATGGGATCGCCAACACTAAGGCTCTTGCGTTGACTTGTTGGCTGCGAAGAGGCGAACTAATTGCTCAAACGTTCGATCTGAAATCGTGGGATGCGCCGATACTTCGGCAAATGATTTCCAGAATGCGAGAACTAACTCGTGAGCACGATGCGGACGTTTTTTTGCCGGCTCTTCAAGCGATGTGCTCCGAAGCGGGAGTCGCTCTAGTTGTAGCACGGGCCCCGGCTGGATCCAAGGTAAGTGGAGCGGTATTCAGCCTGCCTAACGGCAAGCCCGTCATCCTTTTGAGTTTTCGTTACAGGACAGATGACCAGTTCTGGTTTTCATTCTTTCATGAGGTCGGGCACTTGATCTTGCATGGCCCTGAGCGCATGTTTCTTGAGGGTGATGAAGTGACCGAAACGGCGGTGGAAGAAGGGGAAGCCAACGAGTTTGCAGAAGAAGTGTTGGTACCCACGTATTTTCGGCAAGCTCTGGCAGAAAGTAGGCCCTCGAAGCCGCAAGAGTTTTTGAGACTGGCAAAGATGATCGGCGTATCGCCGGGAGTTCTAATTGGCCAACTTCAACACATGGGGATCGTCTCTTCGAGTCACTTCAATCGCTATAAGAAGCGCTACGAGTGGGTTGAAAATATGCAGGGTTCTGACTAGCCTCTAAATGCAACATAAGAGTCAGGGCTTTTTTGCCAGTTGCATAAGGCATCTTCTATTGCTTGCATACCAATCCCTAGGAATTGGTCTAATTCAATTAGTAGATTGTCTAGCGTAGTGGTCGCATATTCCTGTCCCAAGAGCAGTGTTCCACCAGCCTTGGGACCTGTAGCACCTTGCATGTATGTTGAGCCCGGCTCAATTTGGGCGAGTCCTAGCTTTCCAAGGATTGTCAGATAGTCGAATCGTGCCAAGCGGCCGAATGATGCCACGGTCATTTCGCGATAGAGGAGGTCAAAAGCCCTTCGAGGACTCCCTTCTGCTCGTTGTAAAGAATCAGAAATCAATCCAGCATGGCCTCGGGTCGGATCAACCCATTTAACATATGTCTCGAAGGCTGAGCCTGTTCCCGCTTCCGAGTAAGCATCCAAGCTTTGGTATTTTCTGTGGTTGCTGAAGCCCCCGGCGACGCCGGGGCGCCGTAGGCGATCAATGTTTTGATCTAGCCACTCCCTGAATTGACGCGGCTGTTGGGCGACTCTGTTCCAGGTCCAATAGGGTTGATCTCCAAATGCCCCATAAATTTCTTTCGCATATCGCCAACCACCTTTAGCATTCTTTCCGAAATGGACGGCATAGAACGCCATCCAGCACGCCTCATCTAATTGACCTTGATCTCGATATAGCAGCGCCGCTTTCACGGGGTCGAAGAAAAGGGAGCTTGGCGCAGACCGCTCTGGAGAAATGGGGCGATTTTGTATTACTCGGTAGTACCGGATTCTTCGTTCACTTTCGACCAACTGTTCGAGTAAGCAGTTTCGACGTTGCAACGTAGCGATGCCCGGGAGTTGATGGACTGTTGCTCCAAAAGAATCAAGAGCGGCGCTGAGGCGCATCGCGAGTTCGACATCACCAGGTCTCATTAGTTGGCCTTTGCAGCAAGAAGATCGAATTGCGGGGACTGCGTTGATTTCACAGGACGCCTTAGCCTTTTCTCGACATACAAGTTATAGAACTTCTCTTTCATCTGGCGCTTTACCGCTGCGATCTCTCGAGTTTTCTTATTCTTGCCTAGAGAAAAGACCTTTAATAAACGGACAAGATCGCCCCAGTAGTCAGGCAAATCCTCCAAATCGTAGTCGCTTCCCTGGCGAAATTTCTCTTCGGCCTCTAACAGGCGGACCATGTACTTCCACGGGTCTCCGGAAGGCATTTTTGGCATAGCTGTCGTTGATTGCCATCCTTCTTGCAGATAGCTTTTTGCACTTGCCACATCGTCGCGGTAGAGGTGAAGACTTCCGACAACATGCTTGTAGGAGCCAATTTCAGCATTGACAGACCTGGCAATTAGCTCCTGAAGCATGGTGAATGAGAAGATGTCATGAGGTAACCCTTTGAAGGCATCGTTTGACCGCATATAGACAATCATATGAAGTCTTCTTTTTCGAAGAACGACCTGAAGTACACACGTGCAAGGGATTTCTTGGGCTCCTGATTGCAAGTCTTCAGCGGAAAACAGTTCGATCACCGCCCGCCGGGAATTTGGGCTAGAGCGCAGTCGTTCGACGACGTTAATGATCTGATTTACCCCCCGCATCCCGAACAAGCGAGGTCCATACGCGCCATATAAAGTGCCGTCTTTTTCGGCGTCTTGTTCGTATTTGGGCAGGTAGTAGCTGATAACGGAAAGCTCATTGCTGCCTCGCATATACCAAAGAAACTCGCCAAGACAACTAAAGATTTTCCCCCGCATCTCTGTTCGACTTAGACGGGCTCGTGGATTTGTAAGACGTAGCATCACTCCCGTAATCTCGAGGGAGTCGCCTCGCGTTGGTGTTACCCAGTTCTTAGCGTCTAAAAGAGTAGAAAAGACACGTCGAAATAAGTCGTCGACTGTAGTCGCCGAGAAGTACATGCAGCCCCCTCACTCTCTTTTGAAATTTGAGAGCTATGGGCAGGATGCCCAAGATGCAGTAATGATGCAAGCCTATTAACGCCAAGCTGTGGTGCTGCGTCCGGCCGACACAGCATTTCGGGTTACCGTGAGCACGGGCGTCGTTGATACGTGTAGCTCACCCTTTCTTCGCCGCCCCCACCAACGCCGAAGCCGCCTCCACCTCTGCCGCCAGCGCCACATTCAGTATGCGCAGCAGGCTGGCCAGGCGGCGGCGGTCCAGGGGGTCCGCCGGCGCGGTGCCCCGCGTGTCCAGCAGCTGTTGCACCAGCTCATAGGCGTGCTGCACTTCGCGGATGTTGGCGATCTGGTCGGGCAGGTCCAGCGTCAGCACGCTGAGCAGGATGGCCTGGCTGGGCTGGTGGTGGGCGGTGGCGTGGCCGGCGGCCGGGGCCATGGCGTCAAGCGGGTGCGACATGTGGGTTCCTCCCTGGTGTCGTTGGCTGTTGCCGCCGCGCAAATGATGGCGGCGACCCGAACGGGTTGGCGAACCGGGACTCCTCGCGGAAACCGGCAGGCCCTCGCGGGCCTCCCATCCGGGCCGCCTTAAAGGGGGCACGAATGCGAAGGCCGCTGAGAGAACTCGCGGTCATCAGCGGCCTTGAAGCCGCGAAGAGTCAATGGGTCGCCAAACCCCGCTTACCTTTTTCGTAAGCTGGGGCGACTCTACCCGCTCCCCCGTCCGTGGACAATCCCCCCCATGCACATAGAAGCCCTGCGCCTGTCCCCCGGTGACGATCTGCGTCTGGCGCTTCAGGCGGCCTGGGCCGGGCTGTCCACCGCGCACGGCGTGCAGGCGAGCTGTGTGGTGTCTGCCGTGGGCAGCCTGCACGATGCGGTGCTGCGCTTTGCCGCCGGGGCGGGCGGCACGCGCATCAGCGGGCCGCTGGAGCTGCTGACGCTGTCGGGCACGTTCAGCGCCCAAGGGCCGCACCTGCACGCCAGCGTGTCGCGCGCAGACGGCTCGGTGTGTGGCGGCCACCTGTTGCCCGGCTGCACCGTGCGCACCACGGCCGAGGTGGTGCTGGCCCTGCTGCCGGGCTGGCAGTTCAGCCGCCAGCTGGATGCGGCCACGGGGTTTGCGGAGCTGGTGGTGGGGCGCGTGCCTGGGGTGGACATGCCATGACCGGCCCCATCGCCGTCATCGACTTCGAAACCACCGGCCTGTCGCCCGCCCAGGGCGACCGCGCCACCGAGGTTGCCGTGGTGCTGGTGCAGGGCGGGCGGGTGGTGGACAGGTTCCAGAGCCTGATGAATGCGGGCGTGCGCATCTCGTCCTTCATCGAGTCGTTCACCGGCATCAGCAATGCCATGGTGGCCGCCGCGCCGCCGGCCGCGCAGGTGATGGCGGAGGCCGCGCGCTTTGTGGGCAGCGCGCCGCTGGTGGCGCACAACGCCGGGTTTGACCGCCGCTTCTGGCAGGCCGAGCTGGCCCGCCTGGGGCCCGATGCGCCGGCCGCGCACAACCCTTTTGCCTGCACCATGCTGCTGTCGCGCCGGCTGTACCCGCAGGCGCCGGGCCACAAGCTGGGCACGCTGGCGGCGTTCCATGCGCTGCCCGCGGCTGGCCGCGCCCACCGGGCGCTGGCCGATGCCGAGGTGGCTGCCGCGCTGCTCGCGCGCATCCAGGCCGACCTGTGCAGCCGCTTTGGCCTGGCCGCGGCCAGCCACAGCCTGCTGATGGCGGTGCAGGCCTGCCAGCGCCATGCGCTGGATGCGGCGGTGCGCCGGCATCTGGGCACGCCCAGTGTGGCGGCTTAGGGGCTTTGGTCGCTGGTGGGCCGTTGCCCGCCCATAATCGGCCCACACTTTGCAGGAGCGCGGGCCATGGGCATGTTGATTCTGGGGTTGGTGATTTTTCTGGGCGTGCATTCGGTGCGTATCGTGGCCGATGGCTGGCGCACGCAGTTCATCGCGCAGCGCGGCGCGCTCGCGTGGAAGGGTTTGTATTCGCTGCTGTCCATCGCCGGTTTTGCGCTGCTGGTGTGGGGCTATGGCCTGGCGCGCCAGCAGCCCGTGATGCTGTGGGTGCCGCCCCTGGGCATGCGCCACGCGGCGTCGCTGCTGACGCTGGTTTCATTTGTGCTGCTGGCCGCCACCTATGTGCCGCGCAACAGCATCAAGGCCAGACTGCACCACCCCATGGTGCTGGCCGTGAAGGTCTGGGCGCTGGGCCACCTGCTGGCCAATGGCTCGCTGGCCGATGTGCTGCTGTTTGGCAGCTTCTTGCTGTGGGCCGTGTTCAGCTTCAAGGCCGCCCGCGCGCGTGACCGCGCCGCCGGCATCAACTACCCGGCGGGCTCGCTGGCTGGTACCGGCATCACCGTGGTGGTGGGCGTGGCCGCGTGGCTGGGTTTTGCGCTGTGGGCGCATGGGGTGCTGATCGGGGTACGGCCGTTTGGGTGATGCACAGGGTTGAAAGGCTTCCATGAAACTGCTCCTGCGTTCCCTCGCGCTGCTGGCCGGCGCCGTCGTGTTCTTTGCCCTGGTGGGCGTATTTCTGACCTGGGCGCCCGACCGTCCGGTGGACGGGCTGAAGGCCCGCTGGGCCCAGCCGCCGTCGCAGTTCCTGGCCGTGCAGGGCATGCAGGTGCATGTGCGCGACGAGGGCCCGCGCGATGATGTGCTGCCTGTCGTGCTGCTGCATGGCACATCGGCCAGCCTGCACACCTGGCAGGGTTGGGCCGGCACGCTGAAGGCCCAGCGCCGCGTGATCCGGTTTGACATGCCCGGCTTTGGCCTGACTGGCCCGCACCCGCAGGACGACTATTCCATGGCTGCCTATGTGCGCTTTGTGGCGGGCGTGCTGGACCAGCTGGGCGTGCAGCGCTTTGTGCTGGCCGGCAATTCGCTGGGCGGCCAGGTGGCGTGGGAATTTGCCCATGCCCAGCCGCAGCGCGTGCATCAGCTGGTGCTGGTGGACGCTGCCGGCTATGCCATGGCGCCCAGGGCCGTGCCGCTGGGCTTTCGCATTGCGCGCGTGGAGGCGCTGCGCCCGCTGGTGCGCAACACCCTGCCGCGCGGCATGGTCGAGCAAAGCGTGCGCAGCGTCTATGGCGACCCGTCGCGCGTGACGCCGGACCTGGTGGACCATTACTACGACATGGCGCAGCGCGCCGGCAACCGCCGCGCCCTGGGCCTGCGGGTGGACCAGGTCGTGCGCGAGCAGGCCCAGGCCGACGCGGCGGCCGCACGCATTGCGTCGCTGAAGGTGCCCACGCTGATCCTGTGGGGCGGGCGTGATGCGCTGATCCCGCCCGACAGCGCGCAGCGCTTTGCGCGCGACATTGCAGGCAGCAAGCTGGTGATGTTCGACGACCTGGGCCACGTGCCCCATGAGGAAGCACCGGCGCGGACGCTGGCGCCGGTGCTGGCGTTCATTGCGCGCTGAGGGCAGTGCAGGCAGCCGGCCTATAATTCCTTACCTGACGTAAGGAGCTTGTATGCCTGCTGCGACTCTCACATCCAAAGGACAAATCACCTTGCCACTGGCCGTCAGGGCGGCGCTGGGTTTGCACGCCGGCAGCAAGGTGGACTTCGTTCCCACCAAGGACGGCTTCAAGGTCGTGGCGCTGGACACCCAGGTGGCCTCGTTGAAAGGGCGCTTTGCAGGGCGCGCGAAAAAGCCGGTCAGCCTGGCCGCGATGGACGAGGCCATTGCCGCTGAAGCTGGCGCGCGGGTGCGGTAGCGGCATGGTTGGCCTCGACACCAATGTGCTGGTGCGTTACCTGGCGCAGGATGACGCCAGACAAGCCGCGCTTGCCACCCAACTGATTGAAAAGCAGTTGAGTGCAACCCAACCGGGTTTTGTCAGCTTGGTGGTACTGGTGGAGCTGGTCTGGGTGTTGAAGCGGCTGTATGGCGCAACGCCCGCCGAATTGCTTGATACCGTTCAGGACCTGGCCAATACCCCGCAGCTGCGGCTTGAGCGGCGCGAGGTCGTGCTGGCTGCTGTGCGGCGCCTGACGTCCAGTCGGCCTGCCAAGGCAGGCCTTGCTGATGCGCTGGTCGCGCAGCTGGCTGAAAGTGAAGGCTGCGCGCGAACCTGGACGTTCGACAAGGCGGCGGCGTCATCCTGCGGGATGACTTTGCTGGCGTAGCCGCTCAGCGCGCTTCCGGCAGCTCGATCTTCACTTCCAGCACTTCCAGGTTGTCCTGGCGGTCCATCTGGACCTTGATGTCACCGGGGTTGATCTTGATGTACTTGCTGATCACGGCCACCAGGTCGCGCTGCAGCGCGGGCAGGTAATCGGGCTCGGCGGCGTTGCGGCCGCTGCGCTCGTGCGCCAGGATGATCTGCAGCCGCTCCTTGGCGACGCTGGCGGTCTTTTTCTTTTCACCCAGCAGGAAGGACAGGAACGATGCCATGGCTTATTTCCCCCCGAACAGGCGCTTGAGGAAGCCGGCCTTCTGCGCGTCGATGAAGCGCATGGGCTTGTCTTCGCCCAGGAAGCGGTCGATCACGTCCTTGTAGGCCTCGCTCACGTCGGTGCCTTTCAGGTGGATGGCGGGCGAGCCCTGGTTGGACGCGGTGAGCACGCTGTCGCTTTCCGGGATCACGCCGATGAGCTTGATGCGCAGGATGTCCTGGATGTCTTCCAGCGACAGCATCTGGCCCTGGTCCACGCGGCCGGGGTTGTAGCGGGTGATGAGCAGGTGCTCCTTCACCGGCTCCTTGCCGTCGATCGCGCGGCGGGTCTTGCTGGCCAGCATGCCCAGGATGCGGTCTGAGTCGCGCACGCTGGACACTTCGGGGTTGGTCACCACCAGCGCCTCGTCGGCAAAGTGCATGGCCATGAGCGCGCCGGTCTCGATGCCCGCGGGCGAATCGCACACGATGTATTCAAAGCCCATGGCGGCCAGGTCGTTCAGCACCTTTTCCACGCCGTCCCTGGTCAGGGCCTCCTTGTCGCGCGTCTGCGACGCGGCCAGCACGAACAGGTTGTCGCACTGCTTGTCCTTGATGAGCGCCTGGTTCAGGTTGGCCTCGCCCTGGATCACGTTGACGAGGTCATACACCACGCGGCGTTCGCAGCCCATGATGAGGTCCAGGTTGCGCAGGCCCACGTCGAAGTCGATCACGGCCGTCTTGTGGCCGCGCAGGGCCAGGCCGGTTGCAAAGCTGGCGCTGGTGGTGGTTTTGCCCACCCCGCCCTTGCCGGAGGTCACGACGATGATTTTTGCCATGGGTGAAATGTCCTTTGAGAGATTCAGTTCTTGATCGGTGTCATGACGAGCTTGCCCTCGGTGCCACCGTCCAGGTGCACCTGGGTGGGCTTGCCCCAGACATCGGCGGGCAGGGCCACGTCGCTGGTGCGGTACACGCCCGCGATGGACAGCAGCTCGGCTTCCAGGCACAGCGAGAAGATGCGCGCGTGCACGTCGCCGCGCGCGCCGGCAATGGCCTTGCCACGCAGCGGCGCATACACATGGATGTTGCCGTCGGCAATGACTTCGGCGCCGGGGTTGACCATGCTCAGTACGACCAGGTCGCGCCCGCGCGCGTACACGCGCTGGCCCGAGCGCATGGGCTTGTCGATGATGAGCGCGCCGGTGGGGGCTTCGACGGGCTCAGCCTGAACGGGCGAGGGTTCTGCCCGGGCGGCCACCCGCGGCGCCACGGCGTCGGGTGCGGCCACCAGGCCGGCGGCCAGGGCCGCGCCCATCTGCGCCTCACTGCCGCCGCGCACGGCCAGGGGCAGCACGCGGTACTGGCGCAGCAGCGGCAGCAGCGCGGCAAAGTCCACCGCCGCGCCGGCCTGCGTGGCCTGCAGCGGGCTCAGGTCCACCACCAGTGGCTCGTTGTCAAAGAAGTCGGGGATGTCGCCATAGCGGGCGGCCAGCTCCTGCGACAGCAGGGCCAAGTCGGGCGATTTGAGCAGCAGCGATACCAGCGGGAGGTTGGCGCTTTTGATCTCGAACGCGGCAGGTGCGCGTCCTGCGAGGGCAACGGTCATTGAGGGGTACTGCGGTGGATCAGGGGTGCGCGAAGGCACGGCAAAACGCGGCGAATCTTAACAGCCGGGCGTGTCATGCCTGTGTGCGGTTGAAACAGCCAGAATGAGGCGGGCGTGAGCCCAGCGCGGGCTGGCGCTGGCCGGCCTTGAACCGGCGCACTTCGCCTCACACCTGCGTGCCCGTCCACCCTTGTCGCACTGCCATGCCCATTTACCTGCTGTCCGCGCTGCTGCACCTGTATGTGGGCTGGCGCATCGTGCCCGCGCTGGGCGCCTGGCCTGTGGCGCAGGCGCTGCTGGGCCTGGTGCTGGTGGCGTCCACCGTGCTGTTGCCACTGGGGCTGATGGCGCGGCGCCATGTGCGCGGCCCCTGGGCCGACCGGCTGGCCTGGGCCGGGCTTGTGGGCATGGGGCTGTTTTCGTCGCTGTTTGTGCTGACGGTGCTGCGCGACGTGGCGTTGCTGCTGGCCGTGATCGCCTTTGCCTGGCGGCCGGCGGCCCTGCCGGTGGCGGCGCTGACCACCTGGTCGGCCGTGGCCGTGCCGCTGCTGGCCGCGCTGGCCACGGCGATCGGCTTCTGGAACGCGCGGCGCACGGCCGCCGTGGTGCGGGTGGACGTGCCGATTGCCCGGCTGCCCGCGGCGCTGCATGGCTTTACCGTGGCACAGATCACCGACGTGCATGTGGGCCCGACCATCCGGCGCGGCTACCTGCAGGCCATCGTGGCGCGGGTCAATGCGCTGGGTGCCGACATGGTGGCCATCACCGGCGACCTGGTGGACGGCAAGGTGAGCGATCTGGCCGCGCATGTGGCGCCGCTGTCGCAGCTGCGCTCGCGCCACGGCAGCTTTTTTGTGACGGGCAACCACGAGTACTACTCGGGCGCGCAGGCCTGGATGGCCGAGCTACGCCGCCTGGGCGTGCGCGTGCTGCTCAATGAGCATGTGGTGCTGGACCATGCCGGCCCGCACGGCAGCGCGGCGCTGCTGGTGGCTGGCGTGGCCGATTACACCGCCCACCATTTCGACCCTGCACACAAGAGCGACCCGCAGGCCGCGCTGCGCGGCGCGCCGGCCCATGCGCGCGTGCGCCTGCTGCTGGCGCACCAGCCGCGCAGCGCCATGGCCGCGGCCGACGCGGGCTTTGACCTGCAGCTGTCGGGCCACACGCATGGCGGGCAGTTCTGGCCCTGGAACCATTTCGTGCGGTTGCAGCAGCCCTTTACCGCCGGGCTGCACAAGCTGAAGGACCTGTGGGTCTACACCAGCCGGGGCACGGGCTACTGGGGCCCGCCCAAGCGTTTTGGCGCGCCGTCAGAGATCACGCTGGTGCGGCTGGTGCCGGCCTGAGCCGCGCGGCGGCACGGTGGCCTCCAGCCCGGCATAGGCCAGCCCCGCCAGCAGCAGCGGCGCCCAGTAGTACAGCGCGCGGTAGGTCAGCATGGCGGCCAGCACGTCCGCCTCGCTCACCTGGGGGGCCAGCAGCGTGACGAACACCGCCTCCTGCACGCCCAGGCCGGCCGGCACGCGCGTGGCGATGCCCGCCACCACGCCCACCAGGAACACGCCCGCCACCACCGGGAAGGCCACGCGCCCCTGCAGCAGCACCCAGATCACGGCGGCGATCAGCAGCCAGTTGGCCGCGCCCACGCCCAGCTGCACCAGCGCCAGGCGCGGCGTGGGCAGCCACACCTCGTGCTGGCGTATGCGCCAGATGCGTCCCGGACGTACCGTCGCGCAGGCCACCAGGTATGCCAGTGCCAGCGCCAGCAGCACGCCGCCGGTGGCGCGCTGCGCCGCCGCGCTCACATGCCAGCCCACGGGCAGCGGCAATGACAGCGAGACGAAGGCCAACCCCGCCAGCGCCAGGTAGCCAAACCAGTTGGTCCACATGCTCAGGCCCATCACGCGCAGGATCACCGGCGTGCGCAGCCCCAGCCGTGCGTACAGCCGCAGCCGCATGGCCGCGCTGCCCACGATGGCGCCGAAGTTCAGGTTGAACGCATAGCTGATGAAGGTGACCAGCATCGTGGCCCGCGGCGCCAGGCGGTGGCCGGTGTAGTGGCGCCCCAGCAGGTCAAACGTGCCGTACAGCAGGTGGCCGGCCAGCGCCACCGCGCCCGCGGCCAGCAGCACCCGCGCCGGCGTGGCGGCCACGGCGGCAAACACGGCCGGCCAGTCCACCCGCATGGCCTGCCACAGCAGCAGGCCCAGCACGAACGCGCCAAACAGCACCAGGGTGCCGCGCGTGAGCCAGGGCCACCAGGCGCGGTCGCGCAGGCGGGGCCGCATGCGCGGCGCGGGCGCAAGCGCAGGGTGGATGTGCGGCACATGCCGGGGGTTCATGGCCGGCGCCCCTCTCATGCGCGGCGCGCGCGCGTCTCCATCACGGCGTACATCACCGCGGCCACCAGCAACGGGCCCAGGTAGTACACCGCGCGGTAGGCCAGCAACGCGCCCAGCAGTTCGGGCTCGCCCACCTGCTCGCCCAGCAGCATCAGGAAAACGGCTTCCAGCACGCCCAGCCCGGCGGGGATGTACGTCACCACGCCCGCGATCGCGGCCAGCAGGTACACGGCCAGCACCGTGGTGTAGGCCACCTGGCCTTGCAGCAGCACCCAGATCACGCCCGCAATCAGCATCCAGTTGGTGCACGACAGCGCCAGCTGCAGCAGCGTCATGCGCGGGCCCGGCAAGGCAAAGCGCTTGCCCAGCAAGGTGAATTCGCGCCGCGCCGACAGCGTGACCAGCGCACCCCATGCCACGGCGGCGCCCAGCAGCGCAAAGCCCGCGACGCGCAGGGCGCCGTTGCCGATCTGCCACTGCGCGGGCAGCGGCAGCGGAAACAGCGCGAACACCGCGCCCGCCAGCAGCAGGAAGCCCAGCCAGTTGGTCAACAGGCTCAGGCTCAGCACGCGGGTGATGGCGCCGCCGCGCAGGCCCAGGCGCGAGTACAGGCGATAGCGCAGCCCCACGCCGCCCACGATGGAGCCCAGGTTCAGGTTGAACGCATAGCTGGTGAAGGTGACGCCCATGACCGTGGGCGCGGCCAGCCGGTGCCCGGTGTAGTGGCGCCCCAGCAGGTCAAACGTGCTGTACAGCAGGTGGCTGCAGGCGGCCAGGGCGGCGGCCAGCGCCAGCACGGGGGCTGGCAGCGCACGCACGGCGTCGTCCACGCGCGACCATTCGATGTCGCGCGCGTACTGGTAGAGCATCCAGCCGATGAAGCCGACAAACAGCGCCGCCAGGCCGCGCATGGCCCAGGGCCACCAGGGGCGCTCACGCAGGCGGTGTGGCAGGGCCTGCGGCACGGCGGCGTTCATCGTGCGTCCTTGCCGCCGGAGGTGGCGCACACCGGCGTCAGGGCGTCCTCGCCCAAGGCCGGCGACAGGCGTGCCGCGTGGCGCGGCAGGAGCCGCGCCCACGACGGGTACCTGCGCAGCACATGGAACACGAAATAGCTGCGCACCAGCCGCCAGGTGCTGGATTCAGCCAGCTCGTCCGTTCGCACCTGCTTGCAGCTGTGGCGCATCAGGTGCTCCAGCCGTTGTGACAGCAAATGGTTGAAGGCGCGGTCGCGGATGATGACGTTGGCCTCCAGGTTCAGCGCCAGGCTCAACGGGTCCAGGTTGCTGGAGCCCACGGTGGACCAGTCGCCGTCCACCACGGCCACCTTGCCGTGCAGCGGACGGTCGCAGTATTCGTAGATGCGCACGCCGGCCTGGGTGAGGTGGTGGTACAGCAGGCTGGCCGCCGTCTTGACGATGGGCATGTCGGGCTCGCCCTGCAGGATCAGGCGCACGTCCACCCCGCGGCGGGCCGCGCGGCGCAGCTCGCGGATGAAGCGCCAGCCGGGGAAGAAATACGCGTTGGCGATCACCACGCGCTGGCGCGCGCCGCGCACGGCCTGCAGGTAATGGTGTTCGATGTCGCTCGGGTGGTTGTGGTTGTCGCGCGTGACGAACAGCGCCTGCGCATCGCCCGAGGCCGGCAGCGCGGCGGGGCGGCGGCGCAGCGGCGCATGGTCGCGAAACCACTGGCGGATGCCGAACGGGCCGAGCCGGCCCAGCCGCCCGCCATGGCCCGCCGCCAGCGCCGCGTGGCAGAAGCGGTGGATGTGCGCCACCACCGGGCCGCGCACCGCCACCGACCAGTCCTGCTTGGCCCCGGGGCCGAAGTCGCCCAGGTGGTCGGCCGAATAGTTGATGCCTCCCACGAACGCCAGCTGCGCGTCGACCACCACGATCTTGCGGTGCATGCGGCGCAGCACATTGGGCCGCCAGCCGAAGATGCGCGGCGCCGGCTCGAACACATGCACCTGCACGCCCGCGGCGCACAGGCTGCCGATGAAGTCCTGCGACAGGTCGGGCGAGCCGTAGCCGTCGATCATCACATGCACGCGCACGCCGCGCCGCGCCGCGCCCAGCAGCGCCGTATGCAGCGCCAGGCCCACCTTGTCCTCGAACAGGATGAAGGTCTCCAGCAGCACCTCGGTCTGCGCCCGTGCGATGGCTTCGAACACGGCGGGAAAGAAGGCCTCGCCGTTTTCCAGCAGCTCGAAGTGGTTGCCGTCCGTCCAGCGGCGGCGGTCGTGCAGGGCGGGCGTGCTCACAGGTGAATCTCCGCGGCCAGGGGGGCGTGGTCGGACAGGTGGGACCAGGGCTTGCGCGGCAGCACCACGGGCAGGTGGGCCGTGGCGTTGCGCACATAGATGCGGTCCAGCGGCAGCAGCGGCCAGCGTGCGGGGAAGGTGCGCGCGGCTTCGCCATAGGCCTGCACGAACACCTCGCGCAGGCCCGCGCCCTGCTCCAGGATGTCATGCGCGCGGCGGCGCCAGTCGTTGAAGTCGCCCGCCACCACCAGCGGCGCGTCGGCCGGCACCTCGTCGCGCACCACCTGGCAGATCAGATCCAGCTGCCGGGCGCGGTGCGATTCGGCCAGCCCCAGGTGCACGCAGATCACGTGCACGTCCAGGCTGCGCGCGGGAATGTGCAGCACGCAGTGCAGCAGGCCGCGCTTTTCCGGGCCCACGACGGAGGCGTCGTGGTTGCGGTGGTACAGGATGGGGTACTTGGACATCACGGCGTTGCCGTGGTCGCCATGGGGGTAGGCCACGTTCTTGCCATAGGCGTACTGCGGCCAGATGCTGTCGGCCAGGAATTCGTAGTGCGGCCCCGGCGGGAAATGGTTGAAGCGGCGCTGGTGCCGCTGGTGGCTGCCCAGCACCTCCTGCAGGAACACCACGTCCGCGCCCACCTTGCGCACGGCGTCGCGCAGCTCGGGCAGGATGAAGCGGCGGTTCAGCGCCGTGAAGCCCTTGTGAATGTTCACGGTCATCACCGTCAGGGGCGGGTAGATGGCATCATCGGTCATGAAAGATTTGTACCTGCCACCCCCTGCACGCCGTGTAGGACGCATGATTGCCGCCGCGAAGGCCGCAACCCAATTTCATGGCGCAGCTTCTCGCCACCGCCAGGGCGCGGCGGCCACCTGCGCGGCGGTGGTGGCGATGCTGGCCAGCGCGCCGGCGGCGCGGGCGCAGACACCGCCTGCCCATGCCTGGGTGCCGGGCGGCGCCTTCATCCAGCTGGGCGAGTCGCGCGATGGCACGCGCATGGCCACGCTGGGCCTGCAGTGGCAAAGCGGCTGGCGTCACGGCTGGTGGGGCGGGCAGCTTGGCTACAGCACCGAGGCGCTGCTGGGCCACTGGCGCGCGCCGGGCCCGCGCGGCGGCCACGAGACCTACACCCACCTGGCGCTGGTGCCGATGTTGCGCAACCGCGCCGATGGCGGGCGCTCGCGGTGGTTCCTGGAGGGCGGCATCGGTGTGTCGCTGACGGACAACGTGTACCGCGGCGCGCACAAGCAGTTCAGCACCACGTTCAATTTCGTGGACGTGATCGGCGTGGGCTACAGCTTTGGCGCCGCGCGCGAGCATGAGCTGGGCCTGCGCGTGGTGCACATCTCCAATGCCGATGTGAAGAAGCCCAACCCCGGCATGGATTCGTTGCAGCTGCGGTATGCGCGCATGTTCTGAGCGGGCCGGCGTCCTACAGGCCGCGGCGCGGCTGTCCGGCACACCGGCCGCGGCCCTGAACGTAAATTGACTGGGCGGCTGCGATGCACAGCGGCCCATCAACCAACCACCAAGGAAGCCGACATGAACAAGACCATGACCTCTGCCCTGCTGGCCGGCCTGCTGGCCACCGCCGGTTTTGCCCACGCCCAGAACGCCCCCATGGCCGTGGGCGAGAACACCCGCGCCGACGTGAAGGCCGAAGCGCGCGCCGCCAACAAGGCCGGCACGACCTCCAAGGGGACGGTGGGCACGACGGACAGGACCGGGCAGCAAGCCGGCATGGAAGCCAAGCCCACCGACGGCAAGACCCGCGCCGAGCTGAAGGCCGAGCGCCAGATGCAAAAGGCCCAGAAGAAGGCCGACAAGAACCTGGCCGCGATGAGCACCTCGGGCACGTCCACCGGCGTGCCGGCGGGCAACCCGTCACCGCAGGCCGGCGCTGGCACGCCGAAGTAAGCACGCCGCTGCGCTTCAGCGCATCAGCGTTCCAGGAACCACTGGATCACGAACTTCGCGGCGAAGCCCACCATGCCGAAGGCCAGACCGAGGAACAGCACGAACGTGCCGAACCGGCCGGCCTTGGATTCCCAGGCCAACTGGGCAATGATGAACAGCATGTAGAGCATGAAAGCGCCAATGCCGAACGTCAGCCCGAACTGGGCGATCTGGGCTTCGGTGAAGCCAAACAGGGTGCCGGGCGCTGTCATGGCGCCCGTTCCTCGTGGGGCTCGCGCGGCGGCCATGCGGACGCGTCCACCGTGTCGCGGTAGGCATGCCAGCTGGCATGGCCCAGCAGCGGCACCACCAGCACCAGGCCCAGCAGGGCCGAGCCCAGCCCCAGCAACGTGAAGCCCATGACCAGGGCGGCCCACAGCGCCAGCGGCGCCGGGTTGGCCAGCACGGCGCGCCAGCTGGTCAGCACGGCGTCCAGCACGCCGATGCGGCGGTCCAGCAGCAGCGGCAGCGTGATGACGCTGGAGGCAAACACCGGCGCGGCCAGCACGCCGCCCAGCGCCAGCCAGGCCTCGAACAGCAGGCTGTCGCGCGCCAGCATGACGTGGCGCACAAAATCCATGGGCTGCTGCACCGGCTGCGGTGCCAGCCAGGTGATGAGCGAGGCCGAAGTCAGCACCCAGCCCGTGCCGGCGGCCGCCAGCAGCAGGCCAAAGCGCACCAGTCTCCAGTCATGCCGCCTGTCATGCCGGCCGTCGCCGGGCCGCCCGCGCCAGCTCAGCCAGGTGCGCAGCACCAGCCTGAAGCCCGCGGGCTCGCCGCGCTCCAGCGCGCGGCTGACGGCATACAGCCCCACCGCCAGCACCGGCGCCACCAGCAGGAAGCCCGACAGCGCACCCGCCAGCAGCCAGAAGCGGTCATGCGCGGCAGCCAGCAGGGCCGCACCAAACAGCGCCAGGGCCGCGCCATGGGCCAGGCCGACCGCGGGCGCGCGCTCAATGTCGCGCCAGGCCAGGGCCAGCCATTGCAGCGGCTGCAGCGGCTCAAGCGTGCGGATGGCCGGCAGCGGGCGTGGCGCGGGGCTGGATGGGGTCATCATGGTCACCCCAGTTTAGGCAGTGTCAGCAGGCTGCGGTTGATTCGGATCAAGCACGCGGAACACGCGAGCGGCGGGCGCACAATTTGCCTTCCCATGCCAGCGCCTACCGTCATCCCCCGATCCCATGCGCGCCGCCTGCGCGAGCTGTACCGCTCGGCCGGCTGGCCCTGCCTGGACGCGATCGAGGTCGATTTGCTGGCCGCCGGGCTGCTGCAGCGCGTGGCCACGCCGGACGCCGGCGGCGTGCTGCGCGAGGCGCTGCGGCTGAGCGATGCCGGGATTGCCGCGCTGGCGCTGGCCCAGCAGCGCAATCGCGCGGCGTTTGACCAGCACGAGGCGCTGGTGGCGCTGGTGGTGCGCCAGATGCAGCGCGGCGGGCGCACAGCGTTCACCGCCCTGAGCCTGCGCGCGGCGGTGGATGAGCCGGGTGAATCCGGCGAAGCGCTGCGCCGCTGGGTGGTGGCACGGCCCGATGTGTTCTCCATCCGCCACACCACGGTGGCGGGCTACCTGGTGCCGGCGGTGCATGAGGTCAAGGTGCGGCGCGCCGACCTGCTGGGCGAGCTGCGCGACACGCCGCGCACGCGCGCCAAGCGCGGCGCCTACCTGGCCATGAGCAGTGAGTGCTGGTATGTCTTGGGGCGCGACGCCAGGGGCCGCGAGATCGGCGATGCCAGCGAAATCCCGCCGGCGTTCGGCGTGATGCAGATGGCGCAAAGCTCCGGTGTGGGCCCCGGTGTTGCCAGCGGGGCCTTGCGTTTGCAGGTGGTGCGCCCGGCGCCCCGGCGGGCCATGCCGCACGAGGCAGGGCTGCCCTTTGCGGCTTGGCTGGCCTTGGCGCGTGCCGTACCCCAGCCACCGGCTGAGGACGACGCGCAAGCGAGGCTATAGGCCCCCACGCTCCCCCACTGCGTGTGGGTCGCTGCCCCCCGAGGGGGCCGCAGCCGCCTTGGGGCGGCCCGGCGGCGGCTGGTCCTTAGCTTTTCTGGTGCATGCCGTGGCCGCCATGGCCACCGCCATGCCCGCCGTGGCGTCCGCCGCCGGCAAAGCGCACCGTCTCGGCGTCAAACACCTTTTTCTGCTCGGCGCTCAGCGTGGCGTAGAAGGTGTTGGTGGCATCGGCGCGCTTGTCCATCAGCGACTGGCGCTGGGCACGCTGGGCGCGCATTTTCTCGATGCGCTCGGGCGTGGTCAGCTTGGCGATTTCTTCGCGGTTCGGGCGCTCGGGGCGGGTGACCGGCGGCTGCAGCGCGGCCGTCCAGGCGGTCCACGCGCTTTCCTGCGCGGGCGTGATGGCCAGCTTCTGCTTGAGCTCGGCCTGGCGCTTGGCCATGAATTCCTTCATTTTGGCCGGGTCGTGCTTGCCCATGCGGTGCTGCATGGCGGGCTTGCCCTCGGGTGCCGGGGCGGGCGTGGTCTGGGCCATGGCGGCGGCCGCAAAGGTGGCGATCAGGCCGGTGAGCAGCAGGCGTTTGGGAGCGAATGTCATGGAGACTTCCTTTCAAAGACAAGCCTGAGCCGGACATCGGCATCAGGTTGAAGGCAAGTCTGAATGCCGCTTGTGTCGCCGCGATATGCGCAGGCTGCTGCTGTGTAAAGTTGCTTGAAGCTTCGTTTCGGCGGGGCTACGCCAGCCGCCCATTCTGGAAGTCTTCCACCGCCTGGATCAGTTCGTCGCGGGTGTTCATGACGAACGGGCCGTACTGCGCGATGGGTTCGCGCAGGGGCTGGCCTGCGATCAGCAGCGCGCGGGCTGCGCCGCTGGCGCTCAGGGTGACGCCGTCGCCTTCGTTGGCCAGGATGGCCATGCGGTTGCGTTGCACGTCGGTGCCGGCCACGTCCACGCTGCCGCGGTACACGTAGGTGAAGGCGTTGTGCCCGGCGGGCAGCGGTTGGCTGAAGCGGCCGCCGCCTTCGGGGAAGATGATGTCCAGGTACAGCGGCTGCGTGGCCTCGCGCTGCACGGCGCCGGCCGTGCCGTGGCTTTCGCCTGCGATCACGCGCACGGTCACGCCGTCTGCGGTCGTGTATTGCGGCACTTCGGGGCTCTGGATGTCGCGGTACCAGGGCGCGCACATCTTGTCCTTGCCCGGCAGGTTCAGCCAGAGCTGGAAGCCCTCCATCACGCCGTCGTTCTGTTCGGGCATTTCGCTGTGGATCACGCCGCGCCCGGCGGTCATCCACTGCACGCCGCCGTCGGTGATCAGGCCCTCATGGCCGGCGCTGTCCTTGTGGCGCATGTTGCCGGTGAGCATGTAGCTCACGGTCTCGAAACCGCGGTGCGGATGGCTGGGAAAGCCCGCGCCGTAGTCGTTAGGGTCGTCGCTGGCGAAGTTGTCCAGCATGAGGAAAGGGTCCAGCCGCTGCTGCAAATCGTGCGTGAGCACGCGCGTGAGCTTGACGCCCGCGCCGTCGCTGGTGGGCTGGCCGGTGACGAGCCGCTCGGCGCGGCGGGGCTGGCTGACGGTGGAGGAGGTGGTGGTGGAGGTGTCCATCCCCCGATTAAAACGCCAACCGGGCAACCCTGTTGGCGGCGGGGCTCAGCTGCTGCGCGTCTTGCAGGTGTTGATGCCCAGCAAGGCATAGGGCGGGCACCAGCCGATGGCGCCGGTGGCCAGCGGGACCACGCCCAGCCAGCCCCACCAGCCTACTGTGCCGGTGGCGGCCAGGCCGATCAGGACCAGGCCAGCGACGATGCGGACGCCGCGTTCAATGTTGCCGATGTTGGTCTTCATGGGAACTCCTTGCGTGGGTTGGAAGGGTCTGTTGCGCCGTCTATTGCACCGTAGCCGGGCGGCGGCCCGGTTGATCTGGATCAGTGCGGCGCGTGGCCGTGGCCGGCCAGATCGTCCAGGATCGGGCAGTCGGGCCGGTCGTCGCCGTGGCAGCAGTGGATCAGGTGGTGCAGCGTGCGCTGCATCGATTGCATGGCCTCAATGCGCTGGGCCAGTTCATCGGCGTGCTTCTGCGCCACCCGCTTGACGCCGGCGCTGGTGCGGCGGCGGTTCTGCCACAGGCTCACGAGTTCGGCGATTTCGTCCATCGAAAAGCCCAGCTCACGGCTGCGCTTGATGAACCGCAGGGTGTGGACTTCGGCCTCGCTGTACTGCCGGTAGCCGCTGCCGGTGCGGCCCACGCGCGGCAGCAGGCCCAGCGATTCATAGTGGCGCACCATCTTGGCCGACACGCCGGACAGGCGTGCTGCTTCGCCGATGTTGACCGGAAAGCTCATTGGGTAATCTTCATGCCGCGACCGTGTAGCCTTCTTCGGCAATGGCCTTGGCGATGGCCTCATGCGGCTGGTCGGACTGCACGTCCACCTTGCCCGCGGCGCGGTCGATGCGGACTTCAGCCGCCGGGTCCACGGTCTTGACGGCCTGGGTGACGGCGCGTTCGCAGTGGCCGCAGGTCATGCCTTGTACGTTGAAGGTCTGGTTCATGGTGATGTCCTTTCGGTTGGGAAAGAAGGTATGTTCAACCTTGCCACCATGGTAAGGTCAAGCGCTGTTGCGCCATAACCCTGATCGCGGCGCGGTTGATCTGCGTCAACCCTTGACCTTGCCATGGTGGCAAGGTTCACAGTGCAGCCCATGAACACTTCCGCCTCCCCCGAATCCGCCACGCTCGACCTGGGCGTGGGCGGCATGACCTGCGCGTCATGCGTGTCGCGCGTCGAGCGCGCCCTGAAGAAAGTGCCCGGCGTGCAGGACGCCACGGTCAACCTGGCGACCGAGTCGGCCCGCATCACCTATGCCGCGTCGGCGCAGGCCGAGGCGATGCTGCGCCGTGCGGTGCGCGACGCCGGCTACGAGCCGCGCAGCGCCGAAGCCGCGATGCAGGAAGACCTGTCGCCCTGGGCCGGCTTCTGGCCGGTGGCCATCGGCCTGCTGCTGTCGGCGCCGCTGGTGCTGCCCATGGTGGGCGACCTGTTCGGCCAGCACTGGATGCTGCCGCCCTGGGCGCAGTTCGCGCTGGCCACGCCGGTGCAGTTCATCCTGGGTGCGCGCTTCTACAGGGCCGGCTGGCATGCGCTGAAGGCGCTGACCGGCAACATGGACCTGCTGGTGGCTGTCGGCACCAGCGCGGGCTGGGGCTTGTCGATGTGGCTGTGGCTGGGCCCGCAGGGCCAGGCCCATGCGGCGCACGGCATGGTGCCGCACTTGTACTTTGAAGCGTCCGCCGTGGTGGTGACGCTGGTGTTGCTGGGCAAATGGCTGGAGGCCCGCGCCAAGCGCCAGACCACGGCGGCGATCCGGGCGCTGCATTCGCTGCGGCCCGACATCGCGCACGTATTGCAGCGCGCGGGCGGCGAGATTGATGTGCCCATGGCGGAGGTGCTGGTGAATGACCAGCTGGTCGTTCGGCCCGGCGAGCGCATTCCGGCTGACGGCGAACTGGTGCAAGGCGACACGCAGGTGGACGAGTCCATGCTGACCGGCGAGCCGCTGCCCGTGGCCAAGGCCGTGGGCGCGCGCGTGACGGGCGGCAGCATCAATGGCGACGGGCGCATCGTGGTGCGCGTGACCGCCACGGGCCATGAAAGCGTGCTGTCGCAGATCATCCGGCTGGTGGAAGACGCGCAGGCCGCCAAGGCACCCATCCAGCGGCTGGTGGACCAGGTGTCGGCCGTGTTCGTGCCGGTGGTGCTGTTGATCGCCCTGCTGACGCTGGCCGGCTGGCTCTGGACGGGCGCGGGCCTGGAGGCCGCGCTGATCCATGCCGTGGCCGTGCTGGTCATTGCCTGCCCCTGTGCGCTGGGCCTGGCCACGCCGGCGGCCATCATGGCCGGCACCGGCGTGGCGGCGAAGCACGGCATCCTGATCAAGGACGCGCAGGCACTGGAGCTGGCGCACCGGGTGGACACCGTGGCGTTTGACAAGACCGGCACGCTGACCGTGGGGCAGCCCAGGCTGGTTGCCTTTGTGGCGGCGGCCGATGCCGACGACACAGCGGCCCTGACCGCTGCCGCCAGCCTGCAAAGCGGCAGCGAACACCCGCTGGCGCGTGCCGTGGTGGCGGCTGCCAGGGAGCGCGGCCTGGCCGTGCCCGAGCCTGACAGCGTGCGCGCGGTGCCAGGGCGCGGCAGCGAAGGCGAAGTGGGCGTGACGAGCTGGCTGATTGGCAGCCTGCGCTGGATGGACGAGCTGCAGGTGGGCCTGGGCGCGCTGCGCGATGAAGCCGACCGCCTGCAGGCCGAGGGCGCCACGCTGTCGGCGCTGGTGGAGCGCACGACGGCGGGCCTGACGCTGCGCGCGTTGATGGCCTTTGCCGACGAGCCCAAGCCCGGCGCGCGCGAGGCGCTGGATATCCTGCGCGCACGTGGCATCCGCATCGTCATGATCTCCGGGGATAACCGTGGCGCAGCGCTGGCCATGGGCGCGCGGCTGGGGCTGCAACCGGACGAAGTGATGGCCGAGGTGCTGCCCGGCGACAAGGCGGCCAAGGTCGCTGCGCTGAAGGAAGGCGGGCACACAGTCGTGATGGTGGGCGATGGCGTGAATGACGCGCCGGCCCTGGCCGCGGCCGACGTGGGCATGGCCATGGGCACTGGCACTGACGTGGCCATGCACGCGGCCGGCGTGACGCTGATGCGCGGTGACGTGGGGCTGGTGGCGGGCGCGCTGGACATCTCGCACCGCACAGTGATGAAGATCCGCCAGAACCTGTTCTGGGCCTTTGCCTACAACGTGGCCGGCATCCCGCTGGCGGCTTTGGGCTACTTGAGCCCGGTGGTAGCCGGCGCCGCCATGGCCCTGAGCAGCGTGAGCGTGATGACCAACGCGCTGCTGCTCAGGCGCTGGCGCCCGGCCTCAGCGGCTGGACAACGCCAGGTGCGCGATGTAACCGGAGCGTGACTCGCCCGCCGCTTGCGCGGCGGCGTCCAGCTTGTGAAGCACACGCCGGGGCAGGGTGATGTTGACCCGCTCGGTCACGTCTTCAAGCTGCGCGAGGTCCACCTCAACCAGCGCCCAGATGCGGTTTTTGTGTTCGCGGCGGTTGCGGTGCTTTTCGATGGGCTGGGCAGCGGGTACGGGCTGGCCCTCGTCGATCAGGCCCTCGATGTGAAAAAGGATGGCTTCACGCGCCTGGTCCAGCGCCTCTTCGAGCGTGTCGCCTGCCGAAAAGCATCCGGGCAGGTCGGGCACGATGACGCCCCAGGCGTGTTGGGCATCTCCGGCATCAATCGCAACGGGATAACGCATGGCGTGATTCCTTTCAGTGGGACAGGCCGGCCTGTTTCAGGATGGCTTTGACTGTCCCAAGAGGCAAATCCTTTTTGGGATGGGGAACGGTCACTCGTCCTGGTTTGGCGGGGTGCTTGAACTGGTGATGGCTGCCCTTGACGGCAACTTCGTGCCAGCCGGCGCGCTTCAGCGCTTTGATGAGTTCCCCGCTCTTCATGGCGTGATTGTACACACCATACACACTTTGCCGCCCCGGGTAGGGCGGCAAAGCGACCCGCGCAGGCGCCTAGAACCCTACCTTCAACCCCACGCTGACCAGCGTTTCGCGGTTGCTGCGGCCCAGGGTGCCGTCCAGCTGCAGGCCTTTGGCGATCTCCTTGCGGGCGCCGATCTGGAAGGTGGGCTTGGCCAGGCGCTGGCCGAAGGCTTCCACATGGGCGGTGACGGCGCCGAATTCGCGCTCATGCGCCACGCCCCAGGTGCCCAGCGTGGGGCCGCCGCTGGCGCGGTTGGCGCCCAGGTTGAAGTGGGTGGCGCCCCAGGCGCTGTTGCAGGTGAACAGGCCGTTGACGTACGGCATGCGGCCCGCGCCGCGCGCCTGCGTCACGCCCAGCACGGCGCCGGCGTTGCAGCCGTCGTCCTGCACCGGGGTGATGCGCCACTTGGCCTGAACGGCGGCGCTGCTTTGCGGCGTGGTGCGGTCGCGGGTGAATGCCGCACCCAGCTCCAGCCCGTTGACCGGCGCATACGCGGGCGCCACCGTCCAGGTGTGCAGGCGGCCGGGCTGGCGCGCGTACCACGCTTCCACATGGCCTGCGCCCGCGTCATTGACGCTGGCGTCGTCCACGGTCAGGGGGCGGCCCGCCAGGGCGGGGGTGGCCGCAAGCACGGCCAGGCTGAGGGCAAGAAGGGTGCGCATGGGTGCCAGTGTAGGCAAGCGCGGGCGTGGCGGCTTGAGGGATTGACGTACATCAACGCGGGTGGTGCGCCTGCGTGGGAAGCTCGCCACATGACCCACCCCAGCATCCGCATCATCCTGGACGAGCACCGCGCCGTGTCGGCCGTGTTGCGCTCGCTCATGGCCATGCTGGAGCGCGGCCCCGGCGACGAGCCCGAGCGGTTCTTTGACGTGGTGCGCGCGATGCTGTTCTATATCGACGAATTCCCCGAGCGGCTGCACCACCCCAAGGAGTCCGATCTGCTGTTCCCCAAGATCGCGCTGCGCGTGCCGTCGCTGATGCCGGTGATCGAGCGGCTGGAGCGCGACCACATGGGCGGCGAGCAGGCGGTGCGCGCGCTGCAGCACCTGTTGCTGGCCTGGGAGCTGCTGGGCGAGCCGCGCCGCGCGGCATTTGCCGAGGCTGCCGCGCGTTACGTGGGCTTTTACCTGGAGCACATGCAGATCGAGGAGCAGCAGGTGCTGCCGGCCGCCGAGCGCGCGCTGGACGCACAGGATTGGGCGGCGCTGGACGCGGCCTTCGCGGCGCACCGCGATCCGCTGGCCAGCGACGGCGCGCGCGACCCGGCCTGGGACCGCCTGTTCACCCGCATCGTGCTCAAGGCGCCCGCGCCCATCGGCGTGGGCTGAAGCGCCCCTGGCCGCTCAGGCCAGCGTGGGGTAGTCGGTGTAGCCCTTTGCGCCGCCGCCGTAGAACGTGGCCTTGTCGGGCGTGTTCAGCGGCGCGTTGTCGTGCAGGCGGCGCACCAGGTCGGGGTTGGCGATGTACAGCTTGCCAAAGGCCACCAGGTCCGCGCCCGCGGCCACGGCCTGTTCTGCCAGGGCCTTGTCGTAGCCGTTGTTGACCATCCACGCGCCCTGGCCGCCGGCGGTGCGGTAGGCGGTCTTGAGCGCGCCGTAGTCAAACGGCCGGTCGGCGATCTCGCGCGGGCCGCCGGTGGCGCCTTCGATGATGTGGATGTAGGCCAGCTTCAGCGGTGCGAGCTGGCGCAGCACGTATTCAAACAGCGCCTGCGCGTCATCGGTCACCACGTCGTTGGCGGGCGTGACCGGCGACAGGCGCAGGCCGGTGCGCCCGCCGCCGATTTCGTCCGTCACGGCGCGCATCACTTCCAGCAGCAGCCGGGCGCGGTTTTCGATGCTGCCGCCGTAATCGTCGCGGCGGTGGTTGCTGCCGGTTTTCAGGAACTGGTCCAGCAGGTAGCCGTTGGCGCCGTGCACTTCCACGCCGTCAAAGCCGGCGGTGCTGACGGCATGGCGCGCCGCATGGCGGAAGTCCTGCACGATGCCGGGCAGCTCGGCGGCGTCCAGCGCGCGCGGCACGGACGTTTCCACGAAGCTGCCCACGCCGTCCTTGATGAGGTAGGTCTTGGTCCTGGCGGCGATGGCCGATGGCGCTACCGGTGCCGCGCCACCGGGCTGCAGGTCCACATGCGACACGCGGCCCACGTGCCACAGCTGCGTGACGATGCGCCCGCCGGCGGCGTGCACCGCATCCGTCACCTTTTTCCAGCCGTCCAGCTGCTCGGTGCCGTACAGGCCGGGCACGTCGGCATAGCCCTGGCCCTGGTGGCTGATGGCCGTGGCCTCGGTGATCAGCAGGCCGGCGCTGGCGCGCTGGCGGTAGTACTCCGCCATCAGCGGCGTGGGCACGGCGCCGGGCGCGCGGTTGCGCGTGAGCGGCGCCATGACGATGCGGTTGGGCAGGCGCAAAGCGCCAACTTGCAGGGGGTCGAACAGGGAAGCCATGCGTGGATACTCCGGTGAATGGATACTGCGGCTCAGGTTAGCCGCGAATCAATGGCCCTGTGGCCAGCACGCGCACGCTTTTTAAGGTAGGTCAATGCCGCGTTCATTGCTGGGTCTTGCCGTCGCGCTGTCGCTGGGCGCGGCCATTTCGCTGGGCGTCACGCGCTTTGCCTATGGCCTGCTGCTGCCGCCCATGCGCGCGGACCTGCAGTGGTCCTACACCCTGGCGGGCGCCATGAACACGGCCAACGCCCTGGGCTACCTGCTGGGCGCGCTGGTCACGCCGCGGCTGATGGCGCGCCTGGGGCCGTCCCGGCTGCTGCTGGGCGGTGCGCTGCTGGCCAGCGTGTTCATGGGCCTGAGCGGGTTTTTCACAGACGCCACGGCGCTGCTGGCGCAGCGGCTGCTGGCCGGTGTGGCCAGTGCGTTCGTGTTCATTGCGGGGGGCCTGCTGGCCGCCCGGCTGGGCGCGCTGCAGCCGCAGCGCATGGGCCTGCTGCTGGGCCTGTACTACGGCGGCACGGGGCTGGGCATTGTGCTGTCGGCGCTGCTGGTGCCGGCCATGCTGCAGGCGGCGGCCCAAATGCGCCCTGACATGGCGCATGGCTGGGCCTGGGCCTGGTGGGCGCTGGCCGTGGCCTGCCTTGCAGCCACGGCGGTGCTGGTGTGGCCGACGCGCGCGCTGCAGGCGCTGGCGCCACCGCCGGCAGCGGCGGCCGCTGGCGCGGTGGCTCTGCGCTTTACCTGGCGTGCCTTCGCGCCCGGCCTGGCGGGCTATGCCATGTTTGGCGTGGGCTACATCGGCTACATGACGTTCGTGATCGCGCTGCTGCGCGAGCAGGGCGTGGGGCCGGGCGCCGTCACGCTGTTCTACGCGCTGCTGGGCGTGGCGGTGGTGGCGTCGTCACGCATCTGGGCGGGCCTGCTGGACCGCGCGAAGGGGGGCGGCGCGCTGGCCACGCTGAACGGCCTGCTGGGTTGCGCCACGCTGTTGCCCGCGCTCACCGCCACCTGGCCGCTGGTGCTGCTGTCGGGGCTGGTGTTTGGGGCGGTGTTCCTGTCGGTGGTGGCGTCCACCACGGCGCTGGTGCGCCACAACCTGCCGCCCGCGCAGTGGGCGGCCGGCATCAGCGCCTTCACCATCGTGTTTGCGGCCGGGCAGATCGTGGGGCCCACGGTCGTGGGCTGGATTGCCGACGGGCCTGGTGGGTTGGCCGGGCTGGAAAAGGGGCTGGTGTTTTCCGCGCTGGCGCTGTGGGTGGGGGCGCTTCTGGCCTGGCGGCAAAAGCCGCTGGCCTGAACGCCCCACGGCCTTACTTCATCAGCCCTTCGGCGCGCATGGCTTCCTGCACGGCGGGGCGGGCGCCGACGCGCTCGCGGTAGGCCAGCAGGTTGGCAAAGCCCGACAGGTCCACGCCGGTCATTTTCGCCCAGTTGGTGGTGGTGAACAGGTAGCCGTCGGCCACGGTGAACTGGTCACCCATCAGGTACTGCTTGCCGGCCAGTTCGCCGTCCACCCATTTCAGGCGGCTCGCGAGCCTGTCGCGCGCGGCGTCCTTCACCTCGTCGGTGGACGCCGGGTTGAACAGCGGGCCGAAGCCGCGGTGGATTTCCATGCCGATGAAGGTCAGCCATTCCTGCAGGCGGTAGCGCGCCAGCGTGCCGTTGGCCGGGGCCAGGTTCTTCAGCGGCGCCTGGTCGGCGATGTACTGCACGATGGCCGGGCCTTCGCGCAGGCGGGTGCCGTCGTCCAGCTCCAGCAGCGGCACATAGCCCAGCGGGTTGATGGTGTAGTAGTCGGTGCCGTCGTCCAGCTGGTGGGTCTTGGTGGGGGCCTTGACGGGCTCGAACGCAATGCCGGCCTCGCGCAGCGCGATGTGCGGGGACAGCGAGCAGGCGCCGGGGGAGTAATAAAGCTTCATGTTGATTCCTGTGGTTTTGTGAAGGGTGTGCGGCGAACGCAGCCCCGCATGCTAGCGGTTGCCGGCCATTCGTGCAGGGTGCCGTCCGTCATGGCCTTGTCCTACAGCACGGCGCGCCGGTGACTGATCACCCGTGGCCCTGGCGCTGCCTAGCATCGGTGCTTCCATCCTCCACAGGAGAGTCACCATGCCGATGGCTGCACCGAAGAAACACCGCTCCACCGTGGAAACCGCGCTGGAGTACCAGGTGCTGGCGCCCGCGCATTTCTGTTTCAACATCGAGGCCGCCCTGCGCCCCGGCCAGGCGCTGCTGGGCGAACGCCTGGCGGTGTCCTCGGGCGTGTCGGTGCGCAGCTTCACCGACCCGTCCAGCGGCAACCGCTTCATCCGGTTTGACGCGCCCGTGGGACCGCTGATGGTGAATTACCAGGCCGACGTGGTGCTGGACGTCGAGCCCGTGCCCGATGACCTGGCCGAGGTGCCCGTGGGCCAGCTGCCCGACGAGGTGCTGCATTACCTGATGCCCACGCGGTACTGTGAATCCGACGTGCTGGCCCGCGCCGCGCAGCAGATGTTTGGCGACTTGCCGCCGGGCATTGGCCGCGTGCGCGCCGTCACGCAGTGGATCCATGACGCCATCACCTACCTGCCGGGCAGCACCGTGTCCACCACCACCGCGCAGGACGTGTTCGTGCAGCGTGCCGGCGTGTGCCGCGACTTTGCCCACCTGGGCATTACCCTGTGCCGGGCGCTGAACATCCCGGCGCGGCTGGTGGTGGGCTATGTGTGGTTTGACGAGCCGCCGCAGGACTTTCACGCGATCTTCGAGGCCTGGCTGGGCGGGCGCTGGGTGCTGTTTGACGCCACCGGCATGGCCCCGCCCGAAAAGCTGGTGCGCACCGGCACCGGGCGCGACGCCAAGGACGTGGCCTTCAGCACGCTGTTTGGCGCGGTGCAGATGACGCGCAAGGAAGTGCGTGTGGACGAGGGTGGGCGCGACATGCAGCTGCGCATCGAAGCCGAGCTGGCCGCCGAGGACGCGTGATCCGCGGGGTGCGCCGGTTGCGCCGGTTGCGACGCGGGCGCTTCAGCCCGCGCGGCGCAGCACCCCCATGCCGAACAGGGTGGCCGTGATGTACATGCTGACCGAATAGATCGCCGCAGGCAGCGCAAGCTGGAAGTTGTCCAGCACGCTCAGGGCGATGTAGATCGCCAGCGTGGAGTTGTGGATGCCGATCTCGAAGCTGATGGCGGTGGACAGCGGCTTGTCCATGCCGGCCGCGCGGCTGAGGTAGTAGCCCGCCAGCAGGCTCACCAGGTTGAACGCCACCACGGCCGGGCCCACGCTGGCAAACGAGGTGACCAGCGCGTTCCATTCCTTGCCGATGGCAATGAGCGCGAACGCGGCGAGCACCAGCGCGCTGAATATCTTGAACGGCTTTTCCATGCGCTGGGCAAAACCGGGGCGGCGCGCGGCCACCACCATGCCGATCACCACCGGCACCAGCACCACCGCGATCACCTCGGCGACCTTGCCCAGCTGCAGCGGCACGACCTGTCCTGTCTTGGCGAAGGTGTGGATGGCCCAGTTGGCGATCAGCGGCATCGTCACGATGGACAGGAGGGTGTTGATGGCCGTGAGCGAGATGTTCATGGCCACGTTGCCGCCAAACAGGTGGCTGAACAGGTTGGCCGACACGCCGCCGGGCGACGCGGCCAGCAGCATCAGCCCCACGGCAAACACCGGCGGCAGGCCCAGCGCCACCACCAGCGCCCAGCACGCCAGCGGCAGCGCCACCACCTGCAGCGCCAGCGCCACGACCACGGCCTTGGGGTACTTCAGCAGGCGCTGGAAATCCGCCACGCTGAGCGACAGGCCCAGGCCAAACATCACCAGCGCGAGGGAGATGAGCAACAGGGTGGGGAGCAGCTGGATGAAGTTCATGACGTGTTGTCTCCATTGTTTTGTCTGATGCAGCGTGTTGCTGGCGCCGCAAAGGCGGGTGCGGGCCGGCTGCGGCGCTTCACTGGAACGGTCACCGCGCTGCGGTGACTCCCCTGCGCTGCTCGGTCTTGCGGCCCGCCGCAGAACTCGCTACGCGCTGGCGCGCTTCGCTCGGACAGCCGCGGCGAGTCAGTCAACGAGCGCGCTTCGCGCGTGGCCGCAAGCCCTGTGCTGCTCGGCGTCCCAGAGGCGCGCCGCAGCCGGCCCGCACCCGCCTTTGCAGAGGGGTTGGAGGCGAAGCAGGGCAGGCACGCCCACCCCCTGGCTCGCGACAGGCGGTCCCCGGTGGGGGCGATCTCTGTGGCGGCGAGGAGCGCAGATTCGGGGTCGGCGCGCACAGCGCGCTTCGTTTCTGGCTCGCCGCGGCTGTTCGAACGGAGTGCGCAAAGCGCACGCAGTGAGTTCTGCGGCGCGACCCCGAATCGAGCACCACAGCGCAGTCGAAGCGAAGCGTAGACCGCCACAGTGTGAGCCCCCGCCGGGGACCGCCTGTCGCGAGCCGCGCCGACCAACTTGCTCATCAGGTCTTGTAAGAAGGATCGGTCTTGTCCAGCTTGCGCAGCAGCGCGGGCCAGGCAATGTTGGCGCCTTGCCCGGCAGTGACGGTCTTCATGACTTCGGCCAGGCCCTGCAGGATGCGCGGGTCGATCAGCGTGAGCTCGCTGCCGCCGGACTGCGCATCGATCTGGATGCGGCAGGTGTTCTCGAAGGTGTACATCGACAGGAACGCATCGGCGATGGTCTTGCCCACGGTCAGCAGGCCGTGGTTGCGCAGCATCAGGAAGTTCTTGTTGCCGATGTCGGCCTGCAGGCGCGGGCGTTCGTCGTCGCGCAGGGCCACGCCCTCGTAGTCGTGGTAGGCCAGGGACGCCAGCACGAAGGTGCTTTGTTGGCTGATGGGCAGCACGCCGTTTTTCTGTGCGCTGACGGCCACGCCCGCGCGGCTGTGGGTGTGCAGCACGCAGCCGGCGTCTTCGCGCACCTGGTGGATGCAGCTGTGGATGGTGAAGCCGGCCGGGTTGACGGGGAACGGCGAGTCAATGAGCTTGTTGCAGGCCTGGTCCACCTTGACCAGGCTGGACGCGGTGATCTCGTCGAACATCAGGCCGTAGGGGTTGATCAGGAAGTGGTGTTCCGGGCCGGGCACGCGTGCGCTGATGTGGGTGAAGACCAGGTCGCTCCAGCCGTACAGCGCCACCAGCCGGTAGGCGGCGGCCAGGTCCACGCGCAGCGCCCATTCTTCGGCGCTCACGACTTCTTTGAGGGATGGGATGTGCATGGTGCTTGTCTCCTTTGCGGACGCCCATCACACCCGTTTTTCAGTGCGAGGGCTGTCCCGCCTGTGACGTGTTGCGGAACTCGCTGGGGCTGGCGCCTGTGTGCTCGCGGAACACGCGGCTGAAGTGCGACAGGTTGCCAAAACCCCAGGTCATGGCGATGTCGGTAATGGGGCGGCCATGCGGGCCGGCGGCCTGCAGGTCGCGCACGCAGGCCTGCAGGCGCATGCGCTGGATGTAGGCGGCAATGGATTCGCCCTCGCCCGCGAAGGCGTTGTACAGGTGGCGGCGGCTGCAGTTGAGCGCGCGGGCAATGCCGTCCACGCTGAGCGCCGGGTCGCCCAGGTGCTGCGCCACATGGGCGCGGATGCGGTCGCGCAGGGCTTCGCGCTGCGTGGTGGCGGTCTCCTGGCCCGACAGCTCCAGCAGCGACAGGTGTACCAGCTGCTTGATGAGCTGGCCCGCGCCCTGAGCGGCGGCCTCGCTCATGTGGGGCAGCTCCTGCCAGGTGTTGCGCATGGCTTCCAGCGCCACGCGCGAGATGCCGCTGGCGCCCAGGTGGCGCGCCATGGTGCCGCCCAGGCGCAGGCTGCGCTCGACCACCTCGTCCTTGGGCACCATCACGATCAGGTGGTCCACGCTTTCGGGGTTGGCGATCTCGTAGGGCTGGGTGGTGTCGTAGATGATCCACGCGCCCGAGCGGGCGCTGGCCTCGCGCCCCTGCTGCTGCACGGTAGCGCCGCCCTGCCAGGGCGCCACGATCTTCAGGTAGGCGGTGTCGCTGGTGCGCGCCATGCCGGGCGTGCGCAGCACGCGGTGGCGGTTGGCCTCCAGCCGGGTGAGGATCACATCGCCCGCGCGCGAGGCGGCCATGTGGCCGTCAAACTGCATGTCGCCGTAAAAGTCGGACTCCAGCCCGCCAAAGTGCTGCCACACCCATTCACGCCATTGCGGCGCGCGGTCGCGCGGGGCGACGGCGTCGGTGTTCAGGGTGATGGGCTGGGCGGACATGGGGCTTGCGGCTGGGTTGCGGCCCATTATGGGCGCGGGGACGCCGCACGCGCATTGGGGTTCAGGGTAAACCCGATACCGCATGCACAGCTGCGCAAACGCTTTGTGCGCGGGCAGCAAAGCGGCAGGAAGTTCGCTTTTTTAAGCTTCGGGGCTGTGCGCATTCCTGCGCGCTTCAAGGAGACAACCATGGCCCAGCCGACCCCTTTCAAGCCTGTTCAGAAATCCCGCCGCCAGATCATCCAGGGCGCCGCCGCGGCGGTCGGCGCCATGTCTTTCGCCCCCGGCCTCATGGCGCAGGCCGCGCCGGTGCGCGTGGGCTACGCCATGGCCCGCACCGGTCCCTGGACGGGCGGCGCGCAGGTCAGCCAGGAGCCCAACTACCTGCTGTGGGCCGAGCAGCAGAACGCCGCGGGCGGCCTGGATGTGAAGGGCGTCAAACGCAAGATCGAGCTGATCAGCAGCGACGACCGCAGCGACACCGAGACCGTGGTGCGCACCTACGAAAAGCTCATGGGCAGCGACAAGGTGGACCTGGTGCTGCCGCCCTGGGGCAGCAATGCCAACTTTGCCGTGGCACCGCTGGCCAACCGCTTTGGCTACCCGTTCCTGGCGCCCACGGCATTGAGCAAGCGGCTGATCGAGATGAAGCTGCCGTATTTCTTCCTGCTGCTGCAGCAGCCCGCGCCCATGACCAATGCGCTGGTGGACATGCTCAAGGCCAACGGCTGCAAGACGCTGGCCTGCATCTATGTGGACGACCTGTTCGGCCTGGAGAACTTTGCCGCGCTGAAGGTGGCGCTGCAGGGCAGCGGCATCCAGATGGTGGAAGACAAGAGCTACCCCGGCGGCGTGAAGGACCTGTCGCCGGTGCTGCGCTCCATCAAGGACAAGAACCCCGATGCCTTCGTGGGCTTCACCTACCCGCCCGACACCATCCTGGCCAGCAAGCAGGCCAAGGAAGTGGGCCTGAACCCGAAGTTCTTCTATGCGTCGGTGGGCACGGCCTTCCAGCTGTACAAGAACGTGATGACGCCCGCCGGCGCCGAAGGCGTGCTGGGCATGGGCAGCTGGAACAGCAAGACCAGCCCCGGCGCCAAGGCCTACTTTGACGCGCACACCAAGAAGTTTGGCGGCAAGGAGCCCGACCGCTGGGCCAGCGGCGCCGCATGGGCGGGGCTGGAGATCCTGACCAATGCCGTGAAGGCGCAGGGCCTGGACAGGAAGGCCATCCGCGACTACGTGGCCAACACCACGCACAAGACCATCCTGGGCGACATCAAGTTCCAGGGCAGCGAGAACATCGGCACGCCGGGCACGGTGAGCCAGTGGCAGAACGGCGAGTTTGAAGTGGTGTGGCCGCCCAAGCTGGCCACGGCCAAGCTCAATCCCGCCAAAGCGGCCTGGAAGTAAGGAAAGGAAAGCCGTTGTCATTGCGGGCTTGACCCGCAATCCATCTGCGCCTGCCCATCCGCAAGCGCGCCAGCATGGATGCCGGGTCAAGCCCGGCATGACGGGCCACGCTTATGTCATTCGGTGCCTGGATTGAACTGATCGCCTCCGGCCTCATCACCGGGGGCATCTACGCGCTGGTGGCGCTGGGCCTGAACCTGCAGTACGGGCTGATGCGCATCCTGAACATCGCGCATGGCGAGTTCCTGATGCTGGGCGCGTACCTGACGTGGATGGTGCAGACGCAGTTTGGCGTGAACCCGCTGTTGATGGTGCCGGTGTCGTTTGCCATGCTGATGGTGCTGGGGTGGGTGATCCACTGGCTGTGTTTCCGCCGGCTCACGGCCACGTCGCCCAACCTGGACATCTTTGAAGCGCGGGGCCTGATGGTGGCCTTCGGCCTGATGTTCCTGGTGCAGAACCTGGTGAGCTATGTGTGGGGCGGCGACCTGCGCGGCTATGACTTCCTGACCGACCCGGTCAAGCTGGGCGGCGCGCAGTTTGCGGGCAACAAGCTGCTGGTGTTTGCGCTGGCGCTGGTGTTTGCCGGTGCACTGATTGCATTGCTGCGCATGACGCTGCTGGGCAAGGGTGTGCGCGCGCTGATGCAGTCGCCCGTGGGCGCGCAGCTGGTGGGCATTGACACCAAACGGCTGCATCCGCTGATGTTCGGCATCGGGCTGGGCCTGTCGGGTGTGGCGGGGTGCCTGCTGTCGATGGCCTACACGATCAGCCCGTCAATGGGCGAGCCCTACACCGTGACCGCGCTGATCGTCATCACGCTGGGCGGCTTTGGCAGCATGGGCGGGGCGCTGGCGGGTGGTTTGCTGCTGGGTGTTGTTGAGGCGGTTGGCATGCATTTCACCAATCCTTCGTTGAAGGCGCTGCTGTCGTACGTCGTGTTCATCGGCGTGTTGGTGCTGCGGCCTGAGGGGTTGTTTGCTCGTAGGACTCGTAAGGCATGACGTTGCGTCTTCGTTCGTCTACCTCCTGGCAAAGCTGCGCCTGCGGGCACACCGGCCTGGGGGCTTCACTGTGGCGGTCGCCTTCGGCGACTGCCTTGCGCTGCTCGGGGTTCGGTCGCGCCGAAGAACTCGCTACGCGCTGCGCGCTCCGCTCAAACAGCTTCGGCGAGTCAGAGCACGAAGCGCGCTTACGCGCGCCGACACTCACCCCTGTGCTGCTCAGCGCCACAGAGGCGCCCCCAGGCCGGTGTGCCCGCAGGCGCAGCTTTGTAGACGAATTATTGGCGCGCCAACGGTGGTGTACCCGGGTCCGGGGCCCGCTGACAAGCCCGCGAGTGCCACAACAGAACAACAACAAATGACCGAACGACAACTCCTCATCAGAGACCTGCTGGTCCTTTTTGGCCTGACAGGCTGGGCGCTGTCGCTGCCCTATTACGGCAGCGAATTCATGGTGTCCATGGCGCTGACCTGCCTGATGTATGTGGCGCTGTCGTCCAGCTGGGGGCTGTTTTGCGGCAGCACGCGCTACCTGTCTCTGGCCACGTCGGCGTTCTTTGGCATTGGCGCCTACACCAGCGCGCTGTCGCTGGAAAAGTTTGGCTGGGTGCAGTCGATTGCCATGGTCGCCGGCATTGCCACCGTGGTGGCGGTGGTGATGGGCGCGGCCGTGCTGCACCTGCGCGGCACCTACTTTGCGGTGCTGACCTTCGGCATGACCGAGCTGATCCGCCATGCCATCACCTATTTTGAAAAGCAGGTCACCGGCACCGTGGGCCGCGTGCTGACGGTGGTGCCCGAGCGTGACACGATCTACCTGACCGTGCTGGTGCTGGCCGCCGGCACGGTGGCGCTGTCCATTGGTGTGCGGCGCACGCGCTTTGGCCTGGCGCTGATGGGCATCGGCGCGGACGAGCAGCGCGCGCAGACGCTGGGCGTGAACACGCGGCTGATCAAGATTGCCGGCTTTGCCATGACGGCGGCGGTGGCCGGCGCGGTGGGCGCGGCCATGTCGGTGCGCTGGACCTACATCGACCCGCACACGGTGTTCAATCCGTTCATCGGCTTCCAGACGGTGCTGATCGCGCTGATTGGCGGCGCCATCACGCTGTGGGGGCCGCTGATTGCGGCGGTGGTGTTCAGCCTGCTGGCCGAGACGCTGCGCCTGAAGGCGCCGCAGGTGTACATGATGTCGCTGGGGTTGCTGCTGATCCTGAGCGTGCTGTATCTGCCGGGTGGCCTGGCGTCCTTGCGCGCGGAGACATTCAAGGGCTGGTGGCGCGACACGCGGGATTGGGCCAAGGACCTCAAGCGTGAGCTCAGCGGCGAGAAGGCCCGTGAGGAAGCCCGGCTCAAGAAACGCGCCAAGGAGCAGTACCTTGTCTGATTCCAAACAGGTGCTGCTCGACGCACAGGACATCACCGTCCGTTTCGGCGGCCTGGTGGCGGTGGACGCGGTGAGCGCCACCTTCACCGCTGGCGAGCTGGTGGGCATCATCGGCCCCAATGGCGCGGGCAAGACGACGTTCTTCAATGCCATCTCGGGCGTGCAGGTGCCCACGGCCGGCAAGCTGGTGCTGGAAGGCCGCAGCCTGGCGGGCCAGCGGCCGCACCGCTTTGCCGCGCTGGGGCTGGCGCGCACCTTCCAGACGCCGCGCACCTTTGCCGACATGCCGGTGCAGGCCAACATTGAATTCGGCCTGAAGTTTGCCGGGCGGCGCCCGCGCAAGTACTGGCTGTGGGGCGACGAGCAGGGCGTGCCCTGGGCGCTGCGCGATGCGGCGGGCATCCTCACGCTGATCGGCCTCACGGAACAGGCCGCGTGGCCCGCGTCGGCGCTGACGCCGTCGCAGCAGCGGCTGCTGGAGATCGGCATGGCGCTGGCCACGCGGCCGCGCATGCTGCTGCTGGACGAAGTGGCCGCGGGCCTGACCGAATCCGAAATCGAGGACATGGCGCGGCTGATCCGCCGCCTGCGCGACGAGCTTGATCTGACCGTGGTGTGGATCGAGCATGCCGTGACCACGCTGCTGCGCCATGTGGAGCGCGTGATCGTGCTGCACCAGGGCCGCAAGATCGCCGACGGCCCGCCGGCCGAGGTGGTGCGCAACGCCGAGGTGGTGGAGGCTTACCTGGGTGACGAAATGACAGAGACCGAAGAGGTGGCCGCATGATGTGGCACCGCCCCGGATTCACGCTGGGTGGCGCGCGCGAAGCCCACCTCAAGGTGCGCAACCTGAGCGCGGGCTACGGGCCCATGCTGGTGCTGCGCGGCATCACGCTGGAGGTCAAGCCCGGCCTCACCGTGATCCTGGGCCCCAACGGCGCGGGCAAGACGACCCTGCTGCGCGCGCTGAACGGCCTGATCCCGCGGGGTGGCGAGGTGCTGCTGGACGGTGATGACCTGCCCGAAAAAACACATGAGATCGTGAAGGCCGGCGTGGCGCTGGTGGCCGAGGGCCGCCAGCTGTTCCCGCAGATGACGGTGACCGAGAACCTGGAGCTGGGCGCCTGGCTCGTGCCCAAGGCCGAGCGGCCGCGCCGCATCGAGCAGGCGTTCAACGATTTCCCCAAACTGCGCGAACGCGCGCAGCAGCTGGCCGGCACCATGAGCGGCGGCGAGCAGCAGATGGTGGCCGTGGCGCGCGCCATGATGTGCGCGCCGCGCCTGCTGATGCTCGACGAGCCGTCGCTGGGCCTGGCGCCCAGGATGGTGGACGAGTTGCTGTCCATCGCGCGGCGCATTGCCGACGCGGGCACCACCGTGCTGATGGTGGAGCAAAACGTCAAGAAAGCCCTGGCCGTGGCCGACCGCGGCTATGTGCTGGAGCGCGGCGCGCTGGTGGCCAGCGGGCCCGCGAAGCTGCTGGCGCGCTCCACCGTCGTGCGCGAGGCCTATCTGGGCGCGGCCAGCAGCGAAACCACCACGGCCGCCCGGGCCGTCCAACAAACTGTCAAGGAGTCTGCCCATGTCTGACCTGTCCATGCTCATCAACGGCCTGAAAGTCACGGCCGACAAGAACGCCACTTTCGAGCGGCGCAACCCGCTGGACGGCACTGTCGCCACGCGCGCGCCCGCGGCCTCGCCGGCCGACGCGGTGATGGCGGTGGAAGCCGCCGCCGAGGCCTTTCGCACCTGGAGCGAGACCGGCCCCAACGAGCGCCGCGCGCTGCTGCTGAAGGCCGCCGACAAGCTGGAGGCCAAGCTGCCGCAGTTCATTGACGCCGTGGCCGCGGAGACCGGCGCGACGGGCATGTGGGCCGGCTTCAATGTGATGCTGGCCGCCGGCATGATCCGCGAGGCCGCGTCCATGACCACGCAGGTGGCGGGCGAGGTGATCCCGTCCGATGTGCCGGGCTCGCTGGCCATGGGCATCCGCCAGCCCGCGGGCGTGGTGCTGGGCATTGCGCCGTGGAACGCGCCCATCATCCTGGGCGTGCGCGCCATTGCCACGCCGCTGGCCTGCGGCAACACGGTGATCTTCAAGGGCAGCGAGAACTGCCCGCGCACGCACCAGCTGATCGTGGAAGCCTTCCAGGAGGCCGGCCTGCCCGCGGGCGTGGTCAACTACATCACCAACGCCCCGGCCGACGCGGGCGCCGTGGTGGAGGCGATCGTCGCCCACCCGGCCGTGCGGCGCGTGAACTTCACCGGCTCCACCAAGGTGGGCAAGATCATCGCCATGACCTGCGCGAAGTACCTGAAGCCCGTGGTGCTGGAGCTGGGTGGCAAGGCGCCGCTGGTGGTGCTGGACGACGCCGACATTGACGACGCGGTCAACGGCGCGGCGTTTGGCTGCTTTGCCAACAGCGGGCAGATCTGCATGAGCACCGAGCGCATCATCGTGGACCAGAAGATCGCGGACGAATTCGTGAAACGCTTTGCCGACAAGGCCCGCAACCTGCCCGTGGGCGACCCGCGCAAGCCCGACCCAGTGGTGCTGGGCAGCGTGATCGGCATGAACACGGTGGAGCACTGCAACGCGTTGATCGACGACGCGCTGGCCAAGGGGGCCAAGCTGCTGTGCGGCGGCAAGAGCGACACCACGCTGATGCCGGCCACGCTGCTGGACCATGTGACGCCGGCCATGCGCATCTACCACGAGGAAACCTTTGGCCCGGTGAAGGCCATCGTGCGCGTGCGCAACACCGAGGAAGCCATTGCCTGCGCGAACGACAATGAATACGGCCTGTCGGCGGCGGTGTTCGGCAAGGACATTGCGCGCGCCTTCAACGTGGCGCGCAAGATCGACAGCGGCATTTGCCATGTGAACGCACCCACGGTGCATGACGAGGCGCAGATGCCGTTTGGTGGCGTGAAAGGCTCGGGCCTGGGCCGCTTTGGCGGCAAGGCCGGCATTGCCGAATTCACCGAACTGCGCTGGGTGACCGTGCAGACGACGCCGCGGCACTATCCGTTCTAAGCCAGCCGGTCATGCCGGGCCTGACCCGGCATCCATCATGGCGCTGTGAGCTGTTCGAGAGTCGTGAGGAACTGCATGGCGTGCGCGGCGCTGTCGCCGCACATGTCCGCCGTCGGCATCAGTTGCGAGCACACTGCCGGCCGCGCCGCCTGCCCAAAAATGCGGCAGCGGTTGGCGTCGTCCAGCTGAATGCAGCGGACCCCGGCCGGCTTGCCGTGCGGCATGCCAGGAATGGGCGAGCTGATGGACGGCGCGATGCAGCAGGCGCCGCAGCCGGGGCGGCAGTCCATGGTGGGCAGGCTCAGGCCGTGCCCAGGCGGCCAGCGGCCCAGAGCACCTGGTCGATCACGGCCTGGACGCTCTTTTGGGCGCGTTCGTCTTTCAGGTGGCCCTGTTCGTCAAAGGCCTCGCCCGCGCGGCCCAGCGCAAAGTTTTTGGGGGCCAGCCAGCATTCCAGGTTGATGAGCAGGGGCGCCAGGTGGCTTTGCGAGCGCAGGCCGCCCAGGGCGCCGGGGGATGCGCTGAGCATGCCCACCACCTTGCCGCGCGTGGACTTGAAGCCGTCCGTCCAGGCGGGGTCGCTCTTGACGGGGCTGGACACCCAGTCCAGCGTGTTCTTGAGCAGGGCAGGGTAGCTGGCGTTGTATTCGGGCGTGCAGATGATCCACGCGGGGTGGTCGTGCATCAGCTGCTTCAGGCGCATCACGCCGGCCGGCGTGCCCTGCGCTTCGAGGTCCGCGTTGTACATGGGCACGTCAAAGTCGGCCAGTTCGATGTGGGTGACGGTGGCGCCCGATGCCTGGGCCATGGCGGCGGTGGCCCTGGCCAGGCGGCGGTTGAAGGAGTTCTGGCGGGTGCTGCCCGCAAAGACGAGGAGTTTCATGCCCCTGATTGCAACACAGGGTGGCGCAGGATTCCTGCTGTGTTTTTCGGGTGGCGGTTAAAATGTACAAAACTCCATATTTGTACAGAATGCATGTCCTGCCTTTGAGTGAATTCCGCGCCAATGCGTCCGCCATGCTCGACCTGGTCGCGCAGGGCGAAACCGTGCGCATCATGCGCCACGGCAAGCCGGTGGCCGACCTGGTGCCGGTGCGCGATGAGCAGCCCCTGCGCCAGCCCAGCTGGAAGCAGCCCTTTGATCCGGTGCAGCTGCCGCCGCATGCCTCGCTGTCGCAGGCGGTGCTGGATGAGCGCGACGAGGCCACATGGTGACCGCACGCGCCGACGCCCGGCCTGTGCGCTATGCCGCCGGCGGCATGGCCACGCGTGTGACCGCGCGCGACGGTGGGCTGCGAATGATGTTTGACGCTTCGGCCCTGACCAAGCGTTATGCGGACGAACCTGGGCGTGAGCGCATACTTGCGTTATTTGGCGCGGCTGACGAGCTCATGGTCGCGGCCCATTGCCAGACGGAGGTGGCGTCGGCCCTGCTGCGCCGGCGCCGTGAGGGCGTGCTGCCGCAGGACGAGTTCGACCGGGTCTGGGGCGCGGCCCAGCGTGACGTGGCCGACATGACGCGCGTGCCGCTGGACGAGCATGTGGAGCGGTTTGCGTTTGCGGCCATGGAGCATGGCCCGCTGCGCGGCATGGATGCGCTGCACATCGGCAGCGCCCTGGTGGCGCGCGTGGATCTTTTTGTGACGGCGGACCGCCGTCAGGCCCAGGTGGCCCGCGGGCTGGGCCTGCCGACCGAGCTGGTAAACGGTGACCCGATGCCGGGCGCAACTGTGGTGACGATATGAACTACCCCGAAGAATTTGACGTGATCGTGGTCGGCGGCGGCCACGCCGGCACCGAGGCGGCGCTGGCCGCCGCGCGCATGGGTGCGAAGACCCTGCTGCTGTCGCACAACATCGAAACCCTGGGCCAGATGAGCTGCAACCCCAGCATTGGCGGCATCGGCAAGGGCCACCTGGTCAAAGAGGTGGACGCGCTGGGCGGCGCCATGGGCATTGCCACGGACGAGGCGGGCATCCAGTTCCGCATTCTCAACAGCTCCAAGGGGCCGGCGGTGCGCGCCACCCGGGCGCAGGCCGACCGCATTCTGTACAAGGCCGCGATCCGCCGCCGGCTGGAAAACCAGCCCAACCTCACGCTGTTCCAGCAGGCGGTGGACGACCTGATGGTGCAGGCAACCGGGACAGGTGAGCGGGTGGTGGGCGCGGTGACGCAGGTCGGCATCCGCTTCCGTTCGCGCACGGTGGTGCTGACGGCGGGCACTTTCCTGGACGGCAAGATCCATGTGGGCCTGAACAACTACGCCGCCGGCCGGGCAGGGGACCCGCCCGCCGTGTCGCTGAGCGCGCGGCTCAAGGAGCTGAAGTTGCCGCAAGGCCGCCTCAAGACCGGCACGCCGCCGCGGCTGGATGGCCGCACCATCGACTTCTCAAAATGCACCGAGCAGCCCGGCGACGGCATGCCCGGAGGGCTGCCGGGCAGCATCCCGGTGTTCAGCTTCATGGGCAGCACCACCATGCATCCGCAGCAAATGCCCTGCTGGATCACCCACACCAACGAACGCACGCACGAGATCATCCGCTCCGGCTTTGACCGCAGTCCCATGTTTACCGGCAAGATTGAAGGCGTGGGGCCGCGCTACTGCCCCAGCGTGGAAGACAAGATCAACCGCTTTGCCGACAAGGACAGCCACCAGATCTTCCTGGAACCCGAAGGCCTGACCACCAACGAGTACTACCCCAACGGCATCAGCACCAGCTTGCCGTTTGACATCCAGTACCAGCTGGTGCGCTCGATGAAGGGGCTGGAGAACGCCCACATCCTGCGGCCCGGCTACGCGATCGAGTACGACTACTTTGACCCGCGCTCGCTCAAGAGCAGCTTTGAGACGAAGCAGATCAACGGCCTGTTCTTTGCCGGACAGATCAATGGCACGACGGGCTATGAAGAGGCGGCGGCGCAGGGGCTGTTCGCCGGCATCAATGCCGCGCTGCAATGCCGTGGTGAAGACGCCTGGCTGCCGCGGCGCGACGAAGCCTACCTGGGCGTGCTGGTGGATGACCTGATTACCAAGGGCGTGACCGAGCCGTACCGCATGTTCACCAGCCGGGCCGAGTTCCGCCTGCAGTTGCGTGAGGACAACGCCGATATGCGCCTGACCGACGCCGGGCGCCGCATGGGGCTGGTGGACGACGCCCGCTGGGACGCGTTCAGCCGCAAGCGGGACGCTGTTTCACGTGAAACAGAGCGGCTCAAGTCGGTCTGGGTGAATCCGCGCACCCTGCCGGCGGCCGAGGCCGAGCGGGTGCTGGGCACCACGATCGCGCATGAGTACAACCTGGCCGATCTGCTGCGCCGCCCCGATGTGGGTTACGAAATGCTCATGAGCCTGGATGGCGGCAAGTATGCGGATCCTGTTGTTTCACGTGAAACATTGGGTGAGCTGCGGGATGCCGTGGTGGAGCAGATCGAAATCGCGGCCAAGTATTCGGGCTACATCGACCGCCAAAAGGGCGAGGTGGAGCGCGCCGCCTACTACGAAAACCTGAAGCTGCCCGTCGACCTGGACTACAGCCAGGTCACGGCGCTGAGCTTTGAGGTCCGGCAGAAGCTGGGCAAACACCGGCCCGAGACGCTGGGCCTGGCGTCGCGCATCTCGGGCGTGACCCCGGCGGCTATTTCGCTGCTGCTGGTGCACCTGAAAAAAAGCCGGTTCAAGGGTTTCGATAGCCCGCCCGCCAATGACACCACCAAGGTGGCAGCCTGATGGCGGGGGAGTTGGAGGAGGGCCTGCGCGCCGGGGCGGCCGAGTTGGGCCTGGCGCTGACCGACGCGCAGGTTGCGCAGCTGCTCGCATACCAGGCCCTGATCCAGAAATGGACCCAGGTCTACAACCTGACCGCCGTGCGCGACCCGCAGGAAATGCTGACGCATCACCTGCTGGACAGCCTGGCGGCGGTCGCGCCGCTGCGGCGGCAGACCGGCGGGCAACCCGTCCGGCTGTTGGATGTTGGCTCCGGTGCCGGCCTGCCCGGCGCTGTTTTTGCCATCTGCTGTCCGGAGGTGGACGTCAGCTGTGTGGACACCGTGGCCAAAAAGGCGGCCTTCATCCAGCAGGTGGCCGTGAGCCTGAAGCTGCCGAACCTGCGTGGTGTCCATGCCCGCGTCGAGAACCTGACCGGCCCATTCGACGTGGTCAGCTCCCGCGCCTTTGCCTCGCTGGCCGACTTCGTGAACTGGTCGGACGGGGCGCTGGGGCAGGGCGGTGTCTGGTTGGCCATGAAGGGCAAGCACCCCGCCGACGAAATCGCGGCCCTGCCGGCCGGCGTCGGCGTGTTTCACGTGGAACAACTGTCCGTTCCGGGCTTGGGCGCCGACCGCTGCATCGTCTGGTTGCGGCGCACGTAACGTAAACTCGGTCTCTCGCGACGGCTATCCCGCCGTCCTTCACCAAGAGGGTTCCCATGTTCGGCATTGCAGATTACGGCGCATTCGTCGTCGCCATCATCGTTTTCCTGGCGATTCCGGGTCCCGGCAACCTGGCCCTGGTGACCTCGACGAGCAAAGGCGGTATGCCGGGCGGCCTGGCGGCCACCTTCGGGGTGATCGCCGGGGACCAGGTCCTGATGTGGATGGCGGTGGGTGGCGTTGCGGCATTGCTGACCGCCTACCCCGCAGCCTTCCATGCCGTGCAGTGGCTGGGCGCCGCCTACCTGGCCTGGCTGGGGTTCAAGATGCTCGTCGCCAAGCCCGGCGACGCGCCGGTGCTCAACTTCGAGCCGCGCCACTACTTCAAGCAGGCGCTGTTCATCACCCTGCTCAACCCCAAGGCCATCGTGTTCTACATGGCGTTCTTCCCGCTGTTCGTGGACCCGGCCCGCCACCAGGGGCTGCTGACCTTCGGCGTCATGGCGCTGACGATCGCGGTGCTGACCTTTGCCTATGGCCTGGGCGCCACGCTGCTCACGCACTTTCTGGCCGAGCGCATGCGCGCCAACCCGGTGGTGGGGCGTGTGCTGGAAAAATTGGCCGGGGTGTTCCTCATCGGGTTTGGCGTCAAGCTCGCCCTGACCAAGTAAATCCAGATGGCCAAAATTTTTTGCGTTGCCAACCAGAAGGGCGGCGTCGGCAAGACCACCACCACCGTCAACCTCGCCGCCGGGCTGGCCAAGATCGGCCAGCGCGTGCTCATGGTCGACCTGGACCCGCAGGGCAACGCCACCATGGGCTCGGGCGTGGACAAGCGCAAGCTCGAACTCACGGTCTACGACGTGCTGCTTGAATCGGCGTCCGTCAAGGAAGCCGCCGTCTTCTCGGACAAGTGCGGCTACCACGTGCTGGGCGCCAACCGCGAACTGGCCGGGGCCGAGGTCGAGCTGGTCGAGCTGGACCGCCGCGACAAGCGCCTCAAGCAGGCGCTGGCCGAGGTCGCCACCGACTACGACTTCGTGCTGATCGACTGCCCGCCTTCCCTGAGCATGCTCACCCTCAACGGCCTGTGCTGCGCGCATGGCGTGATCGTGCCCATGCAGTGCGAGTACTTCGCGCTCGAGGGGCTGACCGACCTGGTCAACACCATCAAGCAGGTGCATGCCAACCTCAACCCCGACCTGCAGATCATCGGCCTGTTGCGCGTCATGTTCGACCCGCGCATCACCCTGCAGCAGCAGGTCAGCGAACAGCTCAAGGCCCACTTTGGCGACAAGGTGTTCAACACCGTGATCCCGCGCAACGTGCGCCTGGCCGAGGCGCCCAGCTATGGCCTGCCCGGCGTGGTGTTTGACCCGGCCGCGCGCGGCAGCCAGGCGTTCGTGGATTTCGCGGCCGAGATGGTCGAGCGCATCCGCAAGATGTGATGCCCATGCGAATTGATTTGCTATCAAAAAAATAGCAATGAAGCCTTCCAACGTCCTGATCCTGCCGGGTTGGCAAAACAGCGGCCCGCAGCACTGGCAAAGCCTGTGGGAAAGCAGGCACGGCTATGTGCGGGTGGACCAGCACGACTGGGACCACCCGCTGCGCGGTGACTGGGTCACGCGTCTGGAGGAAGTGGTGCTCTCGCATGACGAGCCCGTGGTGCTGGTGGCCCACAGCCTGGGCTGCATGCTCACAGCGGCCTGGGCCGCCATCAGCCAGAACACCCACCGCGTCAAGGGCGCGCTGCTGGTGGCGCCGGGGGACCCGGAACGCGAGGAACTGCGCGCCGCGCTGCACAGCTGGGTGCCGGTGGAGCTGGGGCGCCTGCCGTTCACCAGCGTGCTGCTGGGCAGCCGCACCGACCCGTATTGCGCGATCGAGCGTTCGCGCCTGTTTGCGCATTGCTGGGGCTCGCAGTTCATGGACTACGGCGACTGCGGCCACATCAATGCCGACTCCGGCCTGGGCAGCTGGCCAGAAGGTCATGTGCTTTTGCAGGATTTGATGAAAGATTAAAAGAAGATGGTTACCAAGAAACCCAAAGGCCTCGGCCGCGGACTCGAAGCCCTGCTGGGCCCCAAGGTCGAGGAGTCCTCCACGGACAACCAGCCGTCCAACCCTGGCTTGCCCGCATCGCTGCGGCTGGCGGACATGGTGCCCGGCATGTACCAGCCGCGCACCCGCATGGACGAAGGCGCGCTGTACGAGCTGGCCGAGAGCATCAAGGCGCAAGGCATCATGCAGCCCATCCTGGTGCGCCAGCTCGTCAACGGCGACGCGCAGGGCAACAACGCCGGCAAGTACGAAATCATCGCGGGCGAGCGGCGTTTCCGCGCGGCGAAACTCGCGGGGCTGGACAGCGTGCCGGTGCTGGTGCGCGACGTGCCCAACGAAGCCGCCGCCGCCATGGCGCTGATCGAGAACATCCAGCGCGAGGACCTGAACCCGCTCGAAGAGGCGCAGGGCCTGCAGCGGCTGGTCAAGGAATTTGGCCTCACGCACGAGCTGGCCGCGCAGGCCGTGGGCCGCTCGCGCAGCGCCGCCAGCAACCTGCTGCGCCTGCTCAACCTGGCCGACCCGGTGCAGACCATGCTGATGGCCGGCGACCTGGACATGGGCCACGCGCGCGCGCTGCTGGCGCTGGACCGCGCGGCGCAGATCACGGCGGCCAACCAGATCGCCGCCAAAAAAATGTCGGTGCGCGAAGCCGAGAGCCTGGTCAAGAAGCTCGGCGCCGAATTCAACCTGGTCTCGCCCAAGCCCAAGAAAGAAAAATCCCGCGACCTCAAGCGCGTGGAAGAAGAGCTGTCCGACCTGCTCACGGCCGAGGTCGAGGTCCGTGTGAAAAAGCGCGTCAAGCGCCACGGCCGCACCGAGGAGATGGGCGAACTCGCGATCCACTTCGGCTCGCTGGACGAACTGAACGGGTTGATCGAAAAGCTCCGGGGCTGAGCATGCGAAGCGCGCTGGTCGTGTTGCTCCTGGCCGTGCTTCCTGCCACTGCCCAGGACCGCACCAACGCCTTCAACGACCCGTTCGAGCAGGTCACGCGCGCCATCGCGAATTGCCCCGTGCCCGCCGGGCCGCTGTACACCGCGCAGGAGGCGCGCGACGCGGCGCACGTGCGCTCGCACCACGGCACGAGCTGTTACCGCTCGGGCCGGTGCCGGCTGCCCAACTCGTACCTTTATGACGCCGAGCTGATCCCGCGCGTGGTGCAGTACATCCGCGCGGACGGCCGCTTCAACGACACCAGCCTGTGGGTCGTGGGTGAGCGGCGGCTGGTGTGGCTGGCCGGCTGCGTCAATTCACGCGAGCAGGCCGATGCCCTGCACCAGGCCGTCATGCTGGTGGACGACGTGATGGGCACCATCGACTACCTCGCCCTGCCGGGCGAGGCGCCGCGCTACGAGCTGAAGAAATAGCGGCGCGCCTGCGCCGCCGCGTCAGGACTCCACGGTCACGCCCGCGGCCTTGATCACCTTGGTCCACTTCACGATCTCGGCCTGCAGGTAGTCCGAGAACTCGGCGGGCCCGCCGGCCACCACGTCGGCGCCCAGTTTGCCCAGGCGGTCGCGCACGTCGGGCACGGCCAGGATCTTCGAGATGGCCGCGTGCAGCGACGCGACGATGGGCGCGGGCGTACCGGCCGGGGCCAGCACGCCGCCCCACGACGTGGACTCAAAGCCCGGCACGGCCTCGGCCACCGTGGGGTACTGGGCCAGCGACTTCGGCCGCGTCCTGGACGCCGTGCCCAGCACGCGCAGCCGGCCGCCGGCGATGTTGGCGGTGGCCGCGATCGACGTGGCGAACGTCATGGTCACGTGGCCGCCGATCAGGTCCGTCATGGCCGGCACGTCACCCTTGTACGGCACGTGCACGATGTCGATGCCGGCCATGTCCTTGAACAGCTCCGCCGTCAGGTGCGTGGCCGAGCCGGGCCCGCCGGAGGCGAACTTGACCGCCTTGGGGTTGGCCTTGGCATGGGCGATCAGCTCCTGCGTGGTGCGCCACGGCGAGCTGGCGTTGACCAGCAGCACGATGGGCACCGTGGTGGTCAGCGTGACGGGCGCAAAGCTCTTGATCGGGTCGAACGGCATCTTGGGGTACAGGCCCGCGTTGATGGCGTTGGGGCCCACGTTGCCCATGAGGATGGTGTAACCGTCGGCCGGGGACTTGGCCACCAGATCCAGCGCCACGATGCCGTTGGCGCCCGGCTTGTTGTCCACCAGGAACGGCTGGCCGTAGGCCTCGGACAGCTTGTCGGCCAGCAGGCGCGCGGTCACGTCGGACGCGCCGCCGGGCGGGTAGGGCACGACAAAGCGCACGGCCTTCGTGGGATAGGCGGGCGCCTGCGCAAAAGCCGGCAGCACGCCAGCCAGGGGCAGCGCGGCCAGGCTGCGGACCAGGGTACGGCGGTTGGAATCACTCATGTCATCACCTTTCGTCTCTTGATTAGGAATTGTGGGAAGGCAGCGCGGCCGGCGCGTCAGGCGGTGGCGGCCTGCGTTTCAAGGAACACGCCGGCCTCGCGCAGCGCGGGCTGCAGCGTGGCCATGGGCAGCCCGGCGGCGGCCGTGCCGGTTTTGGCGCACAGGGCGGCGGCGATGCCGGCGGCTTCGCCGGTGGTCATGCACGGCGCCATGTTGCGCGTGGCGCCATGCGCGTACTGGCTGACCGAAATGCAGCGGCCCGCGACCCAGACGTTCTCGGTCTTCTGCGGCACCAGGCAGCGGTAGGGAATGTCGTACGCGCCGTCGCCGCCCACGTCGATGTGCTCCTGCGACTTGCCGTCGGGGTGGTGGATGTCCACCGGGAAGCAGCCCTGGCCGATGGCGTCGTCAAAGCGCGCGCCCACGCGGATGTCCTCTTCGTTCAGTTCGTACAGGCCTTGCACGTTGCGCGTCTCGCGAACGCCCACGAAGGCGTTGGGCATGAACGACGCGTGCTCGAAGCCCGGCACGCGCGCGCGCATGAACGCCGCCAGCTTCTGCAGCTGCGCCGTCAGTTCCACGGTGGCGCGCGACAGCGCGAGCGGGTCGTTGCCGTCGATGTTCGCCAGGCGGCTGCCGTTGATGTTGAGCTGGTCCGGCCACACGGTGTTGGTCCAGAACTGGTGGTTGTCGTGGTCGTATACGCCCAGGTCGCGCAGCTCCTGGTTCCAGCGCGTGAACGTGCCGTGGAAATACACGGGGAACGGGCCGTCCACGCCGCGCTTGGTGGCCCAGGCGGCCTCGAACTCCGACAGCGCCTCGCAGGCGCGGCGCGTGTCCACCGACACGGCGCGCATCATCATCGACACCGGCTGCATGGCGCCGCTGCCGGGCCAGCCGGTGCGCGCGGGCGCGCCCGCCATCACGGCCAGGTCGGCATCGCCGGTGGCGTCCACGAAGCTGCGCGCCTGGATGTAGCCGAGCTTGCTCTTGCTGCACACCAGCACGCGGCGCACGTGGCCGCCCTGCGCGTCGGCGTCCACCAGCGCGGTGTTGTACAGGATGGTGACGCCAGCCTCGGCCAGCATGGCGGTGGTCTCCATGCGGAACAGGTCGGCGTCCACCGGCGTCACCGAATGCACATAGCCGCTGGGCAGCGGCACATGGCCCACGGCGCCGCCCTGCTCGACCAGGCGGTCCACGATCTCCTGCGCCAGGCCATAGACCACCTGCTTGCCGTAGCGCGTCTTGTAGGTGTGGATGCACAGGCCCGTGGCCGCGTTGCCGCCGATGAAGGGGCGCGGCTCCAGCAGCACGGTGCGCGCGCCCTGGCGGGCGGCGGCCAGGGCCGCGCAGATGCCGGTCACGCCGGCGCCGGCCACCAGCACGTCGAAGGTGTCGTTGATGAGATTGGAGGGGGAGAGCATGTCAGGCAGTCAAGGTTGGTCAGGGAAGCGCCGCAGTGTGGCCCGGCAGGAGGCGAAAAACAATTGATTAATATTGATTGTTTTATCAATTCTGCTGATGATTCGTCCGACATGAACCTCACCCTGCGGCACCTGCGCGGCTTCGTGGCCGTGGCCCAGATGGGCAGCTTTTCGGCGGCCGCCCAGCGGCTGCACCTGACCCAGTCGGCACTGAGCATGCTGGTGCGGGGGCTGGAAGCCGACCTGGGCGTGCAGCTGTTCGAGCGCACCACGCGCCAGGTCAAGCTGACCGACGCCGGGCGCGACTTCCTGCCGCAGGCCGAGCAGTTGCTGGTGGACCTGCACCACGCGGTGGCGCAGACGCGCTCACGCGCGGCGCGGGCCAGCGGACGCCTAGTGATCGCGGTGACGCCGACCTTTGCCGTCACGCGGCTGCCGTCCATCCTGGCGGCGTACCAGCGTGAGCATCCGCAGGTGCAGCTGGTGCTGCGCGACGACGCCACGCCCGCGCGCATCCAGCGGCTGGTCCAGGACGGCGAAGTGGACCTGGGCATCGGCCCGGTCAACCGCGCGCAGGCCGAACTGCTGGTGGTGGAGGTGCTCATGCACGACGGCCTGGTGCTGGCCTGCCCGGTCGGCCATGCACTGGCCCGCGACGCCGCCGTGCCCTGGCGCGCGCTGGCAGGCCACCCGCTGATCGGCTTCGCCTCGGACAACGCGCTGCAGCAGCTCGTCAACGGCACGGCCGACGCGCTGGGGCTGGCGCTGCCGGTGCATTGCGAGGTGTCGTCCATCGCCACCGCCGTGGCGTTGGTGGAGGGCGGCATGGGGGTGAGCGTGCTGCCGTCGTACATCCGCAGCGTGGGCGGGCCGCAGCGCCTGCAGCTGCGCCCGCTGGTGGAGCCGGCCGTGCAGCGCGAACTGTGCCTGCTGTCGCTGCGCGACCGGGCGATGCCGCCCGCGGCCCAGGCTTTTGCGCAGATGCTGCGCAGGCAGGTGGCGCGCCAGGATGGCGGCGTGGCGCAGGGCCCATGATGTTTTCGGGTTCAGCGCGCGCTTGATCGTGCGCGTCAGGTCCACCTTAAGGTGAAGCAGGTGCTGTTCCCACAAGGCCGGGAAAAGGCGCTACCTCAAGCATGGACGCAAGGGTGGCCAAGGTGAAAACACGTCCTTCGGTATCCCGTACCACTGGACCCAGTGCATCGTTCACACGCGCCCATCCGATGCCACCAAGCACAGCCACGAGGGGCACGCCGCCCAAGCGGACTGCTTCGTCGCGCAGCCGCTCAAAGCGCAACGCCTTGTCTCTCGCGGTGCCACCGTTATTCGTGCCTTTGCACTCCAGCATCGCGCGTAGCGCGCCAGAACCGTCGAACACGACGAAATCGGGCGCAGGGGTGACACGGACTTCGAACGGCGGGCGATGTCCTCTTGGTTATGGGCACCGGTACGAATGTGCGGGACCCGGTGCTCGCGAAACAACGCCTCCACGGCGTCTTCGATCAAATCTCCCCGCCGTGTTGATGTTGCGTCCAACAGCTGACGGAATGCGCCGCCATAGTGCCGCTGATGAAGAAAAACGTCGTATGGAACGCCTCGGCGCGCGTAGTCTCTAACGGTCGCCCACCCCTCGTGGGTATCCGGTTTTTCCTGTTTACTTTTAAGCCCTGTTGGCGGTTCACCGAACAACGTTCCGTCCATAACGGCGGCGATAGTCAACGCAGCCACGCGAGCTTGATCGGCATGCGTGGCGGTTCCCTTGCGTTCCATGGAATCGATCTTGCCTGCACTCAGCGCGGCGAGTTCGAGAGGTGCTGCTGCCAGCAGCGTCGAATGAGCAAACTCCTCCTTCGTCAAGCCCAGCATGGTCCGAAAAACCAAGAGTGTCTTTGGAGAGATCACTAGCAAACGTGTCAAGGTATCTTCGTCGACGCGTTCGAAGCCCTGAGTTTGCGCGCTGGCGACAGCGTAGGCGGCATTGAAATGTTCACGCTCATAAAAGGTGGCCTCGTGCACATACGCGAAGTCTGGAGCAAGATGCTCCAGATACAGACTGCGTGCAATACCCGCATAAATGGCCGGATGTTCAGCCGTGCCGTGGCGTTGCGGGACCAAGCGGATCTGAGCGACTCTCTGGTTCCACCCTTGCGCGCTCGCGACGCGCTGGACCGTTTCATCAATGGCCGTCATGAAAGACTACGCGACGGCAAGCCGTCCAGGGATATCGTCCGCTTCGTCGTGAGCGATGCGACGCAGGCCTTCGGCAACGAACTCCTGGTGCAGCTCGAATCCACCGGAATGCCGGCCCAGCCGGCGGGCCACCACTACCGTGGTGCCGCCACCGGCGAAGGGATCGACCACAACGCCACCTTGAGGGGAGGCTGCCTTGACAAAGAACTCTGCTAGCCCCTCAGGCATCGCTGCCGTGTGAGCGACCCCTTTGTACTGGTTGTAGGTCTGGGCAACGCTCACGACGTTGCCTGGGTCGGCGCCACCCAGCAGATAAGTCTTCGTTCTGTCACGCCCAAAGCCTGCAGCGGTGCTTCGCCGACCGAGAGTGTCTCGCTTGCGCCGTTCGATTTCACTGCGATCCGCCTTGTAAGGAACTCGGATGGCGTTCAAATCGAAATAAGGTGCGTGCCCTTTTGCGAAGTGATAGACGTATTCGAAGCTGTTCTTCGTCCGTGGACCGAATTTGCCGGGGACGGCATTGGGTTTAGCCCATACGTAGGTTTCCACCCAGCGCCAACCCATGTTCTGCAACGCAAGAACCAATTGGTAGACGTACGGGTGCCGCTGGCCTTTGAGGGGTCCGTCTTTCGCCACGCGGTTCTTGATATTCAGAACAAGGCTGCCCGATACCTTTGTGGCCTCCAACATGGCGCGGGCAAAGGGCAAAAACCATTCCACATAGCGATCAGGATGGATACGGCTGTAGGCGCGAGCGTCCGCATAGGGGGGGGCTGGTAAAAAACAGGTCGACGCTTTCCCGAGGCAAACGCGGCAGCAGCGCTTCGGCGTCGCCGTGGACCATGCCCTCTTCAAGCAATCGTTTGAGGAACTGCGGTTCCCGCTCTATTGGAGGTGAGGACTTCTTGGTCGGTGCCGTCGAATCCCGTACTACCAACTGCAAAATTTTCTTGGTCATCCCATTGCGCTCCGTGACTGCTGAAGCATATCAGTCCCTTTGCGCGTATTCCGCACTGAAATCGCGCATAGCGGGGATGGATAGATTGAATTCCCGGCCGCTTACAGCGAGAAAATCTTCCCCGGGTTCATGATGTTCTTCGGGTCCAGCGCGCGCTTGATCGTGCGCATCATGTCCACCGCGCCGGCGCCGGCCTCGGTCACCAGAAAGCCCATCTTGTGCAGGCCCACGCCGTGCTCGCCGGTGCAGGTGCCTTCCAGCGCCAGCGCGCGCGCCACGAGCTTGTGGTTGAGTTCCTCGGCCGTCTCGCGCTCCCTGGGGTCGTTGGGGTCCAGCAGGTAGCCGAAGTGGAAGTTGCCGTCGCCCACGTGGCCCACCAGGAAGTACGGGATGCCGCTGGCGTCGGCCTCGGCCACCGAGTCGAGCAGGCAGTCGGCCAGGCGGCTGATCGGCACGCAGGTGTCGGTGCTGATCGCGCGGCAGCCGGGGCGGCTCTGGATGGCGGCAAAGTAGGCGTTGTGCCGGGCGGTCCACAGGCGCGTGCGCTCCTCGGGCGTTACCGCCCACTCAAACGCATTGCCGCCAAATTCGCTGGCGATCTCCTGCACGGTCTCGGCCTGCTCCTTCACGCCCGCAGGTGAGCCGTGGAACTCCATCAGCAGCATGGGCTCTTCTCGCAGGCCCAGCTTGCTGTGCGCGTTGACCATGCGCACGGTGTTGTGGTCAATCAGCTCCACGCGCGCAATCGGCACGCCCAGCTGGATCACCTGGATCACGGTGCGCACGGCGGCCTCAATGCTGGGGAACGAGCAGATTGCGGCGCTGATGGCCTCGGGCAATGGGTAGATGCGCAGCGTGATTTCAGTGATCACGCCCAGCGTGCCCTCGCTGCCCACCATCAGGCGCGTGAGGTCGTAGCCGGCGGATGATTTCTTGGCGCGCGTGCCGGTGCGGATGACGTCGCCGCTGGCCGTCACCACCTCCAGGCCCAGCACGTTCTCGCGCATGGTGCCGTAGCGCACGGCGTTGGTGCCGCTGGCGCGCGTGGCGCTCATGCCGCCGATGGTCGCGTCGGCGCCCGGGTCGATGGGGAAGAACAGGCCGGTGGACTTGATCTCTTCGTTCAGCGCCTTGCGCGTCACGCCCGCCTGCACGGTGACGGTCAGGTCCTCGGCGTTGATGCTGAGTACCTTGTTCATGCGGCCCACGTCGATGCTGATGCCGCCTTGCACGGCCAGCAGGTGGCCCTCCAGCGACGAGCCCACGCCGAACGGAATCACCGGCACGCTGTGCTCGCTGGCCAGCTTCACGGCGTCGGCCACGTCGGCTGTGCTTTCGGCAAATACGACAGCAGCCGGTGGCGGGGCTTCAAACGACGACTCGTCCCGCCCGTGCTGCTCGCGCACCGCCATGGCCGTGGAGCAGTTGGCACCGAAGCGCGCCTTGAGCGCATCAATCAGCGCATCAGGCACGTTGCGCTGGTGGATTTCGGGGACGAGGTGGGCGACTTGGGTGGGGGCGTTCATGGCGTGTCTCCGTCGGGTGAAGGCGCAGTTTACGCCGGATGCCCTTCCAGCAGCAGCATGTGGAATGAGTGAAAAAGCATGCTTGATGTACAATAAAACGTACAGCTTTACTGAACTCATCATGGATGCCATCACCTATTCCGCTGCCCGCGCCAACCTGGCTTCCACCATGACCCGTGTCTGCGAGGACCACGAGCCGCTCATCATCACGCGCAACAGCGAGCAGTCCGTGGTGATGCTCTCGCTGGAAGATTACAAGGCGCTTGAAGAGACGGCATACCTGCTGCGCAACCCCACCAATGCGCGGCGGCTGCTCTCGGCCACGGCGCAGCTGGCTGCAGGCAAAGGCGTCAAGAGGGACCTCGCCCAGTGAAGCTGGTGTTTGCCGACGAGGCGTGGGACGACTATCTCTACTGGCAAAAGCACGACCGCAAGATGGTCGAGCGGATCAACAAACTCATCCGTGAAGTCCAGCGTGAGCCGTTTGCTGGCGTGGGCAAGCCCGAGCCCTTGAAGCATGCGCTGTCGGGCTTCTGGTCACGCCGCATCACGGATGAGCATCGCATGGTGTACCGGGTGGAAAACGACGCGCTGCTGATTGCGCAGCTGCGGTTTCACTACTGACCCGCAGCAGGCATCAGCCCTGCGGCCCACGCACCAGCGCACCCGGCATGGCCCCGGTGGGCGCGCCGTTCTCCATGATGGCCTCGCCGGCCACCAGCGTGGCGATGTAGCCCTGGGCTGATTGCGTCAGGCGCCGGCCGCCCGCGGGCAGGTCAAACACGAAATGCGGCAAATCCAGCTGCAGGCGGTCAAAGTCGATGATGTTCACGTCGGCCTTCATGCCCGGCGCCAGCAGGCCGCGGTCGTGCAGGCCATAGACCTGCGCGGTGTCGCGCGTCTGCTTCTTCACCAGCATTTCCAAGGGCAGCTTCGGCCCGCGCGCGCGGTCGCGCGCCCAGTGCGTGAGCATGAAAGTGGGCATGGACACGTCGCACACATAGCCCACGTGCGCGCCGCCGTCGGCCAGGCTCATCATGGTGCGCGGGTGCTGCAGCTGGGTGTGCAGCTGCGACAGGTCGCCGTAGCTGTAGTTGAAGACCGGGAAGTACAGCAGGCCCTTGCCATCGTGCTTGCCGTGGTTGGCCAGCATGGCGTCGTAGGCCACGGCCAGCGGGTTGTCGCCGGTGGCCTTGGCGCGCGCCACCACGCTGTCAGACAGCAGCGGCTCGTAGTCGACACTGCCGTTGGCGGTGGCGTCCAGCACAAACAGGCGGGGCAGCCCGCGCAGGAAGAACGCCGCCTCCTGGTTGACCTGCGCGGCCATCTCCACCACCTTCATGTCGGTCAGCGCGGCGCGTACCTGCGGGTCGCGCAACCGCGCAAGCTTCTGGTCCCACGGCAGCGGGGCGATCTGCTGCCACAGCGGGTGCAGCACAAACGGGTGCAGCGAGCCTTCAAAGCCCATGACCATGCTGGTGGCGCGGCCGCTGACGCTGCCGTACAGCGGCACGCCGTCGGCATGCGTGGCGTCCAGATGGGCCAGCAGGCGCCGCCAGGTGTCGGGCGTCTGGTCGGTCTGCACCAGCGCAAACGCCACGGGCAGTGCGTTCTCGCGCGCGATCTGCGTGAGCCACCACAGCTCGCCTTCCATGCTCACATGGTTGGCTGTCATCTGGAACACACCATGGCCCGCGGCCTTCATGGCGCGCGCAATCCCCAGGATCTCTTCGGGCGACGAGAACGTGCCCGGCGGGTATTTGTGCTGCTGGTATTTGTGGATCAGCGTGCGGCTGGTGGAAAAGCCCAGGGCGCCGGCTTTCAGTCCCTCGCCCACGATGGCGCACATGGCGCGGATGTCATCCGCCGTGGCTTCGTCGTGCGTGATGCCGCGTTCGCCCATCACATAGGTGCGTACCGCGCTATGCGGCACCTGCGCGCCCACGTCCAGCGCGCGGGGCTTGGCCGCCAGCGCGTCCAGGTACTGCGGGAAGGTCTCCCATTCCCACTGGATGCCTTCGCTCAGCACCGTGCCGGGGATGTCTTCCACACCCTCCATCACGCTGATCAGCCATTCGCGCCGCTCGGGCTTCACGGGCGCAAAGCCCACGCCGCAGTTGCCCATGACGGCGGTGGTCACGCCGTGGTGGGTGGAAGGGGAAAGGTAAGGGTCCCAGGTAACCTGGCCGTCATAGTGGGTGTGTACGTCCACCCAGCCGGGGGTGACGATGGCGCCGCTGGCGTCCATGTCGCGCCGCGCGGCGCCGAGCTTGCCGCCCACTGCGGCGATGCGGCCGTCCTGAATGGCGACATCGCCGGTGAACGGCGCGCTGCCGCTGCCGTCCACCACGGTGGCGCCGCGGATCACTGTATCGAACATGGCTGGTGTCTCCTGCAATGACGATAGCACCCGGCGCCGCGCCCGGACAAGGCAGGCGAAAGGTTTATCAGGAGGCGAGGAGGGCGTTACGAGGCCTGCTTCATCGCCGCCTCGAACTCGGGCGCGGACAGCATGCCGTCGCGGTTGGTGTCGGCCTGGTCAAAGTGCTTGGCCACGCCGCGCGCCGGGGCGGCCTCTTCGCGGCTGATCAGGCCGTCGCCATTGGCGTCCAGGCGCTTGAAGGCCTCGGCAATCTGGGCGGTCGTCCAGTTGTTCCTGTTGGGTGGGATGGGCTGCTGGGCCGGGGGCTGCGCATGCAGCGCCATCACCGTGCCCAGGCTCAGCGTGGCAAACAGCGCCGCGCTGCGCGCTTCAAAGTTGGGGATCAGGCGTCGTTTCTTCGCGGTCATCGGATGCGTCCTTTCGTTCAATGAAGCTTCATTGCACCGCAGCATGCGCGGCAGGGCCAGCGCTTTTGCCCGCTGTTGCCGCCGATACATCCCGCTACCGCGCACGGGCCTTGAAATGGCCGGATGCAGCACAATGCCCGGCATGGGCAACAGACTTACACAAATCGCCACCCGCACCGGCGACAACGGCACCACCGGCCTGGGCGACAACACGCGCGTGTCCAAGGACAGCTTGCGCGTGCACGCCATGGGCGACGTGGATGAACTCAACTCCCACATCGGCCTGCTGCTGTGCGAAGACATGCCCAGCGGCGTGCGCGACCTGCTGGTGGAGGTGCAGCACCAGCTGTTCAACCTGGGCGGCGAGCTGTCCATCCCCGGCTTCGAGTTGCTCAAGGCCGACGCCGTGCTGGCGCTGGACGAGGCGCTTGCCACGTACAACGAACAGCTGCCGCGCCTGCAGGAATTCATCCTGCCCGCGGGCAACCGCGCGGCGGCGCAGGCCCATGTGTGCCGCACCGTGGCCCGCCGGGCCGAGCGCGCCGTGGTGGCGCTGGGCGCGGCCGAGGCGCTGAAGGACACGCCGCGCCAGTACCTCAACCGCCTGAGCGATTTGATGTTCGTGCTGGCGCGCGTGCTCAACCGGATGAACGGCGGGGATGACGTGTACTGGAAAAGCGCCAGGATGGCGAACGCAGCTTCCGAGTGAGGTCAGGCGGATTTGCCTTCCACCTGAACCCGCAACCGCTCTTCCTGCGCCTTCAGCTCCGGCGTCAATGCATCGCCAAAATCCTCGGCACTGTAGATCTGGCGGATTTCGATCTCTGAATCACTGCGCATCGGGTTGGGGCAGCGTTTGACCCAGTCGATGGCTTCCTGCAGCGATGCGCATTTCCAGATCCAGAAGCCGGCGACCAGCTCCTTGGTCTCGGCAAACGGGCCGTCCACCACGCGGCGGTCCTTGCCCGAGAACTGCACGCGCGCGCCCTTGCGGCTGGGGTGCAGGCCTTCGCCGGCTTCCATCACGCCCGCCTTGACCAGTTCCTCATTGAACTGGCCCATGGCGGCAAATTCGGCCTCGGTGGGCAGGATGCCGGCTTCGCTGTCGGCGGTGGCTTTGACAAGAATCATGAATCGCATGGCGGGTCTCCTGGGCAAAGGTTCAAAACAAGGGCGTTTCAGTGCCACGACGGACAGCTTGCCCCGAAATCGACAGGCGGTGTCAGACCAGCTTGCGGACCGGCTTCTTGCGCCACACGCCAAAGTAATACGCCGCCTGCAGCGCTGCGCCGCAGCCGTAAGTCACCAGGTAGGTGAACCACAAGCCCGGCAGCCCGACGGCCCGGTCAATGGCCCAGCCCACCGGGAACTGCAGGCACGCCAGGCATCCCAGCGAAATCAGCATGGGCGCGCGCACCGTGCCCGCTGCGCGCATGACGCCGCTGAACACACTGCCCACACCCAGCAGCAGGGCACCCCAGACGCTGATGTGCAGCAGCTGCGCCCCGAGCGACACCACGGCCTGGTCGCTGGTGAAGATGCGCATGGCCAGCGGCGCGAGCGCCGCCACCACCACCGCCAGCCCGCCGGTGAGCAGCAGGTTCAGCTTGAGCCCCACGCGCGTGACCTCGTGCGCCTGCCCGGCGTGCCCGGCGCCGATCGCCTGGGCGGCAAAGACCGACGACGCGATCGCGATCGACATGGCGGGGAACTGTACGTACGAAGTCACGTGCTGCGCCGCGCCCCAGGCCGCCACGGACGACGCGCCATGCGGGTTGACCAGCGACATCAGCCCCACGTCGGCCAGCGAACCGGTGATGAAGAACAGCCCCGTGGGCACGCCCAGCCTGGCCACCGGGCGCAGCAGGTCGCCGCGCCAGCGCAGCCGCGTGCGCAAGGCCTGCGGCGCCAGCAGGTGCTGCCGCCTGGACAGCCGCCAGCCCAGCCACAGCAGCGCCACCGCGGTGGCCACCAGCGTGCCCCAGGCCGCGCTGGCCGTGCCCTGCGGCGGCAGGCCCAGCCGGCCCGAAATGATCAGCGGCGTCAGCACGGCCGACACGGCACAGGTCACGATCAGCACGCCCAGCGGCGTCACCGTGTCGCCCATGCCGCGCAGCAACGCTGCCGCCAGCATGGACAGGAACAGCACCGGCATGGCCAGCAGCATCACGTGCGCATAGGCAATGGCTTCGGGCAACACTTCCGCCGGCGTGCCCAGCCAGCGCAGCAGCGGCGGGACCGTCCACCAGCCTGCCAGCGCGATCACCACGCCCAGCGCTGCACCGCCCAGCAGCACCGTGCCTGCAATGTCGCGCACCTTGTCGGTCTGCTGCGCACCCCAGGCCTGCCCCACCAGGATGGACGCGCCCGTGCCCAGCCCGATGACGAATGCGAACAACGTCATGAACACGGGGAAGAACGCGATGGCCGCGGCCAGCGCCTGCGGCCCCAGCATCTGGCCCAGGAACACGCTGTTGAACGTCCCCGACAGGGCCTGCAGCACGTTGGTGAGCACCAGCGGGCCCAGGAACAGGATGAAGCGGCGGGGCAGGGGCGTGGCGGCAGGTGACATGGTTGCCATGGTAGTGGCTGCCGCACCGCGCCCAGCACCAAACCCGCCCGCTGGGTATCATGTCCGGCTGCCCCCAGACTACCCATGCGAGACGCACCATGACCTACCCCAACACCCAGCTCTTCATCAACGGCCAGTGGCAAGACGCCGCCGACGGCAAGTCGCTGGCGGTTTTCAATCCCGCCACCGGGAAGGAAATCGGCCGCGTGGCGCATGCCAGCAAGCCCGACCTGGACCGCGCGCTGGAAGCCGCGCAAAAAGGCTTTGAAACCTGGCGCGACATGACCGCCGCCGAGCGCAGCAAGATCATGCGCAAGGCGGCCGGCCTGATGCGCGAACGCGCGGGCGACATCGGCCGCCTGCTGACGCAGGAGCAGGGCAAGCCCCTGGCCGAAGCCAAGGGCGAGGCCATGGCCGCCGCCGACATCATTGAATGGTTTGCCGAAGAAGGCTTTCGCATCTACGGCCGCATCGTGCCGTCGCGCGGCAACCTGGCCGTGCGCCAGATGGTGCTGAAAGACCCGGTCGGTCCCGTCGCAGCCTTCACGCCCTGGAACTTCCCCATCAACCAGGTGGTGCGCAAGGTCGGCGCGGCGCTGGCTGCAGGTTGTTCCATGCTGGTCAAGGCGCCCGAGGAAACCCCGGCCGGCCCGGCCGGGCTGATCCGCGCGTTCCAGGACGCGGGCATCCCCAATGGCGTGCTGGGCCTGGTGTATGGCAACCCGGCCGAAATCAGCAGCTACCTGATCGCCCACCCCATCATCCGCAAGATCACCTTCACCGGCTCCACGCCGGTGGGCAAGCAGCTGGCCGCGCTGGCCGGCCAGCACATGAAGCGCGTGACCATGGAGCTGGGCGGCCACGCCCCGGTGATTGTGTGCGAGGACGCCGACATCGCGCTGGCCGTCAAATCCGCCGGTGCGGCCAAGTTCCGCAACGCGGGGCAGGTCTGCATTTCGCCCACGCGCTTTCTGGTGCACGAAAGCATCCGCGCCGAATTTGCCCAGACCCTGGCCAAATACGCGCAGGGCCTGAAGGTGGGCGACGGCCTGGCCGAAGGCACGCAGATGGGCCCGCTGGCCAACCCGCGCCGCCTGACGGCCATGGCTGAATTCCAGGCCGACGCCGTGCAAAAGGGCGCCAAGGTGCTGGCCGGCGGTGAGCGCATTGGCGACGCCGGCAACTTCTGGCAGGCCACGGTGCTGGACGAAGTGCCGCTGAATGCCAAGGTGTTCAACGACGAACCTTTTGGCCCGGTGGCCGCCATCCGCGGCTTCAACACGCTGGACGAAGCCATTGCCGAAGCCAACCGCCTGTCGTTCGGCCTGGCCGGTTATGCGTTCACCAAGTCACTGAAGAACGCCGACCTGCTGGCCCGCCGCGTGGAAGTGGGCATGCTGTGGATGAACATGCCCGCCATGCCCAGCGCCGAAATGCCGTTCGGCGGCATCAAGGATTCGGGCTATGGCTCGGAAGGTGGGCCGGAGGCTGTCGAAGCCTATTTGAATGTGCGCAGCGTGGCCATCGCCAACGTATAGGCCCCCACGCTTCCCACTGCGTGTGGGTCGCTGCCCCCCGAGGGGGCCTTCGCGCCTTGGGGCGGCCCGGCGGCGCTCAATCCGCTACGACGCGCGCGGCGCCAGCACCGCCATCGTGATGCGCGACACGCAGGTCAATTCGCCTGCGTCGTTGCGCAGGTCAATCTGCCACACCTGCGTGGTGCGCCCGATGTGCACTGGCCGCGTGATGCCTGTCACCCAGCCGCTGGTGGCGCCCTTCAGATGGTTGGCGTTGATGTCCAGGCCCACGGCGCGGTGCCCCGGCGGGCATGAATAGGCCGCGCCGCACGAGCCCAGCGTCTCGGCCAGCACCACGCTCACGCCGCCATGCAGCAGGCCATAGGGCTGCTTGGTGCGCGCATCCACCGGCACGCGCGCGGTGATGAAGTCGTCCCCCACCTCCAGAAACTCCATACCCAGGTGCGCTACGGCCGTGTCCTTGTGGATGGCGGTGAGCTCGGCGACGGAGATGGGTTTTGTCCAGACGGTCATGGTGCGTGCTTCCTGAAATGCTTGAAGTCTCAACTATATCGGCCTGCGTGCCTACAGCGTGCCGGTGTGGCATGGGTTAACGTGGCAGGCATGAAGCGCGCACATCGCCTGGGCCTGGCGGCCGGCATCACCCTCGCGGCCCTGCTGGGCGGCGCGTGGCTGGCCGTGCACGCGCTGCTGCCCAACGGCGACGCGCTGGCCCGCCGCATCGAGGCCGAGGCGCAAACCCGCCTGGGCGTGAAGGTCACGGTGGGCGCCGCCCGATGGCAGGTGCTGCCGCAGCCGATGATCGAGGTGCGCGACGTGCGCACGCAGCAGGCCCAGCCCATTGAAATCGGCCGCGCCTCATTGCACCCCAGGCTGTGGCTGCTGCTGACGCAGCGCGTATTCGTCGCCCAGCGTGTGGAGGTGGAACGCGCCGTGGCCGGGCGCGAAGCCATGGCAGCCTTTCGTGGCAGGGCGGGCCCGGCCCAGGCGCCGGGGGCAGACTTCACTTTGGGCGCCGTGCCGCTGGAGCGTTTTGTGTTCCGCGACCTGACGTGGATCTCCTACAGCGGCGTGCCCGTGGCCTACGACGGCGAAATCGACTTTGACCCGCAATGGCGCCCGCGCCGCGCCAGCCTGCGCCGCCCGGGCGCGCAGGTGCCGGCCACGCTGGCGCTGGTGCGCGAAGGCCAGGCCGACCGCTGGCAGGCGCAGGTGAACGTAGGCGGCGGCACGGCCTACGGCCAGGTGATGCTGGCCGAATCGGCCAAAGGTGAATTCACGCTGACCGGCGAGCTGGCGCCGCAGAATATCGAGGTGGCCGCGGCGATGGCCGCCTTCAACCGGCGCGCGCCGCTGTCGGGCCGCGCATCCGGGCGCACCGTGCTCAGCGCGCGCGGTGATTCGGTGGGCGAGCTGGCGCGCAGCCTGCGCACCGAAAGCGACTTGAGCGTGGCGCAAGGCGTGGTGCTGCGCCTGGACCTGGACAAAGCCATCCGCACCCGCGGCCAGGAGCGCGACGGCCAGACCCCGCTGGACAGCTTGACGGGCCACCTGCAGACGCAGAACACCGAGCACGGCACGCGCTTTACCTACACCCACCTCAAGGCGAAGGCAGGCAACTACACCGCAGCGGGTGAGGCGGTGATATGGCAAAAGCAGGTGGACGCCCGCGGCACGCTGGATATCGTGGACGGCCTGGTGGGCGTGCCCTTCACCATCCAGGGGCCGGTGCAAAAGCCCGAGGTGAAAGTGCCGCCCGGCTTCTGGGCCGGCGCGGCCATTGGCACGGCTGTGCTGCCGGGGGTGGGGACGGTGATCGGCGCGCGGATTGGCGGGGCCATCGGCCGCATCTTTGGCAACGACAAGAAGAAAGATTAGGGCTTGCGTCACAGGGAAGTCTGTCATGCCGACTTGAGCCGGCATCCATGCCGGCGAGCAGATCAGCCAGCGGAGTGACGCCGTTGAGCTTTCTAGCTCACGGGTCCCGTAGAGGCAGCACGGTGTACCGCGTGAGCCAGGAAGGCGTGCTGGATGTGCGGCAGGGAGTTTGTCACTTCCCCCGATTCAACAACGCATACAGCAGGATCGCCCCAAACGTCGCCGTCCCGATGCCCCCCAGCGCAAACCCGCCGAACTTCAGCGTGAAGTCGCCCGTGCCCAGCACCAGGGTGATGGCGGCCACCAGCAGGTTCTTGTTGTCGGAGAAGTCCACCTTGTTGTCCACCCAGATCTTGGCGCCGGCCACGGCGATCAGGCCGAACACCACGATGCTCACGCCGCCCATCACCGGCAGCGGGATGGCCTGGATCACCGCGCCAAACTTGGGGCTGAAGCCCAGCACCACGGCAATGACCGCCGCCACGAGGAAGATGGCCGTCGAATAGATCTTGGTCGCGGCCATGACGCCGATGTTTTCTGCATACGTCGTCACACCCGTGCCGCCGGCGGCGCCGCTGACCACCGTGGCCACGCCGTCGCCAATGAAGGCGCGGCCCATGTACACGTCCAGGTTCTTGCCCGTCATGGCCGTCACGGCCTTGATGTGGCCCAGGTTCTCTGCCACCAGGATGATGGCCACCGGCGCGATCAGCAGCATGGCCGGTGCGCTGAACACCGGCGCGGCGAACGCCGGCGCGCCCACCCAGGCCGCGTTGGCAATGCCCGACAGGTCCATCGGCTTGCCCAGGCCCAGGCCGTTGGTCAGCACGGCATAGATGACCGACGCCACGATCAGCCCCACCAGGATCAGCAGGCGCTGCACCATGCCGCGGGTGAACACCGCCACCAGCGCCACCGACACAAAGGTCACGGCCTGCATCCAGCTGTCGAAGTTGCTGGCGGCCATGTTCTTCACCGGGATGCCCGCCAGGTTCAGGCCGATCACGGCCACCACGGCGCCGGTGACCACCGGCGGCATGAAGCGCTCGATCCAGCCCGTGCCGATGGCCTGCACGATGGCGCCGATGATGATGTAGAGCACGCCGCAGGCAATGATGCCGCCCAGGGCCACGCCGATGTTGGCGTTGGGCCCCTTGCCCGCATAGGCCGTGGCCGCGATCACCACGCCAATGAACGCAAAGCTGGAGCCCAGGTAGCTGGGCACCTTGCCGCCGGTGACGATGAAGAAGATCAGCGTGCCGATGCCGCTCATCAGGATCGCGATGTTGGGGTCAAAGCCCATGAGGATGGGCGCCAGCACCGTGGCGCCAAACATCGCAATCACGTGCTGCACGCCCATCACCGCGGTCTGCGGCCAGGGCAGCCGCTCGTCAGGGGCGATCACGCCCCCCTGATTCAACACCGATGCCGGTTTTTCGGTCCAGTCAAACATCCCCATGCTCCGCTCCTTGAAATTGAATGTGCAGCGATGCTAGGGGCATTGACCGGGCTGCGCAAGCCGCGCAGCGGCTATGAGGAAACCGCCGGCGCCGGGCCGCCCCAAGACGGCGGCGGCCCCCTCGGGGGGCAGCGACCCACACGACGTGGGGGAGCGTGGGGGCGACACTCAGGGCCGCGCAAAGATCGCCACGCGCCCGATCACACCGGCGTCCTTCAATATCTTGCGGTGGCCCAGCCCCTCGGTCGCCAGCAGCTGCGCGCCGCGCACCGCATGCGCATAGGCCTGGCCGTCGGCAAAGCGGTTGATGCTGTCGCCGCGGTCGTGCACCACCAGCGTGGGCACGCGCACGCGCGGGCCCACGGCGGCGGGTTCAAACTGCGGCATCAGGATGCCCTCGCGCGCCTCGATCAGCTTTTGCATGGCCGCGCGCGTGCCCTCGTGCAGGCCAAACACATGGGCGAACAGGCGCGTGTACTCATGCGGTGACGCAGGCGGCGCCAGCAGCACCAGCTTGTCCATGAGCGTGCCGCGGCTGGCGGCATAGGCGGCGGCGTTGGCCGCCAGCGAATGCGCCACCACCGCGCCGATGTGGTGGCCCTCCTGCATCAGGCGCGCCACCACGTACTCAATCACGCGGGCAAACTGCGGCAGGTTGCTGGTGGCGCCGCGGCTGCGCCCGTGCGCGGGCATTTCCACCAGCACCACGCGCATGCCCTGGCCGGCCAGCGCATCGGCCAGCGGCAGCATCTGGCGCGCATGGCCGCCCCAGCCGTGCAGCAGCAGCGCCACCGGCCCATGCGGCGCCACGCGGCGCTGGTACAGCGTGATGCTGGCGTCCTCGAACGGCCAGGCATCCACGCGCCAGCCGCCGTCCCACACGGCGCGCCGGCTGATCCATTTGGGCGGCAGCGGCGTGCCGAACAGGCGGTAGGCCGCGCGCACTGCCAGCGCGGGCCACAGCCGTTGCGACGTGCCCAGCGCCAGGCGAAACAGGCGCACGCCGGGGCTGGCCTGGTAATAGGCCGACGTGGCCTCAAGAGTGGTGCGGGGGGTCATGGCCGTGCCTTTCAGAAAAAGATCCAGTCGTCGTTGCTGCGCGGCAGGCTGCGCAGCGATGCCAGCGCGGCCTGTGCCATGCGCCAGCCGCCCCAGGCGGCGGCAATACCAAGAATGATCAGCATGGTGAAATCCTTTCTTCGCACACTCGTGCGAAATGTGGGAATGACAGAAGCAAGTGCCACATGGCCGTCAGATCCTTCTTGGGGTCAGGGTTGGTAGCTCTTGACCAGGCGGTCCCACGACGCCTGGGTGCGGTCCGCCGCGCGCGGATCGCGCAGGAAGCGGGTGTCGTGCAGCATGCCCATGATCAGGGCGCTGAGTTCACCGACCAGCTGGTCGGCATCGGTGTCGGCGGCCAGGTGCCCGGCCTCAACGGCCTGCAGCACGGTGCGGCGCAGCGCCGCGCGCCAGCGGGTGACTTCATGCAGCAGGTGCTCGCGCAGCTCGCCGGCGCGGTCGTCCAGCTCAAAGGCGCCGGCGGTGTACAGGCAGCCGGTGTGGGCCTCCACGTCGCGGGTGCGGATGATCCAGCGCCGCACGATTTCATTCAGCCGCGGCAGGCCTTTGGGCTGCTGCATGGATGGCGCAAACACCTCGGCAATGAAGCGGTGGCCGAATTCCTCGATCACGGCCTTCTGCAGCGCCTCGCGTGAGCCCACGCGCGAGAACACGCCGCTCTTGGACAGCCCGATGCGGTCCGCCACCACCTGCAGCGAAATCGCCTCCAGCCCCTCGGCCGCGGCCAGGTCCAGCGCGGCGCCGACGATGGCGGCGCGCGTGAGCTCGGCTTTCTGGGTTTTGGCGTCCATGGGCAGATATTAGCACATGCGTGCGAAAAAATGGATCTCGCCTGAATGGCACTCACCGAGCCAGCCGCTCGATGTACGACTGATACCCGTAAGTGCGGTTTTTCTTCTGGCCAGTCAGTTCAGTCACGATGCCCAGGTCCTGCAGCGCGGCCACGGCTGCATTGGCGGTGGGGAATGTCGTGTCCAGCGCCTGGCGTACCCGGTCAATGGAAAAGCGCGGCATCATGGGTAACAGCTCAAACAGCCGGTAGCTGGCGAGCCCGGCTTTTGGCGACGCCAGCAGACGGCGCCGGTCGCTGGTGATCAGGCTGGCAATGTCCACAATGCCGCGTTCCGCTTCCAAGGCGGCAGCCTCGACGCCCTCCAGGAAAAAGCGCACCCAGCCTTCCCAGTCCCCGTCGGTGCGGATGGCGGACAAGCGGCGGTAGTACTCAGCCTGGTGTTGTTTCAGGTAGCCGCTGACATACACCAAGGGCTGGGCCAGAAGGCTCCAGTGTTCCAGCAGTGCCGCGATGAGCAACCGTCCCATGCGGCCGTTGCCGTCCAGAAACGGGTGAATGGTTTCAAATTGCGCGTGCACCAGCGCGACCCTGACCAAAGGCGGCAACAAGGGCGCCGGGTCATGGACAAAACGCTCAAGATCGCCCAGCAAGGTGGCGACATGTTCGGGCGGTGGCGGCACAAAAGCAGCGTTGCCTGGCCGGGTACCGCCGATCCAGTTCTGGGACCGGCGCAGCTCGCCGGGCTGCTTGCCGGATCCGCGCACACCGTTCATCAGCAAGCGATGCGCATCGCATATCAGCCGCACGCTCAGGGGCAGCCCCTGCGGGTTGCGCAGGTTGTCCTGGACCAGCCGGAAGGCCCGCAGGTAGTTGGTTACTTCCTCGACATCATCGGCATTGCTGACGGCCAGACCGGCCTCGTCGTCAAACAGATCGGCCAAGGAGGCCTGTGTGCCTTCAATCTGAGATGTCAGCAGCGCCTCTTTGCGAATGGCGCTGTAAAGCAGCCAGTCCACCGACGGCACCAGCCCCGACACACCGGCCAGCCGGGCCAGCGCCAGCTCTGCCGCAGTATTCAGCTGCGCATAAGAGTCGGCGGCCAGAACGGGCCTGCGCGGCGGCAGGGAATGGGGCACGAACGCCTGGACCGGTTCGCCCAACGTAGTTGAGATCGCATAGCGGCCTGTAGTGCGAGTCATATTAAAGCGTTCTTGAATAAGAGGTCTCCATATTAAAGCAATCTTTAATAAAAAGGCCGGTGAGAAAGCTCGCTTTCATCGGGCTGGCAGGCTCAGCGCGTCGCCCGCGTGATCTCCTGCAGCATGAACAGATACAGCCTCTCCACCTTGTCGCGCGCGCAAAGGGTACCGCTGCCCAGGCTTATGCTTTGCACATGACCGCCCCCAACATCCCCCAGATCACCCTGTACCAGCAATGGCTGCGCGAGACACGCGGCCTTTCGTTTGATTCCTATGATGCGCTGTGGCGCTGGTCGGTGGACGACCTGCCGGCCTTCTGGCAGAGCATCTGGGATTACTTTGACCTGCAATCCCCCACGCCGCACACGGCCGTGCTGGCCGGTGGCGCCATGCCGGGCGCGCAGTGGTTCCCGGGCGCCCAGTTCAACTACGCGCGCCAGGTGTTCCGCCATGTGGACGCGGCCCACGCCGCCGGGCTGAGCGCCATCATCAGCCGCAACGAACAGGGCAACCACCGCGAGCTGTCCTGGCCCGAGCTGCGCCGCCAGGTGGCGTCGATGGCGCTGCACCTGCGCGCCCAGGGCCTGCAGCCGGGTGACCGTGTGGCGGCCTACCTGCCCAATGTGCCCGAGGCCATGGTGGCGTTTCTGGCTGTGGTGAGCCTGGGCGGCGTGTGGAGCATCTGCGCGCCCGACATGGGCACGGCCGCCGTGCTGGACCGCTTCAAACAGATCGAGCCCAAGGTGCTGATTGCCTGCGACGGCGTGCGCTACGGCGGGCGCGACTTTGACCGCACGGCAGTGGTGGCCGAGCTGCGTGCCGCGCTGCCCAGCGTGCAGCATGTGGTGATCCACCGCAACCTGGGGCTGGACGATGCGGCGCTGGCAGCGCTGCAACCGTGCGCGCTGATGGGCGACACCACCGCGCGCGACGACGCGGCCACCGCCGCGTTCGAGCCGCTGTGGCTGCCGTTTGACCATCCGCTGTGGATCGTCTATTCCAGCGGCACCACCGGCCTGCCCAAGCCCATCGTGCACGGCCACGGCGGCACGGTCGTCGTGGCGCTGGCGCTCAAGACGCTGCACAACGACGTCGGCTGCAGCTATGCGCCCAACACGCTGGGTGAGCGCTTTCACTGGTACAGCTCCACCGGCTGGGTGATGTGGAACGCGCAGATGAGCGGCCTGCTCAACGGCACCACCTGCTGCATCTACGACGGCAACCCGGCCGGCAGCAAGGACAACCCCGACTGGGCTACGCTGTGGCGCTTTGGCGCGGAGCTGGGCGTGACCTTCTTCGGCGCGGGCGCGGCGTTCTTTGCCAACTGCCTGAAAGCGGGCGTGGACCTGACGGCCCTGCCCGGCCTGAAGACCGTGCGCGCGCTGGGCACAACGGGATCGCCCCTGAGTGCCGAGGCGCAGAACTGGGGAACGCAGCAGTTCAACGCGCTGGGTGTCAAAGACATCTGGTGGTGCAATATCTCTGGCGGGACGGACTTTGCCGGTGCCTTCATCGGCGGCAACCGCGAGCTGCCGCTGGTCCCCGGCGAAATGCAATGCCGCCTGCTCGGCTGCGCGGTAGAAGCCTGGAACGAACAGGGCCAACCCGTCATCAATGAGGTCGGCGAACTCGTCTGCACCAAGCCCATCCCCTCCATGCCCCTGTACTTCTGGGGCGACGAGGGCAACAAGCGCTACCTGTCCAGCTACTTCGACATGTACCCCGGTGTGTGGCGCCATGGCGACTGGCTCAAGATCGGCCACAACGGCGGCTGCGTCATCTATGGCCGCAGCGACGCCACCATCAACCGCCACGGCCTGCGCATGGGCACCAGCGAGCTGTACAGCGCGGTGGAAGCCCTGCCCGAAGTGCTCGACTCCATGGTGGTGGACCTGGAATACCTGGGCCGCGAAAGTTACATGCCGCTGTTCGTGGTGCTGCGCCCCGGCGTCACGCTGGACGACGCCCTGCGTGAGCGCCTGAACGGCGCCATCCGCACCGCTTTAAGCCCACGCTTCGTGCCCAACGACATTTATCAGGTGGCCGAAATCCCGCGCACGCTCAGCGGCAAGAAGCAGGAGTTGCCCATCAAGAAGCTGCTGCTGGGCCAGCCGTTGGAGAAAGTGGTCAACAAGGACGCGATGGCCAATCCGGCGTGCCTGGACTGGTATGTGGCGCTGGCGCGCAGCCGCACGGCCTGAATGTTCAGGCGGGTTTGCGATTCACCAACACAATCCCCACCGCCACCCCCGCCAGCGCCAGCACCAGCTGCGCCGTCAGCGGCTCGCCCAGCCACAGCACGCCCAGCACCAGCGCAAACAGCGGCGTGAGGAAGGTGAACGACGACAGCCGCGTGGCCGGGTAGTGGCGCAGCATCCACATCCAGGCCAGGTAGCTGGCAAACGCGCCGATGGCGGTCTGCAGCGCCAGCGACGTCCAGGCCCAGGTGGAATAGCTGAACGACCATGTCTCGCCCAGCATCAGCGACAGCAGGGGCGCGATGGCTGCCGTGACGGCCACCTGGTAGAACAATGTTTTCTCGGCGCTGGCCGTGGCCATTTTGCTGCTGCGGATGACCAGCGTGGTCAGGCCCCACAGCGTGCCGGCCGCCAGCGCCAGCGCGTCGCCGCGCAGCTGCGTGGCAGAGCCAGGGCCCGAGAAGCCTTCACTGAAGGCCAGGGCCACGCCGCCAAAGGCCAGCGTCAACCCGGCCCACTGCACCGCGCGCAATTTCTCTGAGGGCACAAAGCGTGGCAGCAAGAGCGCCACGATGAACGGCGACGTGTACAGGAACACCGTGAGGCGCGACGCCGTGGTGTCGCGCAGGCCCAGGTAGATGCAGGCAAATTCGGCGGCGAACAGGCCGCCGGCCAGCAGGCCCGCCGCCAGCGTGCCATCGCGCTCAAACAGCTTGACGCCGCGCACCGCGCACCAGATCCACAGCAGCGCCGTCGCACCCACGAAGCGCAGGGACGCCTGCCACAGCGGCGGCACTTCGCCCACGATGGTTTTGATGAGCAGCTGCTGGAAGCCCCAGAACAGGCAGCAGGCCAGCAACAGTGAAACAGCAAGGGAGTCCAGATGGTTTTTGCGCGCGATCATGGGTTTCGATGGTAGCGTTGCGCTGTCTCAACCGCTCGCACGCAATCCCCATGAAAACCAAAGCAGCAGTCGCCTGGAAATCCGGCGCCCCCCTCTCCATTGAAACCGTGGACCTGGACGGCCCGCGCCACGGTGAGGTGCTGGTGGAAATCAAGGCCACCGGCATCTGCCACACCGATTACTACACGCTCAGCGGCGCCGACCCCGAGGGCATCTTCCCCGCCATCCTGGGCCATGAGGGCGCGGGCATCGTGGTGGACGTGGGCCCGGGCGTGACCACGCTCAAGAAGGGTGACCACGTCATTCCGCTGTACACGCCCGAATGCCGCCAGTGCAAGTTCTGCCTGTCCCGCAAGACCAACCTGTGCCAGCTGATCCGCGGCACGCAGGGCAAGGGCCTGATGCCGGACAGCACCTCGCGCTTCAGCCTGGATGGCAAGCCGATCTTTCACTACATGGGCACCAGCACCTTCAGCAACTACACCGTGGCGCCCGAGATTTCCATGGCGAAGATCCGCCCCGACGCGCCGTTCGACAAGGTCTGCTACATCGGCTGCGGCGTGACCACCGGCATCGGCGCGGTGATCTTCACCGCCAAGGTCGAGGCGGGCGCCAACGTGGTGGTGTTTGGCCTGGGCGGCATCGGGCTGAACGTGATCCAGGGTGCCAAGATGGTCGGCGCCGACAAGATCATCGGCGTGGACATCAACCCGGCCCGCCAGGCCATGGCGCGCCAGTTCGGCATGACGCACTTCATCAACCCCAAGGAAGTGGACAACGTGGTGGACGCCATCGTGCAGCTGACCGACGGCGGCGCCGACTACAGCTTTGAATGCATTGGCAACACCCAGGTGATGCGCCAGGCGCTGGAATGCACGCACAAGGGCTGGGGCCGCAGCATCATCATTGGCGTGGCCGAGGCGGGGGCCGAGATCAGCACGCGCCCGTTCCAGCTGGTCACCGGCCGCAAATGGGAAGGCTCTGCCTTCGGCGGCGCGCGTGGCCGCACCGACGTGCCCAGGATCGTGGACTGGTACATGGAAGGCAAGATCAACATCGACAGCCTCATCACCCACACCATGCCGCTGGAAGACATCAACAAGGGCTTCGATCTGATGAAGCGCGGCGAATCCATCCGCGGCGTGGTGCTGTTCTGATGACGATGGCCATGACGATGGAGCTGCTCGGCGAACACGTCTGCTTTGGCGGCGTGCAGCGCTTTTACAGGAATGCGTCGGCCGAAGTGGGCCTGCCCATGAAGTTCTCGGTGTACCTGCCGCCGCAGGCCGGGGATGGCGCCAAGGTGCCGGCGCTGCTGTACCTGGCCGGCCTGACCTGCACCGAAGAAACCTTCATGATGAAAGCGGGCGCGCAGCGCCTGGCCGCTGAGCTGGGGCTGGCGCTGATTGCGCCTGACACCAGCCCGCGCGGTGCAGGCGTGGCCGGTGAATCCGACAGCTGGGACTTTGGCGTGGGCGCGGGCTTTTACCTGGACGCCACGCAGGCGCCGTGGGCCACGCACTGGCGCATGGAAAGCTGGCTGATGCGCGAGCTGCTGCCGCTGGTTGCCGCACAGCTGCCTGTGGACGCGCAGCGCGTGGGCATCTTCGGCCATTCCATGGGCGGGCACGGCGCGCTCACGCTGGCGCAGCGCCACCCCGGTGTGTTCAAGACGCTGTCGGCCTTTGCGCCGATCTGCGCGCCCACGCAGTGCCCTTGGGGGCACAAGGCGTTCAGCGGTTACCTGGGCGGCGACACGGCAGCGTGGAAGGAATATGACGCAACCGAACTCATGTCACGGCAGACGGCGGCACCGTACCCCGGCGGCATCCTCATCGACCAGGGGCTGGCCGACAAATTCCTGGCCGATCAATTGCACCCGCATCGGTTTGAGGCCGCCTGCCAGCAGGCGGGCCAGCCGCTGACGCTGCGCCGCCATGCGGGCTATGACCACGGTTATTACTTCATTGCCAGCTTCATCGACGATCATCTGCGCTTTCATGCGCGGGGGCTGGGCTGACGTGGACCACAAGTGGCTGGAAGACTTCATCGCGCTGGCGCGCGAGCGCAGCTTCTCGCGCGCGGCCGAGCAGCGCCATGTGACGCAGCCGCAGTTCTCGCGCCGCATCCGCGCGCTGGAGCTGTGGGTGGGCGCGGCCCTCATCAACCGCGCGGGCATGCCGCTGTCGCTCACGCCCGCGGGCGAGGAACTGCTGCCCGTGGCGCGCCGCGCGGTGGATGGCCTGAACGACACGCGCGAGCGCATTCGCCATGCCCACACGGGGCTTGACTGGGTGACGCTGGCGACAGGGCGCACGCTGTCGCGCACGGCGGTGCCGGGCTGGCTGGCGCGCGTGAAGCGCGCGACGGGGGACTTCCGCCTGCGGCTGCTGACCGGCTCCATCGCCGAAGGCGCCACGGTGCTGGAGCAGGGCGGCGCGGACTTCCTGCTGTCATACACCCACCCGCGGCTGCCGCTGGTGCTGGACGAGCAGCGCTTTGAGGGCATGACGCTGGGCACCGACGCGCTGGTGGCCGTGAGTGCGCCGCGCCCGGACGGCAAGCCGCTGCATGCACTGCCCGGCACCGCCAAAAAGCCCGTGCCCGTGCTGGGCTACGCGCCCGCGCTGGCGTTGAGCCAGGTGCTGCAGGATGGCCTGGGCCGCACCGCGCGCGAGCTGCACCTGCACACCGTGACCGAATCCGACTTTGCCGAGTCGCTGCATGAGCAGGCGCTGCAGGGCGTGGGCCTGGCCTGGCTGCCGCGCGGCCTGGTGGGCAACGACCTGCAAGCCGCCCGCCTGGTGGAGGCTGACCGCCAGGGCGCGGCCATCCAGTTTGAAATCCGCATGTACCGCCCGCGCAGCCCGCGCAATGCGCTGGTGCAGCGCATCTGGGCGGCCAGCCAGGCCGCGTGACCGGCTGCGTGAGGGTTCGCATGGGCGTATGCGTGTTGCGCATACGCGGGGCACGGGCGGTTTCTAGACTGGCCCCATCACCACAAGAGGCGCCATCATGAAGAACTTGTTGAACCGGCGCGCCGTCGCCTGCCTGGGCGCCGCTGCCGTTGCCGCGGCGGGCCTGCTGCCCCTTTCGTCCGCGCTGGCCCAGGCCTGGCCCACGGGCAAGGCCATCACGCTGGTGGTGGGCTACCCGCCGGGCGGCAGCACCGACATGGTGGCGCGCACCGTGGGCGACGCGCTGTCCAAGCGGCTGGGTACGCCCGTGATCATCGAGAACATCGGCGGTGCAGGCGGCTCCATTGGCGCGCAGAAGGTGGCCAACGCCGCGCCCGATGGCTACACGCTGCTGCTGGCCGCCAACAACGAGATCTCCATTGCGCCGGTGTTCAACACCGCCATCAAGTACAAGAGCGACACCGACTTCACCCCCATCGGCATGGTGGGCGCCACGCCCATGGTGTTCGTGGCCGGCCCCAAGGCCGGCGTGAAGACACTGGACGAGGCGCTGGCCAGATCAAAGCGCGAGCCCAACAGGCTCAGCTTTGCCTCGTCGGGCGTGGGCACGGCGTTGCATGTGTCGGGTGAGCTCATCAACCTGATGGCGGGCACCACGTTCCGCCACATTCCGTACCGCGGTGCGGCCCAGATGTCGCAGGACGTGCTGGGCGGCAATGTGGAGTTCAGCGTGTTCGTGCTGACTTCGGCGTTGCCGCACATCGAGTCCGGCAAGATGACCGCTCTGGGCGTGACCACGGCCACGCGCTCGCGCGCGGCGCCGCAGATTCCGCCGCTGGGTGACCACCCGCGCCTGAAGGGTTACGACATGAATGTCTGGTTTGGCCTGTTCGGTCCGGCCAGGCTGCCCGCGCCCATGACAGCCCGGCTGAACAAGGAGCTCAACGATCTGCTGCGTGACCAGGACGTGTGGCAGAAGCTGCAAAAGGCAGGCATCTCCAACGACGGCGGCACGCCCCTTCAGCTGGGCGCCGCCATGAAGGCGGAATCCGTGCGGGTGCGCAGCGTGGTGAACCAGGCCGTGGCCGGCGGCGTGGGCTCGTGATGGCGCGGCCCCACCCGGTGGACATCGCGCCGCCGGACCTTTCGGGCTGGGCCGCGTCGCCCACCGGCGTGCCTTATGTGCACGAGCGCGCGTCGGGGGTGCCAGGGCCCGAGGTGCTGCTGACGGCGCTGGTGCATGGCAACGAATACGCGGGTGCGCTGGCGCTGGATGCGTTCCTGCGCAGCGGCGTGGCACCGCGCTGCGGGCGCATCACCGCGGCGTTCTGCAACGTGGCGGCGTTTGCGCGGTTTGATCCGCGCACGCCCGATGCGTCGCGCTTCGTGGACGAAGACTTCAACCGCGTGTGGTCGCCAGACCTGCTGGACGGCCCGCGCACCAGCGCCGAGCTGCAGCGCGCCCGCGCCATCCGCCCGCTGGTGGACCGCGCCACGCACCTGCTGGACCTGCACTCCATGCACGAGCCCTGCGCGCCGCTGCTGGTCACCGGCACCTTGCCACGCAACATCGCCTTTGCCCAGGCGCTGGGCACGGGTGGGCAGGCCGTGGTGGACGCGGGCCACGCCGACGGCGTGCGCATGCGCGACTACGGCCCGTTTGGCGATGCGGCGGGCGATCGCATTGCGCTGCTGCTGGAGGCCGGCCAGCACTGGGACCGGGCGTCGGTCTCGGCCGCGCGCAATGTGCTCATGCGCTTCCTGGTGGGCTGCGGCGTGTTGCAGCGCACGGACGTGCCCTTGGGCTGGCTGCTGCCCGACGCGCCCGCGCCCGCGCCGGTGAGCGTCACGCACCGGGTGGTGGCGCGCAGCATGCAGTTTGAATTCGTGCAGGACTACCGCGGCGGCGAAACCATACGCCATGCCGGCACGCCCATCGCGCATGACGCGGGCGAGCCGGTGCGCACGCCGTATGACGACTGCGTGCTGGTCATGCCGTCGGTGCGCCAGCTACGCCCGGGCGTGACCACCGTGCGGCTGGGCCGGCGGGCAATGGCGCAGGCGTCAGTGGGGTGACGCCGCCAGCGCGAGCTTGCCCAGCAGCTTGCGCAGGGCAAGTTTCTCGGCCGGCCCCAGGGCCTTGAGCAGCTGGGCTTCATGCGTGCGGGCCTTTTCCACCAGCGGCTTGACCAGCTTTCGCCCGGCGGCCGTTGCGCCCACCAGTGTGCGGCGCTGGTCGCTGGGGCAGGCCTGCAGCGCCAGCCAGCCGTGCTCGGCCATGCGCTGCACCAGCTTGGTCACGGTGGGTTGCTTGCTCAGCACTTCATGGGCGAGCTGGCTGATGGTCAGCGGCTCGCTGTCGTGCAGCGTGGCCAGCACGCGCCATTCAATGCTGCTCAGGCCAGCGGCGCGCACATGGGCGTCAAAGTCCTTGTACAGCGCGTGGTTGGCCTGGCCCAGCAGGTAGCCGAGATACCCTTCGACGAACCGTTGCGGCGTGCTCACAGCGGATGTTCGGTAAAGAAGCGCCCACCATGGAACAACAGCGGCGACGCCCCCGCGCGGTGGCTGCAGCGCTCGACCTCGCCGACGAAGATGACGTGGTCGCCTTCCTCGTAGCGGCTGCGGTTGAAGCATTCAAACGTGGCCGCCGCGCCCGCCAGCAGCGGTGCGCCGCCCGCGCCCTCGGTGAAGCTCACGCCGGCCCAGCGGTCCGCGCCCTTGAGCGCAAAGCGTTCGGCCAGGACTTTCTGGTCGGCCGAGAGGATGTTGATCGCGTAATGCGAGCCAGTGCTGAACGCGGGCATGGAGCCCGCGGCGCGCGCCAGGCTCCACAGCACCAGCGGCGGATCCAGCGACACCGAGTTGAATGAATTGGCCGTCAGGCCGATCAGGTCGCCCGCGGCCGTGCGCGCGGTGACGATGGTCACGCCTGTGGCAAACATGCCAAGGGCGGTGCGGAACTCCAGGCCGGAGAACACGGGGGGCAGGGCTTTGCGTGGGGGATTCACTGAGTGCAATTTACATGAAATTTCATGGAATAATAAAGCTTTGCGGGACAGACCGCGGCCCGAAGGGCAAGCTCTGTCCTCAACTGATCAGAGATGCTGCAAGAACTGATTGAGCCTGCCTGGCTGGACGCGTTTGAATCCGTGCTGCGCCGCTGTGCGCTGAAGCCCGGGGATACGGTCGCCATTCTGGCCGAAAGCCAAAGCCGTCCCGTCCTCGTGGAATTGGCGCGGCTGGCCGCCGTGCGCATCGGCGCGCAGGTGTTCACGCTGGTGCTGCCGTCGGTGCTTGACGGTGCGCAGCCCGTCACGCGTTCCACCGGCGCATCGGGCGCGATCCGCAACCTGGCGCCCGTGGTGTCAGCCCTGGCCGCCAGCACGCTGGTGGTGGACTGCACGGTGGAGGGCCTGATGCACGCACCCGAGCTGCCCGCCATCCTCAAGGGCGCCAACGGCACCCAGCCCCGCGTGGTGTACGTGAGCAACGAGCACCCCGAGGCCCTGGCCCGCCTGCTGCCCGACGATGCCACCGAAGCCCGCGTCAAGGACCATGTCAAGCGCCTGCGCGCGGCGAAGAAAATGCGCGTGACCTCCGCCGCCGGCACCGACCTACGCATCGTATTGCAGGGCGCGGTGGCGGGCGGCAACTGGGGCTACACCACCCGCCCCGGCACCATGACGCACTGGCCCGGCGGGCTGGCGCTGTGCTTTCCGGCCGCGGGCAGCGTCAACGGCACGCTGGTGCTGGCCGAGGGCGACGTGAACCTCACGTTCAAGCGCTACATCGAGCGGCCCATCACGCTCACGGTGGAAAACGACTACGTCACGAAGATCGAGGGCGCGGGCGTGGATGCGCAGCTGATGCGCAGCTACATCGCGGCCTGGGGTGACAGGGAAGCCTATGCCGTGAGCCATGTGGGCTGGGGCCTGAACGAGGCCGCGCGCTGGGACAGCATGGCGCTGTATGACAAGCGTGACTTCAACGGCACCGAGCTGCGCGCGTTCGCCGGCAACTTCCTGTACAGCACCGGCGCCAACGAGGTGGCCGGGCGCCACACCGCCGGCCATTTTGATTTGCCGCTGCGTCACTGCACCGTGCAGCTGGACGGTGCGACGGTGGTGGACGCGGGTCAGGTCGTTGCATGACTGCCTTGCCGAGATTCACCACATTGGGCAAGGGCGCCACGGTGCTGATGCTGCACGGCATCGGCGGCGGTCACCTGGCGTTTGCGCCGCAGGTCGAAACCCTGGCGTCCAGCGGCTACCGCGCCGTGGCCTGGGACATGCCCGGCTACGGCCACAGCGCGCCGATTGAGCCCTACACCTTCAAGGGGCTGGCGCAAAGCTGCATCACGCTCATCGAGGCCCTGCAGGGCGGCCCCGTCACGCTGCTGGGCCACAGCATGGGCGGCATGGTGGCCCAGGAGGTGGTGGCACGCCGGCCCGAGCTGGTCAGCCGGCTCATCCTGTGCGGCACCTCGCCGTCGTTTGGCAAGCCGGATGGGGACTGGCAGCGTGACTTCATCGCACAGCGCACCGCCCCGCTCGATGCCGGCAAGACCATGGCCGAACTGGCCGAGGTGCTGGTGCCGCAGATGGTCGGCCCCGGCTCGCTGCCCGAGGGCGTGAAGCTCGCCACCCACTGCATGGCGCAGGTCAACCCGTCCACCTACCGGCGCGCGCTGGAATGCATCGTCACCTTCGACCGACGCGCCAACCTGCCGCTGATCCATGTGCCCACCCTGCTGCTGGCCGGCGAGCATGACCGCAACGCGCCGCCGGCCGTCATGAAGAAAATGGCCGCGGCCATCGCGGGCAGCACCTACCTGGAAATGAAAGGCATTGGCCACCTCCAGAACCTGGAAGCGCCCGACGAGTTTGACGGCGCGTTGCTCAACTTCCTGGCGCTGCCGCGCGTGCTGCACTGAAAGGACCGCCCTCTTGACGTCATACGCCACCCACCTGCTTCGCCTGCTGGCCTGTGCGCTGGCGGTTGCGGCCCTGCCCGCGGCCGCCGAACCCGACGAGGACGCCCTGGGCAAGTCCCTCGGCTACCCCGTGGGCACCAGCCTGTCCAACTGGTACGACATGCCCTACCGCGTGGGTTCGTGGTCGGCGCTTGACAAGGTGCCGGGGGTGATCATCCGCACCGTGCCGCGGGCCGCCACGCCGGCCGCCCTGCCGCGCGCCAGCCAGCCGCCCGCCATCAAGTACCGCTACCGCAACCTGGGCTACACGCTGGACGAATACCTGGAGCGCCGCCGCATCACCGGCCTGCTGATCCTGAAGAACGGCGAAATCGTTGCCGAGCGCTACCGCTACGGCCGCCAGGACGACGCGCGGTTCCTGAGCTTTTCCATGGCCAAGAGCGTCACTTCGCTGCTGGTGGGCATGGCTTTGCAGCGCGGCGCCATCGCCTCGCTGGACGATCCGGCCGACAAGTACGTCAAGGACCTGGCCGGCAGCCCCTACGGCGCCACCACCGTTCGCCAGCTGCTGCGCATGAGCTCCGGCCTGCGCTTCACCGAGCGCTACGATGGCCAGGACGATGTGGCCCGCTTCATGCGCGCCTCGGCCACCGGCAATCCCAGCCCGCTGAGCGTGCTGCGCAGCATCACCGACCGGCATGCACCGGCGGGCGAGAAGTTTGTCTACGCCAGCGGTGAAACCGAAGTGCTGGGCCGCGTGCTGGCCGCTGCCACGGGCCGCAGCATGGCGGAATTGACGGCCGAGTGGCTCTGGCAGCCGATGGGCGCCGAGCACGACGCCTTCTGGCGCCTCGGCGCCGACCGCCAGGAGCAGGCGATGGGCGGCTTCAATGCCTCGCTGCGCGACTGGGGCCGCCTCGGCCTGCTGCTGGCCAACGATGGCAAGGCCGGCGGCGCCCAGCTGGTGCCACGCGACTACCTGCTGGATGCCACCGACCCGGCGCGCCAGCCCTGCGCCTTTGCGCCGGGCAAGGCCACGCCGTACTTTGGTTATGGCTACCAGTTCTGGCTGTTCCCGCTGAAGGAGCGCAGCTTTGCCCTACAGGGTGTGCATGGCCAAACGGTGTTCGTGCAGCCGGCCACCGGCATCGTGATGGTGCAGACCGCCGCGTATGCCAACGCCGCCGGCGCCCAGGAGGCGGACTCGTACAACGAACGCACGGCCTTCTGGCTGGGCGTGCTCGACTCGCTCGGCGGCCGCACCGAGCGCAACTGATGGAGGCGCAGCCATGAACACCCGTGTCCCGCCCGACGCCCTGGACTTCACCCCCGCCGTGGGCGATATGCCCTTCACTCCAAAGCAGCGCGCGCTGCTGTCGCTGGCCAGCGAACTGGGACGCACGAAGTTCGCGCCGCGCGCCGCGCAGTGGGACGAGACGGCCAGCTTCCCGTTTGCCAATTACGACGACCTGCGCGACGCCGGCCTGCTCAAGCTGTGCGTTCCCGAATCGCACGGCGGGCTGGGCGCCGATTACGCCACCTACATGATGGTGGCCGCCGAGATCGGGCGCCACTGCGGCGCCACGGCGCTCACCTGGAACATGCACATCTGCTCCACCATGTGGACGGGCGTGCTGGCCGATGGCATTGCCATGACCGATGCGCAGCGCGCGGAACATGCCAAGCGGCGTGAGCTGCACTTCGCGCGCATCGTGAACGACGGCGCCATCTATGCGCAGCCGTTCAGCGAGGGCAGCGCCGCGGCCGCTGGCAAAGCGCCGTTCGGCACCACCGCCAAAAAGGTGGAGGGCGGCTGGCTCATCAACGGCCGCAAGATCTTCGCCAGCCTGTCGGGCGCGGCCAACTATTACGGCGTGCTGTGCACCGAGGACAAGGGTGACGAACACCCCGACGCGCGCGACACGCTGTACATCAGCGTGCCGGCCACGGCGGCGGGCTTTTCCATCAGCGGCGACTGGAACCCGCTGGGCATGCGCGGCACCGTCAGCCGCAACCTGTATTTCAAGGACGTGTTCGTGAGCGACGACGAGCAGCTCATGCCGCGCGGCATCTACTTCAAGGGCGCGCAGACCTGGCCGGCCATGTTCTTCACGCTGGCGCCCACCTACCTGGGCCTGGCCAACGCGGCGTACGACTTCACGGTGCAGTACCTGCGCGGCGAGGTGCAAGGTGAGCCCCCTGTGAAACGCCGCATGTACCCCACCAAGCAGATTGCCGTGGCCCAGATGCGCATCCAGCTGGAGGCGATGCGCAGCCTGTTCACCCGCGCGATCCTGGAGGCGAAACCCAACCCGACCAAGGACGAAAAGATGCGCCTGTATGCCGCGCATTACAGCGTGATGGAAGGCGCCAACGACATCGCGCGGCTGGCCATCCGCACCTGCGGCGGCCAGAGCATGATGAAGCACCTGCCGCTGGAGCGCATCTACCGCGACAGCCGCTGCGGCTCGCTCATGCTGCCCTGGACGGCCGAGCTGGTGCTGGACCGCATGGGCCGCGAGACGCTGTACGAGGCGGGCGAAAAAGACGACTGAAACGCCCGCGCGGCAGCCCGGCTGGGCCAATAATCAGGGTCCATGCACACTGCCCGCCTGATCCCCGCAACGCTCGCGGCCTGCCTGGCCCTGTTGCTGGCCGCCTGCTCGGAGCGTTCACCGCCCACCGCACCCACGGCCCCCCCGCCGCAGGCCGCGCCGGGACCTTCGGCGTCGTCCTCCGCGCTGGCGACCGAGGCCGAATGCCAGGCGCTGGTGCGCCGCCTGCCCAATCTGCGCATGCCCTTGTGCATGCAGGCCCAGCTGCGCGACTCGGGTGAACGCTCGGTCAAGGGCCTGCCGCTGTACACGCGTGACCTGCAGCCCGAAAGCTCAAAGCTGCGCGTGCTGGTGCTGGGCGCCATCCATGGCGACGAGCTGTCGTCGGCGTCGGTCGCATTCCACTGGATCGCGCTGGCGCGGGACCCGGTCATCACCACGCCGCAGCCCATCCACTGGCGCTTTGTGCCGGTGCTCAACCCCGACGGCCTGTTCCATCAGCCGCCGCGGCGCATGAACGCCAACGGCGTGGACCTGAACCGCAACTTTCCCACGCCCAACTGGGAGCGCGACGCCGCCATCTACTGGAACGAGCGCGTCCGCAAGGACCCGCGCCGCTGGCCGGGCCCCAAGGCCATGTCCGAGCCCGAAACAAAATTCGTGCACGCCCAGATGGTGGACTTCAAGCCCGACCTGATCGTCAGCATCCATGCGCCTTACGGGGTGCTGGACTTTGACGGCCCGTCGGTCCCGCCCAGCAAGCTGGGCCGCCTGTACCTGGACCAGGTGGGCATCTTCCCTGGCTCACTGGGCAACTACGGCGGCGTGCACAAGGGCGTGCCCGTGGTGACGGTGGAGCTGCCCAACGCCATGCGCACCCCGCTGGACAGCGAAACGCGCCAGATGTGGGTGGATCTGTTGCGCTGGATGAGCGAGCGGCTGGGGCCCAGCGTACGTTAGCGAAATCAGCGAGACTCTGAAAATGACCACCGACACCACAGACATCGCCACCCGCTTCGGCAGTGGCCAATCCGTCAAGCGCCTGGAAGACGAAGCCCTGCTCAAGGGCACGGGCCAGTACACCGACGACATCGCGCCGCAAGGCCAGCTGCGCCTGTGCTTTGTGCGCTCGCCTTATCCGCATGCCCGCATCGTGTCGGTGGACACCAGCGCCGCCAAAGACATGCCCGGCGTGGTGGGTGTGTACACGGGCGCCGAGCTGGCGGCCGCCGGCGTGAAGCCCATTCCCGGCAGCGCCAACTTCAAGCGCGCGGGCGGCGCGCCCGGTGCCACGCCGCCGCGGCGCGTGCTGGCGCATGAGCGCGTGCGCCATGTGGGCGAGGCGGTGGCCATGGTGGTGGCAGAAACGATGCAGCAGGCCCGCGACGCCGCCGAGGCCGTGTATGTGGAATACGAAGAGCTGCCGCATGTGGTGGATCTGACGGCTGCCACCACCGCCGGTGCGCCCGCGTTGTGCGACGAAGCGCCGGACAACATCGCCGCCGAAATGCGCCACGGCAACGAGGCCGCCGCCAACGATGCGTTTGCTGCCGCCGCGCATGTGGTCAAGCTCAGCATCACCAACCAGCGCGTGGCGGCGCTGACCATCGAGCCGCGCTCGGTGCTGGCGTGGATTGCGGACGACGGGCGCCTCACGCTGCGCATGAGCAGCCAGATGCCCAGCGGCGTGCGCAATTCGCTGTGCAATGACATCCTGGGCCTGCCGCGCGATCAGGTGCGCGTGACCGTGGGTGATGTGGGCGGCGGCTTTGGCATGAAGACCGGCATCTACCCCGAAGACGCCGCCGTGGCCTGGTGTGCCCACACGCTGCGCCGCCCCGTCAAGTGGATCGCCGACCGCAGCGAGGAATTCCTGACCACGGCCCACGGCCGCGACCTGCGCACGCAGGCCGAGATGGCGCTGGCCGCCGACGGCAAGGTGCTGGCGCTGCGTCTGCGCTCGCTGGCCAACGTGGGTGCCTATGCCACCGGCACGGGCGTGGCCATCCAGCTGCTGATCGGCCCCTGGGTGCAGACCAGCGTGTACGACATCCCCACGATTGATTTCCATTTCAAGGCGGTGCTGACGAATACCGCACCCACCAGCGCCTACCGCGGCGCGGGCCGGCCCGAGGCCATCTTCACCATCGAGCGGCTGATGGACGAAGCCGCGCGCCAGACCGGCATGGACCGCATCGCGCTGCGCCGGCGCAACTTCATCCGCCCGGACCAGATGCCCTACAGGAATCCCATGGGCCAGACCTATGACACCGGGCAGTTTGAAAAGGTGATGGACCAGGGCCTCACGCTGGCCGACTGGAACGGCTTTGACGCGCGCGCCGCGCAGAGCAGGGCGGGCGGCAAGCTGCGGGGCCTGGGTATCAGCACCTTCCTGGAGTGGACGGGTGGCAACGTGTTCGAGGAGCGCGTGACTGTCGATGTGAAGGGTGACGGCACCATCGAAGTGTTCTCCGCCGTCAACCAGATGGGCCAGGGCATTGCGACCACGCTGGCGCAGCTGGTGGTGGACGTGTTTGGCGTGCCCATCGAGCGTGTGAAGGTGATCCTGGGCGACACCGACCGCGGCGACGGCTTTGGCAGCGCGGGCTCGCGCTCGCTGTTCACGGGTGGCTCGGCCATGCGCGTGGGCTCCGAGCGCACCATCGACCATGCGAAGCAGCTCGCCGCGAAAGAGCTGGAGGCTGCGGCCGAAGACATTGCCTATGCAGCGGGCCGCTTCACCGTGAAAGGCACCGACGTGGGCGTTGACCTCTTCGCGCTGGCCGCAAAGCAGGATGGCGGGCGCATCCACATGGACAGCACCAGCACCGTGAGCGGCCCCACCTGGCCCAATGGCTGCCATGTGAGCGAGGTTGAAATCGACCCGTCCACCGGCGATGTGCAGGTGGTGCGCTACAGCAGCGTCAACGACGTGGGTCGCGTGGTCAACCCGATGATCGTGCGCGGCCAGCTGGACGGCGGCGCGGTGCAGGGCATCGGCCAGGCGCTGCAGGAACACATGGTTTATGACACCGACACCGGCCAGCCCGTGACCGGCAGCCTGATGGACTACTGCGCGCCGCGTGCGGACGTGATGGCCTGCGAATTCGTGACCGAAATGGACGAATCCACGCCGTGCAAGAACAACCCGCTGGGCGTCAAGGGCGTGGGCGAGCTGGGCACGATAGGCGCCGCGCCCAGCGTGGTGAATGCCGTGGCCGATGCATTGGCGCGCGCGGGCCAGGCATCTGTGGCGCCGACCATCCAGATGCCGCTGACGGCGGCGAAGGTGTGGGGGTGGCTGGCGAGATAAGTTGTACAGGGATGGCTACTGAGCCTGTAACGCCACGGCGTCCGAAGAAAACGCCTGCAGCACCTTCTTGTCCATCGTCACCAGCTTCACATTGAGCTGCCGCGCCAGCGCCACAAACTCGCAGTCATAGGCCGAGCAACTGCTGGTGTGCACCAGCTCCAGCACCTTGAGCGAGTCCACTTCAAACTCCGCCCCCTGCATCAAAGATTCAGCCTCTTGCTGGATGGCGACGGCCGCATCGAATGTCAGGTTGCCGCGTCGCAAATAGCCCGCCAGAACGTTGCGGAACTCGCTGCGCCACAGCAGTGGTGCGGCCCAGTCGGGGTCTTGCTCCAGCAACGCTTCGGCGCGGGCGTTGAAGTCGCCCGGGAGATACAGGTACGCCAGGATGTTCGAATCCACCACGATCATGGGCGGCCTTCGCGCTTGAGCTTGTCAATGTCTTGAGCGGCGAACGTGCCAGACAAACTGGCGCGTAGCGCCCGTGCGCGCGCCAGGCGGTCGGCGGGGGTGGCGTTGGCGGCCAGCAGCACGGTCTCCAGGCACACGATGGCCTCGCTGTTGAGGCTGCGTCGGTGCACGTCAGCAGAGGCCTTGAGCCGCTGGTAGACCAGATCGGGAATGTTTTTGAGCGTCAAGGTCGTGGGCATCGCGTTACCACCAATTTGGAACCGTAATGGTTTCAATTCTACCGACGAGTTACCCTACCCATCAAGCCCCGCGCAACGCCCGCTCAATCCGGTTTTTAGCCACCGTCGTCTTCGGCACCTTGAACGGGAACCAGCTGCGCACGTCCTGCTCCAGGCCGATGCCGTGCATGTAGTTGTAAATGGCCTTTTTCAGCGCACCACCCAGCGCGTCATGGTCCACGCCCGTCGGGTCGTGAAAGGCGATGTCGTTTTTGGCGAAGGCGCCGGGCGGCAGGGGCTGCAGCGTCACGCCGTATTCTTCGGGATTCTTGCCCACGGGTGAATGCACGGTGCAGGCAAAGCGGTGGAAGAAGCCGCTCTGGATGCAGCCGTTTTCAAACAGCTGGCGCACGTATTCCAGCGCGTCCACCGTGTCCTGCACCGTCTGCGTGGGAAAGCCGTACATCAGGTACGCATGCACCAGGATGCCGGCGTCGGTGAACGCACGCGTCACACGTGCCACCTGGTCCACGCTCACGCCCTTTTTCATCAGGGCCAGCAGCCGGTCCGACGCCACCTCCAGCCCGCCCGAGATGGCAATGCAGCCGCTGTCGGCCAACAGCTGGCACAGCTCGGGGGTGAAGGTTTTTTCAAACCGGATGTTGCCCCACCACGAGATGCCGGTGTTGCGCGCGATCAGCTCCTGCGCCAGCGCCTTGAGCGCCTTGGGTGGCGCGGCCTCGTCCACAAAATGAAAGCCGGTCTGCCCGGTCTCGCGCACGATCGCGTCAATGCGGTCGGCCAGCACCGTGGCCGACGCGCCCTCGTACCGGCTGATGTAGTCCAGGCTCACGTCGCAGAAGCTGCATTTCTTCCAGTAGCAGCCATGGGCCACGGTCAGCTTGTTCCAGCGTCCGTCGCTCCACAGGCGGTGCATGGGGTTGAGCATGTCCAGCAGCGACAGGTACTTGTCCAGCGGCAGGCCGTCCCAGGTGGGCGTGCCCACCTCGGCAAAGGCCACGTCGGGCTCGGCCATGTTGATGTAGCGCACCACACCTTCTTCACGCACAAAGGTGCGCACCAGCCGCTGGCGCCCGCGCCGGCCCTGCAGGTGCTCCAGCAGCGCGAGCAGCGGGCGCTCGCCGGCGTCCAGCGTCACATAGTCCACGTGGTCAAACACGCGCGGCTCGGCCAGCTCGCGCAGCTCGGTGTTCACAAAACCGCCGCCCAGCACGGTGGTGACGTGCGGGTGGTGCGCCTTGAGGGTCTGAGCAATCCGGAAGGCCGCATACACCGCGCCGGGGAACGGCACCGACAGCAGCACCACGCCGGGCTGGTGGCGGGCGATGGCCTCCAGCGTCAGCGCCTGCAGCGTGTCGTCCACCAGGTTGGGCGGCGCGGCCAGCGCCTCGGCCAGCGGGTCGAAGGTGGGCTGGCTGCCCGCCAGCGATTCGGCGTAGCGCACGAATTCAAAGCGCGGGTCCACCGCGTCGCGCAGCACGTCGGCGATGTCGTTCAGGTACAGCGTGGCCAGGTGGCGTGCGCGGTCCTGCACGCCCAGGGCGCCAAAGGCCCAGCCCAGCGGGTCGCCGCCGTCGTCGTCCACGTACACGTCCAGCGATTCAAATCGCGGCCCTTCGGGCAAATAGTTGCGCCCCGTGATGCGGTGCGCCAATGTGCTGTCGCGCCCCTGAAGGTAGGCGATGGCGGGCGCGATGGTGGTCAGGTATTGGTCACGCTGCGCCGCGAACGATTGCACGGCAGGGCTGTGTTTGGCGGCGGGCAGTGCGTCCACGCAGGCGGCCACGGCGCGCAGGCCTTCGGGCGACAACAGCCGCAGCACCAGGGCCAGCGCCAGGTCTTCCTGCACGGCATCCATGCCGCGCGAGCGCAGGAAGCCGGTGAGGTAGGCGGTGGACGGGTAGGGCGTGTTCAGCTGCGTCATCGGCGGGATGACGGACAGCACGCGCAGCGGTGGGGCGTTGTGATCGGCAGGCAAGCGCCGATTATCGGCGCCGGGGTGACTTCATGCCGTGCGCGCGCGGTCCACGTCGGGGCTGCGGTACATCGCCTCGGGGATGCTGGCCAGCGCCGGGTCATGCAGCTGCTGCGGTGCCAGGCCATAGAACTTCTGGAAGCTCATGATCAGCGGCCGCCACTTGTCCGGGTCCAGCCGGTCGGGCTGGCCGTCCAGGACGACGGGGGTGCCGAAATAAAGGATGGCGGGTTCGCTGGTGATGTGCATGAAGGGCTCCTGTGTCAGAGGCCTTACTGTCTTTGCCATAGGATGGTTCTGCTGGCCGTTGCCGGACACGCTATTGGGCTGTTCGCTGCAACATCACTTCGGGCTCAGGCGGGCAGGGCACTCTGCTCCGCGACTGTCCCCCGCCGGGCTTCGCCCGGCTCCTCCTTAATGTCGCTGCGCAGAGTGCCCCACCCGCCTGAGCCAGCTGCAATGTTTGCGCGCCACCGGTGGCATGCCCGTACTTAGCGGGTTGGTGGTGATGGTGCCCTCCGCAGCGAAATTAAGGAGGAGGGGCGAAGCCCCGGGGGACATTCGCGGAGGAGGGCAGCGTCGCCGCCAACCTGCGGGGCAAAAAAGCTGCCCACGCAAAAGATTAACCGGCAGCCCCATAAACCAACCCCGCCGCCACCCCGCCAAACAGGTCCCCCTCCACCAGCGGCGTATCCCCAAACGCAGCCTGCAGCGCACGCTGAAAAGGCATGAGCGCCGACGAGCCGCCGGTCAGGTAGATGGCGGTCAGGTCGCTGGGTTGCAGGCCCGCCGCCTGCACGCATTCCTGCGCGCACTGCACCACGCGCGCCAGCAGCGCCTGCAGGTACTGCGCCATGGCACCAGCGTCAAAGCCCGAGCGCAGGCCGCGCTCGATGTAGCCCAGGTCCAGCACGGCCGCGCCGCCAGTCTGGCTGGTGGCGATCTTGGCCTGCTCCACATCGTTGGCCAGATGGTGGCCCAGGCGCTGGTCCAGCACGGTCATCAGGCGGCGGTGCAGGTTCAGGTCGGTGTAGTTCACCCGCAGGGCCTGGGCCTCGCGCAGGGCGCGCGGCACATAGCGCCAGTGGATCAGGTGCCAGGTGGCCAGGTCAAAGAACACGGCGCTGGGCACTTCGCGCTGGCCCGGGCCGATATGGCGAAAGCCCAGCAGGGGCATGGCGTGCTCCAGGCTGAGCTTCTGGTCAAAGTCGGTGCCGCCGACGTGCACGCCGCGCGTGGCCAGGACGTCCTGCGTGCGGTCCGCGCCAGGCCGCGCGCGCGCCGGCCCCAGGCGCACCACGGTGAAGTCCGAGGTGCCGCCGCCGATGTCGGCCACCAGCACGACGCTGTCGCGCGTGATGCGTTGTTCGTAGTCAAACGCGGCGGCAATCGGCTCCAGCTGGAAGCTCACGTTGGCCAGGCCCGCAGCATGGGCGGCTTGCAGCAGCATCTGCTGGGCCAGCGCGTCGCGTGCCGGGTCGTCGTCCACGAAATGCACGGGCCGCCCCAACACCACGCGCGCGGGTGCGGCGCCGGTCTGTTGGCGTGCCCGCGCCACGATCTCTTTCAAAAAGATGCCGATGATGTCCTGGAAGCTGATGGCCTGGCCATTGACCTCGGTCTTCTCCAGCAGCAGCGCGCTGCCCAGCAGGCTCTTGAGGGATCGCATCAACCGGCCGTCGGCGCCGGTCAGGTATTGCGCCACCGCATCGCGGCCAAAGTGAACGCGCCGGTCTTCGGCGTTGAAAAACAGCGCGGTGGGCAGCGCGAAGTGCTCGCCCTCCAGCTGCAGCGGCCGTGCCGGGCCATCGCCCACGCGCCAGGCCGCGGCCGAGTTGGAGGTGCCGAAGTCGATGCCCAGCGTGGCGCCGGCCGCGGTGCTCACGTGCGGGTGCCCGGGCGCAGCAGGAAGCCTGCCGCCGCCGCCACGGCCGCCGCGTCGGCCTGCACGGCGCCGGGCGGCCCGCCCTTGCCCCACAGCGCGTCGCCCCAGCCCATGGCCAGGAACTGCGCGCACAGCCGCACCGAGTCGATCATGGGCTGGGCCTTGGCGCGGTCGCCGCTGGTGGTCACCAGGCGCAGCGTCTTGTGCGCCATCTGCTCCTTGAACGGCAGGCCGGGCACGCGCATCCAGGCGCTCCAGTGGTCCAGGTAGGTTTTCAGCGGCGCGGGGATGCTGTACCAGTACACCGGCGAGACAAACACGATGTCGGTGGCCGCCATCGTGGCGTCCAGCAGCCGGGCCAGATCGCCGCCGGGCGCGGGGTACTGGCCGGCGGTATGGCGCAGGTCCACAAACGGCGGCAGCTGCATGCCGGACAGCGCCAGCCAGGTCTGGGTGGTGCCGCCTGGCAGGGCAGCGGCGGCTTGGCGGGCCAGCCATTCGGTGTTGCCCTGGTGGCCCGGCTCGCGGGTGGAGGCAACGAGGAACAGAAAGTGGGGGGAGGTGGGGGTCGGGTGGGGTGGGGTTGCCGGGGCGCTCATGCCCGGCATGGTAGCCGCAGCGCCAGGCCGATCACGGTATGGCCTGCACGATGCGCGCGGCCGACAGCAGCCGCGGGCTCAGGCGCAGCCGCTGGCGGGTGGCGGCTTCCACCGACGCACCCAGGCGCACCCGGCCGTCTTCCAGGAAGAAGCTGATCACGCCGCCGCGCGGCAGTGCGCCGTCCGAGTCGGTCACCGTCAGCACGGCCTCGGGCACGCGGGCCAGCCATTCGGCCAGCCGGGCGTTGCTGCCTTTCATGTACAAGATGTGGTAGCCGTTGAGCGCATCGCCCGGTGCCAGCCGCAGGGCCTGCACCGGTCGTCCGTCGCGGTCGCGGTCGCGCGAGGTGTCGGCCAGGTCCCGGAAAACGTCGTCGTCGCCCAGCACGCCGATGCGCAAGGGGCTGGTGGTGCTGGCAAAGCTGCCCTCGGGCCATTCGACGAAGCTGGCGAACTTGTGCAGGAATGCGGCCTTGATCAGCGTGTCCGACGCGCGGTCGCGTGCCGTCTGCGCGGTGGCCACGCCGGCGCCGGCGAGCAGCAGCAGCACGGCCAGGCGCCGCAGGCGCGCCAGCACGGCGCGCCGCCAGCGCGGTTGCAGCGGGGGCGCGTTCAGGTGTCCCATCAGTGCCGCCACACCGCCTGTACAAATACGCTGCGCGGCGTGCTGACGCCGTTGCCCCACTCCACATGGCGCGCGTGGTTCAGGTTGCGCCCGGTCACCGACACCTCCAGGGCGGGGTTCACGCGCCAGCCCAGGCGTGCGTCCAGCGCCGTGTAGGCGGGCACGGCCGGGTCGGGCAGCGCGCCCACGCGGCGCACCTGCAGGTCCAGTTCCACCGTGCGGCCGATGTCAAACGACGACCCCAGCGACACGCGGTAGCGCGGGTCGTTGCCCAGCGAGTTGATGAGGATGGGCGGCGGCACGCCGGGGCGCGCCCTGAATTGCTGGTCGTTGTGGATGTAGGCGGCCGTCATGCGCCAGTGGTCGGACACGCGCCACGCGGCCCAGCCGGACAGGCCGCTCAGGCGGCCCTCGACGTTGTTGTTCAGCGAGCCGCCGGCGGGCGACAGGTCCACCGAGCGCAGGCGCGAGAAGTCGTGGTGGTACAGCGTGAGCGCGTACGACAGCACCGGGCTGGGCTGGGCACGCCAGCCCACTTCGTACACCCGGGCGATTTCGGACTGGAAATTCGGGCTGCCCTGGGGCAGCAGGGGAATGACGTAGTCGCGGTCCACCCGCGCGGGTGCGCGCACGTTGCGCGACACCGCCGCCCACAGCAGGTGGTTGGGCGCCACGTCCCAGGCCAGCCGGGCGCTGGGCAGGTGCTCCAGGCCGGTGTAGTCGTTGTGCTCCAGCTTCAGGCCCAGCGTGAGCTTCACGCGGCTGCCCAGGGCGATCTCGTCCTGGGCGAACACATTGGCCAGGTTCAGCCGGCGCTTGGCCGGCAGCAGGGCCAGCACGGCGGGCACGTAGTTGGTCACGTCGTCGTGCTGCGTGCGCCAGCCGCCGCCCAGCAGGATGTTGTGCGCCCCCCGCGGGGCCAGCGCATGCTGGTATTCGATGTCAAAGGTGTCCAGCACGTCGCGTACCGACGACGGCGCGTCGCGTATCGCGCGGTCAAAGTAGGCCTGCAGCTGGCCCTGGCCACCGGCCACGTTGCCACGCCAGCGGCCCAGCAGGTTCACGCCCGAGACGCGGCGCGCTGACACGGCCTCGTCGATCTGGCTTTCATGCAGGTCACCCTGCAGCGTCAGGCGGCTGGCGCCGTCGGTGCGGTCGGCGCGAAAGCCGGCCTGTGCCATGCGGGCCGCGTCGCGCAGCGGCGCGCCGCTGGCCAGCTGGGAGGCGTCGCGCCGGGTGTGGCGCGCATACAGCCGGTAAGCCGTGCCCGCGGCCGTGCTGGCGCCCCAGCGCGCGGCCACCGCGCTGTCGCGGTTGCCCGTGCCGGCGCTGACCAGCGCGCCCTGGGTGTCGCCCGCCGCGCGCGTGATGATGTTGATCACGCCATTGACCGCGTTGGAGCCGTGCAGCGTGCCGCCCGAGCCGCTGAGCACCTCGATGCGTTCGACGTCCTCCAGCATCACGTCCTGCGCTTCCCAGAACACGCCCGAAAACAGCGGTGAATAGACCGTGCGCCCGTCAATCAGCACCAGCATCTTGTTGGCCAGCACCGAGTTCTGGCCGCGGCTTGAGATGGCGTACTGGTTGGCGTCAGCGCGCGCCACGTGCAGGTTGGGCGCAAGTCGCAGCGCCTCGGGCAGGCTGGTGGCGCCCGCGCGGCGGATGTCGTCCTGGCTGATGACGTAGACGGCGCCGGCCACATCAGCCAGGCGCTGCTCGCGCTTGGCTACCGACGTGACCTGGATGTTGGACAGCTGCTCCAGCGAGAGGTCCACCAGGCTGGTGGCCAGGGTCTGGGCATGGGCGCCATGGCAGGCCCAGGCCAGGGCCACGGCAACCGGCAAGCGCGCGCGCAGGGGGGGCAGGGTCATGGCAGGCGGCCCGGAAGAAACGGTCGCCCATTATTCTTGAAGGGCGTGCCTGCGGATGTAGGACGATGCCTACGCGTGGGCCAGGCTGCTCTTGGCGCGCTCCATGCCGTAAAAGCCGAAGGCCATGGCGGGCTGCTCGCCGCTGAGCAGCTCGGCCAGCGCCTTGCCCGAGCCCGCGCCATGCGTCCAGCCCAGCGTGCCGTGGCCGGCATTGACCCACAGCCGGCCCACGCGCGTGCGGCCGATGTAGGGAATGTTGGTTGGCGTGGCAGGGCGCAGGCCGGTCCAGAATCGCGGGTTGCCGCCTTCGGCCTCGCTGCGCGTATCGCACACGCCGGGGAGCACCGCCTCGATGCGCTCGGCCAGCATGCGGCAGCGCGCCTGGGCCAGCGGCGTGTCCAGCGACAGGTCGTAGCCGCCCAGCTCGATCGTGCCGGCCACGCGCAGCTCGTCGCCCAGGCGGCTCATCGCGCATTTGACTTCGTCGTCAATGGTGCTCACATAGGGAGCGAGTTCGGGCTTGTTCAGCTTGAAGGTGGCGCTGTAGCCCTTGCCGGGGTAGATGGGCAGGTCCACGCCCACGGTGCGCAGCAAGGGGGCGGTGTAGCTGCCGCAGGCCGCCACCACGGCATCGGCACGCAACGCGCGGCGGTTGCCGGTGAGCTGGTCATGCACGTGCACGGCCTCCACCGAGCCGCCGGCCTGCTCCAGCCGCTCGATGTCATGGCTGTACAGGAACTTCACGCCGCGCGCGGCGCACCGCTGCGCCAGCGCCTGGGTGAACACATGGGCGTCGCCGCTTTCGTCGCTGGCGGTGTAGGTGCCGCCCACGATGCGGTGGCCGAATGACTTGAACGCGGGCTCGATGCGCAACAGCTCGTCGCGGCTGACCACGCGGCGCTGCACGCCGTACCTTTGCATGAGACGGGCGGCGTCGCCCGCGGCGTCGAATGACTTCTGGTCGGTGAAATAGTGCGCGATGCCGCGCGTGAGTCGGTTGTATTCGATGCCCGTGGCGCGCACCATGTCCTTCAGGGCGGCGTGGCTGTAGGCGCCCAGCGCCACCAGCTGCTGCACGTTGCGCTCGAAGGCGTGGTCGTTGCACTGGCCCAGGAACTGCAGGCCCCAGCGCCATTGCTGCCAGTCAACCTGCGGGCGAAACAGCAGCGGCGCGTCATTGCGGAACATCCATTTCAGCAGCTTCAGCGGCGCATCGCGGTTGGCCCAGGGTTCGCAGTAGCTCACGGAAATCTGCGCGGCATTGGCAAAGCTGGTCTCCAGCGCCGCGCCGGGCTGGCGCTCCACCACCGTGACTTCATGGCCGCGCTCCAGCAGGTGCCAGGCGGTGCTTGTGCCGATGATGCCGGCGCCCAGGACAAGAACTTTCATGGGTGCGAGTGTGGCGGAGCTTGCCGCTGAATAAAAGAAAAATTAAACTCTAAGAGAAAACATCAGTACACCTAATGGATCGCAGCGGATGAGCACGTTTGACCCCGACGCCCTTGAATGCCTGGCCGCGATTGTCGAGGAGGGCGGTTTCGAGCGGGCCGCCCAGCGGCTGTCGATCACCCAGTCGGCCGTGTCCCAGCGCTTGCGCGCGCTGGAAGCGCAGGTGGGCACGGTGCTGATCGTGCGCAGCCGCCCGCTCAAGCCCACCTCGGCGGGGCAGCTGCTGCTCAAGCACACCAAGCAGTTGCGCCTGTTGCGCGCCGACCTGGAGCGCGACCTGAAAGAGCTGGCGCCCAGCTCCACCGGCAGCGGCCGCGAGGAAGAGCGCATCTCCATCGCGGTCAACGCCGACAGTATCGCCACCTGGGCGCTGGGCGCCGTGGGCGACCTGGCGCGCCAGGGCCTGCCGCTGGAGATCATCACCGACGACCAGGACTTCACCCACGAATGGCTGCGTGAAGGCCAGGTGCTGGGCTGCGTCACCACGCTCAGGCAGGCGCTGCGCGGCTGCAAGGTCGTGCCGCTGGGCGCCATGGACTACATCGCCGTGGCCGAGGCCGGCTATGCCAAAGCCCATGTGCCACAGGGCCTCACGCCGCACAACTTTCGCGGCGTGCCGTTCATTGCCTTCAACCGCAAGGACGACGGCCAGACCGAGTTCGTCGGCAAGGCCTTTGGCTTGAAGCGCGTCACGCTCAACCAGCTGTTCGTGCCCAGCTCCGAAGGCCAGGTGCGCGCGGTGCTGGCCGGCTGGGGCGTGAGCATCCTGCCCGAGCTGCTGGTGCGCGGCCTGCTGGAGCAGGGCACGCTGGTGGACATTGCGCCCGGCCACAAGCTGCCGATCCAGCTGTACTGGCACTGCTGGAACCTCGAATCCGACGTACTGGACGCCCTGAGCACCGCACTTACACGGGCCGCCGGCACCGCCTTGACGAACCCCTGAACCGGGTATCCAATCAAACGATACAAAATGTATCGTTGGCTGGTCACCCGTCTGAACATCGGCCTTCTGGCCGGCTTGCTGCTCTGCCTGGGGAGCAGCCAGGCCGGCGCGCGCACCGTGCTGGACCTGGACGTGCAAAAGCAGCCCGTCGCGCTGGCCGACTGGGGCGACGCCTGGACAGACACCAGCGGCCGGGCTGACCTGGAAAGCGTGCTCAAGCTGCCGGCCATTGCGCTGCAGCCCACGCATTCCGGCCTGTACCCGCTGCGGCCCGGCCAGGTCCTGTGGATCCGCTTTACCGTGCCGCCCGCGCCCGACCACGAGCGCTGGTACATCAAGCTGCCCAATGCCGGGCTGGACCGGGTGACGCTGTTCACCCGTACCGACCACGGCTGGTCGTTCCACACGGCGGGCGACCATATTCCGGTGGCCAGCTGGCCGCTGCCGCACCTGTACCCCATCCTGCCGATGGCCGTGTCGGCGGCCGACATCGGCAGCTACATGCTGCGCATCGAGGCCAGCAACAGCTTCAGCACGCCGATCCAGTTTGTCAGCGAAAGCGGCCTGTCCGCCGAGCAGCAGCGCATCTCGCTGGCCCACGGCATGTACTTCGGCCTGCTGGGCATGGTGGCCATCTTCGCGGTGGTCAGCGCCGTGGTCATGCGCGACATGGCCTATGCATGGTTCAGCGTCTATGCGCTGGCGATCAATGCGTCGGTGGCCGTCGGCGTGGGCGTGGCGGGCCTGCACCTGTGGCCGCAGGCGCCGCGCTGGGCCGACGCCGCCGAGTATGTGATGCCGGCGCTGAGCTTTGCGCCGCTGCTGGTGTTCATCGCGCTCACGGCATCGCTGCGGGCCCGCTCGACGACGGTGCACTGGCTGTTCTGCGCGCTGGCCGCGATGGCTGTGGCGGCGGCTGCCGCCTGCTACTGGCTGCCCAGCCCCGCGCGGCTGCATGTGCTGCTGGGGGTGGTCATCAGCCTCACGGTGGTGGGGCTGGCGGGCCTGACGTGGGCCTGGTACCACGGCGACCGTTTCGCGCGCTGGCTGCTGGCAGCCTTCGTGCCCATGCTGGTGGCGCTGCCGTTCCCGGTGGCCCGCTGGCTGGCGCTGGTGCCGCTGGGCTTCTGGACCCAGCACGCCATCCAGCTGGCGCTGGCCGTCACCCTGCCGGCGGTGTTCCTGCTGCTGATCCTGCGCAGCCAGGAGCGGCGCGACTACCGCCGCCGCATCAGCCACCTGGACCAGGTGGACCCGCTGACCGGCCTGGTCAATGACGACGTGTTCGCCCACCGCCTGCGCGGCATGATCGAGCGCTCGCAGCGCTTTAACTGCCAGAGCGCCGTGGTGCTGGTGGACTTCACCAACCTGCACAAGCTGCGCGAGGAATTCGGCCGCAAGGCGGTGCTGGAGGTGCTGCTGCGCCTGGCCGGGCGGCTGACCTCGCTGGTGCGCGACGTGGACACGGTCGCGCGCGTGGGCGAGTCGCGCTACGGCATCCTGATCGAGGGCCCGATCCCGCCCGACCGCGGCGCCTCGGTGGGTTCCAAGGTGCTGGCGCGCCTGATCATGCCGTTCTCGCGCATGCCCATGGGGCTGGCGGTGCGCCCCAAGATCGCCGTGGCGCTGGTGCCGGGCCAGGGCGACAACGCGCAGGAAGTGCTGGACCGCCTGGACGCGATGCTCAAGGAAGCGGCGCCGGACTACCGCAAGAACATCTTCGTGGCCGACTCGCAGCCCGTGTCGGTTTCCTGAAATCCCTGCATCGGGTTTGGCCTTGTAGGCGCGCGCAGGGACTCGGAGTATCCTCATCGCACACTGCCCGTGACGCCGCGCGTCACGCACCAAGAGGGGAGACCGGATGCTGAAGTCCCTGGGGTTGCGCACCCAGCTGGCCCTGCTCGTGGCCGCGGCCCTGGTGCCGGTGTTTGTGCTGGTCACCCTGTCGGCGCTGGCGCAGCGCGATGCTGCGCTGGCACAGGCGCGCGCCGGCCTGCTGACCGAAGCGCGGTTGGCCGCGGCGCGCCAGCAGCGCCTGGTGGACCGCACCCATTCCCTGCTGCAGGCCATGGCCAGCGCGCCGGCCGTGAAGGATGCCGGCCTGGGCCTGTGCCCGGCGTTCATGAAAAGCATGCTCGAGGGCTACCCCGGCTATGTGTTGCTGGGCCTGGCCACGCCCGACGGCCGCCTGGGCTGCAGGGCGCCGCAAGACGGCCCCGACGTCAACCTGGGCGACCAGGCCTTTGTGCGCGCCGCGCTGGCTGGGGATGCCTTTGCCATGGGGGATTACCAGGCGGCGCAAGGCGCGCAGCGGCCGATGCTGAGCTTTGGCACGCCGGTGTACAGGCCCGACGGCACGCTGGCGGGCGTGGCCGTGGCCGCGCTGGATGCCACGGCGCTGGGGCGGGCGCTGGCGGCAGATGGGGCGGACCAGGCGCTGGCCCTGGCGCTGACCGACCGCCGGGGCGTCCTGCTGGCAACGCAGCCGGGCAGCGAGGCGGCTGCACAGGCGGCGCTGGGGCGCGAAGTGCCTGATGCCGCCATCCGCCAGGCGCTGCAGACGCGCGACTCCGGCTTGCGTGAAGCGACCGATGCGCAGGGCGTGGACCGGGTCTATGCATTCAGCGCCGTTGCGCGCGGCAACGACCAGCCCGGCCCGGGCCTGGTGGTGGTGGCCAGCAGGCCGCGCGGCCAGATCCTGGCGCCGTCCTGGCGGAGCCTGGTGGAGCAGATGGCAGCGCTGGCTGTGGCCGTGCTGCTGGGGGTGGCGGGCGCCTGGTGGATCGGCACGCGGATGATCCTGCGCCCGGCGGGCAACATGCTGCGCGTGGTGCATGAGGTAGAAGCGGGCGACCTGGCCGCGCGCGTGGACGCCGCGCCCGCCAGCTGGCGCGATGAGCTGTCGCGCCTGGGGCGGGCCATCAACCGCATGGCCGCGGCCATGCAGGCGCGCCAGGAGGTGCTGGACAGGACGCTGGACGAAGCCGGCCGCAGCCAGGCCATGCTGGAGCTGATCGTCAACAGCATGCGCGAAGGCGTGGTGGCCGTGGACATGCAGGGCCGCTTCCTGCTGTTCAACACGGCGGCCGAGCGGTTTTTCCAGACGCGCCAGCCGGACGAAAGCCTGGGCGAGTGGCGCCGGTGGCACGAGCTGTACCAGCCCGATGGCTCCGCCCCGCTGACCGAGGATGAGCGGCCACTGGTGCGTGCGCTGCGGGGTGAAAACCTGGACGAATACGAGGTGCTGGTGCGGGTGGAAGACATGAGCGACCGCATCCTCAGCAGCAACCTGCGGCCTTTGCTGGATGCGCAGCAGCAGCCGATGGGTGCGCTGGCGGTGTTCACCGACATCACCGCGCGCAAGAGCGCCCAGCGCCAGCGCGAGCGCCAGGAACAGGTGCTGGAGCTGATTGCCGCCGGCGCGCCGCTGGCGCAGGTGCTGGACGCGGTGGTCGGGCTGGTGGAAGTGCAGGCCGGCGGGGGCGTGGCCTCGGTGATGCTGGTGCACGGCGCGTCGCTGCGCGTGGCCGCCGCGCCCAGCCTGCCGGCGGCGCTGCGCCAGCAGCTGGACGGCTTGCCGGTGGGCGAGCATGGCGGTGCCTGCGGAGCCGCGGCGTTCCGGCGCGAAATGGTCGCGGTGGTGGACATCGAAACCGATCCGCTGACCGCGGACTTTCGCGCGCTGGCGCAAACGTACGGCCTGCGCGCCTGCTGGTCCATGCCGGTGCTGTCGGGCGAGGGTGAGCCGCTGGCGACCTTTGCCATTTACCACCGCGACGTGCAGCGCCCCGGACCGCAGGCGCTGGCCCTGATCGAAACGGCGGCGCGCCTGGTGCGCATCGCGCTGGAGCGCGACCGCGCCGCGCAGGCCGTGCAGGCCAGCGAGTCGCGTTTTCGCGAGCTGGCCGACACCGTGGACGATGTGTTCTATGTGCGCCAACTGGCCGGCGACACCCTGCTGTACGTGAGCCCGGCCTACGAGCGCGTGTGGGGCCAGAGCGTCGCCAGCGTCATGGAAAAGCCCTGGTCGTTTCTGGCGTCCGTCCACCCCGACGACATGGAGCAGGTGCGCCAGGACATCGGCCGCCAGCGCGAAGGCCATGCCACGGTGGCGGAATTCCGCATCACCCGGCCTGATGGCGCGCTGCGCTGGGTGCGCAATGACGCATTCCCGGTCACTGGCGCCACAGGGCAGGTCGAGCGCATCGTGGGCACGGTGCGCGACGTGACGCAGCGCAAGCTGGCTGAGCAGCGCCTGGCCTGGACCAACCGCTCGCTCAAGATGCTCAGCCGCTGCAACGAGGCGCTGGTCCGGCTGGACGACGAACCCCGGCTGCTGGACGAAGTCTGCCGCCTGGCCGTGGAGGTGGGCGGCTACCGCATGGCCTGGGTGGGCTATGCGCAGGAGGACGGCGAAGGCCTGATACGGCCCATGGCGCATGCGGGCGAGGAGCAGGGTTACCTGGACGAGATCAAGCTGAGCTGGCGCAACGGCGATCCGCGTGGACGCGGGCCTGCCGGGCGGGCGGTGCGCAACGGGCAGGCGTTTGTGAGCGAGGACATCACGAAAGAGGACAGCGGCTTCCTGTGGCAGGACGCGGCGCTCGCGCGCGGCTTGCGCAGCCTGATCTGCCTGCCGCTGCGCGACGATACGCGCAGCTTCGGCCTGCTGGCGCTGTACGGCGCGGACACCCGGCCGGTGAAAGACGACGAAGTGCACCTGCTGCAGGAGCTGGCGGACAACCTGGCCTTTGGCATCGTGACCATCCGCGAGCGCAAACGCGCGCACGACGAGATCGTGCGCCTCAATGCGCTGCTGGAGCAGCGCGTGCGCCAGCGCACCGGCCAGCTGGAGGCAGCCAACCGCGAGCTGGAGGCGTTCTCGTCGTCGGTGGCCCACGACCTGCGCGCGCCGCTGGCGGCGATTGACGGCTTCAGCGCGGCGCTGGAGCGCGACCCGCCGCCCGCACCCGAGCGTGCGGCGCATTACCTGCGCCGGGTGCGCGCGGGCGTGCGCCAGATGGGCGACATGATCGACGCGCTGCTGAGCCTGGCCCAGCTGTCGCGCGCCAGCCTGCGCTGGGAGGCGGTGGACCTGTCGGCCCGCGCGCGCCGGGTGCTGGACGGGCTGCGCGAACAGGAGCCGCAGCGGGTGGTATCCGTGACGGTCGAAGACGGCTTGCGGGTGCAGGGCGACCCGCGGCTGCTGGACCTGGTGCTGGAAAACCTGCTGGGCAATGCCTGGAAATTCACCGCCACGCGGGAGCAGGCAGACATCCAGATGGGGCGCGCCGCCACCAGCCGGGGCGACGCCGGCCTGGCCTTTTATGTGCGTGACAACGGCGTGGGCTTTGACATGGCCTATGCCGACAAGCTGTTCGGTGCGTTCCAGCGCCTGCATGGCGTGGGCGAATTTCCGGGCATTGGCCTGGGCCTGGCGAATGTACGGCGCATCGTGGCGCGCCATGGCGGCCAGGTCTGGGCCGAATCGCGGCCCGGCGAGGGCGCCACCTTTTACATCACGCTGGGCGAGCAGCCGCCGGACGAAGACCGCTGACGCGCTGGATACTGCCCGTTTGAAGTGCGACTGAAGGGTTGCGAAGTAAACCATCCATTTGCTTTCAGACGTGCGCGGTTAAACTCAAGGCATGGGCAGCAGCGACAAACCAGTGAAAGTCTCTTTCAAGGAGCAGATGCTCCGCGCGCGCGAAGACGCCATCGTGCATACCGTCAACCGGCTGCTGGCCGAAAAAGGCTTTGACGCCATGACGGTCGATGAAGTCGCAGCCGCCGTCGGTATTGCGAAAGCAAGCCTTTACAAACATTTCCCCAGCAAGGAAGACCTGGCCGCTGCGGCGATGGTGCGCGTGATGCGCCGCGCGCAGGAATACCTGGGCCAGGTGCCGGCAAGCTTGAGCCCGCTGGACAAGCTGCGCACCGTGGCGCGCTGGACCATGGAGGTACAGCTGGCCGGTGAAATGCCGTCGCTGCCCAGCCAGAATTCCACGCTGCGGGCCACGCTCATGGCCAACCGCGACTACCTGGACGGCCTCATGGCCATCAGCGACCAGCTGGGCGGCTGGATCGAAGCGGCCCAGAAAGAAGGCACGCTGAACCCCGCCTTGCCGCCCATTGCGGTGCTGTACACGCTGTACGCCCGAGCCTGCGACCCGGTGCTGGAGTTCCTGAAAGCCGGCGGCCAGCACACCGACGCGCAGATCGTGGAACTGGTGCTGAGCACGTGCTTTGACGGGTTGAACGCGCGGTAGATCCGGGTTCGCCGTTGCGGGCATCGCCATATTCAGCCGCCTTGGAGTTTGCCCGCGCGTTCGTTAGCAAATTTGCTAACATCCCGGCATGACGTTTCAGGTGGAGTACTTTCACGAAAAAGTCCTGATCGAAATCGAATCGTGGCCAGTCGACATGCTTGCCGACTATGCACGGCTGGTCGAGCTTCTGGTGGAGCATGGGCCGAGCCTGCGGCTGCCCTATTCACGGGCATTCGGTGACGGACTGTTTGAACTGCGGCCACGCGGGCGGGCTGGAATTGGCCGGGCCTTCTACTGCTTCCTGATCGGCAAGCGGGTGATTGTGTTGCACGCATTCATCAAGAAGTCCCAGCAGACGCCTGATAGTGAACTGAAACTTGCGCGAAAGCGCCTCAAGGAGGTCCAACATGGCTGACCTGAAATACACGCCCGTGCGGCACGAGCATGCCGCGTTCATTGCAAAGGCCCGCAAGCGCACGGGTTTTACCGAGGCCTACGAGGAGCTGGCCTTGGAGTACGCGCTGGCGAGCCAGATGCTCAAGGCGCGCGCCAAGGCGGGTCTGACGCAGGACGCGGTGGCCGAGCGCATGGGTACGACCAAGAGCGCCATTTCGCGCCTCGAATCCGCAGGGCGGCATGCGCCTTCACTGGCCACGTTGAAGCGGTATGCCATGGCAGTGGGCTGCGACCTGCAGGTCAAACTCGTTCCGCACAAGGCGCCATAGCGCCTCAGACCTCCACGCAGAACCGCTCGCGAAAGCCCTGCTGCTCGCCCTTGCCGGCGTAGCCCAGCGGGTTGGCCACCACGCGGCAGCCGTGGTGCACATAGTTGCTGGGGCAGTGCAGGTGGCCGTGCATCCATACCTTGGCCATAGGCAGCAGATCGTCCAGCGCGTTGCAAAAGCCGGCGGTGCCCGGCACCAGGCCGTAGCGCGGGTCGGCGCTGTGCAGGCTGGGCGCGAAATGCGTCACCACCACCGTGTCGCCGTCAAAGGGCGCGGCCAGCGCCTCGCGCAGCCATTGCTGGCACACCAGCGCCTGCTCGCGCACCTGTTCGGCCAGCCAGGGCTGGCCGTGGCGCGTGGTGCCGGTGGTGCGCAAATACCAGTTGGCGGCGCGAAAGGCCTTCTCGCGCGCCTTCAGTTGCTGCGCGGGGCGCGCCTGCGCCGCCAGCGCGTCAAAGTCGCTCCACAGCGTGGTGCCAATGAAGCGCCTGCCGCCGGTGACCAGCGTCTCGCGTTCCAGCCAGGTAATGCCAAGGCGCTCGCAGGTCTCGCGCAGCCGCGCATGCGTGGCGTCGAATTCGATCGCGTCGTATTCATGATTGCCGGGCACGTACAGCACCGGCACGGGCCAGCCGCGCAGGGGTGAAAAGCGTTCCAGGCCAAAGTCCGCGCCCGGCAGGCGCGAGCCGTACTGGTAGGAGCCGACGTCACCGGCCAACACCAGCAGGTCGGCATCGGGGGCGGGGTGCAGCGTGAAGCCGGGTTGGACTTCAAGGTGCAGGTCGGACAGCAGCTGGATTTTCACCCGGTGATTGTCACCCGGAGATGGCCGCCTCTTCTTCCATGGCGCCCAGCAGCATCACGTCGGACAGCAGCGTGTAGGCGGCCGTCCAGGCCTCGCGCACGGCGGGCGTGAACTTGTCGCCCAGGCCCTGGTCCAGCGTCCACAGCAGCGCACTGCCCACGGTGGCGTAGTGCTGTGCCTGCACGCCATAGCGCACATGGCGCGCACCCAGCTGGCGCACCACGGGGGCCAGGCGCTCCAGATCCTTCAGGCCGCTCACGGCCGCGCCGATCATGCTCATGAGCATCTGGCCCTGCTGGCCCATGTCGCCCTTGAACAGCGGGCGCAGCGCCGGGTCCAGGGTGAACAGGCGGTTGTAGAACAGCTCCGCGGCCGTGGTGGCAATGGGCTTGACGTCGGCGAAAGTGGCCTGCACGAGGGTGATCTGTTGGGGGGTCATGGGTTGCTCCTTGAAAAGTGTTGAAGTCAGTTGCTGAAAATCGTGGCCAGGCGGTCCATCACGGCGGCGTCCGCGGCGATCTGGGCGTCACGGTCGGCGGTGGTGTAGGGCGACGCGATGGCCTTGGTGATGTCGATCTGGTCAAAGCTGTGGCGCGCTGCGCTGTGCACCGTCATGGCCACGGCATTGCCGGTGGCGTTGCCCGCGCCCAGCGTGGTGGCCACGCTGACGCGGTTGCTGCATTTGCCGTCGGTGTACAGCGGGTCGGTGGCCGCATGGTGGATCGTCACGGGCGCATAGGGCAGCCAGGTGGTCTTGTCGGCGGTTGACGCATTGCCGCCAAACTCGTTGATCAGGCCGCAGCCGGGGTAGAAGGCAAATGCTTCCTTGAACGGCTTGCTGCCGGGCGTGCCTTCGTTCGTCTGGTCCATGCTGGCCATCACGGCGCTGGCGCCGTTGCTCCAGCCCAGCAGGGCGATGCGGCCCGCGGCCGCATGCTGGTTGGCCAGCAGCCAGGCCCGGCCGGCGGCGGCGTCCTTGGGCCGCACGGTGGCTTCGTTCAGGCCGGCGCTGCCGTTGTTGCATTCATTGGTGAGCGCGCGTGCGCTGAAGCTGTCCACCAGCAGGCCGGTGTAGCCGGCGCGCGCCAGGTTCTCGCCCCAGCGCTTGTGGATGTGCGACAGCGCCTTGATGGGCGGCTGCGCCTCCTTGGACTCCACGCCGTAGGACCACACGCCGGCGCAGCCATGCATCATGACCACGGCGGCGTTGCGCGGCGTGGCCGCGCTGTCCTGGAACAGAAAGCCGGTCAACGCCTGGCCGTCGGCGTTGGTGAAAGCCACCTTGGTCATGGTGACCGTGCTGGCGACCGTGGCGCCCTGCGGCGCCTGTGCGACCTCGGGGACTTCCGGTTCGGCGTCGCCGCCACCGCAGGCGGTCAGCGCCATGGCGGCCAGGGCGCCCAGCAGTGCGCGGTTGAAGACAGTGATGCGGCGGCGATTGCGCAGGCTCAGGATGATGCGGGTGTTCATGGGTTTGCGTTGTGGCAGGTTGAGATGCCTTGGCTGTCTCAACTCCCGTGCCAACCTGAAAACCCAATGAAATCAACAACTTGCGCGTCCGGCCCGCGCGGGCACTGTCGGTGATTGCCGACAGCTGCCACGCGGTTTGAGCTGCAAGTCCTTTGGAATCAACGACTTGCGCTGTCGGCAAACCCCGACACCCTCGGGCGTGAATACATCACGCCTTGAACGCGGCGGGGTCGATCTGGTGGCGCCCGAGCAAGGCGTAGAAATCGGTGCGGTTGCGCTGGGCCAGCTTGGCGGCCTGGGTGACGTTGCCGCTGGTCAGCTTGAGCACCTGGGTGAGGTAGTCGCGTTCGAACTGCCGGCGCGCCTCGTCAAACGGCAGGTGCTCGCCGCCCTGGGTGGACAGCGCGCGCTGCACGAGCGTGAGCGGTACCTGCGCCGTGGTGCTCAGCACCACGCACTTCTCCACCACGTTCTGCAGCTGGCGCACATTGCCCGGCCAGGGCGCGGCGGCCAGCGCCTCCAGTGCGCCGGGTGCATAGCCGCGCACGGCCTTGCCGTAGCGCTGGGCCAGCGTCACCAGGAAGTGGTGCGCCAGCAGGGGGATGTCCTCGCGCCGCCCGGCCAGCGCGGGCAGGTGCAGGCCCACGACGTTCAGGCGGTAGAACAGGTCTTCGCGGAAGCGCCCCGCGGCCACCTCGTCTTCCAGCCGGCGGTGCGATGCGCTGATCACGCGCACGTCGATGCGTTGCGCGCGCGCGCCGCCCACGGCGCGCACCTCGCGCTCCTGCAGCACGCGCAGCAGCTTGACCTGCATGGCCAGCGGCAGATCGGCGATTTCGTCCAGGAAGACCGTGCCGCGCTGGGCGCTCACGAACAGGCCGGGGTTGTCGCGCACCGCGCCAGTGAAGGCGCCCTTGACGTGGCCGAACAGCTCGGACTCCATGAGGTTCTCGGGGATGGCGCCGCAGTTCACGGCCACCAGCGGTGCGCCCCCGCGCGGGCTGGCGGCATGGATGGCGCGCGCCAGCAGTTCCTTGCCGGTGCCGCTGTCGCCATGGATCAGCACCGACGCGTCGCTTTGCGCCAGCAGGCGTGCCTCGGTCAGCACCTGTTCCATGCGCGGGCTGCGCGTGAGGATGGATTCGCGCCAGGCCTCGCCGGGTTCGTCGCCCGGCATGTCGGCGCCCAGCGCGCTGGACGCAGCCAGCGCCCGCTCCACTTCGGCCATCAGCTCGCGAGCCTCGAAAGGCTTGGTGATGTAGCCAAACACGCCGCGCTGCAGCGCCTTGACCGCGTCGGGGATGGTGCCGTGCGCGGTGAGCATCAGCACCGGCAGCAGCGGGTGGCGCCGGTGCACCGCCTCGAACAGCTGCAGCCCGTCCATGCCGCCCATGCGCAGGTCGGTGATCAACAGGGCGGGAAGTTCGTGGTCCAGCTTCGCGAGCGCTGCTTCGCCACTGCTGGCCTCGATGACTTCATGGCCCTCATGCCGCAGGCGAAGCGACAGCAGCCGAAGCAGGGCAGCGTCGTCATCGACGATGAGGATGCGGGTCATAGTGTGTGTTGCTCCCGTTTTGCCTCGCGGCAAAGCTGCGCCTGCGGGCATGCCGCCCAGGGAGCTTCACTGGAACGGTCGCCTGCGGCGACTCCCCTGTGCTGCTCAGGGTTCGGTCGCGCCGAAGAACTCGCTGCGCGCGCTTTGCGCGCTCCGCTCAGACAGCTTCGGCGAGTCAGAGGACGAAGCGCGCTGCGCGCGCCGACACTCACCCTTGCGCGGCTCGGCGTCCCAGAGGCGCCCCCTGGGCGGCATGCCCGCAGGCGCAGCTTTGCAGAACCATTGTGGGGCACCGCCTGCCGCGAAGCCGCGCGAGAAACAAGGCAGCGCTGCGAGGAGCTAAACAACCGGCGCATGCAAGTACACATGAAACGTCGTTCCCATACCCGGCTGGCTGTCCACCTCGATGGTCCCGCAGTGCAGGCTCACGCATTCCTTCACGATGTGCAGCCCGATGCCCGTGCCCTGGATGTTGCCCACGTTGGTGCCGCGGTGAAAGCTCTCGAACAGGCGGGGCAGGTCGGCCGCCGGGATGCCGATGCCCCGGTCGCTCACCCGCAGGTGCAGCCGTTCGCCCGCGGCCACTGCCTTGCAGGTCACCTGCGAATCAGGCGGTGAATACTTCAGCGCATTGCCCAGCAGGTTGACCATGATGTGGCGTACCAGGTGCGGGTCCACCTGGCGGGCGTCGTCCACGCCGTCGCATTCCATGGCGATGCGCCCGGCCTGCGGGTGGGCGCGGTCCATCTCGGCGGCGATCTGCACCATCAGCTCGGGCATGCGCTGGGGCCGCGGGCTGAAGACGAACTTGCCGGATTCCAGCTTGCTGGTCAGAAGCACCTGGTCCACCATGTCGTTCATGCGGGACACGGCGGTCTTGATCAGCGTGAGCATTTCCTTGCGCTCATCGGCCGGCAGGCGGTCGCCGTAGTCGTCCAGCAGCTCCACCGACGACAGGATGGCCGCCAGCGGCGTGCGGAACTCGTGCGAGGCCACCGCCACGAAGCGCGACTTCAGCTCGGACAGCTCGCGCTCGCGCGCCAGCGCGCTGCGGATGTCCTGCTCCACCTGGCGGCGCAGCGTCACGTCGGTCAGGAAGTTCAGCGTGGCCGACGCGCCCAGCCATTCAAACACCACGGCGCTGATCTCCAGCCAGCGGATGTCGCCGCTTTGGTGGACCACGCGGAACTGGTAATGGTTTTCCACCAGCTCACCGCGCAGGCGGCGCAGGTGGTTGTTCAGCACCAGCTCGCGGTCGTCCGCGTGGATGAACTCGATGAACGGGCGCGACTTGGCCGTCTCCTCGTCCAGCCCGGTCAGCGCCAGCGCGCGCGGGTTGGCGTACAGGATGCGCCCGCCGGCCGTGACCAGGATGCCTTCGTTGACGTTTTCCACCACCGCGCGGTACTTGGCCTCGGAATCGGCCAGCGCGCGCTCGGCGGCCTTGCGCCGTGAGATGTCGCGGATGAACGAGCTGAAGGTGTACTGGTCACCCGTGCGCACGGGCCACACCGACAGCTCGGCGTCAAATTCCTCGCCGCTGCGCCGAATGGCCGTGGTTTCCACCCGCCGGTTGAAGATCTGGGACGAGCCGTCATGCAGAAAGCGCTCGATGCCCGCGTTGTGCATGGGCCGGTGTACCGGCGGCACGATCAGTTCGGTCAGCGTCTGGCCGAGGGCCTCCACCCGCGTCCAGCCAAACATGCGCTCGGCGGCGTTGTTCCAGTCGATGATCTGGCTCTGCGCGTCAATGGTCACCACCGCGTCGTTGGCCGTGGCGATCAGCGCCTGCAGCCGGGCGGTGGCATCGCTCAGGCTGCGCTCGGCGTCGGTGCGGCGGCTGATCTCGGCGCGCAGCCGCGCCGTGGTGTCCAGCTGCCAGGTCACGTCGCGGGCGATGTGCGTCACGCGCAGCAGCTCGCCGCCCGGCCCGCGCACCGGGAAGGCGCTTTCGCGCAGCCAGGCGGTGCGGCTTTGCATCACGGTGTCGGTGGGCCGCGGCGGCTGGGTGACGCGGAATTCCTCGGTGTAGCCGTGCGCCGGCTCCGCCGTGAGCCGCGCGCGTGCCTGGGCCAGCCGGGTCCGGTCGTCAGTGTGCACAAACTCCATCAGGGTCTGCGCCGCGCTACCGCGCCCGGCCGCGCCAAACCCCCAGAAACGCTCAAACGCGGCGTTGGAATAGGTGGCCTGGCCGCTGCGCGGGTCCCAGACCCACAGCATTTCATCAATGCTCTCGGCGACCTGGACCAGCCATTCCTCGCCCAGCCGGGGCTGGGGCGCTGCGCAGGGCGGGGCTGGGGTGTTGGAGGGTAGGGACGGAACCTCTCGGTCCCATCCCCCCCTAAGAACCGGACGTGCGCCTTTCGACGCATCCGGCTCACGCACGACCACTGGCTTTTTAGACTCATCGGGCTGCATAACCCCAGTCTAATCCGTCAGATTAAAGTCCCCGTGCTGGGACCGGCTTGGTTACCTCCAAACCCAGGGCGTGTACCCGCCGGTGACAGACCGGGTGCAGGAGCACCCGGTTGGAAAGAGCGTGACTCCCTCCGTATTCGCGGTAGACGATGTGGTGGTCGTCCATAGCAGTTGTACTGTCAATGAATTGCTCACACAAGACGCACTTGCCGCCTTGCTGCATCCACAGCTTCTGGCGCTGGGTGTCCCAGATGTCTTGCGACATCCGAGCCGTCAGCAACCCTTCCGCGTAGGCAAACCACGCAGGGTCAAACGGGTTGTATTTCCCGTCGACTTTCTGATGGCGGACAATTTTCGTGTCCGTTAGCTGGTGTAAGACCAGCGTCGTCAGATCCCCCTGCTTGTTAGATGTCGTGACGGCCAGAATGCGGCGGGTGCCGCACCGAGGCCAGTAGTGGTCGTAGACCCATTTACCCGTCTTACGGGGATGGCGCCTCAGCCCCCACCGCACCAACCTCCAATAAATTTGTTGGTCGAGCCGTGAGAACGTCGCTTTTGCCACTACACCCTTGTGGTACTCCGCCCAGCCCCGAAGGACCGGATTGAGCCTGCTGATGAGCACTCCCGTTGGAACGGACAGCGAACGGTTGATGACATCCCTCACCTTGCCGTAGAACGCCTTGACGTTTTTCTTGCTCGGTTTGATCAGCATCTTTCCGCTGTACTTGCGGAAGTTCCACCCTAAGAAGTCAAACCCTTCGTCGATATGCACGATCTTGGTTTTCTCCTCGGAGAACTGCAATCCCCGCTCGCGCAGGAATCTAGCAATCCAAGGTTTGACCAGCGTTTCCAGAAGCTCTTTCGAGTTCCCGGTCACGACAAAATCATCGGCATACCGCACCAGATTCACCTTCGCTTGGTCCGAAACGCGGGACCCCAATTCTCTTTTGAGGAACTGCTTGAGCCCGCGCTCCAACCCGTTCAGGGTGATGTTCGCCAATGTCGGCGAAATGATCCCGCCTTGCGGCGTTCCCATTTCGGTTCGGTGCAGTTGTCCTCTGTCGACGACACCTGCTTGCAACCACTTTCGGAGAACGCGTTTGTTCATGTGAACATTCGCTAGCAACCAGTCGTGATTGATGTTGTCAAAGAACCCCGTGATGTCCGCGTCAAGAATCCACTGAGCCGAGGCTTTCATGGACAGCGACACGAACAACTGGCTCCGGGCATCGTGCGTTGACCGTCCTTTGCGAAAGCCGTAGCTGTTCGGATCGGACGCACACTCAGACACCGGTTCCAGCGCGAGCAGGTACAAAGCCTGCATCGCCCGGTCGAACATCGTGGGAATGCCCAAAGGGCGCTCCTTTCCGTTCGCTTTCGGAATCCAGACGCGCCTCAAAGGCTTCGCCCGGTATCCCGGTTTGTTCAATCGACACACCGCATTCCATTTGGCCTTCGGTGAAGGCCATAGTTCGCGGTCGACGCCACTCGTCCGCTTCCCTGTGTTTTCGGTAACTTTCCTGATCGCCAATGCCTTGGCCTGCCAGGATCGAACAAGGCTTCTCTGAAGTCGTTTGACCCGTCGATAGTCCTTGTTCATTTCTGCCTGCGCAATGCGCGTCTGCATCTTCCCGACAAACATCTGGACCAGTCCCCAATCAATGAGGTGCCAAT
>JAIUOW010000011.1 GCA_020161775.1 Pseudomonadota bacterium
GTCGGTTCGTCGCAAGCGCCGACCGCCGCCGTGGACAAGTCTCTCAGCGCCTCGAACACAAAAATTCAGACAGCCCCCGTCGAGGTCCAGCCCTCGGGTCGATTCCATCCCAGATTCCTCCTTTGGCTCGATTGTCCTCACCCCACATGGGTTGCAAGTTCGTGTAGTGGAAACAAATCTTTTGCTGCTCTGGCTCTGTCAGATCAAAACTGATGCACGGGCGAATATGGTCAATATGCCATTGCCCATAGTTTTCCCAGCTCATAGGCGGCGAAAACTGATTTTCAAGATGATTCTTCAGGTGTTCAATGGAGCATCCGATCAGAGATATGGCAGAGGCTGATTTGGATGAGCGCTTTACAGCCTTGTACAAACGATCTCGCAACGACTTTGCAAGGCGCCACTCAATATCTTCTTGACGCCGGCGCCGCTCATATGTTCGATACCACTCCCGTGATTCGGGACTTTTTTTCTTTTGCCTTTGCTGCGACAGATACTCTTCACGATTCTCCTGGTAGTAGCGTCTGCCAGACTCTGCACGCTTCACGGAAAAATTGGAATCAATTTGTAGTTTCAATTTATGGTCTGCGTATTCGCACTCCCAACACCCACCAGAGGATGTTTTCCTCTTGGACAAGTGCTGCGCACGCTCACACAATTTACCGTCCCAGTAAAACGACGATTTTTCGGCTTTTGCATCCGAGCGTGTCGAAGGAAGCGAGTGCCAATCGTCTGGCGCTATTCCTCTCGCTCTTTCTCGGTATATCAAATTTCTAGCTCGAGCTAGATTATTCTTTCCTTTTGGCCGATCAAGACCCAACTGAGCATATCGATTCTTTATCGATTGCTCTGCAACATTTAGTTGAGCTGCTAATGCTTGATTTGTTAGATGAAAGTTTTCCCGAAGAAATTTATCTTCCATCTCTGACCACTCTCGTTGAGAACCCATCGAGTACTTTTATCTTTGGCTAGGTGGTTATGCCATGAACAACGCCATTTACTTCGTATGTAAGGTAGTTGATCTTGTGTAACTCTTGCAGTTCCTTGTTTTTCAGCGCCTTGTATGTTGGTGAGCCAACCAGTTGATCTGGGATAGGGGGATCTATGGACAATAGGTTTGGGGCTTCAATCTCGAGGATTTTCTCGAGAACTTTTCGTTCAACAATCCACGCGGCAGCCGATACGTCAAGAAGGAGGCTTGCCTTCTTAATTGCATTCGAGTTCATTTTGTATGAAATCATCACTTTGGAGAATTTCCCCCAAGTATCTTTGAGGCCTGTCATGCGGTTGAAAGTCAAAGTTGGTCTCCCGTGATCCACCCGGTCCGCCACAAAATACCCATGCCGCTCAAACTGAAACTTCTCGTCCGGCTTCGCGCTGGCCAATGACGGCTCCACATACGCCGTCACGGTCTTGAGCGAATCGGGGTTCAGTTCTTCCAGAAAATCCTTGTCGCCCGTGTCTGGTTGCGGCACGGCAAACAGGCGGTCGTACAGGCGCACTTCGGCTGGCACGGCATCGGCCGCGCCCACCCAGGTGATCACGCCTTTGACCTTGATGGCGTCGCTGCCCGGCGTGCCGCTCTTGGTGTCGGGCACCAGGGTGGCGTGCACTTCGGTCAGGTTGCCGGCATCATCCCGCTTGGCGCCGGTGCATTCGATCACGTGGCCGTACTTCAGGCGCACCTTGTTGCCGGGGTACAAGCGGTTGTAGCCCTTGGGCGGCACGTCTTCGTAATCTGTCTTTTCTATCCACAGCTCGCGGCCAAATTTGAAGCTGCGGCGGCCCCGCTCTGCGTCGTGGGGGTGTACCGGGGCGCTGCATTCGTCCAGCTTGCCGGCGCCATGCAGTTCGTCCCAGTTGGTAATGACCAGCTTCACCGGGTCCAGCACGGCCATGGCGCGCGCGGCTTTCGGGTCCAGGTCGTCGCGCAGGCAGCCTTCCAGCGTGCTGTAGTCGATCCAGCTGTCGCTCTTGGTCACGCCAATACGCTCCGCAAACAGCTGGATGCTCTGGGGCGTGTAGCCGCGGCGGCGCAGGCCCACGATGGTGGGCATGCGCGGGTCGTCCCAGCCGCTCACGTGGCCTTCGTCCACCAGCTGTTTCAGCTTGCGCTTGCTGGTGATCACATACGTCAGGTTCAGCCGCGCAAATTCGTATTGGCGCGGGTGGGGCTGGGCCAGCAGGCCGCCTTCGCACAGTCTGTCCAGCAGCCAGTCGTAAAACGGGCGCTGGTCTTCAAATTCCAGCGTGCAGATGCTGTGGGTGATGTTCTCCAGCGCGTCCTCGATCGGGTGCGCGTAGGTGTACATGGGGTAGATGCACCATTTGTCGCCCGTGTTGTGGTGGGTGGCGCGGCGTATGCGGTACAGGGCCGGGTCCCGCATGTTGATGTTGGGGTGCCCCATGTCAATCTTCGCGCGCAGCACGGCGGCGCCGTCGGCCAGCTTGCCGTCGCGCATGTCGCGCAGGCGCTGCAGGTTCTCTGCCACGCTGCGGCTGCGGTACGGGCTGTCGGTGCCGGGCTTGCTGAAGTCGCCACGGTTGATGCGCATGTCTTCGGCGCTTTGTTCGTCCACGTAGGCGTGGCCGGCTTCCACCAGGTATTCGGCCGCGCGGTACATGAAGTCGAAGTAGTCGCTGGCTTGGTAGGGCTTGTCATTCCCTGGCTGGGCCCAGTCAAACCCCAGCCACTTCACCGAGTCGATGATGCTGTTGACGTATTCGGTGTCTTCCTTTTCGGGGTTGGTGTCGTCAAAGCGCAGGTGGCACACCCCGCCGTAATCCGCCGCCAGGCCAAAGTTCAGGCAGATGCTTTTGGCATGGCCCACGTGCAGGTAGCCGTTGGGCTCGGGGGGGAAGCGGGTGCGGATCTTCGCCGGGTCGGGCTGGCCCTGCTGGTGGTGGGCGGCGTCGCCGGGGCTGCCGCCCCAGCGGCGCTGGCCGTAGGTGTTTTGTTCCAGGTCGCGCTCAATCACCTGGCGCAGGAAATTGCTGGGTTTTAGGGGTTCTTTATCGGCGGGGGCGTTCATATAGGCTCATTTTAGGGGCCGCCCCCGTGGGGGCCCGCCGGGGGCGGTTACTTCCCGCAACCTGTTTGACACGCCATGGGCCACGGCGCTTACACCTGGCTGCGTTTAATCAGGGCAAGGGGCGTTGTTGGCCCCTGCAAAAAGGAGATCCCACCATGAAGCTCAACCGTTCTGTTTTTGCCGGCGTCGCTGCCATCGCTGCGCTGGCGGCGCTGGCCTCGGCCCCGGCCCGGGCGAGCGATGTCACCTGGTCCGTGGGCGTGCATGCCGCGCCGGGCGTGACGATTGGCGCCACCAACGCACGGCCGTATTACGTGCAGCCCGCCCCGGTGTACGTGGCGCCCCAGCCCGTGTATGTGCAGCCGCCGGTGCAGTACTACACCCCCGGCTATTACGTGCGCCCGGCCCCGGTGTACCCCATTGGCTATTACCATGCCCCCGCGCCGCGCGGCCACGGCCACTGGAAGCACGGGCACAAGCACCACCGCGGGCACGGCCATCACCGGTAGGGCGCCTGCCCCCACCCCAGCCCTCCCCCAGCGGGGGAGGGTGATGCAAAAAGAGACCCGCAGGCGGTGAAGCCTGCGGGCCAACATGTCAGCCACGGGACGGAGGGCCGGACTGACTCACCCCGAAGGAGGGAGGGGACTCAGAGGAGTCGGGGTGATGCTTAGTGTTGTCCCCGGCGCTTCGCTGGTGCCGTCAAAGGCAGCCATCAGCGTGGCAGTACCGATGACCATCGCCACCGTGTACATCGCTGCACAGCCCAGCGTGCGTAAGAGTTGAAGCTTGGGGGACAACATGGGTTCAAGTAGAACCCCGCCGCCGCCCCCGGCCTGTAGGACGCCGCCCTTACCAGGCGTCGGAACGTACCTGTGATTCCCACAGCCCGCCGCGCGTGGCATACACGCTGATCACGCCGTAGCGCTGCTCGCCCTGGGCGTCAAACTTCATGGAGCCCGTCACGGGCGCATAGGCATCAATGCTGCGCAGCGCGTTGACGATGTCCTGCGGCTTGGCCGATTCCGCGCGCTTGATGGCCGCGGCCACCACGTGCATGGCGTCGTAGCTGTAATGCCCGCCGTAGGCCGGGTCCACCTTGAAGGCGGCGCGGTAGCTGTCCAGGAATTTGGCGCCCGACGGAAATTCGCGCGGCTCCAGGATGGGCGACGTGGCGAACAGCCCGCCTTGCATGATGCCGGCGCCCTTGAGCATGGCCGTGGTCTTGATCGTGTCGCCGCCCAGGATGGCGGGCTTGGTGTAGTCAATCTTTTTCAGCGCTTCCATCAGCGCCAGCACCTGGAAGTCGTTCAGCGTGGTCACCACGGCTTCCACGCCGGCTTCCTTGATCTTGGCCGCCAGCTCGTCAAAGGCCGTGGTCTTGTCGTCAAAGCCCTGGCGGATGGCGATGTCCTTTTTGGCCTTGGTCAGCTCGGCGGCGGCGCCGTCGGCCAGGCCCTTGCCATAGGGCGTGCCGTCGTCCAGCACCGCAAATTTGCCGGCGTTCAGCTGGCCCGCGGCAAACGAACCAATGGCCTTGGCCTGCAGCGTGTCGTTGGCCACCAGGCGAAAGGTGGTGGGCAGGCCCAGCTGGGTGTATTTGGGGTTGGTCGATATGGCCAGCTGCGCAATGTTTTTGGCGGCATACATCGGCGCTGTCTCGATGCTCACGCCCGAATTCAGGTGGCCAATGACGGCCACCACGCCAGCGTCAATCAGCTGCTGGGCCACTTCCTTGCCGGTGGCGGCATTGGCGCGGTCGTCCACGGCCACCACTTCGATCGTCACCGGCTTGCCCTTGATCTTGAAGCCGGCCTTGTTCAGCTCGTCCACGGCCAGCTTCACGCCGTTGTGCATGTCCTGGCCCAGCGCGGCCAGGTTGCCCGACATGGGCTGGGCCACCCCGATCTTGATGACGGACGGCGCGTTGTTGCAGCCGGCCAGCAGGGCGGCTGCGGCAACGGCACCGAGGGCCAGCGCGCTTGTGACGGCCTTGCGACGGGTGGGGGTGTGCATGGTGTGCTCCGGGGGGTGTTGAGGTGTAACGCAATGTATTCAGCCCACCCGGCCGCCGCCACAGGGTTTCAATGGATGTGATTAACCTTCACTACTTATTAGTAGAACTGATGGAGTATTGGTTCTTGGGCGGGTGCCCGGCTTCTTACGCGGCGCGCCAGAAGATGTAGTCAGCCTGGTATTTCACGATCTGCCTGGCGCCCATGTTGCCGGCGGCGCAGGGCGTGGCCGGTGCCACGCCACCCATGGTGGCCACGCGCTGGATGTAGGTGGTGCCGCTGACCATGCCGGTGCCCGAGGCCGGGTTGGCCTTCACCAGCTGCAGCGGGATGCTGCCGGCGGCGGCGGGCGCCACGGCCACCTGCGTGGCGGTCAGCTTCACGCCGTCCATGCCTTCCCAGGTGGCGGGCGGGCCGTAGTACTTGCCCACCTGCTTGCCGGCGCGGTCGTTCAGCCTGGCGTCCGGGCCCACAAAGACCCATTCAAACTGGCCCGCGGCGCCTGCCTTGGCGCGGCATTCGTAGGTGATCTCGCCCACGCCCACCGTTTCCCAGAACACCTTGTTGCCCGCGGGCACCTGCACGGTGGCGGGCAGGCCAGCCTGGTCAAAGGGTTTCATCATCGGGCTGCTGGCGCAGGCAGAGACGAGGGCAACGGCGGATGCGGCCAGGGCGGTACGGATCAACATGGGTCTGACTCCTTGATTCATTGGGTTGGGTGAAATGTCCGACGCTCCTTCTGGAGTGGCGTCCCATCCCTTACGCAGCCTGCGCGGGGTCAGATTCGGTATTTTTTAACGCTTGCGCCGAGCCCGCTACATCGCCCGGAACAGGTGGGCGTACAGCCGGCTTACCGCCAGCTTTTCGGCGCGGCCTTTCAGCGCCAGGTGCAGCTTGCCCGCTTCATCGCGCGTGACGCTGTCAATCGCCGCCGCGCGCACCACCGTGCCGCGATGCACCTGCCAGAAGGCCTGCGCGTCCAGCTGGGGCAGCAGTTCCTTCAGCGGCGTGCGGATCAGGTATTCATGGTCGGCCGTCAGCACGCGCACGTATTTGTCGGCGGCCTCAAAGTAGGTCACCTCGTCCACCGGCACCATGCGGATGGCCGTGCCCACGCTGGCCTGGATGACTTTCAGCGGTGCGGGTGCGGTCTGGGCAGATTGCCCGGCGAGCAGGTGGCGCAGCTGGCTCAGCGTGGCCTCCAGCGGCTGGCCGGCGGGGCTTGACTGGCTGCGTTGCGCCAGCGCCTGCTGCAGCTTGGCCACGGTTTTCTGCAGCCGTGCGGCCTGTACGGGCTTGAGCACATAGTCCACCGCCTGCGCGTCAAACGCCTGCACGGCGTACTGGTCATAGGCCGTCACGAACACCAGCGCGGGGAAGTTGCTGCCCTCTGGCCACTCTTCGGCCAGCTCGGCCGCGGCCTCCAGCCCGGTCTGGCCTGGCATGCGGATGTCAAAGAACAGCACGTCGGGCTTGAGCGCCAGCGCTTGCGCCACGGCGCTGGCGCCGTCGCCCACGGTGGCCAGCACGCGCAGGCCCGGCCAGGCACGGGCCAGCTCGGCGGCCAGGGCCTGGGCCAGCAGGGGTTCGTCTTCGGCGATCAGGGCGGTGGCGTTCATGGCGCTGCGTTCACGGTGCGGCGGGAATGCGGATGATGGTGCGGGTGCCCGAGCCCTGCGCGGCGGCGCCAAAGTCCATCGTGGCCTGCGCGCCATACACCGTGACCAGCCGCTCGCGCACCTGGGCCAGGCCAAAGCCCGTGGGTGGGCTGCCGGTGGCGGCCAGGCCCACGCCGGTGTCGGTCACCTCCAGCACCAGCTGAGCGCCTTCGCGGCGCGCGCTCACGTGGATGCTGCCGCCTTGCACCTTGGGCTCCAGGCCGTGCTTGATGCTGTTTTCCACCAGCGGCTGCAGCAGCAGCGTGGGCACGTTCTGCGTGGCCAGCGCGGCGGGCAGGTCCAGCGTGTAGGCCAGGCGCGGGCCCATGCGGATGCTCATCAGCGCCAGGTAGTCGCGCAGGCGGTCAAATTCGGCCTGCAGCGGGTGGGCGCTGGCGCGTGATGCGTCCAGCGTGGCGCGCAGGTAGGCAATCATGTGGTCCAGCATGGTCTGGGCGCGCTGCGCGTCGGTGCCAATCAGCACGCGCAGGTTGGCCAGCGTATTGAACAGCATGTGCGGCTCCAGCTGCGTTTCCAGCAGCTTCAGGCGGGCTTCGCTGGCGTGGTGCCGCGCCTCGGTCATCTTGCGTTCCAGGTAGGCGCTTTTGTTGACGGCGTAGAAGTAGAAGCTGCCCGCAATGCCCGCCAGCACCGTGATCAGCACCGACTGGCGCAGGTTGGCGCCCCGGTCCACCGGCGGGCCGCCCGCATACCAGCCAAAGTGGCGGCAGGCCATATCGGCCAGGCCCGTGCCCAGGAAATAGCCCGCGATGATGCTGCCGGCCACCAGCGCCACGCTGGCCATCCCTTTGGGCCAGCCTGTCTCGGCGGAAGACGGGAACAGGTGGCGACCCAGATCGATGAACGCCCAGGTAAAAAAGCCGATGGCCACGGAATACACCACCGGCGGTGCATACGGCCGCTCCGGCTGGAAGGCGTATTGCACGGTCGCAATTGCCAGGCAGAACGCCATGGTCTGCAGCAGGTGCTGCAGCTTGGACAGCCCGTCAAGCGGCCTCATGGCGGGTTGCCCGGCCCCTGCTGGCGCTGGATGCGTTCACGCTCTTGCTGCACCAGCCGTTCGCGCAGGTTGCTGCCGCTGCCCAGGATGAACACCGACACCCCGTGCAGCGCCAGGCCCAGCCCCCAGCCCAGCAGCGGAAACACCGACCACGGCCGCGTGCCGAAGGCGTACCTGGACATGGCGAAGATCACGATATTGACCAGCACATACACCGTGGCATGGGCATACCAGCCCAGCTTGGCGCCGGCACGCTTGCGCGCCAGCGCGTCAATCTCTTCAGGGGTCAGGGTCTGGGGCATCGATTCATTCTACGCAGGCGCGTGCCACGGCCTGCACTGCGGCGGCGCCCAGCGTCAGGCCCATGTGGCCGGTGTTGTCCACCAGGGTCACGGGCACGGGGCGGCTCGCGGCCCCGAACACGGCGGCGTACTTCGTGGCGTCAAACAGCTCGTCGTCGCGGCCGGCCACGATGCGCATGGGCCGCCTGGCGTTGCGGATGTCGGCCTGCCAGTCGTCGCGTGGCCTGAAGCTGGCCATCAGGTTGAAGTCGTAGCTGTCGGTGAGCATTGGCCGCGCTACCTCATTCAGACCAAAGCGCAGCACGGGCAGGTCGTTCCACACGGTGACGCGCGCCGCGTTCAGCAGGCTCAAGGCCACGATGCGCGGCAAGCCCACCGACACCCAGCCGCCGTCGTTGGGCCGGTTGGTGGGTGCGGTGTGGTGCAGAAAGGGCGCGAGCAGCACATAGCGGTCAAACAGATCCTGCCGGTTGCCGCCGGCAAAGCGCAGCGCAAAGCCGCCGCCTGATGAGAACCCCGCCAGCGTGCTGGGCCCGGCATGGGGCACGGCGCGCATGAAGTCTTCAATGTCGTCGTCCAGCTGGCCGATATAGGCCGCATGGCCACGCGGGCCGGAATCGCCATGGCCGCGCATATCCAGCGCGGCCACGTGCAGCCCGGCGCCAGCCAGTGCCTGGGCCAGCACGTGCATGCTCTGGCCGCGCGCCGACGAGCCATGCACCAGCACCACGCGGCGTGCGGTGGGCGCGCCGCCTGCGGCGGGGTATTCCAGCCAGGCCAGCGGCGTGCCGTCGCGTGCGGTGAAATTGCGCGCCGGTGGCACGCGGGAAAAGTCCACGTTTGCAAACGGCTTGTTGATGCTGTCCAGCGGCGCGATCGGCCCCGGCCCGCCGAACGCCACGGCGGCAGCCAGCGCGGCGATCAGGAGAACGAGCAGGGTGAGTACGGTCATGGCGGCCAGGCGCAGGCGGTGTGATGTGGAGCGGGTCATTTGGCGGTGGGGATGTGCTGGTTGAAGAAGGCCACGATGCGCGCGTTCAGGGCGGGCACGGCCGTGGCACGGTCAAAGCCGGGCGGGTCGCCGTTGAGCTCCTGGGCAATCCCGGTCATCACCTGCGGCGGGGGCAGCGGCGACAGCATCACGCCGTGGCTGGCCTCGGGCAGGTCGGCCAGCGTTTCGCAGGGCGCGCAGGCCGCGCGTACCGCGCCCACATGAAAGCGCGGCACCTGGTTGATGTCGCGCCCGGCGATCACCAGACCCAGCGGGATGCGCGGGTGCGCCAGCGAGGCCATGTCGAAGTCCGCCGCGAACGGCACGGCAGCCACCGCGGCGGCGATGCGCGCGTCGTGGTGGGTGTACCAGGTGTCGTCGTCAAAGCGCTGGCGGTGCACGCCCAGCACGATCTGCTTCTTCAGGCCGTCCAGCAGGTTGCCGCGCAGCCGCGTGGTGTAGCCGGCGCAGGATGAAAAGTCTTCCCCGATATGGGCCGCGCAGTGCGCGCGGAACGCCGCGGGTGACCAGCGCCCGCCCGCCAGGCTCAGCGCCGTGTGGCCCCCGGCCGAGCCGCCGAACACGCCCACGCGGTCCAGCGCCAGCAGCGGGCCGAACTGCGCGCTGTGGGCCAGCGCGTCAATGGCGCGCGACACTTCGGCGGGGCGGCGCTTCCAGCTCTCAGGCCCGGCGTCGGCCATGTCCTGGTGGTTGTCGGCGCGATGCTGGGGCAGGGCCACCACATAGCCTGCGCCCACCAGCATGCGGGCCAGGTCCACATGCACCCAAGGCGCGCCGCCCGAGCCGTGCGAGATGACGATCAGCCGGCCGTTGCCGCGCACCGGCGCGGCCTCCCAGGCCAGCGCAAAGGTGAACGCGCCGCGCTGCACCGTCTGGGCTGCCGCGGCCGTGGGGTAGAAGACCGTGACCGGGCCGTCACCGGCCTGGCCGGGCAGCTCGGTCAGGCCCATGGCGGGCTGTGCCGCCACTGCTACTTGCGCGACAAATGCCAGCGCGGCGGCCAGCAGGCAGGTGGCCAGCCAGAGGAGGAAGTGGCGAGTCATGGTGTGCTCCGTGGTGTCAGGCGGGGACAAACTGGCCGTGCAGGCCCAGTGGCAGGCCATACGGCAGGGTCACGCGCGCCACCGGCCCGGCATTCACCGCCTGCGCGTCAAACACCGACAGCGTGGTGCGCTCCGTCGGCCAGTGGTAGGCCGTGCCGATCACCCAGCCGCGGCCTTCGGGTGCGCCGGGGCCGGCGGGCACGTACACGTGCTCCTCGGCGATCCAGCCGGGGCCGTAGGTGTGGCTCTGCGGCTTGTCGCCCTGCAGCGTCAGCACGGTGTCAAAGCCGTGCACGCGTGCGTCCATGCCCGCGCTGCGCGCCAGCAGCGTGGTGAACTGCGTGGGCAGCCCGTGGCGGGCCGGGTGGATGCGCGGGAATTCCACGCCGTGCAGGCCCGTGGTTTCCATGCGCGCCTGGCCGGTGGCCGGGTTCAGCGTGATGTGCGTCCATTGCGTGGGTGTTGTGCTGGCGGGGTCGCGCGGGCGGTCCACGCGCAGTTGCCGCAGCGCCTGCAGGATGGCGGGCTGCGCCACGAACCGCACCTGCACCGTGCCGCCGTCTTCCCAGGCGTTGGCAATGTGGAACAGGCCGGTGCCCGGCAGCTCGAAGCGCTGCACGCTGAAATCCGCCTTGTCCACCAGCAGCGCGGCCAGCGGTGCGTTGGCGTCCCAGCGGTAATGCGACAGCGGGTCGCCCACGCCGGGTTGCCCGCTGAATTTCAGCGGCATCAGCAGGAACACCAGGTGGCGCGGCGTGATCGCGAAGTCATGCACCATGTCGGCCTGCGGGGCGTCCAGGACGTGCGTGCGGCGCAGCTGGCCGCTGGCGGCGATCTCATACACCAGCAGCTTGCCCGAGCCGGGCACGTAGCCAAAATTCCATACCGTGCCGTCGGGTGCGGTGCGCGGGTGGGCCGAAAACGGCGCGCCCTGCGTGGCCGCCGACCAGGCCTTGAAGCCGCGCGCTTGCAGCGTGGCCGGGTCCACCGACAGGGCCGAGCCGGCCTCCCACAGCGCCAGCAGCTCTCCGGTGGCGGGCAGGGGCAGCAGGTTGATGTTGGCCGGGTTCACCGTATCAGGCCCCGCCAGCGGTGGCGAGCCCGCCAGCGTGGTGGCAAAGCCGGTGTACAGCAGCCGCCCGGCGGCCTCTTCGGCCTGCAGCTTGGGCGTGGCCAGCAGCAAGCCCTGGTGCGAGATGCGCGGCGCGGTGCCGTCGCCCGCAAAGCGCAGCGCCTGCAGCATGCCGTCGCCGTCAAACCAGTGGTTCATGCGCGCGCCGCCCAGCTCGCGCCGCGCCGGGCCCACGCGGTACAGCGTGCCGCGCAGCGCGGCCGGCCAGCGGCCTTGCACCGGCAGCGGCCCGCTGGCCAGCGCGGCCTTCAGCGGGCCGTTGTACGGCGCGTAGCTGCTCTGCCACGCCTGCGGTGCGTCGGCGGCGCGGCCCAGCGCGGGCAGCAGGCTGGCGCTCAGGGCAGAGAGGACGGTGCGGCGGTGAAGGCGGGGTGGGCTCATGGCGGGGGGTGCAAGTCAGTTATTTCAGCGTGATGGTCTGGCGTGCGGTGCTGGCGTCCAGGCGGATGGCGGCGTCGGCAAAGGCCGGCGGGCCAGCCAGGGCGCGCGCGTCGCGGCTGAAGCCATAGGGCTCGGTGGGCAGGCCAAACAGGTTGGCGTCTAGCTTCATGTTGGCGTTTTCGTCCAGGAAGGCCGACACGGCGTAGTCGCCATCGGGCAGGCCGGTGAACTGCACCAGCGCCTTGCCGTCCACCAGCGTGGCGGTGGCCGTCTGCAGCGGCTTGCCGCGCGGAAAGCCGTCGGCCCTGTCAAACACGGCGGCCAGCACCGCGCCCTGCCGGCCTGCGGGGGTGCTGACGTCGATACTCAGGTCGGTGGCGTGGGCGTTCAGGGCTGTGGCACTGGCCATGAAGGCCAAGCAGGCCAGGGGGAGGGAGCATGTTGTCATGGCGCTCATCCGGCGTCGCGTTGCAGGTTCAGGCGCTGGCGTTCGCGTTGCACCAGCTGCTCATGCAGGCCGCCGCCGCCGGTGGTCACGAACACCACCACGCCGTGGATGGCCAGGCCCAGGCCCCAGCCCAGCGCCGGGAAGATGGCCCAGTGCCGGTCGCTCATGGCTGACAGCATGGCCAGCAGCAGGTTGACGGCGATGTACACGCCGGCGTGGATGTACCAGCCCAGCTTGGCGCCGGCGCGGCGGCGCGCCAGGCGTTCGATGGGGTCTGTGCTTGTGGTGTGGGTGCGGTTCATGGTGAAGGCTCCTTCAGATGGAAAGCTGGATGCGGGAGAGGGCGGGACGGGCGCGCTGCAGCAGGCGCCACAGCATCAGCACGGCGGCTGCGGCCAGCAGGCCCCAGACCCACAAAGGGGTGCTGGCGGCCATCTGCGCCAGCATGGGTTGGCCCTGGGGCGGCACATGGTTGGGCGAAATCAGCCCCAGCCATTGGCCCCAGACCAGGTTGCCCAGAAAGCGGCCCGGCAGCAGCGTAAAAGCCCCGGCCACGCCGCAGGCGCCGAAGTACAGGCCCTGCATGGTCTTGCGGTGGCCGTCGATGTTGCCCCGGGCCAGGAACCAGAACGACAGCGCCAGCACGCCCAGCGTGATGAACGACAGCGCATGGATGGGGCCCATGCCCGCGAACAGCGGCGCCACCTTGGCGGGGATGAACAGCGCCGACAGGGCGGTGATGAGCATGAGCGTGACCCAGGCGTAGCCGAACGCGCGGTGCAGGCGCGGGCGCTGCGTGGCGCCCTTGCGGGCCCACAGGGCCACCGGGCCGGTGACCACGGCGCCCAGGGCGGCGGTCAGGTGGATGGCAATGAGGGGGGTGATCTGTGACATGGCGGGCTTCCGGTTCGGCGATGGGGTGGACTGTGCCGGGGCGGGCGCGGCGGCGCGAGCGCGTTGCGACGGAATGCGCCGGCGCCGCCGCCAGATGCAGCCAGGCGGCGCGAACGGCGGCTCAGGCGCACGGCGATAATCACCGATCATTTTTTGGAGCGCGCGTGGACATTGCATTGCTGGTCAAGGCCGCCCTCATGGGCGTGGTCGAGGGCCTGACCGAATTCCTGCCGGTGTCCAGCACCGGCCACCTGATCCTGGCCGGTGCGCTGCTCGGCTTTGACGATGCCAAGGCCAAGGTGTTTGACATCGCCATCCAGACCGGCGCCATCCTGGCGGTGATCATTGTTTACTGGCAGAAGATCCGCAGCACGCTGGTGGCGCTGCCCACTGAAGCCCAGGCGCGGCGTTTTGCGCTGAACGTGTTCATCGCCTTCGTGCCGGCGGTGATCCTGGGCCTGCTGTTTGGCAAGGCCATCAAGGCCCACCTGTTCACGCCGGTGGTGGTGGCCAGCACGTTCATCATTGGCGGTTTCATCATCCTGTGGGCTGAAAAGCGCCAGCAGGTGGCCGTGCGCATCCATGACGTGGACGAGATGACCGCGCTGGACGCGATCAAGGTCGGCCTGGTGCAGTGCCTGGCCATGGTGCCAGGCACCAGCCGCAGCGGCGCCACCATCATTGGCGGCATGCTGCTGGGCCTGAGCCGCAAAGCCGCTACCGATTTCAGCTTCTACCTGGCCATCCCCACGCTGGTGGGCGCGGGCGCCTACAGCCTGTACAAGGAGCGCGCCATCCTGTCCGCGGCCGACCTGCCGATGTTTGGCGTGGGGCTGCTGTTTTCGTTCATCAGCGCCTGGCTGTGCGTGCGCTGGCTGCTGCGCTATATCTCCACCCACAGCTTCGTGCCGTTTGCCTGGTACCGCATTGCGTTTGGCGTGGTGGTGCTGGCCACCGCCTGGAGCGGGCTGGTGAGCTGGGCGGGCTGAGGCCCTTAAGGCGTTTTGCTGCTGCTGAAGGCGCCAACCGCGCGGTCCAGCAGGCCGAACAGCAGCTCCACCGAGTAGCCGAACACGAACGGGATGATCAGCGGCGGAACCGACTTGGCCACGGAGTCCACGTTGGGCACGAACCACCCTCCCAGAACGCCCGCCATCATGCCCACCACCACGCGGCCCACGCCGCGCGCAGCGCTGTCGGCCACGTAGGCATAGGCCTTCAGCCGCATGCTGGTGTCGCGCAGCACGAACACCAGCGCGCCCAGCAGCCCCAGCAGCGACGGGACAAGGTAGTTCTGCACGATGTCCAGGTTGATGTCCACCCGGTGGATCAGCACCCGTGACTTGCGCTGCTCGATGGCCTGGACGCGGCTTTCCTGTTCGGCGTCCAGCCGGCGCATGGCGGTGTCGTTGCGCAGGCGCGTGAGCGGCGACAGGGCCGCCGTGGACGTGCCCTGGCGCGCGGTCAGCTCGGCGCGGCGGGCGTCGATTTCCTTCTTGATGCGATCTTCCTCGGTCCTGAACGCGGCCAGCCATGTTTCGTCCGACACGAACCGGGAGCCCAGCGTGTACCAGTCGGACATGACGGTCATGATGGGCGTGGTCTGGTCGGCCACGTCCTTCAGTTCGCGCAGCGTGGGGCGCTGGGACAGCAGCAGGCGAACGCGTTCTTCGTCCAGCGTGGCGTCCTGCGCGCATTTGCGGGCCCGCAGCGCGGCGGCGCGGTCGGTACGTGGCGGCGGGCTGGCTGATTCATCGCTGTCCTGGCAGTCCATGAAGCCCATGTTCAGCAACTGCTTGCGCTGGTCCACATGCCACAGGCCGTCTTCGGCGGCCAGGTTTTTCACGACCTGCTCCTGTTTGCGGCTTTCCAGGCGCTGCAGCTGGTCCTTGAACCGCTTGCCCACCACCCAGTAGCCCTGCGCAATGACCACCAGCGCGAACACCAGCAGCGCCACGACCGAGGCGATGGTGGTCGGCCCCAGGAAGCGGCGCTGGCTGGCTGCCATGGTGTGGCGGATGGACTGCGCCGTCACCGGCGCCGCAATGGAGCTGAGCTGGCCATACAGCACCAGGAAGCGCTTTTCCATCTGCCGCAGGGCGTCCGTGCCGTCGCGGTGCGCCAGCAGGTGCTCCATCGCATGGCATACATCGGTGATTTCCTCGACCAGCCCGGTATCCAGCTTGCCGGCGCCGCGGACCACATAGCTGAGCAGCAGCCGGGCATCGGCGATCAGACGGCCCAGGCGCTCGTCATGCGGCAGGTCATAGACGGCTTCCAGGGAATCCTGTGAAGGGGTAGCGGGCATGGCATGGCTCCTTGCGGCGGGTGGCGCCGGCAGATCGTGAAGTTAGCCAAAAGTCGTCATCGCGTCGTCCTCCAAAATGGGGATGCGCCGCCCCCCCGCGTTTGGGGCTGTTGCAGGCTGAAACATCCTTGTCCTTAACTTTGCGCGAAAGCGCCGGGGCGCTGGCCCGGCACTTTCATACTGCCTGTCATGGACAACACCGCTGAACGATGGGCGCAACGTGTGCGCCGCCTGGTCCTGGCCGGGGCCACTCTCGCGCTGCTGGGCGCCTGTGCAATGCCGATCCAGACCAAGGTCACCAACTTCAACGCCTGGCCGGCGGACGCGGCCGGCGCCACCTACAGCTATGCGTCGGCCAACCCGCAGCGCGAGGAGCTGGAGCAGGCCACCTACGAAGGCTATGTGGGCGCCGAGCTGGAGCGCCATGGACTGAAGCAGGCCGAGCCCGGCCAGATGGGTCGCTTCCTGGTGGAGGTGGTGGCCACCGACACCACCCGCCAGAAGACGGTGCTGGAGCCGGTGTACGACAACCAGCTCATCTGGACGCCGCCCACGCGCGACCGCTACGGCAACGTGTACCACGGCTACTGGCGCCCCGACGGCTTTGGCCCGCGCTACATCGGTGATCGCGAGGTGCAGCGCACCGTGCAGGTCAACCGCCTGGCGGTGCGCATCCTGGACACCCGGGATGGCGGCAAGCCGCGGCCGGTGCTGAACATCAGCGCGATCTATGAGGGCGAGCTGGAAGACCTGCCCGACATGGTGCCCTACCTGGCGCGCGCGGCGTTCCAGGACTTCCCGGGACGCAACGGCCGGGTGCAGGTGGTGCGGTTCGACCCGAAAAGCGGCAAGGTTATTTCGCGCTAGGCCATGCCGCGCAGGCTGGCCTCGATCGCCGCTGCCGTGGCCAGCGGCTTTTCCATGGGGAACAGGTGGCTGCCTTCCAGCATCATGATGCGGCCCTTGACGATCTTTTCCGTCATGGCCATGCCCACCTGCTTCATCTCTTCGGAGCGCGTGCCGCCGACGAACGCCACCGGGCACTTGAGCGGGTGACGCTTGAGCAGCCTGTCCAGGTTGTCGGGCAAGGTGTTGTAGATGGCGGTTTCCACGTCGCGGTCAAAGGACAGCACGCGCTGGCCGTCTGCGTCGTGCGTGCCGTGGGCCACGTAGTCGGCCAGCACCTGGGCATCCCATTTCGCAAAGGCCTTCTTGTGGCGAAAGTGCGCAAGCACCGCGTCGGCATCGGGCCAGGCGTTCTTGCGCCGCCGGCTCACCGCGCCGGGTGATACCGAGCCCACCAGCTGCGTGCGCTTGATCACGCCTAGCGTGGTGGCGCGCCAGCCGCCCAGGATGGGCGAGTCGATCAGCAGCACGCCGCGGGCCAGCTCCGGGTGGCGCGCCGCGCACATCAGGCTCAGGAAGCCGCCCAGTGAATGGCCCACCAGCCAGGCCGGCTCGCCGGCCTTGTCGGTTTCGCGTTGGGCCAGGTCGTGCAGCTGCTGCACCATCTGGGGCCAGTTGTTGGTGACGGGGTACTTGGGGTCATGGCCGAATTTCTCGACGGCCTTGACGGTGTAGCCGCGCGAACGCAGGCTCTTGAACAGGACGCCATAGGTGCTGGCGGGAAAGCTGTTGGCATGGGAGAAGACGATCAGGGACATAGGCCGTATTGTCCGCGTTGCGCCGCACTGCGCCGCGCTCAGGCGCGCGGCAGGCCTCAGCCCATGGCGGCGTGGATCACTTCGCGCACGCGCGGGTAGATCTGCTGGTTCCATTTGCGGCCGCTGAACACACCGTAATGGCCCACGCCCACCTGGATGTGGTGCGTCTTCATGTAGGGGCGCACGCCGGTGCACAGGTCCTGCGCGGCCACTGTCTGGCCCACGCTGCAGATGTCGTCGCGCTCGCCCTCCACCGTCAGCAGCGCGGTGCGGCGGATGGCGGCGCAGTTGACGCGGCGGCCCCGGTACATCAGCTCGCCGCGCGCCAGGTCGTAGGTCTGGAAGACCTTCTGCACCGTCTCCAGGTAAAACTCCGCCGGCAGGTCGTTCACCGCCAGGTATTCGTCATAGAACACGCGGATCACGTTGGCCTGTTCTTCCTCGCCCTGTACCAGGTGCTGGTACAGGTGGCGAAACTGCTGCTTGTGCCGCTCCAGGTTCATCGACAAAAAGGCGCTGAGCTGCACGAAGCCCGGGTACACCCGGCGCATGAAGCCGGCATGCGGCAGCGGCACGTGGCTGATGAGGTTCTTCTCGAACCAGTCGATCGGCTTGCTCACGGCCAATGCGTTCACGCCCGTGGGGTTCACGCGGCAGTCCACCGGGCCGGCCATCAGCGTGAGGCTGCGCGGGGTGGCGGGGTGGCCGTCCTCGGCCATCAGGGCGGTGGCGGCCAGGGCGGCCACGCAGGGCTGGCACACCGCCACCACGTTCACGCCGGGGCCGATGGCCGCCATGAACTGCATCATGTAGTCGATGTAGTCGTCCAGCCCGAACGCGCCGTGGCGCAGGCTCACGTCGCGGGCGTTGTGCCAGTCCGTGATGTACACGTCGTGGTCCTGCAAAAGGGTGCGCACCGTTTCGCGCAGCAGCGTGGCAAAGTGGCCCGACAGCGGCGCCACCAGCAGCACCGGCGGCTGGCCGCCGGCGCCGGCCTTGTGAAAGCGCAGCAGGGTGCCAAACGGCAGCGCCAGCACCTTCTGTTCGGTCACGGCGAAGGTCTCTTCACCCACGGTCACCGCGTCGATGCTGTAGGGCGGGCGCGTATGGGTCAGCCGCATGCGTGAAAACACTTCGCTGGCCGCGGCCATCTTGCGCAGCACCGAGCCCTCGGTCTGGCGCAGCCACAGCGCGGCGCCGCTGTGCTGGGCCAGCAGGCGCAGCGGCGACATCAGGTCGGACTGGGTTTGGTAGGCCTGGTAGAGCATGTTCTTCCTGATGGCAGGGGCTTTGGGCCCGGTAGCCGGTTTGCAGGCAAGTTATGGGCCAAAGCCATGCACCGCTCTGGCCCGCAACTTGCTCCATCCTGAAGCACACAGGAGATACGCATGGCCAAGCCCGTCCTCACCATCAGCAGCAAGAACTACGGCGCCTGGGCGCTGCGCGGCTGGCTCATGGCAAAGCTGGCCGGGCTGGATTTCACCGAAAAGGTGATTCCGCCCGACGATCCGGCCATGAAGGCCGAGATGCTGCTGCTGGCGCCGTCCATGCTGGTGCCCTCGCTGCAGCACGGCAGCGTCAAGGTGTGGGACACGCTGGCCATTGGCGAATACCTGAACGAAATCAAGCCCAAGGCCGGCCTGCTGCCGGCGGATGCCAAGGCGCGTGCGCACTGCCGTGCGATCTGCGGCGAGATGCATTCGGGCTTCTCGGCCCTGCGCGGCGCGCTGCCCATGAACATCAAGGCCCATTTCCCCGGCTTCAAGGTGTGGTCACGCGCGCAGGCCGACATCGACCGCGTGCTGGCCATCTGGAAGGAATGCCTGGCGGCCTACGGCGGCCCGTTCCTGTTCGGCAAGACGCCCACGCTGGCCGACGCGATGTATGCGCCGGTGGTCACACGCTTTCTGACCTACGACGTGCCGCTGGACAAGGTGAGCGTGGCCTACTGCAAGCGCATCATGGAGCTGCCCGCCATGAAGGAATGGGTGGCAGCAGCGAAGAAGGAACCCGACGAGATCGACGAGTTGGACGCCGAGTTTTAAGACAGCGTTGTCATTGCGGGCTTGACCCGCAATCCAGACTTGGGCACGCCATTGTGGACCGCCCCCGGATCAAGTCCGGGGCAGGCTCCTCAAGTCCGGGGTGACAAGTCATTTCCAGGGGGTCGGTTCAGGGATCGGGCACACAGGCTCCACGTCCACCGTCTTGAAATCCGCGGGGCTCACGATCTCCAGGTATTCCATGTCGGGCGAATAGTCAAACAGGTAGTGGCGGATGCCTGGGCGCTGGTGCACCACGTCGCCGGCTTCCACCAGCGTCACCTTGTCCTCGTACATGAACTTGGCCCAGCCCCTGGTCATGATGACGATCTGGAAGTCCGCCTCATGCCGGTGCCAGCCCGTGCCCGCTTCCGGTGCCATGTTGGCCTTGACCAAGTGGGCGATGACCTTGCCATTCGTGGCCTCGGCCACGCCCAGGTCGCGGTACAGGAAGAAATCACGCAGGCCGCCCGAGACGAACTCGGTGTCGCCGGGCTTGACGTGGGAGAACTTGGTTTGGGTGCGGTCCAGCATGGGGCTTCTCCTTGCGGTGGGGGTGGATGCTGCGGTGCAGCACCCAAGCATGAAGCGTTCCCGCGCCAAAGGGGCGCGGTGCACCGGTCTGGGATAATCGCGGCCCATGAGCGGCAACACCTTCGGCACCCTTTTCGCAGTCACCAATTTCGGTGAATCCCACGGCCCGGCCATTGGCTGCGTGATCGACGGCTGCCCGCCCGGCATGGCCCTGAGCGAGGCCGACATCCAGGGCGACCTGGACCGCCGCCGCCCCGGCACCAGCCGCCACGTGACCCAGCGCAACGAGCCCGACACGGTCGAGATCCTGTCCGGCGTGTACGAGGGCAAGACCACCGGCACGCCCATCTGCCTGCTGATCCGCAACACCGACCAGCGCAGCAAGGACTATTCCGACATCATCCAGACCTTCCGCCCTGGCCATGCCGACTACACCTACCTGCAGAAGTACGGCCTGCGCGATCCGCGCGGCGGCGGCCGTTCGTCGGCCCGCCTGACGGCGCCCATGGTGGCCGCCGGTGCCGTGGCCAAGAAGTGGCTGAAGGAAAAATACGGCACCACCTTTCGCGGCTGCATGGCGCAGATCGGCGAGGTCAGCATCCCGTTCGAGAGCTGGGACCATGTGCCCAACAACCCGTTCTTTGCCCCCATGGCCGACGTGAGCCACCTGGAGGCCTACATGGACAGCCTGCGCAAGGCGGGTGATTCCTGCGGCGCGCGCGTGCGCGTGACGGCCAGCAACGTGCCGGTGGGCCTGGGCGAGCCCCTGTTCGACAAGCTGGACGCCGACATTGCCTACGCCATGATGGGCATCAACGCCGTCAAGGGCGTGGAGATCGGCGCCGGCTTTGGCAGCATTACCCAGCGCGGCACCACGCATGGCGATTCGCTGTCGCCCCAGGGCTTTCGCACCAACAACGCCGGCGGCGTGCTGGGCGGCATCAGCACCGGGCAGGACATTGACGTGGCCATCGCCATCAAGCCCACCAGCTCCATCATCAGCCCGCGCGAGACCATCAACATCAAGGGTGAATCGACCGAAGTCATCACCAAGGGCCGCCACGACCCCTGCGTGGGCATCCGCGCCACGCCGATTGCCGAGGCCATGCTGGCCCTGGTGCTGATGGAGCACGCGCTGCGCCAGCGCGCGCAGAACGGCGACGTGACCCCGCCCGTGCCGGTGCTTCAGGCGTCGTTTCTTTAAGTGGCCCTGTCAGTGAGTGAAGCCGCGGCGCAGCGCCGCCAGCTGGTGCCGTTTGCCGCGTTGTCGGCCACGTATTTCGCCCATATCGGTTTCTTCAACCCGTACCTGCCGCTGTGGCTGAAGGACCTGGGCTTGCCCATCGTGGTGATCAGCCTGCTGACCTCGGTGCAGAGTTTCACGCGCGTGTTTGCACCCTATGCCTGGGGCGCCCTGAGCGACCACACCGGCGAGCGCGTGCGCCTGCTGCGTATCAGCGCGGCGGTGGCGCTGCTGTCATCGGCCGGGCTGTGGTTCAACGGCGGCGCGTGGTGGATCGGCATCGTGCTGCTGGTGCTGTTCACCCACACCAGCTCCATGATGTCGCTGACAGAGGCGGCCATGGCCCACCTGGTGGCGGGCGACTGGGGCCGCTACGGCCGTATCCGCCTGTGGGGCTCGGCGGGCTTCATGCTCACCGTGTTTGCCGCTGGCGCCTGGTTTGAACGCCACGGTATGAAAGACTTCCCGGCGTGGACGGCCGTCACGCTGGGCGGCGTGCTGCTGTGCACCTGGTGGCTGCCTGACGTGCGCGAAAAACACGCCCATGCCGATGTGGTGAAGGAGCCCATTGGCCCGGTGCTGCGCCAGCCGGTGGTGCGCTGGTTCTTTGCGTCGCTGCTGTTCCATGTGATGGCGCATTTTTCGATCTACGGCTTCCTGTCGCTGTACCTGGATTCGCTGGGCTACAGCAAGGCCATGATCGGCACGTTGTGGGCGGTGTCGGTGCTGGTGGAGATCGCCTGGTTCTTTGCGCAGGGGCGGCTGATCGGCGCCCTGAGCATGACGCGCTGGCTGGTGGTGTGCGGTGCAGCTACCGTGGCGCGCATGGCGCTGACCGGCGGCCTGGGCGACTGGCTTCTGGCGCTGTTTGTGGCGCAGGTGCTGCATGCGCTGACCTTTGCCAGCCACCACACGGCCTGCATCGCCATGGTGAGCCACCATTTCCCGGGGCGCCTGCGCGGGCGCGGGCAGGCGCTGTTCACCGTCATCGGCTATGGCTGCGGCGGCGTGGCCGGCGTGCTGGCCGGCGGCGCCGTGGTGTCACGGTTTGGCTTTGAGCTGATGTACGGCGCGGCCATGGTGCTGGCGTTGCTGGGCACGCTGTGCGCGTGGCGCACGCACCGGCTGGAGCACGCCTAACGCAGCGGCGTGGCAGGGGTGGCGGCCATGCGCACGGGTTTGCTGCTCAGTTCGGTCTTGTACAGCACGGTGCCCACGGCCGCGACGGCGCAGCAGATCGTGCCAAACAGCAGTACCCAGGGCCAGCGGGAGCTGCGCTCGGGCAGCTCGGGCAGCGGGGCAGGGCGGCTCAGGCGGCCGGCGGGGCGCAGCGCCGGGTCGGCGGGTGCTTCCTTGCGGGCAATCCACTGGTCGTGCTGCTCGCGTTGCGCCGGGTCCGACAGCACCTCATACGCCTTGTTGAGGTTGGCCATGACGCGCGGCGCAAAGCGGTTGTCGGGGGATTTGTCGGGGTGGTAGCGCTGGGCCATGCGACGGTACGCCACGCGGATGTCCCCCGCGGGTGCGTCGCGCGCAACCTGCAGGATGTCGTAGTACGAAGGGACGGACGTTCGCATTCAGGTGTTTTTGGCCGTGGGCCCGCGCGGATTCTATGTGAAGCGCTATCAAAATCAAAGCGCTGGTGTTGCGCCGGCGCTGCGCCTGGCGCGGCCTGATGGTTTCGCAGGTCTGTACGAGCGTTCAGCGGCAGGCGGATGGAACATGAAGCTCCCGAATATCAAGCTCCCGTTGGTCGATGGTTATAGTCAGACACTAGGCATTGGGTTTCCAACCAGGGGCGAGCGGGGCCCGGTCTGGCGCCCTGACACGCATCAGCCTTTACCAATGACATGGCCAAGAAAAAACGGACCACACCGCAAAATGCGACGGGTACAAGCAACGTAAGTCCCGCAGCCCCCGGCACCCCGCAGCCGCAGCAGGTCCTTGCGCCGCCGCCGCAAGCGGCCCTTTGGGACCGGACGGTCATGGTTCTCGCGCTCACCGTCCTGATTGCGCCGGCCGTGGGCGTTCCGCACGATGAGATGGTGCCCGATACACTGAAGTCGATTGTCGTGGCGCTTGGGGTGCTGGCCGCCGCCCTGGTGTTTTTCTGGCAACGGCGTGACCGGCGGGACAGCCTGCGCTGGCATGCGCTGATGTGGCTGCCCCTCGCGTTGATGGTGTATGCCCTGGGCAGCATGGCGTGGTCACACACCTACCTGGGCGCAGTGGAGGCGATACGCTGGTTCATCTTCAGCGTCCTGCTGTGGCTGGGTCTCAACACCCTGACGCGTGGCAGAACGATGCTTCTGGCATGGGGCGTTCATGGGGGCGTCGTGCTGGCCGGGGTGTGGGCGGCATTGCAGTTCTGGATGGATCTCAGGTACATCCCACAGGGGCCCAATCCTGCTTCTACTTTTGCCAACCGGAACTTCTATGCCGAATTTGCAGCGTGCACCATTCCCTTCAGTGCACTTTTGCTGGCACGCGCGCGCGGCATAGGCCAGATCGCGCTGCTTGCCACGACGTCGGCATTTGTCATCGTCACGATCATGATGACGGGTACACGCAGTGCCCTGGTGGCAATGTGGGTCCAGTTGCTGCTGGTTCTGCCGGTTGTTGGCGTTCTGTATCGCCGACAGTTTGAGTTCAATCGGTGGAGTGCCCTCCAGCGGATCATGGCCATTGGCCTGTTACTGGCAACAATTGCGGGCTTGGGGATGATCCCACCGGCAATGCCAGGCTCATCGAAGAGCATCGCGCTGACGCACGGGGCCTGACCGCGCTGGAGCGCGGCTTCAAGCGAACTGCCAGCATCACCGTGGCCGATGGCTCCCTGGGTGTTCGCTTCATGATGTGGCGGGCCACCAGCCGGATCATCCAGGCGCGGCCATTGTCCGGCGTGGGCGCAGGCGCGTGGGAGGTGAATGTCCCGCTGTACACGACCGAGCGCGCCCTTGTCGAAACAGACTACGACTACGTTCACAACGAGTTCCTCCAGCTTCTGGCCGAGTATGGCCTGACGGGCTGGATATTCCTGATGTTGTTGATGGCTTACTTGCTCAGAGCCACGTGGCAGACGTTGCGCGATACGTCGGCGCAAGGACAGTCTGAGGCGCCGTTGCGAGCCGTTGCGTTGACCGCACTGCTGGCGCTGTTCATTGTCAGCAACGCCGGCTTCCCGTGGCGGCTGGCCAGCACCTGTGCGTTGTTCGCCTTGTGTCTGGCCATCCTCGCCGCGTCGGACGCGCAACGGGGGGATCGTGGCTTCACCACCGCAATGCGCCTGGGCTGGCGCCCTGCGTTCTCGCAAGGGCTGGCCGTGGCCAGCATCGGCTGCCTGGCGTTGGCGGGCTACATTGCGAAGCAGGCTATTGAATGCGAGAGCAGGATTGTCAGGGCCTACAAGATCGCACTCGCGATTTCGCAGTCGGGCGACCACCAGAACCCCGCCTGGGCGCAGCACAAGGCCGATGCGGTACGCCTGGTCAGGGAAGGCATTGACATCAACCCGCACTACCGCAAGCTCACGCCCAGGGTGGCCGATGAAATGGCCAGGTGGGGCGACTGGAAGAACGCCACCTGGGTCTGGGAGACGGTGGCGGCCTCGCGGCCGTATGTGGTGGTCATCATGACCAATATCGCTCGCGGCCATGCGCTGGCGGGCAACATGGACAAGGCGCTTGAATACGTTGGCCGCGCGAGGAAAGTCCAGCCCGCCGTCCTTTCGGCGCGCTCACTGGAAGTCGTCCTGCTCAGTCGAAACGGACAGGAGCCGAAGGCGCTGATGCTGGCGCGCGAAGCACTGGCCGAGAACTCCTACGACTACGACCTGGTCAACGCGGCATTTGTTCTGGGCTGGCGTGGCGGCGATTTTGAGCTGGCGCGAAAGGCGATGGACCTGCGCATGAAGGACTGGCCTGCAAGCCGGGCTGACGGCTACGCCCAGCTTGGCAACATGTACCTCACCGAGAAAAGGCCGGACAAGGCGCTGGAGTCATTCAGGCAGGCAGTGCAGCTGACGCCTGAGGCGCAGCGAAAGGCGCTGCTGCCGCAAATTCCACAGGCTTACTGGCCCCAGGCCGGCCTTGTCAGGTAGGGCGCGACAGGGCTGCTGCCCAGGCGCAAGCCGTGGATGCAGCTTGCCTGGCGCGGCCTCAGGGCTCGGGCGGCGCGCCGCGAAACGGGTTGAAGCCGGTGATCAGCGCTGTAGCGCCCAGCACCAGCAGGCAGCCCGGCAGCATGCCGGCCGTGATGGGCTCGCCCAGGAACAGGCCGCCCCAGGTCACCCCAAACAGCGGGATCATGAAGGCCGACGAGGTAGCCGCGCTGGCGGTGATCTCGCGCATCAGCCGCATGCTGATCCAGTACATCAGGCCCGAGGTGATGCAGCCCAGCGTGCCCACGGCCAGCAGCACGCCAGGGCTGAATGCCATCGCCGGTGCCGATGCGCCCATGGGCAGCAGCAGCACGCCGGCGGCAGCCACGTGCACGGCCGCCGACGCGGGCAGCGGCTCATGGACCAGCGTGGCGCGCTTCATGAAGATCGCGCCCAGGCCATAGGCCGCTGCCGCCACCGTGCAGGCCAGCGCGGCCAGCACCACCGTGCCGGTGACGGCCACCGGGCCGAGCTGTACCAGCAGCGCCACCCCTGCAAAGCCCAATGCGCACCCCGCCAGGCGGCGCGCCGTCAGACGCTCTTCGCCCATGGCGGCGGCGCCCAGGATGCCGAACAGCGGCGCCGTGGCGTTGAGCACGGCCGAATAGCCCGCAGGCAGCACCAGCCCGGCCCAGTTGAACAGCACAAACGGCGCCACCACGGTCAGTACCGCCGTGGCCGTGAGCGCAGGCCAGGCCGCGCGCGCGGGCCAGCGGTGGTGCAGCATGCGCATGAGCGCGGCCAGCACCAGCGCCGCCAGGATGCAGCGGATGCCGGCCAGGCCAAACGGCCCGAGCGCGGGGCTGGCAACGCGGATGAGCGGGAACGAGGCACCCCACAGGGCCGACATGGCGATGAGTTGCGTGAAGTGGCGTGTTTTCATGGAGGGCACTGCATTCTGGCGGGCAACGCGGGAAACTCGCGGCACAATGCGCGCAGAGGTGACACAGGTAGGAAAAAGGATTCATGCCGCAACTGAACTTCGTCAAGCAGGGCCAGGGCCCGCTGGTGGTCCTGAGCCATGCGCTGGGCTGCGACCTGACCATGTGGGACGGCGTGGCGCAGCTGCTGGCGCGCCGCTACACCGTGCTGCGCTATGACCACCGCGGCCACGGCGGCTCGGCCGGCGTGGGCGGGCCCTACACCATGGAGGTGTTTGCCGACGATGCGGCCAGCCTGATCGAGGCGCACAGCAACAGCCCGGTGACCTTCATTGGCCTGGTGATGGGCGGCATGACGGGCCAGCAACTGGCCGTGCGCTATCCGCACCTGGTGCGCAGCATCGTGATGGCCAACAGCGCCAGCTACTTTGACGACAGCATCCGCGCGCGGCTCACGCAGCGCATCCAGCTGGCGCTGGCCCAGGGCATGGACGCCGTGGCCGACGAGGCCATGCACCGCTGGTTCAGCCCTGCGTTCCTGGCCGACCCGCAGGGCGCAGCCCGTGCGGCCGCGCTGCGTGCGCAACTGGCCGCCATGGACCCGCACGTGTACGCCGCCAGCTGCGAAGCGATGATGGAGGTGGACTTCGGCAGCACCAATGCGCTGATCGCCTGCCCTACGCTGGTCATCTCGGGCACGCAGGACGACGCTATTTCAGCCAACACCGCCGAGGTCCTGTGCCGCAGCATTTCGGGTGCCGAGCTGCGCACCCTGCCCACGGGGCGCATGAGCGCCGTGGAACAACCCGCAGCCTTTGCCAACCTTGTTCACGAGTTTCTTCGAACCACATGAAAACCGCTGTCATCCTGAATGGTCCCAACCTCAACCTGCTGGGCACGCGCGAGCCCGCCGTCTATGGCGCCCAGACCCTCGCCGACGTGGAAAAGCTCTGCGCCGACGCCTGCGCCGTGCATGGCTTCAAGCTGGACTTCCGCCAGACCAACCACGAGGGCGTGCTGGTGGACTGGCTGCAGGAGGCCGGGCGCAACCAGGCCGCGGGCAGCGTGGCCGGCGTGGTGCTGAACGCAGGCGCCTACACCCACACCAGCGTGGCGCTGCATGACGCCATCAAGGGCGCGGGCGTGACGCTGATCGAGCTGCACATCAGCAACGTGCATGCGCGCGAGGCCTTTCGCCACCACAGCTACATCTCGCCGGCGGCCAAGGCCGTGATGGCGGGCTTTGGCGTGCAGGGCTATCCGCTGGCGATTGCGGGGCTGGCGGCGCTGGCGGCAGTGCACAGCGACCGATGAATACGCTGCCCCCGTCCGGGCCGCGCGCGCTGTTGGGCCTGATCGGCTCGGGCATCCAGCGCTCGCTCACGCCTGCCATGCATGAAGAAGAGGCACGCCACCACGGCCTGCGCCTGCACTACCAGCTCATTGACCTGGACACCACGCGCAGCACGGTGGATGCCTTGCCTGGCCTGATCCAGGCCGCGCGCACCATGGGGTTTGCCGGGCTCAACATCACCTATCCCTGCAAGCAGGCGGTGATCCCGCTGCTGGACGGCCTGTCCGCTGAAGCCCGGGCCATGGGTGCGGTGAACACCGTGGTGAATGAAGACGGCCGGCTGGTGGGGCACAACACCGATGGCGCGGGCTGGCTGTGGGGGTTTCAGAAGACCCTGCCGCAGGCTGATGTAGGCCACGTGGTGCTGCTGGGCGCGGGCGGCGCGGGTTGTGCCATTGCGCACGCCGCGCAGCGCCTGGGCGTGCGCCGCCTGACCATTGTGGACAGTGATCTGCCACGGGCCCAGGCGCTGTGCGACAGTCTCACGCAGCTTTACGCAGGCACGCGCATGGACGCCGCCGCCGACCCGGGCGAGGCCATGGCCAGCGCCACCGGCCTGATCCACGCCACGCCCACGGGCATGGACAAGCTGCCGGGCCTGCCGCTGGCGCAGGCGCTGCTGCACCCGGGGCTGTGGGTGTCCGAGGTCGTTTACTTCCCCCTGGAAACGGCGCTGCTCAAGGCTGCACGCGCGCGCGGCTGCGCCACGGTGGATGGCGGCACCATGGCGGCCGGCCAGGCCATTGGCGCTTTCAGCCTGTTCACCGGCCTTGCGCCCGACGCCGCGCGCATGGAAGCCCACCTGCGCGGGCTGCTGGCCCAACGCACGGCCTGAGGCCGTGCAAGCGAAGAGCCTGAAAAGCCCATAGCATTGGGCCTTGTATCCCTGCAAGGTCATGCCATGGCAACCCCCCTGAAGATTGATTTCGTGTCCGATGTGTCGTGCCCCTGGTGCGCCATCGGCCTGAGTGCGCTGGAGCAGGCGCTGGACCGCGTGAAAGGCGAGGTGCAGGCGCAGCTGCACTTCCAGCCGTTCGAGCTGAACCCGCAGATGGGCCCGGACGGCCAGGATGTGGCTGAGCACCTGACGCAGAAATACGGCTCCACGCCGGCGCAGCAGGAACAGATCCGCAACACCATCCGTGAACGCGGCGCGGCCGTGGGCTTTGAATTCCGCCGCGAAGGGCGCGGGCGCATCTGGAATACCTTTGACGCCCACCGCCTGCTGCACTGGGCCGGGCTGGAAGATCCCGCCAGACAGCATGCGCTGAAAAAGGCGCTGCTGGTGGCCCACCACGGCCGCGGCGAAAGCCCGGCGGCGGTGGAGGTGCTGGTGGCCGCCGCGCAAGCCGCCGGGCTGGACGCGGCACGCGCGCGTGCCATCCTGGCCAGCGATGAATACGCCGCCGAGGTGCGCGCCCAGGAGCAGTACTACACCAGCGCGGGCATCCATTCGGTGCCGGCCGTCATCTTCAATGACAAGCACCTGGTGTCCGGCGGCCAGCCGGTGGAGGTGTTCGAGCAGGCCATCCGCCAGATTGCCGCGGGCGCGGCGGGTTGATGGCGCCGCAGGACATTGCCCGCCTGCAATCGCAGGCCGAGCGCATCACCACCCCCTGCGGCGCAGGGCATATGGTCTGGCATGCCTGGGGCAGCGGGCGGCCGCTGGTGCTGCTGCATGGCGGCAGCGGCAGCTGGACGCACTGGCTGCGCAACATCGAGCCCCTGGTGGCGGTCGGGCGCCGCGTGATCGCGGCGGACCTGCCGGGCTTTGGTGATTCGGCCGTTCCCGCCACGGGCAGCGACGCCGACGCATTGCCCGAGCCGCTGCAAGCGGGGCTGGCGCACATCGTGGGTGACGCGGCGGTGGACGTGGCGGGCTTTTCGTTTGGCGGCATGACCGCCGGCCTGTGGGCGCAGCGCTTTCCCGCGCGGGTGGCGCGGCTGGTGGTGGTGGGGGCCCCGGGCCTGGGCCTGTTTGCGCAACGCCCGGTGGACCTGTCCCCCTGGCGGCACCTGGACGACGAAGCGCAGCGCGACGCCGTGCACCGCGCCAACCTGGCCGCGCTGATGCTGCACGACCCGCAGGCCATTGACGCCACGGCACTGGCGCTGCACAAGGCCAATGTGGTGCGCGACCGCATGAAAGGCCGCAGCCTGGCCCGCACCGACGCGCTGGCGCGTGCCTTGCAGCAGGCGCTGTGCCCGGTGTGGGCCATCTATGGCGAGCAGGACGCGCTGTACCGCGGCCGCATGGACGAGGTACGCGCGCGGCTGCAAACCGCGCGCGATTTCCGGGGCATGACGGTGGTGCCCGGCGCGGGGCATTGGGTGCAGTACGAGCGACCCGAGGCGTTCAACGCCGCGCTGCTGGCGGTGCTGGACTGAGCGCCTCTCGGCGTTAGCCCGCGTAGTCCGCCACCGGCACGCAGCTGCAAAACAGGTTGCGGTCGCCGTACACGTTGTCCAGCCGGCCCACCGGCGCCCAGTATTTGGCGTGGTGCTTCGCGTCCAGCGTGGCCGCGGCCACCTGGCGTGAGTAGGCGTGCGTCCATTCATCGGCCATCAGCGCCTGCGCGGTGTGCGGTGCGTGCTTGAGCGGGTTGTCGTCCTGCGGCCATTCGCCGCTTTCAACGCGGCGGATTTCCGCGCGGATGGCGATCATCGCGTCAATGAAGCGGTCGATCTCTTCCAGCGTCTCGCTTTCGGTCGGCTCCACCATCAGCGTGCCCGCCACGGGGAAGCTCAGCGTCGGCGCATGGAAGCCGTAGTCGATCAGGCGCTTGGCCACGTCTTCGGCGGTGACGCCGCTGGTTTCCTTCAGCGGGCGCAGGTCCAGGATGCACTCATGTGCCACATGCCCGTTGTCGCTGGCGTACAGCGTGGGGTAGTGGTCCTTCAGGCGTGCGCTGATGTAGTTGGCGCTCAGGATGGCCACTTCGGTGGCCTGCTGCAGGCCCTCGGCGCCCATCATGCGGCAGTACATCCAGCTGATCGGCAGCACGGCAGCGTTACCCAAGGGGGCTGCGGATACGGCGCCGACGCCGTTGACCGGGATGCCACCGGTGGCATGGCCGGGCAAAAACGGAACCAGGTCCGCCACCACGCACACCGGGCCGACGCCTGGGCCGCCACCGCCGTGCGGGATGCAGAAGGTCTTGTGCAGGTTAAGGTGGCTCACGTCGCCGCCGAACTCGCCGGGCGCGGCCACGCCGACCAGCGCGTTCATGTTGGCGCCGTCCACGTACACACGGCCGCCATGCTGGTGCACCAGCGCGCACAGCTCCTTCACATGGGTCTCGAACACGCCGTGGGTGCTGGGGTAGGTGATCATCACCGCGGCCAGGTTGGCGCTGTGCTTTTCACACTGGGCCCGCAGGTCGGCCATGTCCACGTTGCCGTTGTCGTCGCATTTGGTCACCACCACCTGCATGCCCACCATCTGCGCGCTGGCCGGGTTGGTGCCATGGGCCGACGAGGGGATCAGGCAGATGTTGCGGTTGCCTTGGCCCCGGCTCGCGTGGTACGCCTTGATGACCAGCAGGCCTGCGTATTCACCCTGGCTGCCCGCGTTGGGCTGCAGGCTGATGCCGGCGTAGCCCGTGGCCTGGCACAGCCAGGCGCGAAGCTGTGCGTCCAGCTGGGCATAGCCCTGCAGCTGGTCGGCGGGCGCGAACGGATGCACGTTGGCGAATTCCGGCCAGGTGATGGGAATCATCTCGCTGGTGGCATTGAGCTTCATGGTGCAGCTGCCCAGCGGGATCATGCTGCGGTCCAGGGCCAGGTCCTTGTCGGACAGCGCGCGGATGTAGCGCAGCATGCCGGTTTCGCTGTGGTGCGTGTTGAACACCGGGTGCGTGAGGAACGTACTGGTGCGGCGCAACTCTGTGGGAATCATGGGCTCGATGCCCTTTTCAAATTCGGCGAACGAGGGCAGGGCCTGGCCGTCCTTGGCAAAGATCTTCCACAGCAGCTCCACGTCAGCGCGGGTGGTGGTCTCGTCCAGCGACAGCGTGATGTATTCGCCAAAGTAGCGGCGCAGGTTGGCGCCCAGCGATACCGCGCGGTCCATGAAGCCCTGCGTCGCGGCGCCGGTGTGCAGCGCCAGCGTGTCAAACGCGCTGTCCTGCTTGGGCGCATGGCCCAGTGCAGCCAGGCCGCGCGCCAGGATGGCGGTGTAGCTGGCCACGCGCTGCGCAATGCGCTTCAGGCCCTGCGGGCCGTGGTACACGGCATACATGCTGGCCACCACGGCCGGCAGCACCTGCGCGGTGCAGATGTTGGACGTGGCCTTTTCACGGCGGATGTGCTGCTCGCGCGTTTGCAGCGCCAGGCGGTAGGCCGGGTTGCCGTGCGCGTCCACGCTCACGCCCACCAGGCGTCCGGGCATGGACCGCTTGAATTCGTCGCGGCAGGCCAGGTAGGCCGCATGCGGGCCGCCCGCGCCCATGGGCATGCCAAAGCGCTGCGTGGTGCCCACCACGATGTCGGCGCCCCATTCACCGGGCGGCACCAGCAGCGTGAGCGCCAGCAAGTCGGCGCACACGATCAGCGCGGCCTGCCGCGCGTGCACGCGGTCGGCGTCGGCGCGCAGGTCGTCAATGCGCCCGCTGGTGGTGGGGTAGGCGGCCAGCACGGCGAAGTAGTCGCCGTCCAGCAGCGTGTTCCATTCAGGCCCTGAATTGGCCAGCACCACCTCGATGTCCAGCGGCGCGGCGCGCGTTTGCACCACCTCGATGACCTGCGGGTGGCAGTCGCCCGCCACCACGATGCGCCGGCTCTTGCTCTTGACGCTGCGCATGGCCAGCGTCATGGCCTCGGCGGCCGACGTGGCCTCGTCCAGCATGGACGCGTTGGCCATCGGCATGCCCGTCAGGTCGCAGACCATGGTCTGGAAGTTGACCAGCGCTTCCATGCGGCCCTGCGAGATTTCGGCCTGGTAGGGCGTGTAGGCGGTGTACCAGGCGGGGTTTTCCAGGATGTTGCGCAGGATCACGCCGGGCGTGTGCGTGCCGTAATAGCCCTGGCCGATGAAGCTCTTGAGCACCTGGTTCTGCTGCGCCATGGCTTTCAGTTCGGCCAGCGCGGCGGCCTCGGTCACCGGGGCGGGCAGCTTCATGGCGGCGCTGCGGGCAATGCTGCGTGGCACGATGCTGTCAATCAGCGCGCGGCGCGAGGCCTCGCCGATCACCGACAGCATGTGCGCCTCGCCGGCGGCATCAATGCCGATGTGGCGGGGAATGAATTCGGAGGGATTTTCAAGCTCGCCCAGAGGGCGTGCGGATTGCATCAGCATGGTGGTGTTCCTGGGCGTTGTCATTGCGGACCTGATCCGCAATCCATGGATCCCGGGTCAAGCCCGGGATGAGACGAATGATCAGGCGTTGGCCGAAAAGGCGGTGTAGCTGGTTTCGTCCATCAGCGCGGCCAGCTGCGACGCATCCGACAACTTGACCTTGAAGAACCAGCCCGCGCCCAGCGGGTCGGTATTGGCCAGCGACGGGTCGGCGCGCAGGGCTTCGTTCACCTCGGTCACTTCGCCGCTCACCGGCATGTACACATCGGCGGCGGCCTTCACCGACTCCACCACGCCCGCGGTTTCCTTCTGGGCATAGGCCTTGCCCACCTCGGGCAGGTCCACAAACACCACGTCACCTAAAGCGTCCTGCGCATGGTGTGTGATGCCGACGATGGCGGTGTCGCCTTCAACCTTCAGCCATTCGTGATCTTCGGTGTACTTGATGCTCATGAGGTTCTCCTAATGGGGGTCAGATTCCAGTTAATTGCCGCGGAAATAACGGGCGGGTGTGAAGGGCATGGCAGCCACTTCCATCGGCACGGCCTTGCCGCGCACGATGGCGTTCACGCGCGTGCCGATGGCTGTGTATTCGGTACCCACATAGCCCATGGCCACGGGTTTGTCCACGCTCGGACCCAGCAGGCCGCTGGTCACTTCGCCGATGCGCTGGCCAGCGGTGTTCTGCAGTTCGGTCTGGTCGCGCACGGGCACGCGCTCCAGCGCCACCAGGCCCACGCGTTTGCGCACCAGTCCCTCGCCAGCCAGTTGGGCCAGCACGCGGTCCGCGCCGGGAAAGCCGCCCGCGCGCTCGCCGCCGGCCCGCCGTACCTTCTGGATGGCCCAGGTCAGCGCGGCCTCCACGGGCGTGGTGGTGGTGTCGATGTCGTTGCCGTACAGGCACAGGCCGGCCTCCAGCCGCAGCGAATTGCGCGCCCCCAGGCCAATCGGCTTGACCTCGGGCTGGGCCAGCAGGGCGCGGGCAAAAGGCTCGGCATGCGCGGGCGGGATGGAGATTTCAAAGCCGTCTTCACCGGTGTAGCCGCTGCGCGTGATGTACAGGTCGGCGCCTTCCCAGATGTAGTGGCCGCCGGTCATGAAGACCAGCTTGTCCAGCCCGGTCAGAAGCCGCGACAGGGCGGTGATCGCCTGCGGCCCCTGCAGCGCCAGCAGGGCCTGGTCGGGCATGGGCAGCACGGCGCAACGGGCGCCGATTTTTTCCTGGATGTGGGCAATGTCGCCGGCCCTGCACGCGCCGTTGACGATGACGAACAGGTCCGTGCCGCGGTTGACGAACATCAGGTCGTCCATGATGGTGCCCTGGTCGGTCAGCAGCAGGCCGTAGCGCTGCTTGCCCTCGGCCAGGCCGATCACATCCACCGGCATCAGCGTCTCGAAGGCCGCTGCGGCGCCGTCGCCCACCAGGCGCAGCTGGCCCATGTGGGAGACGTCAAACAGGCCGGCGGCGCGGCGGGTGTGGTGGTGTTCGGCCATCAGGCCGGCGGGGTATTGCACGGGCATGGAATAGCCGGCAAACGGCACCATGCGGGCGCCCAGCTCCAGGTGCAGCGCGTGCAGCGGGGTGGTGAGCAGTGTTTCGGTGGAAGCGGACACGCGGCGTTTCTCCGGGGCAAACTTTGGAACCACAACGTTGCCCGCGAAAGGCGCCGCCGTGGGCTGCCCCTGCTGTCCGCTTTACCTGAGAGATTCACGCCGGACGATGCGGCGCTTGCTCCTTCGGTGGGCCACCACGCGGGTGGCCTCTCTCCAGCAAGGAAACACCCCTTGCGGGGTGCTTTGCCAGTCCTTTTGCCTGAGCGTTCGGGGTGTCCCTGCGCCTTCGGCGGCTTCCTCGGAAGAAGCTCTCTCCTGACGGACGGGATTCTACTCCCGCGATCAGGCTACTTCGCGTAGACCAGGTCCCTGAGCGTCAGCGAAAGGCCCGGCACGTAGGTAATCACCATCAGGCACGCCAGGATCACCAGCACGAACGGGATCAGGTGCCCGATGATGCGGTCCAGCGATATGCGCGCCACCGTGCAGGCCGCGAACAGGTTCACGCCAAAGGGCGGCGTGATCATGCCCAGGGCCAGGTTCACCACCATGATGAGGCCAAAGTGCACCGGGTCGATGCCAAAGTGCATGGCCACCGGCGCCAGGATGGGCGCCAGCACGATGATGGCGGCGCTGGTCTCGATGAACATGCCGATGACGAACAGCGCCGCGTTCACGCCCAGCAGGAACAGCGCCGGGCTTTGCAGCACGGCTTCCAGCCAGCGGCCGATCGCGTCGGGCACGCCCGCGCGCGTGATCAGGAACGCAAACAGACCGGCGTTGGCAATGATGAACATGATCACGGCCGAGCTGATGACCGACTTGCGCAGGATGGCGTACAGGTCACGCACCTTGATTTCGCGGTAGATCACCATGCCCACGATCAGTGCATAGGCTACGGCGGCGGCCGATGCCTCGGTGGGCGTGAACACACCGCCATAGATGCCGCCCAGGATGATGACCGGCATCAGCAGCGCCCAGCCGGCCTGCAGCGTGGCCCGGCCCACGCCCATGCGGCCCTCGCCGTCGTTCTTGCCCCAGCCCTTGATGCGGCAGTAGATGTGCACGAACACCATCAGCGCCAGGCCGATCAGGATGCCGGGGCCGAAGCCCGCGATGAACAGCTCGCCAATCGACACCTCGGCGCTCACGCCGTACAGGATCATCGGGATGCTGGGCGGGATGATCACGCCCAGCTCGGCCGACGTGGCCTGCAGCGCCGCTGCGTAGCTGGTGGGGTAGCCGTGCTTGATGAGCGCCGGGATCAGGATGGCACCAATGGCAAACGTGGTGGCCACGGAGGAGCCCGACACCGCCGCAAAGATCATGCAGGTCAGCACGCAGGTCATGGGCAGGCCGCCCTGCACGCCACCGACCAGCGACTTGGCAAACTCCACCAGCCGGCGCGAGATGCCGCCGGTTTCCATCAGGTTGCCCGCCAGGATGAAGAACGGGATGGCCGCCAGCGGAAACTTGTTGATGGAGTTGAACATCTCCTTGACGGAGATCAGCATGTTGGCGTTGGCCACCTGGATGCCCAGCACCGACGCCAGCCCGATGGACACGGCGACCGACACGGTGAGTGCAAAGCACAGCACCATGGTTGTAATCATCACGGGGGTCATTGGGCGGTTTCCAGTTCCATGCGCTGGGGGTCCAGCAGGTTGCCAACGATGCCCAGAACGCAGAACAGCCCGCCCACGGGCATGGCCAGGTAGGCCCAGAACATCGACACGCCCTCCAGCCCGATCATGGTCTGCACCGAGCCGCGGTTGGCGTAGTCCCAGCCCCACCAGATGATGACGGCGATGAGCAGAAGTGCTGCTGCGCACACCACGAAGTCGAGCACGCGCTTGATCTTTGGCGGGCTCCAGCGGTACAGCACATCAACGCTGACCATGGCGCCCTGGCGGAAGGCGGCCGGGATGCCCAGGAACACCATCCAGATCAGGCTGAAGCGGATGATGACTTCGGTCCATTCCGCCGGCTCTGCCAGCACGAACCGCATGAAGATCTGGAACACGCCCAGAAAGGCTGCCAGCGCCAGCATGGCGCATGCGGTGATCATGGCCGCCGTGGTGGCCGTGCGCTCAAACCGCAGAAAAGCTTGTTTCATGAAATAGGTCTACCCTGCTTGCGTTCAAGTGACAAAAAAGCCCGCAGCCGCTGAAGCTGCGGGCATGGCCCTGCACAGGGCCCGCCGTACTTACTTGACGGCGCGGATCTTGTCGATGTTGGCCTTGCCAAACTGCTTTTCGAACTCGGCGTTCACCGGGGCCAGCGCCGCCACGAACTTGGCCTTGTCGACGTTGTCGATCACGGTCATGCCCTTGGAGCGCAGGTCGGCCACGCCCTTGGCGTCGTCTTCGTCCACGCGGGCACGGTTGGCCTTGGCGCCTTCCTTGGCGGCGTCCAGGAAGGCCTGCTTGTCGGCGGCGCTGAGCTTGTCAAACGCGGCCTTGTTCATCACGAAGATGCACGGCGAGTACACGTGGCCGGTCAGCGTCAGGTGCTTTTGCACCTGGTCGAACTTGGCCGAGATGATCACCGACAGCGGGTTTTCCTGGCCGTCCACGGTGCCTTGTTGCAGCGCGGTGAACACCTCAGGGAACGCCATCGGCGTGGTCACGATGCCAAAGCCCTTGTAGGCGGCGATATGCACCGGGTTTTCCATCGTGCGCATCTTCAGGCCCTTGAGGTCTTCAGGGGCCTTGACGTCGCGCTTGCTGTTGGTCATGTGGCGAAAGCCGTTTTCCGCCCAGGCCAGCGCCTTGAAGCCCTTGCTGTCGAACTTGGTCAGCAGGTCCTGGCCGATCGGGCCGTCCAGCACGGCGCGTGCATGGGCCTTGTCACGGAACAGGAAAGGCACGTCCAGGATTTTGGTTTCGGGCACGAAATTGGGCACCGGGCCGGTCGAGCTGAAGGCCAGCTCCTGGGTGCCCAGCTGCACGGCTTCGATGCTTTCGCGCTCACCGCCGAGCGAGCCGGAATAGAACGTCTGGATCTTGTAGCGGCCAGCGGTGCGCTTTTCGACTTCGCGTGCGAAGGTGTCAATGGCCACGCCCTGGTGGGAGTTCTGCGCCACCGAGATGCTGATGCGCATCGTCGTCTGGGCAGCGGCGCTGGCCACGAAGCCGGCGGCCAGGGTGAGGGCGAAAGCCAGTTTGGAAAATTTCATGTCTTTGTCTCCAGGATGAAAGGGATTGCGCGAATTCCGGATTCTGCCAGAACAAGCCAAAAGTTATCATACAACTTTTTGGTAGCCCCCCGCATGGCCAGGCTCAGCGCGCGCGCAGCTTGAGCAGCCGTTCGCGCGCCGAGCTGAGGTGCTCGCGCAGGGTGTACCAGCGGTCGGCAAAACGGTCGGGCAGGTCCATGTCGGCCACCTGCTTTTCCAGCTTGTCCAGCCGGGTGACCACCCAGCGCAGCGCGATCGGGTCGCCGGTGGCGATCTTGACCATGTCGGCTTCCAGGAACTTCAGTTCGCCATAAAAGTGCTGCAGCGCCGCGTTGACGCGCCATTCGATGAACACCGGCACGCGGCGCAGCAGCACCAGCGCCAGCGCCGACAGCGGCACCAGGGCGTACAGCACCAGCTCGGCCCACTGGGCCGCACGGTAGGGCAGCAGGGTCTCCAGCCAGGGGCGGATGCCCAGCGCATACTGCTGGGCCACGGGCGACAGCGGGAAGTCGCCGCCGCGCACCGACGGATACTGGCCCTGGCCTTCGAGGAAGCCGCCGGTGGAGTGCACCTCGTGGGCCACGTCCAGCAGCGTGCGTTGCAGGGCCGGGTGCAGGCCGGGGCGCACCAGCAGGTGGGTGAGGGTGGCCATGGCGGCCACATCGGTCGAGGGGATGTCGCTGCGCAGCTCGATCGAGCCCTGCGGTATCACCAGCGGGCGCAGCCGCGGCTCGCGCGCGGCCAGCGCCCCCGCGCGTTCCACCGTCACCAGCCGCACGCCGTCCATGCGCGCCAGCGCCGCGGCGGTGGATGATTCCCCGGTGGCCACATGCACCACCACGTCCACCCGGTCGTCGGCCAGCGCGGCAATGGCGGCGTCGCCCACCAGCGGCTCGAAGCGGACTTCCTCGGGCTTGATGCGCGCGTGCGCCAGCAGCATCTCGGCGGCCCGATGGTTGGACGAACCGGTGGCCGCCGCCGCGATGCGCAGCCCACGCATCTGTGCAATGCCCTGCACGCCGCCGCGCGCGAACACCCAGACGATTTCATGGCCCACGGCCGCCAGCCCCTGCACCGGCAGGCCCTGCTGGGCATACAGGCCCTGGGCCAGCGCCACGTCCACCGCGTCGGCCGGACGCGCCAGGCGGTCCAACGCGTCCTGCGGGCGCGGGTGGGTGATGATGTCCACCTGCACGCCCAGGCGCTCCAGCCGCGCGGCATACGACTGCGCCAGCCGCAGGTAGCTGCTGCCGGCCGGCCCGGTGGCCAGCACCACCCGCTGCGGCGGCAGCGGCTTCCAGACGACCGCGGCCCAGGCGCAGCCCAGCAGCAGGCCCGCCAGGATGGGCAGGTACATGAGCAGCCACCGGCGCCGGTAGAGAAACTGCAGCTTCATCGGCCCCTCAGGCTGTAGATGCGGTGGCGCACGAAGTCCACGTGCTGGTGCAGGGTGTACCAGCGCTGGGCCAGCTCGCGCGGCAGCGTCAGCGTGGAGATGGCCTTGTCCATGCGCGCCAGCCGGCCGTTCAGACGGCTCATGTCCATGTCGCTGAGGTTGTGGTTGGCCAGGTCGTTTTCGATGAATTTCAGCTCGCCGTACCAGCGCGTGACGCGGCTTTCGAGCTTCCAGCGCAGCCACGCCGGGATGAGCAGCGACAGCCACCAGGCCACCACCGCCAGCGGCACGCAGATGATCACCAGCCGCTCCACCACCTGCGCCCACCAGAAGGGCAGCATGCGCTCCAGCCAGCCCAGGCCATTGCCCATCACGTTGCGCGCCTCGGGCGCGGTGGGGAAGTCGCTGCGGCGCAGGGCGGGGAAATCACCCGTGCGGTGAAACGGTCCGCCCGGCCCCTGCACCTGCATGGCCGCGGCGGTCATGGCGCGCTTGAGCGCGGTGTCCAGGTCATGCCGCACCACCAGATGCGTGTGGGTGGTCAGCAGCGTCACGTCGCGCGGCGGCATGCCCGCGCCCAGGCTGTCCTGCGCCAGCAGGCGCGGCTCCAGGAAATGGTTGCGCTCGGCAATGGCCACGGTGCGCTGCAGCGCGGCCAGGTGCACGCCGGGCGTGCGCAGCAGCTTGCCCACCGCCGGCGCGTCGGCCGCGGCGACCATCAGCACGGCGTCCACCTCGTCGCGCGCCAGCGCGTCGGCCGCGCCCAGGCTGCTCAACGGTGACAGGCGCATTTCCTCGGGCTTGATGCGTTGCTGCTGCGTGAGCAGCTGCGCCATCACGCGGTGGCCGCTGCCTTCGGGGCCGACCGCCACGCGCAGCCCGCGCAGCTGCAGCAGCGAATGCAGGTCACGCTGGCGGCTGAAGATCCACACGGCTTCAATGCCGACGTTGGCCAGGGTCTGCACGGCGCTGACCGTGGCCGTCTGCGCGGATTGGGCCGACCACCCGAAACCGCCCTGCACCAGCGCCACGTCGGCCTCGGGCGGGTCGGCCTTCAGTCGCTGCAGGTTCTGGGCCGAACCGCTGGACTCCAGCAGCACGGTGGCCACGCCCTGGCGCTGCAGTGCGTCGGCGTACTGGCGGGCCAGGGGGTAATAGGCGCCGTCCTTGAAGCCGGCGCTGAGGGAGATCTGTGATGCTGGCATGGGGTACAGCCATGCCCAGAAAAGCCATGCGGCCGCCACGGTGGCAGCCAGGATAGGCAGCCTGATGAGCAACCAGCGGTAGCGGTACAACGTGGCAGTGGCCATGCCTTTTGCAATCCCTTGTTACAAAGGGTTATAGCGCACATGGCCTGGCCCCGCTACTGCGGGTTGTCACGGGGGGCGCCTACATGCCCACGTAGTTGGGGCCGCCGCCGCCTTCGGGCGTGACCCACACGATGTTCTGCGTGGGGTCCTTGATGTCGCAGGTCTTGCAGTGCACGCAGTTCTGCGCGTTGATCTGCAGCCGGTCGGTGTTGTCCTCGTTCTTCACGAACTCGTAAACGCCGGCCGGACAGTAGCGCGACTCGGGCCCGGCGTATTTCGCCAGGTTCACATTCACCGGCACCGACGCGTCCTTCAGCGTCAGGTGGGCGGGCTGGTGTTCGTTGTGGTTGGTGTTGCTGATGAACACGCTGGACAGGCGGTCGAAGGTGAGCTTGCCGTCAGGCTTGGGGTACACGATGGGCTTGCATTCGGCCGCGGGCTTGAGCGCCGCATGATCCGGCTTGTCGCGATGCAGCGTCCAGGGGACGTGGCCGCGCAGCACGAATTGCTCCACGCCGTTCATCAGCGTGGCCACGGCCAGGCCCTTCTTGAACCAGGCCTTGAAGTTGCGTGCCTTGTTGAGTTCGGTGTAGAGCCAGCTCTTCTCGAACGCCTCGGGGTAGGCGGCCAGCTCGTCGTGCTGGCGGCCGGCCTGCACCGCGGCATAGGCGGCCTCGGCGGCCAGCATGCCGGTCTTGATGGCGGCATGGCTGCCCTTGATGCGGCTCACGTTCAGGAAGCCCGCCTCGCAGCCCACCAGCGCGCCGCCGGGGAACACGAATTTGGGCAGCGACTGCAGGCCGCCCGCGGTGATGGCGCGCGCGCCGTAGCCCAGGCGCTTGGCCGGCTTGATGCCCTTGTCGGCGTCGCCTTCCAGGTACCAGCGGATGTTGGGGTGCGTCTTCCAGCGCTGGAATTCCTCGAACGGGCTCAGGTAGGGGTTGCTGTAGTCCAGCCCGGTAATGAAGCCCAGCGTGACCTTGTTGTCCTCCATGTGGTACAGGAACGCACCGCCATAGGTGTCGGCATCCATCGGCCAGCCGGCGGTGTGCAGCACAAAGCCGGGCTGGTGGCGCTTGGGATCGATCTCCCAGACTTCCTTGACGCCCAGGCCATAGGTCTGCGGGTCCTTGCCTTCGGCCAGGTTGAACTTCGCAATGAGCTGGCGCCCCAGGTGGCCACGCGCGCCTTCGGCAAACACGGTGTACTTGGCGTGCAGCTCCATGCCCAGCTGGAATTCACCGGTGGGCTCGCCGTCCTTGCCCACGCCCATGTTGCCGGTGGCCACGCCCTTGACCGAGCCGTCGTCGTTGTAGAGCACCTCGGCTGCGGCAAAACCGGGGAAGATCTCCACGCCCAGCGCCTCGGCCTGCGTGCCCAGCCAGCGCACCACGTTGCCCAGGCTCACGATGTAGTTGCCATGGTTCTGGAAACATGGAGGCAGCACCATGTTGGGCGTGCGAAACGATGCCTTTTCACCCAGGAACACCATGGCATCGTCGGTCACCGGCTGGTTCAGCGGCGCGCCCTTGGCTTTCCAGTCGGGGATGAGTTCCGTCAGCGCGCGCGGGTCCATGATGGCGCCCGACAGGATATGGGCACCGGGCTCCGAGCCTTTTTCCAGCACCACGACGGAAATGTCCTTGCCTTCGGCGGCGGCCAGTTGCTTCAGGCGGATGGCCGTGGCCAGGCCGCCGGGCCCGCCGCCGACCACCACCACGTCATATTCCATGGCTTCGCGGGGGCCGTACTGGGCAAGGATTTCATCGTGGGTCATGAGGGTCTCGCTGATAATGGTTTGGAAAGCAGGTGGGTGCGTCGCGCTATGGCGTGTCTCCCGGTGGACTGCATTTTAGGCGGCGCCTGCGCAGAATCGAACGCGCGTTCTTATTTGAATTCAGACAGGAGACTCTAGCGTGGCTTACAGCATGGATCTTTCGGGCCGCGTTGCCTTTGTGACCGGCGCCTCCAGTGGCCTGGGGGCGCAGTTTGCCAAAACCCTGTCGCGCGCGGGCGCTGCCGTGGTGCTGGCCAGCCGCCGGGTGGAAAAGCTCAAGGAGCTGCGCGCGCAGATCGAAGGCGAGGGCGGCGATGCCCACGTGCTGGCGCTGGACGTGACCGACCTGGGCAGCATCAAGGCCGCGGTGGCGCATGCGGAAACCGAGGTCGGTTCCATCGACATCCTGGTCAACAACTCGGGCGTGAGCACCACCCAGCGCATCCAGGACGTGGAAGAAGACGTCTACGACTTCATCTTCGACACCAACGTCAAGGGCGCGTTCTTCGTGGCGCAAGAAGTGGGCAAGCGCATGCTGGCCCGCGCGCGCGGCGCGGCGCCGGGCACCTACACCGGCGGGCGCATCATCAACATCGCCTCCATGGCGGGCCTGAAGGTGCTGCCCCAGATCGGCGCTTACTGCATGAGCAAGGCGGCGGTGGTGCAGATGACCAAGGCCATGGCGCTGGAGTGGGGCCGCTTCGGCATCAATGTCAACGCCATCTGCCCGGGCTACATCGACACCGAGATCAACCACCACCACTGGCAGACCGAGCAGGGCCAGAAGCTGGTGCAGATGCTGCCGCGCAAGCGCGTGGGCCAGCCGCAGGACCTGGACGCGCTGATCGTTTTGCTGGCCAGCGGGCAGAGTCATTTCATCAACGGTGCGGTGATTGCAGCTGACGACGGTTTTGGCGTCTAGCCGGGCATGCTGACAGGCGTCCTGGCCGGCCTGGCGGCCGGTGCCCTTTGGGGTGTCGTGTTTGTCGCGCCGCGCATGGTCCCGGGTTTCTCGTCGGTGGACCTGACCGCTGGCCGGTTCCTGGCCTATGGCGTGGTTGCCGCGCTTGTCATGCTCATCGGCATGCGCACCCGCCGCCTGCCCACGCCGGCGCAGGCGCTGGCCGCCATCGGCTTGAGCGTGCTGGGTTTTACCGGCTATTACCTCCTGCTGGTGCTGGCCATACGTGACGCCGGCACCGAGGTGCCCACGCTGATCATCGGTACCATTCCGCTGTGGGTCATGCTGCTGGGCAAGCCGCAGCACCTGCGCTGGGCGGCGCTGGTGCCCGGTCTGGCCCTGACGGCGGCCGGCCTGGCGCTGATGATGGGCTCACCCCATGGCGATGCCGCGGCTCAAGCGCCTGCGTACTACTGGCGCGGCATTGCGCTCGTGACGGTATCGCTGGTGTGCTGGACGGCCTTTGCCATCCTCAATTCCGCCTGGCTCAAGCGTCACCCCGAGGTCAACGCCACCGACTGGGCGAACTGGCTGGGCGTGGCCACTGGCGCGGGCGCCTTGCTGTTGTGGCTCGTGGCCGGCTCGCCCCTGGCTGACATTGCCACCAGGCCGGGGCTGGCGGGCTTTGTGCTGCTGTGCGCGTTCACAGGCTTCGGCTCGGCCTGGCTGGCCACCATCTTGTGGAACGTCGCAAGCCAGCGGCTGTCGGCCAGCCTGTGCGGCCAGCTCATCGTGAGCGAAACGCTGTTTGCGCTGCTGTATTCCTTTGCGTGGGATGGCCGCTGGCCCGCGCCCGCGCAGGCCGTGGCCTGCGTGCTGTTCACCATCGGCATCCTGGCATCCATCAAGGCCCACCAATGAAGATCGAACTGCCCGAGCACAAGAAACTGGTTTACGAGATGACCATCCCCATCCGCTGGGGCGACATGGACGCGATGAACCATGTGAACAACACCACATACTTCCGCTACCTGGAAACGATGCGCATCGACTGGATGCGCTCCATCGGCTGCCGGCCCGACCCCAAGGGCGAAGGGCCCGTGATCGTCAACGCGTTCTGCAACTTCTACCGGCAGCTCGAATACCCGGGCGATGTGCTGGTGAAGATGTACGTGAGCGACCCGGCGCGCAGCACGTTTGAAAGCTGGGGCACCATGTCACGCACCGACGACCCGGACGTGATCTACGCGGCAGGCGGCGCCACGACCATCTGGGTGAACTTCCAGGCGCAGAAGGCGGCACCGCTGCCCGACTGGATGCGCCGGCACATCGAATAGCGAAACGGGCGCGAGCGCGCTTCAGCCCTTGGCCTTGGGCACGCGGCCCATCAGGTAAAACTCCGGGTTCGGCATCATGCCGCTGAAGCTGGCCATGCGGTTGGACAGGCCGAAGAACGCGGTGATGGCGGCAATGTCCCAGATGTCCTCGTCGTCAAAGCCATGCGCGTGCAGCGGCGCAAAGTCGGCGTCACTGATTTCGTCGGAATGCAGGCAGACCTTCATCGCAAAGTCCAGCATGGCGCGCTGGCGCGCGGGGATGTCTGCCTTGCGGTAATTCACGGCCACCTGGTCGGCCACAAGAGGCTTTTTTTCGTAAATGCGCAGGATGGCGCCGTGGGCCACCACGCAATACAGGCAGTTGTTGGCGGCGCTGGTGGCCGTCACGATCATCTCGCGGTCGCCCTTGGTCAGGTTGCTGGTGCGGCCCACTGATTCGGGCACCATCAGTGCGTCGTGATAGGCAAAGAAGGCGCGCCATTCAGCCGGGCGGCGCGCAAAAGCCAGGAAGACATTGGGCACGAAGCCGGCCTTTTCCTGAACCTCCAGCACCTTGGCGCGGATGTCGTCGGGCAGGTCCTTGATCTCGGGGGCGGGGTAGCGGCTCATGGCGTGTCTCCGTGTTGAGTGCTGCGATTATCCTTGGGCGCACATCACCGAAGGAGTACCCATGAGCGACCCCGTGTATGACAAAGGCCTGGCCACGCGCCGCGCCGTGCTGGGCAACGACTACGTGCAGGGCGCGCTGGACCGCGCCACCGATTTCACCCGGCCGCTGCAGGACCTGGTGACGCGCCATGCCTGGGGCAACACCTGGCAGCGCGAGGGCATTGACCTCAGGACGCGCAGCATCGTCACCGTCTCCATGCTGGTCGCGCTGGGCCGGATGCATGAGCTGAAGGTGCATGTGCGCGGCGCGCTGAACAACGGCGTGACGCCGGCCGAGCTGCAGGAGATCTTCCTGCACGCCAGCGTGTACTGCGGCTTTCCGGCGGCGGTGGATGCGTTTCGCACCGCGGCGGAAGTGATTGACGCGCCGAAAAGCTGATTGAGCGCCGCCGGGCCGCCCCAAGGCGCGAAGGCCCCCTCGGGGGGGCAGCGACCCACGCGAAGCAGGGGAGCGTGGGGCTTCAGCTCCCGGCCATTAATTTGTGGACGAGGTCGGCTGTCGTGCTGGCCTTGTACTTGCGCATGAGCCGCGCGCGGTAGATCTCCACCGTGCGGTGGCTGATCGCCAGGGTCTTGCCGATTTCCTTGCTGGTCATGCCGTCCAGCAGCCGCGCGGCGACCTCGCGCTCGCGCGCGGTCAGCTCGGCCTTCACCGGGCGCTGTGAGCTCAGGTCTTCAAAGGCCCAGATGCCGGCCTCGTGCGGTGCTTCGCGGTTCAGCGCGCGGCCGGTCACGTGGCACCAGAACAGCTCACCCTTGAAGCGGCCGTCCACCCGCTTCATGATGCGGTCGTCGGCGTAGTGGCCCCTGGCATTCAGGATCGGCCCGATGCGCGCGCCCAGGCGCTCGTACTCGTCGGCGCTGGGGTACAGCACCTGGAACGACTGGCCGGTGAGCTGCTCGCGCGTGACGCCGAACATCTCGCACAGATGCTGGTTGCAGTCGACGATCACGCGGTTGCGCGACAGGCACAGGCCCACGGGGGCCATGTCGAAGGCAAGACGGTAATCCACGTCCATGGTGCAAACCTCTACGAAGAACTACGTAACGGGTTAGGTAGTATCGTACGGGACTCTTCACCCAGGAGACATCCGTGAACAAAATTTATCCTTCCGCCGCCGAGGCCCTCAAGGGCATCGTCAAGGACGGCCAGCTCCTGGCCGTGGGCGGTTTCGGCCTGTGCGGCATCCCTGAAGCCCTGATTGACGCGCTGCGCGACAGCGGCGTCAAGGGCCTGACCGTCATCTCCAACAACGCCGGCGTTGACGGCTTTGGCCTGGGCAAGCTGCTGGAGACGCGCCAGATCAGCAAGATGATTTCCAGCTACGTGGGCGAGAACAAGGAGTTCGAGCGCCAGTACCTGGCCGGTGAGCTGCAGCTGGAATTTACCCCCCAGGGCACGCTGGCCGAGAAGCTGCGCGCCGGCGGTGCCGGCATCCCCGCGTTCTTCACCAAGACCGGCGTGGGCACCATCGTGGCCGAGGGCAAGGAAATCCGTGAATTTGACGGCGAACAGTACGTGATGGAGCGCGCGCTGGTGCCCGAGGTCTCGCTGGTCAAGGCGCACCGCGCCGACAAGTCCGGCAACCTGCAGTTCCGCTACACCGCGCGCAACTTCAACCCGGCCGCGGCCATGGCCGGCAAGATCTGCGTGGTGGAAGTGGAAGAGATTGTGGAAACCGGCGACATGGTGCCCGACCAGATCCACCTGCCCGGCATTTACGTGCACCGCATCGTGCTGAACGCCACGCCGGAAAAGCGGATCGAGAAACGTACGATTACCGAGAAAGCAGGAGTCTGACCATGCCGTGGAACCAAGACCAGATGGCCGCCCGCGCGGCCCATGAACTCGAAGACGGTTTCTACGTGAACCTGGGCATCGGCATTCCCACCCTGGTGGCCAACCATGTGCCGTCCACCAAGGAGGTGTGGCTGCAATCCGAGAACGGCATGCTGGGCATCGGCCCGTTCCCCACCGAGGATGAAGTCGACGCCGACCTCATCAACGCCGGCAAGCAGACCGTGACCACCATCAAGGGCTCGTCGATTTTCGGCAGCCACGACAGCTTTGCCATGATCCGCGGCGGCAAGATCAACCTGTCCATCCTGGGTGCCATGCAGGTCAGCGAAAAGGGTGACCTCGCCAACTGGATGATTCCCGGCAAGATGGTCAAGGGCATGGGCGGCGCCATGGACCTGGTGGCCGGCGTCAAGCGCGTGATCGTGCTGATGGAACACGTGGCGAAAAAGAAAGACGGTACCGAGGACATGAAGATCCTGCCGGCCTGCACGCTGCCGCTGACCGGCGTGGGCGTGGTGGACCGAATCATCACCGACCTGGGCGTGTTCGACGTCACGCCGCAGGGCCTGAAGGTGGTGGAGCTGGCACCGGGCGTGACGCACGAATTTGCCCAGAGCAAGACGGGCGTCAAGCTGCACTGAAGGTACGTCCGTATAGTCGACAGCGCTGCCTGCGCCTCTAGGATGGACCTCTGTTCAACTGAAGGGGCGTGATGATGGCGGCAACTGTTGTGGGTGCGACGGGCGTGAACACTCCCTGGGCAACTGTTGCCGCAGCCTGTTTGCCCCCGGCTGATACACAGCTGGTACAACGGTTTGACGATGCGATGGGCAAAGCGCCCTTCGAGCTCGCCACCGACGATGAAATCAGGCGCTTGTCGGCCGTTGATGCCGACCGGCTGCGTGCCCGGCATGGCTCTGATGACGAAGCATTCCGCCGCGATGCCAGGATCTTTGTGGATATCCAGCGAAAGATCATTGAGGACAGCATCCTGAGAGGGGTCAGGCAGGCCTTCGAAATGGACTTGTCAGACTGAGACCATGCCCGGCATGGCATTGGCAACCGCAGCGATGACGCGGCGGTTTATTCCTTCTTGAACCCGATGTTCGCCAGCGCGCTGGCCCACAGCTGGTACGAGTTGCGGATGGCGTTGGCGAAGTCCTCGGGGCTGAGCCATTTGGCTTCCACGCCACCTGCTCGGAAGTCCTCACGCACCTTGGGCATGGCCAGTACCTGGGCAATGCCGTCGCTGAGCTTTCTGGTGGTGGCCGGCGGCAGACCCGCGGGGCCGACAAAGCCGATCCAGCTTTCAATGTCCACGCCGCTGATGCCCTGTTCACTCATCGTGGCCAGATCGGGGAACAGGCCGCTGCGCCGGGGCGCCACGGCGGCGATCATGCGCACCTCGCCCGACTTGGCCAGCGCCACGGCGGCGGACGAAGACGCAAACTGCAGATGCACGCGCCCTGCAATGAAGTCCTTGGCCACGTCGTTGGCGCCCTTGTAGGGAACATGCACGATGTCGATGCCCGCCTGCTTGGCAAAGATCTGGCCAAAGATGTGCGCGGGCGTGCCCACGCCCTGCGATACGTAATTGAGCTGTCCAGGATTGGCCTTGGCATAGGTCACCAGCTCGCGCACGTTGCTGGCCGGAATGGATTTGTGCAGCACCAGCACCAGTGGCCCGAGTGCGCCTTGTGCCACGGGCGTGAAGTCCTTGAAGGTGTCGTACTTCACCGCCGACAGCGTGTGCGGCAGCTGCGACAGCGTGGACGCGGGCGTGTACAGCAGCGTGTGGCCGTCGGCGGGGGCCTTGGCCACTTCGGTGGCGGCCAGCATGGTGCCCGCACCGGGCTTGTTTTCCACGATCACCGGCACGCCCAGGATGGGCGCCAGGTGCTGGGCCACCATGCGCGCCTGCAGGTCAGTGCCTCCGCCTGCGGGGAAGCCCACCACCAGCTTGACCGGCTTGTCGGGGATGGGGAAGGTCTGGGCTGTTGCCAGCGGTGCAACCGCCAGCAGCACCATTGCGGTGAATGCGCGGCGTGCGACCGGGTTTTGAGCGATGTTCATCGTGCGTCTCCTTGGAGGTATTGAATTGCGGCTTGCGCCGCCTGGGTGCCGTCTTGTGCGGCCTGTGACAAAAGACAGGCGGCGCCAGCGCGCACGTCGCCTGCCGCAAAAATGCCGGGTATGGAGGTTTGCAGGCCGGCATCGGCCTGAAGCCGGCCGTTGCCATCCAGCGCCAGCGTGTCCCGCAGGAAGCCCGTGTGTGGCATCAACCCTGCGTACACAAACAGCCCCGACACAGCCAAGGTGCTGGACTGGCCCGCACCGTCCAGCAGCACGACACCGTCCACGCCGCGTTCATTGCCTGTGACGGCCTGTACGCGCACACCGGGTTGCAGTGTCACATTCGCAAGGCCAGCCACGGCGTCCAGCAGGTACGCCTGCGCATGCGCAGCCGCACCTTCAAACACCACATGAACCTGAGCCGCATGGCGGGCCAGGACGGCAGCTTCGCCCAAGGCGGAGTCGCCCCCGCCCACCACACAAACCGGTTCACCGCGAAACAGCGGCCCGTCGCAGGACGCGCAGTGCGAGATGCCCCGGCCTTCGTAGGCATCCTCCCCTGGCACGCCCAGCGTTCGCCGCTGCGAGCCCACGGCCACGATCACCGCGCGCGCGGCCACGGGCTCGCCCGCGCAGTGCAGTACATGCCGGGCTGTGCCAGGCTCCAGGCGCTCCACGCTGTCCAGCGCAAACTGCGCGCCCGCATCCTCGGCCTGTTCCTGCAGCGCCGGGCCCAGGTCAAATCCGGCGATGCCTTCCGGGTAGGCCGGGAAGTTGGCTACATGGTCCACCGTCATCACCTGGCCGCCCGCGCCCATGCGCTCGATGACCAGCACATCCAGGCCCGCGCGCGCGGCCACAGCGGCCGCCGTCAGGCCCGCCACGCCGGCGCCGATGATGGCCAGGTCGCACTCACGCATCGTCAATCCGTTCATCCTGGGTGTGCCGAAGGGTCAGCGCCACGCGTCCACCGACACCGTGGCGCGGTGGTGCGCGCCCATGATCTGCCAGTAGCCGTTGGCCTCGCCGCCGGTGACCACGACGTTGATCGCATCTTCTTCAAACATGCGCACTGGCGTGTCATCCGGCACACCCACGTAACGGGCCTTGGGCGACTCCGACGGGCCCAGCGTGGCGCGCGAATGCACGTAGTTCTGCACCAGCTGCAGGTCCCAGTAACGGCCCGCGGGCATCTCGGCGGTTTCGTGGATCCAGCGGATCAGCTTGGCCTTGGTGTCAAAGCCGCCGCGGTCCACGAACTGGCGCGCCGTGATCGGGTCCAGCACCAGCACGGGCGCGGTGATGGCATCCGTGCCCAGCAGCATGTCCTTCACATGCTCGCGCCAGTATTGCTGGCGCAGCCCCAAGCTGAACGTCGTGGAGCGGCAGCCATGGAACACGGTGACGGTGCTGGCATCCTTGTCAAAGCCCTTTTGCACATGCAGCGGCTCCCAGGGCGAGCGTTCCTCGTTCTCGGCAAAGGTGATGCCGTTGTAGGTGTAGTTGTTGCCGATGGACCCCATGAAGGTTTCACCCGGCACCGAGCCGCCCTGCAGGTTCTGCGACAGCAGCGCGTAGGCGCGGCCGATGGTGGCGTTGGCATGGTTGTAGGGCCCCATGGCGCCGATGCCGCAGTTCATGTTGATCTGGTGACGGATCGGGCCATTGACCACCGTCATGACCGACGCCGAGCTGGACGTGCTGCCACGCGCCGTGATGCCGGTGGATGCCAGCGCCAGGATTACGGGAAAGTATTCAGGCCTGGCGCCCGCCATCACCGCGTTGACCGCGACTTTTTCCACGGTGTATTCCCACAAGCCGCGGTTGGGCGTGGGCTGCATGCGGCCCACCACCTCATCGGGCTGGCGGCTGGTGCCGCGCAGCATGGCGGCCACGCGTTCCTCGGTGGGCAGCACGATGGGCAGGTGGTCCGTCCACAGGTTGCGCTCGAACAGGGCATGCAGGTTGTCTTCGGTGTCGGGCGCTTCCAGGCGCGGCGTGTCGCGGGCATAGGCCTCGGTGCCCGTGGCGCTCGCCGCCAGCCCGCGCGTCAGGCCGTCGATGATCTCAGCCATCACCGGCTTGCCGGTGGCGGGGTCGTTGCCCTGCACATACGCGCGCAGCGTGTCCGCGCTCTGGCCCATCACCGGCTGCGGCACAAACACCTGGGGCAGCTGCGCCAGCCCGCCCATGCGGCTGACCGAGTGCACCACCTTGACGAACTTGTCGGTGTGGATGGCGACGGTGGGCACGCCGTACTGCGTCTCCAGCGTGATGGCGTGCGTGGCCACGGCCGGCGCGCAGGTGCTGCAGTGGCCCACGCCGATGATGGCCACGCCGCCCGCGGCCTTGATCTCGCTCCACAGCGCGGGGTCGTCCTTGCCGTAGTAGCTGGCCATCTGGCGCAGCTCGGTCTTCACGCCGGGCATCTTCGCGGCAAACCAGGCCTGCACCTGCTTGAGCAGTTCAACCGAGTCGTCGAACTTGCTGTCCACCAGGTAGATGGTCTTGCCGTCCAGGCTGGACGGTCGCGCGGCGGGCTGCTTGCGCTGGATCTTTGGCGGGTAGCCCACCGGGTTGTGGACGGTGAGGATGGGAGATTTGACTTGGGTGAGCATGGGAGGCTTCTTCAATAAAACGGCTCAGTGCGCGGCCTGGCTGGGCGCGCCGGCCTTTGCGCGCTGCATGGGCTCGAATTCATGGACCTTTTCCGGCCGCAGTTGCCGGTAGGGCGGGGCCACGCTGCGGTCCTCGTCCACCAGCGTGATGCGGTCGATCTCGGTCAAGTCTTCGGCGGTAAAGCGGATGTCCAGCGCGCGCACGTTGTCCAGCAGGTGCTGGGGCTTGTCGGCGCCTGCGATGACAGTGAAGGTCGCGGGACGCTGCAGCAGCCAGGCCAAAGACATTTGCGCCAGCGTCCAGCCGCGGGCCTGGGCAAAGGCCTGGAGCTTTTCGGTCACGTCCCAGTTGCGGTCCGACTGCCAGGCCGCGGTGTTCGGGTTCTTGTCCTGGCGCGAGCCGGGCGCGATGGCCCCGCGCTGGTGGATGCCGCTGAGCATGCCAGCGGCCAGCGGGAAGTAATGCGTCATGCCCACGCCGTATTTCACGCAGAAAGGTTCAAAGCGCTTTTCAATGTCGCGGTACAGCAGGTTGTAGTGGTCCTGTGCCGAAATGAACTTGGGCAGGCCGTACTTTTCGGCGACGAAATGCGCCTCGCACAACTCCCAGGCGAACAGGTTGGACGCGCCGATGTAGCGCACCTTGCCCGCGCGCACCAGGTCGTCCAGCGCGCGCAGGGTTTCCTCAATGGGCGTGCCGTGGTCGGGCCAGTGCAGCTGGTACAGGTCGATGTAGTCCGTTCCCAGGCGTTTCAGGCTGGCCTCGCACGCGCGGATGATGGCCAGGCGCGACGCGCCAAGGTCGTTGGGCCCGTCGCCCATGCGGTTGCCGAATTTGGTGGCGATCAGCGCCTGGTCGCGCCGGCCTTTGAGGGCCATGCCCAGTGCCTCTTCGGACTTGCCGATGCCGTAGCTGTTGGCCGTGTCAAAGTAATTGATGCCCATGTCCAGCGCCTGGGACATCACGGCGTTGACGTCGTCCTGCTTCACATAGCCGCCGAATGCAAAGCAGCCGATGCCCAGCGCGGACGCCATCAGGCCGCTGCGGCCCACATGGCGGTATTGCATGGTGGTGGGGCGGGGCGTCAGGCCGATGGCCGTGACGCGGTTCGCGGTATCTTCGGCCATGATCAGCCGCCGCCGGGCCGCCCCAAGGCGGCTGCTGCCCCCTCGGGGGGCAGCGTAGTACACAAAGTGACAAGCGTGGGGGCCATGTCTATGCGTCCATCTTGATGCCGGAGTCCTTGATGACCGGGGCCCAGCGGGTGCGATCAGAGAGAACCTTCTTGTGGAACTCGGCCGGCGTGCCACCCACGGGCACCAGCCCCATCTTGCTGAGCGCCTCCACCACCGGCGCGCTGGCCAGTGCCTCGGACACGATGGCTGCGTAGTCGTTGGCGATGTTGGCGGGCGTGCCGTTCTTCGCATACAGGCCGAAGGAGGTGACGGCCACATAGCCGGGGTAGCCCGCCTCGGTGATGGTGGGAATCTCCGGTGCCAGGGGGGAGCGCTTTTCGCTGGCGTGGGCCAGCACGCGCAGCTTGCCGGCGCGGTGGTTTTCCAGGTAGTCCGGCAGGATGGAGCCGCTGGCCGGGATCTGGTTGCCCAGCAGGTCGGCCAGCAGGGGCGAACCGCCGCGGTACGGCACGGCCTGCAGCGGCAGGTTCAGCTGCTTGCCCAACTGGTAGATCACCAGCGCGCCCATGCTCACCGGGCTGGGCACGCCGATGGAGCCGCGCTTGGGGTCCTTTTTCACTGACTCGAAATACTCGGCCAGCGTGTTCACGCCCGAAGACGGGTGCACCGTGAATGCCATGGGCGCCGACGCGCATTCCACCACGGCCTGCAACTGCGTTTCATAGTCAAACGTGGGCTTGGTGGCAAACAGCGGCAGCAGCGACACGGCCGAGTTGGGCGCCATCATCAGGTAGGAGCCGTCGGCGTCAAACTGGCGCAGGTGCTGGATGGCCACCAACCCGCCCGCGCCCGATTTCGACTCCACCACCACCGTGCGGTTCAGCTTGCTGCGAAGGCGGTCCCCCAGCATGCGTGCCAGCGTGTCGGACGAGGTGCCCGGCGGTACGGTCAGGATGATGGTCAGCGGCTTGGCCTGCGCCCGCACGGCAGGGGCGGCCAGCACGGCAGAGGCCGCGCCCAGGGTGGCGACAAAGCGCCGGCGGTTGGGGGTGAACATTGGCTTGTCTCCGGGTTAATGGTTATGCGGGCGATTATTCAGTGGCACAGGGGCCGCCGCAATTGAAAAGAATGCCACCACCGTTAAACTGCGGTTAACAGTTTGGTATTGGGGTGCAATTTGAATCTTCGTCAGATGGAAGTGTTTCGCGCCGTCATGTTCAGTGGCGGCGTCAACAGCGCGGCCGAGCTGCTGCATGTGTCGCCGCCTGCCATCAGCAAGGTGCTGGCCCAGGCGGCCAAGACCAGCGGCCTGGTGCTGTTTGAGCGGGTCAAGGGCCGGCTGGTGCCCACACCCGAGGCGCAGCGCCTGTACACCGAGGTCAACACCCTGTGGGCTGGCGTGGAAAAAGTGCGCGACACCAGCCGCGAGCTGGCCGAACCCACGCACGCCACGCTGCGCCTGGTGTGCAGCGCCAGCCTGGCGCCGTACCTGGTGAGCCGCACGGTGGCGCGGCTTTATGAAAAAGTGCCGCGCCTGCAATGCCGCGTGCAGGTGGTGTCGCCCGACATCATCAACCAGACCCTGCTGGACCGTTCCACCCACCTGGGGATCGCGCTGGCACCGCATGACCATCCCAACCTGGAAACCGTGCAGGCTTACCAGTGTGGTCTGGCCTGCGTCATGCGCAGCGACCACCCGCTGGCGAAAAAAAGGCGCATCAAGCCCGCTGACCTGGCCGGCGAGCGCGTGATCGGCTCGCCCGAAACCGTGCCTTTCGGCCAGACGCTGCGCCGCGCGTTTGGCGCGCATGCGGCCCGGATGCACCTGGACTTTGAATGCACCAGCTCCACCACCGCCTGCTGGTTTGCCCAGGCCGGCGTGGGCGTGGCCGTGGTGGACCAGGTGGCCATTGCCGGTGGCCTGCTGGCGGGGCTGGAGGTGCGGCCGTTCCAATCCAGCGAGAAGCTGCCCGTGGAGATCATCCGCAACCGCTACCGGCCGATGTCGGTGGTGGAGCGTGCGTTCGTGCAGGTGTTTGGCGCGGTATGGGGTGAGCTGGGCCGCTCATGACAAGGGGCGCCTCGGCGTGCCCCTGCTCACACGCGCAGCACGCCGCGAAAGCCCCGCGCCGCGTAGTACGACTGCACGCCGTTGTGGTAGATGAACACACGGCCATAGCGCCAGTCGCCAAACAGTGCGCCCCCCAGGGCCCGCACGTCTGGGGGTGTGGCGATCCAGCTGGAGGTTTTGGCGTCGAAGGTGCCCAGTGTTTGTACGTCGGCCCAGGTGATGCCTTGGTGCCGGCCGGGGTGCTTGTCAAAGCGCGCCTGCAGCGTTTGCAGCAGGGCATTACGTTCTGTCGTTTTCATGGTCTGCGTTCCTTTCATCCACCTCGCCCAGGAAACCGCCGCTCTGGTGTGCCCACAGCCGCGCGTACAAGCCGCCCTGGGCCAGCAGGCTGCGATGGTCGCCTTCCTCCACGATGCGCCCCGCGTCCAGCACGATCAGGCGGTCCATGGCGGCGATGGTGGACAGCCGGTGGGCAATGGCGATCACCGTCTTGCCCTGCATCAGCGTGTCCAGGCTGGCCTGGATGGCGGCTTCCACCTCGGAGTCGAGCGCGCTGGTGGCTTCGTCCAGCAGCAGGATGGGCGCGTCTTTCAGCATGACGCGCGCAATCGCAATGCGCTGGCGCTGCCCGCCCGAGAGCTTGACGCCGCGTTCGCCCACATGGGCGTCGTAGCCGGTGCGGCCCTGCAGGTCGCTCAGCTGGCCAATGAAGTCGTGCGCCTCGGCGCGCCGGGCGGCGGCAATCATCGCGTCGTCGCCCGCATCAGGCCGGCCGTACAGGATGTTGTCGCGCATGGAGCGGTGCAGCAGCGATGTGTCCTGCGTGACCATGCCGATGTGGCTGCGCAGGCTGTCCTGCGTCACGCGGGCGATGTCCTGGCCGTCGATCAGGATGCGCCCGCCGTCCAGGTCATGAAAGCGCAGCAGCAGGTTCACGAGCGTGGACTTGCCCGCGCCCGATCGGCCGATCAGGCCGATCTTTTCGCCGGGGCGCACGCTCAGGCACAGGTCGTCGATCACCGGCTGGCCCTTGCCGTAGCTGAAGCGCACATGCTCGAAGCGCACCTCGCCGCGCGGCACGGCCAGCGTGGCGGCGCCGGGCGCGTCCACCACGGCGCGCGGGCGCGTCAGCGTGCTGATGCCGTCCTGCACGGTGCCGATGTTTTCAAACAGCGAGGTCATCTCCCACATGATCCAGTGCGACATGCCGCTGATGCGCAGCGCCATGGCGATCACCGCGGCCACCGCGCCCGTGCCCACCTGGCCCTGTGTCCACAGCCACAGGGCCGATCCGCCCACAGCCATGATCAGGCCCACCACCAGCGTGTGGTTGACGATCTCGAACAGGCTGACCAGGCGCATCTGCGCATAGCCCGTGGCCATGAATTCCTGCATGGCGGCGCGGGCGAAGTGGGCCTCGCGATGGGTGTGCGAGAACAGCTTGACGGTGGAGATGTTGGTGTACGCGTCGGTGATGCGCCCGGTCATCATGGAGCGCGCATCGGCCTGCGCCTTGCCGATGCGGCCCAGCCGCGGCACGAAGTAAACGACCGAGGCGCCGTACAGCACCAGCCAGCCCATGAAGGGCCAGATCAGGCGCAGGTCAAAGCCGCCCGCCAGCACCACGATGGTGATGAAGTACACGCTGATGCCGATCAGCACGTCGGTGCTGGTGAAGATCATCTCGCGCACCGACAGCGCGGTCTGCATGACCTTGGTGGTGATGCGCCCGGCGAACTCGTCGCTGTAGAACGCCATGCTCTGGCCCAGCATCAGGCGGTGGAAGTTCCAGCGCAGGCGCAGCGGGAAGTTGATGGCCAGCGTCTGGTGCTTGACGATGGTCTGCAGCGCGATCACGAGCGTGCTGGCCAGCAGCACCGCGCCCAGCAGCCGCAGCATGGGGCCCTGCTCAGCCCACAGGCTGGCCGGCTGCACCCGGCCCAGCCAGTCCACCACGTGGCCCAGCATGGCGAACAGGAAAGCTTCGTAGGCTGCAATGACCGCGCTCAGCACCGCCAGCGACGCGATGTAGCCGCGCAGGCCCGTGGTGCAGGCCCACACAAAAGCGAAAAACCCCTTGGGCGGCAGCGCGGGCTCGGCTTCGGGGTAGGGGGGAAGGAGTTTTTCGAAAAGGCGGAACAAAAGTCAGGGCTCCGGCATGGGGTGCCTTATTTGCTGAGGACGGCTTGCCTCAGGATGGCGTTGACGCGTGTCTGCCATCCCGCACCGCTGGCACGCAGGGCCGCCAGCAGGTCAGGGTCCAGGCGCAGCTTGACGGCCTGTTTGGTGGCGGGCGAAACGCTGCCGGGCGGGCGCCCTCGTCGAGCGGCGCGGGCCATGATTTCTTCGGGGGTGTGGATGCGCGCATATTCGCCGCGTTTGGCCTGGCGGATGGACTCGAGCACATCGGCGGCAAATTGTTCAGTTTCCTTGTCCATCGAAAGCTTCCTTCCATTGCAGCAAGACGTGTGTTGGCAGATTTTCAAATTTTGCTTTGGTATAGACCACGATCAGGACAACCTCGGTAGGGCCGTTTCGCAGGAAATAAATTACCCGCGATCCTCCCCGCTTCCCCATGCCCGCGCGGCCCCACCGGACTTTGCGCAAACCCTCGGCACCCGGTATGACGCTGCCTGCAGACGGATTACCGGCAATCCATTCGACAAATGCCTCGCGTTCGTCTTCAGACCAGACTTCTTTTGCGCATCGCAGGAACAGTGATGTCTCGATCACAGTCAACATTTATTGTACCCCCTGAAAATCTATGTAAGACAAAGATCGTCTTTCACATGCATCGATATTACTGTACAAACAAACAGTATTTTGGTGCTGCCTGTGACCCTTGCCTGCCTGTCCGCTGCCTCTTCCTTGTCTGCATCGCCGCATGTCTGGCGGGCGGATGGGCACGCTTGGAACGACGCTGTTTTGCCCACCGGCCACCCCGTCCTCAACGCCCACCTGCCCGGCGGCGGCTGGCCGCTGGATGGCCTGGTGGAGGTGCTGCAGGCGCGGCCTGAACGGCATGCCTGGCAACTGGTGCTGCCTGCGCTGGCCCAGGTGGCGCAGGCGCAGCCCGGCCCCGTGGTGCTGGTGGGCACGCCGTTTGAGCCGTTTGGCCCGGCGCTGGCAGCGCAGGGCTTGCCCGGCGAACGGCTGCTGTGCGTGCGCAGTGACAAGCCCGCCGCGCGCCTGTGGGCGGCCGAGCAGGCGCTGCGCTGCGCCGGTGTGGCGGCTGTGCTGGCCTGGTTGCCGCAGGCCCGCGCCGACCAGCTGCGCCGGCTGCACCTGGCGGCGCAACAGGGCCAGCGCCAGCGGCCACTGTTCGTGTTTCGCACGCTGGCCGCGCAGCATGAATCATCGCCCGCACGGTTGCGCCTGCTGCTGCAGGGCACGGACGCGCTGCAGGTGCGCATCCTCAAACGCCGCGGCCCGCCGGTGGACGCGCCGGTGCTTCTGCCAGCCCATCCGCCACGGCTGGCGGCGCTGCTGGCGGCGCGCCGCAAACCGGTGGCGCCGACCCAGCCTTTGACCGGGACCACGCCGCCCGTGCCAACCCATGCCCATGCACTGGATCGCCCTGTTACCGCCTGAGGCCGAGCGCACGGCCTGGGGCTGGCGCGCGCTGCAGTTCACCCCGCGCGTGGCGCAGGTGGACGAAGCGCTGCTGCTCGAAGTGTCCACGTCGCAGCGCCTGTGGGGCGGGCAGGACCGGTTGCTGCGCCGCCTGTTCAGGCGCCGCGCGCAGCCGGTGCCCTATGCAGAAGGCGCCACGCATCTGGTGGCCCTGGCCCTGCTGCGGCTGCAGCTGCGCGGGCTGCCGGTGCCCGCGCAGGTGCCCGGCGGCCTGCCCCTGGCCGCGCTGAGCGCCGCGCTGCCCTGGCTGCACACCCTGGAGCGCACCGGTTGCAGCACCTGGGGCCAGCTGCGCGCGCTGCCGCGCGGCGGCGTGGCGCGGCGTTTTGGCGCGGGCCTGCTGGACGCCCTGGACATGGCCTGGGGTCAGCGGCCCGAGGCCTGCGCCTGGCTGGCGCTGCCCGAGGTGTTTGACATGAACGTGGAGCTGCCTGCGCTGGCCACCACCACGCCAGAGCTCCTGTGGACAGCGCAGCGCCTGCTGACGCACCTGCAGGCCTGGCTGCGCGCGCGCGGGCGCGGCGTGCTGGCACTGCAGCTGCAATGGACGCTGGACCTGAAGCGCCTGGACGGCGTGGCCTTGCCGAGCCACCAGCAGCTGGTCGTGCGCACCGCGCAGCCGGCCCAGGACATGGCGCACCTGCGCCGCCTGCTGTCAGAGCACCTGGCGCGCGAAACCCTGGCGGCGCCGGCCAACCACCTGCGCCTGCGCGTGCTGGACACGGCGCCGTGGGCCGGCGCCAGCCGCAGCTTTCTGCCTGAAGACAACATGCCCGGCGAAAAGCTGCACGAATTCATCGAACGCCTGAGCGTGCGCCTGGGCGCGCACAACGTGGTGGTGCCGCACGCCCGGGCCGACCACCGGCCCGAACGGCGCCAGCAGTGGCGGCCCGCGCGCGACGGCGCCGCGCAGCGGCTGGCGCAGGACGAGCCCGACGCGCTGCAGCCGCCGTGGCTGCTGCCCGTGCCGGTGCTGTTGCCGATGAAAGACGATGTGCCGCAGTACGGCGGACCCTTGCAGCGGCTCACACGGGCCAGCCGCGTCATGACGGGCTGGTGGGAAACCAGCGAACAGGGTGGCCACACCGCGCGTGACTACTTCATTGCCCGCAGCCCCGAGCACGGGCTGGTCTGGATCTACCGTGACCGGTTGGGTGGCGGGCCCCGGGACCGCTGGTACCTGCAGGGCCTGTATGCCTGAATACCACCTCAAGCCCGGCGCGCAGCTCAATGAAGAGCGCGACGGCTGGCCACCCGTGCTTCTGGACGGCCCCGACCCGCTGCCGCGTTACGCCGAGTTGTACTGCCAGAGCAACTTCAGCTTCCAGCACGGCGCGGCGCACCCGCAGGAACTGGTGCGCCGCGCCTACAACCTGGGCTACGACGCGCTGGCCATCACCGACGAATGCTCCGTGGCAGGGGTGGTGCGGGCGCTGTCGGGCTGGGATGAATACCGCGCATTCATCGAGCGGCTGGACGACAACCATCCTCAGGAGCGCAGGGGCAGGCCATTCCGCCTGCTGTACGGCAGCGTGTTCGACTTTGGGAATGAAGGCCGCCTGGTGGCCATCGCACGCAACCTTCAGGGGTGGGGCGGCCTGTGCCAGTTCATCAGCAACGCGCGCAACGACGACGGCACGGCCAAGGGCGACTACCAGGTGGGCTGGGACACGAGCGACCTGTCGCTGCTGGGCGAAGGCTGCGAGCTTATCTACGTGCCGCATCGACAGGCAGGCGAGGGTGAGGTGCGAGCGCGGCTGGCCTGGCTGCACGGACGTTTCGGCGTGGCGCTGTGGCTGGGCGTGGAACAGCGCCAGCTGCCCGACGACGACCTGTGGCTTGCGCTGCTGGAGCAGGCCGGCGTACGGTGTGGTGTGCCGCTGGTGGCCGTGGGGGGCGTGCTGATGGACCGGCGCTCGCGCAAGCCGCTGCACGACGTGATCACGGCCGTGCGGCTGGGCAAGCCTGTGGACCAGTGCGGGTTCGAACTGCAGGCGAATGCCGAGCGGCATCTGCGCTCGCGCCTGCAACTGACGCGGGTGTTTGCGCAGGAACTGCTGGATGCGACGCTCAGGCTGGTGCATCGCTGCACGTTCAACCTGCGGGAGATTTCATACAACTATCCCCAGGAGACGGTCGCCGCCGGCGAACCGCCCATCCAGACGCTGACACGGCTGGCCCTGGAAGGCGCCCATGAGCGCTACCCCCAGGGCATCCCCCAAAAAGTGCAGGACCTGCTGGACAAGGAGCTCGCGCTGATCGAGCGTTGCCGGTACGAAATGTTCTTTCTGACGGTGCACGACATCGTGCGGTTCGCCAGGAAGGAGAAAGAAATCCTTTGTCAGGGGCGGGGATCGGCCGCCAACTCGGCGGTCTGCTTCTGCCTGGGCGTGACGGCCATGGACCCCATGCTGTCCAACCCCTTGCTGGAACGCTTCATCAGCGAAAGCCGCAAGAACGAGCCGCCCGACATCGATGTGGACTTCGAGCACGAGCGGCGCGAAGAGGTCATCCAGTACGTCTATAAAAAGTACGGACGCCATCGCGCGGCGATTGCCGCGGTAGTCATCAGTTACCGCACGCGCAGTGCCATCCGTGACGTGGGCAAGGCACTGGGTGTGCCCGAACCGCTGGTCGATGTGTTCGCCAGGGAGCATCACTGGTTCGACGAAGAAATCGCAGTGGATCGCCTGCAGGCACTGGCCCAAGGCGTGGGCGTGGTGCTGGACGCGCACAAGGCCCAACTGTGGCTGGCCCTGGCGCAAGCGCTGATGGGCTTCCCGCGCCATCTGAGCCAGCACGTTGGCGGCTTTGTGCTGACCGATACGCCGCTCACGCGGCTGGTGCCGATTGAAAAGGCGTCCATGAAAGACCGATCCGTCATCCAGTGGGACAAGGACGACCTGGAACACATGGGCATGCTCAAGGTGGACGTGCTGGCGCTGGGCATGCTCACGGCCATCCGCCGTTGCCTCAACTTCGTGGCGCAGCGGCGCGGCGGCGCGTTCACGCGTTATGACATTCCGGCGGAGGACGAGAAGACCTACCAGATGATCCGACGTGCCGACACCGTGGGCGTGTTCCAGATCGAAAGCCGCGCGCAGATGTCCATGCTGCCGCGGCTAAAGCCCAGGGAGTTCTACGACCTGGTGGTCGAGGTCGCCATCGTGCGGCCGGGGCCGATTTCGGGCGGCATGGTGCATCCGTACCTGAAAGCGCGTGAACGGGCCGCCAAAGGCGAAGAGATCGAGTATGAGCGGTCACGCTACGAGCCGAAGGACAAGCCCGCGCGCCTGCAGGCCACGCTGAACCGCACGCTGGGCATTCCCATCTTCCAGGAGCAGGTCATGGAAATCTCCATGGTCGCGGCCGGCTTCACGGGCGCCGAGGCCGATGGCCTGCGCCGCGCCATGGCCGCGTGGAAGCGCACCGGTGACATGAAAAGCTGGCGCGAGCGTTTGATCGGCGGCATGCTCGCCAACGGCTACAACGAAGATTTCGCCAACCGCATCTTCGAGCAGGTCAAGGGCTTCGCCGACTACGGCTTCCCCGAAAGCCATGCCTACAGCTTTGCGCTGCTGGCCTACGAAAGCAGCTGGCTCAAATGCCACGAGCCCGAATGCTTCCTGGCGGCCATGCTCAATTCGCAGCCCATGGGGTTTTACACCCCGTCGCAGCTGATTCAAGATGCGGTACGCCACGGCGTGCAGGTGTTGCCCCCCGACGTATCGCACAGCGACTGGGACAGTAAATTGGGGTCAGATTCCAATTGTTTACGACCCGCCGTTCGCCTGGGCCTGCGCCTGGTGGGCGGCCTGAGCGCCGGGGCAGGGCAGCGGATTGAAGCCGCACGCCGCCAAGCCGGCTTCAGCAGCACCGAAGACCTGTCCCTGCGCGCGCAGCTGGACGTGCGTGACCTCAACGCGCTGGCCGCGGGCGATGCGCTCAAGTCGCTGTCAGGCCACCGCCGCCAGCAGGTTTGGGACGCCGCCGCGCGCCACCGCGCGCCCGCGCTGCTGCGCGGCGCGCCAGTGAACGAAGCGCGACTCGATCTGCCCGAGGCACCCGAGGGCGAAGAGATCGTTTTCGACTACGCGTCGCTGGGCCTCACGCTGCGCCGCCATCCGCTGGCCTTGCTGCGCGAACGGCTGGCACGAAAGGGATTCTTGAATGCCACGCAACTGGCCGCGCTGCCGCATGGGCGCACCGTGTCGGCCTGCGGCATCGTTACCGTGCGCCAGCAGCCGCAGACGGCCAGGGGCACGATCTTCGTCACGCTGGAAGATGAAACCGGCCCGGTGAACGTGATCGTCTGGAAAAGCGTGCGTGAAGCCCAGCGTGACGCGCTGCTGCGCTCGCGCCTGCTGGCCGTGCGCGGCACCTGGCAACGCGACGTGGACAGTGGCGGCCAGGTCTGCCACCTGGTAGCCACCCGGCTGATGGACCTGACGCCGCTGCTGGGCCGGCTGGCCCAGCAGAGCAGCACGAGCCGGGATTTTCATTGAGCATGCCGCTGAATCCGCTGCGCCTGCTCATCTGTCTGCGCCCCGGCCCCGCGCAACAGGCGGCGCTGGCCCGCCACTGTGCCGAATGGCGATGGGCGCCTGGCACCCGCACCACGCGCGCGCCGCGCCTGCACCTGACGCTGCATGGCCCCTGGCTGGTCCACCCGGACCTGGCACCGCAGTTGCAGCGCGCGCTGCGCCACGTCGCGCAGTCGCCGCTGGCGTTGGTGCTGGATACTCCTGCTGCCTGGGCGCATGGGCTGGCGGTGCTGCAGCCGGATGCCGCGTCACGCGATGCGCTGGCCGCGCTGCACCGGTGCATCGCGGTTGCGGTGTGCCGTACGAGCCTGGCGCCCGCGCGCTGGGGCCGCCCCCACGTGACGCTGAGCCGCAACGCTGCCGGCGCCCTGGCACCGGCGGCTTGCCGGCCCGTCATCTGGCCGGTGCATGAATTTGTGCTGCTGCACTCGCCGCCCTACGCGCAGGACTACGACCTGATCGAAAGCTACCTGCTCATGCCGGCTTTTTCGCCATCAGGAACAGCAGCGAACCCGACCCCGCCACCAGCGCCAGCAGCGTGAAGCCCATGCGGTAATTGCCCGTGGCGTCGGCAAACATGCCCGCCACCATGGGGCCCAGCACCTGGCCGATGGCAATGACGAAGGCTGACAGGCCCATGATCATGCCAATGGCCTGCAGCCCGAAATAGTCCGCGCGCATGGCCTGCATGAACGGCCCGCGCAGGCCCCAGGCCACGCCGTGCAGCACGGCAAACGCGCCCAGCATGACCGGATGCACGGCATAGGTCAGCATCAGCAGGCCCAGCATGTGCGCCACCATGCAGGCGGCGGCCATGTAGCGCTTTTCCCAGCGGTCGCCCACCAGCGCGCCCAGCAGCAGGCCACCGGCCTGCGCCACCGTCATCAGCATGATGACCAGCGACGCCTGCGCCAGCGTGTAGCCCAGGCCTTCCTTCATGTGCGAGATGGCGTGCACATTCACCGCCGTGACCGTGAGCAGTGCAAAACCGTGGCCCAGTGCCAGGAACCAGAATGCCTGCGTGCGCACCGCTTCGCGCGCGGTGAACTGCCGTTGCGCGGGCAGGGCGGCCGCGGGTGCGTCAGCAGCAGGCGCTGGGGATAGCCCCGGGGCGGGCGCACCATCCACCTGCTCGCCCACCTCGCCGGGGTGACGGCGGATCAGGCGCGCCAGCGGCAGTCCGCCGGCCAGCATCAGGATGCCCGAGGCAATGGCGGCGTTGCGCCAGCCGTAGGTCTGCATCATCCAGCCCACCGCCGGCACCGCCAGCCCGCCGATGGCCAGGCCCAGCCCCATGAGCGACAGTGCCCGCGCGCGCAGCCGCTGGAACCAGTGCACCACGGTGATGGTCAGCGGGAAGTAGCCTGCGCAGGTGGTGCCCAGCGCGATCAGGATGATGGCGCCGTAAAAGCCGCCCACGCTGTCGATCTGGCTGAGCGCCAGGAAGCCCAGGCCCATCAGCACCACGCCGATGTGCACCAGGGCCCGCGCGCCAAACCGGTCGACCAGCCAGCCCATGGCCGGGCCGAGCAGGGCACCTTCAACCGACTGCAGCGCGGCCGCGCCCGACAGGGTGGTCTTGCTCCAGCCGCGCTCTTCGGACAGCACGGCCACATAGGCACCGAAAGCCTGCATGAACAGGCCGGCATAGAGAAACTGGAGGCCAAGGCCAGCGCCGACGATGCGCCAGCCATAGAAAATTTTCACCCGTGAAGCATACCGTTCACGCGGATGCCGCCAGGCAATCCTTTGTCGTAATACGGGGGGTGAAAGGGTACTGCGGCACTAGGTGTGGCGCACAAACTGGAGCGGGCGATGGGAATCGAACCCACGTCTTGAGCTTGGGAAGCTCAGGTCCTGCCATTGAACGACGCCCGCGGGGACAGCCCCGGATTCTACGGGCCTTTTTGGCGCAGCCGCCCGGCTGATGACAAGTCCTGACAGTCCGGGCGGCGAACCTGTGGCCACCGGACACAAGGAGACAAGCCATGGCCCAACGCACCCCCGAACAAGACCTCGCCGACCTGCGCGCGCTCAACGCGCGGTTCATCCGCAATTTCGTGAGCAATGACGTGCCCTCGCACAGCGCCATCACGCACCCGCGCTTCCTGTGCATCAGCCCCAGGGGCGAGCGCCAGGACAGGGCGGATTACCTGCGGGACTGGGCCCATGGCTTTGACCCCGATGTCATCATTTACTGGGACGTGCGCGATGAAGACATCGCGCTGTTTGGCGATGTGGCGCTGGTGCGCGCCACCAACAAATATGTGCGTGTGATCGACGGCAACGCGGTCACCGGCATGACGGCCTACACCGACACCTACATCCACGAAGGCGGCCGCTGGCTGTGCATCCAGGCGCAGCTGACCGCCGTGGCCATGGAACACTGGCCGGGCGATGACACCATCATCGACACCTGGCTGCGCGGCGTGTTGCAGCCGCAGCCGCCAAGTGTGGCCCAAACGTAACGCCTTGTTACCTGTGTGTCGGCTTCATTCAGCTTTGGTACCCTAGGGCCACAAATAACAGAGGGTGAGGCCCAAAATTTCCCTGACCTTTGCACCGGGCGGCCTGGTGGTCGCTGTCATCCGGATCGTTCTGGCCGGCTTCATCGGTCTGTTTTCCTGTCTGGCTTGGGCGGCACAGCCGCCCGAGCTGCGCCTGAGCGCCGACGCGCCGCGCTTGAACCTCACCCTGCACATGGCGGCGCAGCGTTTGCCCGCCACCACCGCGCTGAACCCGGACCAGGCCTGGGACGGGGCGCCGGACCAACCCCTGCTGGAGCCGTCCCCGCGCTGGCAAAGCAGCCCGGGCATGCGTCTGGTGGGGCGCGTGGTGCTGCAAGGCGCAGGCGCGGAAGGCACCTACGTCGTGCACGTACCCACCGCCTGGTTTGACCAGGTGCAGGTGTGGCAGCGTGAGCCCGGCGGCGCCTGGGCCAGTGCGCTGGCGGGTGACCGGGTGGCGCTGTCACGCTGGCCCTTTGTCAGCCAGAACCCGGCATTCGTGGTGAAGGTGGGGACCGCGCCCGTGCACCTGATGGTGGTGATGGAAAACGAAGCCACCTCGCGCGCACCGGTCTGGCTGGCCACCGATGCCGCCTACCGCGAGACGCAGCTGCGCCAGTCCAACCTGTCGGGCATGAACATGGGGCTGGGCCTGATGGTGGTGGTGTTCACGGTGCTGGGTGCGGCGGTGCAACGCCGCCGCGCCAGCGTGCTGCTGGCGGGCGTGGCCAGCTGGGTGTTCATCACCGTGATCTGCCTGAATGGCTACATGGCGGTGTGGTTCACGCCGGAATGGCCAGCCTTCAATGACGCCAGCAAGCAGTTCACCGGCGTGATGATGTCGGCGCTGATGTTCGCGCTGACGGCCGAGGCGCTGGACCAGCGTTACCTCACGCGCGTCGAGCGCTGGGCCAAGCTGGTGGTGCCCGGGATCGTGCTGCTCTATGCGGTGGCGCAGGCACTGTGGCTGCCCGGTGCCTGGCGGCTGCCGGGGGCGGCCGTGCTGACGCTGGTCACCCTGGCGGCCAGCATGGTCATGTGCGGCTTGAGCGTGCTGCGCGGCGGGCGCTATGTGCGCTGGATCATGGCCGCGCTGGGCTGCTATGCGCTGGCGGTGACCGTTGTGTACACGCCGTTTGACTTCGTGGCGGGGCTGGACATCCGCGCGGCGGCGGTGGGCTTGCTGCTGTTTGCCAGCATGCTGGTGTTCTACCAGGCACTGTTCCTGCGCGAACGCTATGGGCGCGATGTGCTGGGCCGCGCGGCGGTGACGGGCAATCGCGATCCGCTGACCGCGTTGCTGTCGTACCAGGGGTTCCAGCTGGCCTATGACGAGGCCTTGCTGCGCCAGGGCGCGGGCGAACGGCAGACGCCGGTGATGCTGTTCCTGCTGCCGGGGCTGGAGCAAAGCGCGGTGGACCACGGCTTCGTGCTGACCGAGCGCGTGGTGGTGCGGTTTGCCGCGAGCCTGCAGGGGGTGCTGGGCGACTCCTGGTCCATCGCACGCATCAGCAAGACGCGCTTTGCCTGCATCGGCATGGGCGACGCGCGCGGCGCCGACGTGCTGGCCGTGGCTACCCAGGTGCTGGCCAACTGCGCGCGGCTGTCCGATGCGATCGGGCCGGTGGCGGACTTTGACCTGCGCATTGCCTGCACGCAGCGCTGGCTGGCGCCGGGCGGGCTCAAGGCGCTGCTGGGTGCGCTGGAGGAGGCCTGCCATGCATTGACGCCGCCCAAGCGCATTGCGCTGGTCAATGAGTCACGCGGGCGCAACAGCAGCGGCAACAGCGGCACGCATTCGCGCGGCAACAGTTCCGCCGGGCATAGCGGCTAGCTAGCCCGGCAGGGCAACGGCGACCCTGGCTTATTTCAGGATGTCGCCCATGCAGAGGTACTTCATCTCCACATACTCATCCATGCCGTGGCTTGAGCCCTCGCGGCCCAGGCCGCTTTGCTTGACGCCGCCAAAGGGTACGTGCTCGGTGGCGATGATGCCCACGTTGATGCCCACCATGCCGTACTCCAGCGCCTCGCTCACGCGGAAGATGCGCCCCACGTCGCGGCTGTAGAAATAGCTGGCCAGACCAAACTCGGTGTTGTTGGCGGCGTCAATGGCCTCCTGCTCGGTCGTGAAGCGGAACACCGGCGCAAAGGGCCCGAAGGTTTCCTCTTTGGCGCACAGCATGTCGGCCGTGGCGTTGGCGATCACGGTGGGCTCGAAGAACTGGCCCTGCAGCTTCTTGCCGCCGGCCATGAGCTTGCCGCCCTTGCCCAGGGCGTCGGCCACGTGGCGCTGCACCTTCTGCACCGCGGCGTCTTCAATCAGCGGGCCCTGCACCACGCCGTCTTCAAAGCCATTGCCCACCTTGAGCGCCTTGACCCTGGCGGCGAATTTTTCAACGAACGCGTCGTACACGCCGTCCTGCACATAGATGCGGTTGGCGCACACGCAGGTCTGCCCGGCGTTGCGGTATTTGCTGGCCATCGCGCCTTCCACGGCGCTGTCGATGTCGGCATCGTCGAACACGATGAAGGGCGCGTTGCCGCCCAGCTCCAGGGCCAGCTTCTTGACCGTGGGCGCGCTTTGCGCCATGAGGATGCGGCCGACCTCGGTGCTGCCGGTGAAGCTGATGTGGCGCACCACGTCGCTGGCGCAGAGCACCTTGCCCACCGCAATGCTGTTGGCGCCGTCAGCGGTCAGCAGGTTGAGCACGCCCGCGGGAATGCCCGCGCGCACCGCCAGCTCGGCGGCAGCCAGCGCCGTCAGCGGCGTCAGCTCGGCCGGCTTGATGACCACCGGGCAGCCAGCGGCCAGGGCCGGCGCAACCTTGCGCGTGATCATGGCCAGGGGGAAGTTCCACGGCGTGATGGCCGCGCACACGCCGATGGGCTGGCGCACCACCAGCAGGCGGCGGTTGTTGTCAAACTGCGGCAGGGTTTCGCCGTTGACGCGCTTGGCTTCCTCGGCGTACCACTCCACAAAGCTCGCGCCATAGGCCACTTCGCCCTTGGCCTCGGCGAACGGCTTGCCCTGCTCGGCGGTCATGATGCGGCCCAGGTCTTCCTGGTTGGCCATGAGCAGGTCGTACCACCTGCGCAGGATGATGCTGCGCTCCTTGGCAGTCTTGCTGCGCCAGGCCGGCCAGGCGGCGTTGGCCGCGGCAATGGCCAGTTCCGCATCTTTCGGGCCCAGGTTGGCCACGTCAGCCAGCTTTGCGCCGGTGCTGGGGTCGTTCACATCAAAACGCTGCGCGGCGGCGCCCTTGACCCATTGGCCATTGATCAGCGCGTCGGTCTTGAGCAGGGTAGGGTCCTTCAGCAGGGCCAGGGGGGATGTCTTCATGTCCACGGGGCGGTCTCCGGAAAAAAGTCAATTATTTAACCTGTTAAGTAATTTTGCCAGCTTTTGGCACAGCCCGGCGTGGCAGGCGGCAAGGCGGGGGCAAACCCCTCAAACTTATAATCAAATGTTCCGCCAGATCAAGCATTCACGCGCCACCGGCGCATGGCCCGGCACCAGAAAACCCCATGAGCAACACCACATTCACCGTCGCAGACATCCGCAAGAGCTTCCTGGACTTCTTTGCCTCCAAGGGCCACACCGTGGTCGCTTCCAGCCCTCTGGTGCCGGGCAACGACCCCACGCTGATGTTCACCAATTCGGGCATGGTGCAGTTCAAGGACGTGTTCCTGGGCACCGACAAGCGGCCCTATGTGCGCGCGGCGTCGGTGCAGGCCTGCCTGCGCGCCGGCGGCAAGCACAACGACCTGGAAAACGTGGGCTACACCGCGCGTCACCACACTTTCTTTGAAATGCTGGGCAACTGGAGCTTTGGCGACTACTTCAAGCGCGACAGCCTGAAGTGGGGCTGGGAGCTGCTGACGCAGGTGTACAAGCTGCCGCCCGAGCGCCTGCTGGCCACGGTGTACATCGACGACGACGAAGCGTTCGACATCTGGACCAAGGAAATCGGCCTTCCCCCCGAGCGCGTGATCCGCATCGGCGACAACAAGGGTGGCAAGTACAAGTCCGACAACTTCTGGATGATGGCCGACACCGGCCCCTGCGGCCCCTGCAGCGAAATCTTTTACGACCACGGCGACCACATCCCCGGCGGCCCCCCCGGCAGCCCCGGTGAGGACGGCGACCGTTTCATCGAGATCTGGAACCACGTGTTCATGCAGTTCGACATGCAGCCCGACGGCAGCGTGGTCAAGCTGCCCGCGCCCTGCGTGGACACCGGCATGGGCCTGGAGCGGCTGGCCGCCATCCTCCAGCACGTGCACAGCAACTATGAAATTGACATCTTTGACGCGCTGATCAAGGCCGCCGCGCGCGAGACCGGCGTGGCAGACCTCAACAACAAGAGCCTGCGCGTGATCGCCGACCACATCCGCGCCACGGCGTTCCTGGTGAGCGACGGCGTGGTGCCCAGCAACGAGGGCCGCGGCTATGTGCAGCGGCGCATCGTGCGCCGGGCCATTCGCCACGGCTACAAGCTGGGCAAGAAGACGCCGTTCTTCCACAAACTGGTGCCCGACCTGGTTCGCCTGATGGGCGACGCCTACCCCAACCTCGCCGCCCAGAAAGACCGCATCATGGACGTGCTGCGGGTGGAAGAAGAGCGCTTCTTCGAGACCCTCGAAAACGGCATGGAGATCCTGGACGCGGCCCTGGCCAATGGCGTCAAGGTCCTGCCAGGCGAAGTGGCCTTCAAGCTGCATGACACCTTTGGCTTCCCGCTGGACCTGTCGGCCGACGTGTGCCGCGAGCGCGACGTGACGGTGGACGAGGCCGGCTTCCGTGCCGCCATGGACAAGCAGAAGGCGGCGGGCCGCGCCGCCGGCAAGTTCAAGATGGACCGCGTGCTGGACTACACCGGCGCGGGCAATGCATTCAGCGGCTACGACAAGCTGGAAGAACAGGCGAAGGTCGTGGCCCTGTACAAGGACGGCACGCCCGTGCAGCAGCTGAATGAGGGCGACGCAGGCGTGGTGGTGCTGGACACCACGCCGTTTTATTCCGAGAGCGGCGGCCAGGTGGGCGACAGCGGCATGCTGGCCGCGCCGGGCGTGCAGTTTGGCGTGGAAGACACGCAGAAGATCAAGTCCGACGTATTCGGCCACCATGGCACACAGACCCAAGGCACGTTGAAGGTCGGCGATACCGTGATCGCCGCGGTGGACATGGCCCGGCGCCACGCCACCATGCGCAACCACAGCGTGACGCACCTGATGCACAAGGCGCTGCGCGAAGTGCTGGGCAGCCATGTGCAGCAAAAGGGCTCGCTGGTGGACGCCGACAAGACCCGCTTTGACTTCACGCACAACGCGCCGGTCACCGACGCGCAGATCCGTGAAATTGAAAAACGCGTGAACGAGGAAATCCTGGCCAACGCGGCGACGCAGGCGCGGGTGATGGACATTGAGTCCGCACAGAAGACCGGCGCCGTCATGCTGTTTGGCGAGAAATACGGCGAGACCGTGCGCGTGCTGGACATCGGCACCAGCCGCGAGCTGTGCGGCGGCACGCATGTGCAGCGCACAGGTGACATCGGCCTGTTCAAGATCACCGGTGAATCCGGCGTGGCCGCGGGCATCCGCCGCGTGGAGGCGATCACCGGCGCCAATGCGCTGGCCTACCTGCAACAGCTGGAAAGCACCGTGGCCCAGGCCGCTGGCGCGCTCAAGGCGCCGGCCGCCGAGCTGCAGGGCCGCATCGGCCAGGTGATGGACCAGGTGCGCGCGCTGGAAAAGGAAGTGGCCGCGCTCAAGGGCAAGCTGGCCTCGTCCCAGGGCGACGAACTGGTGGCGCAGGCCGTGGACGTCAAGGGCATCAAGGTGCTGGCCGCCACGCTGGCCGGCGCCGATGCCAAGACGCTGCGCGACACCATGGACAAGCTCAAGGACAAGCTCAAGACGGCGGCCATCGTGCTGGCGGCCGTGGACGGCGCCAAGGTTCAGATCGCGGCGGGCGCCACTGCTGACGTGATGGGCAAGGTCAAGGCAGGCGAGCTGGTCAACTTCGTCGCCCAGCAGGTGGGCGGCAAGGGCGGTGGCAAGCCCGACATGGCCATGGCTGGCGGCACGGACGCAAGCAAGCTCGCGGGCGCGCTGCAGTCCGTGCAGGCCTGGGTGGCCGAGCGGGCCTGAACCCGCATGGCTTCGCCGTCGCCGCGCTGGTCCACCGGGCCGGGCACGGCTGACAGTGCGGCGGCCGCCATTGCGCGGGCGTTGCGCGTCCATGGGGTGGCCGCAACGCAGGCCTACATCACGCAGGCGGTGCATGAATACCCCGGCCAGGCCACCCCTGCGGCTATGGTGGAACTGCTGCAGCTGTGGGGCGTGGACACCGTGCCCATGGCGGGCAGCGTGGATGAATTGCCCGCCGATGCCGCGGGCAGCCTGGTGCCGCTGGCGGGCGGGCGCTATGGCGTGGTACTGCGAACCGGCGAGGCCGGCATCACCCTCGCGGTGGACGGCGCCACACGCCGCCTGACGCACGCAGAATTCAACGCCCTGTGGAATGGCATGCTGCTGGTGCTGAAACCGCGCGCGGACGCGGGCGAGCCCTTTGCCGCTGAACAGGTGGCGGCCCAGCGCTGGCGCCGTGCGCGCGGTGCGGCACTGGCCCTGGCGGTGCCTGCCTTGCTGGTGGTGGCCGCGCTGGCGTGGCCACCGTGCGCGGGCGGGTGGGCGCTGGCCGCACTGGCGCTGATCAAGTTCATGGGCCTGGCGGCAACCGTGGTGTTGAGTTTTGAGCAGGCCGGCATTGGCCGGCCATTGCAGCGCCTGTGTGCCGCCGGTCCGGTGGCCAATTGCGCCCGGGTGCTGCGTTCACCTGCCAGCCGCCTGGGCCCGGTGCCGTTGGCGGACCTGGGGCTGGTCTACTTCGCCAGCGGCCTGCTGGCGCTGGTGCTGGCGGCATTCACGGGGGAGGCGGCGCCCGCGCTGGCCATGCTCGGTCTGCTGTCCTTGGCCCTGCTGCCATTCACCGCGCTGTCGGTTTACTACCAGGCGGTGAAGCTGCGCTCCTACTGCTGGCTGTGCCTTCTGGTGGCGGCGCTGCTGTGGCTGGAGGCCGGCTTGTCTGTGGCCGCTGGCGTTTCACTGGGCGGCTGGCCCTGGGGCGCCCAGGCGTGGCTGCTGATGGTGATGGCCTGGGGTGGGACCACGCTGGCCTGGCTGGGGCTGCGGCCCCTGCTGGCGCAGGCGTGGCAGGGCAGGGCGGTGGCGCGGGATTTTGCGCGGGTGCGCGCCCAGCCGCCGGTGGTGCAGGCGCTGTGGGACGCGGGCGAGCAGCCCTTGCCACCTGTGCCCGGTGAGGTGTGCCTTGGCGATGCCGGTGCGCCTGTGCAGGCCGTGCTGGCGGTGCTGCCCGCGTGCCCGGCCTGCGGGCGCCAGGTTCGTGCGGCCTGGGCGCTGCAGGCCGTGCTGGGCGAGCGCATGGCGATCCGGCTGCGGTTTTTGCGTGGTGGTGATCCTTCAAGCGCCCCCACGCCCGCCCTGCGCGACCAGTACCGGGTGGCCGACGGTGTCGCGGCGTTGCTGGTTCACCTGGCCGCCCAGGGCGATACGGCCTTGCTGCGCCGCGCTTGTGCCGGATGGTTCTTTGAGGCCAAGGAACATGTTGCCAGCCCGGCGGCCTTTGGCCGCTGGCAGGCGGGCGTGCTGGCGGGTCTGCCTGCCCCGGACGTGCGGGTGATGCTGCCGGCGCTGATGCGGCAACACCAGTCCCTGCAGTCGCTGGGCATCGACGCCGCGCCGGTGGTCTTCGTGAATGGCCGGCGGCTTCCCCCCGAATGGGACTGCATGGACCTGCGCTATTTCCTGTTACGGGAACTTCGCCGCTCGCCAAATCAGCTTTGAATAAAGTTCGTTCAATTTAATGTGATATTTTCACATTGATAATCTAGAATCAAGGCATGAAATTCTCCGTGCCACCGCCGGGCTCCCGGCTTGAGATCCTGGATTTCGCCGGCAGCGCCGTGGCGCCCCTGGCCCGCTGGATGGTTCGCTCGGGCATTGGCTACCGCGATTTCTGCCTGCGGCTCAAGCGGGTGTACCTGCGGGCAGCGGTGGCCGAGCTGGAACGCCAGGGCGCCAAGCAGACCGAGACCGCGCTGTGCGCCTTGTCGGGGCTGCACCGCAAGGACGTGCATGCGTTGATGCAGGGCATGGCGTTCGTCCCCAGCCAGGAGGGCGGTGCCGACGACCGCGTACGGCGCATGGTCAGCACCTGGATGACGGAATGGAAAAGCGCGCCCTTGCCCTTTGCCGGCGGCGCGCCTTCCTTTGAGGCGCTGGCGGAACTGGCGGGTGAGGGCGGTGCCCTGGCCGCGCTGTCGGAGCTGTCCCGCCGCGCCATCGTGGAATGCCGCGGCGACCATGTGTACCTCGTCAAGCCCGATGACGCCACGGTGTCCCTGCATGACGCGGGCCAGAGCCTGGCCGACCATGTGGACGCCGTGGTGGACCAACTGTCGGGCAACGCCAGCCCGCTGGCCTACAGCCTGCTGCTGGAGAACCTCAGCCCCGAATCGCTGCGGCGTGTGGAAGAACTGGCGCGTCAGGCCTGGTCGCAGGTGGCGGGTGAGGTGGCGCGCGAAGCCCGCGCCCTGAGCAAAGCGGATGCCGGGCACAGGTGGCAAGGGCGCTACCGGTTCGGCATGTTCGGACGCGCGGCGACGGAGCAATGGGCTGAGAATCAGGGTAAATACTTGGTGAAAGACACTGCCCGGCCGGAATTAAGTCTCGAAAAGTGACGGCTCGCGGGAAAATTTCACTTGGCATTCTGTTTCGTCTGATTACAATTCGTGTATCGAGATGTTTCGATCGGAGCTGGAAGTTCAGCGCCGCGAGGACAGTGATGTTTCAACGACTGGAGAAACAAGATGCGAGTTCTGACGTTTGAAGAGATGGACTTGGTGTCCGGCGGGACGAAAGACGGTTGCAAGCGCAACAACGGCTGGGGTAACGGCGATGACGACGCGCCCGGCAACTCCCTGAACAACAACAAGGCCGAAAACGACGTGCGCCCCGGCGCAGCCCACAAGACCTGGGGCACGGCCGCCAACCCCGAGGCCAATGGCGATTGCTGCAGCTGCGGCACGCCCCCGCCCCCGCCGCCCCCGCCGCAAGATTTTTGAGGCGGCCAGCGCAATATAAAAGCCACCCTCTAAAAGCCACCCTCGGGTGGCTTTTTGCTGGGCGGCGAAGGGTCTAGCGGATGATCTTGCCGTCCGGCGTGATCGTGACCAGGTCAATGGCACGCACCGAGTCGCGCATGCCCGCGCGCAGGTTGATGCGAAAGCCGCCGACGTCATAGTCGGTCATGGTGGCCATGCTGGCCTGCAGCCTGGCTTTGTCAAAACCCTTGCCCGCGCGGCGCACGGCTTCGGCCAGGGCTTTTGCGGCGATAAAACCTTCCAGGCTTTCGTAGGACGGGGACTGGTCCGAGTTGTCGATGGCGGCCAGGTATTCCTTGACGATGGGTGTGGCCGAGCTGCGCGGCGAGGGCACCACCTGCGACACCACGACGCCGCCGATTTCCTTGCCCAGGGCCGTGAACAGCGGGTCGATGCCCACCACCGAGAAATTCATGAACGCACCGGCATAGCCTGCCTTGCGCATCTTGCGGATGAATGCCGCCGTGGAGTTGAACAGCGAGACCTGGATGATGGCCTGGGGCTGCGCCTTGAAAAGGCTGGCCACCGCCGCATCGACCTTGTCGCTGTTGACAGGCACGAAGGCCGAGGCCACCAGCGGCGGCAGCTTGAGCTCGCTCATGGCCTGGTTGACGGCTGCCAGGCCCGCGCGGCCCATGGTGTCGTCTTCGGCCAGCACGGCGATGCGCGTCTGGCCCAGGGTGGCGCAGTGGCGGACCATCTTGAAGGCCTCGTCGGCCATGCTGGGCCGCACATGAAACACGTTGGTGTGCGAAGCATCACGCAATGCGTCTGACGCGGCGAACGGGCCGAAGAAAATGGCACTCTCGGACTTGGCGACCGCGGCGCCCGCATCTGAACTGGCGGTGCCGACAAAGCCGAACAGCACGTCGGCCCCGTCTTCCAGCAACTTCTTGGCATTGGCTGTGGCCTTGGCGGGTTCGTAGCCGTCATCGAGCTGGCGCAGCTCGAAATTCCAGCCGGGGTTGCTCTTGCGGGCGTTGAAGGCGTCTACATACAGCTTGGCGCCCGCGGCGAATGCCAGGCCGATTTCGCTGGCCGCCCCGGTCAGCGGCACGGATTGGCCGAGCACCACCTTGCGGCCCGCCGCCGGTTTTGCCTGGGCATGAACCAGTCCCGTCCCACACAGCCCCAGCCCCGCCAGGCCCATTCCCAATACCGTCCGTCGCTTGGTGTTCATGGCTGAACTCCTTGTCATGTTGTGAGCCTGCCCGCAAAGTTGATGCCAGCTTTCAGGCCGTCAAAAGGTAACCCATCCCACTGCCGCTGGCAATACGGGTTTGGTGCCGATTGCGAATGCAGTCATGTGCGCAGGTCATGACGGGCTGCTCCCTACAATGCGGCCCATGATGCCCAACCCCCCCTTGCCCGCAGCGCCGCGGCCGGTCCCCGCGACGGACCAGGAACTGTGCCTGATGGGCGTCACCCGCATGGCGGACTTCATTGACTTCGTGCGCGAACGCGCCATTGGAGGCCGCGAGATGGACCGCGGCGACCTGGCCGACATGTGGCGTGAGGCTTCAGTGGTGTTCCAGGAACTGCAGACGGCCGAGGCGGGCGCCGCCGACAAGCCGCAGATCCTGCCCCTGTCCGCGCCTTTGCAGGCCCATGTCAACAAGCTGGTCCAGCTTGACAGTTTCCGGCAGACATTTTCGTCGGTGCCGGTGGCCTTTGGCATGGTCGAGCTGGACAAGCTGGTGGTCTGCCAGCAGCACATCGGGCGCGCCAGCGTGGACCGCATGGTCAACGGCCTGCCCAGGCCGCTGGCCGATGCCGACCTGGCGGCGGTATGCCTGCCGCTGACAGCGGGGGACGCCAGTTTCAAGGTGGCCCACCAGGGCGGCGAGCGGTTCGTGTTTGTGTCGGACACGCATGACACCCGGTTCCTGGGCGCCCAGCTGGTCAACCCGGCGGACATCAAGGGCCTGCAGGTCCATGGCCATGCCCAGGCCGTGCTGGCCCTGAGCGTGGGCTTCACGACCAATGTGCTGAATGTGGTGCGCTATGGCCCGCGTGTGGTGCTGAACAACGGCTACCACCGGGCCCTGGCCTTGCGTGAGCTGGGTGTGACCCATGCGCCGTGCCTGATCCAGGTGTGCGCCCATTGGGAAGACGTGGGCCTGGCCGGCTCCAGCGAGATGTACGACAACGGGCCGGTCTATTTCAGCGCGGCCCGCCCGCCCTTGCTGCGCGACTTTGCCAACCCGCAGCTGACGCGCTCATTCGCGGCGCGGCGCCTCACGCGGGAAATCCGCCTGACCTATGAAGTGGATTCGCTCCAACTCGATTTGTAACTAGACTGTTGCAAATTCGCTGTTGTGCGAGAAATTTCACGAAAATTTTCCGTAACACGCTTGTTACAGTAGATGTAACTGACTACACTCGCCGCATTGATAACAGGATGCAAGGGTGCAGGGGCCTTGCACGCAATAAGACGTACCGGGTTTTGGGCTTCACACAGGGGCCTGAAGGCCGGCCACAGTTTTTGACAACCAGGAGTTCAGCATGCGTGTTTTGACTCTCGAAGAAATGGAACAGGTCGCCGGTGGGCGAGGTTGTTCCAGCAAGAGCAGCAAGAAGAAATCCAGCAAGAAGAGCAGCGGCAAGGGCAGCAGCAGTGGCCGTGGCGGCCGCTGCGGTGGTGGCTCCAGCAGCGGTGGCTCCAGCAGCAGCGGCCGTGGCTGTGGCGGCAGCACCCCGCCGCCGCCGCCTCCCCCGCCGCCGCCTCCTCCGCCCCCCCCGCAGGATTTCTGATCCTGCGCAGGAAATGCAAGCAAAAAAATGCCCCGCTCGCGCGGGGCATTTTTCATGGGCGGGCTGCTTCGCTTCAGTAGTTGTCCAGCACCGCGCCCTTGCTGGCGCTGGCGGCGTTGAACGCAAACTTGGCCTGCACGCCGCGGGTGTAACGCGGGGCCGGGGCTGTCCAGGCGGCGCGGCGGCGGGCGATTTCGGCTTCGGGCACGTTGAGTTCCAGCTGCAGCTTGTGCGCGTCGATGGTGATGGAGTCTCCCTCGTTCACAAAGGCAATCGTGCCGCCGGCCGCGGCTTCGGGCGCCACGTGGCCCACCACCATGCCCCAGGTGCCGCCCGAGAAGCGTCCGTCGGTGATCAGGCCCACGCTTTCGCCCAGGCCCGCGCCGATCAGTGCGCCGGTGGGCGCCAGCATTTCGGGCATGCCGGGGCCGCCCTTGGGGCCCAGGTAACGCAGCACCATCACGTCGCCGGCCACGATCTTGCCGTCCAGGATGGCCTGCAGGGCCGTCTGCTCGTCGTCGAACACGCGGGCCGGGCCGGTGATGACGGGGTTCTTCAGGCCGGTGATCTTGGCCACCGCGCCCTCGGGTGACAGGTTGCCCTTGAGGATGGCCAGGTGGCCCTGGGCATACATGGGGTTGCTGATGGGGCGGATCACGTCCTGGTCGGCGCGCAGCGCAGGCACGTCGGCCAGCGTCTCGGCGATGGTCTTGCCCGTGATGGTCAGGCAGTCGCCGTGCAGCAGGCCCGCGTCCAGCAGCACCTTCATCACGGCGGGAATGCCGCCGGCCTGGTGCAGGTCCACCGCCAGGTACTTGCCCGAGGGCTTCAGGTCGCACAGCACGGGGGTCTTCTTGCGGATGCGCTCGAAGTCGTCAATGCTCCACTCCACGCCCGCTGCATGGGCAATGGCCAGGAAGTGCAGCACCGCGTTGGTCGAGCCGCCGGTGGCCATGATCACGGCCACGGCGTTTTCGATCGCCTTCTTGGTGACGATGTCGCGCGGCTTGATGTCCTTCTTGATGGCCTCGATCAGCACCTTGGCCGATTCCTTTGCCGAGTTCATCTTCTCGTCGTGCGGGTTGGCCATGGTGCTGGAGTAGGGCAGGCTGATGCCCAGCGCCTCGAACGCGGACGACATGGTGTTGGCGGTGTACATGCCGCCGCAGGAGCCGGTGCCGGGGATGGCGCGCATTTCAATCTCGCGCAGATCGGCATCGCTCAGGTTACCGGCGGCGTTCTGGCCCACGGCCTCGAACACGCTCACGATGTTCAGGTCCTGGCCTTTCCACTTGCCCGGCAGGATGGTGCCGCCGTACACATAAATGGCGGGCACGTTGGCGCGCAGCATGCCCATCAGGCCGCCGGGCATGTTCTTGTCGCAGCCACCCACCACCAGCACGCCGTCCATCCACTGGCCCTGCACGCAGGTTTCGATGCAGTCGCTGATGACTTCGCGGCTGACCAGGCTGTACTTCATGCCTTCGGTGCCCATGGCCATGCCGTCGGAAATGGTGGGCGTGCCGAACACCTGGGCGTTGCCGCCGGCCTCTTCAATGCCGGCGATGGCGGCGTCGGCCAGCTTCTGCAGGCCGCTGTTGCAGGGGGTGATGGTGCTGTGGCCATTGGCCACGCCAACCATGGGCTTCCTGAAATCGCTTTCCTGGTAGCCCATGGCGTAGTACATCGAACGGTTGGGCGCGCGCGATTTGCCTTCGACGATGGTGGCGGAACGGGCGTTGATCTTGATGACTTTGGTGTCGGCCATGGCTGCGTCTCTCTCGGGTGTGGGGTTGGAAGCAGCAAGGAGTATGCGCCGCCAACGGGGCGTGCGTCCAATCTATTTATGGGGCTGTATTAATATGCAATGCATATGAGTTATCCCGTGATCGAACTGCGTTTGTGGCGCCAGTTTGTGGCGGTGGCCGAGGAACTGCACTTTGGCCACGCCGCGCGGCGCCTGCACATGACGCAGCCCCCGCTGACCCAGGCCATTGCCTTGCTGGAGCGGCTGCTGGGCGTGCGCCTGTTTGACCGCACCAAGCGCAGCGTGGCATTGACGGCGGCCGGCGCGGCCTTGCTGCCGCAGGCGCGCGAGCTGCTGGCGCGCGCGCAGGCCCTGCCGGCCCAGGCGCGCGCGGCCGCCGCGGGCGAGGTCGGGCGCCTGCGGCTGGCGTTTGTCTCCACCGTGGGTTTTGCGTTGTTGCCGCAGTGGGTGCGGGCCTTTCGTGAGCACAGCCCGGGCGTGGCGCTGGAGCTGATCGAGGCCACGGGCGATGTGCAGCTGCAAGCGCTGGCGCGCGGCGAAATTGACGCGGGCTTCATGCTGCATTCGCCCGGCTTTGCGCCCGCCGGCCTGCAGCACGCGCTGGTGACGCGCGAGCCCCTGGTGCTGGCCTTGCCCGACCACCACCCGCTGACCAGCGCGCCCACGCTGCCGCTGGCCAAGGTGCTGGCCGAGCCGCTGGTGATCTTTCCGCGGCGCATCGTCCCCTCGCTGCACGACGCCATCCTGGGCCTGTATCACGCTGCGGGGCGCTCGCCCCAGGTGGCGCAGGAGGCCATCCAGATGCAGACCATCGTCAACCTGGTGTCCGCGGGGCTGGGCGTGGCCTGGGTGCCCGAGAGCGTGCGGCAGTTCCAGCGCCCCGGTGTGGTTTACCGCAGCGTGTCGGGCCCGCGCGGCAAGGCCGTGCCCGGGTGCGAAACCACACTGGTGTGGTCCGAGGGGGCGTCCAATCCTTCGCTGGAACGGTTTGTGGAGTTTGTGGCGATGCTGACCAGAAACTGAAAAGGTGAAAAGGCACAATACCCCGCATGCTGACGTACCCCCACATTGACCCCGTAGCGCTGCAACTGGGCCCCATCGCCATTCACTGGTATGGCCTGACCTACCTGGCGGCGTTCGGGCTGTTCATGTTCCTGGGGCTGCGGCGCCTGCGGCATGAGCCATTTGCGTCCATCACGGGCCAGGGCGCCTGGGCCCGGCGGGATGTGGAAGACATCCTGTTCCTGGGCGTGCTGGGCGTGGTGGTGGGCGGGCGGCTGGGCTACTGCCTGTTTTACAAGCCGGGGTACTACCTCTCGCACCCGCTGGAGATCTTCTTCATCTGGCAAGGCGGCATGAGCTTTCATGGCGGCATGCTGGGCGTGATCGTGTCGCAATGGTGGTTTGCGCGGTCGCGCCAGCGGCCGTTCTGGCAGGTCATGGACTTTGTGGCGCCCTGCGTGCCCACGGGCCTGGCGGCCGGGCGGGTGGGCAACTTCATCAACGGCGAGCTGTGGGGCCGCTTCAGCGATCCCACGCTGCCCTGGGGCATGGTGTTCCCGCAAAGCGGCTCCATGCTGCCGCGCCACCCGTCGCAGGTGTACCAGTTCCTGCTGGAAGGGCTGCTGCTGTTCGTGCTGCTGTGGCTGTATGCGCGCAAGCCGCGCCGGCCGGGGCAGGTGGCGGCGGCCTTCCTGTTTGGCTATGGCGTATTCCGCTTCATTGCGGAGTTCTTCCGCGAGCCCGACAACTTCCTGGGCTTGCTGGCCCTTGGCATGAGCATGGGCCAGTGGCTGTGCGTGCCCATGATCGTGGCGGGCGCCGGGCTGTGGGTCTGGCTGGGCCGCCAGCCGGCGGGCTCTAAGTAGTTTCCATAGGTAAATTGGCTGCACAGGACGAAGTTGCTTCGCCATAATTACGTGTAATTATTGAAAATTACGAAAGCAGCCCACCATGCGTCTGATCCACAACTCCCTGCACGATGAAGCGGCCGCCGCCTTGCGCGACCGCATCTTCGCGGGCGAGCTGGGGCCGGGCATGTTCCTGGACGAAGTGCGGCTGGCCGAGGAAATGAAGATCTCGCGCACGCCGCTGCGCGAGGCATTGAAGGTGCTGACGGCCGAAGGCCTGGTGCGGCACGAACCGCGCCGCGGCTGCTTTGTGAACGAGGTGACCGAGCAGGACCTGGACGAGATCTTTCCCGTCATCGCGCTGCTGGAGGGCCGCTGCGCGTTCGAGGCCGCGCGCAACGCGACCGATGCCGACCTGGCGGCGCTGGAAGCCTTGCACGACAGGCTCAACAAGCATGCCAAAGCCAGGCGCATCAACGACTATTACGACGCCAACTTTGCCATCCACGAGGCCATCATCACGCTGGCCAACAACCGCTGGCTGGCCCAGGTGATCACCGATCTGCGCAAGATCGTCAAGCTCGCACGGCTGCAACAGCTGCATGCGCCGGGCCGGCTGGAGCAAAGCCTGTCAGAGCACATGGCGGTGTTTGCCGCGCTGAAGGCGCGTGACGCCGAAGGCGCCGAGGCGGCCATGCGCACCCACCTCACGCGCCAGCGCGTGGCCCTGCGCGAAGTTGCGCGCAACCAGAAATCAAGGCTCGCATGAACACGCCCGAGTGGATCCACCGCAGCGTGTCGCTGCTCATGCCCGAGCCTGCCGGGCCGGGCCCCCGGTCCACGCGCGAGCGCCTGCGCGCCACGCTGCGCAAGAAGGAAGAAGCCCTGTCGCCGCGCGTGCTGCGCCGCACGCTGGACGAGCTGCGTGCCATCGTGGACGCGGGCGTGAGCGAGGTGGAGGGCGGCCGGCGAGCCCAGGGCGTGGCCCGCTGGTATGCCCAGGCGACGCCAGAGCAGCGGCGTGACATGTGGCTGCTGATGAGCGAACAGTTCACCGCCGACGCGGCCAAGGTCCGCAAGGCCCAGGCGCAGTACGCCGCCGCAGTGGGCACGCCCGACGAGGCCGCGGCCGAGGTGCTGTACCGCCGCGCCACGGTGTCGCCACGGCGCCGCCTGCTGCAGCGCTTCAGCGTCAACCCCGACGGCATCCGCTTCCTGGTGGACATGCGCGCCGAAATGCAGCCCCACCTGAAGGGCGACAAGCGCCTGCTCGCGCTGGACGTCGAGATGGAATACATGTTTTCCACCTGGTTTGACGTGGGCTTTCTGGACCTGCGGCGCATCAGCTGGGATTCACCCGCCTCGCTGATCGAGAAGCTCATCAAGTACGAAGCCGTGCACGACATCCGCAGCTGGGCCGACATGAAAAACCGCCTGGACAGCGACCGGCGCTGCTACGGCTTCTTTCACCCGCGCCTGCCCGATGAGCCGCTGATTTTTGTGGAAGTGGCGCTGATGGATGACATCGCCGGCAGCATCACGCCGCTGCTGGATGAAGCTGCGGCACCGGCCGACCTGAAGAAGGCCACCACGGCCATTTTCTATTCCATCAGCAACACCCAGGCCGGCCTGCGCGGCGTGAGCTTTGGCGACTCCCTCATCAAGCGCGTGGTGGACACGCTCAAGCAGGAGTTCCCGCGCCTGAAGACATTCGCCACGCTGTCGCCCATCCCCGGGCTGCGGCCCTGGCTCGTGAAGAACGCGCCAGCCGACCTGGTGGCTGCGTGGGAGAACGTTGAAAAGCTGCCCGAAAAAGCCCCCGAGCGCCAGGCGCTGATGGGCTGGGCCGCGCGTTACCTGGGCCGCGAGTGGCGCGACGGCAGGCCGCTGGACGCGGTGGCGCGCTTTCACCTGGGCAATGGTGCCCGGGTGGAGCGGCTCAACTGGTATGGCGACCCATCGCCCAAGGGCCTGAAGCAGTCTTATGGCCTCATGGTTAACTATTTGTATGACCTCAAGCGCCTGGACAAGCACCGCGCACAGCTTGCGCAGGGAGAAATCCCGATTTCGGGCGCCATCGAAGCGCTGTATCTTTGATTTCCGTCAGCAGTCAGTTACACACCAACCACAAGCAGGAGACAAACCAATGATTTCAAACAGCCTCTCACGGCGCGGCGTGCTGCGCGCGGCCGCAGCCGCCAGCGCAGCCGCGGGCATGGGTCCGCTGGCCTGGGCGCAGGCCCGCTGGCCGTCCAAGCCCGTCAACATGGTCGTGCCGTTTGCCGCGGGCGGGGGCACCGACGCCTTCGGCCGGCCGCTGTCGGCGCAGTTTGCCAAGCTCACCGGCCAGAACCTGGTCATTGAAAACCGGGGTGGCGCGGGCGGCACGCTGGGCGCGTCCGTCGCGGCCAAGGCGGCGCCGGATGGCTACAACCTCTTCATGGGCGCGGTGCACCACACCATCGCCCCGTCCATGTACAAGAAGCTGGACTACGACCTGGAAAAGGACTTCGTGCCGCTGGTGCTGGCCGCCAGCGTGCCGCAGGTGGTGGTGGTCAACCCCAAGAACATCACCTCGCCCGATTTCAAGTCGTTCCTGGAGCTGGTGAAGAAAAGCCCGGGCCGCTTCAACTACGGCTCGGCCGGCGCGGGCACCTCGCACCACCTGGCGGGCGAGCTGTTCAAGCAGCAGACCAAAACCTTCATCACCCACATTCCCTACACCGGTGCCGGCCCCGCGCTGCGCGACCTGGTGGGCGGCCAGGTGGACATGATGTTTGACGGGCTGGGCTCCAGTGCCGCCCACATCAAGGGCGGGCGCATCAAGGCGCTGATGGTCTCGGGCGCCAAGCGCAACCCGTCATTGCCCGACGTGCCCTGCGCCGCCGAAATGGGCCTGCCCGACTACACCGTGACCACTTGGTACGGCCTGTGGGCGCCCAAGGGCACCGCGGCGGACCTGCAGGCGCGCATCGTCGAGGAAATGCGCCGCAGCATCAGCTCCGACGAGCTCAAGGCCGTGTGGGCGAACCAGGGTGCGGAGTTTCCCAACCTGTCGCAGCAGCAGTTCGGCGCATTCATCAACGCCGAAATCAAGCGCTGGGCCACGGTGGTCAAGACCGCCGGCATCACGCCCGATTGATACCCGATTGAAGGCCAGGAACCCCGGCATGACAGGCGCGGTCCGCGTTGAGGTTCACGATGGCATCGCGGCCGTGAGCCTGGCCCACCCGGCCAGGCTCAGCGCCATGACGCGCGCCATGGGGCGCTCGCTGCATGATGGCGCCTTCCGCTACGCCGATTTTCCCGAACACCGCGAAGGCATCAGCGCCTTCCTTGAAAAACGCCAACCCGCTTTCTGATCGCACCCGAGCCGCCATGACCGCACCCAACGCCAACCTGTTTGCCGCGCTGCGCGCCGCCTTCCCCCAAGACCTGGACGCCGTGGCGGTGGAGACCGCCGACCCCGGCCAGCCCGTGCTGACCTACAGCTGGCGCGACCTGGACCGTGCCACCGCCATGATGGCCAACCTGCTGGCGTCGCTGAAGCTGCCCGCGGGAGCGCGCATTGCCGTGCAGGTGGAAAAATCCGTCGAGGCCATGCTGCTGTACCTGGCCACGCTGCGCGCGGGCTATGTATTCCTGCCGCTGAACACCGCCTACCAGAGCGCCGAGATCGAATACTTCATCGCCAACGCCGAGCCTTCGGTGGTGGTGTGCGCGGCCAAAAACTTCGGCTGGGTCAGCAAGATCGCGTTCAAGGCCGGCACGAAGAACGTGTTCACGCTCAACGACGACCGCACCGGCAGCCTGCTGGAGCGCGCCGCGCACTGCAGCGACCAGCACACCATCGCGCTGAAAAAGCCCGATGACATGGCCGCCATCCTGTACACCAGCGGCACCACCGGGCGCAGCAAAGGTGCCATGCTCAGCCACGGCAACCTGCTGAGCAACGCAGCCATGCTGAAGGACTACTGGGGTTGGAAGCCTGGTGACGTGCTGATCCACGCGCTGCCCATCTTCCATGTGCACGGGCTTTTCGTGGCGCTGCATGGCGCGCTGCTCAATGGCAGCAAGATGTTCTGGCTGGGCAAGTTCGACCCCAAGGCGGTGATTGCGCTCATGCCGCGCGCCACCGTGTTCATGGGCGTGCCCACGCTGTATGTGCGCATGCTGGCCGAGCCCGCGCTCAACCGCGACGCGGTGCGCAACATGCGCCTGTTCATCGCCGGCTCGGCGCCGCTACTGATTGAAACCTTTACCGAATGGCAGCAGCGCACCGGCCACACCATCCTGGAGCGGTACGGCATGAGCGAGACTGCCATGCTCACCTCCAACCCCTATGCCGCCGATGCGCGCTACGGCGGCCAGAGCGAGCGGCGCGGCGGCACTGTGGGCTTTCCCTTGCCGGGCGTGTCGCTGCGCGTGCAGGACGACGAAGGCCAGGCGCTGCCCACCGGCGAGATCGGTGGCATCCAGGTCAAGGGCCCCAATGTGTTTGCCGGCTACTGGCGCATGCCCGAGAAGACGAAGGAGGAGTTCACTGCCGACGGCTGGTTCAAGACCGGCGACGTGGGCAAGGTGGACGAGCGCGGCTACGTGACCATCGTGGGCCGCAGCAAGGACCTGATCATCAGCGGCGGCTACAACGTGTACCCGGCCGAGATTGAGGGCTACATCAACGAGCTGCCCGGCGTGGCCGAAAGCGCGCTGGTGGGCGTGCCGCACCCGGACTTTGGCGAAGTGGGCGTGGCCGTGGTCACGCCCCGGCCCGGCGCCACGCCCGATGCGGACGCGATCATTGCCGCGCTGAAATCGAAGCTGGCGAACTTCAAGATTCCCAAGCGCTGCTTCGTGGTGGCCGAGCTGCCGCGCAACACCATGGGCAAGGTCCAGAAGAACCTGCTGCGCGACCAGCACAAGGCGCTGTTCACGTGACGCCGTTCGAGCAGTTCAGCGCCGCGCAGGCGCGGGCCATCCACACCGTCATCACCGACATCGACGACACCATCACCACCGAAGGCAAGCTCACGGCCGCGGCCTACGCCGCGCTGGATCGGCTGCGTGCCAGCGGCCTGCGCGTGATCGTCACCACGGGCCGCCCGGCGGGCTGGTGCGATCACATCGCTCGCATGTGGCCGGTGGACGCGGTGGTGGGTGAGAACGGCGGCTGCTGCTACTGGTACGACCAGGCCACGCGCAAGCTGGCCGTGCGCCATAGCCTCCTGCCCGACGCCCTGCAGGCCAACCGCCGCAAGCTGGACGCGGTGGCGCAGCAGGTGTTGAAGGAGGTGCCCGGTACCGCGCTGGCGTCCGACCAGTTCTGCCGCCTGTACGACCTGGCCATCGACTTCTGCGAAGACGTGCCGCACATCGGCGATGCGGGTGTTGCGCGCATCGTGCAGATCATGGAAGCCGCCGGCATGACCGCCAAGGTCAGCTCCATCCATGTGAACGGCTGGTTTGGCCGCTATGACAAGCTTTCCATGAGCCGCGAAGTGATGCGCGACCTGTACGGCGTGGACCTGGACGCGCAGCGCGACCGCTTCATCTACGCCGGCGATTCGCCCAACGACGCACCGATGTTTGCGCATTTTCCCAACGCAGTGGGCGTGGCCAATGTGCGTGACTTTGTGGGGAAGATGGATGCGCTGCCTGCGTATGTGACGCAGGGGCGCAGCGGTGAGGGGTTTGCGCAGATGGCTGAACGGCTGATCGGGCTGCGGGCGGTCAGGTAGCGTCGCCGCGCAGTGCGGCGCAGCCGTACAGCCTCAATCACCCGTGGCTTCCACCTCGCAGCGCAGCACCAGCGTCACCGTGCTGTTGGCTGGCAGCGAGGACAGCACCACGCCTTCACCGGGGGGCAGCAGGTTGTCCGGGTCCAGCTCGCCGGGGCCCGTGCCTACGGCCGGGCAGGCTGCGCCACCCGCTGTGCCGGTGCACTGCACCTGGGTGCATTCCAGGCCGTTGGCCGGGCTGTCCTGCAGCACGCTGCCGTCCGCCTCGCCGGGGCCGTAGTTGGCCACCGTGATCTGGTAGGCCGTGGTGCCGCCGGCCACCACGCTGGAGGCCAGGTTGCTCTTGGCCACCTGCACGTTCACGATGGGCGCGCACACGCGCAGCGTGGGCTGGGCCAGCGCGAACATGCCGCGGCGCTCGCCAGCGTTGGCCACCACGGTGTTGTTGATCTCCAGCGTGGCAGTGGTCTGCGTGGCCACGAACGACGCCTGGTACAGCCGCCAGTTGTCGGCGGCGGCGGTGTCGTTCAGCACCACGCCCAGGGTGAAGTTCTGCACCGCCGCCTGCGTGACCTGCAGCCGCAGGTTGGCCCGCTGGGCGTTGCCGCCGTTCTGGCTGCCCGACACGGGGCTGGAGGCATGCACGATGAAGGTGTAGGTGCGCCCAGGCTCCAGCCCGGTCACGGTCTGGCTCCACCAGATGCGGTCGGCCGCCGTGCCGCCGGTGGAGTTGCCGTTGGCCAGCAGCCAGGTGTTGCTGCCCGCGATGGCGCGCGCCGGGTTGCCGGGGAAGGGGCTCTGGTACAGGTCGGGCGCGCCGCCGGTGTCGCTTTGCAGCCCCACCTGATAGGCCACGTTGTTGTTGGCCGGCTCGGTGTTCAGTGCTGCCCAGCCCACGCCCGCGCCTGCGCCGGGCGATGCGCTGGTGTCGCTGAAATCGCTGTTGCCGATGTAGTTGGTGGTGGTGATTTCCTGCGATACGCTGGCCGGGCAGAGCGTGCCAAACGAGGTCACTGACGACAGCGCGCCGGACACCACCACGTCCTCGCCCGTGGCGCTGGCCGCGTCATACGCCGTGCTGGCCGTGCCGGTGGCCACGGTGCGCACCGGGTCGCTGTAGATCGCCAGCGCCGGGTTCTGGTACGTGGCGGGAATCGCGCCTTCCAGGGTGACGTTGAAGGTCAGCGTGACCACGCCCCCAGGCCTGAGGGTGTAGCTGTTGGCGGTGGTGCCGCCGGGGGTGCCCAGCTGCACGGTGGAGGTGCCGGTGGCGGCGGCGCTGGCCGGGCCCAGCGCCAGCGACTGGCTGGACGGCGCCGTGGCGCCCGACAGCAGGAATGGGTCAGGCAGGTCGTCACGCACGGCCACACCGGTCACGCCACCCGCCGCAGGCGATGCCTCGATGCGCACACGGTACTGCGCCGTCGTGTGGGTGGGCAAGGTGCGCGCGGGCGTCGTGGTGATCTTGGTCACGGTGATCTGCGGCAGGCAGGCCGCGCCCGGCCACACGCCGTCGCCGCCGGTCAGGCTCTGCGTGGTGACCAGCGCGCCCGGATTACCGTTGGCGGCGTTCCAGGTCGTCGCGCCGCGCGTACCGCCAGCCACGCTGGACGCGCCGGCGAGTGCACCCGTGGCCAGCACCGCGCCGCCGCCGCCGCCACCGCCCGGTCCGTGGTCGCCTGAGTTGTTGGGCGTGGGCGCGCCGTTGCCGCCACGCGCGTTGACGGTGATGCCGGCCAGCCCCGCGCTGTTGGCAGCCAGCAGCACCGCCGAGCCGCCGCCCCCGCCGCCAGGCCCGCCGTCGTCGCAACAGCCTGACACGGGCGTGGGCGCGTTGGCGCCCGACACATTGATGGTGCCCGCGCCGCTGAACGCGCCCGCGCGCAGCATCACGATGCCACCGCCAGAGGCGCCGGAGAACGTGGCGTGGTTGGCGTCGCCGTTGTTGACGGACGCCGCGCCGCCACCGCCGCCCATGGCGATGCGGTTGGCCGCGGGGGTGAAAGCGTTGCCGCCACGGCCGCCCACGTCCAGGTTGTTGTTCCAGGTGTTGCCGCCCTGGCCCCCCGCGCCGGCATTGCCACCGCCGCCGCCGCCGGAGTTCATCGAGTTGCCGCCGGTGTCGCCGTCGTTGCCGCCACCGCCGGCGTTGCCGGGCGCGCCGTAGCCCTTGTCTCCGTTGGGGTAGAAGTCGCCGCCCGTGCCCGCCCAGGTGTAGGTGCCGCCGATCGTGGCGTAGGTGTTGCGTGGCGTGCCCGCCGTGCCTTCACCCTTGATGGCGCCGTTGCTCATGGTGCTGGAATAGCGCACGGCATCGGTGGCATTGCTGCCCCCGCCGTTCAGCACGCGCCCCGCGCCGCCGCGAAAGCCGTAGCCGCTGGCATTGATCGTGCCCGACAGGTTCAGTGCGCCCGCCACGTCAATCGCCACGATGCCGCCGCTGGTGCCGTTCCAGGGCAGTGGCGTGACGGTGTTGGCCGCCGGGATCGTGGCCACGGAGTACTGGGGCACCCGCACCACCTGGAAGGTCTGGCGGGCCGCGCCGGCGGTCTGCGCATTGCGGTAGCTGTTGGAAAGCGGCGCCGTCAGCGTGATGACGTTGCCCGCGAAGCTCAGCACAAAGGCGTATTCATGGGTGCCTGCCGTGCTCGCTGCTTTGCCGTAGCCCGCCAGCGAGGTGCCGAAATTGGCGGCGTTCACCCCGTCCTGCATCTGGATGACCAACACCAGGTCGCCAGACGCCAGCGCGGTGGCGCCGCGCGCCGTGCCGACATTGATGGTGGTGGCGCCAGCCAGTGCATTGGCCGTGCCGGGGTACCAGGTGTTGACCACGCCGGACAGCGCGGTGGCTGGCCCGTCCTTGCCCGGTATGGCACAGACCTGTGCCGCGGCGGGCAGGCACAGCAGCATGGCAATGGCCAGCAGGCACCGGCCTAACAACAACTTCATCAGGGTCCCAACTCCATGTTTATCTTCGGACAAACATATTGTTACAGGACGTGATGGCGTTGGGGCGCGTAAACCCCGGGATTTACGCGCTATTCACATAAAAAGCCCGGGATGTGCGTATTACTTGACCAGCAGCACGGGCACCGGGCTGCCCGTGACCACGCGCTGGGCGACCGAGCCCATGAGGGCGCGGCCCAGCACGCCACGGCCGTGCGTGCCCATGACGATCTGCTGGACCTTTTCGCGCTGGGCGATGCGCAGGATCTCGTCGGCGGGGGAGCCCACCAGCCACATCGTGCGCGACGGCAGCTTGTGGCGCTTGAGGAACTTCTCGATCGGTGCCAGCACCTTGTTGGCTTCGTCCTGGTGGTAGCCCTTGACCACGTCGGCACCCAGGGCCGAACGCGCGCGCGGGGGCAGGGGAGGCTGCACGTTCAGCACGACCAGTTCGTCGCCAGGCTCGGCCAGCGTCTGGTTGACGGTCAACCAGGCCAGGGCCTTCTTGGTGTAGGGGCTGCCATCAACGGCGAGCAGGATCTTCATGAGGTTCCCTTTCTTTGGATCAATCAGGTGTCAGCGCAACACCAGCACCGGCACATGCGAGTGCGTCAGTACATGCTGGGTTTCACTGCCCAATAGTATCCGCTTGATGCCCTTGCGGCCGTGCGACGCCATCACCACCAGGTCGCACTTGTGCTTTTTGGCGGCGGCGATGATGGCCTCGGCCACCAGGTCGGAGCGCGCGGTCACGGCGCGCGCCGTGACGCCCTTCTTGGCGGCCGCGGCTTTCACCGCATCCACCACCGCCTGGCCGTCATCGGCCCACTGCTTTTCAATGCGGCCCACTTCCTGGGGGGCCAGCGCGATGGAGCCTTCAAAGTAGCTCATGGGGTAGCGCGGCACCACCTTCAGCGCCACCAGCTCGGCGCCGCTCAGCGCGGCGAGCTCGATGGCGGACGAAACAGCTTTCTTGGACAGCGCGGAGCCGTCGGTGGTGACCAGGATGCGGGTGTACATGAGATGGCTCCTTGGGGTTATGGTCCGGGGTTCCGGGGGGTGGTGCTGCCAGCTTATGCACCGCCCGGCGTGTTGGCGTTGATCCATGTCAAGCGCGGCCCATGTCCGCGCGGATAGTCTTGCAGCCATGTTCCAGGCTACCCTGTCCGCGCCCGCCGATCCATCCGTTGACGATGCGCCCGCCAGCGCACACACCGCCAGCGCGCTGCAGGCCGTGCTGGACGACCGTGCCGGCTGGGAGGCCTTCAGCCGTCCCGCCCCGGCCCAAGCCGCGGGTGCCTGCTGGGAATCGCATGTGGCCATCGACGGCATGCATTGCGCCACCTGCTCGCTCACGCTCGAACAGGCGCTGCGGTCCGTGCCCGGCGTGCTGGAGGCATCGGTCAATGGCGCCAGCCAGATGGCGCGCGTGGTCTGGGCCGAAGGCGCCACCCGGCCTTCGCAATGGTTTGGCGCCGTGGCGCGGGCCGGCTACCAGGCCCTGCCGGCCACCGACCTCGCCCAGCGCGAGGTGCGCGCCCGCGCGCAGCGCACCATGCTGTGGCGCTGGCTGGTGGCCGGGTTTTGCATGATGCAGGTCATGATGTATGCCTTCCCGGCGTACGTGGCCGAGCCCGGTGAGATGACGGCCGACGCCGCGCAGCTGCTGCGCTGGGCCTCCTGGGTGCTGACCTTGCCGGTGATGCTGTTTTCGTGCCGGCCGTTTTTTGCCAGCGCCTGGCGCGACCTGCGCCAGCGCACCATCGGCATGGACGTGCCGGTGGCGCTGGGCATCCTGATCGCCTTTGGCGCCAGCACCGCCGCCACCTTCGACCCTACTGGTCCCTGGGGCGCCGAGGTCTGGTACGACTCGCTGACCATGCTGGTGTTCTTCCTGCTCAGCGGGCGCATGCTGGAGCAGCGCCTGCGCGACCGCACCGCGGGCTCGCTGGATGCGCTGTCGCGCCGCCTGCCCGACAGCGTGGAGCGCCAGCGCGCCGACGGCAGCTACGAGCGCGTGGCGGTGCGCCGCCTGGCCGCGGGCGACGTGGTGCGCGTGATGCCGGGCGAGGCCTTTCCCGCCGACGGCACCGTGCTCAGCGGCGCTACCACCGTGGACGAAGCGCTGCTCACCGGCGAATCGCAGCCCGTGCCCCGCGCCGCGGGCGCGGCCGTGGTGGCCGGCAGCCACAACCTGAGCAGTGTGGTGGAGATGAAGGTCGAGCGCGTGGGCGCCGACACCCGCTACGCCGGCATCGTGGCGCTCATGGGCCAGGCCGCCGCTGGCAAGCCGCGCCTGGCGCAGCTGGCCGACCGCATGGCGCGGCCGTTCCTGGTGGGCGTGCTGCTGGCCACCGCGGCGTCCGCCGTCTGGTGGTGGCGCACCGACCCGGCCCACGCCATCAGCGTGGCGATTGCGGTTCTGATCGTCACCTGCCCCTGCGCGCTGTCGCTGGCCACGCCGGCGGCCACGCTGGCCGCTGCCGGTGCGCTGGCGCGCCGCGGCGTGCTGGTGCGCCGGCTGCAGGCGCTGGAGACTTGCACCACCATCGACACCGTGGTGTTTGACAAGACCGGCACGCTCACGCTGGACCGCATGGCGGTGTCGGCCGTGCACACGCGTGAGGGGGCCGACGCCGCGCAGGCGCTGCGGCTGGCGGCCGCGCTGGCGCGGCATTCGCTGCACCCGGCGTCACGCGCCATCGTGGCCCATGCGGGGGAGGCCGGCACGCCGGCTGCCAGCGGGGTTGAGGAAATCCACGGCAGCGGGCTGCGGGGCCAGGTGGCGGGCCACAGCCTGTGCCTGGGCTCGGCCGCGCTGTGCGGTGCGCCGGTGCAGCCGCGACCTGACGGCGTGCTGCAGGTGCACCTGGCCGACGCCCAGGGGTGGCTTGCCACCTTTGACCTGGACGAGACCATCCGGCCCGACGCACAGGACGCCATGGGCGCGTTGCGCGCCATGGGCCTGCGGCTGCAGCTGCTGTCGGGCGACCGCATGCGCCATGTGGCGCGCCTGGCCTGGCGCGTGAACATCAACCATGCCTTTGGCGACCGCACACCCGAGGGCAAGCTCGCGCATGTGCGCGACCTGCAGGCGCGCGGCCATCGCGTGGCCATGGTGGGTGACGGCATCAACGACGCACCGGTGCTGGCCTGCGCCGACCTGGCCATCACGCTGGGGCAGGCCGCGCCCATCACGCAGTCGCGCGCGGACGTGGTCGTCCCCGGCGGGCAATTGGCCGCGGTGGCGGCGCTGGTGCTGCACGCGCAGCGCACGCGCGTCGTGGTGCGCCAGAACCTGCTGTGGGCGGCGGTGTACAACGCCGTGTGCGTGCCGCTGGCCGTGCTGGGCCTGATGCCGCCCTGGCTGGCTGGCCTGGGCATGGCGGCCAGTTCGCTGGGCGTGGTGCTCAATTCCGCGCGGCTGGCCCGCGCGCCGCGTTTCTGAGAAGATGCACGCATGGACATCCTGTTCCTCCTGATTCCGCTGTCGGTGGCCCTCGCTCTGCTGATCCTGGGTGCGCTTTGGTGGGCTGTGTGGCGTGGCCAGTTCGAAGGCGTCGAAGGCGAGGGCGAGCGCATTCTTCACAGCGATTGATTTTCATCAAGTCGTCCCAGGCATGCCTGGAACACACTGGCACCGAAACAGAAAAGGTGCCTGATGAACACTCAAAAACAACCCGCTGCCACGTACCACGACACCGTCGTGCGGCAGTTTTCGTTGATGGCCGTGGTGTGGGGCGTGGTCGGCATGCTGGTGGGGCTTTTCATTGCCGCCCAGCTCGCCTGGCCCGAGCTCAACTTCGGCATTCCCTGGCTCAGCTACGGGCGCCTGCGCCCGCTGCACACCAACGCGGTGATCTTCGCGTTTGGCGGCTGCGCGCTGTTTGCCACCAGCTATTACGTGGTCCAGCGCACCTCGCAGGTGGCGCTGTTCCTGCCCAAGCTGGCCTCATTCACCTTCTGGGGCTGGCAGGCCGTGATCGTGGCCGCGGCCATCAGCCTGCCGCTGGGCTACACCAGCGGCAAGGAATACGCCGAGCTTGAATGGCCCATCGACATCCTCATCACGCTGGTGTGGGTGTCGTATGCCGTGGTGTTCTTCGGCACCATCGGCATCCGCAAGGTCCGCCACATCTACGTGGCCAACTGGTTCTACGGCTCCTTCATCATCGCCGTGGCGGTGCTGCACCTGGTCAACAGCGCGGCCATTCCCGCCGGCTTCATGAAGAGCTATTCGGCCTATGCCGGCGTGCAGGACGCGATGGTGCAGTGGTGGTACGGCCACAACGCCGTGGGCTTCTTCCTGACGGCGGGCTTCCTGGGCATGATGTATTACTTCATCCCCAAGCAGGCCGAGCGGCCGGTGTACAGCTACCGCCTTTCCATCGTGCACTTCTGGGCGCTGATCTTCACCTACATGTGGGCCGGCCCGCACCACCTGCACTACACGGCCCTGCCGGACTGGACGCAATCGGTGGGCATGGTGTTCTCGCTGATCCTGCTTGCGCCCAGCTGGGGCGGCATGATCAACGGCATCATGACGCTGTCGGGTGCCTGGCACAAGCTGCGCGACGACCCGATCCTGCGCTTCCTGATCGTGTCGCTGTCCTTCTACGGCATGAGCACGTTCGAGGGCCCGATGATGTCCATCAAGACCGTCAACGCCCTGAGCCACTACACCGACTGGACCGTGGGCCATGTGCACTCCGGCGCTTTAGGCTGGGTGGGGCTGATCTCCATGGGTTCGCTGTACTACCTGGTGCCGCGCCTGTTCGGCCAGAAGAAGATGCATTCGGTCAAGGCCATCGAGCTGCACTTCTGGATGGCCACCATCGGCATCGTGCTGTACATCGCCGCCATGTGGATTGCCGGCGTGATGCAGGGCCTGATGTGGCGCGCTGTCAACGGCGACGGCACGCTGACCTACACCTTCGTGGAGTCCGTCAAGGCCACCTATCCGTTCTACGTGATCCGCGTGGCCGGTGGCGCGCTGTACCTGGGCGGCATGCTGGTCATGGCCTGGAACGTCTGGATGACGGCCATCTCGGGGCGCTCGGTCTCCGTGCCCATCCCCGCACCCGTGGCCCATGCCTGATCGAGGAACCAACACCATGTCTGAAAACACCCAAAAGGGCTTCACCCACGAAAAGGTGGAGACCAACAACTTCCTGATGATCGTGCTGATCCTGCTGGTGATCGCGGTCGGTGGCCTGGTCGAGATCGTTCCGCTGTTCTTCCAGAAGTCCACCACCGAGCCGGTGCAGGGCATCAAGCCCTATACGGCGGTGCAGCTGGTCGGGCGCGACGTGTACATCCGCGAGGGCTGCTACAACTGCCATTCCCAGATGATCCGGCCGTTCCGCGCCGAGACGCTGCGCTACGGCCACTACTCGGTGGCAGGCGAATTCGTGTACGACCACCCGTTCCAGTGGGGCAGCAAGCGCACCGGCCCCGACCTGCACCGCGTGGGCGGCAAGTACAGCGACGACTGGCACCGCATCCACCTGATCAACCCGCGCGATGTGGTGCCCGAGTCCAACATGCCCGCCTACCCCTGGCTGGAAAAGACGCTGATCGACCCCACCGACGTGGCGCCGCGCATGAAGGCATTGCGCACCGTGGGCGTGCCCTACACCGACGCCGACATCGCCAAGGCGGCCGAGGACGTCAAGGGCAAGACCGAGATGGACGCGCTGGTGACCTACCTGCAGGTGCTCGGCACCGCCGTGAAGTAAAGGAGCCACGACATGGACGTCAACACCCTGCGCATCGTGGCCACGCTGGCCGCATTCGTCACCTTCCTGGGGATCGTGGCCTGGGCCCTGGCCGGGCGCAACAAGGCCCGTTTTGAAGAAGCGGCGCAACTGCCGTTTGAACAGGACTAGAAGCATCATGAGCGACTTCACAAGCAATTTCTGGTCGGTCTATGTGGCCGGCATCACCCTGGTGGGCATCCTGGCCTGCCTGGTCCTGCTGTGGGTGACCGCCCGCAAGAAGGTCCCGGCCACGGCCGACAACAGCACGGGCCACGTGTGGGACGAAGACCTGCGCGAGATGAACAACCCCCTGCCGCGCTGGTGGGTGTGGATGTTCGTCCTCACCATCGTGTTCTCGCTGCTGTACCTGGTGGCCTATCCGGGCCTGGGCAGCTACGAGGGCAAGCTGGCGTGGACGTCGCAGGCCGAGCACACCAACGAAATGAACAAGGCCGCCAAGGCGCTGGAGCCGCTGTATGCGCGCTACACCGGCCTGAGCGCCGAACAGGTGGCCGCCGACGCGAGCGCCATGGCCATTGGCGAGCGCCTGTTCATGAACAACTGCGCGCAGTGCCACGGCTCCGATGCACGCGGCAGCAAGGGCTTTCCCAACCTGGCCGACGCTGACTGGCTGCATGGCGGCACGCCCGACAAGATCAAGGAAACCCTGGTCAAGGGCCGCACCGGCAACATGCCGCCCATGGCCGCCGCCGTGGGCACGCCCGACGACGTGAAGAACGTGGCCAACTACGTGCTGAGCCTGTCGGGCAGCCCGCATGATTCGCTGCGCGCATCGCTGGGCAAGAGCAAGTTCGGCGCCTGCGCCGCCTGCCACGGCATGGACGGCAAGGGCAACCAGGCCCTGGGCGCGCCCAACCTGACCGACGGCGTGTGGCTGCACGGCTGGGGTGAGAACGCCATCATCAGTATCATCACCACGGGCAAGGTCAACCAGATGCCGGCCCAGGCCGACAAGCTCACCGAAGCCCAGGTGCATGTGCTGGCCAGCTACATCTGGGGCCTTTCCAACCGCTCGGGCGCCAAGCCCTGACCCGGCTGGCACAGAATACCGCCCGTGACCCGACGCAAAGTCATCCCCATCCAGCCCGTGCCCGGCGAGCCGCAGGAGGTCTCGCTGTACGCCGCGCAGGAAAAAATCTATCCGCGCTCGGTCAGCGGCTTTTTCTCGCGCTGGCGCTGGGCCATGGTGGTGCTGACGCAGCTGGTGTTCTATGGTTTGCCGTGGCTCGAATGGGGCCAGCGCCAGGCGGTGCTGTTTGACCTGGCGTCGCGGCGCTTCTACATCTTTGGCCTGGTCCTGTACCCGCAGGACTTCATTTACCTCACCGGCCTGCTGGTGATCTCGGCGCTGTCGCTGTTCCTGTTCACGGCGGTGGCGGGGCGGCTGTGGTGCGGCTATGCCTGCCCGCAGACGGTGTACACCGAAATCTTCCTCTGGATAGAGCGCCACGTGGAAGGCGACCGCTCGGCCCGCATGCGGCTGGACGGCGCGCCGTTCTCGCTGGAAAAGCTGGTCAAGAAATGGACCAAGCATTTCCTGTGGATCAGCGTGGCGCTGTGGACGGGCTTTACCTTCGTGGGCTACTTCACGCCCATCAAGGAGCTGGGCATGGAGTTCCTGCAGACGCGCATGAGCTCCTGGGAAGTGTTCTGGGTGTTTTTCTACGGCTTTGCCACCTATGGCAACGCCGGCTTCATGCGCGAGCAGGTGTGCAAGTACATGTGCCCGTATGCGCGGTTCCAGAGCGCGATGTTCGACAAGGACACGCTGATCGTCAGCTATGACGAAGGCCGGGGCGAACCGCGCGGGCCGCGTTCGCGCAGCGCCGACTACGTGGCCAAGGGCCTGGGCACCTGTGTGGATTGCACGCTGTGCGTGCAGGTGTGCCCCACGGGCATCGACATCCGCGACGGCCTGCAGTACGAATGCATAGGCTGCGGCGCCTGCGCCGACGTGTGCGACACCGTGATGGACAAGATGGGCTACCCGCGCGGGCTGGTGCGCTACACCACGCAGAACGCCGTGGCCAGGGGCTGGACGCGGCCGCAGATCCTGCGCCACGTGCTGCGACCGCGCGTGCTGCTGTATTCCGCGATCCTGGGCGCCGTCTGCCTGGCCATGCTGGCCAGCCTGATCCTGCGCACGCCGCTCAAGGTGGATGTGGTGCGCGACCGCGCGGCGCTGTCACGCATCGTGGACGGCGGCCGGCTTGAAAACGTTTACCGCCTGCAGGTCATGAACGCCACCGAGGAGCCGCAGCATTACCGCATCACGGCCACTGGCCTGGACGGCCTGACCGTGGCCAGCGAGGCCGAGTTCACGGTTGGCCCCGCGCAATCGCGCTGGGTGCCGGTGCGCCTGCAGATCGCCTATGGCGCCGCGGCGCCGGGTTCACACCCGATCCGCTTTAACATCGACGACACCGACGGCAACGCGCATGTGAGCGAAAAGTCCGTCTTCCTGGTTCCGCGCTAAGGAGGTTTCCATGAGCCATGCCGCACAGCAACCCGTATCCGTACCCGCCCCGCAGCCCTGGTGGCGCTTTGGCATGGTCTGGCTGGTGCTTGCGGGCCCGGCCGTGGTGGTGGTGGCTGGTGTGGTGACCGCCTGGATCGCCATGAACGGCGCCGATACCCTGGTGAGCACCGATTACTACCGGCGCGGCATCGAAATCAACAAGACCCTGCTGCCCGCGGTGCAGGGCCGCAACCACGCCGCCACGCCGGTGCCGGCCGGTGGCGCCGGGCTGCCCGCGGCACAACCCTCCAGCCAACCCGCCGCACAGTAACGCCATGCGTGGCCGCAAACTCATGTGGATCGTATGGCCGGCCTTCCTGGCGGCCTGCATCCTGGAACTGTTCACCTTCGCGCTGCTGGACCCGCAGGACCTGCATTGGGCCGGTGCGCCGCTGGCACTGTCGCGCCAGGGTATCTACACCGCCGCGTTTTTTTCGTTCTGGGCCATCTGCATGGTGTCCAGCGCCCTCACGGCACTGCTGTGCATGCCGGCCCAGGACGTCAACGAAAGTGATTCCGCTTGATCCGCATTCTTTGTGCCGCGCTGGCCACCATCGCGTTGGGCGCGTGCACGTCCTTGCTGCCGCACGGCAGCAGCGGGGTGCCGGGGCCGTTCGAATCCTATGCCCAGGCCGAAGCCGCTGCTGGCGCCATCACGGCCTTCAACACCCGCGTGGCGCAGCTGGGCGCCATGGGCTTTGACACCGAGGCCGGGCGCAACGTCACGCTCGTGCCCTACCCGGACATCATCGGCCGGCTGGTGCCGCACCCGGGTGTGCCCCTGCAGGACCTGGACCCTGGCATCCGCCAGTGCATCCAGGCGCAGCAGCGTTGCCAGGCCTGGCTGTTCCACTTCGAGCGGCAGGACCGCCGGCGCGAGGGCAGCTTCTGGCTGGACTTCTTCAACATCCGCCGCGTGACCAACATCAAGGGCTGGTGGATCGACGTGATGGTGGTGGCGGCCGACGGGGTGGTGGTGTTTCGCAACACGGCCGGCCAGCCGAACACCGACCGGATCGACCGCGACACCAACCCGCTGGGCCCGTTCCAGCCAGCGGGCGAGGGCGCCGGCGCGGTGCTGCTGCACTGACCCCTGGCGCACGCGCTGGCGGCTTGGGGGTTATGCTGTGGCTTGCAGCAACCCCCCTGACCGACCCGACGTGCCCATTTCTTCCTCCGACCGGCCCGACAACGCCACCGCCCGCCTGGCGGGCCTGCTCGAATCGGCCATGGACGCCATCATCACGGTGAACGCGGCCCAGAACATCCTCCTGTACAACCGCGCGGCGGAAACCATCTTCGGCTGGCCGGCGGCCGAGGTGCTGGGCCAGCCGCTGGTCAAGCTGATTCCGCAGCGCTTTCACGCCAGCCACGGCGGCCACATGAAACGCTTCGCCACGACCGGGGTTACCTCGCGCCGCATGGGCGGGTCCAACCTGGTGTACGGGCTGCGCCGCAGCGGCGAGGAGTTTCCCGTGGAGGCGTCCATCTCGCAGCTGGACACGCCCGACGGCCACCTGTTCACCGTGATCCTGCGCGACGCCACCGAGCGCATCCGCGCGCAGGAAGAGCTGGCTGCCTATGCCGCGCAGGCCAGTGCCATCCGCGAGCAGGAAAAAACCCGCGTGGCGCGCGAGCTGCACGACGAGCTGGCCCAGTCGCTCACCGCGCTGAAGATGGACACCATCTGGCTGCGTGACCACGCCGGCACGGCCGGCGCGGACGTGCAGGCCAAGCTGGCCGGCATGCTGGCCATGCTGGACGCCAGCGTGGCGGCCACGCGCCGCATCGCCGCCGACCTGCGCCCGCTGGTGCTGGACGACCTGGGCCTGGTGGCCGCCATCGAATGGCTCACGCAGAACTTCACCCAGCGCCACGGCGTGCCCTGCGCGCTGGACATGGACGAAGACCTGGAGTTGCACGAACCCTATGCCACGGCGGTGTTTCGCATCGTGCAGGAATCGCTGGTCAACGTGGCCAAGCATGCCGGTGCCAGCCAGGTGCAGGTGCAGGTGGTCCGCGCGGGCGGCGAAGTCACGCTGCGCGTGGCCGACGACGGCGCGGGCTTTGAGACGGTGACGCCCCGCAAGGCCGGCTCGCTGGGGCTGGCGGGCCTGCGCGAGCGGGCGCAGCTGCTCAAGGGCACGGTCAGCATCACCAGCGCGCCGGGGCAGGGCACGGTGGTGCAGGCGCACATTCCGGTGCAGGAGGGCCATGCCCCATGATCCGCATCGTGATGGCCGACGACCACGCCATCGTGCGTGAGGGCCTCAGGCGCATCGTCGCCTCGGCCGAGGACTTTGAGGTAGTGGATGAGGCGGGCGACGGCAACGAGGTCATGCGCATCGTGCGCGAGCGCGCGTTTGACGTGCTGGTGCTGGACCTGTCCATGCCCGGGCGCAGCGGCATGGAACTCATCAAGCTGGCCAAGGCCGAAAAACCCAAGCTGCGCATCCTGGTGCTGAGCATGCACCAGGAGCAGCAGTACGCGGTGCGGGCCATCAAGGCCGGCGCCAGCGGCTACCTGACCAAGGAAAGCGCCCCGGCCCAGCTGGTGCAGGCCATCCGCAAGATCGCCTCGGGCGGCGCCTACATCTCGGCCGAAGTGGCGGAGCAGCTGGCCCTGGGTGCCATGCCCGGCGCCAGCACCGCGCCGCATGAATCGCTGTCGGCGCGCGAATTCGAGGTCTTTCGCCTGCTGGTGGCGGGTGTGTCGGTGACGGACATCGCCAGCCAGCTCACGCTGTCGGTCAAGACCGTGAGCACCCACAAGGCCAACCTGATGCAGAAGATGGGGCTGGACAACCAGACCGACCTGATCCGCTACGCGCTGCGACATGGGCTGGCGGAGTAGTTCATTTGCGCGCTTGCTTCGAGGCAGGCGGTGCCCGGCGGGGGCTCACACTGCGGTGGCTTTCGCTTCGCGAAAACTCCGCTGTGATTCTCGGGGGTCGGTCGCACCAACCGAAGCCTAGGACAATTCCTAGGCACCCCGCCCACTGTCCGAGCCGCTTTTAGGACTTCCCCGAGCCTGTATTTCAGCCGCCGCCGATGGCGGCCAAAGCCGCTGGCGGCGACAGTACAGGCATGCCATCCAGCAACGCATCCACCGCATCGACCAAGGTCTTCCTGGCTGACGATTCCGCCGCGATCCGCGACCGGGTGGCTGCCATGCTGTGCGCCCGGGGCATGACGATTGCCGGCGAAGGCGCCACGCCCGCCAGCTGCATCCAGGCCATTCTGGCCACCCACCCCGATGTGGTGGTGCTGGACGTGCAGCTGGAAGGCGGCACCGGTCTGCAGGTGCTGCAGGCCGTGCGCGCCGCCACGCCGGACATCGCGTTCGTCGTGTTCAGCAACACGGCCGGCCCGGCCTACCGCAAGCGCTACCTGGGCGCCGGCGCCACGACCTTTCTGGACAAGAACGCCGAATTCGACCAGCTGGCGCAGGCCGTGACCCGCGCCACGCTGCACGCCCCGTCCCTGAGCCATTGAGCCGCCCACAAAGCCAACCCGGAGGAAACCCCATGAACACCGCAACGCTTGAAGCCCCCGTGCGCCCCGTGCAGTTCACGCCCACGCCCAGGGCTCGTACCAGCACCGCCGTGCCGCCGCTGAAGACGCAGTGCACCAGCTGCCACCTGCGTGACCTGTGCCTGCCCTGCGGCATGACGGGCGACGAAATGGGCGACCTGGACAGCCTGAACTTCGGCCGCCGCAAGGTGGAAGCGGGGCAGAACCTGTACCTGGAGGGCGACGGCTTCTCCACCATCCACGCGGTGCGCAGCGGCACCTTCAAGACCAGCCTGATGCTGGCCGACGGGCGCGAGCAGGTGGCCGGCTTCTACATGGCTGGCGAGCTGATGGGCCTGGACGGCATTGCCAGCGGCCGCCATGCGTCCAGCGCCATCGCGCTGGAAGACGCCGAAGTCTGTGCCATCCCTTACGCCCACCTGACCCAGGTGGCCATCCGCAGCGCCGGGCTGCAGCAGGCCGTGACGCGCCTGATGAGCCGCGAGATCGTGCGCGAGCACAGCCTCATGATGCTGCTGGGCAGCATGAATGCCGAGGAGCGCCTGGCGGCCTTCCTGCTGAACCTGTCGCAGCGCCTGAAGGCCCGTGGCTATTCAGCCAGCGAATTCCACCTGCGCATGTCGCGTGCCGAGATCGGCAGCTACCTGGGCCTGAAGCTGGAGACGGTGAGCCGCACGTTCTCGGCCTTCCAGCAGCAGCGCCTGCTGGAAGTGGACAAGAAGCACGTGCGCATCACCGACCTGGACGGCCTGACCCGCGCGTTCGAGATGCGGGTTCACTGAGCCCTCACGGCCATCATTCCCCGCGCGGCCCGCGCCAGCGCCGGCGCCATCCGGATCGCGTTGGTGGGGTGGGCGATGGTGTCGCAGCTCACCACGCGGGCCACGCCCGCATCCCGCAGGCGCTGCTGCGCCTGCGCATCAAACAGCGCATGAACCACCACGCACACCGGCGCGGCCAGGCCGGCGCGCGCCAGTGCGGCTGCGGCGGCCACCATGGTGTGGCCGGTGGAGACGATGTCATCCAGCAGCACCGGCGTGTGGCCGGGCCATGGCCCGCGCGCGGCCAGCTTCACGCGCACGTCGCGGTCCCCGCGGCGGGTCTTGGCCATCACGGTCCAGGGCGCGCCGGCCAGCCGGGCCACCTCCTGCACCCACTGCGCGCTCTCGCTGTCGGGCCCCACCAGCAGCGGGCGCGCAATGTGCCGCGCCAGCCAGCGGGCGATTTGCGGCGCGGCGGCCACCACCTGGGCCGGCACGGTGTAGATCTGGTCCAGGCTGTGCCAGCGGTGCAGGTGCGGGTCCACCGTTACCAGCCAGTCGAAGTGGCCTGACAGCAGCCGCGCATAGCTGCGCGAGGTGACGGCCTCGCCGGGCCGAAAGCGCTTGTCCTGGCGCATGTAGGCCAGGTAGGGCGCCACCAGCCCCACCTGGCGCGCGCCCAGCTCGCGCGCGGCGTCGGCGGCAAACAGCAGCGGCAGGGTCACCGCGTCGGGCTGGCGCAGGCTGGCGGCCAGCACCACGCGGCGGTCCTTGAGCGGTGCATCCAGGCGCACCAGTGCCTCGCCATCCGGGAAGCGGTGCAGCGCCAGCACGGTGCTGTCGCAGCGCAGGCTGCGCGCCAGCGCCGCGCCCAGGGCGGCGTCATCGGGCAGGGCGGCGACCAGGGTGGGTGGCCGGGCGGCGCTCACAACGCTTCCTCCATCACATGCACGGCCTCGGCCTGGGTGGTGGCGTATTCCAGCGCGTAGGCCAGTTCGCCGGGCGTGGCCGCGTGCAGGGTGAACAGCGGCTGGCCCCGCGTCACCACGGCGCCTGGCTGTACGTGCATGTCGATGCCCGCACAGGCGGCCGACGGTGCGCCGGCCAGTTTGGCAATGCGTGCCAGCCGGCGGTTGTCGATGGCGATCACGGTGCCACTGTGGCGCGACAGCACCGGCTGGCGGTGGGCGGCCACGGGCGGCGTGCGCAGGCCGCCCTGGGCTTCGCAGATGGCCTGGAATTTCTGCCAGGCGCGGCCGTCGTCCAGCACCGCACGGGCCTGGGCCAGGCCCTGGCCGGGCGCCGCCGCGCCGCCAAACTCCAGCAGCTGGCCCGCCAGCTGCACCGCGCGCAGCGCCAGATCGGCCGGGGCACCGGGCTCGCGCCGCAGCACGGCCAGCACGTCGCGCGCTTCCAGCGCCGGGCCAATGCCGCGGCCCACCGGCGCCACGCCGTCGGTCTGCAGCACGCGCACCTGCAGGCCCAGCGCCTGGCCCACCTGCTCCAGCTGGTGGCCCAGCTGGGCCGCGGCCTGTGCGCTGCGCACCTTGGCCGTCAGGCCCACGGGCATGTCGATCAGCACATGGGTGGCGCCCGCGGCCGCTTTCTTGGACAGCACCGACGCCACCAGCTGGCCCTGGCTGTCCAGGTCCAGCGGGCGTTCCACCCGGATCAGGATGTCATCGGCCGGGCTCAGGCGCACCGCGCCGCCCCAGACGATGCAGCCGCCCGTGCTGTCCACCACGCGGCGGATCTGCGCCACATCCAGCGTCACCGGCGCCAGCGTTTCCATGGCGTCGGCCGTGCCCGCGGGTGAGGTGATGGCGCGCGACGAGGTCTTGGGCATGCGCAGGCCGCAGGCCGCGATGATGGGCACGATGATCATCGTGGTGCGGTTGCCCGGCAGCCCGCCCACGCAATGTTTGTCCATTACCGGGCCGCCGTCCCAGGCCATGCGTTCACCCACATTGACCATGGCACGCGTGAGCGCGATGGTTTCGGCCAGGTCCAGGTGATCACCCGCGCAGGCGGTGACGAACGTCGCCAGATGCAGGTCGGAATAGCGGCCCGCGGCGACGTCGGTGATGACCGCGTCGATCGCGTCCTGGTCCAGGCGGCGGCCATACACCTTGGCGCGCACGTGGCTCAGAGATTCGAGCGGCACCGGATGGTGCAGCGACACCGGCGCGCCCGGCTGCGCCTTGAGCAGCCGCCATGCGGCCTCGGACAGGCCAGCCTCGTCGGGCGCCAGGATGTCCGTGGTCACCACGTTCAGCGTGGCCACCAGCGTGTTGCCGTTCAGGCGCAACTGCACGCGCGATTGCGCCTCGAAGCCCTCGGAGTGGCAGACGTGGCTGTCGCGGTGCAGGTACAGCACCGGCTCCTGGTAGGTGTCTATGCCCATGCGGCGCAGGCGCAGGGTGTTGGGGGCGGCGACGGCGACAGGGGCGGGGGTGGTTGTGGTGGGCATGGGCTTCATTTTGATCACAGCGGATTGACGCTGGCTTGCGCGAACAGGCGTTGCACATCATGCGGCTGGCTGAGCGCCGTGCCTTCGCCCAGCAGCGCGGCCGCACCAGCGGCCATGCCCCAGCGCAGCGCCTGCGCCAGGTCACCATGGCGGTCCAGTGCCCACACCAGGCCGGCCAGAAAGCTGTCGCCCGCGCCGATCGTGCTGGCCACGGGCACGGCCAGCGCGGGGGCGCGCAGTGCCTCGGTGGCGCTGACCAAAAGCGCCCCCTGCTCGCCCAGCGACAGGGCCACCACCTTCGCCTGGCCCGCAGCGATCAGCCCGCGCGCCGCAGCCAGCCATTGCCGCTCGTCCGCCAGGGGTTGCCCCGTCAGCTCGCGCAGTTCGCGCAGGCTGGGCTTGACCAGGTACACGCCCTCTGCCAGGGCGGCCGCCAATGCCGGCCCCGAGCTGTCCAGCACCATGTGGGCGCCGCACGCGCGCGCCAGGCGCGCCAGGCGCGCGTAGAAGTCATCTGGCACACCAGGCGGCAAGCTGCCGCTGGCCACCAGCCAGCGCGGTGCCGCGCGTTGCGCTGCAACCCAGTCCAATGCGGCCTGCCATTCGGCGCTTGCCAACGGGGGCCCCGGCAGCACAAAGCGCCAGTCCTGGCCGGTGGATGTTTCGTGCACGGTGAAGCTCTCCCGTGTGGGCCCGGCCACCGCCAGCGCGTGGTGCGCCACCTGTTCTTGCGCCAGCATCGCGCACAGCGCCTGCCCGGTGACGCCCCCGGTGGCGCACAGCGCCAGCACGTCGGCGCCCAGGCGGTGCAGCACCCGGGCCACGTTGATGCCACCGCCGCCGGGGTGTGTTTGCGCCGGTGCGCAGCGCAGCTTGTGCGTGGGCCGGACTTGCGCTGTCGTGGTGAACACATCCACGGCGGGGTTCATGGTCACGGTCAGGATGTTGTGGGGCATGGCGGGGGCTGCTTTCAGGGGGTGCGCACGCGCACGGTTTTGCCGTCGGCCACGGCCGGCGGCGGGTACACGATGACCTCGCGGCCCGGTGCCAGGCCGGTGCCCACCCAGGCATGCTGCCCATTGCGCCCGGCCAGTGTGACCTGTTGCAGCCTCGCGCGGCGCCCGTCCAGAACAAACACGGCCATGCCGTCGCCCTGGGGAAACACGGCGCCTGTGGGCACCATGACGGCTTGGTCCACACGGCGCGTGATCACGCGCACACCCACGCGAAAGCCGTCGCCCATCGCGCGCCAGGCCGGTGGCGGTGCGGTGATGTCCATCAGCACATTGACGCGCTGCTCTTCCACCCCCAGCGCCGATACCTTGGTGAACGCGGCAGGTTCCACGCGCAGCACACGCCCGGCCACGGGCGGGCCACCCCAGCGTTCGATCACCACGTCGCTGCCCGGCAGGGCCTGAACGGCGTCGGTGGTCAGCAGCTGGGCGACAACTTCCATGCGGGAGGGGTCGCCCACATCCAGCAAGGCGGCGCCCGCGGCGATGGTTGCCTCGCTGGGTTGGGCCACCCGCAGCACCACACCGCTCACGGGGGACTTCACCGCCAGCGGCGCCGCCGCGCGGCCACCCGGGCTGGCGGGCTGCAGCGCGGCGGCGGCCAGCGCCTGTTCCTGCACGGCGACCTCGCGTTCCGCGCTGGCCATATCCAGCTCGCGCTGCGCGGCCGTCACGGCCAGCCGGGCCGCGTCCAGCCTGGCGGGCGCTACAAAGCCCTGCGTCGCCAGTTGCACCGTTCGCTGCTGCTCCAGGCGGACTTCCTCCAGCGCGACGCGCGCGCGTGCCAGCCGCGCCGACGCGCGCTCCACCCCGGCGCCGGCACCCCTGAGCCGGGCGGTGGCTTCGCGCGTGCCGCGCTCGTCCACCATGGCCGACATCACCGGCGTGAGAATGGCGACGGTATCGCCCGCCTTGACCGCGTCGCCCTCATGCAGAGTGATGCGCGCCAGGCGTGCCGTGACCGGGGCTGACACCGTGTAGCGGTCTTTCACGCGGGTGTGGCCGTCCTCGTCAATGCTTTGCTCGAAGCGGCCCTGGGTCACCCGCGCGGTCTCCACCTGAATGGCCTTGGGCGCAAAGGACCAGGCCAGCAGCGCAGCCGTGGCGAGTGCACCGATGGCCAGGGCCAGTTGCTTCGGGGTTGGTTTTGGCATTGTCTTATTCCCTTGTCTTCAAAGCGGCCACCATGTCCAGGCGGTCGATGCGCCGTCGCACCACCAGCGCGCTGGCCACGCCCGCGGCCACCACGCAGATGGCGGCCCACGCATAGGTACGCGCCTGGATGATCACCGGAAACTGGAACTGGTCGGATTGCAGCAGCTGGACGATCAGGTGGACCAGCACGTAGCCGCCCAGCATGCCCAGCGGCAGCGCCAGCGCGATGCAGATGGCCAGCTCGCCCAGCAGCAGCAGCGATATCTCGGCGCGGGTGAAGCCCAGCACGCGCAGGCTGGCCAGCTCCCAGGTGCGCTCGGCCAGCGCGATGCGCGCGTTGTTGTAGACCACGCCCACGGCGATCACGCTGGCGAAGAGGGTCATCACCGTGCTCATGATGCGGATGTTGCGCGCGCTGATCTCCTGCATGTTGCGCAGCAGGCTGGCCTTGCTGAAGGTGGCCGCCACCCGGGGCAGGCCCTGGCTGGCCGCCAGGAAGGCGGCCTCGCTGCCGCGCTCCAGCGCCACGGTGTAGCGCTGGGCCAGGTCGCCGTCGCGCAGCAGGCGGTTGAGCGCACCGCGGTCCATGTAGGCATTCAGGCCCATCATCTCGGCCGCGGTCGCGGACAGCGTCAGGCGCAGGGTGCTGCGCCGGCCGTCCAGCACTTCGGCCAGCACGGTGTCGCCCACGCGCAGGCCCAGCTTGCGCGCCAGCCGGTCGGTCATGACCAGCCCGTCCTCGGGCAGGTCCACTGCCTTGCCCTGGATGTCGATGATGCGCTGCAGCTGGGCGCCGGTGTCCTGGCCCTGCAGGCTGGTGCGTTCGCTCAGGGTGCCGTTGATGAACCGCACGGGCACATCGCGCCCGGCTTCCACCACCAGCACGCCGGGCAGGCGGGCGATGTCGTGGCGCACGGCGCTACTGGCGGGCTCGGTCAGGGTCAGCGTCACGTCGCTGCGCATGGCCAGGTTGAACTGCGTGTCCACGATATGGTCGATGGCATCGCGGATGAAATTGCCGGTGATCACGATCGCCACGGCCGCCGCCACCCCGGCGACCGACAGGCTGGTGCGCCAGGGGCGGCGCTGCATGTTGCGCAGGATCATCTGCAGCGCGGGCGGCGCGCGCGTGACGCCCAGGCGCTCCAGCAGCGTGCGGCCGAAATGACCGGGCGCGGGCGCGCGCATGGCCTCGGCCGGCGCCAGGCGCACCGTGGCGCCAATGGCACCCAGCGTGCCCGCCACGGCAATGGCCAGCGTCAGCCCCACGCTGACCACCAGCAGCCAGGGCGCGATGCGGTGCTCGAATACCGGGAAGTCAAAAAAATCGGCGTACAGCCCCAGGAACGCGGCGCCCAGCCTGTCGCCCAGGGCGACACCCAGCACCAGCCCGGCCAGCACGATCACCAGCACCAGCTTGAGGTAATGCGCGGCAATGGCACTGTTGGCGTAGCCCAGGGCCTTGAGCGCGGCGACCTGTTCACGCTGGGTGGCCACCAGGCGCGACACCACCACATGCAGCAAGAACGCGGCCACGCCGAGGAAGATCGTGGGCAGCACCGTACCCAGCACCCGCTGCTCCCGGATCTCGGCGTCCAGCATGGCGTGCGAAGGGTGGTCGTCGCGGCCCTGGGCCTCCAGCGCGCCCCAGGGCGCCAGCAGCGCTCCCGTGCGCGCGATCACGTCGGGCTGCGAGGCGCCGGGCGCGAGCCGCAGCGCCACGCGGTTGAAGGTGCCCTGCATGTCCCAGGCGGCCGCCAGCGCGTCATGGTCTACCCAGAACACGCCAAAGTTGCGCTGGTCAGGCATGCCTCCCAGCCCGGCGAAGATGTATTCGGGAGACAGCGCAATGCCGGAGATGCGCAGCGTGCGCTGGCGCCCGTTCACTAGCGCGCTCACGGTGTCGCCGGGGCGCAGGCCGCGGGTTCTGGCAAAGCCGGCGGACACCAGCGCGGGCAGCACGCCCTGGCCGGACACTGCCTGCGCGGCGCTGTCCAGGGGCTGGCCCGCTGCCAGGCTCAGCAGGTTCATGCGGGCGGGGTGACGCCAGTCCACCCCGATCAGGCGGCCCAGGATGGGGTCGGTCTGGCCGGCCATGCTGATGCGCACGACGTGCTCCACCGTGGTCTGGACGTCGGCCACGCCGGGCTGCGCCAGCAGCGTCGCGGCCAGGGCGTCGGGCGCGCGCTTGACGCTGGCAAACACATCGCCAAACCGGCCTTGTGCGTAGAACTGCTCGCGCGCCAGTGCCAGGGAGTCCACCGCGCTCAACATCGTGATGAAGCCGCCAATGCCGCTGGCCACCACCAGCGCGATGGTCAACCCCTGGCTCCACAGCAGGCGCAGGTCGCGCAGCAGCTTGCGGTCCAGCGCCTTCACCGGCTCACCATGACAGCTGTGCCGGCGTGAGGCGGCGCTCGGGCACGTCGATGCTGGCAACGCGGCCATCCGCCAGCCGGATCACCCGGTCTGCCATGCCGGCGATGGCGGCGTTGTGCGTAATGACCACCGCCGTGGTGCCCAGCTCGCGGTTGATGCGGGCAATCACCTCCAGCACCAGCTTGCCGGTGGCGTAGTCCAGCGCGCCGGTGGGCTCGTCGCACAGCAGGAGCTGCGGCCGCTTGACGATGGCCCGTGCAATGGCCACGCGCTGCTGCTCGCCGCCGGATAGCTGCGACGGGAAATGGTCGCGCCGGGGCGTCAGGGCCACCAGGGCCAGCGCCTCGTCGGCCGGCATGGGGTCGCTGGCGATGTCAGTGACCAGCAGGACGTTTTCGCGCACGGTCAGGCTGGGGATGAGGTTGTAGAACTGGAACACGAAGCCCACGTGTTCGCGCCGGTAGCGCGTCAGGTCGTCGTCGCTCGCGTCATCCAGGCGGTGGCCCATGAATGACGCCTGGCCGTGGCTGGGCCGGTCCAGCCCGCCCAGGATGTTCAGCAGGGTGGACTTGCCGCTGCCCGAGGCACCCAGCAGCACGATGAATTCGCCCGCGCGCACGTCCAGGTCCACGTCGCGCAGCGCATGCACGGCGGTGTCGCCGCTGCCGTAGGTCTTGCCCAGCCCGCGCAGCCGGAGGATGGGTTCACCGCCTGGTGCCGGCGGGGCGGATGCGTCAATGCTCATGCCGGGGTACGAATGGAATTGCCCTTACGGATTGCCCTTACTCTAGGCCGGTACCTCCCGGTCCGCTTGACCTGACGCAAGCGCGGGGGCAAATACCGTCGGACGGATCCGCCGGTCTCGGGTAAAAAGGGCAACCATGAGCGTACGCAACCTTGATTCATTGTTCCAGCCCGCAACCGTTGCCGTGATCGGCGCATCAGACCGGCCCGGCAGCGTGGGCCAGGTGATCTGGCGCAACCTGACGCAGGGCGGCTTCCAGGGCGCGCTGTGGCCGGTGAACCAGCGCCAGGCCACGGTGGGTGGCGTGCGCGCCTGGGCGGACGTGGCGGCGCTGCCACAGGCGCCCGCGCTGGCCGTGATCTGCACGCCGCCGGCCACCGTGCCCGGGCTGATCGCGCAGCTGGGCGCGCGGGGCACGCGCGCGGCCATCGTGGTGACGGCGGGCCTCAAGCAGCCCGCCGGGCAGGGCGCGGGCACGCTGGAGCAGGCCATGCTGGACGCCGCTCGCCCGTGGCTGCTGCGCATCCTGGGGCCCAACTGCCTGGGCCTGCTGGTGCCGGGCCTGGGGCTGAACGCCAGCTTTGCCCCCGGCGGCGCGCAGCCCGGCGCGCTGGCGTTTGCCACGCAATCGGGCGCGCTGGCCACCGCGATGCTGGATTGGGCCAACAGCCGCGCCTTGGGCTTTTCGCACTTCATCTCCATGGGCGACAGCGCCGACGCGGACTTTGGCGACGTGCTGGACTGGCTGGGCAGCGATGCCCACACCCGGGCCATCCTGCTGTACATCGAATCCGTGCGGCATGCGCGCAAATTCATGTCGGCCGCGCGCGCGGCGGCGCGCAACAAGCCGGTGATCGTGGTCAAGGCCGGCCGCGCGCCCGAAGGCGCGCGCGCCGCCGCATCGCACACCGGCGCGCTGGCCGGTTCCGACAGCGTGTTTGACGCCGCGGTGCACCGCGCCGGCATGCTGCGGGTGGACACGCTGGACGCGCTGTTTGACGCCGCCGAAACCCTGGCGCGCGCCCGCGCGCCGAAGGGTCCGCGCCTGGTCCTGCTGACCAACGGCGGGGGCGCGGGCGTGCTGGCGGCCGACGCGCTGGCGCTGGGCGGCGGCACGCTGGCCACGCTGGCGCCGGACACCCTGGCCGCGCTGGACGCCTGCCTGCCCGCCACCTGGCCGCGCGCCAACCCGGTGGACATCATTGGCGACGCGCCGGTGCAGCGGTATGCCGACGCGCTGCGCGTGCTGCTGGCCGCGCCCGAAGTGGACGGCGTGCTGTTCATGCATGCGCCCACCGCCATCGTGCCGGCGGATGCGATCGCGCAGGCCTGCCTGCCGCTGCTGCAAGGGGCGGCCAAGCCGGTGTTGACCTGCTGGCTGGGCGGCGCCGTGGTGCGCGCGGCGCGCGAGGCCTGCGCGCAGGCCGGCGTGGCCGGCTACGACACGCCCGAACGCGCGGTGGCCGGCTGGCTGCAGCTGACCACCTGGGTGCGCAACCAGGCCGCGCTGCACCAGTTGCCCGAGGCCACGCTGGCTGGCTTCACGCCCGACCTGGCCGCGGCACGGGCGCTGGTGGCCGCCGCGCTGGACGCCGGGCGCGAATGGCTGGACGAAGCCCAGGCCAAGGCCCTGCTGGAGGCCTACGGCGTGCCGGTGGTGCGCACCCTGAAAGTCCAGGGCGTGGACGCCGCGGTGCAGGCGGCGCAGGACATCGGCTTCCCGGTGGCGCTGAAGGTGGTGTCGCCGCAGATCCTGCACAAATCGGACGTGGGCGGCGTGGTGCTGGGCCTGGACAGCGCGCAGGCGGTGCACGCCGCGGCCAGCGGCATGCTGCAGCGCCTGGCCCGGCTGCGGCCCGACGCGGTGATCGAGGCCTTTACCGTGCAGGCGATGGCGCAGCGCCCGGGCGCGCACGAGCTGATCGTGGGCATTGCCAGCGACGCGGTGTTTGGCCCGGTGGTGCTGTTTGGCGAAGGCGGCACCGCGGTGGAGCTGCGCCGCGACCGCGCCATTGCGCTGCCGCCGCTGAACGCGCCGCTGGCGCGCGCGCTGATGGACAAGACCCAGGTGGCGCGCCTGCTGGCGGGCTACCGCGGCAAGCCCGCGGCCGACGTCGACGCGGTGGTGGGCACGCTGCTGCGCGTGTCGCAGATGGCCTGCGACCTGCCTGAGCTGACCGAGCTGGACATCAACCCGCTGCTGGCCGACGCGCAGGGCGTGGTGGCGCTGGACGCGCGCATCCGCGTGCGCCGCTGCGCGCCCGGCGAGGCGAGCCGCCTGGCGGTGCGGCCCTACCCGGCGGGGCTGGAGCAGGCGGTGCAGCTGCAGGGCCAGGCGCTGCAGGTGCGGCCGATCCGCCCGGAGGACGGCGAGCGGCTCAAGGCCTTTTATGCGGCTGCGTCGCCGGCGGATCTGCGGCTGCGGTTCTTCTCGTCCCGGCGCGAGGTGCCGCTGAGCGAGCTGGCGCGCTACAGCCAGATCGACTACGACCGCGACATGACCTTCATCGCGCTGGACGCCACGGGCGCCATGGCCGGCGAGGTGCGCGCGGTGTGCGATCCCGACAACATCAGCGCCGAATTCGCCATCCACGTCGCCGGCCCCTGGCAAGGCAAGGGCCTGGGCCGGCTGCTGCTGGACAAGCTCATTGCCTACCTGCGCTCACGCGGCACGCAGGAGCTGGTGGGCCAGTGCCTGGAGCACAACGAGGGCATGGCCGCGCTGGCACGCCGCTGCGGCCTGGAGGTGGCCACGGTGCCGTCGGCCGACACGCTGTCACTGCGCCTGAAGCTGTAGCGCAGCGACGAAGAGCAGGGAGCATGCGGCGATTGCGTACAGCTACGCCGCCTCCAACATGAATTCAACCTTCACAGCCTCAAACGGAAACACCACGCCACCTTCAGCCGCGCGGCTGAGAATGCCTGCGTCCAGCAGGGCGACCACGTCGCCGTGCACCGCCTTCACATCACGCCCCACGCGCCGGGCCGCCTCGCGGATAGACATGGCGCCGGCCCCACACATGGCCTTGAGCAGTTCCCAGCGTTTGGCCGTCAGTACTTGCCACAGCAGCTCAGGTGTGGCAAAGCCAATGCGGGCCTCGCGCTCGGCGCGGCCGGTTTGCATGGCGCGGGTGGCGTCGGCAAGCGTGTCCGCCAGAGAACGGACCTCAAGAATGACTGTGTTCATGATTCCACCTCGTAATGTCAGCGTTGAAGTCGAGCATCAACTGTTGCGGCGTTGAGAAAGCATAGTCAAACTCCCGCCCGCCAATATGCCGGTGATCACCTTTGCCTCGTTCGTTGTCGTATCTCAGCACGCACTCCCCACCAACAACATAAGCAAGCCGGTACTTGAACGCATGCCCGGAAGGGGGGACAGGTTCGGGGACTTTCCATACGGCGATCTCTGCGAATGCATTGGCAGCAATGACGACGCGGCGGCGAATCAAAGGGACAGCCTTCATGTTGGATATTTTGACAACATGGGGTTATTGTTGTCAATAAGTCCAACACAGCACTTCCGTGGAGGATGAGGGCATCTTTTTGATGACAAAAAACACCTGCGCAGTAACTTCAATCAGCAGTCACTGCAGCCAGCAGTTGCTGTTCGCTTACAGAACAAAAAGACGTTGCCCCCGATGGTCCAAAATCTGATGATTGGCTTCTCAACATAGGAGCCATCATGACCCCCATCGAAACAGCATTTCAGGCGCTTGTCGCTGACTATCTGGATTCAGGCCGCGTCAAGGAACTGCGCGAAGTGGAGCGCAGGCTGAAAAGGGGAAGGTCATCTACGGAGCGGGCTCAGGTCATGATTGCCTTCGCCAAGGCGCAGGTGGCGCATCCAAGTTTTCGCAGGCGCACGGGGCTTCTCTTTTCAGCGAGTGGCGCAAGGCTCTGACGCCGCACGGATTGCGGATCAAGCCCGCAATGACGGCCCTTGCAGGGGCTTTACGCCGCGCGCTCGCCGAGCCCGCGCATGCGCGACAGCCATTTGCCGCTGTCCTGCGCGCGCAGGCCTGCCGCGCTGCCCACCAGTGTTTCGCTCACCGGTGCAATGCCCACAAAGCCCAGCACGTTGCGCTCCAGCGCGCGCACGCTGTGGGCGCGGAAGTACCAGCGGTACACCAGGGCCGGCATGCCCATGGTGACCACCACCCGGGCCGAGCGCCCCGTGAGGCCTTTTTCGGTGAACACGGCGCTGCCTTGCTTGCGCACGAAGGCAAAGCCGGGGCGCAGCACCTGTTCCAGAAAGCCTTTCAGCAGGGCCGGCATGTCGCCCAGCCACAGGGGGAAGAACAGCACGATGTGGCTGGCCCAGCGGATGTCGTCCTGCGCGGGCTGCAGCGCGGGCGGCAGCTCGCCGTTTTCCCAGTCGGCCTGGCTGGCCAGCAACGGGAACTGGAGGTTGGCCACCGTCAGCCGGCGCACCGTGTGGCCGGCGCCGGTGGCGCCTTGGGCGTAGGCGTCGGCCAGCGCGTGGCACAGGTGGGGGGCGCCAGCATCCGGGTGACCCTGGATGAGCAGGATGTTTCTGGGCTGCATGGGCGCAGGCCGGCGGGCAGGTCGGGGGGGGCTTCAGCGGCGCGTGGCCTGCGGGCGTTCGTGCTCGTGCACGGCCTGGCACGACGTGCAGTACGGCGTGGCGGGCAGCGCCTCCAGGCGGCGCAGGTCAATGGCGTCACCACAGTCCAGGCACAGGCCGTAGCTGTGGTCGTCCAGCCGGCGGCGCGCGGCGGCCAGCTGGTCCAGCTCGTGTACGGCGTGGTTGGTCTTGGCGTCGTCCACGGTGGCCTGGGTCTGCTCGGTGGCCAGCTCCTTGAAGTCGACCACGTCGCGCGGCGCGGTGTCGGGTGCTTCACTGCCCAGGTCGCCGCTGTTGCGCAGCAGCAGCCTCAGCTCGGCTTCGCGCCGGGCCAGTTGTTGGTGGAAGTGCTGGCGCATGCTGGCATCGAGGGTGTTCATGGTGACTCGCGTGCGGAGTTGGACTTGGGTCCATTCTGGGCATGCCGGGCGCGCGCGGACTTGATCTGCCGCAACAACCTGGCGTGCGCGGGACGCTTATTGCGCGCAGGGCGGCGGCGTCACCAGCGTGTGCAGCGCCTGTGCGTCCAGGATGCGCAGGTGGCGGCTGCGCACCTCGATCACGCCGTCCTCGGCCAGCTTGCTGAAGGTGCGGCTGACCGTCTCCAGCTTCAGGCCCAGGTAGCTGCCGATCTCCTCGCGCGTCATGCGCAGCACCAGCTCGCTGCGCGAAAAGCCGCGCGCGTGCAGGCGCTGCACCAGGTTCAGCAGGAAGGCGGCCACGCGTTCCTCGGCCCGCATGCCGCCCAGCAGCAGCATCACGCCGTGCTCGCGCACGATTTCGCGGCTCATGATGCGGTGCACGTGGTGCTGCAGCGCGCCGATCTCGCGCGACAGCTCGCCCACGCGGTCAAACGGCATGACGCAGACCTCGGCGTCTTCCAGGGCCACGGCATCGCAGGTGTGGTGGTCGTTGACGATACCGTCCAGCCCGATGATCTCACCGGCCATCTGGAAGCCCGTGACCTGGTCGCGCCCGTCCTCCGACGTGACGCAGGTCTTGAAAAAGCCGGTGCGGATGGCAAACAGCGAATGAAAGGCCTCGCCATGGCGAAACAGCGCGCCGCCGCGCTTGACCTTGCGCCGCGTGGCCACCACCTCGTCCAGGCGCGCCAGTTCGTCCGGGCTCAGGCCCATCGGCATGCACAGCTCGCGCAGGTTGCAGCTGGAGCAGGCCACCTTGATGGTGTGCAGGTCCGCAGGCCCGGCAGCGGGGGAGGGTACCAGCTTCAATGGGGCACGTGGCACAGTCAATGGGGCATTCGACACAGGGTTTTCCTAAGGGCGCACGGCGCCTCTGATCTGCATCAAATTGTCCCGCCCCCCTGTCTGGCGGATTTGATCCACGTCAAAGGTGCCGGTCATCGCGCGCGGCACAGTCAGGGCCATGGAAACTGTCTCGCCCGAACTGCTGCGCCGTTTTGATGTGTCCGGCCCCAGGTACACGTCATACCCCACCGCCGACCGGTTTGTGGAAGCGTTTGGCGCGTCCGACTACGCCCAGGCGCTGGCGCAGCGGCGTGCCGGCCCGGCCGCGCTGGCGTTGCCGCTGTCGCTGTACGTGCACATCCCGTTCTGCGAATCGCTGTGCTATTACTGCGCCTGCAACAAGATCATCACCAAGCACAAAAGCAAATCATCCGGCTACCTGCGGTACCTCAGCCGCGAGATTGACCTGCACGTGGCCGAGCTGGGGCTGGGCCAGCCTGTCACGCAGCTGCACCTGGGTGGGGGCACGCCCACCTTCCTGTCCGATGACGAACTGCGTGAACTGATGGCCATGCTGCGGCGCAGCTTTGCGATGGCGCCGGGCGGCGAATATTCCATCGAGGTGGACCCGCGCACCGTCAATGCCCAGCGGCTGGCGCTGCTGGCCGAGCTGGGTTTCAACCGCCTGAGCTTTGGCGTGCAGGACTTCGACCCCGACGTGCAAAAGGCGGTGCACCGCATCCAGCCCGCCAGCCAGGTGTTCAGCCTGGTCGAGGAAGCGCGCGCGATTGGCTTTGATTCCATCAACGTGGACCTGATCTACGGCCTGCCGCGCCAGACGCCGGAATCCTTCGCGCGCACGCTGGCCCAGGTGCAGCAGCTGCGGCCCGACCGCATTGCGCTGTATGCCTATGCCCACCTGCCCGAACGCTTCAAGCCGCAGCGGCGCATCGTGCCGGCGGAACTGCCCGGCGGCGCGGCCAAGGTGGCCATGCTGTCGCAGTCGCTGGCGGCCTTCCTGGCCGCGGGCTATGTGTACGTGGGCATGGACCACTTTGCACTGCCCACCGACGCGCTGGCCGTGGCCAAGCGCCAGGGCCGGCTGCACCGCAACTTCCAGGGGTACAGCACGCAGCCGGACTGCGACCTGATCGGCCTGGGCGTGTCGGCCATTGGCCGCATCGGCGCCACCTACAGCCAGAACGCCAAGACCATGGAAGAGTATTGCGACCACCTGGACCAGGGGCGCCTGCCCGTGGTGCGCGGCCTGGCGCTCAGCCGCGACGACCTGGCGCGCCGCGCCGTGATCATGGCGCTGATGTGCCAGGGCCAGGTGCTGTTCGAGCCCATCGAGCTGGCCTGGCTGATCGACTTCAAGACCTACTTTGCCGCCGAGCTGGAACAACTGCAGACCCTGGCCGAGCAGGGCCTGGTGACGCTGGACGACACCGGCGTGCAGGTCACGGCCCAGGGCTGGTTCTTCGTGCGGGCGGTGGCCATGGTGTTTGACCGCTACCTGCAGGCCGACCGCAACCGCGCGAAGTTCTCGCGCATCATCTGAACGACGCGCCGTGTCCGCCACGCTTGCACTCACCGGGCTGGTCATGGGGCTGGCCGGTGGCGTGCACTGCGCGGCCATGTGCGGCGCGGCCTGCGCGGGCGTGGTGCGGCTGTCCTCGGGGCCCGCGGTGCTGCAGCCCGTGGGGTCGGTTGCCGGGCGGGCCGTGGCGGCGCGTTCAGCCGCCAGCGCCACCCTGTCGCTGCAGGCCGGGCGCTTGCTGGGCTACAGCGCCGCCGGCGCACTGGCAGCTACCGCCATGCAGAGCCTGGCCTGGATGACCACCCAGGCCGTCGCGCTGCGTCCGGTGTGGACGATGCTTCATGCGGGCCTGCTGGCCTGGGGCCTGATGCTGCTGGTGCTGGCGCGCCAGCCCGTCTGGGTGGACAACGCGGGCCGCGCGCTGTGGGCGCGGGTGCAGCCGCTGGCACACGCACCCGGCGGCCTGCTGGCCACCGGCGCGCTGTGGGCGCTGATGCCCTGTGGCCTGCTGTATTCGGCGCTGCTGGTGGCCGCCCTGAGCGGCGGTGCGGCGCAGGGCGCGCTGACCATGGCGCTCTTCGCCGCGGGCAGCGCCATCTCCATCGTGGCCGCGCCCTGGCTGCTGCTCAAGGTGCACGCACGCGCCAACCACTGGCGCCAGGACTGGGGCACGCGCCTGGCCGGGCTGGTGCTGGCCGGTGCGGCGGGCTGGGCGCTGTGGATGGACCTGATGGGGCGGGTGGGAGAGATCTGCCGGTAGCGGCCATTCCTGCCGCCGCAGCCCTGCTGCTACTTCAACGTGACCCGCTCCAGATAAAACGGCATGTGACAGGCCCAGCCCAGTTCGCGGCCAATGCGCTGGCGCAGGGCGTCGGCGGCGGCGGGCTCACCATGGGTGATGAAGGTGGTGCGCGGCGCGGCCGTGAAGCCGCGCAGCCACTGCATGATTTCGCCTGCGTCGGCGTGGGCTGACAGGCTGTCCAGGCGCGCCACCTCGGCGCGGATGGGCACCTCCTGGCCATGGATGCGCACGCTGTGCGCGCCGCCGGTGATGCTGGCGCCGCGCGTGCCGCCGGCCTGGTAGCCGGCAAACAGCAGGGTGTTGCGCTTGTGTGGCGCAAAGGCCTTGATGTGGTGCACCACGCGCCCGCCAGTGGCCATGCCGCTGGCCGCGATGATGACCATGGGCCCGCGCCGCGCGCTCAGCGCCTGTGAAGCCTGCGGCGTGTCCACGATCTGGGCGGCACTGGCCATGGCCGCGCATTCGGCGGGGCTCAGGCGCAGCTCGTCCGGGTGCTTTTCATACACATGCAGGGCCGACGCGGCCATGGGGCTGTCCAGGTACACCGGCAGGTGGTGGATGGCGCCGCTGGCCTTGAGCTGGCTGATGGCGTGCAAAAGGCTCTGGGCGCGCCCCACCGCGAAGGCCGGTATCACCACCGCGCCGCCGCGCGCGGCCGTGCGGTTGATGACCGCCGCCAGCGCCTGCAGGCCCTGCTGGTCCGGGTGGTCGCGGTCGCCGTAGGTGGATTCCACGACCAGGTAATCGGCGCCGTCCATGCGCACCGGCGCCTTGAGCACCGGGTCGTTGGGCCGCCCCAGGTCGCCCGAGAACAGCAGGCTGCGCGAGCCGTCGTCCAGCCGCACGAACGAGGACCCGGCCATGTGGCCGGAGCGTGACAGCCGCGCCTGCACACCCGGCACCGGCGACCAGCCGCGGTCCAGCGCCACGGGCTTGAGCAGCTTGAGGCTGCGCAGGGCGTCTTCCTTGGTGTAGAGCGGCTGCGCCGGGGTGTGGCGGCTGAAGCTGTGGCGGTTGGCGTAGGCGGCTTCTTCTTCCTGCAGGTGGCCTGAATCGGGCAGCAGGATGCGGCACAGGTCGGCGGTGGCGGCCGTGCAGTAGATCTTGCCCCGAAAGCCCTGGCGCACCAGCAGCGGCAGATAGCCGCTGTGGTCGATGTGCGCATGGGTCAGGATCACCGCGTCAATGTCGGCCGCCCGCACGGGCGGCTTTTGCCAGTTGCGCAGGCGCAGCTGCTTGTAGCCCTGGAACAGGCCGCAGTCCACCAGCAGGTGGCGGTCGTTGACGCGCAGCAGGTAGCGCGAGCCTGTAACGGTGTCGGTGGCGCCCAGGAACTGGAGTTTCATGCGTTGCTTTCTGTCCCGGTCGATGAACGTAAAAGGTGCCCAGTCTGGCGCATCGGGTGGCGCCACGGTTGACCTGTGTCAACCGCCCGGGCGCACCACGTAGCGTACGAAGTCATCCGCCTGCGTGAACTGGTCGTACAGGTCGCGCGCCATCACGTTGTCCTTGTGGGTCATCCAGTACAGCCGGGCCCAGCCTTCGGCGCGCATGGCATTGCGCAGCCATTCGATCAGCGCGCGGCCCGCGCCCTGGCCGCGCGCCGCGGGGGCGACGTACAGGTCTTCCAGGTAGCACACGGCCTGCAGTTCCCAGGTGTTTTCATGGACCACGCAGTTGGCAAAGCCCACCACCTGCCCGCCGTGCTCGGCCACGATGCACATCACGGCCGCGTCCGGGTCCAGGATGCGGGCCCAGGTGCGGCGCGTGACGGCATCGCTCACGCTGGCCTTGTAAAAGTCGCAATAGCCCTGCCACAGCGCTTTCCAGGCGGCTTCGTCGGCGGGCAGGGCGGAGCGGATGGTCAGGGGGGTCATGGTGTGGGTGGGGGGGGGGTGGGGCGGGGTGCCCGCCAACTGTACGCGGCTCAGGCAAACAGTGCATGGCGCGCCGCATTGCGGATGGCCGCGACGGCCGGGTGGGTGATGCGCCGCTCGGCCGACAGGGCGTAAAACTCCTCGGCCAGTTCGTCCACCGTGGCCAGGCACACCACGCCGTACTGCCCGGCAATCTCGCCGGCCAGCACTGCCGGGCCAGTGAACAGGCCCATGCCCTGGCGGCCAAACGCCTTGGTCAGTGCGCCATCGTCGAATTCGGCCACCACGCGCGGCGTGATGCCCTGGGCGCGAAACCAGCCGTCCAGGCGCGGGCGCAGGGCGGTGTCACCGCCGGGCAGCAGCACGGGCAGCTCGCCAAGGCATTGCGCCAGGCGGGTCCTGGCGCGGCGCGGCGTCCAGCCATGGCGCGCCAGCAGGCCGGGGGCGGCGAAGAAGCTGGTCCCGGTGCGGCCCAGCAGGTGGCTATAGGCCTTGACGCTCACGCTGGCGGGCAGCGGCACGTCAGACACCACCATGTCCAGCTGGTGCACAGCCAGCGACGCCAGCAGGGTGGTCAGCTTGCCTTCGTGGCACATCAGCTTGCCGCTGCCCAGGTGGGGCAGGCACGGCTCCAGCACATGGGTGGCCACCGTCTTGGGCACCGAATCAGCCACACCCACCCGGAACGCCGCCTGCCAGCGCTCGTCGCGGCCGCTGCCCAGCGCGTCCTGCAGCGCGGCGCCCGCGGCAAAGATTTCGTCCGCATAGCGCTGCACCATGCGGCCCGCGTCCGTGGGCTCCAGCCCCCGGCCTGCCTTGCGCAGCAAGGGGCGGCCCAGGCGCTGCTCCAGCTGCTTGATCTGGCTGCTCAGGGTTTGCGGCGTCAGGTGCAGCTGTTCGCTGGCGCGGGCGATGCTGCCGGTGCGCAGCACGGTCCAGAAATAGTGCAGGTGCTTGTAGTTCATGGCTTGACACTTCGAATAATTCAGATGATTCAACCATGAATCCTGATTTATCCAGAACAGTGAAAAGGTTAGATTCGCCGGATGACTGAATTTCTGATGCCTGCGTTGCGGGGCGTGCGGCTTGCCATCAGGCACGCGGGGTAAGGAGCATGGACCATGGTGCCCGATGTTGTTGTCCTGTTCTTTGCCCTGGGCCTGGTGGCCCGGCTGGCCGGCAGTGAGCTGAAAGTCCCCCAGGCGCTTTACGAAACGCTGTCGATCTACCTGCTGCTGGCCATCGGCCTGAAGGGCGGGGTCGAGATCAGCCGCCAGGACGCGGCGGCGCTGGCGCCGCAGATCGCCGCCTGCGTGGCGCTGGGCCTGGCCATTCCGTTCGTGCTGGTGCCTGTGCTGCGGCGCCTGGGCTTTTCAGGGGTGGACAGCGCCAGCCTGGCGGCGCACTATGGCTCGGTCAGCGTGGTGACCTTCGCCGTGGCGACCAGCTGGCTCAAGCAGGCAGGCATTCCCTACGAAAGCCATGCGGCGCTGTGGGTGGCGGTGATGGAGGCCCCCGCGCTGCTGACCGCGATCTTCCTGGCCCGCCGCCAGGGCTCGGGCCCCACCAACTGGAAGCGGCTGGCGCAGGATGTGCTGGCCGGCCCCTCGGTCATGCTGCTGACGGGCGGGCTCTTGATCGGTGCATTCATGGGCGCTGCCGGCACGGCGCCGCTGAACCCGGTGTTCGTGGACCCGTTCAAGGGCGTGCTGGCGCTGTTCATGCTGGAACTGGGCCTGGTGGCGGGCGAGCGCATCGGCCAGGTGCGCCAGTTTGGCCTGCGGCTGCTGGCCTTCGGGGTGCTGGCACCTCTGGCGCTGGCCGTGCCCGGCGCACTGGTCGGGGTCTGGCTGGGCCTGAGCACCGGAGGCATTGCCATCCTGGCCACGCTGGCGGCCAGCGCCAGCTATATCGCGGCGCCCACGGCCATGCGCATTGCCGTGCCGCAGGCCAACGCGGCGCTGTCGGTGGCGGCATCGCTGGGCGTGACGTTCCCGTTCAATGTGCTGGTAGGCATACCGCTGTACGCGGCGCTGGCAAGGCAGCTGGGCTGATTCAGGCCAGCTGGCGGGCCAGCAGCGCCGCCACGTGGATGGCCTCGCGCTGCGCGCCGTCGTGGATCTGGTGGCGGCAGCTGGTGCCGTCGGCCACCACGATGGCATCGGGCTGCTTGCGCACCGCAGGCAGCAGGCTCAGCTCGGCCATCTGCATGGACACGTCATGGTGTGATGCCTCGTAGCCGAAGCTGCCCGCCATGCCGCAGCAGCTGCTCTCGATCAGCTCGGGCTGCGCGCCAGGGATCAACCGGATCACGTCCAGGATGGGGCTGACCGCGCCAAAGGCTTTCTGGTGGCAGTGGCCGTGCAGCAGGATGGGCTGGGCCACGGGCTTCAGGCGCGCCTTCAGCGCGTCCAGCTTGCCCCCCTGGGCCTGGTGCGCCAGGAATTCCTCCAGCAGCAGCGCATGGTCGGCAATGGTTCGCGCATCGGCGCCCAGGCCCATGGCCTGCAGCTCGTCGCGCAGCGTGAGCAGGCATGACGGCTCCAGGCCCACGATGGCAATGCCCCTTTGCGCAAAGGGCAGCAGCGCGTCCACCAGCTCACGGGCCTTGGCGCGCGCCTGCTCCACCATGCCGGTGGCCAGGTAGGTGCGCCCGCAGCACAGGTGGCCGTCGGCTTTGGCCGCAATGTGCACGGTGTAGCCGGCCGCCTGCAGCACCTGCAAGGCGTCGCGTGCGTTGGCCGATTCAAAGTAGCCGTTGAAGGTGTCCACGAACAGCACCACCGGCTTGTCGGCGGCCAGCACCTCGTCGCGCGTGGCCCCGGCATGGGCGGTGTTGAAGAAATGCCTGCCCTGCCATTGCGGCAGGCTGCGCCGGGCCGACAGGCCCAGCAGCCTTTCACCCAGGCGGGCCAGCAGCGGGCTGCGGTTGCGCAGGTTCAAAAGCGGCGCGAACCGGCTGGCCCAGGCCGCGTAGCGCGGCAGGTGGGCCACCAGCTTGTCCTTGAGCGTGTGGCCGTGCCGGGCCTTGTAGTGGTGCAGGAATTCCACCTTCATCTTCGCCATGTCCACGCCGGTGGGGCAGTCGCGCTTGCAGCCCTTGCAGCCCACGCACAGGTCCATGGCTTCCCTGACCGCTTCGCTGGTGATGCCCTCACCCCCCGCCCCTCTCCCAGGGGGAGAGGGGAGTTGACCCGACAGCGCCAGGCGCAGCGTGTTGGCCCGCCCACGCGTCAGGTGCTTTTCATCGCGCGTGACGCGATAGCTCGGGCACATGGTGCCGGCGTCAAATTTCCTGCAGTGGCCGTTGTTGTTGCACATCTCCACGGCCTTGGCAAAGCCCTGGGCCGGGTCGCCGCCTGTGCCGGGGGCGGTGGTGCGCTCGGTCACCGGGTCGTTCTGCACGTTCCAGGCGCTCCAGTCCAGTGCGGGCGTGAGCGGGATCACGCGGTAGGCGGGGGGGAAGCGCATGAGCCGCGTGTCGTCCATCTTCGGCGGGTTGACGATGCGCTGCGGGCTCAACAGGTTGGCGGGGTCGAAAAAGTCCTTGATCTGCGCGAAGGCCTCGTTGATCTTCGGGCCGAACTGCCATTCAATCCATTCGCCGCGGCACAGGCCGTCGCCGTGTTCGCCGCTGTAGGCGCCCTTGTACTTGCGCACCAGCGCGGCGGCTTCCTCGGCAATGGCGCGCATCTTGCGCGCACCGCCGTCGGGCCCGTCGCGGCGCATGTCCAGGATGGGCCGCACGTGCAGCGTGCCCACCGAGGCGTGGGCATACCAGGTGCCCTTGCTCCCGTATTTGCGGAACACCTGCGTCAGCGCGTCGGTGTACTCGGCCAGGTGTCCCAGCGGCACGGCGCAGTCTTCAATGAAGCTCACCGGCTTGCCGTCGCCCTTCAGGCTCATCATGATGTTCAGGCCCGCCTTGCGCACGTCCCACAGGTTCTTCTGGGGCACGTCATCGGTCATGCGCACCACGCTGCCCGGCAGGCCCAGGTCGCCCATCAGCTGCACCAGCCTGTCCAGCTGGGGCAGCAGGGCCGCTTTGTCCGGCCCGGCAAATTCGACGAGCAGGATCGCGTCGGGGTCGCCAATGACGGCGGTGCGCACGATGGGCGCGAACGCCGGGTTGCGCAGCGACAGGTCGATCATCGTGCGGTCCACCAGCTCGATGGCGGTGAGCGTGCCGTCACCCAGGCGCGCAATGTGCTGGGCCGTGTCCATGGCCTTGTAAAAGGTGGGGAAGTTCACCACGCCCAGCACCTTGGCGCGCGGCAGTTCGGCCAGCTGCAGCGTGAGCGTCTTCGTCAGCGCCAGCGTGCCTTCGCTGCCCACCAGCAGGTGGGCCAGGTTGACCGAGCCATCGGCGGTGTAGGGCTTTTCGTTCTGGTTGTGGAAGATGTCCAGGTTGTAGCCGGCCACGCGGCGCAACACCTTGGGCCAGTGGCGGTCGATCTCGGGGCGCAGGTTCATGGCCAGGTCGCGCACCCAGCGGCCCAGGTCGCGCGCGCGGCCGGTGCAGTCTTCGTACCGCGTGAAGTGGTGCAGCTCGCCGTCGGATGTCCAGGCGTCTGCCCCCAGCACGTTGTGCACCATGTTGCCCCAGGCAATGCTGCGGCTGCCGCACGAATTGTTGCCCGCCATGCCGCCCAGCGTGGCCTGCGCGCTGGTTGATACGTCCACCGGGTACCACAGGTTGAGTTTTTTCAGCGCCAGGTTCAGGTGGTCCAGCACCATGCCGGGCTCCACCGTGGCGGTGCGCTTCTCAGCGTCAAAGCTCACGATGCTGCGCACATGCTTGCTGTGGTCGATGACCAGGCCCGCGCCCACGGTCTGGCCGCACTGGCTGGTGCCGCCGCCGCGCGGAGCTATGGGCACGTTGAGGTCACGGCAGATGTCCAGCGCTGTCTTCACATCCGCCGCGCTGCGCGGCACGAAAACGCCCACGGGCAGGACCTGGTAAATGGACGCATCCGTCGCGTAGCGGCCGCGGTCGGCGGGCGAGAACAACACCTCGCCCTGGGTTTCTTTTGCAAGCCGCGCGGCCAGGCGGCCGGCGGTTTCGTTGCTGACGGCGGCAACGGCGTCGTAGGCCTTGCCGGCGTCCATGCCGGCGGTGACGGTCAGGGGAAGGGGTGCGTTCATGGGATCCTGTTCAGGCCTTGGCTTGTTGCTGGGCTGCGGCGCGCAGCTGCTCGATCACCACGTCGCGCTTGTGGTTCAGGTGGTCCACCAGCACGTTGCGCATGGCGGCCGGGTCGCGCGCGGCCAGCGCCGCGACCATTTTCTCGTGCTCGCCCACGGCGCGCTTCCATTTGTCTTCGTCCTGGTTGGAGCGAAAGCGCAGCGCCTGCAGCCGCGCGTTGACCTGGCGGTAGGTGGCGGTGAGCACCGGGTTCTTGGCGGCGGCGTTGATGGCGCCGTGGATCAGCGCATTGAGCCGGTAGTAGTTGGACAGGTCGCGCCGGGTCCAGGCGGCCATCATTTCAAAGTGCATGGCGCGGATTTCGTCCAGCTCCGCGTCGGTGATTCGCTGCGCCGCCAGCTCGCCCGATTGCGCTTCCAGCCCGGCCATCACCTCGAAGGTGTTGCGCACGTCGGCCTCGGTCAGCTCCACGGCAATCGCGCCGCGGTTGGGCAGCAGCTCCACCAGGCCTTCGGCGGCCAGCATCTTGATGGCTTCACGCAGGGGGGTGCGCGAGACATTGAGGACTTCGCTCAGTTCCCGTTCGTTCAGCTTGGCGCCGGGGGCGATGCGGCCTTCCACCAGCATCTGGCGCAGGCGGTTCGCCACTTGGTCGTGCAGTGCGGTTCTGGGGATCGAGATGATTTCGGCTGTCATGGTGTTATTTTGTATGCAAAATCTCTGGTCGTCAAAGTTTCTGGCCAAGACCTCGCGGCAAAGCCACGCCTGGCGCGCCAACGGTGGTGTACCCGGGTCCGGGGTTCGCGGCGGGCGGTGTGCGGCGGGGCGATTTCTGCGGTGGCGAGAAGCGCAGGGGGGAGTGTCGGCGCGCTTTAGCGCGCGACGTGACATGCTCGCCGCGGCTGTTTGAGCGCAGCGCGCAGCGCGTAGCGAGTTCCGCGGCGCGACCGACCCCCGAGCATCACAGCGGAGTTTTCGCGAAGCGAAAACCGCCGCAGTATGAGCCCCGCCGCACACCGCCCGCCGCGAACCCCGCGCTTACGGAAAGCTTGACAAATGAATTTTGTATGCAAAAAATGCGGAAAACGGAGAAACCGCAATGCTGACCCTCGACTACCATCCCACCGGCCGCCACTTCCTGCAGATCCCCGGCCCGTCGCCGGTACCCGACCGCATCCTGCGGGCCATGAGCCTGCCCACGATTGACCACCGCGGCCCCGAATTCGGCGCCTTGGGCCTGAAGGTGCTGGCCGACATCCAGAAAATCTTCCAGACCAAACACCCGGTCATCATCTACCCGGCATCCGGCACCGGCGCGTGGGAGGCGGCGCTGAGCAATGTGCTGAGCCCTGGCGACCAGGTCGTGATGTACGAGACCGGGCACTTCGCTTCGTTGTGGAACAAGATGGCCACGCGCCTGGGCATCCAGACCGAATTCCTTTCGCAGCCGGGTACCGAGCATGGCGTGCCGCTGTCATGGCGCCGTGGCGTGCAGGCGGACTTGATCGAGGCGCGGCTGAAGGCCGACACCCAGCACGCGATCAAGGCCGTGTGCGTGGTGCACAACGAAACCTCCACCGGCGCCACCAGCAACATCGCCGCCGTGCGCCGCGCCATCGACGCTGCCAAACACCCGGCGCTGCTCATGGTGGACAGCATCTCGGGCCTGGCCAGTGCTGAATACAAACATGATGCCTGGGGCGTGGACGTGACGGTCAGCGGCTCGCAAAAGGGCCTGATGCTGCCGCCGGGCATCAGCTTCAACGCGCTGTCGCCCAAGGCCATCGAGGCCAGCAAGACGGCGAAGTTGCCCAAGGCCTTCTGGGCCTGGGACGAAATCATCGAGATGAACAAGGGCGGCTACTGGCCCTACACGCCCAGCACCAACCTGCTGTATGGCCTGAGCGAGGCCTGCGACATGCTGCTGAACCAGCCCGGCGGGCTGGACGCCACGTTTGCCCGCCACATCCGCTGGGGCGAAGGCGTGCGCGCTGCCGTGCGGGCCTGGGGGCTGGAAATCCAGTGTGCCGACCCGGCCGTGTATTCGCCGGTGCTCACCGGCGTGATCATGCCCGAGGGGGTGGATGCCGATGCCGTGCGCAAGCTGATCTACGACCGCTTTGACTGCTCGCTGGGCACGGGCCTGGGCAAGGTCAAGGGCCGCATGTTCCGCATCGGCCACCTGGGCGACTGCAACGACCTCACGCTGATGGCCGCATTGGCCGGCTGCGAGATGGGCCTGAAGCTCAGCGGCGTGAAGCTCGCGGGCTCGGGCGTGCAGGCGGCGATGGATTACTTTGCCGGCCACCCGGCGCAGCACAGCCTGTTGAAAGCAGCCTGAACCAAAAGCTGCTGAGCGATTGATTGATTGACCCACAACCACCACCGGAGACAAATCATGATGCAACGCAGAACCTTCACCGCCGGCGCAGTCGCGGCCGCCGCTACCCTTGCCGCACCGCTGGTGCGCGCGCAGAACCTGCCCGCCGGGCCGGTGCGCATCATCGTGGGCTTTGCGCCCGGCGGTGGCACCGACATCCTGGCGCGTGTGATCGGCCAGAAGCTGGCCGACATGTGGAAGACGCAGGTGATTGTGGAGAACAAGGCTGGTGCCTCGGGCACCATCGCGGCGGATTTCGTGGCCAAGCAGCCTGGTGACGGTTCGGTGCTGCACATGGCGCACATCAACAGCCATGCCATCGTGCCGGGCCTGCAGAAGCTGGGCTACGACGCGGAAAAGGACTTCCAGCCCATCAGCATGGTGGGCGTCACGCCCAACCTGCTGATCTGCAACCAGAGCCAGCCGGCCAAGACCGTCAAGGAGCTGGTGGACCTGTGCAAGGCCAACCCCGGCAAGATCAGCTTCGGCTCGGCGGGCAACGGCTCGGCCCAGCACTTGGCGCTGGAGATGTTCATGCTGCAGGCCGGCGTCAAGGCCATCCACGTGCCGTACAAGGGCTCGGGCCCCATGCTCACCGACCTGATCGGCGGCACGGTGCAGTACAGCTTTGACACCATGACGGCGGCCACGCCGCATGTGAAGGGCGGCAAGGCCATCGCCATTGCGCAAACGCGCCAGGCCAAGGCCAAGGCCTACCCCAATGTGCCGACCATGGCCGAGTCCGGCTTCCCCGGCTTTGAGGCCACCACCTGGTACGGCCTGGTGGGCCCCGGCAGGATGCCGGTGGCCATGGCCAAGCGCATGAACGAAGACGTGAACAAGGCGCTGCAGATGCCCGACGTGATGGAACGGCTGGCCGCCTCGGGCGCCGAGGACGGCGGCGGCTCGACCGAGAAGTTCGCCGAATTCATGAAGGTGGAATTGGTGAAGTGGGCCAAGGTCATCAAGGATGGCAACGTGAAAGCAGAGATCTGACCCCCGCATGACGCAACTACCTCTTTCGGGCGTACGCGTTCTCGACATCTCGCAGGTGATGGCGGGGCCGTATGCCTGCATGCTGCTGGGCGACCTGGGCGCGGACGTGATCAAGATCGAGCCGCCTGGCACGGGCGACCAGACGCGTGGCTCCATGGGGTTCAAGATGAAGGGGCCCGATTCGTTGGGCTTCCTGAACATGAACCGCAACAAGCGCAGCGTCACGCTGGACCTCAAGACCGAGGCCGGCAAGCAGGTGCTGCTGCGCATGGCCAGGGATGCCGACATCCTGGTGGAAAACTACCGCCCCGGCGCGCTGCGCCGCATGGGCCTGGGCTATGAGGACCTGAAGGCCGTCAACCCGCGGCTGGTGTACACCAGCATCTCGGGTTTCGGCCAGAGTGGCCCCTGGGCCGACCGCCCCGGCTTTGACCTGATGGCGCAGGCCATGAGCGGCGTGATGAGCGTGACCGGTTACCCCGACAGCCCGCCGGTGAAGGCCGGCGTGCCGGTGGCTGACATCGGCTGCGCGCTGTTTGCCATCTATGCCACGCTGTCCGCGTACATCGGCGCGAAGAACACGGGCCAGGGCCAGTATGTGGACGCCGCGCTGTTCGACTCGGCCATGGCGTTCTCGGTCTGGGACATCTGTGACTACTGGGGCACGGGCAAGCCGCCCGAGCCGCTGGGCACGGCCAACAAGATGACCGCGCCCTACCAGGCCATGGCCTGCAGCGACGGCCATTTTGTGATGGGTGCCAACAACCAGAAGCTGTGGGTGCAGCTGTGCACGCTGATACAGCGCACCGAGTTGCTGGAAGACCCGCGGTTTTCCACCATCGCGCTGCGCCTGGCCAACCGCCAGGCCCTGCAGGACGAGCTGGAAAAGACCTTCATCACGAAACCCAAGGACTACTGGGTGGAAACGCTGCTGGCCAACGGCCTGCCGGCCGGCCCCATCCTGAGCTACCCCGAAGCCTTTGGCAGCGAACATGCCAAGGTGCGCGGCATGCGCATGGAAATCGACCACCCGGTTGAAGGCAAGGTGCCCAACATCGGCTTTGCCGTGAAGCTGTCGGGCACGCCGCAGCAGGTGCGCCGCCATCCGCCGCTGCTGGGCGAGCACACCGACGAGGTGCTGGCCGAGCTGGGCATCGACGAAGCGCAGCGCCATGAACTGCGCGCGCAGGGCGCGTTTGGCAAATGAGCGACGGGACTGTTGACCTGGGCGTGGAAGGCGGCATTGCATCCGTCACCTTCAACCGCCCCGAGGCGCGCAACGCCATGACCTGGGCGATGTACGAGCAGCTGCAGGCCATCTGCGAACAGCTGCGCGCCGATGCGTCGGTGCGCGTGGTGCGCTTTCAGGGGGCGGGCGGCGAAGCCTTTGTGGCGGGCACCGACATCGCGCAGTTCCAGACGTTCACCACGGGCGATGATGGCGTGGACTATGAGCGCCGTATCGACGCGGCCATTGCGCTGCTGGAGTCCTTGCCCATGCCGGCGGTGGCCGTGGTGCAGGGCTGGTGCGTGGGCGGCGGGCTGGCCATTGCCACGGCCTGTGACTTCCGCATCGCCCCGCCGGCCGCGAAATTCGGCGTGCCGATCGCGCGCACGCTGGGCAACTGCCTGTCGATCGCCAATGTGGCGCGGCTGGTGGCGGCGTTTGGCCGCCCGCGCGTTCAGCGGCTGCTGATGCTGGCCGACCTGATCGCCGCGGACGAAGCCAGGGCCTGCGGCTATTTGCTGGACGTGGTGCCCGCCGAAGAGATCGAAGCCGCCGCGCAGCAGCTGTGCGCGCGTCTCGCGGGCATGGCGCCCGTCACGCAGCAGGTCGGCAAGCAGACGCTGCTGCGCCTGCTGCGCCGGGAACTGCCCGAGGCCGAGGATCTGATCCGCCGCTGCTACGGCAGCGACGACTTCCGCGAAGGGGTGCAGGCCTTCGTCGCCAAGCGCGCGCCGCGGTGGCGCGGCTGCTGAATCACAGACCGATCAGGTCGGCCTGCCGCTGCAGGCACGCCAGCGCCTGCGCCACCAGCGGCTTGCCGGCACCATGCGCTTGCAGCGTCCAGGCGGCCTGCGTGTGCACGGTGTCCACCACCTCTTCGGCCAGCGCCTGGGCCTGCGCGGGCGACAGGCCGAACTGCGGCGCCGCCTCGCGCACGCGGTCCATGTGTGATTCCAGCCGGCCCGGCACGATGGCCAGCGACTGGTATCCCAGGTTGCTCAGCTGCATCACAAGGTCGAACGCCGGCGCAAGCCGCCAGCAGTCGCCGTCGCGCAGCAGGCCGTGGTTCTTGATGTGGTCGTCGCTGTTGTCCACGGCCAGGTTGAACACCAGCCGGCGAAACAGCTGCTGCAGGTCGGCCACCGGGTCCGCGCTGATCTGCCGCAGCGCCTGGGCCAGCGCCACGTAGCTGCCGTCGCTGCTTTCGTAGGGAACGTCCAGCACGGCCGACGCGGACAGGTAGTGCAGTCGCCGTTCGCCGTCAAAAAGGCCGATGCGGTCGAAGCGGCGCAGCACCAGTGCGTGGCCCCGGTGCAGCGGCTGCAGAAAAAAATCCGCCACCGTGATGCCGCACAGCCGTGCCAGCGCTGTCGTGCCGGCTTCCAGTACCTCCACGTCGTGCGTGTCGCCGCGGGAGGGGAACTTCGCCATGTAGCGCAGGCCTTCATGAACGAAAGTCGCCTTGGGCCGGGCGCCGCCCAGGCTGCCGCCGCCCTGCAGAAGGCGTTTCATCTCGGGGCTGGGCTCGCGGCCGGCCTCCAGGGCCTGCGCGGCGTCGGCCAGCGCCTGCAGGCTGTGCACCGGCTGCACCGGCTGCACCGGCTCGCCGGGCTGCAGTGGCAGGCTTGCGCCGAACACCATGGCGCCGATGCGGTCGTCATTGGTCAACAGCAGCACATCGGCATCGGCCAGTTCGCGGCCGTGTTGCGCCTCCAGCACGCGCCTGCCCCAGGCATCGGGCAGGGCGTCGCGCAGCGTGAGCGGCAGTGCGCCGCCATCGCGCAGGCGGCTGGGGCCCAGCGGCGTGACGCCGGCACCCAGCGGCATGTGCAACGGGTTCAGCGGTTGCGCGCCAGGCGTGTTCAGGTAATGGCGGCCGTAGGCGAACTCGCCCGACTCCATGACGCCCTGGCGCACGAGCTTGAGCAGAGCGGCGGCTACTGGTGCGCCCGGCTGCGATGCCAGGCCCACGTAGAGCACGCGTTCAGAAGTCACGTTCGTGCTCTCCGATGGCGCCGGGCGCCGGGGCGCCGGCGGCACGGCGCACCCGCTTGCGCGCCGACGTGGCGGCAAACGCATCGTCCAGCGGCGCCACGCCCTGCAGCGAATCGAGCTGGCCCAGCAGCCACAGTGCATGCGCCAGCAAGCCCAGGCTGGTGCCGGGCTTGCCCGATTCCAGGGCGCGCAGGGTCGTGGGGCTGCAGAACAGTCGCGTGGCCAGCTCGTCCAGCGTCAGGCCACGCTGCTGGCGCCGTGCGCGCAGCCGCAGGCCCATCGCCTGCAAGGCGTCAAGCGACTCGGGGGGCAGGGCGGCAAGCGCAGGCGAACTCTTGGACATCAATAAAATGACTTTTAAACCAGTTAAAAATCATTTTATTGATGGTATTTTGGGGTGTCAAACCCCGGGTGAAAGCTGGGGATCAGCCGTTCAGCCCCTTCCACAGCATGTAGGCCGCCAGCACATACAGGATGCTGGCAAACACGCGCTTGAGCTTGCTCACGGGCAGCGCATGGGCCGCCTTGGCGCCCAGCGGCGCGGTGAACACGCTGGCCAGCGCAATCACCGCCAGCGCGGGCAGCCAGATGTAGCCAAACGAGCCGGCGGGCAGGTCCTGCACGCTCTGGCCGCTGATGATGTAGCCCGCCACATTGGCCACCGCGATCGGGAAGCCCAGAGCGGCCGAGGTGGCCACGGCATTGTGGATGGCCACGTTGCACCAGGTCATGAACGGCACGCTGATGAAGCCGCCGCCCGCGCCCACCAGGCCCGACAGGAAGCCGATCACGCCGCCCGCGGCCAGCTGGCCGCCGGTGCCGGGCATCTGTCGCGTGGGCTTGGGCTTTTTGTCCAGGAACATCTGCGTGGCCGAAAAGCCCACGAACAGGCCGAAGAAAATGGCGAGGTAGCTGCCCTTGAGCAGCGCAAACACGCCCAGGCTGCTGATGAGGCTGCCGATCACGATGCCCGGCGAAAGCCGCTTGACGATGTCCCAGCGCACCGCGCCGCGCTTGTGGTGCGCGCGCACGCTGGAAATGGACGTGAAGATGATGGTGGCCATGGAGGTGGCAATCGCCATCTTCACGGCCAGGTCGGGCCCCACGCCGCGCGAGGACATGATGAGGGTGATGAACGGCACCATCAGCATGCCACCGCCAATGCCCAGCAAGCCTGCCAGAAAGCCGGTGCAAAGGCCCAGCAGGGCGAGTTCGAGGATCAGCAGGGGTTCGAGCGTCATGGGGGGAGGGGACTGCGAGGTCGGGCGGGGGGAAAGAAAGGTGTCTGCAAGTGCCACCGGACCGGCATCCTGAACCGGGGGTTCAGGTGGGCTAGGTCAACCTGGCGTTGGGTTCATCTGACGCGAGACGATCACGCTCACCAGGGGATGTTCCAGGCCCGTGCTCAAAGAGCATTGGTTCAAGGAAATATAAAGCCCGGCATGCACTGCAGACGGTCTGGATTGTAGGCGCTTGGCGGCGCGCGCGCCATTCAGGTTGCGCTGCGCGCCGCTGCAAAACGCTGTTGCACCAACAGCAAGCTCAGAGCAGTCGCCCGTCTTCACCCAGCGCGCGGTCCAGCCGCTGCACCAGCGAGCCCAGGCGCGGGTCGGGCACGCCGTGGGTGCCGTCGGTGCTGTCGCCCAGGTCGCCGTTGCCAAAGCCCGAGGCCTGGAACGATGGCGGCGTGTCCTGCGGGGCGGGGCGCTCGGCCACGTCAAATGCCAGGTTCAGGGCCGCCAGCACCGCGATGCGGTCGCGGGCCTTGACCTTGCCGGCGTCGCGGATCCTGCACATGGCGGTGTCCACTTTTTCCACGGCGTCCAGCAGGCGGGCTTCACCGCCTTCGGGGCAGCCGAGCAGGTAGCTCTGGCCCATGATCTGCACTTCGAGCTGTTTGGTGGCCATGTGGGATGCGGGGGTGGGATCGGGCGGCGTGGATCACGCGGCGTTCTTGACTTCGGGCAGGCGCTCCAGCAGCGCGTCCACGCGCGAACGGGCGGCAGACAGGCGCGACTTGAGCGAGTCGCGTTCCTGGGTCAGCACCTCGACCTGGCTGGCCAGCAGCGCGTTGGTGCGCTGAAGCTCTTCGTAGCGCACCAGCAGGCGCTCTACGCGTTCGGCGATCTGGTCAAGTTGGGCGGGGCTGGCCATACAGCGGTCGATTGTAGGGGGGCGCACAGCTTTCGCCCCTAAAATGTGCGGGTTGGTGCTCGCGGTGTGGTTCACATGCCGCAGTTCAACGGGAAGCAGGAGGGTCGCGCCATCAAACGCAAGACCTAACCTGCGCTGCCCCCGCAACGGTAAGTGGACGGGCCCTTGGGCCCCGCTTTTGTCAAACAGCCACTGGGCGCGTCGAACAGGCGCCTGGGAAGGCGGCAGGAGTTGTCTCCACCAGCCCGGATACCGGCCAACAAGGTGGTGGTGCGCCGCGTGCGCGCCGCCGTGACGTCCATGCACTGGCGGGGAAGCCGGTGAGGGCATTTGCCTTGGTTTGTTTCATTGATGAAAACCCCTGTGTTCCGTGCGCGGCTTGCCGCGCTTCCGTTCGCCCTGTCGGGCACCTTTGCCGCCGCTTTTCCCGCGCTGGCGCAAACCCCGGCCCCCCTGCAGGTGGCCGCCCTGGGTGAAAACGTGGTGACCGCCACGCGCAGCCCCACCCGCACCGACGACCTGGTCAGCGAGGTGGTGGTGGTCCAGCGCAGCCAGATCGAAGCGTCCACCGCGCGCACGCTGCCCGAGCTGCTGGCGCGCACCGCCGGCCTGCAGGTGAGCGCCAACGGCGCCACCGGCAAGACGTCCAGCGTGTTCATGCGCGGCACCGAATCGCGCCACACCATCCTGCTGATCGACGGCGTGCGCTTTGGCTCGGCCACGGCCGGCACGCCCAGCTGGGACAACATCCCGCTGGAGATGATCGAGCGCATCGAGGTGCTCAAGGGCCCGGCCTCGGCCCTGTACGGCAGCGAAGGCGTGGGCGGCGTGGTGCAGATCTTCACGCGCCAGGGCAAGCCCGGCTTTCACCCCTATGCGTCGGCCACCGTGGGCAGCGAACGCTGGCGCCAGTGGACGGGCGGCTTCACCGGCGGGCAGGGCGGCTGGACCTGGGCGCTGGGCCTGCAGCAGCTGCGCGAGCGGGGCCTGTCGTCCACCAATCCCAAGGTGCAGTTCGGCAACTTCAACCCCGACCTGGACCCGTTCACGCAGGATGCGCTCAATGCCTCGGTGGCGCTGCAGATCAGCCCCGGCTGGCGCGCCGATGCATCGCTGCTGTATTCCGATGGCGTGAGCCATTTTGACGACGGCCCCGGGGTCGATGCCCGCTCGGCCGTGCGCGTGGCCACGCTGCAGGCGGGCATCCAGGGCCGCCTTACGCCCGGCTGGCAGACCGGGCTGCGCTTTGCGCAGGGCACGGATACCTCCAATGTGATCACCGCCGTGATGCCTGGCGCCTTCAAGACGCAGCAGGACCAGTGGACCTGGCAGAACGACATCGACACGCCGCTGGGCCTGCTGCTGGCCGGGCTGGAGCACCGCGAGCAGAAGATCAGCGGCTCCACTGCCTACACCGTCACGCAGCGCACCATCGAAGGCGTGTTTGCCGGCCTGAACGGCAGCCAGGGCGACCACAGCTGGCAGCTCAATGCGCGGCACGACCGCAATTCGCAGTTTGGTGGCAAAAGCACGGGCTTTGCGGGCTACGGCTACCGCATCAGCCCGGCCTGGCGGGTGAACGTGTCGCACGGCACCAGCTTTGTGGCGCCGTCGTTCAACCAGCTGTACTTCCCCGGCTTTGGCAATGCCGCGCTGCAGCCCGAGACCGCGAAGAACACCGACCTGGGCCTGACCTGGGCCGCCGGCGGGCACGAGGTGAAGCTGGTGCGCTTTGACAACCGCATCCGCAGCTACATGACCAACACCACGCTGCCGATCAACATCCCGCGCAGCCGCATTGACGGCTGGACGCTGGGCTACGAGGGCAAGCTGGGCGCCTGGAGCCTGCGCGCCGGGCTGGACACGCTGGACCCGCGCAACGAGGCCAACGGCCGCCAGTTGCCGCGACGCGCGAAGGAGCAGCTGTCGCTGGGCGCGGACCGGCGCAGCGGTGCCTGGCGCTACGGTGCGTCGCTGCTGCATGTGGGCACGCGGTTTGACGACGCGGCCAACACGCGCCGGCTGGACGCTTACACCACGCTGGACCTGTACACCGACTGGCAGGTGGCGCGCGACTGGAGCCTGCAGGCCAAGGTCAACAACCTGACTGGCCGCACCTACGAAACCAGCTACGGCTACAACCAGCCGGGGCGCGCGGTGTACTTCACCGTGCGCTGGCAGCCAAAATAAGCCGACCATGACGCCCACGATGACGCCCACCGTGCCGCTTTCCATCCCGCAGGGGCCGCAACGCATCGTCTGCCTGACCGAAGAGACGACCGAATGGCTGTACCTGCTCGGGCAGGAGGCGCGCATCGTGGGCATCTCGGGCTACACCGTGCGCCCGCGCCGCGCGCGGGAGGAAAAGCCCAGGGTCAGCGCCTTCCTGAGCGCCAAGATCGACAAGATCCTGGCGCTTGAGCCCGACTGCGTGTTCGGCTTTTCCGACCTGCAGGCCGACATTGCCAGTGCGCTCATCCGCCATGGCGTGCAGGTCACGGTGTTCAACCAGCGCAGCGTGGACGAGATTTTTGCCATGCTGTACCAGGTGGCGGCCATGGTGGGGCAGGCGCAGCACGGGCTTGAATTGCTGCAGGCCATGCGCGAACGCCTGCAGCAGATCGAAGCCGCGGGCCGCGCATTGCCGCGGCGCCCGCGCGTGTTTTTTGAGGAATGGGACGAGCCGCACATCAGCGCCATCCGCTGGGTGTCGCAGCTGGTGGGCATTGCGGGTGGGGACGACATCTTTCCCGAGCTGGCCATGCAAAGCCTGGGCAAGGACCGCATCATTGCCGACGGCGGCGAGATCGTGCGGCGCAACCCCGACATCATCATCGGCTCATGGTGCGGCAAGAAATTCCGCGCTGAAAAGGTGGCCGCGCGTGTTGGCTGGCAGACAGTGAATGCAGTGAAAAACGGGCAGCTGTTCGAGATCAAGTCGGCCGACATCCTGCAGCCCGGCCCGGCGGCGCTGACGGACGGCGTGGCGCAGCTGCACCGCATCATGGTGGATTGGGCGAAGCATCATGCGTGAGCTGATCCTGGGCGGGCAACGCAGCGGCAAGTCGGCGCGGGCGGAAACGCTGGCCGCGGATTGGCTGACGGCGTCGCCCGCGCACCGCGCGGTATTCGTTGCCACGGCCACCGCGTGGGACGATGAAATACGCGAACGCATTGCGCGCCACCAGCGCGACCGCGCGCAGCGCGTGCCGGGGATGGTGACGGTGGAGGAGCCTGTCGGGTTGGCCCGTGCGCTTGCCGCGCACGACGATGCGCGCACGCTGGTGGTGGTGGATTGCCTGACGCTGTGGCTGACGAACCTGCTGATGCCTGCGCAAGGCGAGGCGGCGCCGGCTGAAGCTGCGGCAGCCACACTCGCTTCAACCATCACCGCCCACACTGGCCCCCTCATCCTCGTCAGCAATGAAATCGGCCTGGGCGTCATCCCCATGGGCCGGGAAACCCGCGCATTCGTTGATGCGCTGGGCCGCCTCAACCAGCAGGTGGCCGCCGCGTGCGACCGCGTGACGCTGATGGCGGCCGGCTTGCCGCTGACGCTGAAAGGCAAGGCATGAACAAGCTCCTGGCCGTGCTGCTGCTGTGCGCGGCCTTCAGTGCACAGGCCCTGCAAATCACCGACGACCGCGGCGTGAGCGTCACGCTGCCCGAAAGCCCCAGGCGCATCGTCACGCTGCTGCCGTCGCTGACCGAAAGCGTGTGTGCGCTGGGCCAGTGCCACCGCATCATCGGCGTGGACCGTTACTCCAACTTCCCCGCGCAGGTCCGCGCGCTGCCCCAGGTGGGCGGTGGCGTCGACCCGAACATCGAGGCCGTGGTGGCGCTGAAGCCTGACGTGGTGCTCATGGCCACCTCGTCGCGCGGCGTGCAGCGGCTGGAATCGCTGGGCCTGAAGGTGCTGGCGCTGGAGCCCCGAAGCGTCGCCGACGCCCAGCGTGTGATGGGCAAGCTGGGCCAACTGCTGGAGGTGGCGGACGCCCCGCGTATCTGGCGCGGCATCGACGCGGGCGTGGCGGCCGCGGCGCAGTCGCTGCCGCCTTCGGTGCGCGGGCTGCGGGTGTATTACGAGGTCAGCGTGGGCGGCTATGCGGCCGGGCCCACGTCGTTCATTGGCGAGACGCTGGCCCGCCTGGGCGTGCAGAACATCGTGGGGCCACAGCTTGGGCCTTACCCGCGCGTCAACCCTGAATTCGTGGTGCGCGCCAACCCCGACATCATCCTGATCGGCCAGCGCAACGTGGCGGGCATGGCGCAACGCCCCGGCTGGGCTGGCATGCGCGCTTTGCGCGAACAGCGCGTGTGTGTGTTCACGCCGGAAGAATCCGACGTGCTGGTGCGCGCTGGTCCGCGGATGGCCGAAGGCGCGCGGCTGCTGGCGCGCTGCATTGCCGACAAGGGCGGGGCGGCCGTCAAATGAACAGCGCGCGCACCCTGTGGCTGGGCGCGGCGCTGCTGCTGGCCGCTGCCGCCGTGCTGGCCGTGGGCGCGGGCGTGGGCAGCACCGGCTTTGCCAGCGTGCTGCAGGCCTGGCACGACCCGGTGGCCTGGCAGATCGTGTGGGACATCCGGCTGCCGCGCACGCTGGGCGCATGGCTGGCTGGCGCGCTGCTGGGCTTGGCGGGTGCGGTGGCGCAGGGGCTGTTTCGCAACCCGCTGGCCGACCCTTACCTGCTGGGCAGCGCATCGGGCGCGGCACTGGGCGTGGCGGTGGCGCTGGCGCTGTTTGGTGTGTCACCCTTCGCCACGCAATGGGTGGCGCGTCTGGGGCTGACGGGTGCCGCCTTTATCGGTGCGGTGCTGGGCGTGCTGCTCACGCTGGCGCTGGCCAAGGGCGTGCATCACACGTTGCGGCTGCTGCTGGCCGGCGTGATCGTGGGCGTGGTGCTGAGCGCGGCGCGCGACCTGATCACGATTGCCGTGCCCGATGTGCTGCAGGCCATGCAGGCCTTCACGCTGGGCAGCACCGGCTTTGTGGGCTGGTCGTCGTGCCTGGTGATGGCAGCCGTGTTGCTGCCCGCGGCCACGCTGGCCTGGGCGCTGGGGCGCGGGCTGGACGGCCTGGCGCTGGGGGAATCGACCGCGCAGAGCCTGGGGGTGCCGCTGGCGCTGATGCGCACGCTGCTGGTGGCCGTGCTGGCCCTGGCCACCGGCGCGGCGGTGGCGCAGACCGGGCTGATTGCCTTTGTGGGCCTGGCCGCGCCGCACCTGGTGCGCTCCATCGTCAAAACCACGCACGGCCGCCTGGTGCTGTTGAGCGCCGCCATGGGCGGGCTGCTGCTGATGGCGGCTGACGTGCTGGCGCGCTGGGTGATTGCGCCGCAGGAACTGCCCGTGGGCGTGCTGACCGCGCTGCTGGGCGGCGGCTACCTGCTGTGGCTGATGCACCGGGGCGGCGGGCTGGGTGGAAGGGCATCGCGATGAACGCGCTGCAAGCCACCGGCCTGCACGTGTCGCTGGGCGGCATGCCGGTGCTGCACGGGATCGACCTGGCGCTGCCGGCGGGGCGCTGGACGGCCATCGTCGGGCCCAATGGCGCAGGCAAGTCCACGCTGCTCAAGGCGCTGGCCGGGCTGCTGCCCCATGGAGGCCACGTGGCGCTGCTGGGCCGGTCGATGGCGCAGCTGCCGCAGCGCGAACGCGCGCGCGCGCTGTCGTGGCTGGGGCAGGGCGACGTGGGCGCCGACGACCTGCCGGTGTACGACGTGGCCATGCTGGGCCGGCTGCCGCACCAGCCGTGGCTGGCGCCACCGTCAGCGGCCGACCGCGCGGCGGTGGAGCAGGCCTTGCGCGCGACGCAGGCCTGGGACTGGCGCGAGCGGTCGCTGGGCGCGCTGTCGGGTGGCGAACGCCAGCGCGTGCTGCTGGCGCGCGCGCTGGCGGTGCAGGCGCAGGTGCTGCTGATGGACGAACCCCTGTCCAACCTGGACCCGCCGCACCAGGCCGACTGGCTGGCGCTGGTGCGCGCGCTGGTGGCGCAGGGCAAAACCGTGGTCAGCGTGCTGCATGAAATCTCGTTCGCATTGCATGCCGATGAGCTGGTGGTGATGGACGGTGGCCGTGTGACGCACCAGGGGCCATGCGACGACGCGGCAACGCATCGTGCGATGGAAAACGTCTTTGGCGGGCGCATCGCCATCCACCGCCTTGCGCACGGATGGGTCGCCATCCCGAAGTGAAAATAATTGGAATCTGACCCCCATTAAAAATGCAGATCGAAACGCCTCCTTCCGCCAAGCCGTATGACAAGCCCGAGGGCGAGCGGCGCGGCATCATCATCGTGAACACCGGCGACGGCAAGGGCAAGAGCACGGCGGCATTCGGGCTGGCGCTGCGCGCGCATGGGCGGGGCAAGGCGGTGCAGATTTACCAGTTCATGAAAGTGCCCACGGCGCGGTTTGGGGAGCACCGCATGTTCGAGCAGATCGGCATCCCCATCGAAGGCTTGGGCGATGGGTTCAGCTGGAAAAGCCAGGACCTGGAGCATTCCGCGCAGTTGGCGCGCGACGGCTGGCAGAAGGCGCGCGCCACCATCCTGGCGGGCGAACATTTCCTGGTGGTGCTGGACGAGATCACCTACCCGCTGATCTACGGCTGGCTGCCCTTGCAGGACGTGCTGGACACGCTGCGCGCGCGTCCCACGCATGTGCATGTGTGCCTCACGGGTCGGCGCTGCCCGCCCGAGATCATCGAGCTGGCCGACACGGTGACCGAGATGACCAAGATCAAGCACGCGTTCAATGCGGGCGTGCCGGCGCAGCGCGGCATTGAAGATTGACAGGCTGGCATGAGCTTCACCACCGCCGTCATGGCCCTGCTGGCCGCGCTGGCCATCGACCGCTGGCGGGGCGAGCCGCCCGCGCGGCTGCACCCCGTGGTGTGGATGGGCCACTACCTGGTGTGGGCCGGGCGGCGCATTGCGCCTGGCGTGCCGCACGGCGGCAAGGACTGGCGCGCGTTCTGGGCCGGCGGGTTGGCGTGGAGCGTGGGTGTGTGGGTAGTCCTGCTCGTGAGTCATGTGCTGGTGGGCCTGAGCCTGGCCTTGCCCCTGCTGCTGCCCACCGGGCTGGATTGGCTATGGCATGGGGCCGCCGGGCTGCTGCTGGGCCTGCTGCTCAAGCCGCTGCTGGCCTGGCGCATGCTGCATGAGGAAGTTGCGGCGGTGGAGACCGCGCTGGCGGATTCGCTGGACGCAGGCCGCACGCAGCTGGCCCGGCTGGTCAGCCGCGACGTGACGCAGCTGAGCGAGGCGCAGGTGCGCGAAAGCGCCATCGAGTCCCTGGCCGAGAACCTCAACGACTCGGTGGTGGCGCCGGTGTTCTGGTTCGTGCTGCTGGGCCTGCCGGGCGCGGCGGTGTACCGCTTTGCCAACACGGCGGACGCCATGTGGGGCTACCGCGGCCTGCGCGGCGGGCGCTACTGGGAATGGGCGGGCAAATGGGCGGCGCACGCCGACGACCTGCTGTCGTGGGTGCCAGCGCGCATCACGGCGGCGCTGCTGGTGCTGGCCGGTGGTGGACAACGTCTTGCAGGCTTGCGTCAAGAGGCCGGGCGCACACCGTCACCCAACAGCGGCTGGCCGATGGCCGCCATGGCGATGGCGTTGGGTGTGCGGCTGGGCAAGCCGGGCGTGTATGTGCTGAACGAAGCGGGCCGCGCGCCGCTGGCGGCCGACACGCAGCGCGCCAGGGTGCTGGCGCAGCGTGCGGTAACGGCGCTGGTGCTGCTGGCCGTGCCCTGCCTGCTGGCGGTGTGGGGAGGCGCGGCATGACGGCCCGCTGCGTCATGGTGCTGGGCACCACCAGCGGCGCCGGCAAAAGCTGGCTGACCACGGCGCTATGCCGCTGGTATGCGCGCCAGGGGCTCAAGGTTGCTCCGTTCAAGGCGCAGAACATGAGCAACAACGCGAGGGTGGTTGCCGGTGGCGAGATCGGCAGCGCGCAGTACTTTCAGGCACTGGCCGCACGCGCGGTACCCGATGTGCGGATGAACCCCTTGCTGCTCAAGCCCGAGCACGACACCCACAGCCAGGTGGTGCTGATGGGGCAGGTGGACGCCGAGCTGTCGCGCATGGCCTGGCGTGGGCGCAGCGCCAGTGTGTGGCCCGTGATCGCACAGGCACTGGACGAACTGCGGGCCGAGAACGACGTGGTCGTGATCGAAGGCGCGGGCTCGCCGGCCGAGATCAACCTGCACGACAGCGACATCGTGAACATGCGCGTGGCGCTGCACTGCAATGCGCGCTGCCTGCTGGTGACCGACATCGACCGCGGCGGCGCGTTTGCCCACCTGTACGGCACCTGGGCTTTGCTGCCCGAGGCCGAGCGCGCATTGATCGGCGGCTTTGTGCTCAACAAGTTCCGCGGTGACGCGACGCTGCTGGCGCCCGCGCCGCAGATGCTGCAGGACATGACCGGTGTGCCCACCGTGGCCACGCTGCCCATGTGGTGGCAGCACGGCCTGCCCGAGGAAGATGGTGTGTTCGATGACCGCGCCCGCAGCAGCGGCGCGGTCAGCAAAACCATTGCCGTGATCGCCTACCCGCGTATCAGCAACCTGGACGAATTCCAGCCGCTCAAGAACATCCCCGGCGTGCGCCTGGTCTGGGCGCGCACACCGGCCGACTGCGCGGGGGCTGACTGGATCATCCTGCCCGGCAGCAAGCACACCAGTGGCGACCTGGCCTGGCTGCGCGCGCAGGGGCTGGACGCCGCCGTGGCCGCGCATGCGGCGCAGGGCAGGGCGGTGCTGGGCATTTGCGGCGGGCTGCAGATGCTGGGCGAGGCGCTGATTGATCCGCACGGTATTGACGGCAATGCGCCCGGCCTGGGCCTGCTGCCGCTGGTGACGGTGTTTGAGCAGGCCAAGACCGTGCAGCGCACGCAGACGCTGTTTGGCAATGTGGCTGGTGCGTGGCAGGCGCTGTCGGGCACCCCGGTGCAGGGCTATGAAATCCACCACGGCCAGACGGCGCAGCACCCGGCCATGGCCGCCGCGGGCAACGTCGCGCAGGCCGTGCTGCCCGGCGGCCTGGGCTGGCAGAACAACACAGGCAACGTGCTGGGCTGCTACCTGCACGGCCTGTTTGAAGACCCGGCCGTGCTGCAGGCCCTGTTTGGCGCGGCTACCCCCACGCTGGACAGCGTGTTTGACGGCCTGGCGGACTACATTGATGCCCACTTCGCCCCCTCTGTCATCCCGGACTTGATCCGGGATCCATGACACTGTGCCGATGACCTTTCTTCAACGCCCACATGGATTGCGGGTCAAGCCCGCAATGACAGCACTGTGAATGTTCCTGACATCACCGATACCGCCCTGGCGCAACGCCTGCAACACAAGCTGGACAGCAAGACCAAGCCGCTGGGCTCGCTGGGCCGCCTGGAAACCCTGGCGCTGCAGGTTGGCCTGATCCTGGGCACGGACGCGCCCGTGCTGGAGCAGCCGCAAATGGTCGTCTGCGCGGGTGACCATGGCCTGGCTGCGCGTGGCGTGTCGGCCTACCCGAGCGACGTGACCTGGCAGATGGTGCACAACTTCCTGGCCGGCGGCGCGGCGGTGAGCGTGCTGGCGCGCCAGCATGGCATTGCGCTGACGGTGGTGGACTGCGGCGTGCGGCACGACTTCACGCCGCAGCCCGGCCTGCTGGTGCGCAAGATTGCGCCGGGCACGGCCGATTCACTGGCCGGCCCGGCCATGACGCGCGCGCAGTGCGAACAGGCCATGGCCAACGGCCATGAGGTGCTGCGCAGCCTGCCCGGCAATGCGGTGCTGCTGGGGGAGATGGGCATTGGCAACACCTCGGCCGCGTCGCTGATCCAGGCCCGCCTGTGTGGGCTGGACATTGCGCTGTGTACCGGTGCGGGCACCGGGCTGGACGGGGCCGGCGTGGCGCGCAAGCTGGCGGTGCTGCGCGAGGTGCTGGCCGTCCATGCGGCGGCAAAAGAGCCGCTGGACGTGCTGGCCGCCTTCGGCGGGTTCGAGGTAGCCACGCTGGTGGGCGTGGTGCTGCAGGCCGCGCGGGAGCGGCGCGTGATCGTGGTGGACGGCTTCATTGCCACGGCCGCCGTGCTGGTGGCGCAGGCGCTGGCGCCGCATGTGCTGCAGCGCTGCGTGTTTGCCCATGCCTCGGGCGAGCGCGGCCACGCCGCCATGCTGGTGCACCTGGGCGCGCAGCCGCTGTTGTCGCTGGGCCTGCGCCTGGGCGAAGGCTCGGGCGCGGCGCTGGCCTGGCCACTGCTGCAGTCGGCCTGCGCCGTGCTGCGTGAAATGGCGAGCTTTGATTCGGCGGGCGTGAGCCAGAAGGCCTGAGGGCAAGCCCGGTTGCGCGGCCCGCGGTCAAGGCGTAGCGTGTTCCGCATGAAAATCCGACCCAACACCTTTCGCCTGGCCGGTGCCCTTCTGGCCGCCGCGCTGCTCGCATCCTGCGCCAGCCCCACGCTGCCCCCGCCGCCCAGGCTGGTCGTGCTGATGGTCGTGGACGGGTTGCCCATGCGCCAGGTCACGGCCTACCGCGACCAGCTTGCGCCCGACGGGCTGGCGCGCTTCCTGGAGCGGGGGGCGTGGTTTGCCAACGCGCACTACGGCCATGCGTTCACCGTGACAGCGGCGGGCCACGCGACCATGCTCACGGGGGCGTACCCGCACCGCACCGGCATCATCGGCAACGACTGGCGCGACCCCATGACGCGCGAGCCGACGTACTGCACGGGCGACACGCGCCACACCTACATCGGCCACAAGACCAACCCGCTGGACGGCACCAGCCCCAACAACCTGCGGGCGGAAACCGTGGGTGACGTGCTGCGCCGCGTCAACCCGCAGTCCCGGGTGATCGGCATCTCGGGCAAGGACCGCGGCGCGATCCTGCCCGCGGGCAAGACCGGCACGGCCTACATGTACATGGGGCAAACAGGGCAGTTTGCGTCCAGCACGTACTACATGCCGGCGCATCCCGGCTGGGTCGATGCGTTCAACGCGGGCAAGCCGGCCGACCGCTATTTCAAGACCGAATGGAAGGCGCTGCTGCCCGAGGCCGCCTACGCCCGCTCCATCCCGGACAGCCAGCCCTGGTTCGGCCCGCGCGGCGGCAAGCTGCCCATGATGATGGGCGTGCCGGCCGACGACAAACCCGGCCCCAACTACTACAACGCGCTGCTGCGCAGCCCGTTCGCCGACGCGCTGACGCTCGACTTCGCCCGTGCCGCCATCGCCGGTGAAAAGCTGGGCCAGGACGACGCGCCCGACATCCTGAGCGTGAGCCTGTCGGGGCACGATTACGTCAACCACGCGTGGAGCGCTGAATCGCGCCTGTCGCACGACCACCTGCTGCAGCTGGACCGGATGTTCCAAGCGTTCTTCCGTGACCTGGACGAGCGCGTGGGCAAGGACAACTACATCCTGGTGCTGACCGCCGACCACGGCTTCATGCCCGCGCCCGAGGCCAGCCAGGCGCAGGGGCAGGCGGCGGGCCGCCAGAGCGGCAGCCAGACGCTGGGCCGCGTCAACGCCGCACTGGAAAAGCAGTTCGGCGTGCCCAGGCTCGGGCTGTATTTCTCGGCGTCGTCCCTGGTGCTGGACAAGGAACTGATCGCCCAGCGCGGCCTGGCGTTCAACGCCGTGGCCGATGCGGCGCGCCAACTGCTGCTGGCCGAGCCCGGCATTGCCGCGGCCTACACCCGCGCCGAACTGGCCGCGCGCAGCCGCATGGCCGACCCGCACTTCGCGCAGATGACCAAAAGCTGGCACGCCGGGCTGTCGGGCGATGTGCAGTACGCGCTCAAGCCGTACTGGATGATGACGTCCAGCTCGTCCAACACCACGCACGGCTCGCCCCACACCTACGACACCCATGTGCCGGTGCTGCTGTACGGCCCCAAGTGGATCCGTCCGGGCCGGGTGGACCAGCGGGTGGAAGTGGTGGACATCGCGCCCACGCTGTCGCGGCTGCTGGGTGTGGCGGCGCCTTCGTTGTCCGAGGGCACGGCGCTGCCGCTGCGCTGACGATCCGGTCCCACCTGCCAGGCCGCCCCGCGTTTGCCGCGGGACAGGTAGGATTTCGCCCGGCACGCGGGTTATTTTTCGCCCCAGCCACACGCGGTTTACGCGGGCGACACATCGTTGCCCCATGCTGGCGGACACAAAAAGCACCAGGAACAGGTACAACAACATGAGCGACGCGCCCACCCCTGCAAGCAATCCCCGGCGGTTACGCCGCCGCACCGTCTGGCTCGGCGCGCTCGTTGCGCTGCTGTTGCTGGCGGGCCTGGGCTGGCTGGGCTGGACCTACACGCGGCCGGGCGCCATGGGCGGGCCTGGCGGCGCGGCGGGCATGGGCGGTCCGGGCGGGACCGGCGGCTTTGGCGCGGGCCGGCTGGCCACCACCGTGGGCGTGGTTCCCGCCGAGAAGGCCGACCTGCCCATCACGCTGGAAGCGCTGGGCACCGTGACGCCGCAGGCCACCGTGCGGGTGCGCGCGCAGGTCTCGGGCATCCTGACCCGCGTGGCGTTCAAGGAAGGCCAGCTGGTACGCAAGGGCGACCTGCTGGCCGAGATTGATCCGCGCCAGTATGAAATGGCGTTGCAGCAGGCCATTGGCCAGCGCCAGCGCGACGAGGCGCAACTGGAGGCCGCCAGACTGACGCTGGAGCGTTACCGCACGCTGCTGTCGCAGGACTCCATCGCCCGGCAGGAGGTGGACACCCAGGCCGCGCTGGTCAAGCAACTCGAAGGCAGCGTGGTGATTGACCGGGCCAACGAAGGCACGGCCCGCCTGAACCTGGGCTACACCCGCATCGTGGCGCCGATCAGCGGCCGGGTGGGGCTGCGCACGGTGGACGTGGGCAACCTGGTCAACAGCGGCGACACGAACGGCGTCGCGGTGATCACGCAGGTGTCGCCGATTGACGTGCTGTTCGCGGTGCCGCAGGACCAGGCCGGCAATCTGCTGCGGGGCAGCAACATGGCCGCCACGGCGCTGGACCGCACCCGCGCCACCGTGCTGGACAAGGGCGTGTTCACGTCGCTGGACAACCAGATCGACACCACCACTGGCACCGTCAAGGCCAAGGCGCGGTTCGACAACGCGCAGCAAAACCTGTTTCCCAGCCAGTTCGTGAACCTGCGGCTGCAGGTGCAGACCATCAAGGACGCGATCATGGTGCCAGTGGCGGCCGTGCGCCAGGGTGGCACGGGCACGTTCGTGTTCGTGCTGCAGCCCGACCGCACCGTGAAGATCCGCCCCGTCACGCGCGGCGCGGCCACGGTGGACAAGGTGCAGATCACGTCCGGCCTGCAGGCCGGCGAACGCGTCATCACCGAGGGCGCGGACCGGCTCAAGGACGGTTCTTTCGTGGTGCTGCCGGGCGACGCACCGCGTTCGCAACGGCAGATGAACCGCAGCCAGGGCGCGCCGGCGCCTGCGCCGGCTGGCTCCGCGCCGGCCGCGACACCGGGACCAGCAGCCGCACCAGGAGCAGCAGCGGCACCGGCGGCGGCTGCGCCAGCAGGTGCGCGCCCCGCGCCCGTGCCTGCGCCTGCGGCAGCGCCGCCTGCCACGGCGGCTGCGAAGCCCACGGCCGAGCAGCGCGAGCGCTTCCTGGCGTCGGCGCCCGATGACGAGGCGCGCGCCCGCCGCCAGGCGCTGCTGGCGCGCATTGACCAGGGCGACCCCGAGGCGCTGGCGCGCTGGCAGCAGATCATGGAACGCATCCGGCAACGAGGGGCGGGCGGCGGCGGCCAGGGGCAGTAAATGAGCCCGTCGCGTCCCTTCATCCTGCGGCCGGTTGCGACCTCTCTGCTCATGCTGGCCATCGTGCTGGCGGGGCTGGTGGGCTGGCGCCTGTTGCCGCTGTCGGCGCTGCCGCAGGTCGACTACCCCACCATCCAGGTGCAGACGCTGTACCCCGGCGCCAGCCCCGAGGTGATGGCCCAGACCGTGACCGCGCCGCTGGAGCGGCAGTTTGGCCAGATGCCGGGCCTGTCGCGCATGAGTTCCACCAGCGCAGCGGGCGTGTCCATCGTCACGCTGCAGTTTGGCCTGGGCCTGGCGCTGGACGTGGCCGAGCAGCAGGTGCAGGCCGCCATCAACGCGGGCGGCTCGCTGCTGCCGGCCGACCTGCCGGCGCCGCCGGTCTATGCCAAGGTCAACCCGGCTGACGCGCCGGTGCTGACGCTGGCCGTCACGTCCGACACCCTGCCCCTCACCGAGGTGCAGAACCTGGTCAACACCCGCCTGGCGCTCAAGATCAGCCAGGTCTCGGGCGTGGGCCTGGTGTCGCTGTCGGGTGGCCAGCGGCCTGCCGTGCGCATCCAGGCCGACACGCGGGCGCTGGCGGCCTATGGCCTCACGCTGGACGGCATCCGCACCGCCATCAGCGCCGGCAATGCCAACAGCGCCAAGGGCAGCATTGACGGCCCCACGCGCGCCTACACGATCAACGCCAACGACCAGCTGCTGACGGCAAAGGATTACGAGAACCTCATCGTCGCGTACCGCAACGGCGCGCCGGTGCGCGTGCGCGATGTGGCCAAGGCGGTCGAAGGTGCAGAAAACACCAAGCTCGGCGCCTGGGCCAGTGTGAACGGGGAGCTGAAGCCCGCCATCATCGTCAACGTGCAGCGCCAGCCGGGTGCCAACGTGATCGCCACGGTGGACGCGATCAAGCAGCGGCTGCCCGAGCTGACCCAGGGCCTGCCCAGCACCGTCAAGGTCGACGTGCTGAGCGACCGCACGACCGGTATCCGCGGCTCGGTCAAGCATGTGCAGATCGAATTGCTGCTGTCGGTGGTGCTGGTGGTGCTGGTGATCTTTGCCTTCCTGCACAGTCTGCGCGCCACGGTCATTGCCAGCCTGGCCGTGCCGATCTCATTGATCGGCGCGCTGGGCGCCATGTACCTGCTGGGCTACAGCCTGAACAACCTGAGCCTGATGGCACTGACCATTGCCACCGGCTTCGTGGTGGACGACGCCATCGTGATGATCGAGAACATTGCCCGCTATATCGAAGAGGGCGAGCCGCCGCTGCAGGCGGCCATCAAGGGCGCGACGCAGATCGGCTTCACCATCATCTCGCTCACGGTGTCGCTGATCGCGGTGCTGATCCCGCTTTTGTTCATGGGCGACGTGGTGGGGCGGCTGTTCCGCGAGTTCGCGGTCACGCTGGCCATCACCATCCTGATCTCGGCTGTCGTGTCCTTGACGCTGGTGCCGATGATGTCGGCGCGCTGGCTCAAGCCCGAGCCCAAGCCCGGTGAGGCGGGGCACGGCCAGGGCTTGAGTGCCCGCATCCAGCAGGGCTTTGACCGCGTCATCGCCCGCTACGGCATCTGGCTCGACTGGGTGCTGGCCCGCCAGACGCTGACGCTGCTGGTGGCGCTGGGCACGCTGGTGCTTACCGCGCTGCTGTGGATGTGGATTCCCAAGGGCCTGTTCCCCACGCAGGACACGGGCCAGTTGCAGGCCCGCGTGGAAACCGGGCAGTCGGTGTCGTACAGCCGCATGGCCGAAATCCAGCAGCAGGTGGCGCGCGCCGTGATGGAGGAGCCCGGCGTGCAGGGCGTGAGCGCCTTCATCGGTGTGGACGCGGCCAACAACACCATGCTGCACACCGGCCGCATGCTGATCAACCTGGACGGCAACCACGGCGACCAGCAGGCGCTGATGGACAGGCTGCGCGAGCGCGCCAGAAGCATCGCGGGCGTGACGCTGTACCTGCAGCCCACGCAGGACCTGACCATCGACGCCGAAACCGGCCCCACGCAGTACCGCGTGTCGCTGGAGGCAGCCGACGCGGCCACCGTGCAGCAGTGGGCCGGCAAGCTGGCCGCGCGCATGCAGCAGCAGCCCACGCTGCGCAACGTGGTGACGGACGCTGACGCCACTGGGGCGGCCGTCTATGTGGATGTGGACCGCGACACCGCGTCGCGCCTGGGCATCACCGCGTCGGCGGTGGACGAGGCGCTGTACAGCTCGTTCGGCCAGCGCATCGTGTCCACCATCTTTACCGAGACCAACCAGTACCGCGTGATCCTGGAGGCGCAGCCCGACACCAACGCCACGCCCGCGTCGCTGGGCATGGTGCAGCTGCGCACCAGCGGCGGTACGCCCACGCCGCTGTCGGCCGTGGCCCATATCCAGGAGCGGCGCGCGCCGCTGCAGATCACGCACGTGGCGCAGTACCCGGCCACCACGCTGGGCTTCGACACCGCGCCCGGCGTGGCGCTGGGCAAAGCGGTGGACAGCATCCGCGCGGCGGCGAAAGACATCGCCTTGCCCGCCGGCGTCACGCTGACTTTTCTGGGCGCGTCAGGGGCTTATGAAGCGTCGCTGTCCAACCAGCTGTGGCTGATCCTGGCAGCCATCGTCTGCGTGTACATCGTGCTGGGCGTGCTGTATGAGAGCTACATCCACCCGCTGACCATCCTGTCCACGCTACCCTCCGCGGGGGTGGGCGCGCTGCTGATGCTCATGGTGACCGGCAACGACCTGGGGGTGATCGGCATCATCGGCATCATCCTGCTGATCGGCATCGTCAAGAAGAACGCGATCATGATGATCGACTTTGCGATTGACGCCGAACGCAACGAGGGCAAGGCGCCGCATGAGGCGATCCGCCAGGCGGCGCTGCTGCGCTTTCGGCCCATCCTCATGACCACGCTGGCCGCGCTGTTTGCCGCCGTGCCGCTGATGCTGGGCTGGGGCGAGGGCGCCGAGCTGCGCCGGCCGCTGGGGCTGGCGATTTTTGGCGGGCTGATTTTGAGCCAGCTGCTGACGCTGTTCACGACGCCGGTGATTTATTTGTGGTTTGACCGGCTGGGCGCGCGGTGGCGCAGGCAGCCCCCACCCCAGCCCTCCCCCAGCGGGGGAGGGAGCTCCCTGTGAACCTGTCCGAGCCGTTCATCCGCCGGCCGGTCGCCACGGTGCTGCTGACCATCGGCCTGGCCCTGGCCGGCATCGCGGGTTTCATGGTGCTGCCGGTGTCACCGCTGCCGCAGGTGGATTACCCCGTCATCTCGGTCAGCGCGAGCCTGCCGGGTGCCAGCCCGGAGACCATGGCCACCAGCGTTGCCACGCCGCTGGAGCGGCGCCTGGGCACCATCGCGGGCGTCAACGAGATGACGTCCAGCAGCGGCGTGGGCTCCAGCCGTGTGACGCTGCAGTTCGAGCTGAACCGCAACATCGACGCCGCCGCGCGCGAGGTGCAGGCCGCCATCAATGCGTCGCGCGCCGACCTGCCGTCCACGCTGCGCAGCAACCCGACCTACCGCAAGGCCAACCCGTCGGACGCGCCGGTCATCATCCTGGCGCTCACGTCCAATACGAAGACGCCGGGCCAGATCTACGATTCGGTGTCCAACATCGTCCAGCAAAAGCTCGCCCAGGTGAAGGGCGTGGGCGACGTGGAAATCGGCGGCGGCTCGATGCCCGCCGTGCGCGTGGACCTGCTGCCGTTTGCGCTGAACCGCTACGGCGTGAGCAGCGAGGACATTCGCGCCGCCATCCAGGCCAGCAGCGCCAACCGGCCCAAGGGCACGATCGAAGGCGATGGCCGCCGCCTGCAGATCTACACCGGCAGCGGCGCCAGGGGCGACCCGGCCAACAGCAACACGCCCGCGCGCGCCATGGCGGTGGACTACCGCGGCCTGGTCGTGGCCTGGCGCAATGGCTCGGCCATCCGCCTGGGCGATGTGGCGCAGGTCACCGACAGCGTGGAAAACGTCAACACGCTGGGCCTGTTCAACGGCGAGCCGGCGGTGATCGTGCTGGTCACGCGCCAGCCGGGCGCCAACATCATCGAAACCGTGGACAGCGTGCGCGCGCTGCTGCCCGAGCTGCAAGACCAGCTGCCGTCCGACGTGCGGCTGCAGGTGGCGTCCGACCGCACCAATTCCATCCGCTCGTCACTGCAGGAGGTGGAGCTGACGCTCATCATTTCCGTCGTGCTGGTGGTGCTGGTCGTGAGCGCCTTCCTGCGCAGCCTGCGCGCCACGTTCATCCCGGCGGTGGCCACCGTGGTGTCGCTGCTGGGCACCTTTGGCGCGATGTACCTCATGGGGTTCTCGCTGAACAACCTGAGCCTGATGGCGCTGACCGTGGCCACGGGCTTCGTGGTGGACGACGCCATCGTGGTGCTGGAGAACACCAGCCGCCACATCGAGGCCGGCATGGACCGCTTCAAGGCCGCGCTGCTGGGCGCGAAGGAAGTGGGTTTCACCGTGCTGTCGATCAGCCTGTCGCTGGTGGCGGTGTTCATCCCGCTGCTGTTCATGGGCGGGCAGGTCGGCCGCCTGTTCCGCGAGTTTGCGGTCACGCTGTCGGTGGCGGTGATGATCTCGCTCGTCATTTCGCTGACCACCACGCCCATGATGTGCGCCTGGCTGCTCAAGCCCGGCCACGCTGGCAAGCCGCCGGGCCGCTTCACGGGGGCTGTCTCGCGCTGGGCCGAGAAAGGCTTTGGCGGGATGCATCGCGCCTATGAATACACGCTGGACTGGGCGTTGCAGGCGCGCTGGCTGGTGCTGGCCATCTTCCTGGCGGTGGTGGCCATGAATGTCTGGCTGTTCACTGCGGCGCCCAAGGGCTTCTTCCCGCAGCAGGACAGCGGGCAGATCGGCGGCGGCCTGCGGGCGGACCAGTCCATCTCGTTTACCGCCATGCAGGAAAAGATGCGCACCCTCGTGGACATCATCCGCCGCGACCCGGCGGTGAACACGGTGGTGGGTTTTACCGGCGGCTCGCGCGCCGGTGGCGGCTTCCTGTCGATCAACCTCAAGCCGCTCAAAGAGCGCAAGGAAGGCGGCCAGGCCGTGATCGCGCGGCTGCGCCCGCAGCTGGCACAGGTGACGGGCATCAGCGTGTTCCTGAACACCGCGCAGGACCTGCGCATGGGCGGGCGCGCGAGCAACAGCACCTACCAGTACACCCTGAAGGCCGACAACGTGGCCGACCTGAAGAAATGGGCGCTGCGCCTGGCCGACGCCATGAAGGAGCAGGACGCGCTGGTGGACGTGGACACCAACCAGCGCGACAACGGCGTGGAAAGCTATGTGGAGGTGGACAAGGAATCCGCCGCGCGGCTGGGCATCACGTCGCGCGACGTGAACAACGCGCTGTACAACGGCTTTGGCCAGCGCCAGGTGGCCACCCTCTACAGCGAGCTCAACCAGTACCGCGTGATCATGGGCGTGGCGCCGCAGTACATCCGAAGCCCCGAGTCGCTCAAGGACATCTATGTGCCCGCGCGGGGCCTGAGCTCGGGCAACAACACCACCAGCTCCGCCGGCACGGCCACCAGCGCCATCAACCCCGCGCTGCGCGACCAGGCCACGGGCAGCGCTTTGAGCGGCTCGGCCATGAACATGGTGCCGCTGGCGGGCATTGCGCGGTTCTCGGAGCGGCCCGTGGCCGGTTCGGTGGAGCACCAGGACGCGGAGCTGGCCACCACCATCAGCTACAACCTGGCCGACGGCTACAACCTGCAGCAGGGCCAGGAGGCGGTGCGCGCGGCGGAGGCGTCCATCGCGCTGCCCAGCAACGTGCGCGGCAGCTTCCAGGGCACGGCGCGCGCGGCCCAGCAGACGCAGGGCCAGCAGCCGCTGCTGATCCTGGCCGCCATCGTGGTGATCTACATCGTGCTGGGCGTGCTGTATGAAAGCCTGGTGCACCCGATCACCGTGCTGTCCACGCTGCCCGCAGCGGGCGTGGGGGCGGTGCTGGCGCTGCTGATGTTCCGCATGGAGCTGTCCATCATTGCGCTGATCGGGCTGTTCCTGCTGATCGGCATCGTGAAAAAGAACGCCATCCTCATCATCGACTTTGCGCTGGATGCCGAACGCTCGCGCGGGCTCACGCCGGTGCAGGCCGTGCGCGAAGCCTGCCTGCTGCGCTTTCGCCCCATTCTGATGACCACGCTGGCCGCCATCCTGGGCGCGCTGCCGCTGGCCATCGGTTTTGGCGAGGGGGCCGAGCTGCGCAAACCGCTGGGCATCACCATCATCGGCGGGCTGATCGCCAGCCAGGTGCTGACGCTCATCACCACGCCCGTGATCTATTTGCTGATGGACAAGCTGCGTCGGCGCAGCCCGCATGAGCGTGAGCTGGCGCACAACATCCAGCCGCCCGCCGCGCCGCAGTCTGCCTGAGGAACGCCATGAATACGCTTCAACCCGCATCCCGACTCACCGCACTGGCGCTTGCACTGGCCCTGGCCGGCTGCGCGGTCGGCCCGACCTACCAGACGCCCGGCATGGACGTGCCCGCCGCGTTCAAGGAATCGCAAGGACCCTGGGTTCCGGCAACCCCCGCCGACGCACTGCCGCGCGGCGACTGGTGGACGCTGCTCAACGACCCGGTGCTCAATGATCTGGCGCAGCAGGTCAATGTGTCCAACCAGAACATCGCGGCGGCCGTGGCCGCCTACAACCAGGCGCGCGCGCTGGTGGCCGTGCAGCGCGCCCAGATGTTCCCCGCCGTGGGCCTGAACCTGGGCGCCGACCGCAGCGGCGGGCGTGGCAGCACCGGCGGCACGCGCAGCAGCTACCAGCTGGGCATCGGCGCGAGCTGGGAGCCCGACCTGTTCGGCCGCTTGTCGCTGGCGGCGGGCAGCGCGGGCGCGGCGGCGCAGGCCAGCGCGGCCGACCTGGCGTCGGCGCGGCTCGCGTCCCAGGGTGAGCTGGCGGTGGCCTACATCGCTGTGCGGCAATACGACGCGCAGCGCGCGCTGCTGCTGCAGACCGTGCAGGGGTATGAACGCTCCCAGCAGATCGCGCAGAACCGCTACGACGCCGGCATCGCACCCCGCACCGACGTGCTGCAGGCGCAGACGCAGCTGGCCAACACCCGCGCCGACCTGCTCACGCTGGAGCGCCAGCGCGCGCAGGCCGAGCATGCGATTGCCGTGCTGACCGGCAAGGCGCCGGCCAGCTTCAGCCTGCCGGCGCAGCCGCAATGGGTGGCCACGGTGCCGGCCGTGCCGGTCAGCGTGCCGTCCACGCTACTGCAGCGCCGCCCCGACATCGCCGCACGCGAGCGCCGCGTGGCCCAGGCCAACGCGCAGATCGGCATTGCGCAGACCGCGTATTACCCGAACATCGGGCTGAATGCCTCCATCGGCACCGGCGGGCCCAGCATCAGCGACCTGTTCAGCGCGTCCACACTGGTCTGGGCCGTGGGCGCGTCACTGGCGCAAACGCTGTTCAGCGCTGGCGCGCGCGGCGCACAGGTCGATTCGGCCCGCGCGGGCCTGGAAGCCGCGGCGGCGCAATACCGCCAGACGGTGCTCTCAGCCTTCCAGGACGTGGAGGACCAGCTGGTGGCCGCCCGCGTGCTGCAACAGCAACAGGCCCTGCGCGAAGAGGCCTCTCGCGCCGCCGACCTGGCCGAACAGCAGCAGCTGAACCGTTACCGGGCAGGGCAGGTGAGCTTTACCGAAGTGATCAGCGCCCAGGCCGCCGCCCAGAGCGCGCGCCGCGCGCTGGTGCAATTGCAGGCCGACCGCCAGACGGCGGCGGTGGCGTTGATTCAGGCCATGGGCGGAGGTTGGCAAGGCCTTTGAGCGCAAACCTGTCATGCCGGGCTCGACCCGGCATCCATGCCGCGCCGGCAACGGTTTGGGCCAACGAGGCATGGATTGCGGGTCAAGCCCGCAATGACAGATGGTCGGTGGGGCGGGCCCCGCAAAAGAGATGTTGTCATGCCGGGCTCGACCCGGCATCCATGCAGCGCTGGCCAGGATGCAGGTCAACGAGGCATGGATTGCGGGTCAAGCCCGCAATGACGCATGGGTGAGGTGGCGCTGCCCCACCAAAACAACGCCTGTCATGCCGGGCTCGACCCGGCATCCATGCAGCGCTGGCCAGGATGCAGGTCAACGAGGCGTGGATTGCGGGTCAAGCCCGCAATGACGCATGGGTGAGGTGGCGATGCCCCACCAAAACAACGCCTGTCATGCCGGGCTCGACCCGGCATCCATGCAACGCCGGCCAGGATGCAGGTCAACGAGGCGTGGATTGCGGGTCAAGCCCGCAATGACGCATGGGTGAGGTGGCGCTGCCCCACCAAAGCAACGCCTGTCATGCCGGGCTCGACCCGGCATCCATGCAGCGCTGGCCAGGATGCAGGTCAACGAGGCATGGATTGCGGGTCAAGCCCGCAATGACAGGCTTTTAGAGAATCGAGTCGTACAGGTCCTGCCACTGCGGGTTTTCGCGTTCAATCAGCGCGATCTTCCACTCGCGTTTCCAGTTCTTGAGCTGCTTTTCGCGCTGTATGGCGGCTTCTACCGATGGCGCGCCTTCAAACCACACCAGCCGGTGCACCCCATAGCGCGACGTGAATCCTGCAACGGCGTCCGTGCGGTGCTCATGCACCCGGCGCACCAGATCGTTTGTGACGCCCACATACAGGGTGCCATGGCATTCGCTGGCCAGCAGATAGACAAAATAGCTCAAGGCGCGACGGTCTTGGGCCTGAAGTCGCAGTACGCCGCCACCGCGCACTTGTAGCAAAGCGGCTTGCGCGCAATGCACACGTACCGGCCGTGCAGGATCAGCCAGTGGTGCGCGTCCACCAGGTATTCGGGCGGAATGCGCTTCATCAGCCCCATCTCCACCTCGTAAGGGTTCTTGCCCGGCGCCAGGCCCGTGCGGTTGCCCACGCGGAAGATGTGCGTGTCTACCGCCATCGTGGGCTCGCCAAAGGCCACGTTCAGCACCACGTTGGCGGTCTTGCGGCCCACGCCGGGCAACGCCTCCAGCGCCTCGCGGGTGCGCGGCACTTCGCCGCCGTGCAGATCTACCAGCATGCGGCAGGCTTCCATCAGGTGTCTGGCCTTGCTGCGGTACAGGCCGATGGTCTTGATGTAGCCCTCCAGTCCCTCCAGCCCCAGGTCCAGGATGGCCTGCGGCGTGTTGGCCACCGGGAAGAGCTTGCGCGTGGCCTTGTTCACGCCCACGTCGGTGGCCTGGGCACTGAGCAGCACGGCGGCCAGCAGTTCGAACACGCTGGTGTATTCGAGCTCGGTGTTGGGCATCGGGTTGGCGGCCTTCAGCGTGGCAAAGAACGGGGCGATGGACTCTTTTTTCATGGGCGGCAGTGTACGGGCTTCGCCTTTCCCGAAGCCATGCTTTGGGCAAGCCGCATTGCGCTGCCGCGCCAGGCGGTGCACCATGCCGCCCCATGATTGCTGAGCTGCAGAAGTGGCAGGGCCGCACCGAGACCCTGCAGGACGAGATCACCGCCGCGCCGGTGCGCGCGCTGGCCGCCACGCTGGACCGCGACGACCCGCCGGCCGGGCGCGGCACGCCGCTGCCGCCGCTGTGGCACTGGCTGTACTTTTTGCCGCACCACCGCCAAAGCGACATCGGGCCGGACGGCCACGGCAAGCGCGGCGGCTTTTTACCGCCCGTGCCGCTGCCGCGGCGCATGTGGGCCGGTGGACGGCTGACGTGGCATGCGCCGCTGCGCGTGGGCGACAGCGTGCAGCGGACATCCCGCATCGAATCGGTCAGCCACAAAAGCGGGCGAACGGGCGACCTGGTGTTCGTGGGCATGAAGCACGAGATCACCAGCGCGCAGGGCCTGGCCATCTCCGAGGAACATGACATCGTTTACCGTGCCGCGGCCCAGCCGGGCGATCCCGTGCCCCCGCCAGCCACCGCCCCCCATGCGGCGGTGTGGTCGCGCGAGATCGTGCCCGACGACGTGCTGCTGTTCCGCTATTCGGCGCTGACCTTCAACGGCCACCGCATCCACTACGACAGGCGCTACGTGACCGGGGTAGAGGGCTACCCTGGCCTGGTCGTGCACGGCCCGCTGATTGCCACGCTGCTGGCGGACCTGCTGCGCCGCGAGGCGCCCGATGCCGTGCTGCGCACGTTCAACTTCAAGGCGGTGCGGCCCACGTTTGACCTGCACCCCTTTCGCGTCAACGGCCGTCCGTCGGCCGATGGCAAAACCATTGACCTGTGGGCCTGCGACCATGAAGGCTGGCTCACCATGCAGGCCACGGCCACATTGATCTGACCCCAACCCATGAAAACTGAAATCCCCACCCCCGACGCCCACCAGGAAATGCGCGAGGCACTGCGTGCCCTGTGCCGCCAGTACGACTCCGCCTATTGGCAAAAGGTGGACGAGGCCCGCGGCTACCCCGAGGCTTTTGTCAATGCGCTGACCGAAGCCGGCTGGCTGGCCGCGCTGATCCCGCAGGAATACGGCGGCTCGGGCCTGGGCCTGGCCGAGGCCTCCGTCATCATGGAGGAGATCAACCTTGCCGGTGGCAACGCGGGCGCCTGCCATGGCCAGATGTACAACATGGGCACGCTGTTGCGCCACGGCTCGCCAGAGCAAAAGCGCCAGTACCTGCCGTCCATCGCCAGCGGCAAGCTGCGCCTGCAGTCCATGGCCGTGACCGAGCCCACCACCGGCACCGACACCACCAAGCTCAAGACCACGGCCGTGAAAAAGGGCGACCGCTATGTGGTCAATGGCCAGAAGGTCTGGATATCGCGCATCCAGCATTCGGACCTGATGATCCTGCTGGCGCGCACCACGCCGCTGGCCGAGGTCACGAAGAAGAGCGAAGGCATGAGCATCTTCATCGTGGACCTGCACCAGTCCATCGGCAAGGGCATGGAGGTGCGGCCCATCCTGAACATGGTGAACCATGAAACGAATGAAGTGTTCTTCGACAACCTGGAGATCCCGGCCGAGAACCTGATCGGCCAGGAAGGGCAGGGCTTCAAGTACATCCTGGACGGCCTGAACGCCGAGCGCACGCTGATCGCGGCCGAGTGCATTGGCGACGCCTACTGGTTCATTGACAAGGCGCGCCGCTACGCCAGCGACCGCGTGGTGTTCGACCGGCCCATCGGCCGCAACCAGGGCGTGCAGTTCCCGATTGCCGACGCCTACATCGAGACCGAGGCGGCCAACCTGATGCGCTTCAAGGCCTGCAACCTGTTTGACGCGGGCCAGCCATGCGGGGCCGAGGCCAACATGGCCAAGTACCTGGCGGCCAAGGCGTCCTGGGAGGCTGCCAACGTGTGCCTGCAGACGCACGGCGGCTTTGGCTTTGCCTGTGAATACGACGTGGAGCGCAAGTTCCGCGAGACCCGGCTGTACCAGGTGGCGCCGATTTCCACCAACCTCATTTACTCGTACGTGGCCGAGCATTTGCTGGGCCTGCCGCGCTCGTTCTGAGCGCGGCAGGGCTGGCATCAAACCTTGATGCCGGCATCAGCGTCAAGCGGACCTGGGCGTCAAGCGGACCTGGGCGTCAAGCCTGCTTGACCTCCGCCGCCGTCGCATCCACCAGATAGCGGATCAGCAGCTCCCCGAACTGGGGCAGGTCGCGCCCCGCACGCTTGACCAGGCGGATCTCGCGGCGCGCCCAGGCGTCCTCCAGCGGAACCAGCTTCAGCCCCAGCGGTTGCGCAAACCGCTGGGCGCAGGTCATTGGCATGATGGCCAGGCCCACACCTGCGGCCACCATGCGGCACACGGCGTCAAAGCTGCCCAGCTGGATGCGCAGGCTGATGCGCTTGCCCACCTTGCGCGCCGCCTGGTCCAGGAAGGACTGGATGGCGCTGGACTGGTTCAGCCCCACGAAGCGGTAGCTGTCCACGATGGATTCCAGCGACACGTGTTCGCGCGCGGCCAGCGCGTGCTCGGTGGGCGCAAGCAGGACCAGCTCGTCGGTGAACAGGTGCGTGGCCTCCAGGCCAGCCATGGGTACGTCGCCCGCCACGTCGCCGGCCACGATGCCCAGGTCGGCCGCGCCGCTGCTGATCAGCGTAACGATGTCCTTGGACAGGTGTTCTTCCAGCTCCACGTCGATGTCGGGGTTGTCACCCAGAAACCGCGACAGCGCGTCGGGCAGGAATGAATTGGTGGCCGTGGTGTTGGCCAGGACCCGGATGCGGCCCTTGATGCCCTTGGCATAGGGAAACAGGTCGGAGTGCATGCACTCCAGGCTGCGGAAAATCTCGCGCGCATGGCCCAGCAGCATTTCGCCCGCGGACGTGAGCTGCACGCCCTTGGGCTGGCGCAGCAACAATGGTGCCTGAAAGGCGTCTTCCAGCTGCTTGATGCGCGCGCTGGCCGCGGGCAGCGACAGAAAACTCTTCTCGGCCGCACGCGTCAGGTTGAGCGTCTCGCCGATGTGCAGGAACAGCCGCAGGTCAACAAGGTCATAGCGCATTTTTTCATTTTAGGCTGCGGGTGTTCACATGACCTAAACCGAGGCTTAGGCACAGGCGAATGGCCCCCGTGCCGTTGCGTGCCTACACTCGTTGTCGATTTGACGGCAACCGATGACGCAGGCAGCACATGACAGACACCCCGGACAACCATCCCTCACGCACCCTGGCCGGCTTTGCCGCGGCGCTGGAATACGCCGACATCCCCGACGCAGTGCTGCGCCGCTGCGAGGACCTGTTCCTGGACTGGGCTGGTTCCGCCCTGGCGGGCAAGGCCGGCGCGCCGGTGCAGATGATCGCCGCCTATGCCGCGCAGATGGGCCCCGCGCAGGGGCCCAGCGAGGTGCTGATCTCGCGCACCACGTCGTCGCCGTTCTTTGCGGCCATGGTGAACGCCGCCGCGTCGCACTACATCGAGCAGGACGACGTGCACAACGGCTCGGTGTTCCACCCCGCCGCGGTGGTGTTCCCGGCCGCGCTGGCCGTGGCACAGGCCGTGGGCGCCAGCGGGCGCGACCTGCTGGTGGCCAGCGTGGCAGGCTACGAGGTGGGCATCCGCGTGGGTGAATTCCTGGGCCGGTCGCACTACAGGGTGTTCCACACCACGGGCACGGCGGGCACGCTGGCCGCCGCCGCCGCCGCGGGCCGCCTGCTGGGCCTGTCGCCCACGCAGATGCTGCATGCCTTTGGCTCGGCGGGCACGCAGTCGGCCGGGTTGTGGGAGTTTCTGCGCGACGCGGCGCATTCCAAGCAGCTGCACACCGCGCATGCGGCAGGGGCGGGCGTGACGGCGGCTTACCTGGCGCAGCAGGGCTTTACCGGTGCCAGGCGCATCCTGGAGGGCGCGCAGGGCATGGCCGCCGGCATGTCGCAGGACGCCGACCTGTCGCGCCTGACCGATGGCCTGGGCCAGCGCTGGACGCTGGCGGAGACCTCATTCAAATACCACGCGTCGTGCCGCCACACGCACCCGGCGGCTGATGCACTGCAACAGGTGTTGCAGCGCGAAAAGCTGGACGCGTCGCAGGTGCGCAGCGTGACGGCCCACGTACACCAGGGCGCGATTGACGTGCTGGGCGCGGTGGACGTGCCCGAGACCGTGCACCAGGCCAAGTTTTCCATGGGCACGGTCCTGGGGCTGATTGCCGCGCACGGGCGCGCCGGTGTGAGTGAATTCGAAGCTAGCCTGGGCGACGCCGAGGTCAGCAGTTTCCGGCCCAAGGTGAGCATGGCGCTGGACGCCGAGGTGGATGCGGCCTATCCCGCGCGCTGGATCGGCAAGGTCACCGTGCATACGCACGACGGCCGCAGCCTGCACGGCCGCGTGGACGAACCCAAGGGCGACCCCGGCAACACGCTGGACCGCACCGAGATTGAAAACAAGGCGATTCGCCTGGCCGAGTTTTCAGGCGCTGCCACGCGGGCCGAAATGCAGGCGCTGATCGCGGCCTGCTGGTCGCTGTCCACCACTGCGCGTGTGGGGTTGCTGCTGCCATGACAAGACCACTGGACGGCATCACCGTCATCTCACTCGAGCACGCCATTGCCGCGCCGTTCTGCACCCGCCAGCTGGCTGACCTGGGCGCGCGGGTCATCAAGGTCGAGCGTCCGGGCGAAGGCGACTTTGCCCGCGCCTACGACCAGCGCGTGCGCGGCCTGGCGTCGCATTTTGTCTGGGTCAACCGGTCCAAGGAGAGCCTGACGCTGGACCTGAAGCAACCCGCCGCGCGGGCCGTGCTGGCCGACCTGCTGGCGCGCGCCGACGTGCTGGTGCAAAACCTGGCGCCGGGCGCCGCCGCCCGCCTGGGCCTGGGGTTTGATGTGCTACACGCTACGCACCCCCGGCTGGTGGTGTGCGACATCTCGGGCTATGGCAACCACGGCCCCTACCGCGACAAAAAGGCCTATGACCTGCTGATCCAGAGCGAGGCGGGCCTTCTGTCCATCACCGGCACACCCGACGCACCGGCCAAGGCCGGCGTGCCGGTGGCCGACATTGCGGCGGGCATGTATGCCTACAGCAGCGTGCTGGCGGCACTGCTGCAGCGCGCTCGCACCGGGCTGGGCTCGCACATTGACGTGTCCATGCTGGAGTCGCTGGCCGAATGGATGGGCTATCCGCTGTACTACGCGTTTGACGGTGCGCCGCCGCCCCCGCGCAGCGGCGCGGCCCATGCCACCATCGCGCCCTATGGCCCCTATGCCACGGCCGACGGCACGGTGATGCTGGGCGTGCAGAACGAGCGCGAATGGCAGGCCTTTTGTACCGGGGTGCTGCAGCGGCCCGCGCTGGCGGCGGACCCGCGCTTTGCCAGCGGCGCGCAACGCAACGCCCACCGTGATGCGCTGCGCGCCGGGATTGAAGACGTGTTGCAGGGCCTGTCGCTGGCCGAGGTGCTGGCGCGGCTGGACGCCGCGCAGATTGCCAACGCCAGCGTCAACAGCATGGCCGGCCTGTGGGCCCACCCGCAGCTGGCCGCGCGCGGGCGCTGGCGCCAGGTGGCCACACCCGGCGGCTCCATCCCCGCGCTGCTGCCCCCGGGCGCGCACGGCAGCTTTGAGGCCCGCATGGACGCGGTGCCCGCGGTGGGCCAACACACCGAAGCCATCCTGCGCGAGCTGGGCCGCACCGATGCGGACATCGACGCGCTGCGTGTCGACGGCGCGATCTGACCCTGCCGCCCCTGCTGTAACTTCTGTTGTATATCCGGGCCCATGCCCCTATGCTTGATGCGTCGTCAACTCGTTGGGGAGAAACGTATGTACAAGCGGATCCTGCTGGCTTATGACGGATCGGACGCCGGACAGAAGGCGCTGCTCGATTGCCAGGACCTGGCGCACTGGAGCCAGTCATCCCTGTTCCTGGTGGCCGTGATGCCCCTGGGCCTGGCCTATGTGGGCCTGGAAGGCGGCGTGTATGACGCCGAGCTGGAAGCGCGCGAGCGCCAGCGTTACCAGGCCGTGCTCAACGACGGGCTGCAGCGCCTGGCCGCCGCCGGCTACAGCGCCACCGGCGAGGTGGTGGCCGGCGACGCGGTGGACCAGATCACCAAGCAGGCGCGAGCCGTCAATGCCGACCTGATCGTGGTGGGCCACAAGCACCTGGAAAGCTGGGCGGCGCGCTGGTGGAGCGGCTCGATCTCCAGCGCGCTGATCGAGCGGTCGGCGTGCAGCGTGCTGGTGGTCATCACGCACTGACGCGCTGACACCCTGAGCGCCGGGCTCAGGCGCTGGCCGCATCCGCCGCGCGCGGCGCCATGAATTCACGCGCCAGCGCGGCCACCACGGCGGCGTTGGGCGCGTCGCGCCGCTGGGCCAGCGCAATGCGGCGGGCCTCGGCGCCGGGCAGCTCCAGCACGCGCAGGCGGGCGTCGGCGGCCCAGCGGCCATCGCGCAGGCGCGGCAGCACCGCCACGCCCAGGCCCGAGCGCACCAGCTCCACGATGCTTTCAATGGCGTTGAGCTCCAGGAATTCCTGTGGCTTGGCGCGCAGCTGGCGCAGCGTGCGCTCCACCAGCCGCCCGGTGTGCTGCGTGCGGTCAAAGCGGATGAACGGGTGCTGCTGCACCAGCGCGCGCGGGGCCTGGTCGCCCATGGCGTTCAGCGCGCGGGGCACCAGCAGCACCATGGGCTCGGCGTAAAGCGCCGTCCAGGCCAGGCCTGCCTGCGCGGGGCCGGGTTCGCGCACGACGATGGCGGCGTCCAGCTCGGCCGCGCGCACGCGCGCCAGCAGCTCGATGGACTTGGCCGCCGACACATGCAGCTCCAGCGCCGGGCGGCGGGCCTTGAGCGCCAGCGTGGCCTGCAGCAGCGGGCGCACGGCCGACACCACCGCGCCCAGGTTCAGCGTGCCGGCCATGGGCTCGGTGGCGGGGGCGGTGGCCAGCATCTGGTCATACAGCGCGACCAGGCGGCGCACCTGAGGCAGCAGCTCGCGCCCGGCGTCGCTCAGCACCACGGCCTTGCCCTGGCGGGTGAACAGATCGCGGCGCAGCTCGGATTCCAGCGCGCGCATCTGCTGGCCCACGGCGGCCTGCGTCAGCGCCACGCGCGGGGCGGCGGCGGCAAAGGAGCCCTCGGCCGCCACGGCAATGAAGGTACGCAAAAGACGGATGCTGCCCATGGCCTGTGATGCTAAAGCAATGCTTTAGTGAAGGTAAAGCATTATTCGCTTTTGCTTTGGTGTGCGCGGGCGGACAATGGACGCCATGAAAAAGCGCAACTTCACCCTTTCTGCCCTGGCCGTGCTGGCCACGCTGGCGGCGCCTGCCGCGCTGGCGCAGGCTTACCCCACCAAGCCCATCCGCCTGGTCGTGCCGTTTCCGGCCGGCGGCGCGACCGACATCTTTGCGCGGGCCGTGTCGCAAAAGCTGGGTGAAAAGCTGGGCACCACCATCGTGGTGGACAACAAGCCCGGCGCGGGCGGCACCATTGGCTCCGACCTGGCGGCCAAGGCACCGGCCGACGGCTATACGCTGCTTCTGGCCACCAGCAGCACGCACAGCATTGGCCCGAGCTTTGGCAAGGTGCCCTATGACGCGGTGGCCGACTTCACGCCGATCTCGCACGTGGGCAATGCGCCCAGCATCATGCTGGTGCCCAACACCTCGCCCGCCAAAACGGTGAAGGAGTGGGTGGACTACGCCAGAAAGAACCCCGGCAAGCTCAACTACGCCAGCAGCGGCAACGGCACCGTGGTGCACCTGGGCACCGAATACTTCAAGGCGCAGGCCAACCTGTTCCTGGTGCACATCCCGTACCGCGGCACGGCGCTGGCCATTCCGGACCTGGTCAGCGGCAAGGTGGATGTGCTGTTCGACTCCCTGCCCAGCGGGCTGCCGCACGTGAAGGAAGGGCGCCTGCGCGCGCTGGGCATCACCAGCGCCAAGCGTTCGCCGCTGTTGCCCGACCTGCCCGCCATTTCTGAAAGCGTGCCCGGCTACGAAACCGTGACCTGGTTCGGCCTGTACGGCCCCAAGGGCCTGCCGCCCGAACTGGCCATGCGCCTGGCTACCGGCATCAACCAGGCCCTGCAGGAGCCCGACGTGAAAGAGCGCCTGGCCCGACTGGGCATCGACCCGGTGGGCGGCACGCCCGCGCAGTTTGCCGCCATGGCCAACGCCGACCGCGCCAAATGGAAAAAGATCATCACCGAGCGCAAGATCACCGCCGAGTAACCCCACTATCTGTCATGCCGGACTTGATCCGGCATCCATGTGGGCTCGCCACCGTGGATCCCGGGTCAAGCCCGGGATGACCGCCACACACACACACATCATGTCCTTCAACTACACCAACCCCTACACCTCCACCCGTCTGCCGGTCTTTGCGCGCAACGTGGTGTCCACCTCGCACCCGCTGGCTGCGCAGGCAGGCCTGCGCATGATGCAAAAGGGCGGCAACGCGGTGGACGCCGCCATTGCCGCCGCGGCTGCCATCACCATCACCGAGCCGGTGTCCAACGGCCTGGGCAGCGATGCCTTTGTCATCCTGTGGGACGGCAAGGCGCTGCACGGGCTGAACGCATCGGGCCGAGCGCCGCAGACCTGGACGCCGGACTACTTCAAGCGCAAATACGGCGCTGACGCCAAAACCCCGCCCAAGCGCGGCATGGACGCCGTGACCGTGCCGGGCGCCGTGGCCAGCTGGGTGGCCTTGAGCGAACGCTTTGGCAAGCTGCCGTTTGCCGACCTGATGGAGCCGGCCATCGAGATTGCCGAGCGCGGCTACCTGCTGCCCGTGGTGGTGCAGCAGAAATGGGCCGCCGCCACGCCCGAGCTGCAGGGCCTGCCGGGCTTTGCGCAGGGCTTCTTGCCCTGGGGCCGCGCGCCGAATGTGGGCGAGCTGTTCCAGTTCAAGGCGGCTGCAAAGGGCCTGCGCGCCATTGCCGAAACCAAAGGCCAGGCCTATTACGGCGGCGAGATTGCACAGGCCATTGAAAAATTTTCCGCGGCCAACGGCGGCAGCATCACCGCGAAAGATTTTGCAGCCTACCAACCCGAGTGGGTCAAGCCCATCGGCAAGAACTACCGCGGCTACACGCTGCACGAGATCCCGCCCAACGGCCAGGGCATTGCGGCGCTGATCGCGCTGGGCATCCTGGACCAGTTCGACGTGGCCAGCCTGAAGGTGGACGGCGTCGATTCGCAGCACCTGCAGATCGAGGCCATGAAGCTGGCCTTTGCCGACGTGTACCGCTATGTGGCCGAGCCCGCCAACATGGAAGTGACGGCCGGGCAGATGCTGGATGATGCGTACCTGGCCAGCCGCGCGAAGCTGATCGACATGAAACGCGCGCAGGACTTTGGCGCCGGCAACCCGGTGAAGGGCGGCACCATCTACCTGACCGCCGCGGATGAAAACGGCATGATGGTCAGCTTCATCCAGAGCAACTACATGGGCTTTGGCTCGGGCTGCGTGGAGCCCACGTTTGGCATCAGCCTGCAAAACCGCGGCCATGCGTTCAGCCTGGACGCCAATGGCCACAACCCGGCCAACCTGGTGGCGCCAGGCAAGCGGCCCTTCCACACCATCATCCCGGCCTTCCTCACGAAGGACGGCCAGCCGGTGATGAGCTACGGCGTGATGGGCGCCAACATGCAGCCCCAGGGCCACATGCAGACGCTGGTGCGCATGCTGGACTACGGCCAGAACCCGCAGGCCGCGTGCGACGCGCCGCGCTGGCGCTACAACGCCGGGCTGGAGATCAACGTGGAGCAGCAAATGGACAAGGCCACCGTGCAGGGCCTGGCCGATCGCGGCCACGTGATGGAAGTGATCAACGACAACTACCAGGACTTTGGCGCGGGCCAGTTCATCTGGCGTGCGGGCGACCCGAAGGTGCAGGGCTACGTGGCAGCCAGCGATGCGCGGCGCGACGGCCTGGCCGCCGGGTTCTGACCAGCTGGCGGGCACGTCAGCCCGCCGGATTCAGCCCGCCAGTTTCAGCCCGCCAGGAATGGCTCGGGCACGGCCCACACCGAGCTGGGCGGCGTGCCCGCCTGCGCCAGGTGCAGGCGCAGCACCTGCCACACGGCGGGGCTTTCTGCCGGTGACATCACGCCCAGGCTTTCATAGCGCAGGTCTGCCGCCTGCGCCATGGCCGCCATGCGCTCGTGCGTGGCCGCGTCGGGCGCCACGCCCAGCAGCGCGGGCGTGAAAGGCAGGTTGGCAAACGCATCGCGGATGCGGTCCATCAGCGCGCCGTCGCGCCGGGCGTCACCCACAAACAGCAGCAGCAGCCAGGGCCAGTCGGGCAGGAAGGCGCGGCGCATGCCGTGCTGCAGGCTGGGGCGTGAAATGGCGATCATGCGGCAGGGTTCGCCGGCCTCCATGAAGTCCACATAGTCGGTGGCGCTGTCCATGTCGGTTTCACCGGCATAGCGGCGCGCATGCACCACGGTGTCATGGCGCTGGGCCAGCCAGCGCACCAGGTCAAACGCCTCATTGGCGCCGGCCGAGCACACACCCACGCGGTGGTAGGCCTCGGGGTCGTCGCGGTCCTGCGCCATGGCCAGCCGCATGGGCGCCGTCAGGCGGCGGATGACGGAGGTGGGGGCAAACTGGCGGCCCTGTTCCATCATGTAGCGCAAGTCCAGCACGCGCGCGCCAAAATCCGCGGCGGACTCCGTGGATGGCGACAGCACCATGGACCAGGTCGTGGGCACAAAGCGCACGCCGCGGCTGTGGTGCAGCACGCGCTGCGAATGGTGGCGGGGGTCGTTGCGCACGCGGGCCAACAGCGCGCGCACCGCGTCGCCGGGGCCTTCCACCCAGTGGATGAACCAGCCGCTCTGGCTGATCAGCACCGCATGCACGCCCAGGGCGGCGTTGTGGCGTAAAGACGACTGGCGGATGGCCTCCATCTGCGCGAACAGGCCGTTGGCGCTGCTGGCCATGCTGGCGCAAATAACACGTTCGACTTCTTCGTCGCCCGCATCTGCGCCAAAAGGGGTAGGGGAATGCACCATCACGGTACATGGTGTGCGTTTGCGCCGCCGTGGTCAACCCATGCGTGACGCGATCCCGCTGGAACGCAGGTTTCAGATTGTTTCGCGCGTGTGCAGCGTGAAATGAATCACGCTGGCGTTTTCAATCTGTCTTGCGGATCGTTCCCTGGGCTGCGGCGCAGAGCTTTCGTTCAGCACCGCTGAGCAGGTAGATGTCGCAGCGGCACACAGCCTGCGTCTTGCCGCTGCCCACCACGGTGGCCACGGCCACCAACTGCTCGGCGTTGGTGGCCGGGCGCAGGTAATTGATCTTGAACTCGGACGTGAGCACGCCGCCCAGCACCGAGCCACCGGCGTAGGTGAGCGCGTTGTCGGCCAGGTAGGCCAGCACGCCGCCGTGCACAAAGCCGTTTTGCTGCAACAGCTGGGGCGTGACAGGCAGCGACAGCTGGGCCTGGCCGGGCTCGAACACATCCAGCTGCGCACCCAGCAGCTGGCTGAAGGCCTGGTTCTTCAGCGTTTCGCGGCCCAGGGCCAGAAGGTCAACGGGCATGGTGCGTCCTGTTGGCGTTGGTTGTGTTGGTGCCGCGCGGGGTCATCAACCAGCGCATCAGCCCGCGAAGAAAGCGCACGTAGCCAGACCACGGTGGCACATGGGGCACCAGGCCCAGCGAACGCTGCGCGTTGGCCAGCGCGTCTTCCACCAGCGCGTCGTGCAGCGGGCGAAACACCAGCGGCCAGGTCAGCCGCGCCAGGCCGGTGATGTTCATTTCAATGCGGTGCTCCAGCACGCAATGCACGCAGGTGGCGTCCAGCACCTCCAGTGCATGCCAGCCGTCAAAACCGCGGGGCGCGGTGAAGCGAAAGCGCACGCGCTGGCCGGGCTCGAACGCGTCCACCGCATAGCGGATGGGGCCATGCCCGCCCGCAGCGCCCACGCCCAGCGGCGCGTCCAGCGCCATGCGCGGCCAGTGCATGCGGGGCCACAGCTTGTCTTGCGCTGAGGCCAGGGTGTTGATGAGCGCGCCGGCGTGCTCGGGGCGGGCCTGCAGCAGGCGTTGGTGGACGTTGATGATTTTCATGAGGGTGGCAGGGGTGCGACGGCCATCCAGGCCGCGTGTTCAAGGGCGGCGCGTACCTTGGGCGGTACCACCGGGGCGGGGTCGGTCACCCATTGGCGGGTGAGTGCCATGACCGGTGCAAACACCAGCGCCATCCACAGGCCAAAGGGCAGGTCGCGCATCTGGCCGGCCTGCACCTGGGTGGCGACCCATTGCGCCAGCCGGCCAAAGCCTTCGGCATTGGTGCCGGCCCATTCGCCGCCAGCCGTGAGCGCGCCGCCCGCGCGCAGGTCATGCAGCAGGCGGGCGGGGCCGGGGTGGGCCAGCACCCATTGCACATAGGCGCGGATCAGGCCCTTGACGCCGTTCTGCGCGGACGTGCGCGGGCCGATGGCCGCAAACATCTGCGCATGAAAGCCGCGCAGCGTGTGGGCATACAGCGCGTCGGCCAGCGCGGCCTTGGTGGGGAAGTGGTGGTACAGGCTGCCGTTGCTCACGCCCGCGGCCTGGCGGATCTGGTCCATGGACGCGGCGGCAAAGCCCTGCGCCAGGAATACGCCTGTCGCTGCGTCAAGGATCGCTTCTTTCGTTGCCATGGATGGAGTATCACTCCAGAGCAATACTCTAGTCAAGGCCCTCCATGAACCGCTCGGCCTGGGCCCGCATGCCGCGGCTGATGGCGTCAAACACCGGCATGGGAAAGCCCGCGGGCAGCAGCGCGCGGGCTTCGTCCAGCGCCTGCGGCACCAGCAGCACCTGGGCGACCATGTGGTCAAACGCGCCGGGCACGCCGCTTTGCAGGGCCAGCGCCTGCCAGTGGCGGGTGTGGATCTCGTGCAGGTGGTAGTGGGTGTTTTTGCCATGCAGGGCCATGGCCAGCTTGGCGCGGCGCGGGCTGATCTGGCTGGGACCGTTGCCGATGATGGGCCAGGCCGACAGCACGTCGTACAGCGGCGTCATGCGGTAACCGCCGCCACGCTCCAGGAAGATGGAGAAGTTCTTGGCGTGGCCGTCGATGGCCGCCATGAGCCAGAAGGCCAGCAGCGTCAGCACAAAGCGCAGGCTGTCGGCGCTGGCGTTGTTGCTGCCTGCCAGCAGGGCCAGCACGGCGCGTACGCCGGGGCCGCCATCGCTTTCGTATTTCAGGTCAGCCGGGGTGGCGGTGGCCTGGCACAGGTCCTCCTGGGGCAGCCGGGCAATCCATTGCCCGCCATCAACCCAACGCCTGTCAAAGCGCTCCACCACCAGCGCCTTTTGCGTGCCAAAGGCGGCCATTTGTGTGTCTGCCACATCCAGCCCCAGCAAGCCCAGCAGCTTGTGGCTGAGCCATTCGTTTTCGACCGAGGTGCTCAGGTCGGCTTGCATATTGCCTACCAGGCCAATGGGCAGCTTGAGGATGTGGGTGGTGGGCGTGGCGCCGTGGGGCAGGTGCCATTGGTTGCCAATGCGCAGCAGCGCGGTCTTTTCCTGCGCGCCGGCAATCGAAATGCGAAAGTCTGCCCAGGGCAAACCGGCGTCGGGTGAATCATCGGTCACGTCCAGCAGCAATGACGCGATCTGCGCGTCAGTCAGCCGCTGGCTTTGCACGTGGTCGTGCGCAGGGGGCTCGGTGCCATCGGGCACCATCTGTACGGCGCCCACGCAGTCGCGCCCCACGGCGGCCAGCAGGTCAGCCGCCCGCGTGGACGGCGCGCCAAAGCGGCGGCGCAGGCGTTCGCGGATGCGGGTGGCATCGGGCAACAGGTTGTCAAAGTAATGCTCCACCGCGGGGCCCATCACGTCGCCACCGGCGGCCGGTATCGGCAGCGACACCGACAACGCCCGGGCATTGGGCGACTTGCGCCATGCGTCGTCGTACCGGAAGCCGGGCGTGCCCGTGCGCGACCAGAACCAAACACCCACGCGCTGACCATTCATCCACACTGCAAGATCGGGAAATGCCATGACGCAGCCCCCTTACCAGTCAGCCGCCGGGCTTTCGGCGCGCGGGGGGGGCGCGGGCGTGGCCGGGCCATAAGTGGCGGTATCAACCAGCTGCAGCCGCGCGTCCAGCGCGTGCAGCACCTGCAAGAGCTGGTCCAGGCTGACGGCGCCGGGGTTCTTTTCAATGTCGGCCAGCCGGGCCTGCTTGACCCCAATGCGTTGGCCCAGCGCCGCTTGCGTCAGGCCGCGCGCCTTGCGCAGCGAACGGATATGCACCGACAGCTGGGCCGGCATGAAGATGGGGAAGGTCTGCAGTGTGCTCATGGCAAATACCGCCTTGAAGTGGTATTTGCACTTTACTGTATTAAAGCAGTAAATACAAATTATCGTTAATAAGCGATTGTGCGAGTGTTCGCCCAAACAGGGTGCACCACAAAGCTGTTCGTGGTGCCGTCTGCGGTGGGGATGTCTGTGTGCAGCTCGATCATGCGGGGCAGCGTAGCAGTTTGCGGTGGGTGTGGCTATGCTGTGCAAATTTGCGATTGCCATGGACCCAAATGATTCCCATAACCCCCCTTGATACCCAAAATCAGATTGATTCAACCATCGCCCCCGCGCAGCGGCAGCAAAGCACGGTGGCCGAGCTGGAGGCCTGGAGTCAGGCTGCGGCACAAACCGTAAAACCAGCAGCAACGGAATTGACCGAACAGGAAATTGCTGACCTCGTGCGCGAATCCCGGTGAGCGTGCATGTCAGCAATTAAAGGCCCAAACATGACCCCCCTGACCTACACCATCGCTCCCGACATCTTCACCCAGCACCCCGGCTACTGCCGCGGCGTGGTGGTGGCCCGCGGCTTTACCAATGGCCCCAGCGCCCCGGCCGTGACGGCGCTGCTGCGCGAGGCAGAAGCCACGCTGCGCCAGCGCATCACCGGCAACGTGGCCGAGGTACCCGAGATCGCCGCCTGGCGCGAGGCCTACCGCCGCTTTGGCGCCAAGCCGTCCGAGCACCGCAGCGCCATCGAGGCGCTGGCGCGCCGCGTGCTCAAGCCCGACAACCTGCCCGCCATCAACACGCTGGTGGACATTGGCAACCTCATCTCCATCAAATACCTGCTGCCCGCCGGCGTGCACCCCACCGATGCGCTGCGGCACGGCGTGGCCCTGCGCCTGGCCCAGCCCGGCGACAGCTTTGCCCCGCCCGACGGCAGCCCGGCGGAAACGCCGCCGGTGGGCGAGGTGGTGCTGGCCGACGGCGCCAGCGTGCTCACCCGCCGCTGGACGTGGCGCCAGGCCGCCAACACCCAGACGCTGCCGGACACCCAAGGCGTGTTCTTCAACATCGACGGCCTGCCGCCCACGCACCGCGACGACGTGCAAGCCGCCACCGCCGAAGTGGCCGCGCTGGTGCAGGCCCACTGCGGCGGCGAGGTGCTGGCGGTGCTGCTGGATGCGCGGAACCGGTCGTTTGCATTGCGTGATGATTGATATACACTTGATATCTATCATCTGAATCCGGAGTCTGTCATGAGCATGTCCAACGACCATGTGGCCCGAGCCAAGCTGTTCATGCATGGGCGCAGCCAGGCTGTGCGCTTGCCTAAAGAGTTTCGATTTGAGGGGACAGAAGTCTTTGTTCGACGTGTTGGCGATGACGTCGTCTTGAGCAGTCAGCAAAAGCCGTCCATGCAGACCCTGATAGACGCAGTGAATGCCTTTGAGCCCGGCTTTGTCATCGAGCGCAATCAACCCGATATGCCGGATCAGCGGGAGCCGTTGTTCAGCAGAACGAAGCGCTGAATATGCTGGGTGCCACAACGGTCCGCTACATGCTGGACACCAACATCTGTATCTATGTCATCAATGCCCGTCCACCTGAGGTGCTGGACCGCTTTTTGGTCCATGAGGCCGAGGGGTTGGGCATTTCCGCCATTACGGCGAGCGAGCTTTACTGGGGCGCCAGCAAAAGCGGCTCTGCCCGGAACCTGGCTTTGCTTGAGCAATTCATCAGCCCGTTGACCGTCTTTGACTACGACCTGGCCGCTGCGCGGCGATATGGTGAACTCCGCGCCCAACTCGAAAAGCGGGGCAAACCCATCGGTCCCCTGGACCAGCAGATCGCCGCACACGCGCTGGCACTTGGCGTCACGCTGGTGACCAACAACTTGCGCGAATTTGAGCGAGTCCCGGGCCTGCAACTTGAGAACTGGGCGTAGGCCCCCTTGCGCGAGAATGCCAACCATCGCCCGTAACCCCCAGACAACCCCGACACCATGCCCACCCCCTTCGCCGACCGCCTGAACAACGTAGAAACATCCGCCATCCGTGAGCTCTTCAAGCTGCTGGGCAAGCCCGGCATCATCAGCTTTGCGGGCGGCTTCCCCGACAGCGCCATGTTTGACGTGGCTGGCATCAAAGAGGCCGCCAACCAGGCCCTGACTGACGAGCCCGGCGCCGCGCTGCAATACGGCGCCACAGAGGGCTACAACCCCTTGCGCGAACAGCTGGCCGCCTTCATGGCCAGCAAGGGCGTGAAGGGCCTGAACCCCGACGGCCTGATCGTCACCACTGGCAGCCAGCAGGCGCTGGACCTGCTGGGCAAGACACTCATCAACCCCGGCGACAAGGTGATCGTGGAAGGCCCCACCTTCCTGGCCACCATCCAGTGCTTTCGCCTGTATGGGGCAGACGTCATCACCGCGCCCATCGACGGGCAGGGCGTGCAGACCGACAAACTCGAAGCACTGATCGCCGAGCACAAGCCGAAGTTTGTGTACTTGATCCCCACCTTTGGCAACCCCAGCGGCGCGCTGCTGAGCCTGGAGCGGCGCAAACGCGTGCTGGAGCTGGCCGTGAAATACCAGACCCTGGTGGTGGAAGACGACCCGTATGGCGACCTGTACTTTGGCGACGCCCCGCCGCCCAGCATCTATGCGCTGAGCGATTCGGTACCCGGCAGCCGTGAGCTTCTAGCTCACTGTGGGTCCATGTCCAAAGTGCTGAGCCCCGGCCTGCGCGTGGGCTGGATGATTGCCCCGCCCGAGCTGCTGGCCCGGGCCACGATGTGCAAACAGTTCAGCGACGCGCACACCAGCACCTTTGCCCAGGCAACAGCCGCCCAATACCTGAAGGCCGGGCGCATGCCCGCCACCCTGGCCAAGGTGCGCCAGGTGTACGGCGAGCGCGCCCGCGTGATGGGCGACGCCCTGCGCCGCGAGCTGGGCGATGCGATTGAATTTGTGCAGCCCCAAGGCGGCCTGTTTGTGTGGGCGAGGCTGACGGGGGCCGGCGGCAAGGTCAGCAACGGGAATGAACTGGCCAAGCGCGCCATTGAGCAGGGCGTGGCGTTTGTGCCTGGGGCGCCGTTTTATGCGTCGAATCCTGATTTGGCTACGCTGCGGCTGAGCTTTGCTACCGCTGATGTGGGGAAGATTGAGGAAGGGGTGGGGAGGTTGGGGAAGGCGAGTCTCTAAGTTCTTATGTATAGCGTCACTCTGTCTGGGATTATTGAGGACTTTCGGCAGAATCATCAACATCCCCTGGTGTAGGTAGCTCGATGTCGAGGTCGACTAGGATGCGATTGATGCGGCGCCTCGCTTTTCCTGAAGTTTGTCTAGCTGTGAAGTGTCAACAGGTTCTTTCGAGGAATCGAGAGACGAGACATAGGTGAGGCGAGGTTGATGCCGTGGTGCGGGCGGTGCCAGTT
>JAIUOW010000012.1 GCA_020161775.1 Pseudomonadota bacterium
GTCGGTTCGTCGCAAGCGCCGACCGCCGCCGTGGACAAGTCTCTCAGCGCCTCGAACACAAAAATTCAGACAGCCCCCCATCTCTAAAGCTGCGTTCTTTTGGTGGGCCGCTTTAAGCTCACCTCTAAGCTTGTCTATTTCAGTGTACTTTGCCTCATGGCGCCGCTTTTCATGCTCAAAAGCGGCCTGCTTTTTCTCAAAGTCTTTGCGCAGCTTTATATATAAGTCCCGCTCAGAAATAACTCGCTCAGCAGATACTTTCAGCGCCTTATTCGACTTAATTAGCTTTTTAAGTGCGGGCTCAAATGTCTTTTTGAACTGCTCTTTCACCTGTTTAGGCGTCGAAACAAATGACAAGTTATCTACAAAGTCTGTCAACATCTTATCGATAACTTGCAAGAAATCTTCATTTGTTGCCATTTTCATCCTCCTTCTAAATTCTTTTATTGTTATGTTTTTGGCTAGGCTGCCCTCTTCGCCGCGCTTGAGGCCGTACTTTTCGTTAGCCTGGGCATGAGCAGTCACAAACTTGGTCCAGTATTCTGGGTTCCATCGTTTTGCATTCAAAACAGTTTTGATCACTGTTTTTGTACCAAAACGATTTTTATGGGTGACTTCTTTTTTTTCCTCGGGGCTTATCAAGATGTGAAGGTGCGGGCTGCTTTCATCCAGGTGTAAGACCGCAAACTTGACCGCATCGGGACCAAACTGGCCCCGCACCAAGTCCAGTTCAGTGGCTTTCCACAGGTCTATTTTTTGGCGGCCTTGTGGGGTGATGTGGCCATCTTTGTGCCACTCCCCCCAGAACTCAGGTGACGCTGAAAGCATCAGGTCGATAGCTAAGACGCTATCTTTTTTGACTTCGATTTCGTTCTTTTCGAAATGCTCAAAGAACTTGGCCCCGAGATCAGCTTTGATTTTGGACGCCCCAAACTCGTTAATTAAGACTTCGTTAAACTTAATTCGTTGAGGGTCAATTCTGTCTTTATCTGCTGCGCTTAGCTTGATGCGCATGTTGTGAATTGCGATGCTGGCGAACTCTGCTCTCGTCTTGACTTTGCGAAATCCTTGTATAGAATACATATATGCCTTCTTTCTTGTTTTTATAGTTGTGGCTCTTCTATATTAACAAAAGATTGATGCTAGTCAAGAAATCCCCTATTAAGGGGATTTCTAGCTAGCATTACATACAATACCGAGCTAGAAAGTAACTGCGTTACTCCTTTAGCTCGGCACCATAAAAAAACCCGCTTTCGCGGCTTTTTTTATTTTGTATGCCAAAGGGGGTTCCCCCCTCTGGACTCTCCCCTTAATGCAAAAACGGGCACTTCATGCGCCCGTTTTGTTTGTCTTTTCGCGTTGTTATTCTTGACAGAGCTTCGCGTAAATTCTGCGCTGTGCTGGCGCAACGAGCTCAAAAAGCTGCTCTAACGTGTAGGGTGTTGTATATAAATCTATGTTGGTGTTGTCCAGTTCGTGCCCAAAAAACTGGCTTCGGGCTTCCAGCGCAACACCTGCTTTTGCATAGAAATTGTTGGCGTATTTGCGCAAAGAATGGAACACCAACTTTCGGTCACTCAGTCCAACCTCTCCAAGTCTGCGGCTGAATTTCTTGCCAACGGCGTTGCCTTTTCCACGCCCTTCACGCTCAACATATTTGAAAATTGGCCCCGATTTCTGGGCCAGGTAGTCCGAAAAACCGCCAGCAAATAGCTCAGAAATAACGGGGATATCGCGTTTTCCGTTGGCCGTTTTGTCGTCTCGAATCCTCAAGAACCAGACCCCGGAGTCAGTTTTTTTAATGTCTGAGGTCGTCAAATTTGTGAGGGCTCCAACCCTGACACCGAGCACAACAGCCAGCAAACAGACATAAAAATAGTCGGGGTCTTTGGTCTTCTCGGGCTCGAAATAGCCCTTTTTGAAGATCAAAGAGATATCTTCATCGTCAAAAATCTCGTAGCTGACTGCCCGTTTTTGGGCCTTGGTCATGATCTTGACTGAGACAGGGTTTACATTGAGGTAGTGAAACTCCCTTGCAAAGTTGAAAACAGCCTTGAGCAAGTTAACCCGGTTTTGTACCGTTTGAAGGGCAAGACCTGAGGCCTTGAGCTTTTCAGCAAACCCGGTCACATCGGTTTTTAATATTTCATCGATGGGCTTTTTCTTGCCCACGTAGGTGGCGAACTGCAAAACAGCATTCTTGACCGCTGGTATAGAACCAGCGGCAAGGGGTCTCATTTGCAAATACTTGTCCAACAACGCTACTAGCGTGATGCCCGTAGGGGAATGAGCGGTATTTTCAGGCGCCGCCGAAGGCGTTGAAACGGCGCGAGCCTTTGGCACAGCTTGCAACGCTGCTATAGCTTGCATAGCGCGCAAGTGGTCAGCTTCGTCATTCGCTTTGATGCGAACGCCGTCGATTTCTATCTCATAGCGTTTGACAGCGGAGCTGTCAAAACCGAAATCCGAGAGCTTTGGTTTGCTCATATATAAAACAGTCAGGAGCTTGAGGGCCAGCAGCCGGGCTAGCTCAGGGTCTGACGTTTTGAGGGAGCGTTTGAACTGGCGCTGACCTATCCGGCAGTGCAGATAGTAGGTGTTTTTGCGCCTGTAAATGGGCAGAGAGAGCATTTTTGCTACCAAAAATGCTACCAGCCCTTAAGTCAGAATCAACGTAAGTTGTTGATTTTGAACGATTTTTTTGCCTTGGCGGAAACGGAGGGATTCGAACCCTCGATGAGGCTCTACACCCCATACTCCCTTAGCAGGGGAGCACCTTCGGCCACTCGGTCACGTTTCCTGGCTAAAAAAAGATTATCTCACGACTTGGGCGCGCAAATCAGGCCGCCGGCTGGTCCAGATCGAATGCCTTGTGCAGGGCGCGCACGGCCAGCTCCATGTACTTTTCATCAATGACCACCGAGGTCTTGATTTCGCTGGTGGAGATCATCTGGATGTTGATGCCCTCCTCGCTCAGCGAGCGGAACATCTTGCTGGCAATGCCCACGTGGCTGCGCATGCCGATGCCCACGATGCTGACCTTGCAGATCTTGGTGTCGCCTTCGATCGTGTCGGTGCCCAGCGTGGGCAGGACCTTGGCTTTCAGCAGATCCACCGTCCTGGCGTAATCGTTGCGGTGCACGGTGAAGCTGAAGTCGGTCTTGCCGTCCTTGGAGATGTTCTGGATGATCACGTCCACCTCGATGTTGGCGTCGGCCACGGCACCCAGGATGTTGTAGGCAATGCCGGGCTTGTCGGGCACGCCCAGGATGGAGATCTTGGCTTCGTCGCGGTTGAATGCGATGCCGGATACGACGGCTTGTTCCATTTGTTCGTCTTCCTCAAAAGTGATCAACGTGCCGGACTTGGCTTCTTCGTTGATGTCAATGTCCCACGGGGTGAAGCTGCTCAGCACGCGCAGCGGCACCTTGTATTTGCCGGCAAATTCCACCGAGCGGATCTGCAGCACCTTGGAGCCCATGGACGCCATTTCCAGCATCTCTTCAAAGCTCACGGTGTGCAGGCGGCGGGCTTCGGGCACCACGCGCGGGTCGGTCGTGTAAACGCCGTCCACGTCGGTGTAGATCAGGCATTCGTCGGCCTTCATGGCGGCGGCCACGGCCACGGCCGAGGTGTCGCTGCCGCCACGGCCCAGCGTGGTGATGTTGCCTGCGTCGTCCACGCCCTGAAAGCCGGTGACGATCACCACGCGGCCCGCGGCCAGGTCGGCACGCACCTTCTTGTCGTCAATGGATTCAATGCGGGCCTTGGTGTAGGCGCTGTTGGTCTTGATGGGCACCTGCCAGCCGGCATAGCTGACGGAGCCCATGCCCTCGGCCTGCAGCGCAATGGCCAGCAGCGCGGACGAGGCCTGCTCGCCGGTGGCGGCCAGCATGTCCAGCTCGCGGGCGGTGGCGTCGGACGATTTGGCCGGGGCCAGCTCCTTGGCCAGGCCCAGCAGGCGGTTGGTTTCGCCGCTCATGGCGCTGGGCACGACCACCATCTGGTGGCCGGCGCGCGCCCATTTGGCCACGCGCTTGGCGACGTTGCGGATGCGCTCGGTGGAGCCCATCGACGTGCCGCCGTATTTGTGAACGATCAATGCCATTGGATTGGAGGAAAAGACAGACGCGGCGGGTTGCGGGGGATCGTGCTTTCAGGGCTCTTTTGCAGCGGGCCGCACCGCGCAAAACCTGGGGATTATACGGGGGCGATGAAGGCCAGCCGCTCCCCTGCCCGCTCGACGAATCCCGTGCCCACCTTGATGCGGATGCGGTGGCCGCGCGTGGTGCAGGCCTGCAGCTGGTCCAGCAACTCGTCCAGCTGGGCGGCGGTGGCCGCCGTGCCGTGCGTACGGCGCAGCCAGTAGCGCAGCGCGTTGCCCTGCCGCTCGCGGCTGAGCGCGCGCAGCGCGGCGATGGCGGGGGGCTCGCCTGCGGCCTGCAGGTCCAGCGCGGCCAGCTCGTCCAGCAGCGCCTGCGCCTGGGCTGCGTGGCGGGCTGATCGCGCAAAGGTCTCACGAAACTGCGGGAAGGCCTGCGCGATCGCCGGCAGCAGGCCGTGGCGGATGCGGTTGCGGGTGTAAGCGGTGTTGGCGTTGCTGGGGTCGTCCACCCAGACGATGTGCTGGCTGGCCAGCCAGGCGCGGATGGCCTGGCCACTCACGCCCAGCAGCGGCCGGCCAAAGGCCATGCCATGGCGTTCAAAGCGGGCCGGCATGGCCGCCAGCCCGGGCAGGCCGGCGCCGCGGCTCAGGGCCAGCAGCAGGGTTTCGGCCTGGTCGTCGGCGTGCTGGGCCAGCAGCACCTGCCGGGCGCCGCAGTGGCGCGCAGCGTCGGCCAATGCGGCGTAACGGGCCTTGCGGGCGGCGTCCTCGGGGCTTTCGCCGCTGGCGTGGCGGGCGTCCACATGCACCACCTGCAAGGGCACGCCCAGCGCGGCGCATGCGCCTTCGCAGTGCCGCGCAAAGCCATCGGCTGCGGCCTGCAGGCCGTGGTGGATGTGGATGGCATGGATCTGGCCCGGCCAGCGCGCGGCACAGGCCAGCAGCAGCGCGGTGGAATCGGCGCCGCCGCTGTAGGCCACGGCCAGCGGCGGGCTTGCCTGCCAGCCCGCCAGCGCAATGGCGGCCGGGTTGGCAGCCGGGTTCAGGGAATCAGCGGGCGTCGGCCTTGGTGTCGGTGTAACGGCCATAACTTTGCAGCCGTTCGTAGCGCCGGTCCAGCAGCTCGCGCACCTTCAGGTCGCTGACCTGGCGGTAGGCGTCGTTCAGCGCGCGCTTGAGGAAAGCCGCCATCTGCTTGTGGTCGCGGTGCGCGCCGCCCACGGGCTCGTTGACGATTTTGTCCACCAGGCCCAGGGCCTTCAGGCGGTGGGCGGTAATGCCCAACGCCTCGGCGGCGTCCTGCGCCTTGTCGGAGGTCTTCCAGAGGATGGAGGCACAGCCTTCGGGGCTGATCACCGAATAGATGGAGTACTGCAGCATGAGCACCTGGTCGCCCACCGAGATGGCCAGCGCGCCACCCGAGCCGCCTTCGCCAATGATGGTGGTGATGATGGGCACTTCCAGCTGGGCCATCTCGTAGATGTTGCGGCCAATGGCCTCGGACTGGCCGCGCTCTTCGGCGTCTATGCCGGGGTAGGCGCCGGGCGTGTCCACGAACGTGAAGACCGGGAGCTTGAATTTCTCGGCCGTCTTCATCAGGCGCAGCGCCTTGCGGTAGCCCTCGGGCTTGCTCATGCCGAAGTTGCGCAGGCCGCGCTCTTTGGTGTCGCGCCCCTTCTGGTGGCCCAACACCATGCAGGCCGTGCCGTTGAAGCGGGCCAGCCCGCCCACGATGCTCAGGTCGTCGGCAAAGTGCCGGTCGCCGTGCAGCTCGACGAAGTCGGTAAAGATTTCGTTGACGTAGTCCAGCGTGTAGGGCCGCTCGGCGTGGCGCGCGATCTTGGTGATCTGCCAGGGCGAGAGGTCGCTGTAGATGTCCTTGGTGAGCTGTTGGCTCTTCTTGCTGAGCTGGTCGATTTCTTCAGAGATATCGACCGCCGACTCGGTCTGCACGTAGCGCAGTTCTTCGATCTTGGTCTCGAGTTCCGCAATCGGCTGCTCGAAGTCGAGGAAGGTTTTCTTTGCCAAGGTTTTGCTCCTTGTGTGTTGGCTTGGGCCCCGCCGCCGGTCAATAAGACACCGGGAGAGGGTCGAGCGAGCGCCAAATATACCAAGTCGCCACGCTGCGGTACGGCGCCCAGGCGTCGGCCACCTCGCGCGCGTCGCTGCGGCTGACCGGGTCGCCGGAAAAGTAGTTCTGGCTGATGCCGTTGATGAGGCCAATGTCGTCCAGCGGCAGCACATCCGGGCGCATCAGGTGAAAGATCAGGAACATCTCGGCCGTCCAGCGACCGATGCCACGGATGGCCACCAGCTCGGCAATGATGGCTTCGTCGTCCATGGATTCCCATGCCTTGACATGGACCGCGCCCGAGTCGAAATGCAATGCCAGGTCCACCAGGTATTCGATCTTGCGCGCGCTCAGGCCCGCGGCGCGCATGTCGTCCACCTTGAGCTTGAGCACATTGGCCGCGGTCAGCTTGCGTGGCAGTTTTTCAAACCGGTCCCACACCGTCTGCGCAGCCTTCACCGAGATCTGTTGGCCCACGATGCTGCGCGCCAGCGTGGTGAACGCGTCGCCGCGCGACTGCAGGCAGGCGTCGCCAAACTGCGGGATCAGCCGCTTCATGACCCGGTCTTTTTTGGCCAGGTGGCGGCAGGCTTCTTCCCAGTAGGCAGGCGTGGCCACCTGCACCACGGGCTCGGCCGCCTTGCGCGTGGCGTTCACTGCGCGGCCTCCCAGGTGGTACCAGCGGCCGAATCCTTGAGCACGATGCCCTGGGCCAACAACGCGTTGCGGATGCGGTCGGCCTCGGCGAAATCTTTTGCCTTCTTGGCGGCGGCGCGCGCCTCGATCTGCTGCTGGATACCGGCCTCGTCGAGCGCGGCGCCAGCCTGCAGGAAGGCCTGCGGATCGCCTTGCAGCAGGCCCAGAACGCCGCCCAGCGCCTTGAGCAGGCCCGCCACCTGGGCCGACTTGCTACGGTTGGCCTCGGCGGCCAGCTCAAACAGCACGGCCACGGCTTCGGGCGTGCCGAAGTCGTTGTCCATTGCGGTCTTGAAGCGCGCGGCATGCGGCTGAGCCCAGTCGATCGCCACGTCGGCGGGTGGCACCGCCTGCAACGCGGTGTACAGGCGCTTGAGCGCGTTGCGCGCGTCGTCCAGGTGCACGTCGCTGTAGTTCAGCGGGCTGCGGTAGTGCGCACGCACGATGAAGAAACGGATGGTCTCGGCGTCGAACTTCTGCAGCACCTCGCGGATGGTGAAGAAGTTGCCCAGGCTCTTGGACATCTTTTCGTTGTCGATGTTCACAAAGCCGTTGTGCATCCACACGTTGGCCAGGGTTTTGCCGTTGGCGCCTTCGCTCTGGGCGATTTCGTTTTCGTGGTGGGGGAACTGCAGGTCGGCCCCGCCGCCGTGGATGTCAAAGGTTTCGCCCAGGGTGGCGCAGGCCATGGCCGAGCATTCGATGTGCCAGCCCGGGCGTCCCTTGCCCCAGGCACTGTCCCACTGGGCGTCTGCCGGCTCGGTGGGCTTGGCGGATTTCCACAGCACAAAATCAAGCGGGTCGTCCTTGCCGTCCAGCACGGCCACGCGTTCACCCGCATGCAGTTCGTCCAGCGATTTGCCCGACAGCTTGCCGTAGCCGTCAAACTTGCGCACCGCATAGTTCACGTCGCCCGCCGGTGTCTGGTAGGCCAGGCCCTTGTCCTGCAGCGTCTTGACGATGGCCAGCATCTGCGGCACGTAGTCGGTGGCGCGCGGGTCGTGGTCGGGGCGCTGCACGCCCAGGGCGTCGAAGTCGCGGTACATCTCGTCGATCATGCGCGCCGTCAGCGCCTTGATCGGCTCGCCGTTCTCCACGGCGCGGCGGATGATCTTGTCTTCGATGTCGGTGATGTTGCGCACATAGGTCACGCGCAGGCCACTGGCCTTGAGCCAGCGCTGTACCAGGTCAAATGCCACGGCCGAGCGCGCATGGCCGATGTGGCACAGGTCGTACACCGTGATGCCGCACACATACATCCGTACATGGCCGGGCTCGATCGGTGACAGGTTCTCCAGTTCACGCGACAGCGTGTTGTAGATGCGCAGGCTCATGAATGGGTGGTGCGGCGACGGCCTGGCGTAGGTGACGGGCGGGCGCGGAATTCGACGGTTGTTCGGGTTGTCTGGGGCTGTGCCAGGGGGTTTGGAGAGACACCCCTCGGCTACAATCCAGCGCAGTATATAGCCCCGTCTTCGGGCTTGCCACACGCGTTCGACACAAGAGGTTTTATGACGCACGCCCGCTCCCCGGTCTCCAAAGCCTTGCGCCTGCTGGCGCTGGCCGCCCTGTTCAGCTTTTCCGCCGTGCATGCCGACGAATACGGCGACGTGGGCCAGCTGCTGCGCTCGGGCAAGCTGGCCGAGGCCCTGACCAAGGCCGACCAATACCTGGCCACCAAGCCGCGCGACCCGCAGATGCGCTTTCTGAAGGGCGTGATCCAGACCGAATCGGGCAAGCCGGCAGACGCCATCAACACGTTCACCAAGCTCACCGAAGACTACCCCGAGCTGCCCGAGCCCTACAACAACCTGGCCGTGCTGTACGCGGGCCAGAGCCAGTTTGACAAGGCGCGCGCCGCGCTGGAAATGGCCATCCGCACCAACCCCAGCTACGCCACCGCCCACGAAAACCTGGGCGATGTGTATGCCAAGCTGGCCAGCCAGGCCTACAGCAAGGCCCTGCAACTGGACAGCAACAACACCGGCGTGCAACCCAAGCTCGCGCTGATCCGCGACCTGTTCGCCCCCGGCGCCAAGGGCCAGCGCCCCACCGCCCCCGCTGCGGCGGCACCTGCGGCGGCACCTGCGCCGGCGGTTGTGGCCAAGGCCCCCACGCCGGCACCGGCCCCTGCGGCCGGCCCCTCGGCCAGCGGCACCGTTACACCTGCACCCGCTGCACCGGCCGCGGCTGCCGCCGCCGCGGCCAGCCCGGCCGCCAAGGACGTTGAAGCCTCCGTGCGCGCCTGGGCTGCTGCCTGGGCCGCCAAGGACATGGGCGCCTACCTGGGCGCCTACGGCAAGGAATTCGATCCGCCCGGCAACCAGGACCGCAAGGCCTGGGAAGAAGAGCGCCGCGCCCGCATCGTGGGCAAGTCGCGCATCACCGTGCGCCTGAGCGACCTGGAAGTCGCCGTCAACGGCAACCGCGCCACGGCGAAGTTCCGCCAGGCCTACAGCGCCGATTCGCTGAACATCTCCAGCCGCAAGACGCTGGACATGGTGAAGGCCGGCGAACGCTGGGTCATCGTCAAGGAATCCACGGGCGGTTGATCGCGTGTCCATGACACGTACATCCCTCGCCACCGGACTCCTTTGCCTGGCCCTGCTGATGCAGGCTGGCTGGGCCGGTGCCGCCGACGAGAAGAAAAAGCGCAAGAAAAAGCCGCAGCAGACCAGCCAGCAGGCGAGCAAGGCCGAGCGCCAGCGCAGCAAGGCTGCCGCACCGGCTCCAAGGCCGGTGGCGCGCCCCGCGGTGCGCGACGGCGAGACCGAGGCCCGCCTGATCGAGGTGTACCGCCTGATCGGCCAGGCCCGCGGGCGCGACGCACTGGCCCGGGCCGAGGCGCTGGTGCGCGACCACCCCAACTTCCAGCTGGCGCAGCTGGTGTACGGCGACCTGCTGGCCGCGCAGGCCCGGCCGGTGCGCATGCTGGGCGACGTGCCCGACACCACGGCCCGCGCGGGTGCCGCGCTGCTGGCCGAGCTGCGCGACGAATCGCAGGTGCGCATGCGCGCGCTGCGCGAGCGCCCGCCCGAGGGCACCGTGCCCTCGCAGTTCCTGGCGCTTTCGCCGCGCGTGAAGCACGCCATCGCGGTCGATGCCTCGCGCTCGCGCCTGTACCTGTTCCAGAACACCGCCACCGGCCTGAAGCTGCTGGCCGATTACTACATCTCGGTAGGCAAGCTGGGGATCGAGAAAGTGGTCGAAGGCGACCAGCGCACGCCGCTGGGCGTGTATTTCATCACCAGCAACCTCGACCCGAAGTCGCTGAAGGATTTCTACGGCTCGGGCGCGCTGCCCATCAACTATCCCAATGCCTATGACGCGCGCCGCGGCAAGACCGGCAGCGGCATCTGGCTGCATGGCACGCCGCCCAACCAGTTCTCCCGCGCACCCAAGGCCACCGACGGCTGCGTGGTGCTGGCCAACCCCGACCTGGAGCGCATCATCAGCACGGTCGAGGTGCGCACCACGCCGGTGGTCATCGCCCAGACGCTGCAATGGGTGGCCCCGCAAAGCACGCGGAACGAGGCGCAGCGCTTTGAAGAGGCGCTGAATGCCTGGCGCACGGCCAAGTCCAGCGGCGACGCGGAGCGGGCATTGGGTTTTTACGCGGCCGACTTTTCCGCCGGCGGCAAGAACCTCGCGCAATGGGCGCCGACGCTGCGCAGCGAGGTGGAACGCGTGCGCGGGCGCGAGATCGAACTCAAGGACCTGACCTACCTGCGCTGGACCGATACCGCGGACACCATGGTGGTAACCTTTGGCGAGGTGGCCAGCGGCGCGCGCAGCGGCGCCACCAAGCGCCAGTACTGGGTGCGCCAGGGCCAGCAATGGAAAATTTTCTACGAAGGAGTGACCGGATGAACGCATCCCTCATGGCCGTGACGCGCCGCGCCACGCTCGCCACCCTGGCGCTGGGGCTGGCGGCTGGCGCTGTATTCGCGCAAGACACGCCCAAGGTGAAGTTCGCCACCTCGGCAGGCGATTTCGTCGTGGAGCTGTACCCCGACAAGGCGCCCAGGACGGTTGAAAACTTCCTGCAGTACGTGAAGGACAAGCACTACGACGGCACGATCTTCCACCGCGTGATCGACAACTTCATGGTCCAGGGCGGTGGCTACAACGCGTCCTACGTCGAAAAGAAAACCCGCCCGCCCGTGCCGCACGAGGGCCGCGAAGCCCTGGCCAAGGGCGGCCCGAAGAACATGGTGGGCACGCTGGCCATGGCGCGCACCAACGACCCGAATTCCGCTGCGGCACAGTTCTTCATCAACGTCAAGGACAACGCCTTCCTGGATCCGACCCTGATCCCGGCAGGCGACCCGGTGGCCAGGTTCGAGTACGGTGGCCGCGTCTATGAAAACATCCCCCGCGCGCAGCTGATGGCCGCGCCGCAGCTCTATGGCTACACCGTGTTCGGCAAGGTCGTGAGCGGCATGGATGTGATCAACAGGATCAAGGCCACCCCCACCGGCCCCGGCGGCCCCTTTGGCAGTGACGTGCCCAAGACCGCCATCACCATCAACAGCGCTTCCCTCGTGAAGTGATCCACAAGTCAACAAGGCATTCATCATGAGCAACCCCAAAGTCGAACTGCACATCGCCAAGCTGGGCGTCATCACCCTGGAGCTGGACGAAGCCAAGGCGCCGAAGTCCGTCGCCAACTTCATCAGCTACGTGACCAAGGGCCACTACAACAACACCATCTTTCACCGCGTGATTCCGGGCTTCATGGTCCAGGGCGGCGGCTTTGAGCCCGGCATGGGCCAAAAGCCCACCGACGCGCCGATCGAGAACGAGGCCAATAACGGCCTGAAGAACGACAACTACACCGTGGCCATGGCCCGCACGCAGGCGCCGCATTCGGCTACCGCGCAGTTCTTCATCAACGTGGCCGACAACGCCTTCCTCAACCACACCGCGCCCAGCATGCAGGGCTGGGGCTACGCCGTGTTCGGCAAGGTGGTGGCCGGCACCGACGTGGTGGACAAGATCAAGGCCGTGAAGACCGGCCGCAAGGGCTTTCATGACGACGTGCCCAACGAAGACGTGGTGATCGAAAAAGCCGTCGTCGTCTGATCATGGCCCCTGTCGTGCCCGGGTTCGCGCAGCTGCAAGCTCCCGCGACCTGGCGCACGGTTGATTTCATCTCCGACCTGCATCTGCAGGCATCCGAGCCGGCGACGTTTGACGCCTGGCGCCGCTACATGCAGGCTACACCGGCCGATGCGGTCTTCATCCTGGGCGACCTGTTCGAAGTATGGGTGGGCGACGACGTGCTCACCCAGCCAGGCTTTGAAGCCGAGTGCGCGGCCGTCATGCACGCCGCGTCGCAACGCCTGGGCCTGTACTTCATGCACGGCAACCGCGACTTCCTGGCCGGTGACGGCCTGATGGACGCCACCGGCGCCACGCTGCTGCAAGACCCGACCGTGCTGGTCCTGCACGGCCAGCGGTTCGTGCTGACCCACGGGGACGCGCTGTGCCTGGACGACCACGACTACATGGCCTTTCGCGCGCAGGTGCGCACGCCGTCGTGGCAACAGGGTTTTCTGGCGCAGCCGCTGGCACAGCGCCAAGCCGTGGCCCGCGGCCTGCGCGAGGCCAGCGAATCACGCAAACGCAGCAACGCCAGCGACTATGCCGACGTGGACACCCCAGCCGCGCGCGCATGGCTGGCCAAGGCGCAGGCAGGCACGATGATCCACGGCCACACGCACAAGCCCGCAGCGCATGACCTGGGGGGCGGCATGCAGCGCGTGGTGCTCAGCGACTGGGACGCCGCGGCGCAGCCGGCGCGCCTGGAAGTGCTGCGCCTGGACAGCGGCGGCCTGCACCGCCTGGCGCTGGGCTGATGTTTGGCTGGTTGCGCCGGCGCCAGGCGCCCCGCCCCATCCCCGACGCACTGTGGCAAGACACGCTGGCGCGGTACCCCTTTCTGGGTGACCGGCCCGCGGCCGAGCTGGAGCAGTTGCGCGCATTGACGGCGGGGTTCCTTGCCACCAAGGAATTTCATGGCGCGCAGGGCTTTGTGATCACCGACGAGGTTGCGGTGGATATCGCGGCGCAGGCGGTGTTGCCGGTGCTGCACCTGGGCCTGCGCTGGTATGACGATTTCGTGGGCATCGTCGTGCACCCGGACGAAGTGGTCGCCCGGCGCGAATTCGTGGACGACGCCGGCGTGGTGCACCATTACGACGAAGTGCTGGCTGGCGAAGCCATGGAAGGCGGGCCCGTGATGCTGAGCTGGCGTGACGTGGTGGATGCCGGCACGGCCGCGCGCGAGGGCTACAACGTGGTGATCCATGAGTTCGTGCACAAGCTGGACATGCGCGATGGCGAGCCCGATGGCTGCCCGCCCCTGCCTTCGGCGCAGGCGCGGCGCGACTGGCTGGCCGTGATGCAGGCGGAGTACGACGCGTTTCGCGAGCAGGTCATCATTGCCGAGCGCTTTGGCGGGGAGCCCCCCTGGATGGACGCGTACGGCGCACAGTCCATCGACGAATTCTTTGCCGTGGCAAGCGAGGCGTACTTCGTCAACCGGGCGCGTTTTGGGGCCGGGCACGCCGGGCTGTTGCGTCTGCTGGACAGTTTCTTCAAACCCCTGAAAACCTAAGTCGTCAAGACAATGCAACAGTCTGAAATCCAGTTGCCAATTCGTGGAGGCTTGTGACAATCGCACGGGATCATTTTTGCTGCGAAAGGAAAAGCCACCATGCCCGTCATCGATATTTTTGTATTTGCGCGCCAGCGGGTAGACAACAAGGGCATTGGCTCGCGCATCAAGAACTCCGCCAAATTCCATTCGCTGCGCAGCGCTTTGAGCAGCAAGGGCTCGTTCGCCTCCAAGGGTCTGTCCGTGGTGGCCATGGGCGTGCGTTCGGCGTTCAAGCTGATCCCGATCCCCATCATTGGTGACCTGCTGGGCGCGGCGGAAAAGGCCATCGAGGGCAAGGTGCGCGGCTATCACCGCTCCAAGCGGCTGGGCGAGGCCACCCGGGCCCAGAACGTGGAAGACAAGGTCAAGTTCGCGCTCAAGGACCTGAGCATCGAGAACCTGGACCGCTACCGCTGGAAGCTCAAGGACGCCATCACCGAGCTGAACACAAAGGCATCGGGCTTTGATGCGCTGCTGCTGAGCAAGACCGATAGCCAGAAGCCCTGCCATGCCTACCTGGAGATGGCCGAGGCCGTGGCCCAGGCAGAGCGGCGCTTTGAGAAACTGGACCAGGCCTGCCAAGTGCTGATCGAGGCACTTAACGAGACCGTGTCCTGGTGCGCGACACAGAACACCGAAATCGCCCGCTTCAAGAACCAGTACACCACCTTCTTTGGCAACCAGGTGGCGCTGGAGGCCCGCCAGCTTGCGTCACTGGAGGCGGCCACCGCGGGCCAGGGTGTCTATGCCATGACCACCAAGCACCTGAACTGCGAGCACTACTGCTATTACAAGGAGTGCGCGGAGACCGACAACTGGGCCACCACGCGCAGCAACCTGGCGGCCTTCGCGCGCGAGGTGTCGGCGCCGTTCGAGGTCGAATCGTTTGTGTCGTTCGACGGCTCGGCGTTCAAGAAGGCACCTGAGACGCCGAGCTGAGCGCTTCGTCGCGCCTTATCCGCGCAGCAGCGCCTTCAGCACATTCTGCAGACGGCGCGCGGCCTGGGCGTCGTGCGCGCTGGCGAGCACTTTCGCTGTGTCCTGACCCCAGGTTTGCGCGGGCGAAGGGTCGTTGCGGCGCGTGAGCAACTGCAGTTGCAGCGCACGCCGGGCATTGATGTGCTCGGCGGGCGTCGGCACCTCGGCGGCCATTTCCAGGCGCAGCAGTGCTTCTGACGCATCGCCAGCCGGCGCGGCGCCCAGCGCCTGCACCCAGGTCCCCCGCACGCCCGCGGCCACGGCGCGGCCCAGTTCCTGCTGGGCTGGCACCTGGTCGGCGGCGCGCTGCTCCCAGGCAGACAGCAATTGGGTCAACGCCTCGCCATGGGCCTGCGCAGCCAGCTTCTTCAGGGCTATCTGCGCATGCTCCAGCGCGTCACGCTGGGCGCGGAAGGCCACGTCGCCCAAGCGCGGGCCACGGTCTTCCCGCTCGGCACGGTCGCCAAAGCGCCCGCCCCGGTCGTCACGGCGCGGCTCGAACTTGTTGTCCATGCCGCCACGGCCGCCACCGGGCGCGCCTTTGCGGTCGCCAAACTTGCCGCCACGCGCGGGTTGCGCGGGCTCAGCCTTTTTCATGCCGGGGCGGTCGTCGCCACGCATGGCCACCACGGGCCGGGCCGCCGGCTTGGGCGCCGGGGCTGCGGCTTCGGCAGCAGCGTCCCCCGCAGCCTCGGCGGAACCGTCGGCCGTTGCCGTCGCGCTGGCCGCGGCAGTCGCATCGGCGGGCGCGGCAGCAGCCATGGCCTGCTGGTGTTCCTTCGCGGCTTTGTCCTGGCTTGCCACCTCGGCGGCGGCCTGGGCCTGGCCACGCAGCGCCGCGTCCAGCGCGGCCATGGCAGCGCGGATCTTCTGGGCGTCGCCCGTGGCATTGGCGGCTTGCAGCGCCTTGGACGCCTCCAGCACCACGCGGTCGCGCTCGCTCAGTGCGGCAGCGGCCTTTTCGCGGTCTTCCCCCTTGCGGTTAAAAGCGTCGTCGATCGGCTTGCGGAACGCATCCCACAGTTTCTGTTCGTGCTTGCGGTCCAGCGGCACCGTCTGCGCCTCGGCCTGCCAGCGCTGCTGCAGTGCCTTCACGGCATCAATGCGCATCATGGGCGCGGCGCCCAGCACCTTGGCCTCTTCGATCATCGCGTGGCGGCGCTCCAGGCTAGCCTTCTGCACAGCCTCCAGCGGAGCCAGCGCGGCCTTGAAGGCGTCTTTCCAAACGGGCTGCAGCTCGGCGTAGGCCTTCTCGCTCAGGTGGCCCGCGTCGCGCCAGCGGTCACTGAACTGGTGCAGGACGCGGTTGAAGCCCTTCCAGTCGCCGCCCCTGGCGGTGGTGTTGTCGGCGGCCCAGGCCTTGAGTTCCTCGATCAGCGCCAGGCGCTGGGCCTTGTGCTCGGCCGCCTCGGACTTGACCTTGTCCAGCCACGCTTCCACCACCTTGTAGGCTTCATTGCAGGCTTCATCAAAGCGCTTCCACAAGGCATGGTTGGGCACGCCCCCCTGGTCGGTCTGCTTCCACTGCTCGCGCAGGGCACGCAGGGTTTCCTGCATCTTGCGCCCGCCAAAGCGGGGCTTGGGCGCGGCCGGGGCAGCGGGCGCTTCGCCTTCGGCTACCGGCTTGTCCGCCGGCTTTTCAAACAGGCCTTCGGCCTTGGCCACCAGTTCCTGGCGCAGTTGGTCGGCGCGCCAGCGCTGCCAGCCTTCCAGTTCGCCGGCGGCGGCCAGCGCGGCGTGCGCCTGGTTTTCCAGCTTGTCGTCAATCAGCTTGCTGTTGTCCTTCAGCGCGTTACGCAGCGCGGCAGCCGCGCCGGCGCTGGCCTTGCCATGGCCTTGGGCGATTTCCTTTTCCAGCGTCTGCAGCACAGCGCGCACAGCCTGGGTGGCCTTGGCGCGCAGTTCCGGGTCCACCTTGGGGCGGGCCGGGCGCGGCGCGGGTGCCTCGGCCTGCCCGCCGCGCGCCACGCGCAGCTCGTCAGCCCATACGGGCACCGGCGGCAGCGGCGCGGCAGCGTCATCCGCCGCCGCGGCGGCCAGGCCCAGCGCGCTCTGGAAGGCGTCCCACACCACCTGCAGTTGCGTGCGTGAAGCCTCCAGCAGCGACGGGAACTTGCTGTCCAGGCTGGCCCAGTTCGCGTCGGCCTGCAGGGCGTCGGCCTGGGCCTGCCAGGCGGGTACATCATTGCGCAGGGAGTCAGCGGCCGTCTGCGCGTCGCGCCAGGATTTGGTGGACAGGATTTCAATGCGCTGGGCCAGCAGCACGGCGGCCTCGCGCTGCACCTGCACGCGGTGCTGCAGGTCTTCAATGCCCTTGACGCGTTCGGCCAGCTGGGCCTTCAGCCCGGCCAGCGGCTCCCTGGACAGCGGCGCGCCGGCCTTGGCGGCGTCGCGCTGCCAGGCCATGGCGTCGGCGATGTTCACCTTGGCCAGGGCCAGCAGGGCCTGTGCCTTGTCAGCCCATTCCGCGGCGATGGCTTCTTGGCCCTTGCTGCGGCGGATGTCATCGAGCTTTTCACGCAGCAGCCTGGCCGCGCCCTTGTCGCGCGCGCTCAGGTCCTTGTACACATCCTGCATCTGCTCGGGCGTCGGGTTCGTGGCCAGCCAGTCGCGCACGCGGGCGGCGCGCTCGCCCGAGGTGGGCGCTGAAAACGCGCCGCCGGTCAGGGCGTCAAGTGCTTGGGTATCGGTGGTTTTGGGGCTGGCTTGGGTCACTGCAAAGGTTTCTTGAGAAATCAGGCCGTCAAACGGCGAAGCCGCCATTTTCGCTGTTTATCGGCCGGTCTACTGTGTCGCCAGGTTCAGCTCTGCGCGCGGGCTCCATTTCGCCTCGGGCGCCACGGCCCTGGCCGCCCCCAGGAACAGGCGCTGGGCAGGCAGTTCGCGCCCCGCCAGGTAATCACGCACGGCCACGCCGCGCTGCACCGCCAGCTCGCGCGCCGTGCTTTCGTCCACCGAAATGTTCGCCAGCAAAAGCGCGCGCATCTCGGCCGGTGGCAGATCCTTGGCCAGGCCGATCAGGTTGCGCGGCTTGGTGATGTCTGCCCTGCGGTACACCGCGGCCAGCAACGCAGGCTCTTCGCCCGGCTCCAGCGTCACGGCGGCGGTGGCGGCCAGCCCGGCCGCGCGGCGTTTTTCGGCGCGCAGCAGTGCGGCGAGCCTTTCGCGCTTGAGCGCCTCGCGCTCGGCGTCCAGGCTGGCGGTGCCCACCACCGTCATGCGCAGCGCCGGGCGCTCAGCCAGCGCGCGCGCCACCTTGTCCAGGCCGGCACGCGCGTCCGGGCCCAGCGTGGCAGAGCCCGCCTCGAAGGCGACCATGCTGAGTTCCTCCCCGCCCCCACCCAGTGCGCCGGCAAGCAGGCTGAACGGTGCCGTGACGGCCTTGACCACCAGGTTCACGATCAACCTGAAAATCAGCGGGCCCAGGCGGAACTGCGGGTCGTTGAGCGAACCGCTGATGGGCAGGTCCACGTCGATCACGCCATTGCGGTCAGCCAGCAACGCCACCGCCAGTTTCACGGGCAGGCTGGCGCTGGCGCCATCCACCTTGTCGCCAAAGCTCAGCTGGTTGAGCACCAGCCGGTTGCTGGCGGTGAGCTGCCCATCGGGGCGCACCACATAGTTCACGTCCATGCTGAGCTTGCCGCGCTGGATGCCGTGGCCTGCATATTTCACGGAATACGGCGACAGCGGCGGCAGTTCCAGGTCGCGCATGCGCCCGCGGATGTCCAGCGCCAGCGGCTGGGCCAGCGGGTTGAGCTTGCCGGTGACTTCCAGTTCGGCCGTGCCCTCGGCCTTGCCGCGCAGCGCCAGGTCGGCCATCTCGGGCGCACCGCCGGCTGGCGTGGATGAAAAGCCGCCCAGCCGGCCGGTGAGCTCGCTGAGGTTGGCCGAGTAATTGGGCTTGATAAACCGGTCCGAGAAAAACACCTTGCCGTTGAGCAGGCTGACCGGGCCGATGCGGATGACCGGCGGAGGGGTGGGCGCCGGTGTGGGCGACGCGGCGGCAACCGCCACCGTGGCCGTTCCAGCGGTGTTCGCCGCGCCCCGCCGGCCCAGGTCCTGCAGGTTGATGCGGCCGGCCTCATTGATGACCAGGCGGGCGTAGAAGTCGCTGAGAGAGGTTTCGCGCACGCTGACCACCGTGGCAGTGCCCGGTGCCATCGACACGTCCAGCCCGCCCAGGTTCAGGGAAGTCCAGGCGAGCAGTTCCTCGCCTGTTGCAAAGCCTGCCGTGCCTGTGCCAGGCAGGCTGTTGGCGCGCAAATCTTCCAGCGCCGCGTCGCCCGACAGCCGCAGCACGGGCCCGCCCGGCGCCGCGGTGTAACGCAACGTGCCCTTGAACGCCGCATCCGCACGCAGCAACTCCAGATTCAGCACATCACCCAGATAAGGGGCCAGCGCGTGCAAGGGGATTTCGGCGGCATCCAGCGTGCCCTGGGCCTGCAAAGGCGCCAGCGCCCCTGTGCCGCGGTAGCTCAGCCGTCCAGGCTCGGCCTGACCGGACGACACGCGCGCCGACAGGGCCAGCGTCGCGGGTGGCGGCTGGCTGGCACCCGGCGGCAACGGCCCGGGCAGCGTGAGCCGGGATGCCTGCAGTTGTATGGCCGTCAGGTCCAGCGCCACGGGTTTGCCGGGCATGGCATCGCGCCAGCCAAGCTGGCCGCCCTGCACGGCCAGGTTGTCCAGTGTCACGCGCCAGGGTTGGCCCGGCGGCGTTGCCGGCCCGGCGGAACCTGGCGCAGGCGGGTTTTTGAGCCAGCTGTCAGCCATCAGGCGGCCCTGTGCGTCGCGGCTGGCCGCCAGGCGGGGCTGGTCGATCACCAGCTTGCCGATGTGGGCCGTGTTGCGGGCCAGGTCCACACGTGCATCAGCCAGCGCCAGCTGCCGCACGGAAGCAACCGGGCTGGTGCTGGCACCAGGTTCGCGCAGGCTCAGCCCATCCAGCGTGAGGCTGGAGACAATCAGCTGTACCGCGTCCACGCCGCCAGGCGCCTGCGCCGCCTGCCAGGTTGCGCCCGCACTGGCGCTCAGGCTGCCGCCCAGGGAGGGCCGCAGGTACGGCGTCAGGTACGGGGCTGCCGTGCCCAGCGCCAGCCGCGACACTGCAACCGTGACAGAGGCTGCGCTGGCCGTCGCCGATCCGGCAAAGGTGAGCGAAGCCTGGGGCGGGCGCGAGGCCAGGGTGGCCGAGCCATTGAATTGCAATGGCTGCACCAGAGGCCACTGGATCGCGCTGGCGTCCAGCGACAGGCCCGCCAGCGTGACACTCGCGCGCGGGCTGACCGACCGGTCGTCCAGCGCGGCCACGCCGTCGCGCACCGAAAGCCGGTCAACCGAGAAACGCCAGGCAGGTTGGGTGGGGGTTGCGGCAACGGGCTGCGTGCGCGTGGCACCACCCAGCGCCAGGTTCAGCCGGCCCTGGGCATCGCGACGTACATCCACGCGCGGCCCGGCGAGGTTGACCGCCTGGATACGGGCCACCCGTTCCAGGGGGCGCACATCGTCCAGCTGCACCGTCAGCGTGTCAAACCCCAACAGAGGGGCGGCATCCGCCGTTGCCAGGCGCGCGCCGCGCGCCGTCAGGGTGCCGCTGAGCCTGACGGCGGGCGCAGGTGCCCGCTCAAACGCCAGGCGCAGGTCCGCATCCAGCACCGCCGCCTGCAACTTCACCGGCAGGCCGGCTGGCAGGTAACGCAGGTAAGGCGCCAGGTCAAAGCCGGTCACGCGCACGCTGGCGTCGGTCTTGCGGGTCTGGGTAAAGGGGGTGCCCTGCGCCGCCGTGTCAAACCGGCTGCCATTGAGCACAAAGGCCAGCTGCGGCTGGACCGTGACCTCACGGTACGACGGCAGGTTGCTCAGGAACGGGATGCCCAGGTTCAGCTCGCGCACTGTGTGGGTGCGCTGCACCGCGGCGTCGGTGTAGTCCACCGACCCGCCCCGCAGCACCAGGTTGTGCAGGGCAAACCGCTGCGGCTGGGTGGGCTGGGTGGGCTCGGTAGCGGCCGGCGCCCGCAGCCGCGCAAAGATGTCATCCACGTCGTAACGCCCGCCTCCCAGGTGCGAGATGCGCAGCTGCGGCTCATCCACCTGCACGGCATCCACCACGGGCGCCAGCCGCAGCAGGGACTGCAGCTCTGCATCTATATAGATACGGCGAACCTGCAGCTGGGGTGCGCCACCGTCGGCCTGCGCCACGCTCAAGTCGTGCAGGGTCAACTCCAGCGACCAGGGGCTGAATTCCACGCGCCCCACCTGGACCGAGCGCCCCAGCGCCGCTGAAGCCGATTGCTCCAGGCTGCGCTTGAGCAGCGGCGGCACGGCCAGCCAAGCCAGTGCCCACAACGCCAACACCCCCATCACCCCCCAGGCGATGCGCCGCGCCCAGCGAGCGCCCTTGAGTTTTTCGTACAGCATTGCCCGAGTCTTCAACGCATGCCGCAAAAGGTCAATGCGCAACTACCGCCACCAACAAGAAAGCCCGGACGGGACCGGCCTGCAGCCTGCCCCGCCGGGCTTGACGGCTGGCGCAAGGCCCATGCCGTCTGGGTGCGCGGCGGGGAGATTGAGGTCCGCGCCGCGTCGGAGGCAATAGATTGCCTCCATGAGTGGCCGGGGCTGCTTCGTCGTCCATCGGCTGATGGCGCCTGGCTCCTACCGGCTTGATGCTTGAATGAACAAGCCCCGCAAACTTATGCCATGCGCGCCGGGAATTCAAATCGGATTTTCAATGGCACGGCACCCATCCATTGCGCCAATTGGCTTGACAGGGGAAATAGAGGCATCAATCCAGAAAGGCGGTTACATCCAGGTACAGCCAGCGGCCTCAACAGCCCCATGCGTACGCAGAAAAGAGGCACAAAAGCGCTGAAAACGACTTTGCAGCGGGGATTTTCCGATGAAAACTGTATTTATATACAGATTTCTAAATGTAAATTAATGAATAAAAAACTTCCCCTTTATGATTGACTGGGTATTTTGATTCCATCAAAATCCGCCCAGTCCCGAAAAGCTAGGGACAACCCGAACCCGCTGCCGACCCCGGCTAAGTCAAATCGCTGCAACATGTCTTGAGGACGGCGCAGGATTCTGATGGCGTACCAATCCAAACGAGGAGCCTGAGTAAGTGATGCTGGCAACCCAGCATGACAAGCCAGGCCCGCGCGTAGAAAGGAAGTGCTATGACAGCGTTAGGACAAATCGCCCAGGGCCTGCGAACCTTCGCATCCGATGTCGCCCAGGGCTTTTTTGAGATCACGCACAACGGCTTTGCCCTCGTCGGGCTGGCCGTGGTTTTTTCCGTGATCACCCTGACCGCCCGGCCCGACTTGCGTCAGGCTGGCGAAGTGAAACTCATCGGCTGGCTGCAGGCCCGCCAGATCGCCTCATTGGGCATGGAAGTGGAAAGCGACGCCATTGATCGCGCCACCGCAACCAACCCCAAGAGCCTGCCCAAGCAGCAGGCGGCCGTGGCCTTCTGGCTCAGTCGCAAATACCGTGTGGCACCCGAGCCGCTGGGCGCACTGGTAGCCGAAGCCTATGACATCGGTGCGCGCACCAAGCTCGACCCCACGCTGATCCTGGCCATCATGGCCGTGGAATCCGGCTTCAACCCGTTCGCCCAGAGCGCCGTCGGGGCCCAGGGCCTGATGCAGGTCATGACCGGCGTGCACAGCGACAAGTACGAGAGCTTTGGCGGCAAGCTGGCCGCCTTTGACCCCGTGACCAACCTGCGCGTGGGCGTGAAGGTGCTGCAGGAATGCATTGCCCGCGCCGGCTCGCTCGAAGGTGGACTGAAGTTCTACGTGGGCGCAGCCAACCTGGAAGACGACGGCGGCTACGCCGGCAAGGTGCTGGCCGAGCACCAGCGGCTGCTTCAGGTGGCCGGTGGCAAGGCAATTCCCGCCTTCAACCCGCCGGTACAGGCCATCCCTGTCGTGGCGCCGCCAATGCCCGCCCCTGCCGTCGAGAAGGTCGCCGCGCTGGCCAGTTCCTGAGCGGCTGGGCTACACTAGCCGGGTGCGCGACTGGCGATAGGCGCGGCCCCTTGTGGCGCCGCTGCGGACGTGGATGACCACTGGGAAGCGCACCGCACCGGCCCCGGCCGGCTGCGTTTCAGCCGTTCGCCTGGGCAGCCCTGGTTTCACTCAGGGACCACCGTCTAAGGACTGCCACCATGTACGACCGCTCCATTCTTGTTGAACAGACCGACCCCGAACTCTGGGCCGCCATCCAGGCCGAAAACGCGCGCCAGGAACACCACATCGAGCTGATTGCCAGCGAAAACTACGCTTCGCCGGCTGTCATGGCCGCCCAGGGCACGCAGCTCACCAACAAATACGCCGAAGGCTACCCCGGGCGCCGCTACTACGGCGGCTGCGAGCACGTGGACGTGGCCGAGCAACTGGCCATTGACCGCGTCAAGCAGATCTTTGGGGCGGAAGCCGCCAACGTGCAGGCGCATTGCGGCGCGTCGGCCAACGAGGCCGTGTTCCTCGCCTTCCTGAAGCCGGGCGACACCATCATGGGCATGAGCCTGGCAGAAGGCGGCCACCTGACCCACGGCATGGCGCTCAACATGAGTGGCAAGTGGTTCAACGTCGTGAGCTACGGCCTGAACGACAAGGAAGAGATCGACTACGACGCGATGGAGCGCAAGGCGCACGAGATGAAGCCCAAGCTCATCATTGCCGGCGCCTCCGCCTACAGCCTGCGCATTGACTTCGAACGATTCGCCAAGGTGGCCAGGGACGTGGGCGCCATTTTCATGGTGGACATGGCCCACTATGCCGGCCTGATCGCCGCAGGCGTCTACCCCAACCCGGTGCCGCATGCCGACGTGGTGACGTCCACCACCCACAAGAGCCTGCGCGGCCCGCGCGGCGGCATCATCCTGATGAAGGCCGCCCATGAGAAAACCATCAACAGCGCCATCTTCCCCGGCCTGCAGGGCGGCCCGCTGATGCATGTGATCGCGGCCAAGGCCGTCGCCTTCAAGGAGGCGCTGCAGCCCGAATTCAAGCTGTACCAGCAGCAGGTGGCCAAGAACGCCGTGGTGGTGGCCGAAACCCTGGTGCAGCGCGGCCTGCGCATCGTCAGCGGCCGCACCGAAAGCCATGTGATGCTGGTGGACCTGCGCGCCAAGGGCATCACCGGCAAGGAAGCCGAAGCCGTGCTGGGCCAGGCCCACATGACCATCAACAAGAACGCCATTCCCAACGACCCGGAAAAGCCGATGGTCACCAGCGGCGTGCGCATCGGCACCCCGGCCATGACCACCCGCGGCTTCAAGGAAGAAGAAGCCCGCGCCACGGCCAACCTGATCGCCGACGTGCTGGACAACCCGCGCGACGAGGCCAACATCGCGGCGGTGCGCGCCAAGGTCAACGCTTTGACCGCCCGCTTCCCTGTCTACAAGTGACAGGCATCCGATGAAATGCCCGTTTTGCGGCCACGCCGAAACCCAGGTGGTGGAAACGCGTGTGTCCGAGGACGGGGATTTCATCCGCCGCAGGCGCCAGTGCGGCGCCTGCGAGAAGCGATTCACGACCTACGAGCGGCCCGACGTCAATTACCCTGCCGTCGTCAAGAAAGATGGCCGGCGCATCGAATTCGAACGGGCCAAGCTGCAAGCGTCCATGAACCTGGCACTGCGCAAGCGGCCGGTCAGCACCGAGCAGATCGACAGCGCGATCGAGCGCATCGAGGAAAAGCTGCTGAGCCTGGGCGTGCGCGAAATCCCGTCCAACCGCATTGGCGAGCTGGTGATGCGCGAGCTGAAAAAGCTCGACAAGGTTGCCTATGTGCGGTTCGCCAGCGTGTACCGCAGCTTTGAAGACATTGACGAGTTCAAGACGCTGGTGGATGAGGTTCGGCGGTAGCGCGTAACTGCCCCGCAGCCGGGCTCCGCCCGTCTCTTCCAGCCATCCGTTCGTCCGCCGCCGTGCAGCCCGCCAGCCAGGCTGGGCAACACTTGCGCCATGCACAAAAGCCAGCATGGTCTGACCCTGATCGAACTGATGGTCGTCCTGGCCATCGCGGCCATCCTGGCGTTCCTGGCTGTTCCCTCGTTCACCTCGATGATCCGGTCCAACGCCATATCGGGCAGCGTCAACACCTTCCTGTCTGACATGCGCTATGCGCGCAGCGAGGCGATCCGCCTGGGCGGTGGCGTGGTCGTATGCCGCAGCGACGACCCGGAATCCGCCACGCCTGCTTGTGGGACAGGCCACGGCCCGGGCAACAAAGGCTGGGTCAGCGGCTGGATCATCTTTCACGACCTGGACAACGACGGCGCCTGGGATTCGGGCGAAAGGGTGCTGCGGGTCCAGGCGGCCATGTCTTCCCCTGACCAGATCGTGGAGGACGGGGCCAGCTCTTCCACCGTGTTCCGCTTCACGGCCACGGGCCGGCTACTGAGCAGCGCCTCAGCCACCACCATGCGTTTTGGCAGCGCGGCCAATGGCACCGCGCGCCGCACGGTCTGCGTCAATGCGGGCGGCCGCGCCCGCGCGGACACCAGTGGATCGGCTGTTTGTGAATAGGAAGGGCCACGTGACGAACCCGTCTTCGCTGCATCGCCAGTCCGGCGCCTCGCTCATTGAGGTGCTGGTATCCATGCTGATCCTGGCGTTTGGCATGCTGGCGCTGGGCGGCATGCTCAGCTACGCCGTCCAGATGCCCAAGCTGGCGGGTTACCGGGCCACCGCAGCCATGATCGCCGCAAGCCATGTGGAACGCATGCGTGCGAATGTGGATGGTTTCACATTGAACCAGTACAAGGAAACCCTGACCTATCAGCACAGCCCGCCTACCGGCACGCTGTGCAACTACCCCTCCTGCAATGCGACGTCGCTCGCTTTCAGGGACAGGGTCGAGACGCAGAACACACTGCGCAGCGAGCTGAGGCCGCTGGCCGGAATGCGCGTGACTTGCGAGGCCAACAACTGCGACTTGCGGCGCGGCGACATCTGGATCATCTGGGACGAGCCCTCGGTGTTTGTGGGCCTGGATTCCGCAACGTCGGATGAATGTCCTGACCCCAACGTTGCCCCCACCTTCCCTGCTTTCGCAACCCCTCGGCCCCGCTGCCTGCATGTGAGGTTTGCGCTATGAGCGCCATTCGGTCCGTGCCGCCTGGCGCCCGCTCGTTGCGCATGTCGGGCCTGTCGCTGGTCGAGCTGATGGTGTCCATCGCCATCGGCCTGGTCGTGACGATTGCCGTGCTGTCTTCCTATATCGGCTCACTGGGCGCCACCCGGATGGCCGAGGCACAGGTCCGCATGAATGAGGACGGCCAGGCGGCTCTGACCATCCTGGCCCAGACCATCCGGATGGCGGGCAACAACCCCAAGCAACAGGACTACGCCAGCACCACGCCACGCAACCCGATCACCACCACATTCATCATCCGGGGGTGCGACGGCACGTTCAGCAATATTGATGTTGCCGCCACCACAAACTATGCCGACCTGACCTGTGCCGGCAGCGGCGGTCCGGATTCCATTGCCGTGCGCTATGAGGCGGACAGATACAACACAGTCCCCAATACCGCGGGCGGGCTGCCCACCGACTGCCTGGGCCAGGACCTGCCTGTCATCACGGGCAATGTTCTCAAGAACGTACCGGCCGTTCCCACCGACGTGACATACACCGTGGCCGACAACCGCTTCTACGTGTCCTCCACCGTCAGCCTCTCGCCGGGCCTGTATTGCAAGGGCAATGGCGGTGCCACGGCGCAACGCCTGGTGGAAAACGTGGAGGACCTGCAGTTCATCTATGGCGCGGCGCCCATTGCCGCCGCGACGCCACCCGTTGCCGGCTACATCACGGCATCCACACTGGACGGCCTGGACCCTGACATCGCGCTGCGCTGGAGCAAGGTGGCGACAGTCCGCATCTGTGTGCTGATTCGCAGCGAGGAAGCAGTGGCGCCGGACGCTGCCTCGGCAGGCTACACGCAGTGCGACGGGACAACGAACAGCAGTCCGCCAGATCTGCGGCTGCGCAAGGCGTATTCGACCACGGTTGTCCTGCGCAACCGCCAGGCACCCTAGCGCCAGCAGGAGTTGACGACACCATGCACAAGTTGCCTTCCCTTTGCGGCCACCCGCCACGGCTGCCGCACCGCGCACAGCGTGGCGTCGTGCTCATTATTTCGCTGATCATGCTGGTCATCCTGTCCATGCTGGCCACGGTCAGTATCCGCAATGCCACCTCTTCCGAAAGTGTGTCCGGCAACGTGCGTACCACCCTGTTGGCAACGCAGGCCGCCGAGATGGCCTTGCAGCATTGCGAGAAGTGGGCCGTGCAACTGGCGGGTGTTGTGAACCACGGACTGACCGATGGCCCGCCGCAGGAAGTTGCGGCGGTGAGCGCCGGCGCCACGCCCACCTGGCAGGTCCTGTCCACCTGGGACAGCGGCAGCGCGGCCGAGGTGTACGCCATTCCTCTGACCCTCGTGAACCACGATGCGGCCGCACCCACCTATGCCCGCGCCCCCGAATGCATGATCGAAAAAATATCGGTCGTCAACAGCGCTGGCAACCTCACTGACACATCCACCCGCGTCATCACCGCGCGCGGCTTCGGCCCCGACGAGACCGGGGCGGCAAAGACCCGGCCAACGGGCAGCGAAGTGTGGATGCAATCCACCATCGAACTCAAGTAGAGGAACCGGCAATGAACACCTCCAGACCCCTCCTGCGTCGCATGGCATGGTGCGCCCTGGCCGGCTTGGCCACCCTGCCCCTGCAAGCACAGATCGCCCAGGACCCGCTGCTGTCGCGCACGGCCGCGGTGGAGCCCAACATCGTCTTCATGTTTGACGATTCAGGCTCCATGCCAGCCACCGCCATCTACCAGTACGGTGGCGTTCCCAGCGGCATGGGCATGACCGGCCCCAACAATGATGCGGTGTTCACCGGCGGCGGCAGCATCAGCCCAACCTGGCTGAACCTGCCTACGACCTTCTATGGCCGCTCGCCGGACGTGAACCTGATCTACTACGACCCGCGTGTGACCTACAAGCGCCGCGTCAATGCCGACGGTTCCGAGCAGGCCGCCGGCTCGACCAGCGGGATCAGTTCTTTTAATGTTTACTTTTACAAGCCGGCGGCGACCAATCTGTACAGCGTTTCAAGCGTCAGCGTCTTGAACAAGGGCAGTGGCTATCCCGGCACCGGTGTCACTGCGGCATTCCCCGCCCCGCCCGCAGGTGGCACCCAAGCCACGGCCACAGTGCAGACGGCCTCCACACAACGGGTCACATCCGTAACCGTCAACACACCTGGCGCAGGCTATCCAAGTTCCGGCATCGTTGCCACGTTTTCCGACCCTCCCGCGGGCGGGGTGCGTGCCACGGGTAACGTGACCACGGGCAACTTTTCCAACGCGGTATCTGCCGTCACCGTCACCAACCGCGGCCGCGACTACCCGGCTACCGGGGTCATTGCGACCTTCTCCGCGCCCCCGGTTGGCGGCACGCAGGCTGCCGGCTACCCCATCATCAGCGCAACCAAGAAGGTCGGGTCGGTCGCGGTCTCCAGCATGGGAGGCAACTACGGAACCGCCCCCACCGTCACGTTCAGCGATCCGCCCGCGGGCGGCGTGCGGGCAACCGGCACGGTGTCGACGGGCGTCGTCGGTGACCTCGCCTCCATCGCGGTTGTCACTGGCGGATGCTTCCCGAATGGGGTCACCGTGACGATCTCTGCACCGCAAATGCCCGGCGGTGTCAGGGCAACAGCAGATGTCAATCGCGCTGGCAGCGGTTTTGGTTGCGGTGGGGGGCGTCGCCCCATCGCCTCATTCACGATCACCAACGGGGGCTCAGGCTACACATTGCCACCGACGCTGACATTCTCCACCGCCGGCACTGGCCTTCCGGTTTTTACACCCATCCTGGGTACGACCCGCGTCATCACGGGCATCACCATCACCAATCCCGGCATCGGCTACACCAGTGCGCCCACGCTGACCCTCGGCAATACGGGCGGCGGCACCGGCGCCGACCTGGACGCGGTGTTGGCCGACACCAACTGGATCACCGGATTCACCGTCACCCACCCCGGCTCCGGCTACGCCAGCAATCCGACGATCTCGCTGAGCAACACAGGCGGTGGCACGGGTGCGACGTTTACGACGAGCCGCAATACGGTGCGCGGCATCACCGGCATCACGGTGACCAATGGTGGATCGGGCTACACCAGCACCCCGACCATCACGATCAGCGCCAGTTCCGGCGGCGGTGCCTCCTTCACAGCCAACATGGGCACCACCAATGTCATCTCGGGCATCACCATCACCAACCCGGGCGCAGGTTACACCACGCAACCCGTACTCACACTGTCGGGCGCCTCGGGCGGCTCCGGCGCCACCTTCAGCTACAACTACGCATCCACACTGGCACCCGTTGTCAACAAGACCTGGGACGGCGCGGGCACGCCCACCACATCGGCCAGCTATTTCACACCCAGCTACACCCCGGATGCTGGCAGCCCTCTGGCCATTGGGGCGACCTCGATCGCCTACCCCAATACCGCCACGTCCAGCGTGACGAGTTACCCCAAGTTCCGTAACCGCACCGACTGCGGCGCCACCGCCTGCACCTGGGCGCAGGAACTGCAGAACTACGCCAACTGGAAGGCCTACCACAGCACACGCATGGAGCTTGCCAAGACTGGCATCGGCCTGGCCTTCCAGCCGCTGAACCCGACCTTCCGCCTGGGCTGGGGCACGATCAACAAGCTCAACGATGACAGCGAGCTGCACAAGGGTGTGCGCCTGTACAACTCCACCGTGCAGGGCGAGTTCCTGACATGGCTGTACGGCCGCAACGTGGGTGGCGGCACGCCCAACCGCCGCGCGCTGAACAAGGTGGGGCAGTACTTCGAGCGGCATGACGCCGCGGGCCCCTGGGCCGATGCACCGGATGGCAGCAGCGTCAGCGTCACCTCCGCCGGCGCCGAGGTGACAACGCATGCGGCCTGCCGGCGGTCTTACGCCATGCTGATGACCGACGGCTATTACAACGACAGCTTCAGCCTCACCGACGAAGACACGTCCACGCCGCCGGCCATCACAACCCCCACGAGCTACCAGTACTCGCCGATCGGCCCCTACAGCGACAGCATTGATGGCACCAAGATCAACAACACCTTTGCCGACGTCGCGATGAAATACTGGGTGCGCGACCTGCGCCCCAACATCGCCAACACGGTCAAGCCGGTGCCGGGTGACGAGGCTTACTGGCAGCACATGAATTTCTACGCCATCGGCCTGGGCCTGGTAGGTACGCTGAATGCCAGCGACCCTGCGGTGCTGGCCGAACTGACCGGCAGCTCCACCAGTTCACCCCCACGCACGCGCAACTGGCCGTCGCCGAGCACCGAAAACCCCACCTCGATTGACGACATGTGGCACGCCACCGTCAACGGCCGCGGCAAGATGCTCAACGCCAAGACAGCGGCGGAACTCAACAGCGCCATCGTGCAGATGATGTCCGACATCAGCGGCAAGGAGGCCACGCAGTCCGGCGTGGCGGTATCGACCGCCAGCCTGACGCAAGGCACCAAGAAGTACACGCCCAGCTACACCTCGGTCAGCTGGAACGGCAACGTCACCGCCTTCAACCTCGATCCAAACACCGGAAACCAGACAGGCGTTGCATGGCAGGTGGAGACCTTGATCTCCACCGACTTGGTCACGGGCAAGAAAACCTACTCCTCGCTGATTCCCAACCATGCCAGCCGCAACATCTACGTAGGCAATGGCGCCACGAGCGGTACGCGCGCGGTGGAGTTCAAGTACGACACCATGGGTGCGACGCTGCGGGGCCAGATGACCGGCACGGTCAATACCGACCTGATCAATTTCCTGCGCGGGGACGATTCGAAGGAGCACTCCAGCGTGACCGAGAGCGACCCGACGGCGATTTACCGGCCTCGCTCCACGCGACTGGCGGACATCGTCAACTCCACGCCCGTGTTCGTGAAGGACACGGTGGACCTTGCCTACGAAAGGCTGCCTGCCGGCACCGCCGGACGCGATAGCTATCGCGCCTTTGTCGATGGCGCGGGCGCGCCGGCCGCCGGTGGCAAGAAGCAGCGCCCCGAGGGCGTGCTGTTCGTGGGCGCCAATGACGGCATGCTTCACGCGTTTCGCGATGGCGCGGTCGATTCGTCGGGCAACGTGACCAGCCAGGGCGGGCTTGAAGTTTTTGCCTATGTTCCCAATGCGTTGCTGCCGTCCCTGCACCTGTTGGCCGACGAGGCCTACCAGCACCGCTACTACGTGGACGGCCCCAATGTTGAAACCGACGCATTTTTTGCAGGTAGCTGGCAGAACCTGGTCATCGGCACCACCGGCGCCGGGGCGGGCGTGCTGGCCAGCTCCGGCGTCAGCCCCCGGTCGGCCGTCTATGCCATCAACACGACCAGCCTGAATTCCGGGCCGGCCACCCTGAACGCGTCCCATGTGATGTGGGAGATCAGCTCCAATCAGGCCAATTTCAGCGAGTTGGGCTATGTGCTGACCGATGTGCAGGCGGGCGCGTCCCTGAACAGCACCCACCCCTGGATTGCTGTTTTTGGCAACGGCTACGAGAGCAAGTCCTGCAAGGCCATGCTGTATGTCGTGAACCTGCAGACGGGTGCACGCATCAAGGAAATCGACACCGGCGTTGGCAACTGCACCAATGCCAGGAATGGCCTGGGCGGCGTGCGCGTGGTGCGCAATGCGATGCAGCAGATCATCGGCGCCTACGCAGGCGACCTGCGTGGCAATGTGTGGAAGTTCAGCTTCAACAACACCGACACCAACGCATGGGGTGTTGACCTTGGAGGGATTCCACTGCTCAAGGCTGGCGCGACGCAGCCGCTCACGGCGCCGCCGTCGGTATTGAAAATGCCGCTCGCCACGAGCGTACCCGTGGGGCCGACCGCTGGCTACGTGGTGGTGGCTGGCACGGGCAAGTTCTTTGAACTGAGCGACATCACGACCACCGCGCAGCAATCCCTTTACAGCATCTGGGATCCGCTGGAGTTTGGCGTGACCGCCCCGGCGGGCACACACCTGGACATGTCCATACCGTCGGACAAGGCCAAGCTGGTCGAGCAGACCATCGGTTCGTCCGTTACCACGACGGTGAACACCTTCTCCACCGTTTCATCCAACACAGTGGACTACACAGCGACCCCAGCCAAGCGCGGCTGCTTCCTGAACTTTGCAGGCACGGGCCAGCGCATGGTGTACCCGATCGACATCCTGGCCAACCGGCTGGCGATTGTGGACACGATTTCGCCCTCCAACGTGTCCCTGGACCCGTGCGTGAACGAGAACGGCGGGTCGGCCTCTGTGTACATCCTGGACGCGCTGACTTGCGGCGCAACCAGCAAACCCCTGCTGGATACCAACGGCGACGGCAATGTGGACGAATCTGACCTGGTGGTCAGTGGATTTGCATCACCCGCCGACGGCCGCAACGTGACCCTGGAAGTGGGTGAGACGGGCCGGTTTGTAAATTGCAGCGGCGGCTCGCCAGGGTGTACCCAGATCGCCCCCAACTGCGCAGACTTGGGAACCTGCACGTGCACGGGCCCGGATTGCCCCTGCACGAATCCGGCAGGCTGCTCCAATGGCTCTGGCCTCAAGAGCCGTGAATGGCGGCAGCTGTTTATGAGGTAAGTTACGCTTGCAATGAACCAACAGGAATTCACCATGAGATCGCCCATCGCATCCGTCAACCCGATGTCGCAACGCATCCAGGGCTTCACCCTGATCGAGGTCATGATCGTGCTGGTGATCGTGGGCGTGCTAATGGCCATCGCGCTCCCTTCCTACACCAGTTATGTCGCACGCGCCAACCGCGCCGACGCCAGGGGGCAGATGCTGCAGGTGTCGCAGTTCATGCAGCGGTTTTACGCCGCGAATGACCGGTTTGACCAGGATCGGGCAGACCCGCCTAACGAGAATGATGACGGAGAGCGTGTCCCAGCGAACCTGTTGCGCTCCCCGGCGGACGGAACCCAGTTGTATGGCTTGACAGTAAGGGCCACCGCCGTCGCCTTCACTGTCACGGCCGTCCCTCTGACGGGCACCAAAATGGCCGGCGACCCCTGCGGCTCGCTGACCTTGACCTCCACCGGCGTGCGCGGCGTCGATGGCGCCACCCTGTCACGCGACGAATGCTGGAAATAGACGCCTGAGTAGCCCACGAACGCGACAGCGGGATGCCCCTAGACCCCATCAGCCGCGCGCTGCAGCTTGCGCGTAGCGCGCTCGGCACCACCTCCCCCAACCCCAGCGTGGGTTGCGTCCTGACGGACGCGGCCGGGCAGACGCTGGGCGAAGGCCATACCCAGCGTGCCGGCGGCCCCCACGCCGAGATCATCGCGCTGCGCGACGCGGCGGCCAGAGGCCATGACGTGCGCGGCGCCACCGCCTGGGTCACGCTGGAGCCATGCTCACACCATGGGCGCACCGGGCCGTGCTGTGACGCCCTGGTCGCGGCGGGCATCCGCCGCGTTGTTGCTTCCCTGGCCGATCCGAATCCGCTGGTGGCTGGGCAAGGCTTCGGCCGCCTTCGCGCCGCCGGTGTGGAGGTGGAAGTGGGCGCGGGTGCCGATGAAGCCCGCGAACTCAACATCGGCTTCTTCAGCCGCATGGAGCGCCAGTTGCCCTGGGTCCGCCTCAAGGCTGCAGCGTCGCTGGATGGCCGCACGGCGCTGGACAACGGCCAGAGCCAATGGATCACGTCGCAAGCTGCCAGGGTGGACGGGCACGCCTGGCGCGCCCGCGCGTGCGCCATCCTGACTGGGGTGGGCACGGTACTGCAGGACAACCCCCGCCTGGACGTGCGGCTCGTCCAGACGCCCCGCCAGCCCCGGCTGGTGATCGTAGACAGCCAGTTGAACACCCCGCCTGATGCCGAGCTATTCAGCCCGTCGCGTGAGGTATGGATCTATACCGCATGCCCAGACGCGGCCCGGCAGGCCGCACTTGCGTCGCGCGGCGCGGTGGTCATCGCCTTGCCCGGTGCGGGCCGCAAAGTGGACCTGGTCGCCATGCTGCAAGACCTTGCCCGGCGTGAGATCAACGAACTGCACGTGGAAGCAGGCCACAAACTCAACGGATCGCTGTTTCGCGAGGGGCTGGTCGATGAGCTTTTGCTCTACGTCGCCCCCAGGCTGCTGGGCCAAGGCGCCGGCATTGCCCATCTGGGCCCCTACACCAGCTTGTCAGAGGCACCGACACTGGATATTCATACATGTGAACGTGTAGGCCCGGATCTGCGCATCCTGGCCCGTCGAGTGCAGGCCATCCACAAGTCTTTTGAAACATAAAATACGCATTTTCTGGAAAATAGCATTTACTAATTACATCTTCTTACCTATACTACTTTCGACTCATTGGTGAAATCGACTGAACGCCGATGTCACCGAAGAGGGTCAGCAGGCCGGGCATGGCGCCCTTTCCTCAATGTCCTTCAGGTGGTCGAAATGAAAAAGTCACTGGGTTTCACCCTCATCGAACTGCTCGTCACGCTGTCCATCCTGGCAACGTTGGTCACATTGGCCGCGCCATCGGTGGCAGGGCTGGTCCAGTCGGGCAACGTCGCTTCCGCTGTCAATACATTCCTGGCAGACCTGCGGTTTGCCAGGGCGGAGGCCATCCGCCGGGGCAGCGCGGTCGTCATCTGCCGCAGTGACGACCCCGAGGCCGCCTCGCCCGCCTGCACCAACACATCCGCGCGCGGCTGGGCCGACGGCTGGATCGTCTATGAAGAACGTGACGGCGCAGACGGCCTGGGCGGCGGCGACAAGCTGCTGCGAATCCAGGCACCCTTGACCGGCGTGGACGGCGCCAGCAGCGCCAAAACAGACTTCACCTTCACGCCCCTGGGCCGCAGCCAGTCCGCGAGTGTCAATGTTGTGTTCGGGGTTGGCATCCCGCCCGAGCGCAGGCGCAAGATCTGCATCGGCTTTACCGGCCGCGCCCGTCTCGCCGCTGACGCGTCGGCCGATTGCAACAGCTGAGGTCGTGCATGCGCCGCGCCCATTCATCGCACTGGCCCGCGGGTTCGATGCGCGGTGCCACCTTGATCGAGATCCTTGTCTCCATTCTGGTGCTGTCATTCGGCCTGCTGGCCATCGGCAACATGTTGGCCTATGCCATGCAGTTGCCCAAGGTCGCCGGCAACCGGGCGGTTGCGTCCAACCTGGCGCAAGAGCTGATCGAGCGCATGCGCGCCAACGTCGCAGCATTTCAGGCCAACCACTACGGCGCCATGACCTATACAGGCACGGCCGACCTGCCCGCCACAAATCCTGGCAACCAATGCAACTATCCCAACTGCACCGCCGAGGCACTGGCCATTCAAGACATCGATGAAGTCTCCCGCGCAGCCCGCATGCAATTGCCGTCGGGTGGCGTAATGGTCGAAAACCCGGGTGTGTCCGCCGCTGGTGAAGGCCGCGTCTTCATCCTGTGGAAAGAAGCCGCCAGCGCCGGCAGCCTCGGCAACAAGGGCGACATCTGCCCTGCCTTGACCTCGGACCTGGCAGACAGCGCCCCGCGCTGCGTGATGATCAAGTTCCGGCCATGAAACCGCAACACGTGCCCATGCACCACCGTGGCGTGACCCTGGTCGAGCTGCTGGTGTCGCTGGTGATCGGGCTGGTCGTCATGCTGGCCGCCAGCCAGGCCTACCTGGCCACCTCCAGCTCCACCCGCATCAATGACGCGCAAGCAAAGATGAATGAGGACGCGCAAACAGCCCTCGCGATCCTCACCCAGCAACTGAAACTCGCTGGCGCCAACCCGATACGCCCTGACCGCGCGCAAGCGTCCTTGCGCAACGCCTTGACCGCCACGTACACCCTGCGCGGCTGCGACAGCAGCTTCACCAACACCTCCGTGGCATCCATTGACGCCCTGAGCTGCACCCACACAGCGGCCAGCACGGGGCCGGATGCCATCGCCATCCACTACGAAGCCGATGCCTTCAATTCGTCCACCCAGAAGGCCAGCACCACACCCACCGACTGCGTGGGGTATGGGCTGGACGGCTTCTCCACCAGTTTCACCGACTGGTCCGGCACCGGGCGGCAGACGACGATGTTCGTGGCAACGCCCGTCTACTACCTCAGCATCAGTGACAACCGTACGAGCCTGTCGTGCCGCAACCTCGGCAGCATCAGAGGCCAGCCGCTGGTAGAGAACGTGATTGACCTGCAGCTGCGCTATGGCACGGCCAGCCCTGGCAACCCCGGTGCCGTGCTGGGCTACCTGACAGCCCAGCAGATTGACGATCCCGCGGGGCTGATCGTCGGCACCACGTCGGCGGCGCAGCGCTGGGCGTTGGTCAAGACGGTACGTGTGTGCATCCTGATGGTCAGCGACAGCGCCATCGCCACCAGCGCGGAATCGGCCCAGTACCGTAACTGCAGCGCAGACCTGGTGCAAAACCCGCCGGACCTGAGGCTGCGCCGCGCCTATACCACCACGGTGTTTCTGCCCAATCGCTGGGAATGACCATGAAGACAAACGCTTCCCAACAAGGCGTCGTGCTGATCATGTCGCTGCTGATGCTGGTCATCGTGTCGCTGCTGGCCACCGCGACCATGAAAAGCGCGCTCTCCGGCGAAGCCGTCAGCAGCGGTGTACGGCAGAACCAGCTGGCCCACCAGGCCGCCGAGATGGCCCTGCGGCATTGCGAGGACGCTGTGTTCAACCACGCGAACAGCGGCGCGGCCCTTCCTTCAGGCCTCGCTATCCAGGACTTCAGCATCACGCCAAGCTGGCAGGCCACCGCCACCACCTGGGACCAGGTCAACCTCGCCATTTACGTCCTGTCGCTGAATGACGTGAACAACAACGGAGCCCCCTACCAGCGCCCGCCTGAATGCCTGGTGGAGCACCTGGCGGCCGCAGGCACGCCGGAGCACAACACCGTGTTCGTGGTCACGGCACGCGGCTTCGGCCCTGAGGTGCCCAAAGCAGGCGACTCAGCGGACCGCAGGCCCAAAGGAAGCGAAGTCTTTCTGCAATCCACGCTGCAGCTGGTAGAGATCCCGCCCGCAACGCCGGCCGCGAACTGACCCAAGGAGCTCAACATGACGCTTGCCAACACCCTGCGCGCCCTGGCCGCCGCAACACTGACGGGCTTGCTGGGCGCAACTGCAAGCGCCGCCCTGCCCCCGTCTGAACCCACCCAGTACCCATTGCTGTCGCGGGCGCCTAACGTACCACCCAACCTGATGCTGATCCTGGACGACTCCAATTCAATGGACTACTTCTATGTGTACCAGGACATCAAGCCCGACAACTGGAACTTGCCACCGGAAGACTTCAAGGAAGGTCAAAGGCCCTCCACGGACCAATATGCCTTCTGCTCACCCGAAGTGAACAGAATCGCCTACAACCCCGACAACCTCTACCTGCCTGCCCGCAATGCCGACGGGACATACCGGGCGGCCGGGTCCACAGCGGCTGCCCTCGCCAACCCTGCCTGCAAAGATGCGGACGGGCATCCCCGCATCTACCGGTACATCAGCGGCCGTTACCACCGTGCCAGCAACTACAAAGCCATCAGCATCGCACCCTCCACCACCAGTTACACCAAATCCATCAAGCGAATCGATTGCAGCGCCGCGGGCTGCACCTATGCGCAGGAACTGCAGAACTACGCGAACTGGTATCAGTACCACCGGCGCCGCCTTTTCATGGCCAAGACGGCGCTGAGCGACATCATTGCCAATGCCCCCGAGGGGTTGCGCTTTGGCTGGGCCAGCATGAACCACCTCGCTGTGACCGGCACGATCGCCTCGGGTGTGGCGCCCCTGGGGCCTTTGAGCTCCGGCAATACACCCGGAAGCCCACGCGCCAATTTCCGCGCCTGGCTTGATGCGCTCACGCCCGGCACAACCATCCAGGGCACGCCCAGCAACGAGGCATTGAGCAGGATGGGGCAGTACTTCCAACGTGTGGATGCCAAGGGCCCCTGGGCCAATACACCCTCAACGGGCACAACAAGCTATTCAGTCTCCACTCCTGCACCATCCGCCAAGGCACAGCGGGCCTACGCAAGCTGCCGCCGCTCCTACACGATGATGCTGACCGATGGCTACTACACCGACAGCATTACCGGCATAGGCAACGTGGACAACAAGCTCGGAGACGAGCACAGCACGCCCGGAGGGCAAAAATGGCGCTACGAGCCAATAGCGCCGTACAAGGACAGCCATCAGAACTCGCTGGCCGACATCGCCATGAAATACTGGGTAACGGACCTGTTGAAAGATGTGGATAACACTGTGACGCCCACCAAGGGAACGCAGGGCGATCCGGCCTTCTGGCAGCACATGAATTTCCTGGCGATCACGCTGGGCCTCGAGGGTTCCATACCGCAGACGCAGACCAGTCTCAGCGCACTCAGCTCCGGAAGCATGCAATGGCCCGCACCGGGGCGCGGCATCACGGCCGTTGACGACCTGTGGCATGCAACCCTCAACGCCCGCGGCACATTCATCAACGCGGGCGACTCCAAAGAATTGTCCAGCGCACTGAACTCGCTGGTCACTGGCATCCTGCGAGCCTCGGCAACACAGGGTGGCGTGGCCGCGTCAACGCTCAACCTGACCGTCGGCACCAAAAAATTCATCCCGGTTTACACGTCCGGCCAGTGGACGGGTAACCTCATCGCCACAGAGCTTGACCCCAAGACGGGCGTGGAACTCGAAACTCTTTGGCAGGTTGAAAGAACAGACCCCATCACTGGTGAAGAAGCTTCCAATAAGTTCCCTATCGCCGCCAATCGCAACATCCTGGCGGGCAACAAGCCCGGCGTCGCCCCTCCAGCCGTCCCATTCAAATGGGCCGACCTGCAAGCGGCGGCGCTGACAACGGTGATGGGCACCGAGACCACGCCGTCGCTTGTGACGTACCTGCGGGGCAATCGTACCTATGAGCAAGGAGACGACCCGCTGTACCGCAAGCGCGCCTTCCTTCTGGGCGACATCGTCAACTCGAACCCGACCGTGGTCGGCCCAGCCATCGACCACGGGTATGCCAAGCTGGCCAACAAGACATTGGCGGACGCCTACGTCACCTACCTGAACGGCAAGCGCGAACGCGGCGAAGGCCTGGTTTTTATCGGCGCCAACGACGGCATGCTGCATGCGTTCCGTGAAAGCGACGGCAGGGAAGTATTTGCCTACGTGCCCCATGCCGTTTTGCCCATCATCAACCAACTCGCTCGCAAGGAATACGTCCACCGCTACTTCGTGGACGGCCCCACGAGCCAAGGCGATTTTCACAACGGAACCACGTGGCGTACCGCCTTGATCGCCACAGCAGGAGCAGGGGCCAAGTCGGTCTTCGCCATCGACGCCACCACCAATACGCTGGACGCCAGCAGCGTGCTCTGGGAAATTCACACCGGCATCGACGCCTACCGCGACATACTGGGCAACGTACTGTCAGAAGTGCAGACTGGCCGCCTGATGGGCAGCCGCTGGGGCGCGGTATTCGGCAACGGCTACTACAGCGCGGAAGGCAAGGCCCAGTTGCTGATCGTGGACCTGAAAACCGGTGCGCTGATCAAGGCCATCGACACGAATGTGGGCGAGGGCAACGGTCTGGGCGGTGTGCACCTGGTGCGCAATGCCGCCAGTCAGGTCATCGGCGCCTACGCTGGCGACCTCAAGGGCAACCTCTGGAAATTTCACCTCAACGACCCGGACCCCGCCAACTGGAAGGTCAGCAAGGCGGGGGGCACGGGCAAGCCGCTTTTTGTCGCCAAAGACACCTTGGGCAACCCCCAGCCCATGACGGCGGCGCCGCTCGCTGTTGCCCACCCCGATGGCGGCTATATCGTCGTCGCGGGCACGGGCCGGTTCTTTGATGCCTCCGACGTCAGCACCACCGCCACCCAGACCATCTACGGCATCCGCGACGAGAAGGGCTTTGAGGCCAATGAGGTGCTGCCAGTCAACGGCACGACCACCCTGGTGCTGCAAACCATCATCGAGAAAAAGGACGAATCGCGCATCATCACCTCCTTCGACGACACCACGTCTACCCAGACGGTGACCTTCTATGAGGTGTCAGTCAACCCGATTGACTGGAGGGTCAAGAACGGCTGGTACTTTCAGCAGCCGTATTCGGGGCAACGCATGGTCTACCCCGTGTCAAGGATCGCCGGGCGGCTGGCCAAGGTAGACACCATCGTGCCGGGCGGTCTAGCCTCTGATCCCTGTGCATCGGCCACGCCCGGCAAGGGCTACAACTACATCATTGACGTGCTGACAGGCGGATCGCCGCAGGGCCCGTTCCTGGACACCAATGGGGACGGCGTGGTCGATGCGAAGGACGTGGCGGCCAGCGGCTACAGCACCGAGCTTGATGGCAGAGATACCGTGCTGACGATCGGCGCCGCTCCTCCTGCTACTACCTCTACCTGCACCACGCCACCGTGCACTTGCACCACCCCCCCTTGCCCGGACGATTGCGCCGGATTGTCCGGCAGCATCAGGATCGCAATTCTGAGTTCGACGGCTGGGGCCATCAGTGCTGAGAAAAATTGCGGTGGCCCCAAGCCCAACGTCAAACGCAAGAGCTCGTGGCAGCAGCTCTTCATCCGCTGAGGGGCCGGCCATGCATCACACCCAACCCGCGCGCGGCTTCACGCTGATCGAGCTGATCGTTGTCGTGGCCATCATCGGCATCATTGCCACGCTGGCCATGCCGGCTTACACCAATCACATCGCACGGGCTCACCGCGCGGATGCACGCACCACGCTGCTGCAGGCAGCCCAGTACATGCAGCGTTTCTACGCGGCCAACGACAATTTTGAAAAGACCCGGCCAGACAGCGACGGCAACCAGGTCAATGTACAGGACGAAATGCCTGCCGTCCTGAAACAGACGCCCGCCAATGGCGCAGCAATTTACGCGCTGAGCGTCACAGCCAGCACCGACGCCTACACCCTCACCATGGCACCCGCAACCGGCACCACCATGGCTGCGGACAAATGCGGCAGCTTCGTCGTCAATTCGCTGGGCCGCACCAGCAACACGAAGGACGGCACCGAGCTGCCCACCGACGAGCGCAACGCCTGCTGGAAATAGCCCCGCCAGGCCCCGCTCTCCAATCCCTGCGAAAATGCGGAGATGTTCACCGGAATCATCACCGGCGTGGGGCGCATCGCCGCCCTCCACGACCTGGGAAGCTCTTTACTGCACGGCAAGCGCCTGACCATCACGGCGCCGCCCGGCTACCTTGACGATACCGGCCTGGGCGACAGCATTGCCATCAACGGCGCCTGCATGACCGTCACCTCGCTGGATCTGCCCCACCACACCTTCACCATCGACATTTCAGCGGAATCGCTGGACAAGACCGCGGGGCTGGCCCAGCCCGGCCCCGTCAACCTGGAAAAGGCCCTGCGCGCCCATGACCGCCTGGGCGGACATATTGTGTCGGGCCATGTGGACGGCGTGGGCACCGTCACTCATTTCGCCCAGGTGGGCGAAAGCTGGGAACTGCGCGTTCTGGCACCCCGGGCGCTTGGCAAATACCTGGCCTACAAAGGCTCCATCACCATCAACGGCGTGAGCCTCACGGTCAACCGCATCGCCGATACCGACGCCGGCACCGAGGCCAGCATCAACCTCATTCCCCACACCGTGCAGAACACGGCGTTGGGTTCGCTTGCCGCGGGCAGCCGCGTCAACCTCGAAATCGACCTGATCGCCCGCTATGTGGAACGCATGCTCAGCGATGGCGCACACCCCCTGAAAGAAACCCCATGACAGCCCCCACACCCGCCGGCATCTCCCCGGTTGAAGACATCGTTGCCGACATGCGCGCCGGCAGGATCGTCATCCTGATTGACGAAGAGGACCGCGAAAACGAGGGCGACCTGGTGCTCGCGGCTGACCACGTCACGCCGGAAGCCATCAATTTCATGGCGCGCTACGGCCGCGGCCTGATCTGCCTGACGCTCACACGCGAGCGCTGTGAGCGTCTGCGCCTGCCACCCATGGTGCCGCGCAACGGCACCAAGATGGGCACGGCCTTCACGGCGTCCATCGAGGCGGCCGAAGGCGTGACCACCGGTATTTCCGCCGCCGACCGCGCCCGCACGGTGCAGGCCGCCGTGGCCCGCAACGCCAGGGCCGAAGACCTGGTCCAGCCCGGCCATATCTTTCCGCTGCAGGCGGTGGACGGCGGCGTGCTGATGCGTGCCGGTCATACCGAGGCCGGCTGCGACCTGGCCACCATGGCCGGCTGCACGCCAGCCGCCGTGATCTGCGAGATCATGAAGGACGACGGCACCATGGCACGCCTGCCCGACCTGCAGCTGTTTGCCGCCGAGCACGGACTGAAGATCGGCACCATTGCGGACCTGATCGAGCACCGCAGCCGCAACGAGTCACTGGTGGAGAAACTGGGCGAACGCACCCTGGAAACCACGTTTGGTACGTTCACGGCCCATGCGTTCAAGGACAAGCCATCACAGGGCCTGCACCTCGCACTGGTCAAGGGCACCTGGCAGGCTGGCGATACGGTGGCCGTGCGCGTGCACGAACCGCTGTCGGTGCTGGACGCACTGGAAGTCAACCGCTCCATGCATTCCTGGGGTCTGGACGCCAGCCTGAAATACATCGCCAAGGAGGGCAAGGGCGTGGCCGTGCTGCTGAACTGCGGTGAAAGCGCCGACCAGTTGCTCACCCAGTTTGAAGGCACGGCCCGCGCCGCGCAGGCCCCCGAGCGCGGCCGCATGGACCTGCGCACCTACGGCGTGGGCGCGCAGATCCTGCGCGAATGCGGCGTTCACCGCATGAACCTCATGGGCAACCCCCGCCGCATGCCCAGCATGGCGGGCTATGGCCTGGAAATCGCGGGCTACATCGCCCGCTGACGCGACACATCACCCAAGGAATCATCAACATGTTTGGCGCAGACAAAGGCACCTCGGACAAGCTGGATGGCAGGCGGCTGCACATCGGCATCGTGCAAGCCCGTTTCAATGAAGGCATCACCAACGCGCTGGCCGCCGCCTGCAAGGCAGAGCTGGCCGCGCTGGGCGTAGAAGACAAAAACATCACCCACGTGCTGGTGCCCGGCGCGCTGGAAGTGCCATTGGCCCTGCAGGCCCTGGCTGAAAAAGACAGCTTTGATGCGCTGATCGCGCTGGGCTGCATCATCCGCGGCGAGACCTACCATTTCGAGCTGGTGGCCAATGAATCCGGCGCCGGGGTCACCCGCATCGGGCTGGACTACCAGGTGCCAATTGCCAACGCCATCCTCACCACCGAAAACCTGGACCAGGCCGTGGCACGCCAGACCGACAAAGGCCGCGACGCGGCCCGCGTGGCGGTAGAGATGGCCAACCTGCTGGACGATCTGTCATGAGCACCGACAGCACCACGCCCCCATCGCCGCCTTCCCCCGGCGGCGCTGCCGGCAAGCCGCGACAATCCCGCACCGGCCTGACCTCCACCGGCGCGCGCAAGGCATCCGCCAAATCAACCCGCAGCCGCGCACGCGAATTTGCGCTGCAGGCGCTGTACCAGCACCTGGTGGGGCGCAATGAAGCCACGGCCATCGATGCCTTCACGCGCGACCTGGCGGGGTTTCACAAGGCCGACTCCGCCCACTATGACGCCCTGCTGCACGGCTGCGTGGCCGAAGCGGCCGAGCTGGACGCCCTGATCGTGCCGCTGCTGGACCGCAAGCTCGAAGAAATCTCCCCCATCGAGCATGCCGTGATGTGGATCGGCGCGTATGAATTCCGCCATTGCCTGGACGTGCCGTGGCGCGTGGTGCTCAATGAATGCATCGAACTGGCCAAGGAATTCGGTGGCACCGACGGCCACAAGTACGTCAACGCCGTGCTCAATGGCCTGGCGCCTTCGCTGCGCGCCACCGAAGTGCAGGCCGACAAGGCCAGTGGCAAAGCACGCGGATGAAGATTGCCGCGCGCGCGCAGCGCATCGAACCCTTTTACGTCATGGAAGTGGCCAAGGCCGCCTCGGCCCTGGCGCAGCAGGTTGCCCACGGCGACCAGCCCATGATCTTCCTGAACATCGGCGAGCCGGACTTCACCGCGCCGCCGCTGGTCCAGGAAGCCGCTGAGCGCGCCGTGCGCGATGGCGCCACGCAATACACGCATGCCACGGGCCTTGCGCCGCTGCGCGAACGCATCAGCGGCTGGTATGCGAGCCGCTTTGGCGTGAACGTGCCGGCCCGGCGCATCGTTATCACAGCTGGCGCGTCGGCCGCCTTGCAGCTGGCCTGCCTGGCGCTCATCGAGGCGGGCGACGACATCCTCATGCCGGACCCGAGCTACCCGTGCAACCGGCACTTTGTCAGTGCGGCCGAAGGCAATGCGGTACTGATACCGGCCACCGCGCAGGAGCGTTTCCAGCTCAGCGCGGCCAAGGTCGAGGCTGCCTGGACGCCACGCACGCGCGGCGTGCTGCTGGCGTCGCCGTCCAACCCCACGGGCACGTCCATCCATCCCGCAGAGATGGCGCGCATCCACAACGTCGTCAGCAGCCGGGGCGGCATCACGCTGCTGGATGAAATTTATCTTGGCCTGAGCCACGACGACGCATTTGGCCAGACCGCGCTGGCGCTGGACGACCAGCTCATCAGCATCAACAGTTTTTCCAAGTACTTCAACATGACCGGCTGGCGCCTGGGCTGGCTGGTGGTGCCCGACGCGCTGGTCCCGGTGGTGGAGCGCCTGGCGCAAAACCTGTTCATCTGCCCCAGCACCATCGCGCAATATGCGGCCCTGGCCTGCTTTGAGGCCGCGAGCATTGCCGAATACGAACGCCGCCGCGCCGAGTTCAAGGCCCGGCGCGACTGGTTCATCCCCGCACTGAACGCCATGGGCCTGAACGTGCCGGTCATGCCCGACGGCGCGTTCTACGCATGGGCCGACTGCACGGAAGCCTGCGCCAAGCTGGGCATTGAAGGCTCCTGGGATTTCGCCTTCGAAGTGATGCGCCGCGCCCACGTGGCCATCACGCCGGGGCGAGACTTTGGCAACCACGACATGCACCGGTACGTGCGCTTTTCCACGGCCAGCAGCATGGCCCAACTCCAGGAAGCCGCGGCACGGCTCCAGGCGCTGCTGGCATGACGCAAGCAGTGTTCCAGTGGCCCGTGCGCGTCTACTGGGAAGACACCGACGCGGGCGGCATCGTGTTTTATGCCAATTACCTGAAGTTCTTTGAGCGCGCCCGCACGGAATGGCTGCGTTCGCTGGGCCTGGGCCAACAGCAGTTGCGTGACAGCACCGGCGGCATGTTCGTGGTCAGTGAAACCAGCGTACGCTACCTGCACAGCGCCAGGCTGGACGATGAACTTATTGTTACGGCGCAGCTCACAGAATCAGGCCGGGCTTCCATGACAATTGCCCAGCAGGCCATGCGGCAGGGTAAAGTGCTTTGCGAAGGCACGATCCGCATCGGCTGGGTTGACGCTGCAAACCTTCGGCCCGCCCGCATTCCCGCCCCCATTCTGGAAGCACTCACTACATGAACCAAGACCTGTCCATCCTCCATCTGGTGCTCAATGCCAGCCTGGTGGTGCAACTCGTCATGCTGCTGCTCGTGGTCGTCTCGGTGACCAGCTGGGCCGCCATCTTCCGCAAGCTGTTTGCGCTCAAGCGCGTGAAATCACTCAACGACGACTTCGAGCGCGAGTTCTGGTCCGGCACCAGCCTGAACGACCTGCTGGCCGCCGCCACGCAGAACGCCAAGCAGGCCGGCCCCATGGAGCGCATTTTTGCCAGCGGCATGCGCGAATTCCAGAAGCTGCGCGAGCGCCGCATCAGCGATGCCGGCACGTTGCTGGACGGGGCCCGCCGGGCCATGCGGGCCAGCTACCAGCGCGAGCTGGACGCGATCGAGACCAACCTGTCGTTCCTGGCGTCGGTGGGCTCCGTATCGCCGTATGTGGGCCTGTTTGGCACGGTGTGGGGCATCATGCACGCCTTCACCGGCCTGGCCAGCCTGCAGCAGGTCACGCTCGCTTCGGTGGCGCCCGGCATTGCCGAAGCCCTGGTCGCCACGGCCATCGGCCTGTTCGCGGCCATTCCTGCGGTCGTGGCCTACAACCGCTTTGCACGCGACATCGACCGCGTGGCCATCAAGCTGGAGACCTTCATCGAGGAGTTCTCCAACATCCTGCAGCGCAACGTGGGCGCGCATGCCGCGTCGGCTTCAGGTCACTGACAGGGACGACCATGCCAGCCGTCACCTCCCGCGGCCGGGGCCGCCGCACCATCAACGAGATCAACATGGTCCCGTTCATTGACGTGATGCTGGTGCTGCTGATCATCTTCATGGTCACCGCGCCGCTCATCACGCCCAGCCTGATCGACCTGCCCAGCGTGGGCAAGGCCAGCAAGCAGCCCGACCAGGTGCTGCAGATCGTGATTGGCAAGGACGAGTCGCTGGAATTCAAGAACCAGGACAAGACCACCAGGCTGGGGCTGAACGACATCGCCAATGCCGTGCGCCAGGCCCAGGGGACGGCCCAGCCAGGTGCGTCGGCCGTGGTCATCAGTGCCGACCGCAGCGTCAAGTACGAAACCGTGGTCAAGGTCATGGACACCTTGCAACGCGCCGGCGTGCAGCGTGTTGGCCTGTCCGTGCAGTTGGCCAAATAACGCGCCATGAACGCAGCCGCCGATCGGCTTGAATTCGCACCACCGCCGCAGCCCGGCCTGTTGCGCGCGTTCGTGCTGGCTGTCGTGGCCCACCTGCTGTTGCTGGCCGCGCTGACCTGGGGCGTGCGCTGGAAGAACGACACACGCGAGCTGTCAGCCGAGGCCGAGCTGTGGTCCAGCGTGCCCGTGCAGGCCGCGCCCAAGCTGGTGGAAGCGCCGCCCGCGCCACCGCCACCGCCCAAGGTGCAACCGGCGCCCGCGCCGCCACCGCTGCCGCGCGAAGCCGACATCGCCCTGGAGCGCGAAAAGCAGAAACAGGCTGAGGCCAAAAAGAAGCAGGACGAGCTGGAGCGGCAAAAGCGCCTGCAGGCTGAAAAGCTGGAAGCCCAGAAGAAGCTGGAGCTGGCCAGAAAGGCCGCCGAGGACCAGAAAAAGCAGGACGCAGCGCTCAAGGCCCGCGAGCAGCAGGAAGAAGCCAAACGCCTGGAAGCCCAGCGCCAGGAGAACCTCAAGCGCATGGCGGGGCTGGCCGGTGCCACGGGCGGCCCCACGGCCACTGGCACGGCCCAGCGTTCCGCCGGCCCGTCGGACAGCTACGGCGGGCGCATCCGCGGCCGCGTCAAACCCAACATCGTGTTCACCGACGACATCCCCGGCAACCCGGTGGCCGAGGTGGAGGTACGCGCCGCGCCCGACGGCACCATCGTGGGCGTGAAAATCATCAAGTCCAGTGGCACGAAGTCATGGGACGACGCCGTGGTGAAAGCCCTGCACAAAACCGAGGTGCTGCCGCGCGACATCGACGGGCGCGTGCCCTCGCCCATCGTCATCAGCTTCCGGCCTAAGGACTGAGCTGTTATTGTTCTTGCTCTTGCTCTTGTACGCAAGGTTGTGGGTGGGGCTGCTGGCGCTTCACTGCGACGGTCCGGCCTGTGGCCGGACTTCCCTGCGCTGCTCAAACTGCGGGGCGGAGTTTGAGCACTTCGCAATGGCGCTGATACGCGCCATTCCATAAATCGCCCAAACCCCGGTCCGCCCTGCAGGCGGACTGCCCCCGCAGTTCTGCGCTGCTCGGCGTCGCAGAGGCGCGCCAGCAGCCCCACCCACAACCTTGCAGCCTGCGTGCTTGTGCGCCACTGGTCACGTTGACCAAGGGCCCGGCTGTTGAACCTTTGCGTGCCAACAGTGTTGCTGCAAGGACGGGGGGTAGGGCTGCAGCGGCGCCTCTGCGGTGCCGAGCACCGGAGTGCAGCGGGGGGAGTCTGGCCGTAGGCCAGACCGGCGAGGACGATTTATGGAATGGCGCGTATCAGCGCCATTGCGAAGCGACCGCAGCCGCCCCGCGGAACGAGGAGCGCAGGGGAGTCCGGCCATCGGCCGGACCACCGCAGTGAAGCCGCTGCGGCCCTACCCCCCGTCCTTGCCGACGGGATGAGAAAGGCAACTCGCAGACTGCTCGATTGCCGCAGCCCGTGCTATTCGTAGACGATCTGCGCCTGGCCTTGGTCGGCCTGCGCCATCCAACTAGCCAGAGCTGCATCGCTAGGAAAGAACTTTTGATCATCCAAACGCACTTTGTCTTCGGCCACAAAGTCTGGATATATCAAGCGGAAGCGCACACCTAAGCCTCGAATCAGTTCACCTTGTTCTGACATTTCCCGTTGGGCAGGGAAACTCTTGAACAATTGCTCAACGCTGGGAGGTTTTCCTCCATCTGAACGATTGACCTGCACTCGCAAGAATTTGCCGAAGCGGCAGCGCGCCGTGGCCAGGTCCCAGACCTGGTTCACGGTCAGTTGCAGGCCGCCCGAGAAACGGTCGGGCTGCAGCTTGCCCATCACGATGATGAGTTCGTCTTCCTTGAGCAGGTTGCGGTTGGCGTTGATCAGGGCCTCGTCCGCACGCGCGTCAATCGTTGCCGATTTGTCGTCCAGCTTGAACAGCGCCAGCTTGCCGCGCTGGCCGTTGATCACGCGAAAATCGCTGACGATGCCCGCCAGCAGCTGCGGCTCGCGGCTGTCGATCAGTTCACCGATCTCGCGCCTGACGAAGCGCCGGACCTCCTGCGACACCTCATCGAACAGGTGACCCGACAGGTAAAAGCCCACGGCCGTCTTCTCAAAAGTCAGACGCTCTTTCACGCCCCAGGGCATGGCCTCGACCAGGTCGGGCTCCTGCGTGCTGGCGGCGTGGCTGTCGCCCATGTCAAACAGGCCGCCCTGGTTGGCATTGGCCTCGGTGGTGCTGGCAAATTCGAACGCCCGGTCAATGGATGCGACCAGCGAGGCGCGGTTGAGCTGCAGGTTGTCAAACGCACCGGCCTTGATCAGGGCCTCCACCGTGCGCTTGTTGATGCGCGTGCGGTCCACCCGCACGCAGAAGTCATACAGGCTGGTGAAGGCGCCGCCTTCCTGGCGCGCCCGCACAATGGCCTCAATGGCCTGCTGGCCCGTGCCCTTGACGGCACCCAGGCCGTAGCGGATGACCTTGTCGGACATCGGCTCGAAGCGGTAATTGCCGCGGTTGACGTCAGGCGGCTCGAACGTCAGGCCGAAGTTCTTGACGGCGTCCTCAAACAGCACCTTGAGCTTGTCGGTGTTGTCCATTTCCACCGTCATGTTGGCGCAGAAGAACTCCGCCGTGTAATGGACCTTGAGCCAGCCCGTGTGGTACGCCAAAAGGGAATACGCGGCCGCGTGCGACTTGTTGAAGCCGTAGCCCGCGAACTTCTCCATCAGGTCGAAGATTTCATCGGCCTTGTCCTGCGGGATGTTGTGCGTGGCCTGTGCACCGGCGCGGAATTTCTCGCGGTGCTCGGCCATCTCGTCGGCTTTTTTCTTGCCCATGGCGCGGCGCAGCAAGTCCGCGCCGCCCAGCGAGTAGCCGCCCAGGATCTGCGCGGTCTGCATCACCTGCTCCTGGTAGACCATGATGCCGTAGGTCTCCGACAGCATCTGGGCCACCGCCGGGTGCGGATACTCCACCTCTTCGCGGCCGTGCTTGCGCGCCACAAAGCTGGGGATCAGGTCCATGGGCCCTGGGCGGTACAGCGCGTTCAGGGCAATCAGGTCTTCCAGCCGCGTGGGCCGCGCGTCGCGCAGCATGCCCTGCATGCCGCGGCTTTCAAACTGGAACACGGCTTCGGTCTTGCCGTCGGAAAACAGCTTGTAGGTCGGCTTGTCATCCAGGGGGATGTTTTCAAAGGCGAAGTTTTCCTGCCCCTTGTGACGCGCGACGATGAACTCCTTGGCAATTTCCAGGATGGTCAGCGTGGCCAGGCCCAGAAAGTCGAACTTCACCAGGCCCGCGGCCTCCACGTCGTCCTTGTCGTACTGGCTCACGGCCGAATCACTGCCCGGCTGCTGGTACAGCGGCGTGAAATCGGTGAGCTTGCCCGGGGCGATCAGCACGCCGCCCGCGTGCATGCCCACGTTGCGGGTCATGCCCTCCAGCTTCTGCGCCAATGCCAGCAGCGTCTTGACGTCGTCTTCCTTTTCCAGCCGCTCGGCCAGCAAGGGCTCGACCTTCAGCGCGCCGTCAATCGTGATGTGCTGGCCCGGCTTGTTGGGGATGAGCTTGCTGATGCCGTCGCAGAAGGTGTAGCTCATGTCCAGCACGCGGCCCACGTCGCGGATGGCCGCGCGCGCGGCCATGGTGCCAAAGGTGGCGATCTGGCTCACCGCGTTCTTGCCGTACTTGTCCTTGACGTAATCGATCACCAGGTTGCGGTTGGTCTGGCAGAAGTCGATGTCGAAGTCGGGCATGGACACCCGCTCGGGGTTCAGGAAACGCTCGAACAGCAGGTTGTACTGCAGCGGGTCCAGGTCGGTGATCTTGAGCGAATACGCCACCAGCGAGCCAGCGCCCGAGCCCCGGCCTGGGCCGACCGGGCAGCCATTGGCCTTGGCCCAGTTGATGAAGTCGCCCACGATCAGGAAGTAACCGGGAAAGCCCATCTTGAGGATGGTGCTGATCTCGAACTCCAGCCGCTGCACGTAGCGCGGCATCTCGCGCTCGCGCTGTGCTGCGTCCGGGTACAGCCGCAGCATGCGCTCCTTCAGGCCCTCATGCGAGGCAAAGCGGAAGTACTCCTCGATGGGCATGCCGTTGGGCGTGGGAAAGTCCGGCAGCCGGGGCTTGCCCAGCTCCAGCGTCAGGCTGCAGCGGCGTGCGATTTCCGCCGTGTTGGCAATGGCCGACGGCACATCGGCAAACAGCGCCTGCATCTGCGCGGCCGACTTGAAATACTGCTCGCGCGTGAACTTGCGCACGCGCCGCTGGTTGCCCAATATCTCGCCTTCAGAGATGCACACGCGCGCCTCGTGCGCCTCGTAGTCGTCCTCCAGCGTGAACTGCACCGGGTGGGTGGCCACCACCGGCAGCTTCAGCCGCGCGGCCAGCTGCACCGCCGCCGTCACATGGGCCTCGTCGTCCGCCCTGCCCGCGCGCTGCAGCTCGATGTAAAAGCGGTGCGGGAACATGGACGCCAGCTGCAGCGCGACCTCGGCCGCGCGGGCTTCGTCGCCCTGCACCAGCGCCTGGCCCACCGGGCCGGCCTGCGCGCCCGACAGCACGATCAGGCCCTCGCCCAGCTCCTGCAGCCAGGCGGGCTTGCACACGGCCTGGGCCTTGACCACATTCTGCGTCCAGCCTCGGGCCAGCAGCTCGCACAGGTTCAGGTAGCCCTGGCGGCCCTGCACCAGCACGATGATCCGCGACAGCTGGGCCGGGTCCTTGGCCAGGCCTTGCACCATGACCTCGGCGCCAATCAGCGGCTTGACCCCCTTGCCCCGTGCTTCCTTGTAGAACTTGATGGCGCCAAACAGATTGTTCAGGTCGGTGATGGCCAGCGCCGGCTGGCCATCGGCCGCGGCGGCCTTCACGATGTCGTCAACGCGGTTGGTGCCGTCAACGACGGAGAATTCGGTGTGCAGGCGCAGATGGACAAACATGCGGGCATTGTAGGAAATGAAGAGCGCTTGACACCTTCTTAAAATCACGGGTGTGAACGACGTCCTCAATATTTCCGCTTACAAATTCGTCCCGCTGCATGACACGGCCGCGCTGCGTGCCACGCTGCTGGAGCGGGCCCAGGCGCTGGGCCTCAAAGGCACCGTGCTGCTGGCCGAAGAAGGCATCAACCTGTTCCTGGCCGGCACGGCAGACGCCGTGCGCAGCTTTGTGCGGCAGCTGGCCAGCGACGCGCGCTTTGCCGACCTGCATCCGAAGGAAAGCTGGTCCGCCACGCAGCCCTTTGGCAAGCTGCTGGTCAAGGTCAAGCGCGAGATCATCCGCATGAACCACCCGGCCATCCGGCCCGCGAGTGGCCGCGCACCGGCAGTGGACAGCGCCACGGTGAAACGCTGGCTGGACCAGGGCCATGACGACGCAGGCCGTCCCGTGGTGACGCTGGACACCCGCAACGCGTTTGAAGTGGACCACGGCACGTTCGAGGGCGCGATCGACTGGCGCATCAGCAAGTTCACCGAATTCCCTGACGCACTGCAGGCGCACAAGGCAGCGCTTGCGGGCAAGACCGTGGTGAGTTTTTGCACCGGTGGCATCCGCTGCGAAAAGGCCGCCATCTACATGCACGAGGCGGGGCTTGAGAACGTCTACCAGCTGGACGGCGGCATCCTCAAGTACTTCGAGGAAACGGGTGGGGCCCACTTCAAGGGCAACTGCTTTGTGTTTGATGGGCGCGAGGCATTGGACGCCTCGCTGGCGGCCACCCGTTCGGGCGGCTGAATCAGGCAGCTGAATCAGGCGGACGGCGAAGCCCGCCGTGCCTTCCAGGCACCGAAAAGCACGATCAGCCCCGGCACGAGGATCAGGCCCCAGATGATCTTGTCCAGGTTGGCCTTGACCCAGGGCAGGCTGCCCAGGAAGTAGCCGGCCGTCACGATGCCCAGCACCCAGATCAGCGCGCCCACCACGTTGTAGGCGGTGAACTTGGTGCGCGTCATCTCGGCCACGCCGGCCACGAACGGCGCGAAAGTGCGCAGGAACGGCATGAAGCGCGCCAGGATGATGGTGATGCCGCCATATTTTTCGTAGAACGCATGGGCCTGGTTGAAGGCGCGCTTGTTGAAATAGCGCGACTGCTCCCACTGGAACACCTTGGGACCGAAATAGCGCCCGATGGAATAGTTGCACTGGTCACCCAGGATGGCGGCAGCAATCAGCACGGCGCAGGCCACCGGGTAGCTCATGAAGCCCACGCCGCACAGCGCACCCACCACGAACAGCAGCGAATCGCCCGGCAGGAACGGCATGACCACCACACCCGTTTCCACAAAGATGATGAGGAACAGCAGGGCATAGACCCAGGTGCCATAGGTGTGCACAAAGGCTTCAAGGTGCACGTCTACATTCAGGATGAAGTCCACCAGAAAAGCAATGATTTCCATGGCGGGGGATTATGCTCGGGTCTTCATGACCACCGACCCGATGCTTCACAGCCAGCGGCGCCTGCCCGTGCTGGGCGTGTTGTTACTGGGCGCGCTGCTGGCCATGCTGACCTGGCTGGCGGTGGCCCGGGCGGACCTGCAGGTGCTGGAGCTTGAGCACGACCGACGGTTTTCACAGATTGCCTACGACGTAGAAAGCCGCACCATTCAGGCGCGCAATGTGCTGCGCGGCCTGCAGGGCCTGTTCATCGCCAGCGACGAGGTCTCGCGGCTGGATTTTCACCAGTATGCGCAGGCGCTGGAGATCGAGGAAGGAACGTTGGGATTGCAAGCGATTCAGTTTGCGCGCCTGGTTCCGCACGGCCAGCGCGATGCCTTTGAGGCCCGCGTGCGCGCGGACACCTCGCTGGCACCCGGCGGCTACCCGCAGTTCAGCATCCGCCCGGACGGCACGCGCAGCTTCTACGTCGCCACCGAATACAACGAGCCCATGCCCGGCAATGAATCGGCCTTTGGCTTTGACACCGCCTATGGCCCGGTCCGCATGGCCGTGCTGGCGGCCGCGCGCGACACGGGCGAAGCCCGCGCTTCGGCGCCGTTCAACCTGGTGCAGGGCTCGCAGGTGGGGGTGGTACTGCGCGCGCCCATCTACCGTAACGGCGCAGCCACCAACACCCTGCAACAAAGGCGCGATGCGTACCTGGGCCAGGTGTCGGTGGTGTTCATCGTGGACACCCTGCTGGGCGCGGCGCTGAGCAACCATCTCGGACCGGATACCCAGGTCACGCTGACCGATATGGGGTCCGCGGCCGACGGCAACGCGCCGCCCGAGGCCGATTCACTGCTGGGGCGCTACGGCCAGTTGCCCGACCGCAGCCTGTGGCGCACCTCGCTGGACGCCTCGCAGACCCTGATCGTCGCGGGGCGCTTCTGGCAGGTGCGCATGCAGTCGCATCCACCGACCCCCTACCTGGAAGTCAAGGCGCTGACGGCAGGGGCGCTGGTGTTTGCGCTGACGCTGCTGGCGCTGGTCATGGCCAGCCGCGTGCTGGGCCAGCGCGACCGCGCCCAGGCGCTGGCCAGCGGCCTGCGCGAAACGCTGGTGCAGTCGGAGGCGCGGGCCGCCGCCCTGCTGGAGGCCACGCTCACCGGCATCATCACGCTGGACAGCTCAGACCGCATCCGCAGCGCCAACCCGGCAGCCACGGCGCTGTTCGGCTATTCCGAGGCCCAGCTTGAAGGCATGGCGTTTGCCGAGCTGGTGCCTGGCCTGCGCCCGGACGTCCTGCGCGCAGGCACCACGCAGGACGTCACGGTCATCACGCGCGACCAGCGCTCCCTGCCGGTGGCCATGTCGCTGGGCGAGGTGCGGCACGGCAACGAATACCTGCTGCTCGCGTCGTTTCACGACATGACGGCACAAAAGCGCCTTGAAGAACAGCAGCGTGCCTTTGCCCAGGCCATGGACGACACCGTGCGCGAACGCACCGCCGAGCTCACGCGCGTGAACCGCGAGCTGGAGGCGTTTGCCTATTCGGTCGCGCACGACCTGCGCGCGCCAGCGCGCCATGTGCATGGTTTTGCGCGGGTGATCGAACAGCGCCACGGCGCCCAGCTGGACGCCACGGCGCTCAATTACCTGGGCCGCATCCAGCGTGCGTCGGCCGACATGGGCCGGCTGATTGACGGCATGCTCGCATTTGCCCAGCTGGGCAACCATGCGCTGCTGCTGACGGACGTGGACCTGGGCGCGCTGGTGCAGCGCACCCAGGCCGCGCTGGAGCCCGAGCTGGAGGGCCGCAACGTCCAATGGGAGATTGGCCCCCTGCCCACGGTGCGCGCCGACCAGAGCCTGATGACGCAGGTCATCTCCAACCTGCTGGGCAATGCGGTCAAGTATTCGGCACGCAGCAACCCGGCGGTGATTCAGGTCTTTGCCGACGCGTCGGTGCCAGGTGAACACCGCATCTGCGTGGCAGACAACGGCATCGGCATCGACATGCGCCACGCGTCGCGGCTGTTCCAGGTGTTCTCGCGGCTGCACCATGCCGACGAATTTGACGGCACGGGCATCGGCCTGGCCACGGTGCACCGCATCCTGGAGCGGCACGGCGGGCGCGTCTGGGTGGAAAGCGAGCCTGGCCAGGGTGCGCGCTTCTGGTTTGCCCTGCCTGCCTGATTGGGGTAACCTGCCGGCCTGATGCCGCAACTCTCTCCCATCCTGATCGTGGACGACAGCGAAGATGACGTCGAGCTGTTTCGCCTGGGCCTGGCAGACCTGAACCTGGCCAACCCCATCGACGTGTGCCGCGACGGCGAGGAGGCGCTGGACTACCTGCTGCGCCGGGGCCGCTACGCGGACCGCCTGGACCTCACGCCGTTGTTCGCGCTGGTGGACATCAAGATGCCCCGCATGGGCGGCATCGAGCTGCTGACCGAAATGCGCAAGATCGATGCCCTGAAGCTGGTGCCGGTGGTCGTCATGACCTCGTCCAACCAGCCGCGTGACGTGCAGGCCGGCTACGCCGCCGGAGCCAACGGTTTCGTGGTCAAGCCGGTGGACTTTGAAAAGCTGGTGGACAGTGCCCGCGCCATCGGCATGTTCTGGGGGATGTTCAACCGGCCGCCGGTGACGTCTTAGGCCAGCGACCTAAAATGCCCGGGTGCCTGATCTCACCCTGCCTGCTCCCACCCTCGGCCCCACCCGCCGGCCCATCCGTGACCTGCCCGACGAACTGATCAGCCAGATTGCGGCGGGCGAAGTGGTGGAGCGGCCCGCGTCCGTGGTACGCGAACTGGTGGACAACGCGCTGGATGCTGGCGCCACCCAGGTCACCGTGCGGCTGCTCGCGGGCGGCGTGCGGCTGGTATCGGTGGAAGATGACGGCGCGGGCATCCCGCGCGAAGAGCTGCCCGTGGCGCTGCGCCGCCATGCCACCAGCAAGATCGCGTCGCTGGCCGACCTTGAATCGGTGGGCACCATGGGCTTTCGCGGCGAGGCACTGGCCGCCATCAGCTCGGTGGCCGAGCTGTCGCTTCTGTCGCGCACCGAGGGTCAGGCCAGTGCCTTCTTGCTGGACGGCCGCAGCGGCGAGCTGCGCCCCGCCGCCCGCGCCACCGGCACCACGGTGGAAGTGAAGGAGCTTTTCTTCAGCACCCCCGCACGGCGCAAGTTCCTGAAAACCGACGCCACCGAGCTGGCGCATTGCATCGAGGCCGTACGCCGCCATGCGCTGGCCCGCCCCGAGGTGGGCTTTGCCATCTGGCACGAGGGCAAGCTGGTGGAGCAGTGGCGCGCCGCCACGCGCGACCAGCGCCTGGCCGACGTGCTGGGCAACGAGCTGCTGGAACAAAGCGTGGCGGTGGACTACCAGGCCGGGCCGCTGCGGGTCACGGGCCGCGCCGGCATCCCCGACGCCGCGCGCTCGCGGGCCGACCAGCAGTTTGCCTACGTGAACGGCCGCTATGTGCGCGACAAGGTGCTGACCCACGCGGCCCGCAGCGCCTATGAAGACGTGCTGCACGGCCACCGCCAGCCGGTGTATGCGCTGTATGTGGAAATGGACCCGGCGCGGGTGGACGTCAACGTGCACCCGACCAAGATCGAGGTGCGCTTTCGCGACAGCCGCGAAGTGCACCAGGCCGTGCGCCACGCGGTGGAAAACGCGCTGGCCGCGCCGCGTGCCGCTGCGGCCGCCGCCGCCGCGCTGGCCGCCGCCACCGGCGCCGACCCGCAGCAGGCCATGGCCGGCGCGAGCGGCCAGGCCGCAGGCGCCGCCTATGCGCCCTGGTCCGCGCCGCAAGCGCAGGCCGCGCAGACTGCCCTGTATTTCACGCCGCCGCCGGGCCCCGGGCATATCGTGTCGGATGTGGCCGCGCTGTGGCAGCCGCATGCCCCGGCAGGCGCGGAGGTGGCCCCTGCGGCCCCCGCCCCGCTGCCCGCGGGCGACTGGCCCCTGGGCCGTGCCATCGCGCAGCTTCAGGGCATCTACATCCTGGCGGAGAATGCCCAGGGCCTGGTGATCGTGGACATGCATGCGGCGCACGAGCGCATCGTCTATGAGCGGCTCAAGGCGCAGATGGACGCCCACGCCATCCAGAGCCAGCCGCTGCTGATCCCGGCCACCTTTGCCGCCACACCGCAGGAGGTGGCCACGGCCGAAAGCAATGCCGACACACTGGCCATGCTGGGCCTGGAGATCACGCCGTTTTCACCCAAGACCCTGGCGGTGCGCGCCGTGCCCACCACCCTGGCCCAGGGCGACGCGGTGGAGCTGGCCCGCGGCGTGCTGGCCGAGCTGGCCCAGCACGACGCGTCCACCGTGATCCAGCGCGCGCAAAACGAGCTGCTGGGCACCATGGCCTGCCACGGCGCGGTGCGGGCCAACCGCAGGCTGACACTGGACGAAATGAACGCGCTGCTGCGCCAGATGGAAGAAACCGAGCGCTCCGACCAGTGCAACCACGGCCGGCCCACCTGGCGGCAAATGACGGTGCGCGAGCTGGACGCGCTGTTCATGCGCGGGCGCTGAGCGGCGGCTTGACGCCCGCTTGACACATCCGGGTGAACTTTTTGGCCAGCGCCCTGTCTTTCAGGCTCATGAAACGCTGGCACCTCTTCACCGCTTTTGCCCTGACGCTGGGGCTGTTGGCCGGCTGCGCCACCCTGGACGAAAAGCAGCGGGCCTGGATCTTCCAGCCCAGTGACCGCAGCTGGGGCGGCGCGTCAATGGCCGAAGGCATGCAGGACGTCTGGATCAGCTTTGACTCGCGCCTGACCGGCCAGCCCACCCGGCTGCATGGCCTGTGGCTGGCGGCCGAGCGGCCCGGTGCGCCGGTGCTGCTGTACCTGCATGGCGCGCGCTGGAACGTGACCGGCTCGGCCATGCGCATCCGGCGCATGCAGGAGCTGGGCTTTTCGGTGCTGGCCATTGACTACCGCGGCTTTGGCAAAAGCACGCAGGACCTGCCCAGCGAAAGCATGGCCGCCGAGGACGCCCGCGCCGCCTGGGACTGGCTGGCAGCACAGCACCCCAAGGCCCAGCGTTACATCTTTGGCCATTCGCTGGGCGGCGCCATCGCCATCGACCTGGCCGCCCAGGTCAGCGATGAGCGCGGCGTCATGGTGGAAGGCACCTTCACCTCCATCCCCGACGTGGCCAGCACCATGAAGTGGGGCTGGCTGCCGCTGGGCCCGCTGATCACCCAGCGTTTTGACTCCGAGCGCAAGGTCACCCGGATCGGCTCGCCGCTGCTGGTGGTGCACGGCAGCGAAGACCGGCTGATCCTGCCCGCGCTGGGCCGCAAGCTGTACGAGGCCGCGCGCGGCCCCAAGGAATTCGTGCTGGTGCAAGGCGGCTCCCACCACAACACCAATTCGGTGGGCCAGCCGCAATACCGCGAAGCGATTGCGCGGCTGTTCAGCCTGGCGCCGTGAAGTACCTGGGTGGCTACCCCGCAGCCCTGCAGTCGCAGGCCCAGCAGTTGCTGGACCAGGGCCGCCTGGGCCCCATGCTGGCGCAGAAATACCCCGCGGCCCACGGCGTGCGCAACGACCGCGCGCTGTACGACTACGTGATGGCGCTGAAGGCCGAGTATCTACGCAGCTCGGACCCGCTGGGCAAGGTGTGTTTTGACGGCAAGCTGCAGGTGGTGGCCCACGCTCTGGGCACGCACACCGCCGTGTCGCGCGTGCAGGGCAGCAAGCTCAAGGCCAAGCGTGAAATCCGCGTGGCATCGCTGTTCAGGGACGGCCCGGCGCAGTTCCTGCGCATGATCGCCGTGCACGAGCTGGCCCACATCCGCGAGAAGGCGCACGACAAGGCCTTCTACAGCCTGTGCACCCACATGGAGCCGGCCTACCACCAGCTGGAGTTTGATGTGCGGCTGTACCTGACGCACCTGGACGGCGGCGGCGCGCCACTGTGGGCGGCACCGGGCGCGGGCACCGCGGGCGTTCTGCTAACCTAGCCCGGATGTCTGAATCCGCCGCCAAGGCCATGCCCCCCGGCCTGGTGGTGCTGCTGCTGGCCCTTCTGTTGGGCATCCAGCCCGTCACCACCGACCTGTACCTGCCCGCCCTGCCCGCGCTCACCACCGAGCTGGGTGCCACCGTGGGCCAGGGGCAGCTCACGCTCACGGCGCTGCTGCTGTGCTTTGGCCTGTCGCAGCTGGTCTTTGGCCCGCTGTCGGACCGCTTTGGCCGCCGGCCCATCCTGCTGGGCGGCATGGCGCTGTACACGCTGGCGGGCGTGGCCAACATGCTGGCCACCAGCATTGAATGGCTGATCGTCACGCGCGCGGTGCAGGGCGCGGCCATGGGCGCAGCCGTGATGTGCGCGCGCGCCATCATCCGCGACCTGTATGCGCCAGCCGACGGCGCGCGTGTCATGGCGCGTTCGTTGGGCGGCCTGGGCGTGATCGCCTGCCTGAGCCCGCTCTTGGGCGGTTTGCTGGCGCCCCTGGTGGGCTGGCGCTGGTCGCTGGCGACGCTGGCCGCGTTCGGCCTGGTGTTGCTGGTGCTGCTGATGCTGCGGTTTGAAGAAACCTCGCACCAGCGCACCCCGCTGCATCCCGCCTCGCTGCTGCGCAACTGGCTGCGCATTGCCAGCCACCCGGGCTTTCTGGCCTGGGCCGGGCTGCAGGCGGCGGCCTACGGCGGGCTGTTCACGTTCCTGGCGGCATCGGCGTTTGTGTTCCTCAACGTGTACGGCGTGTCGCGGCCCCTGTATGGCGCAGCCATGGCCACGGCGTCGCTGGCCTACATCGGCGGCACCTTCATCTGCCGCCGGCTGCTGGCGCGCGTGGGGCTGCAGGGCGCGGTCAAGACCGGCGCGGTGCTGAGCCTGGCCGGGGGCAGCCTCATGGGCGTGCTGGCGCTGGCAGGCGTTCACACCTGGTGGGCCTTCCTGCTGCCGCACTACCTGTTCATGGTGGGCCACGGCATCCACCAGCCCTGCACACAGACGGGCGCGGTGGCGCCCTTCCCGCAGATGGCGGGCGCGGCCTCGGCGCTGTCGGGCTTCTTTTTGACGGTGGTGGCCTTTGCCATCGGCGCCTGGCTGGGCGCGCGCATTGACGGCACGGTGTTTCCGCTGATCAACGGCATCTGGTTCTGGGCGGTGGTGATCGCGCTGATCGCCTGGGGGCCGGTGCAACGCTGGGGCAACGTGTCGCACCCGGTGCTGGCGGGCGCGAAATGAAGCTGTCGCCCCTCTGCCTGGCAGGCCCCACCGCATCGGGCAAGACGGCGGCGGCGCTGGCCGTGGCGCAGCGCCTCCCGGTGGAAATCATCAGCGTCGATTCCGCCCTGGTGTACCGCGGCATGGACATCGGCACGGCCAAGCCGTCGGCCGCCGAGCTGGCCGCCGTGCCGCACCACCTGATCGACATCCGCGACCCGCTGCAGGCGTACAGTGCCGCCATGTTCGTGGCCGACGCCACCCGGCTCATCGGCGAGATACAGGCCCGCGGGCGCAGGCCGCTGCTGGTGGGCGGCACCATGCTGTATTTCAAGGCGCTGTTTGACGGGCTGGACGCCATGCCCGCGGCCGACCCGGCGGTACGCGCCCGGATTGCGGCCGACGCGCAGCAGCGCGGCTGGCCCGCGCTGCACGCCGCGCTGGCGGCGGTGGACCCGACCACGGCGCAGCGGCTGGCCCCGAATGATTCACAACGCATCCAGCGCGCGCTGGAGGTCTGGCACACCACGGGGCAGCCTCTGTCGGCCTTTCACGTTCGTGACAAGGCGGGCGCGCCCGATGGCCCAGTGCGCCCGGACGCCCTGATCTCGCTGGAGCCGCAAGACCGCGCCTGGCTGCACGCGCGCATCGCGCAGCGGTTTGACGCCATGCTGGCGGCCGGCTTTGTGGACGAGGTACGGGCCTTGCGCGCGCGCGGCGATTTGTCGGCCGACCTGCCCAGCATGCGCTGCGTGGGTTACCGCCAGGCCTGGGAGTCACTGGACGGCACCTATCCCATGGCGGCGTTGCGTGAACGCGGCATTGCCGCCACGCGCCAGCTGGCCAAGCGCCAGATCACCTGGCTGCGCAGCATGCCGCAGCGCCAGGTGGTGGCCTGCGACGCGCCCGATGCACTGGCGCAGGTGCTGGCGCGCCTGGAGCGGATGCCATGAGCCTGGTGGTCCAGAGCCTGGCCAAACGCTATGGCGACACCACGGTGTTCGCCAACGTGTCGCTCACCGTGGAGCGTGGCGAATTCGTGGCCATCGTGGGCGAATCGGGCGTGGGCAAATCCACCCTGCTCAACTGCATGGCCGCGCTGGACACCTGGGACGCAGGCAGCATCACGCTGGATGGCACCGCTCTGGGTTCGCTTTCAGCCGAGCAGGCCGCGCTGCTGCGCCGCGAAAAGGTGGGTTTTGTGTTCCAGGCCTTTCATGTGCTGCCGCACCTGGACGTGGCGCAGAACGTGGGGCTGCCCCTGCTGCTGCTGGGCCGCCCCGATGCGGCGCGGGTTGGGGCCATGCTGGACGCCGTGGGCCTGGGCGGCCTGGGCGCGCGGCTGCCGCAGACCCTGAGCGGCGGCCAGCTGCAGCGCGTGGCTATTGCCCGCGCGCTGGTGCACCGCCCCGCCCTGCTGCTGGCCGACGAACCCACCGGCAACCTGGACCCTGGCACAGCGGCCAAGGTGATGGACGTGCTGATCGCGCAGACGCGGCTGGAGGGCGCGTCGCTGGTGCTGGTGACGCATTCCGAAACAGCGGCACAGCGGGCGGACCGGGTGCTGCATCTGGCGGCGGATGGAATCCGGCGCTGATCCGTGTCCGGGCAGACCTGTTATTCGGCGTTACTGCGCTTCACCTGGTGTCGCCGGGTGCAGCGGCCGCGACCAATACGCATATTCCCAAGCCAGCGCAAAACCGGCGCGCCGGTACAGCGCCTGGGCATGGGTGTTGGCGCTCTCTACCTGAAGAAAGGCCCGCGTGATGTCGCGCCGCTGCGCCTCGCGCGCGATGGCCCCCAGGATCTGGCTGGCCAGGCCCTGGCCACGAAACGGCGCCAGCGTGCGCATGCCGTGCACGCTGGCCCAGCCGCGGCTGAAGCTGCCCACGCCGGCAGCCACCGTCTGGCCGTCCACGCACACCTGGGCAAACACCGCATGCTGCGCCCGCGCCAGAATCTGCACCCGGCTGGCGCCGTCCACCGGGTCAAAGCCTTCACCCAGGAACACCGCCCGCCAGGCGTCGTCGGGCTGCGCCAGCAGCTGTACCGCCGCGCCGTCCGCCATGTCGGCCATGCGGCTGACCTCGCCAGTGAAGGTGCAGGTGGGTTTGCTGCGCACATAGCCCCGCGCCATCAGCTCGGCGCGAAAGGCCACAAAGCTTTTCTGGGCCGGCACCCTGAACACCGTGCCCAGGCCGTTGCCGTCGTAGATCGACTCGATCGGGCCCACCACGCGCGCATCGGTGGCGGTGTGGGCCATGGGCACGGCGCTGTGGGCCCGGCCCACGGTGCCATGGTCGATGGCCACAAGCCAGCGGCCCAGCCGGGCCGTTCCCTCCGGTGGCACGGCGTCCAGCGTGGCGCGTTCGATGTCCTCGATGTCTTGCGGTGTCAGGTTCATGATGTCAGCAGTTGGGCGTAACGCGCCAAGTCTACGTTGCCCCCGCTCACGATCACGCCCACGCGCTGGCCGCGCAAATCCAGCCCGGCGTGAAAGGCCGCTGCCAGGCTCAGGCAGCCGGTGGGCTCCACCACCAGCTTCATGCGCTGAGCGTAAAAGCGCATGGCGTCCACCAGTTGCGCGTCGGTCACGGTCACGATGTCGTCCACATCGCGGCGTATCACTTCAAACGTGTACTGACCCAGATGCTGCGTCTGCGCGCCGTCGGCAATCGTGCGCGGGGTTTCAATATGCACGATGGCGCCACTGCGCAGCGATTGCTGGCCGTCGTTGCCGGCCTCGGGCTCCACGCCATAGACCTTGCATTTCGGTGCCAGCGCCCGCGCGGCCAGCGCGCAGCCGCTGAGCAGCCCGCCGCCGCCCAGGCAAACCAGCAGCACGTCCAGCGGGCCGGTTTCTTCGAACAGCTCTTTGGCCGCCGTGCCCTGCCCCGCCATCACATGTGGATGGTCGTAGGGCGGAATGGGCGTCATGCCACGCCCGGCGGCCAGCTGCGCCGTCATCGCTTCGCGGTCCTGCGTATAGCGGTCGTACAGGACCACCTCGCCCCTTTCGCCCAGGTAGCCGCGCGTGGCGTCCACCTTGGCCTGCGGCGCATCCAGCGGCATCAGGATGGCCGCGGGAATGCCGAGCAACCGCGCAGACAGCGCAATCGCCTGTGCGTGGTTGCCGGATGAGAACGTGACGACGCCCGCGCGCTTTTGTTCAGGGCTGAACTGCGCCAGCGCGTTGTACGCCCCGCGAAACTTGAACGCACCCATGCGCTGGAAGTTCTCGCACTTGAAGAACAGCTGCGCGCCCAGCAGGGCATCGGCGGTGGCGCTGCGCAGCACGGGGGTGCGGTGGGCCTGGCCCTGCAGGCGCCGCGCGGCCTGCTCTACATCGGCATAGGTAGGGAGGGTCAACATGGCCGCCAGCTTAGCGCAGGCGCGGGATTGCCCTGGCGGACACATCCTGCTCTTTCGCATTCGTGAAACTTCATTCACATATGAGAAATGAGGGCCGCCAGCCATTGCGGCCCGCACAGTGGCCACCCATACTGCAAGCCATGTACCAATCCATCCGAATCGAGAAACAGGGCAGCGTCTGGCGCGTGGTGCTCAACCGCCCCGAGGTGCGCAACGCGCACGACCTGGACATGTTCCGCGAAATTGCGCAGGCCTTTGACGAGGTGGAGAACGACCCGGCGTGCCGCTGCGCCGTGCTGACCGGTGAAGGCGATTTTTTCTGCGCCGGCCAGGATCTTCGCTTCACGCGCCATGCCGACGCTCAGGCCATTGACGCCTATGGCCGGGCCAATGTGGCGGCACGCCAGCGCATCCAGCGCAACTTCAAGCCCGTGGTGGCCGCGGTGAACGGACCGGCGATTGGCGGCGGCGTGTACCTGGCCACCGCTTGTGACCTGATCGTGTCGGTGGACACGGCGTTTTTCCAGATGCGCGAGATCCAGGCGGGCAACCACAGCGGCGGCGCGTTCCTGTTCACCGTGGGCCGCGCTCGTTCCCTGGAGATGTCGCTGTTGGGCCGGCGCATTCCCGCTACGCAGGCCGAGGCCTGGGGCCTGATCAACCGCAGCGTGCCTGCGGCCGAATTCAACGCCGCCGTGGACGACTATGTGAACGCGCTGCTGGAGCTGCCGCCGCTGGGCATCCGCTACACCAAGAGCGCGACCAACCTGCTGCTGGACAACGCGGGTTTCTCAAGCCACCTGGACGCAGGCGGCGCCATGCAGCGCTACCTGGGCCTGAGCCCCGACGGGCGCGAGGCCAAGCGCGCCTTCAATGAAAAGCGCAAGCCGGTGTTCACCGGCGCGTATCCCAAGCCGACCGAGTAGGCCATGGCCCAAGTACTGCAAGGCTTCAAGGTGCTGGACTTCACGCACGTGCTGGCCGGCCCCATTGCCACCAACTACCTGTGCCAGCAAGGTGCGGACGTCATCAAGGTGGAGTCCGGCAAGGGCGACACCATGCGCAACTATGGCGGCCAGACCTTTGCCGACGGCATGGGGCCGTCGTTCATTTCGGTCAATGCGGGCAAGCGGTCCATCGTGCTGGACCTGAAGGACGAAGGCCACCTGGAGGTGGCGCGCAAACTGGTGAAATGGGCGGATGTCGTTGTGGAGAACTTCCGGCCCGGGGTGATGGACCGGATGGGCCTGGGCTACGCAGCCTGCCGGTCCATCAACCCATCCGTCGTATTCTGTTCCGTGTCGGGCTTTGGCCAGTCGGGCCCGCTCAAGGGCAACCCGGCCATCGACCAGATCATCCAGAGCATGTCGGGGCTGATGACGCTGTCGGGCGAGCCCGGCAGCCCGCCGGTACGTATCGGCTTTCCGGTGGTGGACACGTTCACCGGGCTGCTTGGGGCCTTTGCCATGATGTCCGCGCTGCTGCAGCGCGAGCGCACGGGCCAGGGCCAGTACATCGACGTGGCCATGATGGACGCGGCCATGGTCATGATGGTGTCGGTGGCTGGCCCCTGGCTGGCTGGCGGCGTGCGCCCGCAAAAGCAGGGCAACCTGGGCTACAGCAAATCACCCACGGCCGACACCTTTCCCACCGGTGACGGCGACCTCACATTGGGCGCCGTGCGCCAGGACCAGTACGAGGCGCTGTGCCGCGTGGTGCAGCGTGAAGACCTGATCACCGACGCACGCTTTGCGGATCGTTACCTGCGCCAGCAAAACGCCGCCGCACTGCGCGCTGAGATCATCCGCGCGCTCGCGACACGCAGCGCGGTGCAATGGGAACAGTTGCTCAACGACGGCGGCGTGGCCGCGGGCGCGGTGCGCGACCTGCCTGCGGCGCTGGCCCTGCCCCATCTGCAAACGCGGCGGCTGACCCAGCCTGCGCGCATCGAGGGCAGCCAGGCGCAGGTGCTGAACACTGGCTTCTGGCTGGAGCACGACCCCACCGGCACGGATCGCCCGCCGCCGCGGCTGGGGGAACACACGCGCGAAGTCATGGCCCAGCTGGGCTATACACCGCAAGAGATCGACGCACTGTGTGGCTTACCCGCCAAAGCGCAACCCATCACACACTGAAGGAGACACACGCATGGACAAACGACTGATGTTGCGCCTGCTGGCCGCCGCCCCTGCCGGGGCGCTGCTCGCCCACACGCCCCTGGCCCTGGCGCAGGCCAGGGACTACCCCACGCGGCCCATCCGCATGGTGTCACCGTTTGCCGCGGGCAGCACCAGCGACACATCGGCCCGCTTCGTGGCACAGCACCTGTCCACCGCGCTCGGCCAGGCCGTGACGGTGGACAACCTGCCCGGCGCCGATGGCCGCCTGGGCATGATGGCCGCCAAGAATGCACCACCCGATGGCTACACGCTGGTACTGGGCAGCTGGACCAACCTGGCGGTGAACTCGGTGCTGATCAAGGGCATGCCGTATGACCCCTTGAAAGACTTCAAGCCCGTGGCCGGCATCGGGCGCAGCATGCTCGGCATCGCGGTGGCCGGCAGCTCGGACATCAAGACATTGGCTGATCTGATTGACGCCGCAAAAAAGAACCCGAAGAAGCTGAACTTTGGCAACTTCGCTACCGGCTACCGGCTCGCCACGGAATGGTTCTCGGGCCTGGCGGGCGTCCAGTTCACCCATGTGCCCTATCGCACCACGAGCCAGATGAACACAGACCTGGCGGGTGGCCAGATCAATGTGGCCATGGACGGCGTGACCTCCATGGCGGCGCTGGCCAAGTCAGGCCAACTGCGCATCCTGGCCGTGACGGGCGACCAGCGGCACGGCGAATTTCCGGACGTGCCAACCATCAAGGAAACCTTTCCCGAGTTTTCGATCTACGGCTGGTCGGCGCTGATGGTGCGCACCGAGGTACCCGATGACATTACCAACAAGCTGGCTGAGGCGGTGCAGAAAATCCTGGCTTCACAGGAAGGCCGCGACTTTTCGCGCAAGGTTGGCTCGGAGCTGATGCAGCGCAGCACCGGTGAGATGCGCAAGTACCAGATGGCGCAGATCGAGACGCTGGCCCGCGTGGCCGCTGCCGCGGGCATGAAGCCCGAGTGACCACGCCGATGACGTCAGCGCGAAGTCCGCGATGCCACGAACTTCTGCGGCAGCGCTTCCATGTGCTCGCGGTGCGCGTCCACGATGCGGCGCAGGGCCTGCACGAATTTGTCCCGGTTGGTTCGCAACACGCCAATGCGCCCGCCCAGCCCCAGCACCATCGGCGGCTGGTGCTGCGGTGCGGCCAGCAGCATGGTGATGATGCCCGAGCCCGGCGTGGCTACGCCTTCGCTGTAATCCCATCCGCGCTCGCGGCACTCGTCCAGCTTGACCAGCAGGTCGGCCAGGCGCACCTGATTCGCCGTGGTCTCCTGCGCGTTGATGCGGCTGAGCAGGGCACGCAGCTCGGCGCGGGGCTTCAGCGTGAGCACCACGCGGCCCATGGCCGAACGCAGCAGCGGGCGCAGCGCGCCGGTAGCCACGTCGGTGTGGCCCGTGCCCTCGTTGCCCTTGACCACGTGGATGTACTGCACATGCATGCCGCTCTGGATGCCCAGCACCGCGGTGCAGCCGGTCTCGTCGCGCAGCTTGTACATCAGCCGCACGATGGTGCCGTCCGACAGCAGCGCGTCGTTGACCCAGATGCCCAGCAGCGCGGCGCGCACCGTGGGCACAAAGGTGCGGTCCTCGCGCGAATAGTCCAGGTAGCCGAGGTCGCGCAGCGTGTTGAGCAGCGCAAACGTGCTGGATGCCGGGTAGCCCAGCGCAGCGCACACCTGCGTCAGCGTGGCGGGCGCGCGGCGCTGGGCAAAGTATTCAAACACCTCGACAACGCGCTGTGCGGATTTGACTGGTGGAGCCATCCGCCGATGCTAGCGCCAAACATGGATCACACAAGGAAGCAGAACCGATGAAACTGGGAACGATTGAATGGGCAGGCCAGGCCGTGCCCGTGTGCTTTGCCGCGCAAGGCATTCTGGACCTGCGCGCGGCGCTGCCAGCGGGTAGCGCCGCCGCCACGACGCTGCTGGACCTGATCGCTGGCGGGCAGGCCGTGGCGTTGGGCCAACGGGTACAGCAGATGGCTGCTGCGGGCGAACTGGCGCCGCTGCCCGCCGATGGCGTCAAGCCACTGGCCCCCATCCCCCGCACCGCACGCAATGTGTTCTGCCTGGGCCGCAACTATGCGGACCATATCCAGGAAGACAACGTCTCGCGCGACAAGCAGACACCGCCGCCCGAGTATCCGCAGTTCTTCACCAAGCCGTCCAGCGCCATCGTGGGCGACGGAGCCGCAATCCGCTATGACGAGCGCGTCACGCGCCGGCTGGACTATGAAGTGGAACTGGCCGTGGTGATCGGCACCGGCGGGCGCGACATCAACGCTGCTGACGCCTTGAAGCATGTGCTGGGCTACACCATCGTCAACGACGTGACCGCGCGCGACCTGCAGCGCCGGCACGACCAGTGGTTCAAGGGCAAGGGCCTGGACACCTTCTGCCCCATGGGCCCGTGGATCGTGACGGCCGACGAAATCGCCGACCCACACGCGCTGCGACTGGCCCTGAGCGTCAACGGCGAGCCGCGCCAGGACGCAAGCACAGGCGACATGATTTTCAGGATCCCGCAGATCATCGAGTCCCTGTCCGCCGGGCTGACCCTGGAGCCCGGTGACGTGATCGCCACCGGCACGCCGTCGGGCGTGGGTTATGCAATGAACCCGCGGCGCTTCCTGGCAGCAGGCGACGTAGTTGAGTGTTATGTGCAGGGGATCGGCAGGCTGACCAACACCGTTCAGGCCGCGTAAAAAGCCGGCACTGGCGGGGTGGTCTTAATCATCGCCCAGGTATCCCCGTGCCCGCGCCGCCGCCGGGTCTTCAAAAATCGCCATGGCCGTGCTCATGCGCTCAAACCCCAGCTTCCGGTAGAAGCCCTCCTTGCCCGGCACCGCATACAGGATGATCTTGCGGTGCCCGCGCGACTGCGCCACCAGCCGTTGAATGATTTCGCGGCCCAGCCCGGTGCCCTGGTGGCTGGGCAGCACGGCCACGTCGCAGATGTACGAGCAATCCACACCGTCGGCCAACGCGCGGCCCGCACCCACCAGCGTGCCGCCGTCACGCACCAGGCAGCGGAACATGCTGTTGCCAAATGCCGTCTTCAGCCATGCCGGGCTTTTGTCGCCCAGGGGTGCCACCCGGTACAGGTCGGACAGCGCCTGCCAGTCCAGCCCGTCCAGCTGGTCCGTCCATGTGAGTGAGGTTGCCGTGGCCATTCGCGCGCTCCTTGGGGGGTGATGCCCGCAATGTACCGGCGCGGCGCGCACAATCCTGTCATGTATCGCCTGCTGGCTATCTTTTCCTGGCAAGAGCTGCGCCACCACCCCTGGCGCAATGCCGCGGCCGTGCTGGCCGTGATGCTGGGCGTGGCGCTGGCGCTGTCGGTCCACCTGATCAACGCGTCCGCGCTCAGTGAGTTTTCGGCCGCCGTGCGCTCGGTCAACGGCCAGCCTGACCTGGAACTGCGCGCGGTGCGCGGCGGGTTTGACGAGCGGCTGTTCGCGCGCGTGGCGGCCCACCCCGGTGTGGCGCTGGCCAGCCCCGTGGTGGAACTGCAGACGCTGGTGCTGGCGCCCGATGGCTCGCGCAAGGCCTTGCGCGTGGTGGGCGTGGATGCGCTGGTGGTGGCCGGTGTGGCGCCTGGCCTGATGCCCGTGCCGCGGGACGGGGGTGGCCGGTTTGCGGTCTTTGCGCCTGGCACGGTGTTCCTGAATGCGTCAGCCCGGGCGATGCTGGCAGGGGCTTCGACAAGCTCAGCCCGAACGGAAGCTGACCGTTTGCAGCTGCAAGTGGGCCTGCAGCTGCACGCCGTGCAGGTGGGCGGCACCGTGGGTGCCGGTGGCGGCCCGCTGGCCGTGATGGACATCGGCGCGACGCAGGACCTGTTTGGCCGTGCGGGCCAGCTCAGCCGCATTGATGTGCGCCTGGCCCCCGGCGCAGACCGCGCCGCCGTGCTGCGCGCGCTGGCACTGCCGGGCGACGTGACGGCCTCCGCACCGGCCGACGCGGCGCAGCGCGTGAGCAACCTGTCGCGCGCCTACCGCGTCAACCTGACGGTGCTGGCGCTGGTGGCGCTGTTCACCGGTGCTTTCCTGGTGTTTTCCGTGCTGTCGCTCAGCGTGGCGCGGCGCGCGCGCCAATTTGCGCTGCTGGGCGTGCTGGGCCTCACGGCGCGCCAGCGGCTGCAACTGGTGCTGGTGGAATCGGCCTTGCTCGGCACGCTGGGCAGCGCAGCCGGCGTGGCGCTGGGCACGGGGCTGGCGGCGCTGGCGCTGCGCCTGCTGGGCGGCGACCTGGGCGGCGGCTATTTTCCGGGGGCGGTGCCCGCGCTGCAGTGGGACGGCTGGGGCGCGCTGGCCTATGGCGGGCTGGGCGTGGTGGCGGCCCTGCTGGGCGGCTGGTGGCCGGCGCGCGCCGTGCAGCAGCTGCCGCTGGCGCAGACGCTCAAGGGCCTGGGCACGGCGGCGCAGGCCGGCCGCAGCCGCTGGCTGAGCCTGGGGCTGGTGGCCGCGGGCGCGCTGCTGGCGCTGTTGCCGCCGGTGGCGGGCCTGCCGCTGGCGGCCTATGGGTCGGTGGGCCTGCTGCTGGTGGGAGGCATCACCGCCCTGCCCTGGGCCGTGGCGCTGCTGTATGACCGGCTGGCGCCGCGCGTGGCCGGCCACGCGTTGCCGATGCTGGCGGTGGAGCGCGCCCGGCGCGTTCGTGAAAGCGCTGCCGTGGCCGTCAGCGGCGTGGTGGCGTCGCTCAGTCTGGCCGTGGCGCTGACGGTGATGGTGGCCAGCTTTCGCGACAGCGTAACGCAGTGGCTGGACGCGGTGCTGCCCGCGGAGCTTTACGTGCGCACCGCCAGCGCGCCCGGCACGGGCGAAGCGGCGTACTTCGGGCCCGCATTCGTGCAGGCGGTGGCGCAGGTGCCGGGCGTGCTTCGCGTGGGCACGCTGCGCACCACGCCGCTGCTGCTGGACCCGGCGCGCCCGGCGGTCACGCTGATCGCCCGCGCGCTGGACGGGCCGCTGCAGGCGCTGCCGCTGGTGGGTGATGCCGTGGCGGTGCCACCAGGCCATGTGGGTATTTATGTGAGCGAAGCGGTGGCCGATCTGTACGGTGCGCGTACCGGCGCCGTGTTTGCGCCGCTGGCCGCTGCAATGCAGCCAGGCACCCGTTTCTTCGTAGCCGGTGTGTGGCGCGACTATGCCCGCCAGAGCGGCGCGATCGTGATGGCGCAGCCCGACTTTGAGCGCCTGACCGGCGACCGCCGGGTGAACGACCTGGCGCTGTGGCTGGCCAGCGACGCCGATGCCGCCCGCGTGCAGCAGGCGGTGCGGGCGCTGGCTGCCGGCCAGGGCGCGGGCGCGGGTGCGGATGTGGGCGCAGGTGCGGGTGCGGGCGCCGCGGCGCTGCTGGAATTTGCCTCGGCCGGCGAGATCCGCGCTACCTCGCTGCGCATTTTCGACCGCAGCTTTGCCGTCACCTACTGGCTGCAGGCGGTGGCGATCGCGATTGGCCTGTTCGGCGTGGCGGCCAGCTTCAGCGCCCAGGTGCTGGCGCGGCGCAAGGAGTTTGGCCTGCTGGCGCACCTGGGCCTCACGCGCCGGCAGATCCTCGGCGTGGTGGCCGGTGAAGGCGCGGCCTGGACACTGATCGGCTCGCTGGCCGGCCTGGCGCTGGGCCTGGCCGTGAGCGTGGTACTGGTGCATGTGGTCAACCCGCAGAGCTTTCACTGGACCATGGACCTGGCCGTGCCCTGGCTGCGGCTGGGCACGCTGTGCGCAGCCGTAGTGCTAGCCGGCACGGCCACGGCCTGGCTGGCCGGGCGGGCGGCGGCCGGGCGCGACGCGGTGATGGCTGTGAAGGAAGACTGGTAACGCACCGGTGCCAGGCCGCCTGCGACAATGCCACGATGCCCACTCCACCGAACCTGCGCGCCTGGGAACATGACGCCGTTGCCCGCATCGAGGCGGACTTCCAGCGCAGCGCCGACACCCACCTGATCGCCCTGCCCCTGCCCGGCTTTGCCCGGCACGGCATCGACCTGTACCTGAAGGACGAGTCCACGCACCCCACGGGCAGCCTGAAGCACCGGCTGGCGCGATCGCTGTTCCTGTACGCGCTGTGCAATGGCTGGCTGCGCGAAGGCTCCACCGTGGTGGAATCCTCCAGCGGATCGACGGCGGTGAGCGAAGCCTACTTTGCGCGTCTGTTGGGCCTGCCGTTCGTGGCGGTCATGCCGCGCAGCACCTCGCCCGAAAAAATCGCGCAGATCGAGTTCTACGGCGGCCGCTGCCACCTGGTGGACAGCGCGGCGCAGGTCTATGACGAGGCGCGCCGCATCGCCTCGGACACCGGTGGCCACTACATGGACCAGTTCACCTATGCCGAGCGCGCCACCGACTGGCGTGGCAACAACAACATCGCGCAAAGCATGTTCCAGCAGATGGCGCACGAGCGCCACGCGGTACCGCGCTGGGTGGTGGTGGGGGCCGGCACGGGTGGCACCAGCGCCACCATCGGGCGCTACATCCGCTACCAGCGCCAGGCCACCCAGTTGTGCGTGGCCGACCCGCAGGGCAGCGTGTTCAGCGCCTACCATGCGTCGGGCGACGCCAGCCACACCGGCCCGGGCTCGCGCATCGAGGGCATTGGCCGACCCCGCGTGGAGCCCAGCTTCATCCGCGCGCTGGTGGACCGCATGGAGGTGGTGAGCGACGTGGATTCGGTGGCTGCCATGCGCGTGCTGTCAGGGCTGCTTGGGCGTCGGGTGGGCCCGTCCACCGGCACCAACTTCACCGCCATGCTGGCGCTGGCCTGCGAGATGCGCGAACGCGGCGAACAGGGCGCCATCCTGTCGCTGCTGTGCGACGCGGGTGAGCGCTACCTGCCCACCTACCATGACGCCGCCTGGGTGCAGCAGCACATGGGCGATTGCACTGCGGCGCAGCAGCGCATGGCGGCGCTGGCGGGCTAAGGCACACCATGCTGCCTGCCCTGCCGGCCTTCCCGCGCCGCAGCTTGCTGGCCGCAGGGCTGCTGGGCGGCTGCCTGCCAGCGGCAGCGCTGCCACCGCAAACGCTGCGGTTCCCGCGCGACCATGGCGCGCACCCGGGCTTTCGCACCGAATGGTGGTACGTCACCGGGCATGCCACGTCGGGCGGGCGTGAGTTCGGCTTCCAGGTGACGTTCTTCCGTTCACGGGTGGACGGCACGCAGGGCATGCAATCGGGCTTTGCGGCGCGCCAGCTCGTGTTTGCCCATGCGGCCGTGACCGATGTCCAGGGCCGCAAGCTGCTGCACGACCAGCGCATCGCGCGCGAAGGCTTTGACGTGGCCGTGGCCGCCACCAACGACACGCAACTCAAGCTGCGCGACTGGTCTCTGGTGCGCGGTGACGCGGGCTACCAGGCACGCATCCGGGCACAGGACTTCGCGCTGGACCTGGAATTTGCGCCCACGCAGCCCGTGCTGCTGCAAGGCCGGCAGGGCCTGTCACGCAAGGGGCCGCAGGACAAGCAGGCGAGCTACTACTACAGCCAGCCGCAGCTGCGCACGCGCGGCACGCTGACGCTGCGTGGCCAGCCGCTACGGGTGCAGGGCACCGCCTGGCTGGACCATGAATGGAGCGAGGAACTGCTGCACCCCGAGGCGGTGGGCTGGGACTGGATCGGCATGAACTTCGCGGACGGCAGCGCGCTCACCGCGTTTCGCCTGCGCAGGCGCGACGGCAGCACGCTGTGGGACGGCGGTTCGTTTCGCACCGCTGGCGGCAGCCTGTACACCGCCAGCAGGGGCGAGACTGAATTCAGCCCCCAGCGCTTCTGGAAAAGCCCCGCGTCCCAGGCCACCTATCCGGTGGAGTGGATCGTGCGCACCCCGGCCGACTTCTACACCGTCAAGGCCGTGACCGACAACCAGGAGCTGGACAGCCGCAACTCCACCGGCGCCATCTACTGGGAGGGCCTGAGCGACCTGTATGACAGCAATGGCCGCAAGGTGGCGCGCGGCTACCTGGAGATGACGGGCTACGCCAGCCCGCTGCGGATGTAGCCCAGCCGGCCGCGTGCAGGCCGGGGTGAAGATCCAGGGCCAGCGCCCACGGCGCACTGCATTGCCCCTTCGTATCTCTCTTACGTATGCCCCTACACTTGACCGCATGGCCACCGCACCCGACGCCCGCAAGGGCAACCCCCGTTCCCTGTCCGGCCTGCTGCCGTTTCTGCGGCCCTACCGCGGCCGCCTGGCGCTGGCCGGTCTGTTCCTGGTGCTGGCGGCCGTGGCCACGCTGCTGTTTCCCGTTGCGCTGCGCGGGCTGATTGATGGCGGGCTGGCCAGCCCCGCCCAAGCCGACAAGGGTGCGCAGGTCATGGCGCTGCGCGAGCACTTCCTGGCGCTGTTTGGCGTGGCCGTGGCGCTGGGCCTGTTCAGCGCGGCACGCTTCTACACCGTGAGCTGGCTGGGCGAGCGCGTCACGGCCGACATCCGCAACGCCGTCTATGCCCACGTGCTGCGCCAAAGCCCCGAGTTCTTCGAGACCACGCAGACCGGCGAGGTGCTGTCGCGCCTGACCACCGACACGACGCTGGTGCAGACGGTGGTGGGCTCGTCGCTGAGCATGGGCCTGCGCAATGCCGTGATGGGCGTGGGCGCGCTGGCCATGCTGGTATGGACCAACCCGTATGTGATGACGCAGGTGCTGCTGATCATCGTGCTGGTGGTGCTGCCCACCATGTGGTTCGGGCGGCGCGTGCGCAAGCTCTCGCGTGCCAGCCAGGACCGCGTGGCCGATTCCAGCGCCATCGCGGCCGAGGTGCTCAACGCCATTCCCGTGGTGCAAAGCTACACGGCCGAGGGCCGCGAGGCCGCCCGGTTTGATGCGTCCACCGATGACGCCTTTCGCACCGCGGTGCGGCGCACGCGCGCCCGCTCGGCGCTGGTGGCCTTTGTCATCATTGCCAATGCTGCCCTGCTGCTGTGGGGCCTGTACCAGGGCACACAGGCCGTGCTGGCGGGCAAGATCAGCGCGGGCCACCTGGGCCAGACCGTGGTGTACGTGATCATCCTGGCCGGTGCCGTCGCGGTGCTGGGCGAGGTCTATGGCGACCTGCTGCGCGCCGCTGGTGCGACCGAGCGGCTGATGGAGCTGCTGGACACGCGCTCGCCAATTGCCTCGCCCGCCCGTCCGGCGGCCGCACCCGTGACGCCCGCGGGCAGCGCGGTGGCGTTCGAGGGCGTGACCTTTCATTACCCTTCACGTCCCGCGCAGGCGGCGCTGGCGGACTTCACCCTGCGCGTTGCGCCGGGCGAGACGGTGGCCCTGGTGGGGGCCAGCGGCGCGGGCAAGAGCACGGTGTTCCAGCTGCTGCTGCGCTTTTACGACCCCGCCGCAGGCGCCATCACGCTGGACGGCGTGCCCACGTCCGCGCTGGCGCTGCACGACCTGCGCCAGCGCATCGGCATCGTGCCGCAGGACGCGGTGATTTTCTCGGCCAGCGCGCTGGAGAACATCCGCTACGGCAAGCCCGGCGCCACCGACGCGGAAGTCCACGCAGCCGCCAGCGCGGCGTTTGCCGACGGCTTCATCCGTGCGTTGCCCGAGGGCTACGACACCTTCCTGGGAGAACGCGGTGTGCGCCTGTCGGGCGGGCAGCGCCAGCGCATCGCGATTGCGCGCGCCATGCTCAAGAACCCGCCCCTGCTGCTGCTGGACGAAGCCACCAGCGCGCTGGACGCCGAGAGCGAGCGCATGGTGCAGGCCGCGCTGGAAACCGCGATGCGCGACCGCACCACGCTGGTCATCGCCCACCGGCTGGCCACGGTGCAGCAGGCCGACAGGATTGTGGTGATGGACCATGGCCGCATCGTGGAGCAAGGCACGCACGACACGCTGATGGCCGCGGGCGGCACCTATGCCCGTCTTGCGGCGCTGCAGTTCATGGACTGATGCAAAGACGGGAATGCGCGGAACCGGCTTTGCCGGGCCGCAGCATTGCCCCCCAGCGGGGGGAGGCGCGCGCAGCGCGCTTCGGGGGGCGTCTTATTGCAGGGTTTCCTTGAGCGCCTTTGGCAGTGGAAGAGGCATGACAGCAATACCTTCGTCGATCAATGCCTCCGTCTCTTCGCGCGACGCCTGGCCACGGATGTTGCGCTCGTCCGCCTCGCCATAGTGGATACGCCGGGCCTCCTCGGCAAAGCGCTCGCCCACGTCTTCCGTATTGGCCATGACCTCGCGCACCATCTTGAGCCAGGCCGCCTGCAGCGTGCGGCCGGTGGATGACATCACGTCCTGCTGCTGGGCCTGGGGTTGTGGCTCCCTGGCCGCACCGAGGTTCAGCCGGGGCGCGGAGAGCATCTTGGTGATGGTGCGGTCGCCGCACATCGGGCATTCCACCAGCCCACGGCCCAGTTGCCCCTGGAAGTCCTCTTCCGAAGCGAACCAGCCTTCAAACCCATGCTGGTGGGCACATTGCAGGTTCAGTACCTTCATGGCCCGGATTATCTGCCAGCGGTGGGGGGCGGTGCAGCCTGCCAGTCCAGTGACCATGCGCCGGACACGACGTTTTGCAGCCAGACCATGCAGGTCAGTGACTTGGCGTCGGTCAGCTCGCCGGTGCGGCTCCATTCCAGCAGCTGCGCGGGTGTGGCGGTGAATACGTCCAGGAACTCGCCCTCGTCCAGCTGGTGCTGACCGGCCTGCAGGCCGCGCGCAAAGTAGATGTGCAGCACTTCGGTGGAATAGGCAATGGCCAGGTGCATGGCGCCGGCGCGCGCCCATTCGCGGGCGGTGTAGCCGGTTTCCTCCAGCAGCTCGCGCTGGCCGCACAGCAACGGGTCCTCGCCCACATCCAGCTTGCCGGCAGGGAACTCGATCATGTGCCGGCCCACCGGGTAGCGAAACTGCCGCTCCACCACCACGCGGCCATCGTCCAGCAGCGGCACGACCACCACGGCGCCAGGGTGAGCCACGTACTCGCGCGTGGCATGGCTGCCATCGGGCAGGCGCACGTTGTCGCGATAGGCCTTGAGGAAGCTGCCTTCAAACAGCGTCTGGCCGCCGGTACGGTGCTCGGTCAGGTCGCGCGTGGGAACGGCAGGGTCAGTCACGGTGCTTGACGAGGTAGCGCCAGACGAAACCGGGAAATGCCAGGGTGACGAACAGCGCGCCCGTCACGGCGTAAAACTCCCAGCCCTGCGCAGCGATCTGGCCCATGCGCTTTTCAAGCAGCAGGCCGATACCGCCCACGATGAAATACATCACCACCAGCTCGCCCAGCCGCACCGCCAGGCCTTTGGGCCAGGCCACCGGCACCACGGCCAGCAGGCGGTGGTTGATGAACGGCAGGTTGGCAGCCACCAGGGCCGCCATGATCACCAGCCAGATGGACAGCGTTTGCGACATGCTGAAAGGACCCGATCAGGTCGCCGACAGGCCGCCCTTAGGCGACCTGGGCCCCCTCGGGGGGCAGCGACGACACGCAGTGCGGAGCGTGGGGGTCATGTTCCCAATGTCTTGACGATGGCCTGCGCGCACAGGGTCATGAGACCGCCAGGCACGATGCCCAGCACCAGCACCAGCAGGCCGTTGACCGACAGCACGGCACGCACATCGGCCGGCGCGGAGACCGTCGTGGCGGTGATGGGCGCGTCAAAGTACATGACCTTCACCACGCGCAGGTAATAGAACGCGCCCACCAGCGACATCATGACGGCGAACACCGCCATGCCGATGTACAGCGCCTGGCCCGACGCCACCAGCGCCTGCAGCACCGCCAGCTTGGCATAGAAGCCCACCAGCGGCGGGATGCCGGCCAGCGAGAACAGGCACACGGCCATGACGCCGGCAAACAGCGGGCTGCGCTGGTTCAGGCCGGCCAGGTCGGTGATCTCTTCACTCTCAAAGCCTTCACGCGCCAGCAGCAGGATGATGCCGAACGTGGCCAGCGTGGTCAGCACATAGGTGATGACGTAGAACATGGCCGAGCTGTAGGCGTTGGCGGCCGACAGCGTGTTGCCGTTGACCACGCCCGACATCAGGCCCAGCAGCACGAAACCCATCTGCGAAATGGTGGAGTAGGCCAGCATGCGCTTGAGGTTGGTCTGCGCAATGGCCGCCAGGTTACCCACCAGCAATGAGCCTATGGCCAGCAGGCCCAGCATCTGCTGCCAGTCGATCGCCAGTGGCAGCAGGCCTTCGACCAGCAGGCGGATGCAGATGGCGAATGCCGCCAGCTTGGGCGCGCCGCCGATCATGAGCGTGACGGCCGTGGGCGCACCCTGGTAGACGTCCGGGATCCACATGTGGAACGGCACCACGCCCAGCTTGAAGGCCAGGCCCGCCACGATGAACACCAGGCCAAACACCAGCACCTGGTGCTTGATCTGGCCGGAGTTGACCGCCTTGAACACCGCGTTGATGTCCAGCGAACCGGTGGCGCCATAGAGCATGGACAGGCCGTACAGCAGGAAGCCGCTGGCCATGGCGCCCAGCACGAAGTACTTCATGGCGGCTTCGGTCGCGGTGGCGTTGTCGCGGCGCAGCGCGACCAGCGCGTAGCTGGACAGCGTGAGCAGTTCCAGCCCCAGGTAGATCACCAGGAAGTTGTTGCCCGAGATCATCACGAAGATGCCCATGAGCGCGAACATGGCCAGCGTGAACATCTCGCCGCCGCGCAGCATGCCGCGGTCACCCGCATACGGGCGGCCATAGACCAGCGTGACCATCATGGCGACCGTGGCAAAGCACTTGAGCCAGTTGCCCATGGGGTCGCTGACCACCATGTTGCCAAAGCCGTACACGGTCTCGCCGCCGCTGGCGTACAACGCCTGCATGATGGCCACCACGCCCAGCGTGGCCAGGGTCAGCACATAGGTGAAGGTCCGGCGCGGGCTGCTCACGCGCAGGTCGGCCAGCGCCACGACGCAGGCCATGACCAGCAGCAGCACTTCGGGGTAAACGGCGATCCAACTGAGTTTGTCAATCATCTCAAGGCTTTCAATTCAGTTTGGACTGGGCAACGTGCTTGAGGAAATCGGCCACCGAGGTGTCCATGATCTGCGTGAACGGATGCGGGAAGATGCCCATGTACAGCACGGCAATCGCCAGCAGCGACAGCATGAAGAACTCGCGCGCATTGATGTCGCTCAGGTTGCGCACATCGTCATTGGCCACCGGGCCCAGGTACACGCGCTTGAACATCCACAACGTGTACGCCGCACCGAAAATCAGCGCCGACGCCGCGGCCAGGCCCAGCCAGAAATTGGCCTTGACCGCGCCCAGGATCACCATCCATTCACCCACGAATCCGGCGGTGGCCGGCAGGCCGCAGTTGGCCATGGCGAACAGCAGCGCGAACGCGGTGAACTTGGGCATGGTGTTGACCACACCCCCGTAGCTTGCAATCTCGCGTGAATGCACGCGGTCGTACAGCACGCCAATGCAAAGGAACATGGCGCCCGACACAAAGCCGTGCGCAATCATCTGCACGATGCCGCCGGCCACACCCAGGTCATTGAAGATGAAGAAGCCCAGGGTGACAAAGCCCATGTGGGCCACGGACGAATACGCCACGAGCTTTTTCATGTCCTGCTGCACCATGGCGACCAGGCCCACGTAGATCACGGCGATCAGCGACAGCGCGATCATCAGCCAGGCCCACTCGCGCGCGGCGTCCGGCGCGATCGGCATCGAGAAGCGCAGGAAGCCATAGGCGCCCAGCTTCAGCATGATGGCGGCCAGCACGGCGGAGCCGCCGGTGGGGGCCTCCACGTGCACGTCGGGCAGCCAGGTGTGCACCGGCCACATCGGCACCTTCACGGCAAAGGCGCTGAAGAACGCGAAGAACAGCAGCGTCTGCGTGGTGCCCGACAGCGGCAGCTTGTGCCAGGTCAGGATGTCAAAGCTGCCGCCCGACTTGGTGTACAGGAAGATCAGCGCGATGAGCATCAGCAGCGAGCCGAGCAGCGTGTACAGGAAGAACTTGAACGCCGCGTAAATCTTGTTGGGCCCGCCCCAGATGCCGATGATCAGGTACATCGGGATCAGCGTGGCTTCGAAGAACACGTAGAACAGAATGCCGTCCAGCGCGCAGAACACGCCGATCATCAGCCCGCTCAGGATGAGGAAAGCGCCCATGTACTGGTTCACGCGCTCGGTGATCGCTTCCCAGCCCGCAATGATGACCACCACGTTGATGAACGCGGTGAGCAAAACGAACCAGAACGAGATGCCGTCCACCCCGAGGTGGTAGTTCACGTTGAAGCGCTCGATCCACGGCGCCTTTTCAACAAACTGCATGGCCGATGTACCGAGCTTGAAGGCGTCGTACAGCGGCAGCGTGACCAGCAGGCTCACCACGGCGCCCACCAGCGCGATCCAGCGGACCGCCCTGGCATGTTCGTCGCGGCCCAGCGCCAGCAGCACGGCGCCGAAGAAAATCGGCGTCCAGATGGCAAGGCTCAACAATCCCATTTTTCTTGTTCCCCTACTTGTTGAACCACACGAAATACGTCATCAGCACAAACACGCCAAGGATCATCACCAGCGCGTAGTGGTACAGGTAGCCCGACTGGAACCAGCGCACCAGACCTGCGATGCGGCCCACGAGCTTCCAGGAGCCGTTGACGATGGCACCGTCGATCACGGCCTGGTCACCGACCTTCCACAGGCCCACGCCCAGCGCGCGCGCGCCGCGCGCCAGCACGTTTTCGTTGAACCAGTCCATGTAGTACTTGTTGTCCAGCAGCATGTAGATGGGCTGCACGCGCGCCTTGATGGCGGCCGGCAATGCAGGGTTGACCATGTACATGTAGTACGACAGCGCCACGCCCGCCAGCGCCAGGTAGAGCGGCGCGGTGAAGAACGCATGCCCGGCCATCTGCAGCGGACCGTGGATCATTTTGGCCAGCTCGGCCATGGCCGGGTGCCTGGCCGCATCGACCACGATGGCGTCCTTGAGGAAGTCGCCAAACAGCATGGGCTGCAGCGTCATGAAGCCGATCACCACCGACGGGATGGCCAGCAGCAGCAGCGGCGCCGTCACCACCCAGGGCGATTCATGGGGTTCATGGTGGTCGTCGTGCCCGTGGCCGTGATCGTCGTGGCCATGGTGGGCATCCGGGTTCTGGTCGAAGCGCTCCTTGCCATGGAACACCAGGAAGTACATGCGGAACGAGTAGAACGCGGTGACGAACACGCCAGCCAGCACCGCAAAGTAGGCAAAGCCGGCACCAGGCAGCTTGCTGAAGTGCACGGCCTCGATGATGCTGTCCTTGGAATAGAAACCGGCAAACAGCGGCGTGCCGATCAGCGCCAGCGAACCCAGCAGCGAGGTGATCCAGGTGATGGGCATGTACTTGCGCAGGCCACCCATCCAGCGGATGTCCTGGTTGTGGTGCACGCCCATGATGACCGAGCCAGCCGCGAGGAACAGCAGCGCCTTGAAGAACGCATGCGTCATCAGGTGGAAGACCGCCACCGAGTACGCCGACGCACCCAGCGCCACCGTCATGTAACCCAGCTGCGACAGCGTGGAATAGGCCACCACGCGCTTGATGTCGTTCTGGATGATGCCCAGAAAGCCCATGAACAGCGCCGTGATCGCGCCGATCACCAGGATGAAGTTCAGCGCGGTGTCGGACAGCTCGAACAGCGGCGACATGCGCGCGACCATGAAGATGCCGGCCGTCACCATGGTGGCCGCGTGGATCAGCGCCGAGATGGGCGTGGGGCCCTCCATGGAATCGGGCAGCCAGACGTGCAGCGGGAACTGGGCCGACTTGCCCATGGCGCCGATGAACAGGCAGATGCAGATCACGGTGATCAGCATCCAGTCGGTGCCAGGGAAGCCGATCTTGGCCAGGTCACCCGCCTTGGCAAACGCTTCGGTGTAGTTCAGCGTGCCGGCATAGGCTGCAATCAGGCCGATGCCCAGGATGAAGCCGAAGTCACCCACGCGGTTGACCAGGAAGGCCTTCATGTTGGCGAAGATCGCCGTCGGCTTGTTGAACCAGAAGCCGATCAGCAGGTACGACACCAGGCCCACGGCTTCCCAGCCGAAAAACAGCTGCAGCATGTTGTTGCTCATGACGAGCATCAGCATCGAGAACGTGAACAGCGAGATGTAGGCGAAGAAGCGGTTGTAGCCGTCGTCTTCTTCCATGTAGCCGATGGTGTAGATGTGCACCATCAGCGACACAAAGGTCACCACGCACATCATCATGGCCGTGAGGCCGTCCACCAGGAAGCCGATTTCCATCTTCAGGCCGCCCACCACCATCCAGGTGTAGAGCGTCTCGTTGAAGCGCGCGCCGTCCAGGGCCACGCTCTTGAGCGTCATGGCCGACAGGATGAAGGCGACCAGCACACCCAGGATGGTGAGCGTGTGCGACAAGCGCCGGCCAATCCAGTTACCGCCGAAGGTGGTGCCAAAGATGCCTGCCAGCACCGCGCCCGCCAGGGGCGCCAGCGGGACGGCCAGCAGGGTTGAAGCGTTGAGGGTCGAAGCCATTCTTTTTTTAACCCTTCAGCGTATTCAGTTCGTCCACGTTGATGCTGGACTTGTTGCGGAACAGCAGCACCAGGATGGCCAGGCCGATGGCCGATTCAGCGGCGGCGACCGTCAGGATGAAGAACACGAACACCTGTCCGTGCATGTCACCCAGGTAGTGCGAGAACGCCACGAAGTTCATGTTCACGGCCAGCAGCATCAGCTCGATGGCCATCAACAGCACGATGAGGTTGCGGCGGTTCAGGAAGATGCCGATGACCGACAGTGCAAACAGGATCGCACCCAGGGATAGGAAGTGTCCAAGCGTGAGCGTCATGCCTTTTTCTCCTCGGCGGGCGCGGCGGCAGGTTCCGGAGCGGGCCGCGTGGCGGCGAGCTTCACCACCTCGAAACGGTCGCTCGCACGCACGCGCACCTGCTGCGAAGGGTCCATGTGTTTGCTGTCCTTGCGCTCGCGCAGGGTCAGCGCGATGGCGGCGATCATGGCCACCAGCAGGATGACGGCCGCAATCTCCAGCGGGTACAGATACTGTGAATAGAGCAGCTTGCCCAGCTCCTTGGTGTTGGAGTACTGCTCGACGGCCTGTCCTGCCACCTGCGCCACGGCAGCGGGCGCCCTGGGCTCGTCAGCGATGCGGAAACCGCCCATCAGCACGGCTGCCATTTCCAGCGCGATCAGAGCGCCGACGGTGGCCGCCAGCGGAAAGTGCTTCCAGAAATTCTGGCGGACGCTGTCCATGTTGATGTCCAGCATCATCACAACGAACAGGAACAGCACCATGACCGCCCCCACGTACACCAGTACGAGCGAGATGGCGAGGAACTCCGCCTTCAGCAGGATCCACACGGCGGCGGCCTGGAAGAAGGCCAGCACCAGGTACAGCGCTGCGTACACCGGGTTGCGCGCGGTGATCACGCGAAAGGCAGCAAACAGCAGCACTGCCGCGAAGAGGTAAAAAAGGCCGGTCTTGACGTCCATGGGGCGATTTCTTTTCTGGGTGTCCGGGTCGTCTGCGCTCAGCGGTACTTGGCGTCGGCCGCCTTGGCCGCCGCGATCTCGCCTTCGTAGCGGTCGCCCACGGCCAGCAGCATGTCCTTGGTGAAGTACAGGTCGCCGCGCTTTTCGCCGTGGTATTCAAGAATGTGCGTCTCGACGATGGAGTCCACCGGGCAGCTTTCCTCGCAGAAGCCACAGAAGATGCACTTGGTCAGGTCGATGTCGTAGCGCGTGGTGCGGCGCGAGCCATCGTCGCGCACGTCCGATTCGATGGTGATGGCCATGGCCGGGCAGACGGCCTCGCACAGCTTGCAGGCAATGCAGCGTTCCTCGCCGTTGTCATAGCGGCGCAGCGCGTGCAGGCCGCGAAAGCGCGGGGACAGCGGTGTCTTTTCTTCCGGGAACTGGACGGTGATCTTGCGTGCGAACGCGTACTTGCCGGTGATGGCCAGGCCCTTGAACAGCTCGACCAGCATGAAGCTGGACAGGAAGTCCTTGAGCGAGAAAGGGGCGGAGACAGCGGTACTCATTTGGCTCACTTCCAGATGTTGAAGGGCGTCTGGATCCAGATGCCGACAACGACCAGCCACACCAGCGTGACGGGGATGAAAATCTTCCATCCCAGGCGCATGATCTGGTCATAGCGGTAGCGCGGGAAGGTGGAGCGGACCCACAGGAACATGGTCACGACGCAGAAGGTCTTGATACCCAGCCAGATCCAGCCGGGGATGAACGACAGGAATTCGAAGGGCGGCAGCCAGCCGCCCAGGAACATGATGACCGTCAGGATGGAGACCAGCCACATGTTGGCGTACTCAGCCAGGAAGAACATGGCAAAGCTCATGCCCGAGTACTCGATCATGTGGCCCGCAACGATTTCCGATTCGCCCTCGACCACGTCAAACGGGTGGCGGTTGGTTTCCGCCAGGCCCGAGACGAAGTACACGACAAAGATCGGCAGCAGCGGCAGCCAGTTCCAGGACAGGAAGCCCACACCCATGTCGGCGAACGTGCCCTTGCCCTGCCCCATGACGATGTCGGTCATGTTGAGGCTGGCCGACACCATGAGCACCACCACGAACGAGAAGCCCATGGCGATTTCGTAGCTCACCATCTGAGCCGATGCACGCAGGGCACCCAGGAAGGCGTATTTGGAGTTCGATGCCCAGCCGGCGATGATCACGCCGTACACCTCCAGCGAGGTGATGGCCATCAGGAACAGCAGGCCCGCGTTGATGTTGGCCAGCGCCACGTCCGGGCCGAACGGGATCACCACCCATGCCGCCAGCGCCGGCATGATGGTCATGATCGGGCCCAGCAGGAACAGGCCCTTGTTGGCCACCGTGGGCAGGATGATTTCCTTGGTCAGCAGCTTCAGCGCGTCGGCAATCGGCTGCAGCAAACCCAGCGGTCCGATGCGGTTGGGGCCCACGCGGATCTGCGTGAAGCCAATCGCCTTGCGCTCCCACAGCGTGAGGTAGGCCACGGCGCCCATCAGCGGCGCCACCACCACCACGATCTTGATCAGGTTCCAGATGACGGGCCAGGCCAGGCTGGTCCACCAGCCCGCGGCTGACAGGCCCAGGCCCGTGTTGTAGATCATGTCAATCATGCGGCCACCTCTTCACGGGCAGCGGCGGCCATGGCGGCGTTGCGCGCGTCGGCCGTCAGCTGCAGCGACGCCGCGCGGCGCACGATGCCGTCCAGCTGGTAGATGGATGCCGACACGGGCGCAGCGCCTGCAGCGGCCAGGTTGATCGGGGCCGTGGTGGTGTTATCCAGCTTGCCGGCGGCCACATGGGTCTGGCCGGCGTCCTGCGCGCCACGGGCCTGCACGAGCACGTCCTGCGACGACTCGAAATCAAAACCCGGCACACCCATCAGGTTGGCCAGCACGCGCAGCACTTTCCACGCGGGCCGCGTCTCGCCCAGTGGCTTGACCACGGCATGGAAGCCCTGCACGCGGCCCTCGGCGTTGACGAAGGTACCCGACGTTTCGGTGAACGGGGCGATGGGCAGCAGCACATCGCTGATGTCCATGTTGGCCTTGAACGGGCTCAGCGTGACGACCATCTGGGCCTTGCCCAGAGCGGCGGCACCCTGCGCACCGGCAGCACTGTCAAAGCGCGGCTCGGTGTTGAGCAGCAGCACGGCCTTGAGGGCCCCGTCCGCGTTCGCGAGCATCTGGCCGGCGTTCAGGCCGCCGTTGCCAGGCTGCGCGCCCGCCAGCTGGGCGCCCACTGTGTTGGCGGCTTCCGTGAGGTAGCCCACGGTGGCGCCCGTCTGCTGGCCGATCCAGTTGGCCAGCGCCAGCAGGCTGGAGGCGCCTGCATGATGGGCTGCCGCGTTGCCCAGCAGGATGGCCTTGCGTTCGCCGCCCAGCAGCGACTGGGCGATGGCTTTGGCAGCGTCTGTGGCGTTCCCAGCGGCGGGCGCCTCAACACCCTTGTCGGCGGCAATAGCTGCGGCCACGTCGGCCAGCGCCTGCGCCCAGCTGGCGGCAGGCACCACGGCGCTGTGCGCCAGCGGCATGGCCCAGTCCAGCGCGGTGTCGGTGATGGCGCAGACCTGGCCACCTTTCTTGATGGCCTGGCGGATGCGCTGCGCAAACAGCGGATGGTCCTTGCGCAGGTTGGAGCCCACGACCAGCACGCGCTGCAGGGACGACAGCGACGCGATGGAGGTGCCCAGCCAACGGGCACCCTGCGCAGCGGGGAATTCGGCGTTGCGCAGGCGGTAGTCGATGTTCTCGCTGCCCAGACCGCGCATCAGTGCGCCGGCCAGATACAGCTCTTCCACGGTGCTGTGCGGGCTGGCCAGCGTGCCGATGCTTTGCGCGCCATGGTCGGCCTTGATCTGGCGCAGGCCGTTGGCCACGTATTCCAGCGCGGTCTGCCAGTCCACCGTCTTCCATTCGCCGCCCTGCTTGAGCATGGGGGCCATCAGGCGGTCTTCGCCGTTGAGCGCTTCGTACGAGAAGCGGTCGCGGTCGGCGATCCAGCATTCGTTGACGTCTTCGTTTTCCAGCGGCACCACGCGCATGACCTTGTTGTTCTTGACCTGCACGATCAGGTTGGAACCGGTGGAGTCGTGCGGGCTGACCGACTTGCGGCGGCTCAGTTCCCAGGTCCGGGCGCTGTAGCGGAATGGCTTGCTGGTGAGCGCGCCCACGGGGCAGATGTCGATCATGTTGCCCGACAGCTCGGAGTCCACCGTGTCGCTGACGATGGTGGTGATCTCGGAATGCTCGCCGCGGTGGATCATGCCCAGCTCCATCACGCCTGCCACTTCCTGGCCAAAGCGCACGCAGCGGGTGCAGTGGATGCAGCGGCTCATCTCCTGCATGGAAATCAGCGGGCCCACGTCCTTGACGGGCACCACGCGCTTTTCCTCGTCGTAGCGCGACGAGGAAGCGCCGTAGCCCACGGCCAGATCCTGCAGCTGGCATTCGCCGCCCTGGTCGCAGATGGGGCAGTCCAGCGGGTGGTTGATCAGCAGGAACTCCATGACCGACTGCTGGGCCTTGATGGCCTTGTCGCTCTTGGTGCGCACGATCATGCCCTGCGTGACGGGCGTGGCGCAGGCCGGCATGGGCTTGGGCGCCTTTTCCACATCGACCAGGCACATGCGGCAGTTGGCCGCGATGGACAACTTCTTGTGATAGCAGAAGTGCGGGATGTACGTGCCCGCCTTGTCGGCCGCATGCATGATCATGCTGCCTTCGGTGATCTCCACCTTCTTGCCGTCGAGTTCGATTTCAACCATGGGGTGTGCTTTCCTCTCAGGCCTGCGCGGCTTCAGTCGTGGCCTGGAGCTTGGGGTTCTGGATCATTGCTTCGAACTCATGCCGGAAGTGCTTGATCATCGCGCGCACCGGCATGGCCGCTGCATCACCCAGCGCACAGATCGTGCGGCCCTGGATGTTGTCGGCGATGGAGTTCAGCAGGTCCATGTCGGTGGGCTTGCCATGGCCGGTATGGATGCGGTCCACCAGGCGCCACAGCCAGCCCGTGCCTTCACGGCATGGCGTGCACTGGCCGCAGGATTCGTGCATGTAGAAATAAGACAGCCGCTTGAGCGACTCGACCATGCAGCGGGTGTCGTCCATCACGATGACCGCGCCCGAGCCCAGCATGGAGCCGGCCTTGGCGATGGAGTCGTAGTCCATCGTGCATTCCATCATGATGTGCGCCGGCAGCACCGGTGCCGACGAGCCGCCGGGGATCACGGCCTTCAGCTTGCGGCCCTGGCGTACGCCACCCGCGAGCTCCAGCAGCTTGGCAAACGGCGTGCCCAGCGGCACTTCGTAGTTGCCAGGCAGCTCCACATCACCCGACACCGAATAGATCTTGGTGCCGCCGTTGTTGGGCTTGCCTACTTCCAGGAACGCCTGGCCGCCATTGCGGATGATCCAGGGCACCGCCGCGAAGGTCTCGGTGTTGTTGATGGTGGTGGGCTTGCCGTACAGGCCGAAGCTGGCCGGAAACGGCGGCTTGAAACGCGGTTGGCCCTTCTTGCCTTCCAGTGATTCGAGCAGCGCGGTTTCCTCGCCGCAGATGTAGGCGCCGAAGCCGTGCGCCGCATGCAGCTGGAAGCTGAAGTTGCTGCCCAGGATGTTGTTGCCCAGGTAACCAGCCGCGCGGGCCTCTTCCAGCGCTTCCTCGAAGCGGTTGTAGGTTTCGAAGATTTCGCCGTGGATGTAGTTGTAGCCCACGGTGATGCCCATCGCGTAGGCGGCGATGGCCATGCCTTCAATGACCTGATGCGGGTTGTATTGCAGGATGTCGCGGTCCTTGCAGGTGCCCGGCTCGCCTTCGTCGGAGTTGCACACCAGGTATTTCTGCCCCGGGAACTGGCGGGGCATGAAGCTCCACTTGAGGCCCGTGGGAAAGCCCGCGCCGCCGCGGCCGCGCAGCGCCGATTCCTTGACGGTGGCGATGACCTGGTCCTGCGTCAGGCCCCCGACGCCTGCGTCGGCTCCGATCCCCAAAATCTTCCTGAGCGCCTTGTAGCCGTCGCGCGCTTCGTAATCTTTCAGGCGCCAGTTGCTGCCATCCAGGTCCTTGTAGATCTGCGGGCTGATGTGACGGCCATGGAAGCAGGTTTGGACACCCGTCGCCTTGAACTGCGAGAGAACTTGATCCGCGTTCATGCCTGCGCCCCTTTCAGCCCATCGATCAGCTGGTCGAGCTTGTCGTTGCTCATGAAGCTGCACATGGTGCGGTCGTTGACCAGCATCACCGGCGAATCGGCACAGGCGCCCAGGCATTCGCTTTGCTGCACGGTGAACAGGCCATCGGCCGTGGTGCCGCCCATTTCCACGCCGAGCTTTTCGCACAGGTGGTTCAGGGCTTTCTGCCCGTCGCGCAGCTGGCAAGGCAGGTTGGTGCAGACGTTGAGCTTGAACTTGCCCACCGGCTGCTGGTTGTACATGTTGTAGAAGGTGGTGACCTCGTGCACGGCAATCGGCGCCATGCCCAGGTAGTCGGCCACCAGGCGTTCGCTCTCGATGCTGACGTAGCCCTGCTCCTGCTGCACGATGGCCAGACAGGCCATGACGGCGGACTGCTTCTGGTCGGCCGGGTACTTGGCCACTTCGCGATCAAAACGCGCGCGGGTTGCTTCTGAAATCATCGGTCAATCTCCCCGAACACGATGTCCATCGTTCCGATGATGGCAACCGCGTCGGCAATCATGTGGCCCTTGCCCATCTCGTCCAGCGCCGCCAGGTGCGGGAAACCGGGGGCACGGATCTTCAGGCGGTAAGGCTTGTTGGCACCGTCGCTCACCAGATAAATGCCGAACTCGCCCTTGGGGTGTTCGACGGCGGCGTAAGCCTCGCCCTCGGGCACGTGGAAGCCCTCGGTGAAGAGCTTGAAGTGATGGATCAGCTCTTCCATGTTGGACTTCATGGATTCGCGGGATGGCGCTGCGACCTTGTGGTTGTCGGTAATGACCGGGCCGGGGTTGACGCGCAGCCAGTCCACGCATTGCTTGATGATGCGGTTGGACTGTCGCATCTCGGCCACGCGCACCAGGTACCGGTCGTAGCAATCACCCGTCTTGCCCACAGGGATGTCGAAGTCCATGCGGTCGTACACGTCATAGGGCTGCTGCTTGCGCAGGTCCCAGGCAATGCCGGAGCCACGCAGCATCGCGCCCGTGAAACCCAGGTTCAGGGCGCGCTCGGGCGTCACCACGCCAATACCCACCGTGCGCTGCTTCCAGATGCGGTTGTCGGTCAGCAGGGTTTCGTATTCATCCACATAGGTCGGGAACCGCTTGGTGAAGTCGTCGATGAAATCGAGCAGGGTGCCTTGGCGGTTGTCGTTCAGGCGGTCAATGGCGCGCTGGTTCTTGACCTTGCTGACCTTGTATTGCGGCATGCTGTCGGGCAGGTCGCGGTACACGCCGCCGGGACGGAAGTACGCCGCATGCATGCGCGCGCCGGACACGGCCTCGTACATGTCGAACAGGTCTTCACGTTCTCGGAAGCAGTAAATGAGCATGTTCATCGCGCCGCAGTCCAGTCCGTGCGCGCCCAGCCACAGCAGGTGGTTCAGCAGCCGGGTGATTTCGGAGAACATGACGCGGATGTACTGCGCGCGCTCGGGCACTTCGATGCCCATGAGCTTTTCGATGGCCAGGCAATAGGCGTGCTCGTTGGCCATCATGGACACGTAGTCCAGCCGGTCCATGTAGGGCAGCGACTGGATGTAGGTCTTGCTCTCGGCCAGTTTTTCAGTGGCACGGTGCAGCAGGCCGATGTGGGGGTCGGCGCGCTGGATGACCTCGCCGTCCAGCTCCAGCACCAGGCGCAGCACGCCGTGGGCGGCCGGATGCTGCGGGCCGAAGTTCAGGGTGTAGTTTTTGATTTCTGCCATGGCACGCCTTACTGCTTAGTGCAGGCCTCCATAGTTTTCCTCGCGGATGATGCGGGGAGTGATTTCGCGCGGCTCAATCGACACGGGCTGGTAGATCACGCGCTTGGTCTCGGGGTCGTAGCGCATTTCGACATGGCCGGACGTGGGGAAGTCCTTGCGGAACGGGTGGCCGATGAATCCGTAGTCGGTCAGGATGCGGCGCAGGTCGGCGTGGCCTTCAAAGACGATGCCGTACAGGTCGAATGCCTCGCGCTCGAACCAGTTGGCAGCATTCCATACCTCGTTGACGGAATCCACGACCGGAAAATCATCGTCGGGCAGGAACACCTTGAGCCGCACGCGCTGGTTCAGGCTAACCGACAGCAGGTGCACCGCCACGCAGTAGCGTGCACCCTCCCAGCGGCCTTGGCCGTATTCGGAATAGTCGAGGCCGCACAGGTCGATCAGTTGCTCGAACTTGCAGCCTTCGGCATCGCGCAACAACTGCGCGGACGCCAGGTAATCAGCTGCGGCCACCGTCACGGTGACCTCGCCCAGCCGGACGGAAATGTTCTTGACCCGCGCCCCCAGCGCCGCGGCAACGGCTTCCTGGGTGGCTTCGGGACGGACGGCAAATACGGTCATCGTTTCCCCTCAGGCGCGCGCGATGGTGTTGGTGCGGCGGATTTTCTGTTGCAGCTGGATGATCCCGTACAGCAACGCCTCGGCCGTGGGCGGGCAACCCGGCACGTATACGTCCACCGGCACGATGCGGTCGCAGCCACGCACCACCGAATAGCTGTAGTGGTAGTACCCGCCGCCATTGGCGCATGAGCCCATGGACAGCACCCAGCGCGGCTCGGGCATCTGGTCGTAGACCTTGCGCAGCGCCGGCGCCATCTTGTTGCACAGCGTGCCGGCCACGATCATGAGATCGGACTGGCGGGGGCTGGGGCGAAACAGCATGCCAAAGCGGTCAATGTCATAACGCGCCGCACCGGCGTGCATCATTTCGACCGCGCAGCAGGCCAGCCCGAACGTCATGGGCCACAGCGAGCCGGTCTTGGCCCAGTTGATGACGGAGTCCACCGTGGTGGTGACAACGCCTTCCTTGAGGATGCCTTCGATTGCCATGTTTTATTCCCAGTCCAGGGCGCCTTTTTTCCACTCGTAGATGAAACCCACGACGAGGATGCCCAGAAAAACCATCATGGCCCAGAAGCCGGTCGGGCCAATTTCCTTGAGCGCCACGGCCCAGGGGAAGAGGAACGCGATTTCCAGGTCGAACAGGATGAACAGGATGGCCACGAGGTAGTAGCGCACGTCAAACTTCATGCGCGCGTCTTCAAAGGCCTCGAAGCCGCATTCGTAGGGGGAGTTTTTGGCCGCGTCGGGCCGGTTGGGGCCCAGCACCCAGCCCAGGACCTGGGGCAGCACGCCCACGGCCACGCCGACCAGGATGAACAAGAGGACAGGGAGATACTGATCGAGGTTCATCTTGAGGTTCAGGTCACCGCTTGAACCTGCCGGGTGGCCCGGCAGGCTTTCTTGTTGGTGCCGTCGGCGAGACTCGAACTCGCACAGCTTTCGCCACTACCCCCTCAAGATAGCGTGTCTACCAATTTCACCACGACGGCGGTTTTTTTGCTGCCCGGATGGCATGAGGAATCTTTCGACTTTTGGCTTTCCGGGCAGCCTAGGAGTTTACCCTGAAAACCCCTGTGTTCCCGCTGGGAACAGGGGCGATTTCAGAGGCAAGTCACTTGGTTGGAATCTGCACCGCGCCCGATGCACCGACAGCAGGTGCCGGCGCCGGGACCGGGGCGGGCGTGGCGGGGGCGGCCGTGCCCGGAATTTGCGCCGCGCCGGAGGCCGCGGGAGCAGGCACGGCTGCGGGCGCCGTCACGGTGGCGCGGTCCAGCACGCTGCCCGAATCGGCGGGACGCAGGTTGCCAAAGTAGGCCAGCAGCAGCGTGCAGGCGAAAAACACGGCTGCCAGCACCCCTGTGGTGCGGGACATGAAGTTGGCACTGCCGCTAGCGCCAAACAGGCTGCCCGAGCCGCCGCTGCCGAAAGCCGCGCCCATGTCGGCGCCCTTGCCATGCTGGATCAGGATCAGGCCGATCATGACCAGGGCGGCGATCATCTGCACAGCCAGGATGATGGTGAGGATAACGTTCATTCGGTAACTCCTAAATTCATTGCATCCGGTGCTTACGCGCGGCCGGCTGCCGTAACAATCGTCAGGAAATCGGCAGCTTTCAGCGACGCACCGCCGATCAGGCCACCGTCAATGTCGGGCTGGGCCAGCAGTTCCGCTGCGTTGGCGGCGTTCATGCTGCCGCCATACAGGATCTGCACGCGGTCGGCCTGGGGCGTGGCAGCCCGCAACTGCGCACGCAGCACAGCGTGCACGGCCTGGGCCATCTGGGGCGACGCCGTCTTGCCGGTGCCGATGGCCCACACGGGCTCATAGGCCACAACCAGTTCGCTGACGCAATGGCCGTTGGCATGGATGACCGCGGCGAGCTGGCGCTTGACGACCTCTTCGGTCTGCCCTGCTTCGCGTTGTGCCAGTGTTTCGCCCACGCAGACGATGGGCGTGATGCCCTGCGCAAGCGCGGCCTTGGCCTTGTCGGCCACCAGCACGTCGGTCTCGCCGTGGTACTGGCGGCGCTCGGAATGGCCCACGATGGCGTAGCGCACACCGAACTCGCGCAGCATGGCGGCGGATACCTCGCCGGTGTAGGCGCCCTTGTCGTGGGCCGACACGTCCTGCGCCCCCAGCTCCAGCGCGGACGCGGCGCGCAGCATCTGCAGCTGGGCCAGGTACGGCGCCGGCACACAGACGGCAACGGCACAACCCGGCGTACCCATGCCGGCGAGCACGGCGCGCACCAGACCGTCATTGGCCTCGATGCTGCCGTTCATCTTCCAGTTGCCTGCGATCAGTTTTTTCTTCATGGCTCTACCAGGTCAGGACGATCTTGCCGATGTGCTGGTTGGACTCCATCAGCCCATGGGCCTTTGCCGCGTCAGCCGCCGCAAACGTGCTGTGGATCACCGGCTTGATGGCGCCGCTTTCCAGCAGCGGCCACACATGCGCCTTCAACGCCTGCGCAATGGCGGCCTTGAATGCCACCGGCCGGGGGCGCAACGTGGAGCCGGTGATGAGCAAGCGCTTGCGCAGCACCAGGCCGGCATTGAATTCACTCTTGATGCCGCCCTGCACCGCAATGATGACCAGGCGGCCGTCTTCAGCCAGGCATTCGATTTCGCGTGCCACGTAGCTGCCAGCCACCATGTCCAGCACCACGTTCACACCGGCACCGCCGGTCAGGCGCCTGGCCTCTTCGGCGAAGTCGTGGGTCTTGTAGTTGATGGCGTGGTCGGCACCCAGCGCCACGCAGGCGGCGCACTTGTCGTCGCTGCCTGCCGTGACGATCACGCGCGCGCCCAATGCCTTGGCCATCTGGATGGCGGTCACGCCGATGCCGCTGGAGCCACCCTGGATCAGCAGCGTCTCGCCCGCCTGCAGGCGGGCGCGGTCAAACACATTGCTCCAGACGGTGAAGAAGGTCTCGGGCAGCGATGCAGCCTCGATATCGGTCAGGCCACGCGGCACCGGCAGGCACTGGCCCACAGGCGCCACGCACAGCTGTGCATAGCCACCACCCGCCACCAGCGCGCAGACGCGGTCACCGGTCTTCAGGCCCGCGGCGGCCATGGCAGCCGCGTCACCCGATTCAATGATGCCGGCCACTTCCAGCCCGGGGATGTCCGAGGCACCTGGCGGAACCGGATAGTTGCCCGTGCGCTGCAAAACGTCAGGGCGGTTCACGCCACTGGCCGCCACCCGGATCAACAACTCGCCCGCGCCCGCGACGGGCGCAGCCCGCTCGCCCGGACGAAGCACGTCAGGCCCACCAAAACTGCTGATTTCAATGGCTTGCATGGTCTTTGGGGCCCCGGCGGGACAGGGTGTCCGCGCGGGGCGTTGTCCAAACGGCAGCAATTACTCCTGGGGCGCGGCCGGCGCCTGGGGCTGCGGCTCGCGCGGCTCACGCGGTGCCTGGGCCGGACGGTCCAGCAGTGCCTTCATGGACAGCTTGACGCGGCCCTTCTCGTCGGTCTCCAGCACCTTGACCTTGACGATCTGGCCTTCAGACAGGTAGTCGGTGACCTTCTCCACGCGCTCATGGGCGATCTGGCTGATGTGCAGCAGGCCGTCCTTGCCAGGCAGCAGGTTGACCAGCGCGCCGAAGTCCAGGATCTTGGTGACCGGGCCTTCGTAGACCTTGCCGATTTCGACTTCGGCGGTGATCTGCTCGATGCGCTTCTTGGCCTCGTCGGCCTTGGCGGCGTCGGTGGCGGCGATGGTGATGGTGCCGTCTTCCTCGATGTTGATCTGGCAGCCGGTCTCTTCTGTCAGCGCGCGGATGACAGCGCCGCCCTTGCCGATCACGTCACGGATCTTCTCGGGGTTGATCTTCATGGTGTACAGCTTGGGCGCGAAGCTGGAGACTTCGGCCTTGGCTTCGCCCATGGCGGACTGCATCTCGCCCAGGATGTGCACGCGTGCTTCCTTGGCCTGCGCCAGCGCCACCTGCATGATTTCGCGGGTGATGCCCTGGATCTTGATGTCCATCTGCAGCGCGGTGATGCCGGCGGTGGTGCCCGCCACCTTGAAGTCCATGTCACCCAGGTGATCTTCGTCGCCCAGGATGTCGGTCAGCACCGCGAAGCGGTTGCCTTCCTTGATCAGGCCCATGGCGATGCCGGCCACGTGGGCCTTCATGGGCACGCCGGCGTCCATCAGCGACAGGCAGCCGCCGCACACCGAGGCCATCGACGACGAGCCGTTGGATTCGGTGATCTCGGACACCACGCGCATGGTGTAGGGGAACTCTTCCTTGGTGGGCAGCACCGCCACGAGGGCGCGCTTGGCCAGGCGGCCGTGGCCGATTTCGCGGCGCTTGGTGCTGCCCATGCGGCCCACTTCACCGGTGGCGAAGGGAGGCATGTTGTAGTGCAGCATGAAGCGGTCTTCGTATTCACCCATCAGCGCGTCGATGCGCTGCGCGTCACGCTCGGTGCCCAGGGTGGCCACCACCAGCGCCTGCGTTTCGCCGCGCGTGAACAGGGCCGAGCCGTGGGTGCGGGGCAGCACGCCGTTGCGGATCTCGATGGGGCGCACGGTGCGCGTGTCGCGCCCGTCAATGCGGGGCTCACCCGACAGGATCTGGCTGCGCACGATCTTGGCTTCGATGTCGAACAGCAGCGCGTCCACCTTGACGGCGTCAAATTCGGCGCCTTCGGCCTTCAGCGCGGCATGGACCGCGGCCGTGGCTTCGCGCAGGGCCTGGGTGCGGGCCTGCTTGCTGCGGATCTGGTAGGCGGCGCGCAGCTTGTCTTCGGCCAGGGCATTGACCTTGGCGATGAACGGCTCGTCCTTGGCGGGCGGCTGCCAGTCCCAGGCCGGCTTGCCGGCGTCGCGCACGAGTTCGTGAATGGCGTTGATGGCGATCTTGCCCTGGTCATGGCCAAACACCACGGCGCCCAGCATGACTTCCTCGGACAGCTGCAGGGCTTCGGATTCAACCATCAGCACGGCGGCTTCGGTGCCCGCCACCACCAGGTCCATCTGGCTGTCCTTGCGCTGGGTCTGGCCCGGGTTCAGGACGTATTCACCGTTGATGTAGCCCACGCGCGCGGCGCCAATGGGGCCGTTGAACGGCAGGCCGGAGACCGACAGCGCGGCGCTCACGCCGATCATGGCGGCGATGTCGGCGTCCACTTCGGGGTTCAGCGACAGGGTGTGGATGACCACGTGCACTTCGTTGAAGAAGCCTTCGGGGAACAGCGGGCGGATCGGGCGGTCGATCAGGCGGCTGGTCAGGGTTTCGTGTTCGCTGGGCTTGGCTTCACGCTTGAAGAAGCTGCCGGGGATCTTGCCGGCGGCGTAGGTCTTCTCGATGTAGTCCACGGTCAGGGGGAAGAAGTCCTGGCCGGGCTTGGACGACTTGGAACCCACCACGGTGGCCAGCACCACGGTGCCTTCGATGTCCACGATGACGGCGCCGGAAGCCTGGCGGGCGATTTCGCCGGTTTCCAGGACGACCTTGTGCTGGCCCCACTGGAAGGTCTTGGTGACTTTGTTGAAAATGCTCATGTTCATATCTCCTTGGGTGTGGGCGCATGAGGCTGCACCCGGGGCCCGGAGGCTGGCGGTCTGAACACGATGCCATTCCATCAAGAATCAGGTGATCCCTGATGGAATGACACAGCGCGTATCCGTCTGGCCTGTCTCCGAAGTAAAAAACGCCTGAGCTAGCGGGCTAACTCAGGCGTTTTCGTTTCTGGTGTTCTTACTTGCGCAGGCCCAGCTTGGCGATCAGCGCGGTGTAGCGGTCGGCGTCCTTGGCCTTCAGGTAGGCCAGCAGGCTCTTGCGGCGGTTCACCATGCGCAGCAGACCGCGGCGGCCGTGGTGGTCCTTGGCGTGCGTCTTGAAGTGCGGGGTGAGTTCGTTGATGCGGGCGGTCAGCAGTGCAACTTGCACTTCGGGGCTGCCGGTGTCGTTGGCGCTGCGTGCATTGGCCTTGACGACCTCTGCCGTGGTGGATGCGAGCATGTGGTTTCCTTTGAAAGTTTTAACTTGCGTTGGGGGACTGGAATTGCACCCCAACGTGCGCTTGCAGAATGCAAAGCCTTGGGATTATACAACGCCCCCTGGGCGGCACGCCCCCCCCGAAGCGGCCCGCGGCCGCCTCCCCCCACTGGGGCGATGCTGGCGGCCCGGCGGCGCCGGTTCCGCGGCATCCTGGAACTGTTACTTCCGGCTTAACCAGTCCTTCAGGCGCTCCACGCCCTGCCCCAACCGGGCCAGATCCCTGGAGGCGAAACACCAGCGCAGCCAGCCCTGGGCTTCGGGGGCGAAGGCATTGCCGGGGGCCAGGCCCAGGCCGGCTTCGGCCACCAGCCTTTTGGCGGTTTCCAGCGAGTCAGGGTGCCCGTCCAGCTGGAAAAAGGCGTACATGCCGCCTTTGGCCGGGGCCACGCGCACGCCGGGCACGGCCTGCAGCAGGGGCACCAGGGTATCGCGGCACGCCTTCAGATGCGCGACGACACGGGGCGTCACGTCGGCCGTGCGCTGCAGGGCCACGATGCCCGCGCGCTGCGTGAACACGCTGGCACACGAGGTGTTGAATTCCAGCAGCTTGCCCATGTGCGGCACCAGCGCCGGCGGCATCACCAGCCAACCCAGGCGCCAGCCGGTCATCAGGAAACTCTTGGAGAAGCTGTGCACCACCACCAGCCGGTCATCGGGTTGGGCTACATCCAGAAAGCTCGGCGCGCAACCGTTCGATGTGGGTTCGTAGTACAGCCGCTCGTACACCTCGTCGGCCAGGATCCAGGTGCCCGTCTGGCGGCAATGGTCCACGATGGCCTGCTGTTCGGCGCGGGTCAGCGTCCAGCCGGTGGGGTTGTTCGGTGCGTTGATGACCAGCAGCTTCGTGGCCGGCGTCACCGCCGCCAGCAGCGCCGCCAGGTCCAGCGTCCAGGCGCCGTCCACGGGCTTGAGCGGCACGCAGGTAAGTTTGGCGCCCAGGATCAGGGGCTGGGCCGTCAGGTTGGGCCACACCGGCGTGACCGCCACCACTTCGTCGCCCGCCTCCACCAGGGCCTGCACCGCCAGCATCAGCGCATTGACGCCGCCCGATGTGATGGCGATGCGCCCGGCATCCACCGGGCCATGCAAGGCGCTGGTGTAGTCCGCCACCGCCTGGCGCAGCTCGGGCAGGCCCAGGTTGTGGGAATAGAAGGTTTCGCCCTTTTGCAGCGATTCAATCGCGGCCTGGCGGATGAAATCAGGGGTGACTTCGTCGCTCTCGCCAAACCAGAAGGCCAACACGTCCGGGCGGCCCATGCCGGCATTGGCGACTTCACGGATTTTCGATTCTTCAAGGTTCTGGATGGTCTGGCGCATGCCCTGAAGTATCACTGAGGCCGTGCCATGGCGCAGCTGTGGGGTTGCTGCGCCTGGGCCGCCGTGATCGAGCGGATCACGCGGAAGCCGTAGCCCGAGCCTTCCACGTCAAATTTCACGCCGGGCGTGCCCTGGCGGTCCATCAGCCCCACGGTCAGCGGCTGCTGGAACTGGTGGTCCACCGCGCGCATGGCGCCGCCCTGCCCGCCCAGCGACACGCTCACGCGCTCCAGCTGCGTGGCCACCGGGGCGGCTTCGGTCGTGCCGGCTTTCGCAATGGCCTGGGCCAGTGCCTCCACCATCAGGTGCATGCGCATGTGAACGTAGTCGTCGGACGGTTTGGGGTAACGCGCGCGAAACGACTGGTAGAACGCCTCGCTCTGCGTCGTCGGCACATTGGGCAGCCAGTCGGCCACGGCGATCACGCGGCCGATGCCGGCTTCGCCAATGGCGGCCGGCGCGCCCAGTGCGTTGCCATAGAACGTATAGAACTTGCCCTCGAAACCCACTTCGCGCGCGGCCTTCACCAGAAGCGTCAGGTCGTTGCTGAAGTTGCCGGTGATCACCGCATCAGCGCCGCTGGCCTTGATCTTGACCGCGTAGGGCGCGAAGTCCTTGATGCGCAGCACGGGGTGCAGCTCGTCGCCCACGATCTGCACATCAGGGCGCTGCGCGCCCAGCTGGCGCCGCGCCTCGCGCAGCACGGCCTGGCCAAAGCTGTAGTCCTGCCCCAGCAGATACACGGACTTCACGGCCTTGTCGTCCTTGAGCACGGCCATGAGCGCGGCCATGCGCATGTCGGCATGGGCGTCAAAGCGGAAGTGCCAGAAGCTGCATTTCTCATTGGTCAGGATGGGGTCCACGGCCGAGTAGTTCAGCAGCACCACGCGCCGGCGCGGCTCGCGTTCGTTGTGCTTGTTGACGGCGTCGATCAGCGCCGCTGTCACGGCCGACGAATTGCCCTGCAGGATGAACTGCGCGCCATAGTCAATGGCCGCGCGCAGCAGCGACAGCGCCTCCTCGATCTGGCCCTTGCTGTCGTAGCGCTCCAGCACCATGCGCCGGGCACCGCCGGGCAAGGGCACGCCACCGCGCTCGTTGACGCGCTCCAGCGCCCAGACCAGGTTGCGAAACACCGCTTCGCCGCCGTTCGCGTTGCCCCCGCTCAGGCCTTCGATCATGGCCAGCCGGATGGGCGCGGGCTGCGTCTGGGCCAGCGCCGCGGCGCAAAGAAATAGCGATGCGGCCACGCATTTCAAGCCCTGCAAGAACACATTTTTCATTGTTGGTTTCCCTTGAAAAAGTAGGCGCCGCGTACAGATAGGTTGCATGCGGCGATCACGGTGAGAGCCGCGCAGTGTAGGAGGCGCCCACGGTCCAAAACCCGCCGCTTGCACCCCATTTAATGACAGGAGCAACCATGTTTCTCGCTACCGTTCCCCGCACCCGCGCTGTTTCCCCGGCTTTCCGTTCTTTTGACGGCAATTTCGAGCGTTTCATCAACGAAGCCTTCTCCACCGGAACCCGCAACCAGACCGGCATCGAGCAGGACGACAAGCAGTGGACGCTGTCGCTGGACGTGCCCGGCGTGTCGCGTGAAGAGCTGAACATCGGCATCGAAGGCACCGTGGTGCGCATCGAGACCCGGGCCGACGCCAAGCGCCAGTACAAGGCCGCCTACGAGCTGCCGCAGGAAATTGACGTGACGGCCAGCGCCGCCCGGCTGGAAAACGGCGTGCTGACCCTCACGCTGGCCAAGCAGGTGCCGGTCAGCAGGGTCACCCAACTGAATATTCAGTGATCACGCCACTTCGGTGAGCGGCCAGCGGGGTTTGACGTCAAAAGCGTAGGCCTTGCTGGCCGTTTGCATCTGCGCCTGCAGGCGCATCGCGCCGGCCATCGCGATCATGGCGCCGTTGTCGGTGCACAGGTGCAGCTCAGGGTAGTGCACGCGCACGCCGGCCCTGGCGCAGGCTTCATTGAGCTGCGTGCGCAACAGCCAGTTGGCGCCCACGCCGCCGGCCACCACCAGCCGCTTCAGCCCCGTCTGCTTCAGCGCCGCCAGCGACTTCTTCAGCAGCACCTCCACAATGGCCGCCTCGGTCGATGCGGCCAGGTCGGCCTTTCTGGCTTCCAGCGTGTCGCCCAGCTTTTTGGCCTGCGTCAGCACCGCCGTCTTCAGCCCCGCGAATGAAAAGTCCAGGTCACCGCTGTGCAGCAGCGGCCGCGGCAGCTTGAAGGCCGCGGCATCCCCCTCGCGGGCCAGGCGCGACAGCGCTGGCCCGCCCGGATATCCCAGCCCCATGAGCTTGGCGGACTTGTCAAAGGCTTCACCCGCCGCATCGTCAATCGTCTCGCCCAGCAGTTCGTAGCGGCCCACGCCGTCCACGCGCATCAGCTGCGTGTGGCCCCCCGACACCAGCAGCGCCACGAACGGAAAGGCCGGCGGGTCCGCGCTCAGGAAGGGCGACAGCAAATGCCCCTCCAGATGATGCACGCCGATCACCGGCCGGTCCAGTGCGGCGCCCAGTGCGCAGGCCACGCCCGCGCCCACCAGCAGCGCGCCCGCCAGCCCGGGTCCGCGGGTGTAGGCCACCACATCCACTTCGCCCAGCGTTCGGCCCGCCTCGCCCATGACCTGAGTGGCCAGCGGCAGCACGCGGCGGATGTGGTCGCGGCTGGCCAGCTCGGGTACCACGCCGCCATAGGCCTGGTGCATGTCGATCTGGCTGTGCAGCGCATGGGACAGCAACACGGGCACGCCGGCGCCGGCTGCGTCCACCAGGGCCACGCCGGTTTCGTCGCAGGACGATTCAATTCCAAGCACAAGCATCGGCCGAGTTTAGGTGGGTTTGCCCGGCGGCACGGTTGTTGCTGTGCAAAGCCACACGATGAAATCCGGACTCAGCTTTCTTGTCGCCGCGCGCCAGTGCGAAATCGGCGAGCTGGAGCAGCTTGCCCTCACCAGCGAGCTGGTGAGCGTCATTGCGCGGCTGATCCATGCGCTGCAACGCGAACGCGGCCTGTCCAACGTCTACCTGGCCTCGGGCGGTGCCCGGCTGGCCGATGCGCGGTGCCTGCAGCGCACCGAGTGCCTCCAGGTGGAGGCCCAGGTGCGCCAGCACTTCGACCAGCTGGACACCGCGCCACGCCAGGGCGGGCACGGCGCGCGGCTGTTCAGCCGCGTGGCCTGGGTGCTGCATGCGCTGGACGCCCTGCCCGGCGTGCGCGCCGAGGTGGACGCGCTGAAGCTCACGCCCGCCGAAGTCACGGCCTGGTATGTGCGCCTGATCGCCGGGCTGCTGGCCGTGGTGTTCGAGGCGGCCGACAGCGCCGGCGACCCGGAGATTTCGCGCGCGCTGGTGGCCATGTTCAATTTCATGCAGGGCAAGGAATTTGCCGGGCAGGAGCGCGCCTTCGGCTCGGCGGCGTTTGCCTCGGGCCGTACCGATTCATCCACCCGCCAACAGTGGCTGCACCTGGTGGAGTCGCAGGAGCGCTGCCTGCAGGTGTTTCGCGACTATTCACAGCCCGCCATCGTGCAGGCCTGGCTGGCCGGCCAATCAGGTGCGGCGCTGCTGGAGATCGAGCGGCTGCGCCGCTTCGGCTGCGGGCCGGACGGCGGCGCGCTGGACCGCAACCTGAGCCACGACTGGTTTGACAACTGCACCCTGCGCATGGACGCCATGAAGGACGTGGAGGAACTGCTGGCCGCCGACCTGCGTGCGCTGTGCGAGCGCAAGATCGCACAGGCCAGGGCCGAACTGCGCGATCAGCAGGTGTTCCTGGACACGCTGTCGCGCGAAAGCAGCGCGGACGCGCCTGCCGGCTACGGCCCCCAGCTGGAGCGGTCCATCCTGGGCATGGTGCAGGACCAGGCGCAGCGCCTGCAGGCCATGAGCGACGAGCTGCAGACCGTGCGCGCCGCGCTGAACGAACGCAAGCTGGTCGAACGCGCCAAGGGCTTGCTCATGGCCACGCGCAAGCTGAGCGAGGACGACGCCCACAAGATGCTGCGCCAGACGGCCATGAGCCAGAACCGCCGCCTGGTGGATGTGGCCGAGACGGTGCTGTCCATGGCCGACTACCTGTAAGCCGCAAACCGCTGTTGCTGCGCCGCACAATTTGCGTGCCCGCCCCGGCCTGATGCACCAGCTTGGGCCGGTTCAGGCGCCCCAACCCCTGAAAACCGGCGTTTCCAACGCAAGAAAAACTGGCACGGCTCATGCTTAAGTGAAGACATAGCCGGGCCAATGGCGGCCCGGCAGCCAGGTTCCCCAAGAGCCTGCACCGGACAACGGCGTCCATTTTCCGTCTGCGCAACGCAGGCGAAAGATGGGCGCCGTTTTTGTTTTTCCATCCAGATCAGGAGTTGAACATGACCCAGCAGACCCCCGGCACCAGCCCCGCAACACCCGCCCGCCGGGATTTCATCCAGAAGGCTGGCGCCGCGGCGCTGTTCTCCACGCTGGGCCACCACGGCGTGTGGGCCGCCGGGTCGGACGCGCCCGAGAAGAAGGAAGTCAAGATCGGCTTCATCCCGCTGACCGACTGCGCCAGCGTGGTGATGGCCTCGGTGCTGGGCATCGACCAGAAGTACGGCGTGAAGATCATCCCCAGCAAGGAAGCCAGCTGGGCCGGTGTGCGCGACAAGCTGGTCAACGGCGAGCTGGACATGGCCCACGTGCTGTATGGGCTGATCTATGGCGTGCACATGGGCACCAGCGGCCCCAAGAAAGACATGGCCATCCTGATGAGCCTGAACAACAACGGCCAGGCCATCACGTTGAGCAAGAAGCTCGCAGACAAGGGCGCCGTGGACGCCGCCAGCCTGGCCAAGCTGATGGCCACCGACAAGCGCGAATACACCTTCGCCCAGACCTTCCCGACCGGCACGCACGCCATGTGGCTGTACTACTGGCTGGCCAGCGCCGGCATCAACCCGTTCAAGGACGCCAAGGCCATCGTGGTGCCGCCGCCCCAGATGGTGGCCAACATGCGCGTGGGCAACATGGACGGCTTCTGCGTGGGCGAGCCCTGGGGCCACCGCGCCATCATGGACGGCATCGGCATCACCGCCGTGACCACCCAGGACATCTGGAAGGACCACCCCGAAAAGACCCTGGGCACCACGGCGGAGTTCGTCAAAAAATACCCCAACACGGCGCGCGCCGTGACCGCCGCGATCCTGGAAGCCGGCCGCTGGATCGACACCGGCCTGCAGAACAAGATGAAGATGGCCGAAACCGTGGCCGACAAGAGCTATGTGAACACCAGCGTGGACGCGATCAACCAGCGCATCCTGGGCCGCTACCAGAACGGCCTGGGCAAGACCTGGGACGACCCCAACCACATGAAGTTCTACAACGACGGCGCGGCGAGCTTCCCGTACCTGTCGGACGGCATGTGGTTCCTGACGCAGCACAAGCGCTGGGGCCTGATCAAGGACCACCCCGATTACCTCGGCATTGCGAAGCAGATCAACCAGATCGACATCTACAAGCAGGCTGCCGCCGCCAGCAAGACGCCGGTGCCCAAGGACGTCATGCGCACCAGCAAGATGATTGACGGCGTGGTCTGGGACGGCAAGGACCCGAAGAAGTACGCCGACTCGTTCAAGGTCAAGGCGTAAGGGGCACACCATGGTCAGCGCAGTTTTTCATTCGGCCGACGCCGTGAATCCGGCCCCCTCCCCCGCTGGGGGAGGGTTGGGGAGGGGGCAGCCCCTTCAAGCCACCAGCGTTGCCGCCAACGACGCGAGCGCCCCCACCCCTGCCCTCCCCCAGCGGGGGAGGGGGAAAATCCCGTTCGACTGGCGCGGCCTGTGGCTGCGGGTGGTGCCGCCCATCCTGGGCCTGGGCCTGCTGGTGCTTGTGTGGGAGCTCGTGTCTGCCACCAGCACCACCAACTTCCCGTCGCCCACGGAAACCTTCAAGCAGGCCGTGGGCGTGTTCAGCGACCCGTTCTACAGCAAGGGCCCGAACGACCAGGGCATCGGCTGGAACATCTACAGCTCGCTCAAGCGCGTGGCCGTGGGCTTTGGCATGGCGGCGCTGGTGGGCATCCCGCTGGGTTTCATGATCGGCCGCTTCACCTTCCTCAGCCGCATGTTCAACCCGCTGATCAGCCTGCTGCGCCCGGTGTCGCCGCTGGCCTGGCTGCCCATCGGCCTGCTGGTGTTCAAGGGCGCCAACCCCGCGGCCATCTGGACCATCTTCATCTGCTCGATCTGGCCCATGGTGATCAACACCGCCGTGGGCGTGCAGCGCGTGCCGCAGGACTACATGAACGTCGCGCGCGTGCTGAACCTCTCCGAATGGAAGATCGTCACCAGGATCCTGTTCCCCGCCGTGCTGCCCTACATGCTGACCGGCGTGCGCCTGGCCGTGGGCACCGCCTGGCTGGTGATCGTCGCCGCCGAGATGCTGACCGGCGGCGTGGGCATTGGCTTCTGGGTGTGGGACGAGTGGAACAACCTGAACGTCAAGAACATCATCATCGCCATCTTCGTGATCGGCTTCGTCGGGCTCGTCCTCGAATTCGCGCTGATCAAGCTGGCCACGGCATTCACGTTTGAGGAGGTGAAGTCATGAGCGATTCCCTGAGCAGCAAATACATTGAAGTCCAGGGCGTTGCACAGACGTTCAAGACCGCCAGGGGGCCGTTTGTCGCGCTGCGGGACATCAACCTCACGGTGGCCAAGGGCGAGTTCGTGGCACTGATCGGCCATTCCGGTTGCGGCAAGTCCACGCTGTTGAACCTGATCGCCGGCCTGACGGTGCCCACCCAGGGCGCGCTGCTGTGCGCCAACCGCGAGATCGCGGGCCCCGGCCCCGAACGCGCGGTGGTGTTCCAGAACCATTCACTGCTGCCCTGGCTGACCTGCTTTGACAACGTGTACCTGGCGGTGGAGCGCGTGTTTGGCATGACGGAGAAAAAGCCCCAGCTCAAGGCCCGCACCGACGCGGCGCTGGCACTGGTGGGGCTGAGCGCGGCCGCGCAAAAGCGCCCCGGTGAAATATCCGGTGGCATGAAGCAGCGTGTGGGCATTGCGCGCGCGCTGTCCATGGAGCCCAAGGTACTGCTGATGGACGAGCCCTTCGGCGCGCTGGACGCGCTCACGCGCGCCAAACTGCAGGACGAGCTGCTGGACATCGTGACCAAGACGCAGGCCACGGTGGTGATGGTCACGCACGACGTGGACGAGGCCGTTCTGCTGTCCGACCGCATCGTGATGATGACCAACGGCCCGGCCGCCACCATCGGCGAGATCCTGCGCGTGGACCTGCCGCGCCCGCGCAACCGGGTGGCACTGGCCGAGGACCGCGGCTACCTGCAATGCCGCAAGGCCGTGATCGATTTCCTCTATACGCGCCAGGCCCACGTAGAAAAAATCGCAGCTTGAAAGCACGCCACAGCAGGGAGAAACCATGACCGCCGTAATGCCCGCCTCCGCTGCACCCATGCAGCCAGCCTCGCCCGCCGTACAACGCACGCCGTCTGCCCGAGCGCGCGGCTTCTCGTTCGGCAAGTACCGCGAGATCATCATCGCGGTGGCGCTGTTCCTGCTGTTCGACCTGGGCGTGCTGGTGCTGAACTTCTACACCTCATTCCAGATTGCGCAGGACGCCATCGGCATCAACCTGGCGGGGCGCCAGCGCATGCTGTCGCAGCGCACCGCCAAGGCCTTGCTGGCCGTGGAAACTGCGCGCGCCAAGGGCGTGGCGGCCGGCCCGGACCTGGACGAGCTGGCCGCCGCCGTGCGGCTGTTCGACACCTCGCTCAAGGGCTTCCAGAACGGTGCGACAGTGCCCGGCGGTGACGGCAAGCCGGTGTACCTGGAGGCGGCGCAGGGCGAGCGCGCGGCCGACATCCTGGCCAAGGCACAGGCGCTGTGGACGCCCTATCAGCAGCGGCTGGCGCCGGTGCTGGCGGGCTCGGCCAGCGAGGCCGAGCTGCAGGCTGCAGTGGACTACGCGCGCTCCAACAACCTGCGCCTGCTGGGCCTGATGAACGAGCTGACGACGGCGCTGGAATCCGTGGCCTCGCAGCGCGCCAACACGCTGCGCATGGTGCAGACCGCCGGTATTGCGCTTGCGCTGCTGAACTTCGCCTTCATCCTGTTCAAGTTCCTGCGCCGCCTGCGCACCTCGGACGCCGAGATCGAAGCTGCCAATGAGGAAAACCGTGAAATCCTGACCAGCGTGCGCGAAGGCCTGTTCCTGCTCACGCCCGATTCGCGGCTGGGCTCGCAGGTATCGCGCTCGGCGCACAGCCTGTTTGGCTCCACGCTGGCACCGGGCGACGATTTCTTTGCACTGCTGGCACCGCTGGTGTCGGCCAAATCGCTGGCCGACGCACGCGACTATGTGGAGCTGCTGTTTGCCCCCCATGTGAAGGAGGCGCTGGTGCAGGGCATCAACCCGCTGTCCAACGTGGAGGTGTCGGTCAAGAACCGGCTCGGCCAGGAACAGCGGCGCTGGCTGTCGTTCCACTTCAACCGCGTGCAGGAAGGCGACGCCGTGCGCCACCTGCTGGTGACGGTGCAGGACATCACCACCCGCATGGAGCTGGAAGCCAAGCTCATGGACGAGCGCCAGCGTTCGCAGAAGGAATTTTCCATGCTGCTGCGGGCCTTCGACGCCGACCCGGCCATGCTGCGCCAGTTCGTGGCGCGCGCCGAAAGCCTGCTGCTGGAAGTCAACGACCTGCTGCGCAGCACGTCGGCAGCCTCCAGCGAGACAGCGGTGCTGAAGGCCATCAACGAAGCCTGCCGCCGTGTGCACGCCATCAAGGGCGACGCCGGCACGCTGGGCCTGGACACGCTGGCCGCGCAGGCCCACGCCTTTGAATCCGAGCTGCTGCGCGTCCGCGAGCCGGGCGCACGCAACATGGGCGATGCCCTGCTGTCGCTGCCCATGCCGCTGGAAGACCTGCTCAACAAGGTGGCCGCGCTCAAGGGGCTGACGGGCATCCAGCGCGCGGGCGCGGCCGACGCTGCCCCGGCGGGCGAGCGCATCAACGACCACATCGCCCGCCTGTTGCAAAGCGTGGCCGCCGACAGCGGCAAGCAGGTGGAGCCGGTGGTGCGCATGGGCAGCCAGGACGACCTAGAGCCCCAGGTGCGCGACCTGGTGCGGGAGATCGCGGTGCAGCTGGCGCGCAACGCCGTGGCCCACGGCATTGAACCGCCGGCCACACGCGCTGCGGCAGGCAAGGCACCGGCGGGCCGGGTGGACGTGCAGCTGCTGCGCAACGAGACCGACTGGACACTGTCGGTGCGTGACGACGGCCGGGGCCTGGCCGCGGCGCCGGTGCGCGCACGGCTGATCGAGCTGGGCTGGTACACCGCCGCGCAGCTGGAAAGCTTTGACGACAAGCAGGTGATCGCCCACATCTTCAAGCCGGGCTTTTCCACCGCGCAATCGCTGAGCCTGCATGCGGGCCGCGGCATGGGCCTGGACGTGGTGCAGGCCAATGTGCAGCGCCTGGGCGCCCGCATGATGCTCAGCTCCACGCCCGGCCAGTTCACCGAGTTCCGTATCCGCTTCTCTGGATAAAGCCATGCGAATGCTGATCGTCGACGACTCCAACATGATCCGCACCCGCATCGCCCGGGTGGTGCAAGGCGGCGCCCTCGCCGGCATCTCCATCGTGGGGCTGGCGCACAACGGGGTGGAGGCGGTGCGCATCGCCCAGGCCGCGCGGCCCGACGTGGTGACCATGGACCTGACCATGCCGGAGATGGACGGCATTGAATGCATCCGCAACCTGATGAAGCTGCTGCCCAAGGTGAACATCCTGGTGGTCAGTGCGCTGTCCGACAAGTCCACCGCCATTGCCGCGTTGCGCCATGGCGCGCGCGGCTTCGTGGCCAAGCCCTTCAGCGACGATGAACTGCGCCTGGCCCTGCTGGACGTGATGGATGCCAAGCCATGAACGCCCTGAGCGAAGACGAACTGAAGATGTTTGTGGACTCCGTGCGCCACTACTTCAAGACCACCACCACGCAGGAGCCGCAGATCACGTCGGCCTTCCTGGGCACGGGCGACGTGGCGGGGTATGAATTCAACGGCATCGTGACTTTCTCGGGCAGCTACAACGGCCAGGTCATCGTGTCCATGCCGCCGCCGCTGCTGCGCGAGCTGCTGTTGCTGCAGCACGAAACCGACCTGTCCGACGGCAACCTGCTGGACGCCGTGGGCGAGATCGCCAACACCCTGGGCGGCAATGCCCGCCGCACGCTGGGACCGGAGCTGGAGATATCGGTGCCCGTCAAGCTGCAGGGCACCACCGGCACGCGCGCCCGCGTGCGCCGCCACCCCTATGTGATCGCGTTGCGCTGGAACAGGCAACCCGCGGTCGTGTGCATCGACATGGAACGCAAACACTGAGAAACATCCCATGAAGAAAATGAAACTCGTGATGGTGGGCAACGGCATGGCCGGTGTGCGCACGCTGGAAGAACTGATCAAGGTCGCGCCGGACCTGTACGACATCACCGTGTTCGGCGCAGAGCCGCACCCCAACTACAACCGCATCCTGCTGTCGCCCGTGCTCGCGGGTGAGCAGACGCTGGACGAGATCGTGCTGAACTCCTGGGATTGGTACAAGGAAAACAACATCACCCTGCACGCGGGCAAGAAGGTGGTGCAGGTGGACCGCGTGCGCCGCATCGTGCGCGCCGAGGACGGCACCGAGGAGGAATACGACCGCCTGCTGATGTGCACCGGCTCCAGCCCGTTCATCCTGCCGGTGCCGGGCAAGGACCTGCAGGGCGTGATCGCCTACCGCGACATTGCCGACACCAACGCCATGATCGAGGCGTCGCAGAAATACAAAAAGGCGGTGGTCATCGGCGGCGGCCTGCTGGGCCTGGAGGCCGCCAACGGCCTGATGCTGCGCGGCATGGACGTGACGGTGGTGCATGTGATGCCGTGGCTGATGGAGCGCCAGCTGGACGACGTGGCCGGCAAGCTGCTGCAGAAGTCGCTGGAAGACCGGGGCCTCAAGTTCCTGATCGGCGCACAGACACAAGAACTGACCGGCAACGAAGCGGGCCGGGTCAAGTCGATCAGATTCAAGGACGGGACCGAAGTCGAAACCGACCTGGTCGTCATGGCCGTGGGCATCCGCCCCAACACCGCGCTGGCCGAGAGCATGCGCCTGCACTGCAACCGCGGCATCGTGGTCACCGACACCATGCAGACCGTGACCGACGCGCGCATTTACAGCGTGGGCGAATGCGCCGCGCACCGCGGCATTGCCTATGGCCTGGTGGCGCCGCTGTTCGAGCAGGCCAAGGTGGCGGCCAACCACCTGGCGCAGTTCGGCATTGGCCGCTACAGCGGCTCGCTCACGTCCACCAAGCTCAAGGTCACCGGCATTGACCTGTTCAGCGCCGGCGAGTTCATGGGCGCCGAGGGCACCGAGGAAATCGTCATGAGCGATCCCGCAGGCGGCGTGTACAAGAAGCTGGTGCTCAAGGGTGACAAGCTGGTGGGCGCCTGCCTGTACGGTGACACGGTGGACGGCAGCTGGTACTTCAAGCTGCTGCGCGATGGCCGCAGCGTGAGCGACATCCGCGACAAGCTGATGTTCGGCGAATCGAACATCGGCGATGCGGGCCATGAAGGCCACAGCAAGGCCGCCACCATGCCCGACGATGCCGAGGTCTGCGGCTGCAACGGCGTGAACAAGGGCACCATCTGCAGGGCCATCAAGGAAAAGGGCCTGTTCACGCTGGACGAGGTGCGCAAGCACACCAAGGCCAGCGCGTCGTGTGGCTCCTGCACCGGGCTGGTGGAACAGATCCTGATGTTCACCGCCGGCGGCGACTATTCGGCCACCCCGAAGCTCAAGGCCATGTGCGGCTGCACCGACCATGGGCACCAGGCCGTGCGCGATGCGATCCGCAACAGCAAGCTGCTGACCATCTCGGACGTCTTCAAGTTCATGGAATGGAAGACGCCCAACGGCTGCTCATCGTGCCGCCCGGCCGTCAACTACTACCTCATCAGCACCTGGCCCAAGGAGGCCAGGGACGACCCGCAAAGCCGCTTCATCAACGAGCGCAGCCACGCCAACATCCAGAAGGACGGCACCTACAGCGTGATCCCGCGCATGTGGGGCGGTGAGACCACGGCCGACGAGCTGCGCCGCATTGCCGATGCGGTGGACAAATACAAGATCCCCACCGTCAAGGTCACCGGCGGCCAGCGCATCGACCTGCTGGGCGTGAAGAAGGAAGACCTGCAGAACGTCTGGAAGGACATAGGCATGCCCAGCGGACATGCCTATGCGAAGGCACTGCGCACGGTGAAGACCTGCGTGGGCAGCGAATGGTGCCGCATGGGCACCCAGGACAGCACCCAGATGGGCAAGGACCTGGAGCGCGCCATGTGGCGCATGTATGCGCCGCACAAGGTGAAGTTCGCCGTGTCGGGCTGCCCGCGCAATTGCGCCGAATCGGGCATCAAGGACGTGGGCATCATCGGCGTGGACAGCGGCTGGGAGATGTACATCGCCGGCAACGGCGGCATCAAGACCGAGGTGGCGCACTTCCTCGTCAAGCTCAAGACCGCCGCCGAGGTGCTGGAGTACACCGGCGCCTTCTGCGAGCTGTACCGCCAGGAAGGCTGGTACCTGGAGCGCACCGTGCACTACGTCAACCGCGTCGGCCTGGACTACGTGAAAAAGCGCATCCTGGAAGACCACGAGGGGCGCCGCGCGCTGTGGGAACAGCTGCAGTTCGCGCTGGATGGCGAGCCCGATCCCTGGTTTGAATTTGACAAGGCGGCCGTGGACACCCGCCAGTTCGCCCCGCTGACGGTGGCCTGAGGAGACAGCCATGAGCAACACCAACGAGTGGAAAGTGATCTGCCGCGTGGAAGACATCCCGGTTCTGGGCGCGCGGCGCGTGGTGCGCGAAACAGGGGCCGAGGTGGCGGTGTTCCGCAACAGCGAGGACAAGGTCTTTGCGCTGCTGGACCGCTGCCCGCACAAAGGCGGGCCGCTGAGCCAGGGCATTGTGTACGGCGAGTCGGTCGCCTGCCCGCTGCACAACTGGAGCATCGGCCTGAACGACGGTTGCGCCAAGGCGCCGGACGAAGGCTGCACGCCCCGCTTTGCCGTTAAGGTGGAAGACGGCCAGGTGTCGCTGGACCTGAACGAGCTGAACACCCTGGCGATTGAGGACGCGGCAGCCGCATGACCCCGCGCGAAACCCGCTCCACCTGCCCCTACTGCGGCGTGGGTTGCGGGGTGATCATCGAATCGCAAGGCGACCAGATCACCGGTGTGCGCGGCGACCCGGACCACCCCGCCAACTTCGGGCGGCTGTGCAGCAAGGGTAGCAGCCTGCACCTGACGGCCACCGCGCCCGTCACGCGCCAGACGCGGCTGCTGCACCCGCTGCGCCGCGAAACCCGCGGCGCCTCCCCCCACCGCATCAGCTGGGACAGCGCGCTGGACCTGGCCGCCACGCAGTTCGCCCGTGTCATCGGTACCCACGGCCCCAACGCGGTGGGCTTTTACATCAGCGGGCAATTGCTGACCGAGGACTACTATGTTTTCAACAAGCTGGCCAAGGGGCTGATCGGCACCAACAACGTGGACACCAATTCACGCCTGTGCATGAGCAGCGCGGTGGCTGGCTACAAGCAGACGCTGGGCGCCGACGCCCCGCCGGCCTGCTATGACGACGTGAACCATGCGCAGTGCCTGTTCATCGCGGGCAGCAACACGGCCTGGGCCCACCCGGTTCTGTTTCGCCGCGTCGAGGACGCGAAAGCCGCCAACCCGGCCATGAAGATCGTGGTGGCCGACCCGCGACGCACCGACACGGTGGGCCTGTCCGACCTGCACCTGGCGCTGCAGCCGGGCACCGACGTGATGCTGTTCAACGGCCTGCTGCACATCATGCTGTGGGAAGGCTGGACCGACGCGCGCTACATCGCGCAGCACACCACCGGATTTGACGCGCTGAAAGCCACGGTGCGCGACTGCACGCCCGATGTGGTGGCGCAGACCTGCGGGCTGAAGAAGGAAGACCTGTTCACCGCCGCGCGGCTGTTTGCCACATCACCCGCGACGCTGAGCCTGTACTGCCAGGGCCTGAACCAGTCCAGCAGCGGCACGGCCAAGAACGCGGCGCTGATCAATTTGCACCTGGCCACCGGCCAGATCGGGCGGCCTGGCGCGGGGCCGTTTTCGTTGACCGGCCAGCCCAATGCCATGGGCGGACGCGAAGTGGGTGGCCTGGCCAACCTGCTGTCGGCCCACCGCGACATGGCCAACGCGGCCCACCGCGCCGAAGTAGCGGCCCTGTGGGGCGTGCCGTCGGTGCCTGGCACGCCGGGCAAGACAGCGGTGGAAATGTTCGAGGCCGCCGCTGACGGCGAGATCCGCGCGCTGTGGATTGCCTGCACCAACCCGGCGCAGTCCATGCCCGACCAGGCCACGGTGCGCCGGGCCTTGCAGCGCGCTGAATTCGTGGTGGTGCAGGAAGCCTTTGCCACCACCGCCACCTGTGAATTTGCCGACCTGCTGCTGCCCGCCACCACCTGGGGCGAGAAGACCGGCACCGTGACCAACAGCGAACGGCGCATCAGCCGCGTACGCCCGGCCGTGGCCGCGCCGGGCAGCACGCGCCATGACTGGGCCATCGCCACCGAATTCGCGCAGCGGCTCGAAGCCCAGCTGCGCCCCGGCCAGCCAACGCTGTTCCCCTACCCGCTGGACGACGCCGGGCCCGAGGCCGTGTGGAACGAACACCGCGAATCCACCCGCGGGCGCGACCTGGACATCACCGGCATGAGTTACGCCCTGCTGGACGCCGCGCCGCAACAATGGCCGCTGCGAGAAGGCGAAGCGACAGGCCGCGAGCGCCTCTACGAAGACGGCGTATTTCCCACGCCCGACGGCCGCGCCCGCTTTGCCAACACCGCCTACCAGCCCGTGGCCGAGCCGCGCGACGCGCGCTACCCGTTCAGCCTGACCACCGGGCGCCTGCGCGACCAATGGCACGGCATGAGCCGCACCGGCACGCTGGGCCGCCTGTTCGGCCATGTGGCCGAGCCCGCCATCCAGATGAATCCGCAGGACATGGCGCGCCGCCTGCTGGCCGAAGGCGACCTGGTGCATGTGACCAGCCGGCGCGGTTCCATCGTGGTGCCGGTGCAGGCCAGCACTGATGTGGGCATGAGCCAGGCCTTCATGGCCATGCACTGGGGCCCGGAATTCCTGGGCGGCGTGACCAGCACCGGCGAGCGGCTGGCTGGCGTCAATGCGCTGACATCGCCTGCGTTTTGCCCCACGTCCAAACAGCCGGAACTCAAGCATGCCGCCGTGAAGGTGCTGAAGGCCGAGCTGCCCTGGTCGCTGCTGGGCGTGGCCTGGCTGCCCGAGGGCGAAGCGCTCGCCGCGCGCGGGGCGCTCAAGCCGCTGATGGCATCGTTCCCGTTTGCCAGCTGCGTGCCGTTTTCCAGCCATGCGCCGCTGGCGGGCGCGGGTGGCCGCGAACGCACCGGCGTGCTGTTTCGTGCCGCCGCCTACGAGGCGCCGGCCGACGAGGTGCTGGTGCGCATGGAAGCGCTCTTGGGCCTGGACGCCGCCGACACGCTGCGCTATGCCGACCGCAAGAAGGGCCAGCGCCGGGCGATGCGGCTGGCGCGCAACGGCGACCAGGCGACGCTGGAAGCCTTTGTGCTGGCTGGTGACACGAGCGCGCAAGCCTGGGTCAAGACGCTGCTGCAGGAGGAACTGCCCGCGCAGGCCTACGGCCGACTGCTGCTGGTGCCGGGCGCCAAGGCGCCGGTGGCCGTGCAGTCACGCGGCAAGCAGGTGTGCACCTGTTTCAACGTAACCGCCCCTGCCATCGACGGCTACCTGGCGGGTTGCAGCGGCACGGACGACGAACGCCTGGCCGCACTGCAGGGCGCCCTGAAATGCGGCACCAACTGCGGCAGCTGTGTGCCAGAGCTCAAACGCATGGTGAAAGCCGTCATTCCCCTCAAGCAGGCGGCATGACATGCAAGCCGTGCCCCGCCCCCTCTCATTCGCCATATAGCGCCAAGTCATCAGGCTTGCCGGACAATCACCCCCAGCATGGGTATCAGCCAGTACATCAAGGAAATCGGCCGCGGCAAGCAGGGCGCGCGGTCGCTCACGCGTGAACAGGCCGCTGACCTGCTGGGCCAGGTGCTGGACGGCCAGGTGAGTGACCTGGAAATTGGCGCCTTTTGCCTGGCCATGCGCATCAAGGGTGAAACGCCCGAAGAAATGGCCGGCTTCCTGGACGCAACCCACGCCCGGCTGAACCGTTTGCCCGCCAGCGACAAGCCCCTGGTGGTGCTGCCCAGCTACAACGGCGCGCGCAAGCTGCCAGTGCTGACGCCGCTCCTGGGCCTGCTGCTGGCACGGCGTGGCCTGCCGGTGCTGATTCACGGCAGCGCCACGGAATCCACCCGGGTACTCGCAGCGGATGTGCTGGGCGCTTTGGGCATGACCCCGCTGGCCCAACCCGCCCGCGTGGCCTGTGGCGAGCTGGCCCATATCGCCACCGGCACGCTCAGCCCCGCGCTGAAAAACCTGCTGGACGTGCGCCGCGTGGTGGGCCTGCGCAACCCGGCGCACAGCCTGGTCAAGCTGATGAACCCCTGCGCCGGCCCGGCCGTGATCGTGGGCAGCTACACGCACCCTGAATACGCGGTGTCCATGGCCGGGGTGTACGAGCTGATGGGCAGCACGGCGCTGCTGCTGCGCGGCACCGAGGGCGAAGTGGTCGCGGACCCGCGCCGCCAGCCGCAGATGGACGGCTTCATCGCCGGGCAGCGCATCGCGCTGCAGGCCGGCCAGAAGGGCACGCTGAAAGACCTGCCCGACCTGCCTGCGGACATCGGCGCACCGGCAACAGCTGCTTACATCCGCGATGTGGTGGCTGGCAACAAACCCGTGCCCGCCTCCATCGAACAGCAGGTGGAACATATCTTGCAATTGGCCTTGCAACACGAAAACGCATCATGAACACCCACGGCAAAGTCACCCTCGTAGGCGCCGGCCCCGGCGATCCGGAACTGCTGACGCTCAAGGCCCTGCGCGCCATCGAGGCGGCCACGGTGCTGCTGGTGGACGACCTGGTGAGCGACGCCATCGTGGCGTTTGCGCGGCCGGCTGCGCGCGTGGTGCATGTGGGCAAGCGCGGCGGCTGCAAGAGCACGCCGCAGGCCTTCATCGAAAAGCTCATGGTCATGGCCGCGCGCGAAGGTGAAACCGTGGTGCGCCTCAAGGGCGGCGATCCGTTCATCTTTGGCCGCGGCGGCGAAGAGGTGGAGCACCTGCGCGCCGCCGGCATCCAGGTGGAGGTGGTCAACGGCATCACCTCGGGCCTGGCCGCCGTCACATCGCTGGGCGTGCCGCTGACGCACCGCGAACATGCGCACGGCGTGGTGTTCGTCACTGGCCACGCCAAGCCCGGCGACGAAGGCACTGACTGGCGCTCGCTGGCCGCCACCGCGCGCGACGCCAGGCTCACGCTGGTGATCTACATGGGCGTGAGCGGCGCCCGGCGCATTCAGGACGAACTGCTGAGCGGCCTGGACGCCGCCACACCGGTGGCGGTCATCCAGCACGCCAGCCTGCCCACCCAGCGCCACGCAGTCACCACCCTGGGACAGCTGCACGCCACCATCGAACGCGAGCAGCTGGCCAGCCCGTCCGTCATCGTCGTGGGCGATGTGATCAGCGGCCTGGCGGCGGCCCAGGCTCCGCAGCTCTTTCGCGCCGCCTGAACCGCCGCCACCCGCCGCATACACTGCGGCCCATGCAATCGTTTGACACCGTCATCATCGGCGCCGGCGCCGCCGGCCTGTTCTGCGCGGGCATCGCTGGCCAGCGCGGGCTGAAGGTGCTGGTGCTGGACCACAGCGAGAAGGTGGCCGAGAAAATCCGCATCTCGGGCGGGGGCCGGGCCAACTTCACCAACCGCGACCTGGACCCGCGCGCGCCGCAGCGCCACTTCATCAGCGACAACCCCAACTTCTGCCGCTCGGCCCTTTCGCGCTACACACCGCAGCAGTTCATCGCGCTGGTGCAGCGCCATGGCATCGCCTTTCATGAAAAGCACAAGGGCCAGCTGTTTTGCGACCGCTCGGCCGAAGACCTGATCCAGATGCTGCTGCGCGAATGCGAGGCGGGCGGCGTCACGCGCTGGCAGCCCTGCGGCGTGCAGGCCATCCGCCACACCGCGCAGGGCTATGAAATCGACACCGCACAGGGCACAGTGACCGCACGCAGCGTGGTGGTGGCCACCGGCGGCCTGTCCATCCCCAAGATCGGCGCGACGGATTTTGGCTACCGGATCGCCAGGCAGTTCGGCCTGAAGCTGGTGGAGCCCCGCCCGGCCCTGGTGCCGCTGACCTTCGACGGCCAGGCCTGGGCCCCCTATGCCCAGCTGGCAGGGCTGGCCCTGCCGGTGCAGATTGAAACCGGCACCAAAAAGGCCCGCATGGCCTTTGACGAGGATCTGCTGTTCACCCACCGCGGCCTGAGCGGCCCGGCGGTGCTGCAGATCTCCAGCTACTGGCAGCCGGGCACCCCGCTGTGGGTCAACCTGGCGCCCGGTGTGGACCTGGGCGCCGCGCTGGCACGGGCCAAGGCGTCGTCGCGCAAGCTGGTGGCCAACGAGCTGGCCACGCTGGTGCCGTCGCGCCTGGCCGACGCCTGGGCCGGCCAGGACGTGGCCTGGCAGCGCCCCGTGAATGAGGCCACCGACAAGGCGCTGGCCGCACTGGCGGCCCGGCTGGAGCGCTGGGAACTGCTGCCGTCGGGCTCCGAGGGCTACCGCAAGGCCGAGGTCACGGCCGGCGGGGTGGATACGCGGGAACTGTCGTCCCAGACCCTGGAATCGCGCCAGCCGGGGCTGTATTTCGTGGGCGAGGTGGTGGACGTCACCGGTTGGCTGGGGGGCTACAACTTCCAGTGGGCCTGGGCCAGCGGCCATGCCTGCGCCATGGCCCTGCCCGGGCCGGCCACGCCAGCAGCTTGAACGGTGCAGAAAAAGCGTTATAATTCAAGGCTTTGCTGGCAAACCCCCACGGCCTGATCACCATTGAGTGGGGGACTTCAGCGGTTACGGAGCAGGGGCTGATCTTCCCTTGACCCCTCTGGCCGCACAAATCTGGAATTCATTCGCTAAATGACCACCATCCGCGTTAAAGAAAACGAGCCGTTTGACGTCGCGCTGCGCCGCTTCAAGCGCACCATTGAAAAGCTGGGTCTGCTGACCGACTTGCGCGCCCGCGAGTTCTATGAAAAGCCGACCGCCGAGCGCAAGCGCAAGAAGGCCGCCGCCGTCAAGCGCCACTACAAGCGCGTTCGCAGCATGCAGCTTCCGAAGAAGCTCTACTAAGAACACTGCCCTCGCGGCAACCAAAAAGCCTGCCTGGGGACGCTCAAGCAGGCTTTTTTCATTCCCGATCACTGGAGACCCCATGAGCCTCAAAGACCAGATCACCGACGACATGAAGGCTGCCATGCGCGCCAAGGACAGCGAACGCCTGGGCACCATCCGCCTGCTGACGGCGGCCATGAAGCAAAAGGAAGTGGACGAGCGCATCGAGCTGGACGACGCCGCCGTGATCGCCATCGTGGACAAGATGCTCAAGCAGCGCAAGGACAGCATCGACGCCTTCGAGAAGGCCGGCCGCCAGGACCTGGCCGACAAGGAAATCGCCGAGGTGAAGGTGCTGCAGGTTTACCTGCCCGCGCGCCTGTCGGCTGACGAGGTGGCCGCCGAAGTGAAGGCCATCGTGGCCGAACTCGGCGCAGAACTGGGTCGCAGTGCGGGCCCCGGCGACATGGGCAAAGTCATGGGCGCCGTCAAAGCCAAGCTGGCCGGCAAGGCCGACATGGGCCAGGTCTCTGCCGCAGTCAAGGCAGCCCTCGCGGGCTGATTCCAGTGCCGCCGCGGAACCGGCTATGCCGGGCCGCTGGTGGCGCCCCCTTGAGGGGGAGACGCCGAAGGCGGCTCGGGGGTGGGCTCAGCTTCCAGCAACCTTCATGCGGTTGACCAGGACCGAGCCCACGGTCTTGGCGCCGTAGTTGTAGGCGTCGGCGCCCACGGCTTCGATGCCCTTGAGCATGTCCTTGAGGTTGCCGGCGATGGTGATCTCCTGCACCGGATAGGCAATGCGGCCGTTTTCCACCCAGAAGCCGCTGGCCCCGCGTGAATAATCGCCCGTCACGTAATTCACGCCCTGGCCCATCAGCTCGATCACGAACAGGCCCGTGCCCAGCTTTTGCAGCATGGCGTCCAGGTCATCGCCCGGGCGCGTCAGGCGCGAGCGCAGCACCAGGTTGTGCGAGCCACCGGCGTTGCCCGTGGTCTTCATGCCCAGCTTGCGGGCCGAGTAGGTGCTCAGGAAGTAGCCTTCCACGCGCCCCGCGTCCACCACCTTGCGCGAGCGGGTGCGCACGCCCTCTTCGTCAAACGGCGCGCTGCCCTTGCCGCGCAGCACGTGTGGGTCTTCGGTGATGTCGATGTGCTTCGGGAATACCGGTTTGCCCAGCGAATCGAGCAGGAATGTGCTCTTGCGGTACAGCGCCCCGCCGCTGACGGCCTGCACAAACCCGCCCAGCAGGCCGGCGGCCAGCGGCGATTCAAACAGCACCGGGCATTGCGTGGTGGCGATCTTGCGCGACTTCAGGCGGCTCAGGGCGCGCTCGGCGGCGTAGCGGCCCACGGCCTGCGCGCTGGCCAGCTCGCTCGCGCTGCGCATGGAGCTGTACCAGGCGTCGCGCTGCATGCCATCGCCGCGCCCGGCGATCGGCGCCACCGAAATGCTGTGCCGCGAGCTGGCATAGCCACCACGGAAACCGCGTGTGTGCGCGCTGAAGAAATGGCTTTGCTGGGCCGATACGCCCGCGCCTTCGCTGTTGGTGATGCGCCGGTCGGTCTTCAGGGCGGCCTCTTCGCATTCCAGCGCCAGGCGGGCGGCCTCTTCGCTGGTCACGGCCCAGGGGTGGAACAGGTCCAGGTCGGGCTGGTCGGCAGCCTGGGCAATGTCGGCCGCGTCAGGCAGGCCGGCCACCGGGTCTTCGGCGGTGAAGCGGGCAATGTCAAAGGCCGCCTGCACTGTCTGCTCAATGGCAGCGGGGGAAAAGTCCGACGTGCTGGCATTGCCCCGGCGGTGGCCCACGTACACCGTCACGCCCAGCGACTTGTCACGGTTGCGCTCCACGGTTTCCAGTTCGCCCTTGCGCACCGACACGCTCAGGCCGCAGCCCTCGGACGCTTCGGCCCCGGCGTCGGTAGCGCCCAGCTTTTTGGCATGGGCCAAGGCCTGGTCCACCAGGGTTTCAAACTGCGCGCGGGTGTAGGCAAAGCCACTGTCGGCTCGGGAAGCGGGTGTATTCATAGCGACGGCTATGATACTTGCCGCTGTGCACCTGGCAGGCCACACTCACACATACCCCCACCATGTCACGCAAACCCAAAAAAGGCTATTTCGTCCGCGGGCAGTTCGTTGCCGAAGGCAGTGAACTTGACCTGGAGCTCAAGGCCGAGCTCAAGGGCACGACCGAAGCCAGCCGCACCGACCTCAAACGCGAGAGTACCGCGCTGCAAAAGCTCGGCGAAGCGCTGCTGACGCTGCGCGCCGACCTGCTGGAGCGCCTGGCCCTGCCTGAAAAGCTCACCGACGCGCTGGCCGAGGCCCGGCGCATCACCAACTTCGAGGGCAAGCGCCGCCAGATGCAGTATGTGGGCAAGCTCATGCGCGGGCTGGACGAAGCCACGCTGGACGCCGTGCGCGCCGCGCTGGACGAGCAGCAGCGCGGTTCGGCCCAGACCACGTTGGCGCTGCACCAGGCCGAGCAGTGGCGCGACCGCCTGATCGCGGACGACGACGCCATCGGTGAATGGCTCACGCTGTACCCCGGCACTGATTCGCAGCAACTGCGCGCGCTGGCCCGCCAGGCCCGCAAGGATGCCCAGCCCGACAAAACGTCCATCTCGCAAGGCCTGGCGCCGCGCCGTGGCCGCGCCTACCGCGAGATTTTCCAGCTGGTGCGCGAGCAGATGGAGGCCGGCGATGAATGAGCTGGACCCGGTGCGCATCGGCATCGTCTCCATCAGCGACCGTGCCGCAAGCGGCGTCTATGAAGACAAGGGCCTGCCCGCGCTGCAGGGCTGGCTGACCAGCGCGCTGCGCAACCCCATCACATTCGACGCACGGCTGATCCCCGACGAACAGGCGCTCATCAGCCAGACGCTGATCGGGCTGGTGGACGCGGGCTGCGCGCTGGTGCTGACCACCGGCGGCACCGGCCCGGCGCCGCGCGACGTGACGCCCGAAGCCACGCTGGCCGTGGCCCACCGGGAAATGCCCGGCTTTGGCGAGCAGATGCGCCAGATCAGCCTGCGCTTCGTGCCCACGGCCATCCTGTCGCGCCAATGCGCCGTCATCCGTGACAAAAGCCTCATCATCAACCTGCCGGGCCAACCCAAGGCTATCCAGGAAACCCTGGAAGGGCTCAAATCGGCCGATGGGCAGACGCTGGCGGCCGGCATTTTTGCGGCCGTGCCGTATTGCATCGACCTGATCGGCGGGCCGTACATCGAAACCCGCGACGAGGTCTGCAAGGCGTTTCGCCCCAAATCCGCCATTCGCACCACCGGCACCATCCGGCCCCAGGAGCCCGCATGAGATTCGCGCCAGCCGCCGCACTGCTGACCTTTTTTGCTGCCGCCGCGCTGGCGCAGGCCCCCGCCACCCCTGCTCCGGCTGCCGTCCCCGAACCCAGCCTGCCCTACACCGTCAAGCCGTCCGACAAGCTGATCCGCCTGTCGCGCGACCTGCTGGTCACGCCCGGCGCCTGGGGCGAGGTGGCGAAATTCAACCAGATGAAGGACCCCAACTTCATCAAGCCTGGCCAGCGGCTGAACATCCCGCTGCGGCTGCTGAAGTACCAGCCTGCGCAGGCCCGCGTGGTCAGCGTGGCCGGTGACGTGCGCCTGGGCGGCGCCGTAGCCACCGTGGGCATGACCGTGCCCGAAGGCGCGCGGCTTGCCACCGGCGCCAACAGCTCGGCCGTGGTGGAGCTGGGTGACGGCACCCAGGTCAAGCTGCTGCCGCAGACGCTGGCCGACGTGGTGAGCAACCGCGACTACACCATGCGCGATGCCTCGGCCAGCGGCTCCACCACCTGGTTCTCGGGCCTGATCCGACTGACCCAGGGCGCGCTGGACACGCTGGCTGCCCGCATCGAGCGGCGCGCCACGCCGCTGCAGATTGAAACGCCCACCTCGCTGGTGGGCGTGCGCGGCACGCAGTTCCGCGTGGCCTATGAAGATCCGGCGACACGCAATGCCCGCACCGAAGTCGTCGAGGGCCAGGTGCGCGCCGACAACCCGGCGCAGCAAAGCGGGGCCGACCTGCCCGGCGGCACCGGCGCGCTCATCAACCCGGCCGAGCGCGAAGTGCGCGTGGTCAAGCTATTGCCCGCGCCGGACCTGTCGGCCCTGCCGGCCGAGCTGAACAAGCCCCAGGCGCTGCTGCCCATGCCGGTGCTGGCGGGCGCCAGCGCCTTTCGCGTGCAGGTGGCCAGCGACGACCGGTTCGACCGCATCGTGCGCGACCTGAAAGTCACCACGGCCAGCGTGGACCTGGGCCAGCTGGACAACGCCAGCTGGTACACCCGGGTGCGCGGCATCGATGCCCAGGGCATCGAGGGCTTTGATTCGGTGAAGCTGGTGGCCATCAAGGAGCCGGTGCGCTGGCGCCTGACCAGCTCCACCCTGAGCCTGCGCGACGGGCAGAACACGCTGGCGTGGACGGCGCTGCTGGACAACGGCCGCCCGCTGCCCACCCCGCGCTTCAGCCTGGAGCTGGCCAGCGACAGCGCGTTTGCCAATGTGCTGCAGCGCCTGGACGCCGCTGCGCCCAGCGTGCTGCTGGGTGCGCTCAAGCCCGGCATCTATTACCTGCGCCTGCGCCCGCTGCTGCCCGACGGCAAGACGCTGGACGCCGCCGAATACCGCATGGACCTGTCAGCCAACTGGGGGGAAACCGTGTTTGACAACAGTTTCCCGCTGGTGCCGCTGGCCGCCCGCTGACCCCCTGACCGCCAGCACCCAGGAGCGCGCACATGGAATCCATCATCACTGAAAAGCGCGCCTGGAGCCGCTCCGAGGTGGCCGAGCTGCTGATCTCGCGCACCGCGCTGACCGAGCTCAACCTGGAGGCCGCATTGCAGATCGTGCGCCTGCTCACGCCCCAGCGCATCAAGGCCGGCACCGTGCTCATCCATGAGGGCGTGACCAGCACCGGCTACATGGCGCTGGTGCTGCAGGGCGAGGCCGTGGTCGAAAACGAAATGAGCGGCCCGCTGCATGACTCCATGGTGCTCAGCATGCTGACCAGCGGCAGCCTCTTTGGCGAGCTGGGCGTGCTGGACGGCAAACCGCGCTCGGCCACCGTCACCGCCATCACCGACATGGACATCGCCGTGCTGGACCGCCCCGCCATGGCCCGCCTGATCGAAACCGTGCCTGCGGTGGCCTGCGCACTGATGGGCGCCATCATGGCCCGCGTGGCCGAGCGGCTGCGCGCCACCAATCTCAAGGTCAAGTCCCTGACGGCGCTGAACCTGTCGCTGCAGGACGAACTGGCCACGCTGCGCGCCGGCAAGCCGGCGGTGGACGTGGATATCGGCGGCCAGGCCTGAGCCAGACATCTGCGGGAGTTTGCATGGAACCCTTCGTCACCGAAAAGCGCTCCTGGGACCGCAAGGACGTCGCCGCGCTGCTGGCGTCAAAGTCCGCGCTGGTCGAGCTGGATGCCGACACCGCGCTGGCCGTGGTGCGGCTCATGAGCCTGCACCGCTTCAAGGCGGGCGACGTGATCATCCAGGAAGGCGCCTCCAACACCAGCTTCCTGGTGCTGGTGCTGCGCGGCGAGGTGGTGGTGGAAAACGAGGGCCTGTCGCGGGCGGATTCCACCCTGCTGGGCGTGGTGGGACCGGGCAGCGTGCTGGGCGAAATGGGCCTGTTTGACGGCGAGCCGCGCTCGGCCACCTGCAAGGCCTCCACCGACGTGGACGCCGCGCTGCTGTCGCGCGACGCCCTGGCCGAGCTGTCACGCGCCAGCCCGCAGCAGGCCAACAAGCTGCTGGCCACCCTGCTGGCCCGCCTGACCGCGCGGCTGCGCACCATCACCAAGAAGCTGCGCCAGGCCGACCGCGTCAACCACACGCTGCAAACGGAGCTGGGCCAGCTGAAGGCTGCTGCCGCCGCCAGCGCCGCACCCAAGGCCGCGCCGCCGCCCGACAGCGGCATGATCCGGCTGTAACGCAGTTTTCGCGGGCCTACTTGCCCACGAGCTGGTTCAGCTTCTCGGCCTCAAAGCATTCCTTGCGGGCCGCATCGTCGGGCACGCAGTCACCTGCCTCGCGCGAATCGCGCGCGGCCGACAGCTTTTCAATCGCCTGCCACAGCAGGGCAATCTGGTGCTCCTGGCCGGCCGCGTTGTCGATCAGGCCCTTCATGGCCTGGCTCAGCGGGTCGTCTTCCAGCGTGATGCCGTAGGCCTCGAACTTTTTCTCGTGCGTGGTCACGTCGGCGCTGGTGCCCTCCTTGGAAGGGATGATGCGCGCCGGAATGCCCACCGCCGTGGCGCCCGCGGGCACGGGCTTGATGACCACGGCATTGCTGCCGATCTTGGCGCCGTCGCCCACCACAAAGCCGCCCAGCACCTTGGCACCGGCGCTGACCACCACGTTGCGGCCCAGCGTGGGATGGCGCTTTTCGCCCTTGTACAGCGAGGTGCCGCCCAGCGTCACGCCCTGGTAGATGGTGCAACCGTCGCCAATCTCGGCGGTCTCGCCCACCACCACGCCCATGGCGTGGTCAAAGAACACGCGCTCGCCGATCTTTGCGCCAGGGTGGATCTCGATGCCCGTGAGCCAGCGCGCCACATGCGAGATGAAACGGCCGGGCCACTTGAGGCCATTCGTCCAGCACCAGTGGGCGGGGCGGTGCAGCCAGATCGCATGCAGGCCCGGATAACAGGTCACCACCTCCCACGTGCTGCGCGCGGCAGGATCGCGGTCGAGGATGCACTGGATGTCGGAGCGGATGCGGGCAAGCATGAGTTTGGGTTATATCGTTCTGGCCGGACAGTCTATCGCTTGCCTCTGGCGGCTGCTTCGGCCATCGCCTTGGCAACACCACGAAGAATGTGGACTTCCTCCTGCGTGACCTGCGCGCGGTTGAAAAGCTGATTAAGGCGCGGCATGAGCTTCTTTGGCGCGGCCGGGTCCAGAAAGCCGATGTCCACCAGCGACCGCTCCCAGTGGTCCAGCAGGCCGGCCACGGCCTTGGCATCGGCAAACACCGGCTCCGCGGTAGACGGCTGCACGGCAAACCCGCCCAGCGCCATGCGCCATTCGTAGGCGATCACCTGGATTGCCGCGCCCAGATTCAGCGAGCCGAACGCCGGGTTGGTGGGAATGCTCAGGCAGGTATGGCAGCGGTACACATCGTCATTGGCCATGCCAAAACGCTCGGAGCCGAACAGGAAAGCCACGCTGTGGCCCTGCGGTGCCAGCGCCGCGAAATGCTCACGCGGCGCCAGCGTGGGCGGACCGAAGTCGCGCGGCGTCATGGCGGTGGCGCACAGGTGCGTCACGCCGTCCAGCGCTTCATCCAGCGTGGCCACGATGCGCGCGTTGTGCAGCACATCCAGCGCCCCGCTGGCGCGCTGGATGGTTTCCTCCCGGCGCAACACGTTGTCCCAGCGCGGGGCCACCAGCACCAGGTCGTCAAAACCCATGACCTTCATGGCCCGCGCGGCGGCGCCCACATTACCGGCATGGCTGGTGTTGATGAGGATGAAACGGGTGGAACCGCGGGGCTGCATGGGGGTGGATTGTCGCCCCATTGGCCACCCCATTCGTGCTGGGCCAGGTATTGCTCCCTCTCCCACTGGGAGAGGGCTGGGGTGAGGGCGCGCGTCGCGGCCAAGCTGGCGCCACTCAACCTTGGTTGGCGAGCGCGCCAGCTTTACCACAAAAGATGCCCTCTCCCAGCGGGAGAGGGAGCACTACGGACGTCCGCCGGGTTTCGTGGGAAAATATGGCCCATTCGCGCCCCCGCATCGCCGGAGCGGCCCCGCAGCTCTTCTGAACAATTCATGTCGTCCCCCAACCTGCACCCCATGCTCAACGTGGCCATCAAGGCCGCACGCGCCGCCGGCGCCATCATCAACCGCGCCGCGCTGGACGTTGAAGCCGTGCGCATTTCACAAAAGCAGGTCAATGACTTCGTCACCGAAGTCGACCACGCCAGTGAAGCCGCCATCATCGAAACACTGCTCACCGCGTACCCGGGGCACGGCATCCTGGCCGAGGAATCGGGCAGCGAGCACGGCAACAAGGATTCAGACCACATCTGGATCATCGACCCGCTGGACGGCACCACCAATTTCATCCACGGCTTTCCGGTCTATTGCGTGAGCATTGCACTGGCCGTCAAGGGCAAGGTCGAGCAGGCTGTGATTTACGATCCCACGCGCAACGACCTGTTCACCGCCACCAAGGGCCGCGGTGCCTTCATGAACGAACGGCGCATCCGCGTGAGCAAGCGCACCGACCTGCGCCAGTGCCTGATCTCCACCGGCTTTCCGTTCCGCCCCGGCGACAACTTCCAGAACTACCTGGCCATGATGTCCGACGTGATGCAGCGCACCGCCGGCCTGCGCCGCCCCGGCGCCGCCGCACTGGACCTGGCCTACGTGGCCGCCGGCTTCACCGACGGTTTCTTTGAAACCGGCCTGTCGCCCTGGGACGTGGCTGCGGGTTCGCTGCTGGTCACCGAGGCCGGTGGCCTGATCGGCAACTTCACCGGCGAGCCCGAATTCATGGAACACAAGGAATGCGTGGCCGGCAACCCGCGCATCTACGGCCAGCTGGTGCCCATCCTGTCCAAATACTCCAAGTTTGCAGGCGTGGACGACAAGATGCGCGTGGCCCGTGCCGCCGCCCATGCGCCGGGCGCCGACCCGGCGGACGTGTACGCCCGCAGCACCGTCGGCCTGGACAGCGCCGACGCCACCGATACCGAGGCCGCCCCAGCGGCCCCACCCGCCCCGCGCAAGACCATGCGCGTGCGCAAGGCGTCCTGAGCCCGCCGGTTGCCATTCGGCAACCGGTCCTACAGACGGCAAAGGCTTCGCGCGCCATGATGGCCGCAGGAGGTTTTGCCGTGGATTTTTCGACATTCCCACCCTGGGCCATCACGGCCCTAGCGGCGTTTGCAGCCGCCCTGGCCGCACTCGTCGCGCACCGCATTGCCTGGCTGGTGCTGCTGCGCATCACTCTGCCCACGCCATTGATGCACACGGTGGTGCAAGCGTGCAGCCGCGCCGCGCGGGCGGTGCTGCCGCTGCTGGCGCTGCAACTGGTCTGGCAGGCCGCGCCCGACGACCTGCGCTGGATCAACAACATCCGCCACTTCAACGGCCTGGCCCTGATCGCCGCGCTCACCTGGCTGGCCAGCGCGGCCATCGGCGGCGTGGCCGATGGCGTGATTGCCCGACACCCGGTTGACGTGGCCGACAACCTGCAGGCGCGGCGCATCCACACCCAGGCGCGCGTGCTGTCGCGCACGGCCATGTTCATTGCGCTGCTGGCGGGCGTGTCGCTGATGCTGATGACGTTTCCGGGCGCGCGCCAAGTGGGCGCCAGCCTGCTGGCATCGGCCGGCGTGGTGGGCATCGTGGCCGGTATCGCGGCGCGGCCGGTGTTCAGCAACCTCATTGCCGGGCTTCAGATCGCGCTGTCGCAGCCGATCCGTATTGACGACGTGCTGATCGTGGAAAACGAATGGGGCCGGGTGGAGGAAATCACCGGCAGCTACGTGGTGCTGCGCATCTGGGACGACCGGCGCCTGATCATCCCGCTGCAGTGGTTCATTGAACACCCGTTCCAGAACTGGACGCGCACCAGCTCGGCATTGCTGGGCACCGTGTTCCTGAACGTGGACTTCACCATGCCGCTGGCGCCACTGCGCGCCGAGCTGGAGCGCATCGTGAAAACCATGCCCGAATGGGACGGCCGTGTGGTGAAGCTGCAGGTCACCGACACCACCGAGCGCACCATGCAGCTGCGCATCCTGGTCACCGCGCAGTCCGCTGGCCTGGCATTTGACCTGCGCTGCAAGGTACGCGAGGCGATGATTGACTTCATGCAGCGCGAATACCCCCGCCAGCTGCCCACACTGCGGCTGGACGCCACGGCCGCAGATCCGGCCACCGCCTAGAATTCCGGGCTACCCCCGGAATCGAATGACCACGCCAGAAGCCCCGCCGCACACGCCGATGATGACCCAGTACCTGGGTCTCAAAGCGGACTTCCCCGACACCCTGCTGTTCTACCGCATGGGGGATTTCTACGAGCTGTTCTGGGCCGACGCCGAGAAGGCCGCGCGGCTGCTGGACATCACCCTCACCAAGCGCGGCATGTCGGCCGGTGAGCCGGTGGTGATGGCCGGCGTCCCCTTCCATTCGGTAGAGACGTACCTGGCGCGGTTGATCAAGCTGGGCGAGTCGGTCGCCATCTGCGAACAGGTGGGCGACGTGGCCACGGCCAAGGGGCCGGTGGAACGCAAGGTGGTGCGGGTGGTGACGCCCGGCACGCTGACCGACACCGAGCTTCTCAATGACAAGGCCGAATCCTTTTTGCTGGCCGTGCACCAGGGCCAGCGCAACACGCTGGGCCTGGCCTGGCTGAGCGTGACGCAGGGCGAGCTGCACCTGGCCCAGTGCACCGCCGACGAGCTGGAGGCCTGGGTGGCGCGCACCGCGCCCAGCGAGCTGCTGTACAGCGCGGGCGTGACACCCGCGTTCGAGCAGCGGCTGAAGACATTGCGCCTGTCGTCGTCGCTGTCCCTCACGCCGCGGCCAGACTGGCAGTTTGACGCCGCCCTGGGCCAGCGCAAGCTGCTGGAGCAGCTGAAAGCCGCCAGCCTGCAGGCCTGGGGCGCCGACGCCCTGCCCGAGGCCCATGCCGCAGCCGCCGCCGCGCTCGGCTTTGCCGAGCACACGCAGGGCCGGGCGCTGAGCCACCTGCACAGCATCCGCGTGCAGCGCAGCGACGAGCTGATCGACCTGCCCCAGACCACCCGGCGCAACCTGGAGCTGGTGCAGACCCTGCGCGGCGAGGACGCGCCCACGCTGTTTTCGCTGCTGGACACCTGCCTGACCGGCATGGGCAGCCGCCTGCTCAAAAGCTGGCTGCTGGCCCCGCAGCGCGACCGTACCCAGGCCACCCAGCGCCTGGCCGCCATCACCACGCTGCGCGCCGGCACCTGGCAGACCCTGCGCAGCGCGCTCAAGGGCACCAGCGACGTGGAGCGCATCACCGCCCGCATCGCGCTGCGCCAGGTGCGCCCGCGCGAGCTGGTGGCGCTGCAGCAGTCGCTGCACAAGGCGCAGCAGCTGGCCCAGGCGCTGCAGGGGCTGGCAGACGGCGCGCTGGCCCCCATCGCGGCCCATCTGGAGCCGCCTCAAGGCTGCGCAGAAATGCTGGCGCGCGCCATCCTGGAAGAACCCGCGGCGCTGGTGCGCGACGGCGGCGTGGTCGCCCACGGCTTTGACGCCGAGCTGGACGAGCTGCGCGGCATCCAGGACAACTGCGACGCGTTTTTGCTGGACCTGGAAACCCGCGAGAAGGCCCGCACCGGCATTGCCAACCTGCGCGTGCAGTTCAACAAGGTGCACGGCTTCTACATCGAGGTCACCCAGGGCCAGGTGGACAAGGTGCCCACCGACTACCGCCGCCGCCAGACGCTGAAAAACGCCGAGCGCTTCATCACCCCGGAGCTCAAGGCCTTTGAAGACAAGGCGCTGAGCGCGCAGGAGCGGGCCCTTGCGCGCGAAAAATGGCTGTACGAACAGCTGCTGGATGCGCTGCAGCCGCACATCCCCGCGCTGACGCAGCTGGCGCGCGCCGTGGCAACGCTGGACGTGCTGTGTGCGCTGGCCGAACGCTCGCTCACGCTCAGCTGGTGCTGCCCGCAGTTCACCCGCGAGCCGGGCATTGACATCACGCAGGGCCGCCACCCGGTGGTGGAGGCACGGCTGGCTGAGACCGGTGGCGGCAGCTTCATTGCCAATGACACACGGCTGGGCCCCAAGCAACGCATGCAGGTCATCACTGGCCCCAACATGGGCGGCAAGAGCACCTACATGCGCCAGGTGGCCATCATCAGCCTGATGGCCAGCATCGGCAGCTATGTGCCGGCGCAAGCCTGCCGCCTGGGGCCGCTGGACGCGATCCACACCCGCATCGGCGCGGCCGATGACCTGGCCAACGCGCAGTCCACCTTCATGCTGGAGATGACCGAGGCCGCGCAGATCCTGCATGGCGCCACGCCCGAATCCCTGGTGCTGATGGACGAGATCGGCCGCGGCACCAGCACCTTCGATGGCCTGGCACTTGCTTCCGGCATTGCCGCGCACCTGCATGACAGGACGCGCGCCTTCACCTTGTTTGCAACCCACTATTTCGAGCTGACCGAATTCCCGGCCAAACACCATGGGGCCGTGAACGTGCACGTGAGCGCGGCCGAATCGGGCAGCGACATCGTGTTCCTGCACGAGATCCAGGCCGGCCCCGCCAGCCGCAGCTACGGCATCCAGGTGGCGCGGCTGGCCGGCATGCCGGCGGCGGTGGTCAACCATGCGCGCCACGCGCTGGCCGCCCTGGAGGGCCAGCAGGCCGACAGCCGTGAACAGGTAGACTTGTTTGCGCCCCCGCCCGCCAGCGCGGACGCCGGCCCGTCCCCAGCCGAAGCCGCGCTGGCGGCGATCGACCCCGACACCCTGAGCCCGCGTGAAGCGCTCGATGCGCTCTATGCGCTGAAGAAGAAATTACAGGAAAAGAAATGACTTACTGCGTCGGCATCAAACTCAACGCCGGACTCGTCTTTTTGTCCGATTCGCGCACCAATGCGGGGCTGGACAACATCAGCACCTTCCGCAAGATGATCGTTTATGAAAAGCCGGGCGACCGCTTCATGGTGCTGCTGTCCGCCGGCAACCTGGGCATTTCGCAGTCGGTGCGCGAGATCCTGCAGGTCGAGCAGCTGGCCGAAAACGAGCACGACGCACCCATCACCATCTGGAACGCCAAGAGCATGTTCGATGCCGCACGCGTGCTGGGCAGCGCCGTGCGCCATGTGTATGACCGCGACGCCGCCGCGCTCAAGCACGCGGGGGTGGAGTTCAATGTGTCGCTGATCTTCGGCGGGCAGATCCGTGGCGAAGGCATGCGCCTGTTCCAGGTCTATTCGGCCGGCAATTTCATCGAGGCCACGCCCGAGACGCCGTACTTCCAGGTGGGTGAGTCCAAATACGGCAAGCCCGTGCTGGACCGCGTGATCACGCCCGACACCCCGCTGGACGAAGCCGCCAAATGCGCGCTGGTGTCCATGGACTCCACCATGAAGTCCAACCTGTCGGTGGGCCTGCCGCTGGACCTGGTGGTGTACGAGGCCAACCGGTTCGAGAGCGACAAGGTGATCTGCATCGACAGCGAGAACCCCTACTACCGCATGCTGCACAACAGCTGGGGCCAGAAGCTGCGCGAGGTGTTTGACAGCCTGGACGACCCGGTGTGGGACGACGCCCACACCGACACGCCGCTCAAGCAGGACGGCGGGCGCCACAAGGCGCTGAAGAAAATCTCGCGGCCTGAGGAAAAGCTGATCTGAGCGGGCCCGGCGCCGGCGGCAGCGCCAGCCGTTACAGCTTGGGCGACTCTTCTTCCTCGGACGGCCAGTCGCGGATGTAGGCCTTGAGCATCTTGTTCTCGAAGTTCTGGCTGTCCACCACGGCCTTGGCCACGTCATAGAGGCTGATCACGCCCATGAGCATGCGCTTGTCCATGACCGGCATGTAGCGGGCGTGGCGCTCCAGCATCATGCGGCGCACTTCGTCCAGCTCGGTCTCTGCCGTGCAGGTCAGGGGGGCGTCGTCCATGGCCTTGCGCACCAGGGTGCCGCCAACGATGCCGCCGTTTTGCACGATGGTCTGGATCACCTCGCGGAAGGTGAGCATGCCCACCAGGTCACCGTGCTCCATGACCACCAGCGAGCCAATGTCCTTTTCAGCCATCAGCTCCACCGCGCGGGCCAGCGGCTCGTCAGGCGTGGAGGTGTACAGGGTGTTGCCCTTGACGCGCAGGATGTCGCTGACTTTCATGGTGGTGTTCTCCTCTTTGGCACGGGTGACTGACCGTCGGAACAATATAGCCCACAATGCCAGCCTCTTCCACAACAGAGTGACACGGAGACAACGCCCATGCCCGGCTATTCCGACCCCGGTTTTGACACCCTGGCGCTGCACGCCGGGGCGGCGCCCGACCCCGCCACCGGCGCCCGCGCCGTGCCCATCCACCTGAGCACCTCCTTCGTTTTTGAATCCAGCGACCATGCGGCCGCCCTGTTCAACCTGGAGCGCGCGGGCCATGTGTACAGCCGCATCAGCAACCCCACCAATGCGGTGCTGGAGCAGCGCGTGGCCGCGCTGGAAGGCGGCATTGGCGCCATTGCCACGGCCAGCGGCCAGGCCGCGCTGCACCTGGCCGTGGCCACGCTGATGGGCGCGGGCAGCCACATCGTGGCCAGCACCGCGCTGTATGGCGGCAGCCAGAACCTGTTGCACTACACCCTGCGCCGCTTTGGCATAGACACCACCTTCGTCAAGCCCGGCGACATCGACGGCTGGCGCGCCGCCATCCGGCCCAACACCAAGCTGCTGTTTGGCGAAACCGTGGGCAACCCGGGGCTGGACGTGCTGGACATCCCCACCGTGAGCACCATTGCGCACGAGGCCGGTGTGCCGTTGCTGGTCGATTCGACGCTGACATCTCCTTACCTGATGCAGCCGCTGGCCCTGGGCGCCGATCTGGTCTACCACTCGGCCACCAAGTTCCTGAGCGGCCACGGCACGGTGATTGGCGGCATCGTGGTGGACGGCGGCAGCTTTGACTGGGAAGGCCCGGCCACGCAGGGCCGGTTCACCGAGCTGACCCAGCCGTATGACGGCTTTCACAACATGGTGTTCACCGAGGAGTCCACCGTGGGCGCGTTCCTGCTGCGCGCGCGGCGCGAAGGCCTGCGCGACTTTGGCGCCTGCATGAGCCCACACACGGCCTGGCTGATCCTGCAGGGCGTGGAAACGCTGTCGCTGCGCATGGAGCGGCACATGGCCAACACCCGCCGCGTGGTGGAATTTCTGGCGGCGCAGCCCTTTGTGGCGCGCGTGGGCCACCCGCTGCTGGAAAGCCACCCCAGCCACGCGCTGGCGCAAAAGCTGTTGCCCAGGGGCGCGGGCAGCGTGTTCAGCTTTGACATCAAGGGCAACCGCGAACAGGGCAAGAAATTCATCGAGACGCTCAAGGTCTTCAGCCACCTGGCCAATGTGGGCGATTGCCGCTCGCTGGTGATCCACCCGGCCAGCACCACGCACTTCCGCATGAGCGACGAGGCGCTGGCGGGCGCGGGCATCACCCAGGGCACGATCCGCCTGTCCATCGGGCTGGAAGACGCCGACGACCTGATCGACGACCTGAAGCGCGCGCTGAAAGCCGCCGAGAAAGCAGGAGCCTGACCATGTACCTCACCGTCAATGGCGCACAGACGTACTGCTACACCGCCGGCAAGGCGCTGGACGCCGCCAAACCCACCGTGGTGTTCATCCACGGCGTGATCAACGACCACAGCGTGTGGATTTTGCAAAGCCGCTACCTGGCGAACCACGGCTGGAACGTGCTGGCGGTGGACCTGCCCGGCCATTGCCGCAGCGCGGGTGAAGCCCCGGCCACGGTGGAAGAAGGCGCGGCCTTCATTGCCGCGTTGCTGGACGCAGCAGGTGTGCAGCGCGCCGCGCTGGTGGGCCACAGCTGGGGATCGCTGATCGCGCTGGAAGCCGCGGCCACGCTGAAAGACCGCGTGAGCCACCTGGTGCTGGTGGGCACGGCCGCGCCCATGAAGGTGTCGCAGCCGCTGCTGGACGCCGCGCTGAACGAACCCGAAAAGGCGCTGGCCATGGTCAATGTGTTCAGCCGCAGCACGCTGGCCGCGCCGCCGTCGGCCCTGGGGCCGGGCACCTGGGTCTATGGCGCCAGCCTGGCGCTGGGCCGGCGCGTGATCCGCAGCAACGCCAGGGTCAATGTGTTCCACCGCGGCTTCAAGGCCTGCGACAGCTACACCAACGCCGAAAACGCCATCGCCCAGGTGACCTGCCCGGTGCTGTTCCTGCTGGGCGCGGTGGACCAGATGACGCAGCCCAGGGCCGCGCAGCCGCTGGTGGCGGCAGCCCGCGCCGCAGGCAAGACGCATGAGGTGGTTTACCTGCCCGGCGGCCACCACCAGATGACCGAAACGCCCGAGGAAACCCTGACCGCGCTCAAGGCGTTTCTGGCACAGCGCCACTGACGCGCACGGCCTGCGCCACCCAGGCGGCATAGGCCGGGCTGGCCAGCGCCACCGGCACCGCATGCACGGCAGGCAGCTCATAGGGGTGGCGCTGCAGGATGAAGTGCTCCAGCTCGGCATACATGGCCCGCGTGGTCTTGAACACCAGGCGCTGCTCGGGCTCTGACTGGATCGCGCCGCCCCAGGCGTACACGCTGTGGATGGGCTCGATCTGCACGCACGCCGCCAGGCGCGCGGCCACCGCATCGCGGGCCAGCGCCTGGGCGGCGGCGTCGTCAGCCACGGTGGTGTAAACGGCAATGAGTTCGGCGGCTTGCATGGCGCCACTGTAGCGCCAGGGGCGCTGGCGCAGGCAACCCGTTGTTGGTAGTAACCCCCGGCCGGATTAGAGTGGCCAGCCGCGCCCACGCCGAGCGCTGCGGCCTATCATGCTGCGCATGAACCTCAACACCACCGGCACGGCGCGGCTGCGCCCGCTGTTTGACACCCAATACACCGCCAGCCGCACGCAGATAGACGTGCCCCTGGCCCTGCGCCGCGACCGGCTGCTGCGCCTGCGCGCCCTGCTGGACGACCACGGCGAGGCGCTGGCCCGCGCCGTGCAGCAGGACTTCGGCGTTCGCTCGCCCCAGCTGACCGAGGTGGCCGACATCTTTGTTCTGCGCGCCCTGCTGTCGCACACGCTGCGCCACCTGGCGCGGTGGATGAAGCCGCAGCGCGTGCGCACCCCCATTTACCTGATGCCCGCGCGCGCCTGGGTGCAGCGCCAGCCGCTGGGCGTGGTGGGCGTGATCGCGCCGTGGAACTACCCGGTGCAGCTGTCGCTGGGCCCGCTGATCACCGCGCTGGCCGCCGGCAACCGCGTGATGCTCAAGCCCAGCGAGCTGACGCCCCACACCAGCGCCCTGCTGGCCGAGCTGCTGGGCCGCGCCTTCACGCCCGATGAGGTGTGCGTGGTGCAGGGCGACGGCGAGCTGGCCGCGGCCTTTGCCGCGCTGCCGTTCGACCACCTGTTCTTTACCGGCTCCACCGCCGTGGGTCGCAAGGTGGCCCAGGCCGCCGCCGCCAACCTGACGCCCACCACGCTGGAGCTGGGCGGCAAATCGCCCTGCATCATTGACGCGTCATGCGACCTGCATGACGCCGCCGTAAAGATCGCCCACGGCAAGCTGCTGAACGCCGGGCAGACCTGCATCGCGCCCGACTACATCCTGCTGCCGCGCGGCCAGGAAGCCGCGTTTGGTAACGCGTTTGCCCAGGCCGTGGCCCGCCTGTTCCCCACCATCAGCGGCAACGCCGATTACGCCGCCATCATCAGCGAGCGCCACCACGAACGGCTGCAGGCCCTGCTGGCCGAGGCGCAAGCCGGCGGCGCGCGCCTGCAGCCCGCCGGCCCCGATGCAGGCAACGCCGCGCAGCGCCAGATGCCGCCGGTGCTGGTGTTTGACGCACCGGCCACCGGCCGGCTGATGCAGGAGGAAATCTTTGGCCCCATCCTGCCGGTGCTGACGTATGACACGCCTGACCAGGCTATTGCCCACATCAACGCCCACCCCCGGCCGCTGGCGCTGTACTGGTTTGGCACCGACACCGCCGCGCGTGACCGCGTGCTGGCGCGCACCGTTAGCGGCGGCGTGACGGTGAACGACACGCTGATGCACATTGCGCACGAGAACCTGCCCTTTGGCGGCGTGGGCGACAGCGGCTGGGGCAGCTACCACGGCGAAGCAGGCTTTTTGCGGCTGACGCAGCAAAAGGCGGTGCTGAACCAGTCGCGCTGGGCGCGGGGGGATCTGTTTTACCCGCCGTATGGCAAGCGGTTTGCGCAGGTGATGGGGCTGGTGCGGCGGATTTTGTAGCCTAAGCGGCGCGGGCGGGCTGCCAGCCGCCCGGCTTGCGCCGGTGATGGAAGCAGGAAACCACGACAAGTTCTGATTCGGATACGTGGTAGGTGACGGAGTAGGGGAATTTGCGCGTGATGACGTGCCGGAACTCAGCCTCAATCACGGGAAAAGCAAAAGGCAAACGCAACGCCCTTGCAACAGCAGCGTCAACTGCGCGGGCGAACTCAAAGCCCAAGCCGACAGAACGCGCCCCGTACCAGGCTTGAGCTTCCAGAAGCTCCCGATGGGCCTCTGGCCGGAACACGACCAGCATCAGCTGTTGCCGTCAAACAGCGAGGTTCGAACCTGGGTCCAGGGAATGCTGCTCGCAGGATTGGCCCGGTGATCGGCCAGACGCCGGTGCAACTCCAAACGCTCCTGAGGGGAAAGTTGAAACTGGCCCTGCGTTTCTTCTGCAATGCTGTCCCAGATATCCTCCACAAGCTGGATGCGCTCGGAGATCGGCAGCTCTTTGAAGTTGGGCGATGCGGCGGTCATGGCGAAAGGATACCTCAGGGCGAACGTGAAGGGGAATCGGTTTCGCCAGAAGACTGCACCACACCTGCGGTGCGGTTGTACCAGATGGCTTTGATTTCAGCGGGGGTCATGTCCGGCCCGGCAAAGATCTGGCTCAGGCCTTGGGGCGGTGCATGGCGCAAAGCTTGTTGCCGTCAGGGTCGCGCACATAGGCCAGGTCCAGCACGCCGGCAGGCCCCGCGCGCGGGCCGGGCGGCTCCTCGATCGACGTGCCGCCGTTGGCCACGGCCACGTCGTGGAACTGACGGACCTGTTCCAGCGAGCTGCACTTGAAGCCGATGGTGCTGCCATTGCCGGCATTGGCAGGCAGGCCGTCAATGGGCTCGCTGACACAGAAAGAGGAACCCTCGTACCGGTAGAACAGGCGCCGCTGCCCGGTCTTGTTGGTGTTCTCAAACGCGTCCCCAGCACCGAGGACCTTGAGAACCGCATCGTAAAAGCGTTTGGACCGCGCGATGTCGTTTGTGCCGACCATGACATGACTGAACAAGGGAAGTCTCCTGGGTTGAAGGTGCGGGGCACCGGGAATACGACTGCAGGTGTTTCACCAACAGCCAGCCTATCGATCAGCCTCTTGCCGTTGAGGGATAGTTCATGCACAAAGGATCAGGCAGCGCCTTTGCGAGGTAGCGGCTGGAGCATGCTTGCGCGATTACCCTCCGTGTCGGTGAAGGAGACGTACTTTCCTACACCAGGGATCTCCAGCGGTTCGCCAAGCACCGTTCCTCCGGACTGCTGCACCAGGGCAATTGCCTTGCTGATGTCGTCCACTGCAATGACCACGGAAGGATGCTGCGCGGGCCAGTCGGGCTTCTTTGGGAAGAAGCCGCCGTTGATGGTGCCCGGAGTTGTTGGACGGCCGTCCGAAGTTTCGGCGGTCGTTACCACAACGTAATTGCCCATCTCTTCACCCAGGGCCTGTGTCTGCCAGCCAAATGCCTGCTGATAGAACCTGCTCATGCGCGTTGGATCGAGGTACGGCATCTCGAAGTGGACAACCGGATTCATGGAACTCTCCTTGATGAGCTGGGCTGCCTAGCCCAGTTGCGCGAACGTGTTCGATGCTTTCACTATAGCCTGCCAACCGGGAAGGCTTGCCGCTGCTGGGAGCGCCATTCCATCCGTTGACATGGCCGCGAAGGCCAGATACTGCGCTTTCATCCGCACGGTATAACCCACCCATGACCATCACGCCCCCCATGGCCCCCACGCAGGCGCAGGCCCTGGCCACCAGCCTGGACCTGCGCGCCCTGCCCGCCGCGTTTTACAACAACCCCTACCCCGTCTATGCCTGGCTGCGCGCGCATGAGCCGGTGCGGCGCATGCCCGATGGCTCGTATTTCCTCACGCGCTATGCAGACCTGGTGGCGGTGTACCGCGACGCGCAGTCGTTCAGCTCTGACAAGAAGGTGGAGTTCACGCCCAAGTACGGTGAAAGCTCCCCCCTGCTGGTGCACCACACCACCAGCCTCGTCTTCAACGACCCGCCGCTGCACACGCGCGTGCGCAAGCTCATCATGGGCGCGCTCACGCGCCGCGCCATTGCCGACATGGAGCCGGGGCTCGTCACGCTGGTCGATGGCCTGCTGGACGCCATCGAGACGCGCGGCGGCGGTGACCTGATTGAAGACTTTGCCTCGGCCATTCCTGTGGAGATCATCGGCAACCTGCTGGGCGTGCCGCATGCGGACCGCGCGCCGCTGCGCGGCTGGTCGCTGGCCATCCTGGGCGCGCTGGAGCCAAAGCTGACGCCCGAGCAGGAGGCGCTGGGCAACCAGAGCGTGACTGACTTCACCGCCTACTTGCGCGAGCTGGTGCGCGAGCGCCGCGCCCACCCAGGCGACCCGGAGCATGACGTGCTCACCCGGCTGATCCAGGGTGAACAGGCTGGCGAACAGCTCAGCGAAACCGAGCTGCTGCAAAACTGCGTGTTCATCCTGAATGCGGGCCATGAGACCACCACCAACCTGATCGGCAATGCGCTGGTGGCGCTGCAGGAATGGCCTGATGAAAAAGCCGCCTTGCTGCAGCGCATGGCCGCGGCCGGCCATGACGCCGCCGCGCTGGAGGCGGTGATGACGCTGGCGGTGGATGAGTTCCTGCGGTTTGAATCGTCCAACCAGCTGGGCAACCGCCGCGCCGTCAAGGCGTGCGAGGTGGGCGGCGTGCCGCTGGAGCCGGGCGCGCTGGTCACGCTGTGCATAGGCGCGGCCAACCGCGACCCGGCCCAGTTTGCCAACCCCGATGTGCTGGATCTTGCAAGGGAAAACAACCGCCACCTGGCCTTTGGCTTCGGCATCCACCAGTGCGCGGGCCTGAGCCTGGCGCGGCTGGAGGGGCGCATTGCCATCGGCCGGTTTCTGCAACGGTTTCCCGCCTACCGGCTGACGGCCAGCCCGCAGCGCGGCGGTCGCGCACGTTTCAGGGGGTTCTTGCACGCGCCGTTTGCCACGGCCTAAACTGCGGCCAGACAAGGAGACAGCCCCATGAACACCACCACCGTCACGGCGCCCGTTGACCCGAGGGCCTTCAAGAGCTTTGCCGAGTTCTACCCCTTCTACCTGAACGAGCACAGCAACCGCACCTGCCGCCGCCTGCATTTTGTGGGGTCGTCACTGGGGCTGGTGTGCCTGGGCCTGGCTTTTGCGCTGCGCAACCCGCTGTGGATTCTGGCGGGCCTGCTGTGCGGCTACGCCTTCGCCTGGGTCGGCCACTTCGGTTTTGAAAAGAACAAGCCCGCCAGCTTCAAGCGCCCGCTGCACAGCTTCATGGGCGACTGGGTCATGTACAAGGACATCTGGACGGGCAAGATCCCGTTCTAGGCACCCGGCGCTATTTCGGCCCCAGCCCGAATTCCTGCGCCAGCGCACGGTAGCGCGCCATGTGCTGCTCGATCTGCGCCTGCAGCGCCGCGCCGGTGGCGGGCGCCGCCTGCAGCCCGGCCTGGGCCAGCGCAGCGGTGTAGCGCGGGTGGGCCTGGGCCTGGGTGAAGGCGTCCACCCACTGGCGGTACGCCGCATCGGCCACCTGCGGCCCCACATACACACCGCGCAGGATGGGCCAGCGGATGTCATAGCCCTGCTCTTTCGCCGTGGGCACGTCGGCCCACACGCCGCCCAGGCGCCGCTCGGCCAGCACGGCCAGCACCCGCACCGGCACGCCTTTTTGCATCTGGCGGGCCACCTCGGCCGCGTCACCGGCCAGCACCTGCACATGGCCGCCGGCCAGCGCGCCCAGCGCTTCGCCGCCGCCTTCAAACGCGACGAAGCGCATGGTCTTGTGGCTCACGCCCGCGGCGCGCGCCAGCAGCGCGGCTTTCATCCAGTCCTGGCTGCCGATGGTGCCGCCCGCGCCAAACACCACGGCGTTGGGGTTGCGCCGCAGCGCCGCCACCAGCTCACCCAGCGTGGCATAGGGCGCGTCGCGCCGCACGGCGATCACGCCGTGGTCCAGCCCCAGCGCGGCCACCCAGCGCACGTCGCGCTCGGTGTGCGGGCCAAAGCGGCCCTGCGCCAGGTTCAGCAACGAGCCGGCCGAGAACGCCACGATGGTGGCCGCGTCTGCCGGCTGCTGGCGCACCACGGTGTTAAAGGCCATGGCGCCGATGCCGCCGGGCAGATAGGTGGTGGGCAGCGCCACGCCGGGGGCAGCGGCCTGCAGCGCGGTGCGGGCCAGCTCACAGGTCAGGTCAAAACCGCCGCCGGGCTTGGCCGGGGCCACGCAGCGTGCGCCTGGCGGCAATGCAGGCGCCGCCGCGTGAGCCATGGCCACGCCGCAGGCCAGCAGAGCGACCCAGCGTTTCATGGGTGCGGCCACCACAGCACGGCTTTCAGCCCGGGGCCATCGTCACGCGCCTGCACGCGCAGTTGCCCGCCGTGGCGCGCCATCACGGATTCAGCAATCGCCAGGCCCAGCCCACTGCCGCTGCTGCCCCGGCCCTTGGCAAAGCGCTGGCCCAGGCTGGGCAGCAGCGCTTCGTCCACACCGGGGCCGTCGTCCAGCACGGCCAGGCTGCAACCCTGCGTGTCGGCCGCCACCTGCACCGTCACCACGCCCTGCGCACGGCCATGGTGGATGGCGTTGTGCAGCAGGTTGGCCAGCGCCTGGCCCAGCAGGGCGCGGTCGCCGCCGGTGGGGCAGCTTTCCGCCGGGGCGTCCACGCCCAGGTCGATGCCACGGGCGCGGGCTTCGGGCAGCAGGGCCAGCGCCGTTTCGCGCGCCAGCTCGGCGGCGTCAAACGGCTCGGGCTGCACCGCCGCCGCATCGCTGCGGGCCAGCGCCAGCAGCTGGTTGGTGGCGCGCACGGCGTTGTCCAGCGCGCCAGACAGCGCCTGCAGCGCCTGGCGGGCGCGCACGCTGTCGGGCTCGCGCAGCGCGTAGTCCACCTGCGCGCGCAGCGTGGCCAGCGGCGTGCGCAGCTGGTGCGATGCGTCGTCGATGAACCGGCGGCGCTCGGTCATCAACGCGTCGGTGCGGGCCAGCTGCTGGTTGACAGCATCCACCAGCGGGGCAATGTCGCGCGGCAGGCCGGCTGCCTCCAGCGGCCGCAGGTCGTCGCTGGCGCGCTGCGCCGTCAGCCGGGCCAGCCGCGCCACCGGCCGCAGCGCCAGCCACAGCGCCAGCGCCACGCTGGCCAGCATCACCGCCAGCAAGGCGGCGTCGCGCCAGGCGGCGCGCTGCACGAAGCGCCGGGTGAACTGCGTGCGCGACGCGGTGCTTTCAGCCACCTGGATCATCACCTCCTGCGCGGCGCCCACCGGCCGCTCCAGCGGGCGCACATAGGCGCCCACGCGCACCGGCTCGCCAAAGTAGCTGGCGTCGTAGAACACCGGCTCACCCAGGCGCGGCGCGCGCGGCGGGCGCGGCAAATCGGGGTGACCGATTTCCACCAGTCCGTCGGCCGTGGCCACGCGAAAGTACACCTCGCCCGTGGCCGTGAGCTGGAAGAACTCGAACAGCCGGTACGGCAACTCCACCGCCAGCCCGCCCGAGGCGGTGGACACGTTCAGGTCCAGCGCCTTGATGGCGCCCAGCAGCGAGCGGTCATAGGCCGCATTGGCCGAGCCCACGGCGTCGGCATGCGTGGCCCACAGGCTTAAGGCCGCAATGCCCAGCATGGCCGGCAGCAGCAGCGCCACCAGCTTGGTGCGCAGGCTGGCCTGCTGGCCGAACGGGTTGCCCCAAGCCGGCTTAAGCCTGCGGATACGGCTCCAGGACATAGCCCAGCCCCCGGTAGGTGTGGATGCGCACGCCGCTGCCGTCCAGGCGGCGGCGCAGGCGGTGCAGCAGCACGTCCACCGCGCTGCTTTGCACGTCTTCTTCGTCGCTGAACACGCGGTCCAGCAGCTGCTGGCGCGTGACGGGCTCGCCGCTGCGCTGCACCAGCACGCGCAGCGCCGCCTGTTCGCGCGGCGACAGCGCCAGCACTTCGTCGCCCAGCGTGAAGCGGCGCGTCACGGTGTCAAACTGCAGCGGGCCGCAGGCCAGACGCGGGTGTTCGCTGCCGCGCGCGCGGCGGATCAGCGCCGTCAGGCGCGCCTCCAGCTCGGCCAGCGCAAAGGGCTTGGCCAGGAAGTCGTCGGCGCCTTCGTTGAGCGTGCTCACGCGCTCAGCCAGCGAATCGCGCGCGGTCAATATCAATACCGGCAGGCGCTGGTCCAGCGCGCGGATGCGCTTGAGCACCTCGTGCCCGTCGCGCCCGGGCAGGCCCAGATCCAGCACCAGTGCGTCGAAAGGTTCGCCGCCGTGGCCGGCGGCTAGGGCCCGTTCCACCAGGCGGCCGTCGTCCAGCCAGTCCACCCGGAAGCCGGCCTGCTCCAGCGCGCGGGCCAGCCATTGGCCCAGGTCGCGTTCGTCTTCAGCCAGCAGGATGCGCATGGGCCGGATTGTGCCCGCCGCGCCGGTGCGCCACTGAAAGGCAACTGATAGGTCGGCGCTGGCACCATCGCGGCAGTCCGCCAACCCTTGCAGGAGACAACACCATGACATTCACCTTGCCCCGCCGCAGCCTGCTGCTGGCCGCCGCCGGCAGCGCCGCCGCCACCTTTGCCCCCGCCCTGCGCGCCCAGGCCTGGCCCAACCGGCCGCTGCGCTTTGTGGTGCCGTTCGCCCCGGGCGGCAGCTCCGAGATCATTGCCCGCGCCACCGCAGGCGAGCTGACCAAGCTGCTGGGCCAGAACGTGTTTGTGGACAACAAGCCGGGCGCGTCGGGCAACATCGCCATGTCCGAGGTGGCGCGCGCGGACGACCAGCACACGGTGATCCTCAGCCACATCGGCACCCTGGCGGTCAACCCGTTCATCTACAGCCGCCTGCCCTATGACGCCGACAAGGATTTCCGCCCCGTGTCGCTGCTGGCCAAGGTGCCCAGCCTGTACCTGGTGCACCCCGACCTGCCGGTGAAGAACCTGCGCGAGTTCATTGCCCTGGCCAAGAAGAGCCCCGGCAAGCTCAATTACGGCAGCGCCGGCAACGGCAGCGCCGGCCACCTGGCCATGGAATACCTGAAGATGGCCAGCGACACCTTCATCACCCACGTGCCCTACCGCGGCACCGGCCCGCAGCTGACCGACCTGCTGGCGGGGCGGCTGGAGGCCGCGTCGGTGGGCGCCGCCGCCGTGCTGCAGTTCATCAAGACCGGCAAGCTGCGCTGCATTGCCACCGGCACGCTGCAGCGCATTCCGCAGCTGCCCGACGTGCCCACGGTGGCCGAGCAGGGCTACCCCAATTTCGAGATGACGCAGTGGTACGGCATGCACGCGCCTGCGTCGCTGCCGCAGGCCGCGGTGGACAAGCTGGCCGCCGGCTGCGCCGCCGCCATCAAGGCGCCCGCCACGGTGGAGCGCCTGGGCCTGGACGCCGCCATTGCCGTGGGCAGCACGCCGGCGGACTTTGCGAAGTTCATCGCCACCGAACGCACCCGCTGGAAGGCGGTGATTGCGCGGGCGGGGATTAAAGCAGACTGAACCAGTCTCTCAAAGCGCCTGACGCAGCGTCAGCGCCGCCAGGCGGCTCTCGGTCATGAGCCGTGCATTGGCCGGCGCCGGCGCCAGCAGCAGATGGCGCACCAGCGGCTCCATCATGGTGGCGTCCGGGTCGGCCAGCAGCAGGTAGCGGGTGGCGGCTTCGTCTTCCACCTCGTTCAGGCGGCCCACCCAGTCCAGCGCCGTGAGCGTTTCCAGCACGGGCACCAGCTGCAGTGCGTCCACCCCCAGCGCATGCGCGAGTTCGTCCTCGCTCAGGCCGCGCCGCGCGGTGGGCCGCGCGCGATCCAGCTGCTGCAGCACCTCCAGCGCCAGCTGGAACTGCCAGCCGTGCGTGCCGCCGCGCCGGGCCACGCCCTGCGTCAGGCTGGGCAGGTAGGCCGCCACCACCGCGCCCAGCAGCACGATGACCCAGGCCATGTAGATCCACACCAGCAGGATGGGCAGCGTGGCAAACGCGCCGTACACCGCTGAATAGGTGGGCACCATGCCGATGTACACCGCCAGCAGCTTCTTGGCCACCTCGATCCCCACCGCCGCGAACAGGCCACCCGCCAGCGCGTGGCCGCGCCGCACATGGGTATGGGGCACATAGCGGTACAGCGCTGCCAGGCCCACCCACATCAGCGCGAACTCCACCACGTCCAGCAAAAAGCGCACGCCGCCCGGCATGGCGCCCACCAGCCCGCGCGACGCGCTCAGCACATAGGACGTGAGCGCCAGGCTGGCGCCCAGCAGCAGCGGCCCCAGCGTCATGGCGGCCCAGTACACCAGCACGCGCTGGGCAAACGGGCGCGGGCGCTTCACGCGCCAGATGTTGTTCAGCGTGCGGTCGATGGTGAGGATCAGCGCCAGCGCCGTCACGAACAGCACGCCCAGGCCCACCACGCCCAGGCGGCTGGCCTTGCCGGCAAACTGCGTCAGGTAGCCCAGCACCTGGCGCGCAATGGCGTCGGGCACCAGGCTTTGCACCAGCCAGGTCTGCAGCGTGCCCTGCAGCTTGCCGAACATCGGGAACGCGGTGAACACCGCCAGCGCCACGGTAAAGAACGGCACCAGCGCAATGGTGGTGGTGAAGGTGAGGCTGCTGGCCGTCAGGCCCAGGCGGTCCTCGCGGAAGCGCTCGCCCAGCGTCAGCGCGGTGGTGCGCCACGGAAAGACCGACAGGTCCTGCAGGAGTTGGCGAAAGTTCATCGCCGCTATGATGCCATCGCCATGCCCCACGACCCTGCCCACCCCACCACCGCCGCTGCTGACGAACCCCATGTTGTACTGACGCGCCGCCTGGCCGTGGGCAGCCTGCTGGGCCTGATCGTGCTGGGCCTGCTGTGGGAGCTGTGGCTGGCACCGGTGCGCCCCGGCGGCTCGCTGCTGGCCATCAAGGTGCTGCCGCTGTGCATTCCGCTGGCGGGGCTTTTGAAGAACCGCATGTACACCTACCGCTGGGTCAGCCTGCTCGTGTGGCTGTATTTCACCGAGGGCGTGGTGCGTGCCTACAGCGACCGCGCACCCAGCTCGTACCTGGCCATGGTGGAAATCGCCCTGTGTCTGGCCCTGTTTGCCGCCTGCGCGCTGCATGTACGGCTGCGCCTGAAGACTGCCCGCCATGAAGAAGCCGCCTGACCTTTTGCTCGACACCCTGCGCGCCGCCGTCGGCGCCGCCCATGTGCTGACGCACGAAGACCCGTCCGCCGACCTGGCCGCCTGGGAGCAGGACTGGCGCAAGCGCACCCGTGGCCGCGCGCTGGCCGTGGTGCGCCCGGCCAGCACCGCCGAGGTGGCCGCCGTGGTGAAGGCCTGCGCCGCCGCCGGCACGGCCATCGTGCCCCAGGGCGGCAACACCGGTCTGGTGGTGGGCTCCACGCCCGACGCCTCGGGCACGCAGGTGCTGCTGAGCCTGACCCGGCTGAACGCCGTGCGCGGCATCGACGCCGCCAACCTGACCATGACGGTGGAGGCCGGCTGCATCCTGCAGACGCTGCAGGAGGTGGCGGAAAAAGCCGGCTTCCTGTTCCCGTTGAGCCTAGCGGCCGAGGGCAGCTGCACCATTGGCGGCAACCTGGGCACCAATGCCGGCGGCACGCAGGTGGTGCGCTATGGCAATGCCCGCGAGCTGTGCCTGGGGCTGGAGGTGGTGACGCCCCAAGGCGAGGTCTGGAGCGGCCTGACCGGCCTGCGCAAGGACAACACCGGCTATGACCTGCGCGACCTGTTCATCGGCAGTGAAGGCACGCTGGGCATCATCACCGCCGCCACGATGAAGCTGTACCCGCTGCCCGCGGCCACCCTGACCGCCTGGGCGGCCGTGCCCACGCTGGACGATGCCGTGGCCCTGCTGGGCATGGCCCACAGGCACCTGGGTGCCGGCCTCACCGGCTTTGAGGTGATGGGCCAGTTTGCGCTGAGCCTGGTGGCCAGACACTATCCGCAGATGCGCGTGCCGCTGTATGAACAGTCACCGTACTGCGTGCTGCTGGAAACGTCGGACAGCGAGAGCGAGGCCCATGCGCGTGGCCGCTTCGAGGCGCTGCTTGAGTCCGCATTCGAACAAGGCTGCGTGAGCGACGCCGTGATTGCCGAGAACCTGGCCCAGGCCCACCAGCTGTGGCACATCCGCGAGAGCATTCCGCTGGCGCAGGCCGAAGAGGGCCTGAACATCAAGCACGACATTTCCATTCCGGTGTCGCGCATCCCCGCGTTCTGCGCGCAGACCGACGCGCTTTTGCAGCGCGAAATCCCCGGCGTGCGGCTGGTCAACTTTGGCCACCTGGGCGACGGCAACCTGCACTACAACGTGCAGGCCCCCGCAGGCGGCGACGCCGCCGCCTTCCTGCGCGACCAGGAAGACAAGGTCAACACGCTGGTGTACGACCAGGTGCATGCGTTTGACGGCTCCATTTCGGCCGAGCACGGCGTAGGCGAACTCAAGGCCGCCAAGCTGCCGGGCTACAAATCACCCGTGGCGCTGCAGATGATGCGCGCCATCAAGCAGGCGCTGGACCCGCAGGGCATCATGAATCCGGGGCGCGTGCTGGCGCCGTAACCGAAAAAGGCCGCACCACGGCCAGGCAAGGAGGGACACATGACGGAAGCTCAATGGATCACGCTGGGCCTCGTGCTGGCCAGCGTCGGCCAGTTCGCCATCTGCCTGTGGTCGGCGCGCACGCTGATGGGCTGGACGGCCGCCTGCGGCATGGCCGCGCTGGCCGTGCCCATCGGCTGGTTCGCCGAACAGATGGGCTCGTCGCGCGGCTGGTTCTTTGGCAGCTACCACTACACCGACGTGCTGGGCCCCAAGATTGGCGACGTGCCTTTCACGATCCCGCTGATGTGGTTTGCGCTGACCTGGCTGGCCTGGGTCATGGCCAACCTGATCCTGTGGCGCGAGCCGGTGGTGCGCGCGCTGGGCTGGCCGCGGCGCATCCTCACGGCCTGGCTGGCCGCCCTGATCGTCACCGCCTTCGACCTGGGCGCCGACCCGTATTTCGTCTTCACCCTGCATGCCTGGATCATGACCAAGACCGACGGCGGCTGGTTTGGTGAAACGCTGCAGGGCTTCGTGGGCTGGATGATCGTGAGCTTTGCCATCGTGCTGCTGGCGCAATGGCGCGTGCGGCCGCAACAGGCGCCGGGCAGCGCCGCCGCGCAACGCAAGGCGGCGCTGCTGCCGCTGCTGCTGTATGCCTTCAGCCTGGTGTTCCAGGTGATCTTTGGCAGCCCCGTCGAGACCAAGGCGATCGCGTTCTTTGCCATGGGCATACCGCTGACCATCGCGCTGGCTGCCTGGTGGCCCTGGCGCGCCGCAGCGGCCCAGCCCGGCCAACCGGCCCAGCCCGTCTGGCCGGTGGAAGCCGCCATGCGCCAGGCGGACCCGCTGGCCGATGCCACCGTCTCGCGCATCGTCGGCCCCTGGCCCGATGGCGCGGGCGCAGCCGGCACGCCGCCCGCGGCCGGGCTGGCGCGGCTGAACCAGGCCACGCGCAGCATGTCGCAATGGCGCTTCAACGGCGAGCTGTCGGGCTGGGTGCCTGCCGACGTGGGCACCGGCGTGGACGCCGAGGTGGCCACGGCCTTGCAGGACTACCTGGCCCAGGGCAGCGTGCTGCCGGCCTGGGCCGACGCGGCCAAGGTGGCGCGGGCCGAGGAAATCTTCATGGACGAAGGTCCGCTGTCGTGCACGCTGCTGTTTTGCGCCAGCCTGCCGCAGTGCTATGTGCTGCCCTGGCTGGCCGAGGTGCTGCACATCGCCGGCCAGCTGGAGGCGCACACCGAATACCGCATCCGCCAGACGGCGGCCATGATCTTCCCGGTCATGATGAAAGGCGGCCTGATGGACCCGCAGGGCAGCGGCATCGCCCAGGTGCTGAAGGTTCGGCTGGTGCATGCCACCATCCGCCACCTGATCCTGCACGGCGACCCGGCCAGCGTGCAGCGCGGCGTGCCGCCGTCCGGCCGGCCGGATGCGGCGGCCGCCAGCGACATGCAATCCGCCCTGCTGGCCCATGGCTGGAACGTGGACGCCGCCGGCCTGCCCTGCAGCCAGATGGAGCTGGCCTACACCCTGCTGACCTTTGGCTATGTGTTCCTCAAGGGCATGCGCACCATGGGGCTGGGCCTGCCGCGTGAGGACGAGGAGGCCTGCCTGCACACCTGGAACGTCATGGGTCATGTGCTGGGCATCCAGCCCGGCCTGATGGTGCACACCATGGACGAGGCCGACGCGCTGTTCGCGCAGATGCAGGCCTGTGGCCGCGCCCGCGCGGTGCAGCCCGACCCACGCCCGCCGCTGGGCCAGGCGCTGGTGAACACGCTGGCGCGCGTGATCAGGGTGCCGGTGGTGCGGCAGCTGCCGGTGCCGCTCACGCAATGGCTGATCGGCGCGCAGGCCGCGCGGGATATTGGCGTGGACAAGCACGCGCCCTGGATCACCCGGGCGCTGTTTGTCGCCGGGCGGGCCGTGGTGGGCTGCATTGACGGCATCGGCCAGCTGTTTGCGCCGGGCTTTTCGCTGGCGCGGCTGTTCACCCGCGTGATCGGCTACCACATGCTCAGCCAGTTCCTGCTGGACCAGACGCGGCCCATCGGCCTGCCCGACCATGTGCTCAACCCGATGCAGGCCACCGTGGCCCAATGGAGCGACGAGCCGCGCGCGCCGGGCTGGCTCAACTGGCTGGAAGACCGGCTGACCACACGCGGCGCCTGGGCCGCGCCGGCGCCCCGCAGGATCTGAACACTCGCCTTAAGATCGCGCCATGCTTCGCGCCCTTGCCTTCTGGTTGCTCGGCCTGCTGGCGGCCGGCCCGCTGCAGGCTGCCGTGCCAGCGGCCGGGGGCGACGTCACCGCGTCGGCGCGCTACTGGGTGGACACCGCGAGCCACGCCGCCATCGAGGACGTGGCCCGGCTGCCGGAGGCATCCTTCAAGCCCATGGCCGGCGCCGCCCCGTTTGACGTGGGGCGCGGCGCGCTGTGGCTGCGCTACGAGCTGCCGGGGCTGGACGCCAGCCGGCGCTGGTACCTGATGGTGGAAGGCCCGGCCTTCCTCGACCAGGCCACGCTGCACCAGCGCGATGCGGCCGGCGCCTGGCGCGTCCAGCACGCAGGCGACCGGTTGCCGCTGTCGCAATGGGCCCAGCGGGACCTGACCGCCCGCTTCGCGCTGGACCTGCAGGGCACGGACGCTGCGGCCCGCACGGTCTGGCTGCGGCTGGTGAATTACCCCGCCCCGCTGAACCCGGGGCTCACGCTGCTGGACGCGCAACAGGTCGAGCAGCGGCGTAACGCCACGCTGCTGGGCATGGGCGCCTACCTGGGCTTCGGGCTGCTGGTGATGTTCCTGGGGCTGGTGCATGTGCGCCTGTACACCGACCGCGCCTTCGTGCCCTACATGGTCTACGTGGGCTGCATGCTGGCCTTCCAGACGGCCTACACCGGGCTGGGCGCGCTGTTCTTCTGGCCTGAATGGGCGCGCTGGAATGATGCCGCGCCCGCGCTGTTCATGCTGTGGCTCACCGCGGCGGGCATCTGGTTCGTGCGCGAGGTCTGCACCCTGCACCGCCTGAGCCGGCGGCTGAGCCGCTTTGCGCTGCGCTGGGCACAGTTCGGGTTTGTCTATCCGGCCGTGTACCTGCTGTTCACCGGGCCGGCGGCGCTGGCCGTGCTCAACCTGTACGGGCTGCTGTCGGTGCTGCTGAGCATGGGTCTGTGCATCTGGGCCTGGCGCAAGGGCGAGACCTACGCCGGCTGGCTGGCGCTGGGCTTTGCGCCGCTGCATCTGGCCTACCCGTTTGCCGCGCTGCGCACGGCCGGCGTGCTGGCCGACGGCTGGGTCACGCAGTATGCGGTGCTGATCGGCTCGGCCATCGAGATCCCCATCCTGCTGTACATCCTGCACCGCCGGGCCAAGGACTTCAACGAAAACCGCGCGCGCATGCGGGCGCTGGACAGCACCGACCCGCTGACCGGCCTGCCCATCGTGCCCGTGCTGCTGCTGCGCCTGGGCGACGCGCTGCGCCGCGCGCGCCGTAACCGCGGCCACTGCGGGCTGGCGCTGGTGGAGCTGGCCAACCACGGCGAGCTGGTCGCCGAAGACGGCCGACCGCTGGGCGACCGGGCGCTGGTGGTCGCAGCCTCACAGCTCACGTCCATCGTCAAGGACGTGGACACCGTCTGCCGCGTGGCCGAAAACCGCTTTGCCGTGCTGCTGGAAAGCGCGTACCGGCCCGAGCTGCTGCAGGTGTTTGCGCCGCACATCGTGGCCAAGGGCCTGGCGCAGACGCCGGTGCTGCCGGCCCACAAGGCGCTGCGCTACCGCGTGGTGACCATTGCGCTGCCCGACTGGACCCAAGACCAGCCCCCTGCCGAGGAACAGGACGTCCAGCGCCTGATCGCCCGGCTGCACCTGGCCATGGACCGCCTGGAGCCCAAGCGCGTGATCCTGCACCTGCCACTGGCCGACGCGCAGCCGTCGCAGCCCCTGGCGGCCTGACCCCTACCCACCCCGACGACCCATGCAGCCGCATGGATTTGCCTTGGGCGGGTTTTCTTGTTATTATTTTGAATCATTGATTCATCTATGAATCATTTTGAATCAAGCCTTCCTTCAGCAAGAGCCTCCACAGAAAGCGAGACAACCATGACGCGTGCTTCCCTGCCCCACTTCCCCCGCCGCGCCGTCGCGGCAGCCCTGCTTCTGGCGGGCCTGGCACCCGCTGCCATGGCCCAGCAGGCCTGGCCCAACAAGCCGGTCAAGTTCCTGGTGCCCTTTCCGGCGGCCAGCGCCACCGACGTGATCGCGCGCGCCGTGGGCCAGAAGCTCAGCGACAAGTGGGGCCAGCCGGTGGTGATCGACAACCGCCCTGGCGCAGGTGGCAACCTGGGCACCGAAGTGGCAGCCAAGTCGCCCAACGACGGCTACACCATCCTGTGGGGCACGGTGGCCAACGCCATCAGCGCCACGCTGTACACCAAGCTGGGCTACAACTTCCAGCGCGACTTCGCCCCCATCACGCTGGTGGCCAAGACGCCTCTGGTGCTGGTGGCCAACAAGGCCGTGCCGGCCAACACGCTCGCCCAGTTCATGGCCTACACCAAGGGCAGCGCGGACAAGGTGTCGTACGGCTCCGGCGGGGTGGGCACCAGCAATCACCTGGCGGGCGAGATGTTCAGCAGCCTCACGTCCAGCGGCATGGTCCATGTGCCGTACAAGGGCACGCCCGCGGCCTACACCGACCTGGTAGCCGGCCGCATCGCGGTGATGTTCGACAACATCGTGCCCGCCATGCCGCAGATCAAATCGGGCCAGCTCAAGCCGCTGGCGGTATCCAGCCTGAAGCGCAGCGCCGTGCTGCCCGATGTGCCCACGGTGGCCGAGTCGGGTCTGCCCGGATTTGAGGCCGTTTCCTGGATCGGCCTGCTGGCCCCCGCGGGCACGCCGCAGCCCATCCTGGACCGTATTAACCAGGACACGCTGGCCGTGCTGGCCATGCCTGACGTGCGCGAACGCCTGGCCGCCACGGGCGCCGAACTGTCGCCGGGCACGCCGGCTGAATTCAACACCTTCATCACCAACGAAATCGCCAAGTGGTCCAAGGCCGTCAAGTCCTCGGGTGCGGTGGCCGATTGACCCTGAAACCGCACAGAAAGAACCCATGACCCGCAAAACCTATACCGAACCCGCCCGCGACATCCCCGTGCTGATGGAGACCGACATCGTGGTCGTCGGCGGCGGCACGACAGGCCCGTTCGCCGCCATTGCCGCGGCCCGCCAGGGCAAGCGCGTGGTAATGATCGAACGCTTTGGCTCGCTGGGGGGCAACCTCACGCTGGGCCTGAACACCAAGCCGTCGGGCGCGCTGGTGGGCGGGCTGCCGCTGGAGATCTGGAACCTGGCGCGCACCGCGGGCGGCGCGGGCGCTGACTACATGGCCCTGACCAAGACCGGCGGCGTGAAGATCGCATCGCCCTGCGACCCCGAGATCATGAAGATCCTGCTCACGCGGCTGTGCGTGGAGGCCGGCGTGCAGATCCTGTTCGAGACCGTCGCCTCGTCACCCATCGTGGACGGCAGCGCGGTCACCGGCGTGGTGATCGAAAGCAAGTCGGGCCGCCAGGCCATCCTGGCCAAGGTGGTGGTGGATTGCTCGGCCGACGCCGACATGGCCGCGCAGGCGGGTGCCCCGTTCGTCATGGGCTCGGGCGGCACCGAGCAGACCATGCAGCCGGTGTCGATGTACTTCACCATGACCAAGGTGGACCTCAAGCGCCTGGCCGACTGGGCCCGCGCCAGCGACGACATCCCCGCGCGCGCCATCCCCGACACGGTGGAGGGGCTGGAATACGGGCTGTGGCTCACGGGCTTCAACAAGTCACTGCAGAAGTTCCAGGCTGAAAGCGGCATCAAGCTGCAGCGCGACAACATCACGCTCAAGACAGCCAACGGCATCATGTACATCAACGGCACGCGCGTGCTGGGCGTGGACATCTTCTCGCCCCAGGAATTCAGCGCGGCCATCGTCGAGTGCTACCGCCAGATCGAAGGCGTGGCGAAGTTCCTGCGTGAACGGGTGCCGGGGTTCGAGGAATCGGGCATCGGCCAGATTGCGCCGGCGCTGGGCGTGCGCGAGACGCGCCACGTGCTGGGCGAGTACACCCTGAGCGGCACTGACGCGCTGGGCGGCGTGGGGTTTGACGACAGCATCGCGGCAGACGCCTCGGCGCTGGACATCCACGACCCCAAGGGAGGCGATGTGGACTTCCAGGGCATGCGCCCCTACGAGATCCCGTACCGCTGCCTGGTGCCGCAAAAGGTCGAGCAGCTGCTGGTGGCCGGGCGCGCCATTTCGGCCGACCACACGGCCCACGCCCGCTCGCGCAACATGCCCGCGTGCATGGCCACGGGCCAGGCCGCCGGCATTGCCGCGGCCATCGCCATCGACCAGGGCGTGACGGTGCGCCGGGTGGATGTGGCGCGCGTGCAGGCTGCGTTGCGCAAGCTGGACATGCCGCTGCATGCCAGTGAGGTGCGCGACGTACAGTCGCCCATGGCCGAGCCCCAGCCAGCCTGATGGTGCCGTGGTGGTCATTGACTACTACCTGAGCATCGCCAGCCCCTGGACCTGGCTGGGCAGTGCGCGCTTCATTGACATGGCGCGCCGCCATGCGGCCTGGGTCAATGTGCGGCCGGTGGACTTTGGCCGGCTGCTGGCAGCGTCCGGCGGCCTGCCTTACCAGCAACGGCCCCGGCAGCGCGCCAGCTACCGCCAGGAGGATCTGGCACGCTGGCAGCGCCGCCTGGGCCTGCCGCTGACGCTGGAGCCAGCCTTCTACCCCGTGGACCGTGAACCCGCCAGCCGCCTGCTGGTGGCCGCGCGCGCGCTGGGCCAGGACACGGCGCTCGCGCTGTCGCACGCCCTGCTTCGGGCCATCTGGGTGGAACAGCGCAATATCGCTGACGAGCCAACGCTGGCCGCCATTGCGCGCGACACCGGGCTGGACGCGACCGCCTTGCTGGCCGCGGCGCATGAACCCGCCACCCACCAGGCATGGCAGGAGGACACCGACCGCGCCATTGCCGCCCAGGTCTTCGGCGCGCCCACCTGGGTAGTGCAGGGCGAACGGTTCTGGGGCCAGGACCGGCTGGACTTCCTGGAAGAGAAATTGGCCGCTCAGGCCGAGGGCGTGCGGTAACCCAGCCCACGTGAAATGGCAGCGGCGGCGCGCAGCAGCTCGTCCTTGACCTTGCCTTCCAGGTCGCCCATGGCGGGGATGGACTCGTAGTCAGACACGTTGATGCCCGCGACGATGCGCCCGCTGGCGTCGCGCACCGGCGCGGCCACGCTGAACATGCCCGGGATGAACCGCGCGCGAAACGCCACATACCCCAGCGGGCGCAGCGCCTGCACCTGTTCGTACAACGCATCGGCGTCGGCCGGCGCATTGGAAAATTGCGCGCGCAGGTCGATGCCGCGAAAGTCGCGGCGCAGATCCTGCAGGCTGCTGTCAAACAGCAGCACCCATCCGATGGTGGCCGCATGCATGGGCCTGCGTTCCCCCACCATGACGTTGGAGCGCAGCCGGTGACGTGAAGGCGCCGTGGCCACGTAAACCATCTCGGCGCCGTCCTGCACGCCCAGGTGCACGGATGCATCCACACGGTCGCGCAGGTCTTCCAGCACGGGCCGCGCAACTTCAATCAGGTTTTGCGATGACAGGTATTCAAAGCCCAGCAGCAGCGTGTTGATGCCGAGCTGGAAGGCGGTGGAATGCGGCGCCTTCTTGAGGTAGCCGTCGGCTTCCAGCGTGTGGGCCAGACGGAAAGCGGTGGCGCGCGGAACGCCCAGCTCGCGCACGATCTCGGGCAATGAAATCACGCGCCGGTCGCGCGTGAACATCCGCAGCACAGCCAGGCCACGGCGCAGGGCGGGCACGATATGCTGGCTGTCGCCATCGGCGGTGGAAACGTCTTTTTCGGGTGAGGGGCTGGCTGCGGTGCGCGGCATGCAGCGAAGTGTACGGGCATCGCATAATTGCGCCATGACCCGCCCCGTCCGCTCCCAGTACGAAGATTTCATGCGCCATGTGTACGCCCATGGCACGCCCAAGACCGACCGCACGGGCACCGGCACGCGCAGCGTGTTTGGCTACCAGATGCGCTTTGACCTGAACGAAGGCTTTCCGCTGGTCACGACCAAGAAGGTTCACCTCAAGTCCATCATCCAGGAACTGCTGTGGTTCCTGACCGGGTCGTCCAACAACAACTGGCTGCGCGAGCGCGGCGTGACCATCTGGGACGAATGGGCGCGCGAGGATGGCGACCTGGGCCCGGTATACGGTGTGCAGTGGCGCAGCTGGCCTACGCCCGACGGCGGCCACATCGACCAGATCGCGCAGGTCATCCACACCCTCAAGACCAACCCCGACAGCCGCCGCATCATCGTGAGCGCCTGGAACGTGGCCGAGCTGGACAAGATGGCGCTGATGCCCTGCCATGCGTTCTTCCAGTTCTATGTGGCGGACGGAAAGTTGAGCTGCCAGCTCTACCAGCGCAGCGCCGATATTTTTCTGGGCGTGCCGTTCAACATCGCCAGCTACGCGCTGCTCACGCACATGGTGGCGCAGCAGTGCAACCTGGCGGTGGGCGACTTCATCTGGACCGGCGGCGACTGCCACATCTACAGCAACCACCATGAGCAGGTGGAACTGCAGCTCAGCCGCACGCCCTTCCCGTACCCGGTGCTGAACATCAAGCGCAAGCCCGATTCGATCTTCGGCTACGAGTACGAGGACTTTGAAGTGCTGGACTACCAGTGCCACGGCGCCATCAAGGCGCCGGTCGCGGTCTGAGGCCCGGCATGCGCCTGAACCTCATCTGGGCCCAGGCCCGCAACGGCATCATTGGCCGCGACAACACCATTCCCTGGCGCCTGCCGGAAGACATGGCGCACTTCAAGCAGACCACGCTGGGCTGCCCGGTGATCATGGGGCGCAAGACATGGGATTCATTGCCGCCAAAGTTCCGCCCGCTGCCGGGGCGGCTGAACATCGTGGTCACGCGCCAGGCGGATTGGCAGGCGCCGGGCACGCTGCGCGCGGGCTCGCTGGCCGAAGCCGTGGCCCTGTGCCCGCAGGGCGAGCCCGCCTGGGTCATTGGCGGCGCGCAGATCTATGCACAGGCGCTGCCGCTGGCCACGCGCGCCGTCGTCACCAGGATTGACGCCGACTTTGAAGGCGATGCCTTTGCCCCCACGCTGGGCGATGGCTGGCGCGAAACCGCGCGCGAGGCGCATGTGTCGGCCACCGGCCTGCCGTTTGCCTTCGTGACCTACGAGCGCGCGTCCACCGGCCCTGGCCCGGCCCTGGCAAGGCCCTAGCTGTGAAGTGTCAACAGGTTCTTTCGAGGAATCGAGAGACGAGACATAGGTGAGGCGAGGTTGATGCCGTGGTGCGGGCGGTGCCAGTT
>JAIUOW010000013.1 GCA_020161775.1 Pseudomonadota bacterium
ATTAACGCTTGCACCCTACGTATTACCGCGGCTGCTGGCACGTAGTTAGCCGGTGCTTATTCTTACGGTACCGTCATTAGCCCCCTGTATTAGAAAGGGCCGTTTCGTTCCGTACAAAAGCAGTTTACAACCCGAAGGCCTTCATCCTGCACGCGGAATGGCTGGATCAGGCTTGCGCCCATTGTCCAAAATTCCCCACTGCTGCCTCCCGTAGGAGTCTGGGCCGTGTCTCAGTCCCAGTGTGGCTGGTCGTCCTCTCAGACCAGCTACAGATCGTCGGCTTGGTGAGCCTTTACCCCACCAACTACCTAATCTGCCATCGGCCGCTCCATTCGCGCGAGGTCTTGCGATCCCCCGCTTTCATCCGTAGATCGTATGCGGTATTAGCGTAGCTTTCGCTACGTTATCCCCCACGATTGGGCACGTTCCGATGTATTACTCACCCGTTCGCCACTCGCCACCAGGGTTGCCCCCGTGCTGCCGTTCGACTTGCATGTGTAAAGCATTCCGCCAGCGTTCAATCTGAGCCAGGATCAAACTCTACAGTTCGATCTTGATTTGTTTGCCCCTTGCGGGGCCACTCATAAATTGGAATTGACATGAACTTCATTTCTGAATTTCACATCTTTTTTACTTCATGAGCGTTTAAAGTGCATTGCACTTAGTTCCGAAGAACTTGGCAATCGCCTTCAAACGCCCACGCTTATCGGCTGTATGTTTTTAACGAACCCCGTAAAACTTGTTTGTTTTACGCTTGCTTGCTGCGATCAGCGAAGCCTTGAATTATGACATGTTTTTGAAAGACCTGTCAATCTTTAGGGTTTCTACTAATTGGCATTTACTTTCGTATTTGCTGTTTTAGCAGAGCCTCGAATTATACATCGTTTCTTGCGATCCGATCAACCTTCGATTCCCTTTTCTGCTTTCTTCGTTGCTTTTGCTTCGTTTTCAGCAGAGCCTTGAATTCTATACCGGATTTTTTGTTTCCGTCAAACAAATTCAAGTTTTTTTCTTTGCTGAACTGACAGCTTTCGCGCTCCGGCTTTTGATCACCGTTCTCAGCAGAGCCTGCGACTATAGCACGGGTTTTGAGGATTTGATCGCGCAGCTCTTCAAACAGTCAAAGGAAGCGTTCGCGCGCGTCGGCCAGTCAGCACATACAGGGCATTCGCAACCGCTGGCGCCAAGGGCGGCACGCCCGGCTCTCCCACCCCACCTGGCGCGCGCTGGCTGGGCACCAGCCATGTCTGCACCACCGGCGCGTCCGCGAGCTGCACCATGGGATACAGCGGGAAGTTCGACTGTTGCACCACGCCGTCCTGGATATCAATGCGCCCATGCAGAGCCGCCGTCAGCGCAAAGACGACCGCGCCTTCCATCTGCTGCGCCACGATGGTGGGGTTCACCACCGTGCCACAGTCAATCGCGCACACCACCCTATGAACCTTGGGGCTGCCGTTACGCAGGGACACTTCCGCCACCTGCGCCACGATGGAGCCAAACGACTCATGCAGCGCGATGCCCAGCGCCCGCCCCGGTGGCACCGGCCGGCCCCACCCGGCTTTGTCTGCCGCCATATTGAGCACGGCCAGGTAGCGCGGCGCGGCCTCCAGCAGCTTGCGGCGCAGGTCAAGCGGGTCCAGTTGCAAAGCCGCCGCCAGCTCATCCACGAAGCTCTCGGTAAAGAAGGCATTGTGGGAATGCCCCACCGAGCGCCAGAAGCCCACGGGCACGCCCATGCGGGTCGCCACATGCTCCATATGCTGATGGGGAATGCCATACGGCCGGTCGAACAGGCCTTCCGCGGTGGTTTTGTCTGCCATATCCACTGGGCCAGCCAGGCCTGGCAGGTTGCGGCCCATCCAGCGCGGTGTGATGGCATCGCCCGCGGACTTGATATGCAGGCTGGTGACGTTGCCCTGCGCGTCCATGGACGCCCGCAGCATGGCCACATGCATGGGGCGGTAGAAATCATGCATGGTGTCTTCTTCGCGCGACCATGACAGCTGCACCGGCGCGCCGGCACAGTCCATCGCCACGCGCACAGCCTGCGCCACGCAATCGACCTCCAGCCTGCGGCCAAAGCCGCCCCCCAGCAGCGTGACGTGCAGGGTGACGTCCTGCACGTCCACGCCGGCCACCTGCGCGGCGATCGCCCGCGCCATCTGCGGGACCTGGGTCGGCACCCAGACCTCGACCTTGCCGCCCTGCACACGCGCCGTGCAGTTCATCGGCTCCATCGTGGCATGCGCCAGGTAGGGCGCGCTGTAGCGGGCCTCCACGGTCCGCACGGCTTGCGCCTGCGCGGCGGCCACGGAACCCTTCTCAAAGAACGTCGTGCCAGACGCGGTGCGCAACGCGTCCTCCAACGCTGCCTCGATGCGCTGCGTATCCAGCGGCCCCCGCGGGCGCTGCTGCCATTGCACCTCCACGGCCTGGGCGCCCTGGCGCGCGTGCCAGGTGGTCTTGCCCACCACGGCAAACCCAGCGGTCGCGCCGGCGTAGGCCGGCAGGCGGACCAACCGCATGACGCCTGGCATCGCCAGCGCCGCATTCGGCTGAATGGCCCCCGGCGAGCCACCCAGCATGGGGCACATGCGCACCACCGCGTACAGCAGGCCAGGCAGCCTGACGTCAAGCCCGAACTGCGCCGTGCCGTTGACCTTGGCGGGCACGTCCAGCCTCGCCGCGGGCTGCCCGATGAGTTTCCAGTCCTTGCGGGCCTTGAGCCGCACCGTGCCGGGCGGGGTTGCGGCGGCATACCGGGCAAAGTCGCCATAGGGCGCCGATTTGCCCGAGGGATGGGAGATCACGCCGTTGGCCACGGACATCTCGGCCACGGGCAGCTTCCATTGAAGTGATGCCGCTCCCAGCAGGGACGCGCGCGCCGTGGCAGCCGCCAAGCGCACCACGTCCCAGGCGTCCGCCACGGTGGAAGAGCCCCCGGTGGCATTGATGCCCAGTTCACGCGCGATCTTGCCGACCATCCATTCGCCCGCCCGGATCTTCAGCGGCTTTTGCTCGCCCGCGGATTCCAGCGGATGGAACGGCAGCGCCGACAGCTGCATGGCCACATTGCCATAGATGGCGTCGGCGCCGGCCTGCTCGATGCGCACCCTGGACAGCGGAACATCCAGCTCTTCCGCGGCCAGCATGGGCAGCGCCGTGTGCACGCCCTGGCCCATTTCGCTACGCGGCATGGCGAGGATGATGCTGCCATCGGCGCCGATCTTGATCCAGCCATTCAGGGCCACGTCGCCTTCGGTCCTGAACATCGTGCGCGGTGACCCCAGGCGCGATCGCTGCGGTAGCACGCTCCACCCCACCACCAGGGCGCCCGTTGCCCCCAGCCCCGCCAGCAGCAGCGCGCGCCGCGACAACGCGCTCATGCCTTCACTCCCGCGGCGCGCTTGATGGCAGCCCGCACGCGCTGGTAGGTGCCGCACCGGCAGATGTTGGTCATGGCGGCATCAATGTCCGCATCTGTCGGCTTCGGCTTTTTCTCCAGCAGCGCAGCCGCCGCCATCAGCATGCCGCTCTGGCAATAGCCGCACTGGGGCACCTGCTCGGCAATCCAGGCCGCCTGCAGGGCATGCGGCTTGCCCGGCGCCCCCAGCGCCTCGATGGTCTGGATGCGTTTACCCGCAACGGTGGACACCGGTGTGACGCACGAGCGCACGGCCTCGCCATCTACCCGCACCGTGCAAGCGCCACAGGCGGCGACACCGCAACCGTATTTGGTGCCGGTCATGTTGAGCACGTCGCGCAGCACCCACAACAGCGGCATGGCCGGGTCCGCATCGGCCTGCACCGACTTACCGTTGATTCGCAGTTCCAAGTGTTGCCCCCGACGCCGTCAGGGCGCCCTTCAATTGACTATATCGGCCCGCCTCGCGCCGCGATAGGGGAACCGCCGGCCAATCGCACCGGATAATCCCGCACTCCCATGGCACTCATTACCTTACTCAACGCGCAGCTCGCCTTCGGCCACGTTGCGCTTCTCGACCACACCGACATTGCCATCGAGTCCGCGGAACGCGTGGGCCTGATCGGGCGCAACGGCGCGGGCAAATCATCCCTGCTCAAGATCCTGGGCGGCCTTGAAAAGGCGGACGACGGCACGCTGCAGCTCCAGCAAGGCTTGCGCATCGCCTATGTGGCGCAGGAGCCGCTGCTGGACGCCGCCGACACCGTATTCACCGCGGTGTCCGCCGGCGTGGCGGGCGTGCGCGCCCTGATCGACCAGTACAGCCATGGCGAGGGTGACCTGGACGCGCTGCAGGGGCAGATCGAGGCGCAGGACGGCTGGAACTGGGAACAGCGGGTGGAGGAAACCCTGCAGCGCCTGCACCTGGACCGCGACGCCACCATCGGCACCCTGTCCGGCGGCACCAAGAAACGCGTGGCGCTGGGCCAGGCGCTGGTCACGCGGCCGGACGTGCTGCTGCTGGACGAACCCACCAACCACCTGGACCTGGATTCCATTGAATGGCTGGAGGGCCTGCTGGTGGATTTCAAGGGCAGCGTGGTCACCATCACCCATGACCGGGCATTCCTGGACCGCGTGGCCACGCGCATCGTGGAGCTAGACCGCGGCATCCTGCGCTCGTACCCCGGCAATTTCAGCCAGTATCTCGTCCTGAAAGAAGAGCAGCTGGCGCAAGAGGCCGTCATCAATGCCCGCGCCGACAAACTGCTCGCGCAGGAAGAAATCTGGATCCGCAAGGGCGTGGAGGCCCGCCGCACCCGGGCGGTTGCCCGCATCAACCGGCTGGAGGCCCTGCGCGCACGGCGCGCGGCGCGGCGCGAGGCGCTGGGCAGCGTCAAGCTGGACATTGCCTCGGGCCAGAGCAGCGGCAAGATCGTGGCCGAGCTGACCGAGGTGAGCAAATCGTTTGGCGACAAACCCATCGTGCGCAATTTCACCGGCACCATCCTGCGCGGCGACAAGGTCGGGCTGATCGGCCCCAACGGCGCGGGCAAGACCACGTTGCTCAAGCTCATCCTGGGCGAGCTGGCGCCGGACAGCGGCAAGATCCGCCAGGGCGCCAACCTGCAGGTGGCGTACTTTGACCAGATGCGCAATGCCCTGAACCTGGACGCCACGCTGGAGGATTTCATCAGCCCCGGCAGTGAATGGATCGAGATCGGCAGCAAGCGCCAGCACGTCAAGAGCTACCTGGGCGATTTCCTGTTCTCGCCCGCGCGGGCCACGTCGCCCGTGCGCTCGCTCAGCGGCGGCGAACGCAACCGCCTGCTGCTGGCGCGGCTGTTTGCGCGCCCGGCCAATGTGCTGGTGCTGGACGAGCCCACCAACGACCTGGACATCGACACGCTGGAACTGCTGGAGGACCTTCTGCAGAAATACGACGGCACGGTGTTCCTGGTCAGCCACGACCGCACTTTCCTGGACAACGTGGTGACCAGCACCATCGCCTTCGAGGGCAACGGCCAGTGGCGCGAATACGAAGGCGGCGTGCAGGACTGGCTCACGCAGTCGCGCCGCTCGCAGGCCATCCGCGACGCAGCCGCCAGGCCGGCCGCCCGCACGCCCGCCGCCCCGCCGCCGGTTGCCCCCGCTCCCCCGGCGCCCGCCCGCAAAAAGCTCAGCTACAAGGACCAGCGCGAACTGGAGGCCCTGCCCCAGCGCATCGAGGCGCTGGAGGCCGAGCAGAAAGCCATCGGCGCGGAGCTGGCCGACGGCAGCCTTTACGCCCGCGACGCCCGGCGCGCGGCAGAGCTGACCGCGCGCAGCGCCCAGATCGACGACGACCTGCTGGCCGCACTGGAACGCTGGGAGGCGCTGGGCGGCGCCTGATGCCCCAAAAGGCTCGCCGAGGACGCGTCCTTTCATCTGTAAGCGTTTGTCTGTCAGCGTTTGACGGTGGCGGCTGACCCGGCAAGCCCCCTGAACACCAGGCGCACGGCTACAGTGGGTCCGTCCATGTCCAACCCACCGCCCCGTGCCGACTCTTCACGCCACCTTCCCCTGTGGCGTCTTGCCGCCATGATGTTCATCGCTGCCTGGGCCACGGGCTGCGCCAGCCTGCCCGCCAACACCACTCGCGTGCCGTCCACCGCGTTCAACGCGCCTGAGGCCACCGCGCTGGGCCAGCTGGTGCAGGCCCGCCGCACACAGGCCTCAGCGCGCAGCGATTCCGGGTTTCACTTGCTGGACAGCGTGGATGCCGCCTTCACCAGCCGCCTGGCGCTGATCGAAGGCGCACAACGCAGCCTGGACCTGCAGTACTACGCCATCCATGCCGACGCCAGCACCGAGATCCTGCTGCAGCGCCTGCGCGACGCCGCGCGGCGCGGCGTGAAGGTCCGGCTGCTGCTGGACGACTTCAACACCGTGGGGCAGGACGCGCAGGTGCTGCTGCTGCAGTTCGAGCCCAACGTGGAAATCCGCCTGTTCAATCCGCTCACGGGTTCGCGCGCCTCCCTGATGGGGCGGCTGCTGGGCTCGCTGCACGATGTGCCGCGCATCCAGAAGCGCATGCACAACAAGCTGTTCCTGGCCGACAACGCGCTGGGCATTGCCGGTGGCCGCAACCTGGGCGACGCCTATTTCGGCACCGCGGAAAAAAGCAATTTTGTCGATCTGGACGTGCTGGCCTGGGGCCGCATCGTGCGCGACATGTCGGCCAGCTTTGACCACTACTGGAACGATGAGCTGGCCTACCCGGTGCAGACCCTGCTGTCACCGGATGACCTGGCCCTGCTGCGCAAGAAGGCTTCAGAGCAGGCACCGGCGGCAGCCGACCCGTCCCGCGTGGGCGTGCCGCAACCTGCCGCAGCCGCCACGCTGCCCGCAACCGTGACCGTGACCGCCGGCACCACGGTCACTGCCACGGTATTGCCGGATGTGACCGTGACCGCTGCCCAGACCAAGGAACGCCCGCCGATGGACCTGCGCCGCGTGCCGCTGACCTGGGCGCCCGCGCGCCTGCTGGTGGACAAGCCCGACAAGATTGGCCCCGAGGACGACGAAGCCGGCGCCAGCGACACCGTGGTGGACGGCCTGCTGGCGCTGATGCAGCAAGCCCGCCAGGACATCCTGATCATCTCGCCGTACTTTGTGCCGGGCGCGCAGATGATGCAGACCTTTGCCCAGGCACGCGCGCGCGGCGTGCGCATCCGGGTGCTGACCAATTCGCTGGCGTCCAACGACGCACCGGCCGCCCACGCGGGCTACGCGCGTTACCGGCGCGACCTGCTGGGCCTGGGCATCGAGCTGTACGAGATGCGCGCCAACGGGCAGACCGCCGGCGGCCTGTCGGGCTCGGGCAGCGGCAGCCGCGGATCGTGGCTGGGCTCCAGCGCGGGTGGCTCCAAGGCCGGCGCATCACGCGCCAGCCTGCATTCCAAGGCGGTGATTCTGGATGGGCGACTGGCCGTCATTGGCTCCATGAACCTGGACCTGCGCTCCAAGAACCTCAACAGCGAAGTGGCCCTGCTGATCCGCAGCGCGGCCCTGTCGCGCGAGGCAACGCGCCTGGTGGAAGACACCCTGGCGCAAGGCGCCTACCGGGTGGCGCTGGCGGACGGCAAGTTGCTGTGGCGCGCGCCGCCAGGCGCGGGCTACGCCGACGCCACCGACGAGCCCGAAGCCGGCACCCGGCTGAAGCTGCTGGTCAGGCTGCTGGGGCCGCTGGCGCCCGACGAAATGCTTTGACCACTTCCCCATATTTCTTCCAGAACACCGCGTCCTGCGCGGTGGCGAAGTTGATGCGCATGAGCGTGGAAGGCTTGCGCTCGGCATGGAACAGCGCGCCGGGCGCCAGCAGGTAGCCCTCGTCCAGCATGCGCTGGGCCAGCGCGTCGGTGTCCACGCCGGTATCCACCCAGCCAAACAGCCCCGCGGGCTCCGCCGCAAAGGTGCAGCCCGCATTCAGCGCCAGCTTCACCGTGCGCGCGCGCGCCGCGTCCAGCCGGGTGCGGATGCGTTCCGAATGGCGGCGCAGCTGGCCCTGCTCGATGCACAGCGCCAGCGCCCGCTCCAGCAGGGCGGGCGTGGTCAGCGTGGCCAGCAGCTTGGTGTCCAGCAGCTGTTCCACCAGCGCCGGTGGCGCCGCCAGGAAACCAATGCGCCAGTTGGGCGCCAGGATCTTGGCAAAGCCGCTGACGTAAATGGTGCGCTGCAGCCCGTCCAGCGCCGTGAGCCGCGTGGCATGGTCGGGCGCGATATGGCTGTAGGTGTCGTCCTCGACGATATGGAAGTTGTGCTGGTTGGCCAGCTGCAGCACGCGGTGCGCGCTGCCCGGCGTGAGGCAATAGCCCGTGGGGTTGTGGAACACGCTCACGCTCACATACAGCTTGGGCCTGTGCACCTCGCAATACTTCGCCATCACCTCCAGGTCGGGCCCATCGGCGCGCCGGGGCACGGGCAGGATGTGCATGCCCAGCGCCGCCAGCCGAGCGAACTCCACCGCCCAGCCGGGCTCCTCCACCATCACCGGATCGCCGGGGCGCAGCAGCGTGCGGCTCACGATGTCCAGCGCATGGGTGGCGCCCACGGTGGTGATGATGTGCTCGGGCGCGGTGTGCACGTTCAGCGTGGCCAGCTTGGCGGCCAGCACGCGGCGCAGGCTGGTGTCGCCCAGCGGTTCGCCATACTGGAGCGAGAAATCCTGCAGCGCGCGCGTGCCCGTCACCTTGCGCACCGCCGCCGGCATGAAGGTGGATTCCAGCCACTCCGGCGGGAACACCCCCATGCCCGGCTGCGGCTTGTTGCTGATCTTGTGGAACATGCCGCGGATCAGCGCCGCGGCATTGACCGGCTGCGCCACCCGCGCGGCGCCGCGCGTGGCAAACCAGTGCGCCGTGCTCCAGTTGCCATCCGGCGCCTGCACATCGGCCTGGGCCGGGTCGGCGCGCACGGGCGTGGCCTCGCGCACAAAAAACCCCCGGTTCTTGCGCGCCTCCACCAGCCCCTGGGCCAGCAGCTGGTCATAGGCCGCCACCACGGTGGACGGGCTCACGCTGTGCTGCTGCGCGCATTGCCGCACCGACGGCAGGCGCGCGCCCGGCGCCAGCAGCCGGTTGCGGATGCGCTCGCCAAAGCGCGCCGCCAGCTGCTCCGTCAGGGATAGCGTGGAGGTCTTCATCAACATGTCAGGGCATCCTTCGGGGGTGGGCCTGTACTGTCACGCCGGGCAATACAGATTGCGAACTGCGCTGCATAACTGTACTGGTCGTGTACTGATCGCCAAGATTACATTGAACCTCCAGGCCTGACAAGCCGCCGACCTGCTTCAACCGTTCATTCATGAGTGCCACCGAGCTGACCGCCCTCTTGCTGTTTGCCACCGCGATGAGTTTTTCGCCGGGGCCCAACACCACGCTGTCCACGGCGCTGGCGGCCAATCTGGGCCTGAAGCGTGCCATGCGCTTTTGCCTGGCCGTGCCCATGGGCTGGACCCTGCTGCTGGTGGCTACCGGCCTGGGCCTGGGCGCGCTGATCACCAGCGTTCCGGTGCTGCGGCTGGCGGTCAAGGTGTTGGGCGTGGGCTATATGGTGTGGCTCGCCTGGAAGCTGGCGGGGGCGGGCCAGATGTCGCAGGTCAACGCCGCGCGCCTGAACGTCACGTTCTGGCAGGGCGTGGGTCTGCAGTTCGTCAACATCAAGGCATGGATGCTCGCGCTGACGCTGACCGCAGGCTGGGTCTTCAATGCGGGCGGCCAGCCCGCCGCGAACCCGTATGAACGCCTGGCGATCACCAGCGTGGTGATGATGTGTTTTGCCTTCAGCAGCAATTTCCTCTATGCACTGGTGGGCTCGCTGCTTCGCCAGTGGCTGGCGCAGGGCGCGCGGCTGTTGTGGTTCAACCGTGCGCTGGCGCTCGTGCTCGTCGCCACGGCCCTGTGGATGCTCACCGTATGACCGCCGCCAAAGACAAGGAAGCCCTGTTCTGGGGTCTGGTGGGCATCACGCTGTTTGCCGCCACGTTGCCCATGACGCGGCTTGCCGTGGGTGCGTCGGATGCACCCCAGCTGTCGCCGTGGTTCGTCACCTTCGGCCGCGCAGCCGTGGCGGGCGTGCTGTCGGTGGGTTACCTGTTGTGGCAGCGCCAGCGCGGGCAACTCAGGGTGCCGCAGCGCGCCGAATGGCCGCTGGTCGGCGTCACTGCGTTCGGCGTGATCGTGGGCTTTCCGCTGTTCCTGGCACTGGCGTTGCGCCACGTACCCAGCACCCACGGCGCCGTGGTGACGGCGCTGCTGCCGCTGTCCACTGCCGTGCTGGGCGCGTTGTGGTTCCGCCAGCGGCCGTCGGCTGGGTTCTGGGCCTGCGCGGTGCTAGGCAGCGGGCTGGTGCTGGCCTACATGGTGTGGCGCGCAGGCGGCCTGTACCTGGGCGCGGCCAACATTTACCTGCTTGTCGCCATGACGACCGGTGCATTCGGCTACATCGGCGGGGCACGCCTGACACCGCGCCTGGGCGCCGAGCAGGTCATCTGCTGGGTGCTGGTCAGCTGCCTGCCGCTGACGGTGCCGCTGGCCTGGCTGTTCGCCCCTGCCGATTTCAGCGCCATCGCGGCCATCAGTTGGGTGGGCTTTGCCTACGTCGCGCTGTTCTCCATGTGGATCGGCTTCTTTGCCTGGTACCGCGCGCTGGCCCTGGGCGCGGTGCGCGTCAGCCAGATCCAGCTGGTCCAGCCGTTCCTGAGTTTGTTGTTTGCCGTGCCGCTGGCGGGCGAGCGGCTGGACCTGGTGACACTGGTGTTTGCACTGGCCGTCATTGCCACCGTCTATGCCGGCAAGAAAATGCCCATCCACACCACCACAACGCCCGCATGAAACTGAACGCATCCCGTTCGGCACGACCGGCGGGTCCGCCGCAATGGCGCCACCCTTTTCATTGTTGACTGACCCGAAAGACCCAGAAATGAAATCCGACGACCTGAACACCCTCCAGTGGACCCTGGCGCGCCGCGCCGAACGGATGAACCCGTCCGTCATCCGCGAGATCCTCAAGGTCACCGAAAAGCCCGGCATCATCAGCTTTGCCGGTGGCCTGCCGTCGCCCAGGACCTTTCCGATCGACGCGTTCTCCGAGGCCTGTGCCAAGGTGCTGCGCGAAGACGGCCAGGGCGCGCTGCAGTACGCCGCCAGCGAAGGCTATGGCCCGCTGCGCGAGGCGGTCGCCTCGCAGCTGCCGTGGATGGTGGACCCGGCCCAGGTGCTGATCACCACCGGCAGCCAGCAGGGCCTGGACCTGGTGGCCAAGGTGCTGGTGGACGCGGGCAGCCGCATCCTGGTGGAGACGCCCACCTACCTGGGCGCCCTGCAGGCCTTCACCCCCATGGAACCCGAGGTGGTGAGCGTGGCCAGCGACGCCGAAGGCATTGACGTGGACGACCTGGCCGCCAAAGCTGGCACCGGCGATACCCGCGCGCGCTTCCTGTACGTGCTGCCCAACTTCCAGAACCCCACGGGCCGCACCATGAGCGAGGCACGCCGCGCGGCGCTGTCAGCGCGCGCCGCGGCGCTGGGCCTGCCCATCATTGAGGACAACCCCTATGGCGACCTGTGGTTCGACGCACCGCCCCCGCTGCCGTTGACCGCGCGCAACCCCGAGGGCTGCATCTACCTGGGCTCGTTCTCCAAGGTGCTGGCGCCGGGCCTGCGGCTGGGTTTTCTGGTGGCGCCCAAGGCCATGTATCCCAAGCTGCTGCAGGCCAAGCAGGCCGCCGACCTGCACAGCCCCAGCTTCAACCAGCGCATGGTCGCCGAGGTGATGAAGCACGGCTTCCTGGACCGGCACGTGCCCACCATCCGCGCGCTGTACAAGTCGCAGCGCGATGCGATGCTGGCCGCGCTCACCAAAGAGATGGATGGGCTCGACGTGCAGTGGAACAGCCCGGACGGCGGCATGTTCCTGTGGGCGCGGCTGCCCGCCGGCATGAGCGCCGTTGAACTGCTGCCCAAGGCCGTGGAAAAAAGCGTGGCCTTTGTGCCCGGCGCGGCCTTCTACGCCGACAACGCCGACCCGCGCACGCTGCGCCTGAGCTTTGTGACGGCCAGCGTGGACCAGATCAACACCGGCGTTGCCGCCCTGGCCGCAGCCATCCGCGAAGCAAAGACGGCCTGAACGATGCTGCACATCTGGGGACGCATCAGCTCCATCAACGTGCGCAAGGTCGTCTGGGCCGTGCAGTACCTGAACCTCGCGCACCGGCGCACCGACGCGGGCGGGCAGTTCGGCATCGTGAAGACGCCGGACTACCTGGCCCACAACCCCAACGCGCTGGTGCCGCTGCTGGAGGACGGTGATTTCCGCCTGTGGGAATCCAACGTCATCCTGCGCTACCTGTGCGCCCGCCACGCGCCCGGCACGCTGTACCCGCAGGAGCTCAAGGCCCGCTTTGACGCCGAGCGCTGGATGGACTGGCAGCAGACCACGCTGAACCCGGCCGGGCGCGACGCCTTCGTGCAGCTGATCCGCCGCCCCGGCGGGCGGGTGGATGCCACACGGGTAGATGCCTCGGTGGCCGCCACCACGCCGCTGCTGGACCTGCTGGACGCGCACCTGGCGCGCCAGCCCTTCATGGCCGGCAGCCAGCTGACCATGGCGGACATTCCCATCGCCTGCGAAATCCACCGCTGGCGTGGCACACCCCTGCCCCACCAGCCCCGGGCGCACCTGGACCGCTGGTACCAGCACATGCTGGCGCTGCCCGCGTCGCGCGGCGTGCTGGACATCGTTCTTTCCTGAAGCTTCCTTCCATGAAAACACGCCCATTCAAGCAAGTCGATGTGTTCACCGCCGAGCCCTACCTGGGCAACCCGCTGGCCGTGGTGCTGGACGGCACGGGCCTGAGCACGGAAGAAATGCAGCACTTCACCAACTGGACCAACCTGTCGGAGGCCACGTTTTTGCTGCCGCCCACCCAGGCGGGTGCGGACTACAAGGTGCGCATCTTCTGCCCAGGCCGAGAACTGCCCTTCGCCGGCCACCCCACGCTGGGCAGCTGCCACGCCTGGCTGCAGGCCGGCGGCAAGCCCCAGGGGGAGTACGTGGTGCAGGAGTGCGGCGTGGGCCTGGTCAAGCTCAGGCGCGACGGCGAACGCCTGGCCTTTGCCGCGCCGCCCCTGAAGAAAAGCGGCCCGCTGCCCGAAGCAGAGGTGGCCCTGATCGCCCGCGGCCTGGGCGTGGCGCACAGCGACATCGTGGCGCACGCCTGGTGCGACAACGGTCCCAACTGGCGCGGCGTGATGCTGAAGACGGCCGGGCAGGTGCTTGCCCTCAAGCCCGATGCAGCCGTGCTGGCCGGGTTGGATGTGGGCGTGGTGGGCCCGCGCGGCAAGGTGGGCGTGGTGGGTGCCAGCGACGCAGAAGGCATCGCCTTTGAAGTGCGCGCCTTTTTCCCCGGCAACAACGGCATGGCCGAAGACCCGGTCACTGGCAGCCTGAATGCGGCGTTGGCGCAGTGGTTGATTGGGGCGGGGTTGGCACCTTCCAGCTACGTCGCCAGCCAGGGAACAGCACTGGGCCGGGCCGGTCGTGTGTTTGTGGAGCAGTCGGGTACGGACATCTGGATTGGCGGGGGGTCCGTGACTTGCGTGGATGGGACGGTTTTGCTTTGACCTTTTTTCGGCACAGGCAATCCCGCAATCCACGCCCACAAAAAGCAAAAACCCAGGAGAAGCAATGACCGCCCGTCTGGACCACCTCGTCATCGTCTCCACCACGCTCGAAGAAGGCGTGGCCTGGTGCGAAGCCACACTGGGCATCACCCCCGGCCCAGGTGGTGAGCACCCGCTGATGGGCACGCACAACCGCCTGTTCCGCGTGGCCACGGTGGACTATCCGCGCGCCTATGCCGAAATCATCGCGATCAATCCGGCCGCGCCCACGCCCGTGCCCGCACGCACCGGCCGCTGGTTTGACATGGACAACCCTGCCCTGCGCGCGCGCGTGGCGCAGGAGGGCCCGCAGCTCGTTCATTTCGTGGCCAACGTGCCCGACGTGGCGAATGCCCTGGCGGCCTGGGCGGCGCTGGGCATCGACCGCGGGCCGGCGCTGGCAGCCTCGCGCATGACGCCGCGCGGCCTGCTGGAATGGCAGATCACCGTGCGCGACGACGGCCAGCGGCTGTTTGACGGCACCCTGCCCACGCTCATTGAATGGGGCCCTGTGCACCCGGCAGGCACCATGATGGAGTCGGGCGTCACGCTGCAGTCGCTCACGGTGCACCACCCGCAGGCCGATGCCCTGCGCGCCGCGTACCAGGCCATCGGCCTGCAGGGCGTGACCGTCAAGCCGGGCGAGCCCAACCTGGTGGCCACGCTGCGCACCCCGCGCGGCGCGGTCACGCTGGAATCCAGAGGGATATGAGATGTTGACGATCACCGAACTCGGCTGGTTTGCGCTGGCCGCCCTGCTGCTGGTGCTGACGCCCGGCCCCAACATGATTTACTGCGTGTCACGCACGCTGGTGCAGGGCCGTAGCGCGGGGCTGGTGTCGCTGGCCGGCGTGCTGCTGGGCTTTGTGGTGCACCTGATGGCCGCGGCGCTGGGCCTGACGGCGCTGCTGCTGGCCGTGCCGCTGGCGTTTGACGCCATCAAGCTCACGGGCGCTGCCTACCTGCTGTGGCTGGCCTGGCAGGCCGTGCGACCGGGCGGCGCCGCACCGTTTGAAACCCGTTCATTGCCGGTGGACAGCCATGCGACGCTGTTTCGCATGGGCTTCCTGACCAACCTGCTCAACCCCAAGGTGGCCATGTTCTACCTGTCGTTCTTTCCGCAATTTTTGCACCCCGAGCGCGGCAACGTGCTGCTGCAAAGCCTGGCGCTGGGCGCCGTGCAGATCAGCGTCAGCGGCGCGGTCAATGCGCTGATCATCCTGGGCGCTGGCACCATCACCGCCTTCCTTTCCCAGAGCGCGGGCTGGCTGCGCGCGCAGCGCTATGTGATGGGCAGCGTGCTGGCGGCGCTGGCCGTGCGCATTGCGCTGGAGGAAAAGAAATGAACTTCACCCGCGAACAAGTGCAGGCCGCGCAACGCACCGTGTACGCCGCCATGCCGCCCACGCCCCAATACGCCTGGCCCCTGCTGCAGCAACGCTTGGGCTTCAAGGTCTGGGTCAAACACGAGAACCACACGCCTGCAGGCGCTTTCAAGGTGCGCGGCGGGCTGACGTACTTTGAGCAGCTGGGCCAGGTCAAGGGCGTGATCAGCGCCACACGGGGCAACCACGGCCAGTCGGTCGGCTTTGCAGCGCGGCGCTACGGCATCCCGGCCACCATCGTCGTGCCGCATGGCAACTCACTGGAAAAGAACGCCGCCATGCGCGCCTTGGGCGTGACACTGATCGAACACGGAGAGGATTTCCAGGCCGCGCGCGAACACGCCATCCAGCTGGCGCAAACCCAGGGCCTGCACATGGTGCCGTCGTTCCACCCCGAGCTGATCCGCGGCGTCATGACGTACTGGGTGGAATTTTTTGAAAGCTTTGCGCAGGGCGCGGCGCCGGACGTGGTGTTCGTGCCGCTGGGCCTGGGCTCGGGCTTCAGCGCGGCGGCCGCCGCGCGGGCATACACCGGCGTCAAGACAAAGCTGGTCGGCGTGGTGTCCGCCCATGCCACCATGTACCAGGATTCATTCCGCGCGCGCCGCGCGATCGAATCGCCCGTGACCACGGTGCTGGCCGACGGCATGGCCTGCCGCGTGCCCGAGCCCGGCGCGCTGGACGCGCTGCTGCGCGAAGCCGACGACGTGGTGGCCGTGACCGACGACGAAGTAGCCGAAGCCATGCGCGTGCTGTTTGCCGACACCCACAACGTGGCCGAAGGCGCGGGCGCCGCGTCGCTGGCAGCCGCCATACAGCAGCGCGAGCGCCTGCAGGGCCAGGTGGTGGGCACCACGCTGTGCGGCGGCAATGTGGACAGCGCGGTGTTTGCGCGGGTGCTGTCCCGCGCCTGACAGCCCAGGCATCCCGGCGTCGCCCCGGCGACTGAACGCGCCCGCGCGCATGGCCAGAATGGGCGCATGGGCAATCTCTACCTTGTGCGTCACGGCCAGGCCTCGTTTGGCGAAGACGACTACGACAAACTCAGCGCGCTGGGCCACCAGCAGAGCATGCGCCTGGGTGAATACTTCAAGGCCAGGGGCATTGCGTTCGACGCGGTGGTCACCGGCACGCTGCGCCGCCACGCCGAGACGTTTGCCGGCATCGCCCAGGGCCTGGGCCTGCAGGCCGAGGCGCTGCAGTGGCCGGGCCTGAATGAATACGACAGCGAAGCGGTCATTGCCACCATCCACCCGCACAAGCTGGAAAAGCCCACCTCGCCCGAGATGTACCGCCACCATTTCCGGCTGCTGCGTGACGGCCTGAACCAGTGGATGGCCGGCGTGGTCAGCCCGCGCGGCATGCCCAGCTACAGCGATTTCGTGAGCGGCATCACCAGCGCGCTGGACCATGTGCGCGCGCAACACCATGGCCAGAACGTGCTGCTGGTGTCCAGCGGCGGGCCAATCTCCACCGCCGTGGGCCATGTGCTGGGCACCAGCGCGGAAGCCACCATCGAGCTGAACCTGCGCATCCGCAACAGCAGCGTGACCGAGTTTGCATTCACGCCCAAGCGGCACATGCTGGTCACCTACAACACGTTGCCGCACCTGGACGAGGCGCGGTACAAGGACTGGATCACCTACGCCTGAGCGGGTGCCCCAAGCCCCAGCCAGGCGCCGTCGGCCTGCAGCTGCGTTTGCAGAGCTGCCACGTCCAGCTCGCGCGGCGCGGTGCCGGCCTTCAGCGCCAGTGCTGCCGCCGTGCCCGCGGCCTGCCCCATCACAAAACACGCGCCGGACACCCGCGCGGCCGACTGGCCCAGGTGCGTCATGGACGCACAGCGCCCGGCCACCAGCAGGTTGTGCATGCCCTGGGGCAGCAGCATGCGGTAGGGCAGGTGGTTGTAGCCCCGGCAGTTCGGGATGTCCTGGAAGCGGAACGACACATCGCCCGCCACATGCTCCTCGATCATCCAGCCGTTCACGCCGATGTTGTCGTCAAAGCTCACGCACTGCAGCACGTCGTCGCCGGTGAGCTGGTAGTCACCGACCACGCGGCGCGTCTCGCGCACGCCCACCTGCGGCGCAATCTCCAGGATGTAGGCGTTCTCGAACCCCGGCGCCGATTCGCGCAGGAACTCAAAGAAATCCACGATCTGGCGCCGGCCCTCGACCTCGGCCGCGCTGAGCTGCAACGCGTCCGTGCCATCCACCGGGCCGCCGCTGGCGTTGGCCAGCTGCGTCACGTTGGCGCGCCATTCGGCCGGGTTCTTCTGCGGGCGGATGATGGGCGACTTGCGCGGGAACCTTCGGCCTTTGGCCTCGGCCTCCTGCATCAGCCGGCCAAAATGGTTCCAGGCGTCACCGGCACGCACCGGGTCCACGCCGTTCACGCGGAACATGGTGGACGGGTACATCATCCCGTGGCCGTCCGCGCCTTTTTCAAACGGCGCGCCGGCATGCGCGGCCAGGTCGCCGTCGCCCGAACAGTCGATGAACATGCGCGCCAGCACGGCCTGCCGGCCTGAGCGCGTCTCGATCAGCAGCGCGCCGATGTCGCCCGGCGCGTTCATCACCACGCCCACGGCCTGCGCATGGAACAGCAGCTGCGCGCCGCTGGAAAGCACCAGCTCGTCCGCAGCTACCTTAAAGGCTGCTGTGTCGTAAGCCTGCGCGGAAATCTTGCCGCCAAACAGCGAATGCGGCGCGTTCAGGCCGCCCAGCTGCGCCATGCGCGCCAGCAGCTCGCCGGCCACGCCATGCACCACCTGCTGCACCGTGCCATGCACATTGGCATGCAGGCCGCAGAAGTTGGTGACGCCCGCCGCCGTGCCCATGCCGCCCAGAAAACCGTAACGCTCCACCAGCAGCGTGCGCTGCCCCAGCCGCGCCGCGGCCGCGGCGGCCGTGATGCCGGCGGGCCCGCCACCCAGCACCACCACGTCAAACTCACCCAGCACCGGCGTCTGGCGCGCGGGCTCGGTCAGGCAGGAGGGGACTGTCATGGGCTCAGGCCTGTGGCTTGCTGTCCATCACCACCGACCAGTTGCCCCAGGCCGCGTCGGTGGCATGGCGCGCCGCCATCCAGTGGTGGAACTCCGGCGATTTCAATGCGTCTGCCACATCGCCCGCGGCATGCGCCCGCGCATGGACGGCATCGAAGCGGTCTTCGGCCTCGCGTTCTTGCGCCTGCTTTTGTTCAGCAGCTGCCTCGGCAGCCGTAATTTCTTCGGACCAATCGCTCATGAATACCCTTTGAATAGGCCCCGAGTATGACGCCTCTGTGCCGCAGCGCCGCCGGGCAGCTGTTACGATCCCCAGCGCCTATCCCGCCCCCACACAAGGAGTAGCGACGCATGACCACCGGCAACAACAGAAGCCGCAGCAATGCCGTGAACTGGACCAGCGACCCCCGCCTCGCGCCGGTGCAGCAGGGCCGCAGCCGCGGGCACGTCGTGACCAGCAGGCCGATGCCCTCGCTTGAGAAGCTGATGGAAGACGGGTTTTTCTTCGCGGCGTTCCTGAGCTTTGCCACCCAGGAGTTCAGCGGCGAGAACCTCGAGTTCTGGCGGGACGTGCAGCAGTTCCGCAAGCTGGGCTTCCCGACCGTGCTCAACGCGCGGGTGATCTACAGCAAGTATGTGGCGGCCGGCTCGCAGCACGAAATCAACATCCGCAACGCAACGCGCGACGACATCAAGCGCAAGCTGGGCCAGCTGCAGGGCATCTATGAAAGCAACTTCTCGGACCGCCACGCACTGGCGGGTGTTTTTGACGACGCCATGGTTGAAAACATGATGACCCTGTCCGATACCTACAGCCGCTTCATTTTCTCTGACGGCTACGCGCGCTGCATGAAGCAGCTGGGCTACACCGTCTGACACCCCGCCCGATGACCCTGCCCGACCCCACCCTGCGTTTCTTTGCCGACCTGTCTGTTGAAGTTGGCACACCCATCGAGATCGGCCACACCGGCAAGGGCCGCCGCCGCTTCATCCCCATCACCGGCGGCCAGGCCTCGGGTAACGGCTGGACGGCCCGCGTGCTGCCCGGCGGCGCCGACTACCAGCTGGTCAGCAGCGACACCACGGCCGAGCTGGAGGCGCACTATGTGCTGGAGACCGACGCCGGCGACCTGATCTATGTGCGCAACGAGGCCTTGCGTTCGGCCCCACCCGATGTCACGGCGCGGCTGATCCGCGGCGAGCCGGTGGACCCTGCCCTGGTGTACTTCCGCTGCGCGCCACGCCTGGAGGCGTCGGCGCCATCGCTGGCCTGGCTGCGTGAACGGCTGTTCGTGGGCACCGGCGCGCGCCACCCTGACCGCGTCGTGATGCGGTTTTTCGAGCTGGGCTGACGCGGCTTCAGGCCGGCGGGAACTCCAGCCGGTAGCAGCTGGCAAAACCTTCCGGCGCCGCGGCCTGGCTGAAGGTGGCGCCGTGGATCGCGGCGATTTTTTCCACCACGCGGTGGCCTAGTCCCAGGCCCAGGGCACGCACGCGCGGCCCGTCGCCCGCGCCCTGCACAACGGCCGCCGCCACGCCCTGCCCGGCGTCGTCGCACACCTGCACCCAGCGGCCCGCCGGGTCCAGCTGCACCTCCACCCGCGTGCCGCGGGGCGTATGGCCCAGCGCGTTTTCCACCAGGTTGCGCAGGGCCAGGCCCAGCAGCAACGGGTGGCCTGTCACGCTGAACGGCCCCGGGCAGGCCAGCGACAGCTCATGCCCGCTGGCGTGCGCCGCCTGGGCAAATTCGCCCACCACCTCGCGCGCCAGATCGCCCAGGTCCAGCACCTGCGCGGCTTCGGCCAGCTCGGTGCGGCTGGCGCGGGCCAGCGCCAGCAGGTCGGCCAGCACCTGCCCGGCGCGCAGGGCATCGCGTTCCAGCCGGGCCAGCATGTCATCGCGCGCGGCGCCCGCGGGCTCGTCGCGCAGCGCACGCGCCTGCAGCGTGATGGCCGCCAGCGGCGTGCGCAACTCGTGCGCCAGCTCGTTGGCCAGCTCGCGCTCACGCGTCAGCGTGGCGTGGTAGCGCGCGGCCAGCGTGTTGATGGAGTCCACCACCGCGCGGAATTCTTCCTCGGGATGGGCATGGCGCAAGGGCTCGCGCTGGCGGATGTCCAGCGCATGCACGTCGCGCGACAGGTCGTACAGCGGCCGCAGTCCCTTGCGGATGGCCAGCCCCAGCACCAGCGCGATGACCGGCAGCAGCCACAGGCCGGGCTGCGCAATCTGCGCGGCAATGTCCTCGGCCAGGTCGTCGCGCTCGCGCTCGCTCAGCAGCACCATGACCTTGCGCTGGTGGCCTTCGCCGTCCCAGCGCGAGAAGGCGCGCCACGGCACGGCCGGGTTGCCCAGGTGCAGCGTCTCGAACCCCTCGGACGGCGCGAACGGCGGCGTCGGTGCGTCGCCGGTGCGCGTGATCAGGTCGCCCGTGGCGTTCCACACCACCACGCTCATGGACTGCTGGTAGTCGTGGCTCTTGAGCGAGCCCGGGCCGGCCAGCGCGGCGGGATCGCCACGCCCGGCAAAGCGGCCTTCGCGCTCGGCCAGCAACAGGCTGGCCACGCTGGCCAGGTGGCCGTCGGTGAGTTCGTCGGCCTCGTGGCGGCCTGTCATGTAGCCCACCACCACAAAGCTCACCCACACCGCCAGCAGCGCCCCCAGCGTCCAGGCCAGCAGGTGCCGGGTGAGCGAACGGCGGGCCGTCATGGCCGGTCCCCGGGCAGGTTCTCGGGCACGAAATAGCCCACGCCGCGCAGCGTGCGGATCACGCCGTCGCCCAGCTTGCGGCGCAGGTGGTGCACATGCACTTCGATGGCGTTGCTGTCCAGCGCGTTGTCCCAGCTGTAAAGCCGCGCTTCGATCTGCGCGCGCGACAACACGCGTGGCCGCGCTTCCGCCAGCGCCAGCAGCACGCCGAATTCACGGGCCGACAGCTCCAGCGGCAGGCCCGCGCGCTGCACCGTGCGGGCCGCCGGGTCGATCTGCAGGTCGCCCACCTGCAGCGTGGCCTGCGCCCGGCCGGCCGCGCGGCGCACCAGCGCGCGCATGCGCGCGGCCAGCTCGCCGGGGTCAAACGGCTTGGTCACGTAATCGTCCGCACCCATGTCCAGCCCGGCAATGCGGGAGGCCACCTGGTCGCGCGCCGTCATGATCAGCACCGGCGTGCCGGGCGCGGGCAGCCGGCCTTCAGGGGCGGCGCGCAGCTGGCGCAGCACCTGCGCGCCGTCGCCGTCGGCCAGGCCCAGGTCCAGCAGCACCAGGTCAAACGGCTCGGCACGCAGGGCGGCCCAGGCGCCGGCCACGCCATCGGTCACGTCCACCGCCCAGCCCTGCTGGCGCAGGTGGGCCTTCAGGCCCTGGGCAATGCCGTCGTCGTCTTCCACCACCAGTACTCGCATGGCGCCATTGTGGCCTGCCACGGGTTAAGGGCGTCTTAAGACAGCGCCGCGACAGTCGGGCCCCATGCCGCATGCCTCCAGCCATTCACCCCACCGTTCATCCCGACGTTCTATGGCGCTGGCCACCGCCGGGCTGACGCTGGCCCTGGTGGCCTGGGATGTCGCGCGGCTGGACATGCCGCTGGCCCGTTGGTGGGGCGACGCCCAAGGTTTTGCCCTGCGTGACAGCTGGCTGCTGGCCGATGTGCTGCATGACGGTGCCCGCCGGCTGGCCTGGGCGCTGACGCTCGCGTTGTGCCTGGGCGTGTGGTGGCCTCAAGGCTGGCTGCGCGCCATCAGCACCGCGCGGCGGCTGCAGCTGGCCGGCACCACCCTGGCCGCGGCGCTGGCCGTGAGCACGCTCAAGTCCTTCAGCGGCACCAGCTGCCCATGGGACATGGCGGAGTTTGGCGGCGTGGCACGCTATGCCAGCCAGGGCCTGCAGCACTGGCTGGCACTGACCCAGGGCGACGGCGGCAGCGGGCGCTGCTTCCCCGCAGGCCATGCGTCCGCGGGTTTTGCGTTTGTGGGCGGGTACTTTGTGTTCCGCGACACGCGCCCGGCACTGGCGCGCGGCTGGCTGGCCGCCGCCCTGGCCGCCGGGCTGGTGCTGGGCCTGGCCCAGCAGGCGCGCGGGGCGCACTTCATGAGCCACACCTTGTGGTCGGGCTGGGTCTGCTGGTGCGTGGCCTGGGCCGTGGACGCCGCGGCCCGCCAGATGCCGGACTACGCATGACCGCACGGCCCATGAAACCCTCCTGGCTGGCTGGCGCGGCCTGCCTGTGGATGGCTACCGCCGCCAACCTGCCGCTGTGGAATGCGCTGGCTGACCTGTCGGTGTTCACGCGGCCGGCGGGCTGGCTGTTTGCCGCCGCGCTGGCGCTGATCATGGCGGCAGCCCTGATGGCCGTGGTGGGCCTGCTGGCCTGGCGCTGGACGCTCAAGCCGGTGCTGGTGGCGCTGCTGCTGACGGCCGCCAGCGCGGCCTATTTCATGCTGAGCTACCGCGTGGTGATTGACGCCAGCATGGTGGTGAATGCGCTGCAGACCAACCGCCACGAAGCCGCCGCCCTGTTCAGCCCCCGGCTGCTGGGGGTGGTGGGCGTGCTGGGCGGGCTGCCCGCCCTGGCCGTGTGGCGCGCCCCCGTGGCCTGGGGCGCCTGGCACGCGCGCGCCTGGCGCAACCTGCTGTGGGTGGGCGCGGCGCTGGCCGTGCTGCTGGCGGCGGGGCTGGCCAGCTTTCAGCCGCTGTCGTCCACCATGCGCAACCACAAGCAGGTGCGCTACATGATGAACCCGCTGGCGGCGCTGTATGCCGCGGGCTGGCTGGCCGCCGCGCCGCTACGCCGGGATGAATCGCGGCTGGACCCGGTGGGCCTGGACGCCACGCTGCCCGCCCTGCCCGGCAGCAAGCCGCCCCTGGTGGTGCTGGTGCTGGGCGAGACGGGGCGCAGCGGCAACTTCGGCCTGAACGGCTATGCCCGCGACACCACGCCGGCGCTGGCGCGCGAAAACGTGGCGAGCTTTCGCAACGCCTGGTCGTGCGGCACCAGCACGGCGGCCTCGGTGCCATGCATGTTTTCACACCTGGGGCGCGATGCGTTCGAGGCGCGCACCCACAACTACGAGGGCCTGATGGACGTGATCCAGCGCGCGGGCTTGGCCGTGCTGTGGCTGGACAACCAGTCGGGCTGCAAGGGCGTGTGCGACCGCGTGCCCCATGCGGACACCTCCGGCCTCACACACCCGCAGCTGTGCCCTGGCGGCGAATGCCTGGACGGCGTGCTGCTGGACGGCCTGGACGCGCGCATCGCCGCGCTGGACCCGGTGCGCCGCGCGCGCGGCGTGGTGGTGGTGCTGCACCAGATGGGCAGCCATGGCCCCGCCTATTCGCAACGCTCGCCCGCGTCCGCCAAGCGCTTCCTGCCCGAATGCACCAGCGTCAACCTGCAGGACTGCGGGCGCGATGCACTGGTCAACGCCTATGACAACTCCATTGCCTACACCGACCAGGTGCTGGCCGGCACCATCGGCTGGCTCAAGGCGCAACAGCCGGCCTATGACACGGCCATGCTCTATGTGGCCGACCACGGCGAGTCATTGGGCGAGAACAACCTGTACCTGCACGGCCTGCCCTATGCGCTGGCACCTGATGTGCAAAAGCAGGTGCCCTGGATCACCTGGCTGTCGCCCGGCTTCGAGCGGCGCAGCGCCGTGAGCACTGCCTGCCTGCAGGGCCAGCGCGACACGCGCCTGAGCCACGACAACTATTTCCACTCGGTGCTGGGCCTGCTGGGCATCCAGACGCAGGTGTACCGGCGCCCGATGGACGTTTACGCGGCCTGTGCCGGGCTGTGAAGCCTACTGGGGCGCGATGGACACCACGCGGCGCGCGGGGCGCTCGGCGCGCGCGCGCAGCTGGCCACAGCCGCCGTCCACGTCCTGCCCGGCGGAATGGCGCAGCTTGGTCAGCACGCCGGCGCGGTGCAGCGTGCGGGCGATGCCCGCCGCCCGTTCCCACGACGGTCGTTTGAAGTCCAGCTCGGGCACGCTGTTGTAGGGGATCATGTTCATGACGGCGTACTTGCCCTTGAGCAGCCGCACGATGCCAGCCAGCTCGTCGTCTGAATCATTGATGCCCTCCAGCAGCGTCCACTGGTACTGGATGGGGTAGCCGGTGGCGCGCGCGTAGCGTTCGCCTTCTTCCACCAGCTCATCGGGCGTCATGCGCGGTGCACGCGGCAGCAGCCGTTCACGCAGGTCGGCGCGCGTGGTGTGCAGCGACAACGCCAGGGCCGGCTTGACCGGCCCGCGCGGCAGCTCGGCGAACACGCGCGGGTCGCCCACGGTGGAAAACACCAGGTTCTTGTGGCCCACGTTGCCCGCCGTGCCCAGCAGCTCGATGGCCTCCAGCACGTTGTCCAGGTTGTGCGCGGGCTCGCCCATGCCCATGAACACGACCTTCTTGACCGGCCGCAGCGCGCGCGCCAGCGCCACCTGCGCGACGATCTCGCCGCTTGTGACCTGGCGAACCAGGCCGCCCTGCCCCGTCATGCAGAACACGCAGCCCACGGCGCAACCCACCTGGGTGGACACGCACAGGCCCGGTATGCGGCCCGGTGGCAGCAGCACGCTTTCCACGGTCTGGCCGTCGGCCAGTTCCACCAGCAGGCGCGACGAGCCGTCCTCACCGGGGTGCTCGGACTTCAGCCGTGCGAGGCCTTGCAGTTCATCGGCAAGCGCCGGCAGCGCGTCCCGCAGCGTCTGCGGCATGAAGTCCTCAATGCGGCGCTTGCCCGCGTCCTGCGGCAAGGCCTGCGACCACAAGCGCAGCACGCGGTGTTCGTGCTTTGGCTTGGCGCCCAGGGCGCGCAGGCGGTGGCGGAGGGACTCGATTTGCATCCACTGATGCTAACCGTGCGCGGGGCGCCCCTAGGGGCCGTTCAGTTCAATACGTCTTGTAGGGCAGGAATTTGCCCGATAGAACAACATTCACCCGATCCCCCTTGGGGTCGGCCTGCCGCTGGATGTCCATGCTGAAGTCAATGGCGCTCATGATGCCGTCGCCAAACTCTTCATGGATCAGTTCCTTGATCGTCGTGCCGTAGACGCTGACGATTTCATACCAGCGGTAAATCAGCGGGTCGGTGGGCACGGGCGTGGGCAGCGAGCCCTTGTATGGCACGACCTGCAGCCATTTCTGCTCTTCGGCGTTCAAGCCAAATATCTTGCCGACCACCTTGGCCTGCGCGGCGGTGGCGGTCATCTGGCCCAGGCACAGCGCGGTGGTCCATTCCTTGGACTCGCCGACCTTTTTGGCAACGTCTTCCCATTTGATGCCCTTGGACACCTTGGTGCTGATGATTTTTTCGGTGACTTCAAGACGGTTCATGTTGGCTCCTTTGATGGGTAGGGTTCAGGGATCAGTGGTCGCCGCCGGCTTTGGCCCGCGTGACGAGGAAATCGACGATGTGGTTGCGCAGCTCGTAGTAGCCCGGCAAGTGGTGCAGGCCCGCGCGGTTGCGGCTGCGCGGCAGCGTGTTGATGACGGTTTCGGCAATGCCGCCGGGCACATAGCCGCCGGGGCCTTCGCTGCCATTGCTCATCAGCAGGATGCGGTCGGCCAGCAGGATGGCCTCGTCCACGTCGTGGGTGATCATGAACACCGTCTGCTGCGTCTCGCGCACGATACCCATCAGCTCGTCCTGGATGGTGCCGCGCGTCAGCGCGTCCAGCGCGCCGAACGGCTCGTCCAGCAGCAGCATCTTGGGGCTGATGGCAAAGGCGCGCGCGATGCCCACGCGCTGCTTCATGCCACCGGACAGCTGCGAGGGCTTCTTGTCGATCGCGGCCGACAGGCCCACCAGCGCCACGTATTTCTCCACATGCTCATTGACCTGCGCACGGCTCCAGCCGGGCCAGCGCGATTCCACCGCAAAGGCAATGTTCCTGCGCACCGTCAGCCAGGGCATCAGCGCATGGCCCTGGAACACCACGCCGCGCTCCAGGCTGGGGCCTGCCACCTCGCGGCCGTCCATGAACACATGGCCGCCAGTGGCCGTGTCCAGCCCCGCCAGCACGTTCAGGATGGTGGTCTTGCCGCAGCCGCTGTGGCCGATGATGCAGACGAACTCGCCGCGCTCCAGCGTGAACGACACGTCGGCGAACACGGGTTTGGCGGGCACGAAGGCCTTGGACAGCCCTTCGATCTTGAGAAAACCTGTCATAGCCAGTCCCTTGTCATTGCGGGCTTGACCCGCAATCCATGCCGGCGTGCCAGCATGCTGCGATGGATCACGGGTCAGGCCCGAGATGACACCTTCCCTGCGTTCACTCCACATAGGTCACCATCTTCTGGAGCTGGCCAAACATGAGGTCCAGCAGCATGCCCACCACGCCGATCACGCCGATGGCGAAGATCACGTTGGTCAGCGACAGGTTGTTCCACTCGTTCCACACGAAGTAGCCGATGCCGGTGCCGCCCACCAGCATCTCGGCGGCCACGATCACCAGCCAGGCGATGCCCATGCTGATGCGCATGCCCGTGAGGATGGTGGGCGCCGCGGCGGGCAGGATGACGCGAAACGCCTTGCGCAGCGGTGACACTTCCAGCGTGCGGGCCACGTTGAGCCAGTCGCGCCGCACCGAGGCCACGCCAAATGCGGTGTTGATCAGCATCGGCCAGACCGAGCAGATGAAGATCACGAAAATGCCCGAGACCGAGCTGTCCTTGATCGTGTACAGCGCCAGCGGCATCCAGGCCAGCGGGCTGATGGGCTTGAGGATCTGGATGAACGGGTCCAGCGCGCGGCTGAGCAGCGGGCTCATGCCGATCACAAAACCCAGCGGCACCGCCACCAGGCAGGCCAGCAGAAAGCCCAGGCCCACGCGCCCCAGCGAATGGCCCAGCTGGATCAGGATGCCCTTGTCGTTCGGCCCGTTGTCATACACCGGGTTGGACAGGTGCTTCCACACCGTGTCGCCCATCTGCATGGGCGTGGGAAAGCCGCCCGTCTTGGCCGCGCCCGGGTCCTTGCCCAGCATCTTCTGGTATTCGATCTGCTCGGCGGTCAGGCCGGTGGTACCCCCCGCGGCGCCCTGCACGGTGGCGGCGTACCAGGCCCCGACCATGACCAGCAGCAGCAGCAGCGAAACCAGCGCGGCCTTGAGGTTCAATGACTTGCCCATCTGGTTCAACCCATCTTGTTGATGGCAAAGCTCTTGACGTATTCCTCCGGCTTGGCCGGGTCAAACACCTTGCCCATGATGGTGAACTTCGGATACGCGCCGTCGGGCACTTTCTGATCCAGACCTTTCATGTGCTTCCTGGCGTCGGTCAGCAGGAACACCTTCTCGGCGATCTGCTTGTAGTTCACGTCGCCCTTCACATAGCCCCAGCGCTTCATCTGCGTGAGCATCCACACCGCCATGCTCTGCCAGGGGATCGGGTCGAAGTCGGCCCGGTTGGGCACGGTCTTGATATTGCCCAGGCCGTCGGCGAACTTGCCGGTGAGCACCTGCGTGAGCACCGTTTCGGGCTGGTTCAGGTACTGCGCGGGCGCGATCACCTTGGCGATCAGCTCGCGGTTCTCGGGCTTGCGCGCCATGGCCGACGCGGTGAGCACCGCACGGTACAGCGCGGCAAAGGTGTTGGGGTTCTTCTGGATGAATTCGCTGCTGGTGCCGAACGCGCAGCAGGGGTGGCCGTCCCACAGTTCCTTGGTGAGGATGTGCAGGAAGCCGATTTCCTCGTACACCGCGCGCTGGTTGAAAGGGTCCGGCCCCAGGTAGCCGTCGATGTTGCCGGCGCGCAGGTTGGCCACCATCTCGGGCGGCGGCACCACGCGGATCTGGATGTCGGTGTCGGGGTTCAGGCCGGCCTCGGCCACGTAGTAGCGCAGCAGGAAGTTGTGCATGCTGAACTCGAACGGCACGGCAAACTTGAAGCCCTTCCACATCTTCGGGTCGCGCTTGTCCTTGTGCTTGTTGGCCAGCGTGATGGCCTGGCCGTTGGTGTTCTGGATGGTGGCCACGTTCATCGGCACCTGGTTGGAGCCCACACCCATCGAGATCGCCAGCGGCATCGGGCTCAGGAAGTGCGTGGCGTCGTACTCCTTGTTCAGCATCTTGTCGCGGATCAGCGCCCAGCCGGCCGTCTTGACCACGTCCACGTTCAGGCCCTGCTGTTTGTAGAAGCCCAGCGGGTGCGCCATGATCAGCGGCGTGGCGCAGGTGATCGGGATGAAGCCGATCTTCAGGTCCTTCTTTTCCAGCGGCGCCTTGTCCTGCGCCATGGCCTGCAGCGCGCCCAGCGGCAGCACGCTGGCAATGGCGGCGCGCGCGGTGTTGGCGCCCACGGCCTTCAGGAAGCGGCGGCGCACGCTGTCCACCGGGAACAGCGCCTTCATCAGGCTGGCCTCGATGTGGTTGTTGGCCATGGCCTCGGCCTGGGTGGCCAGCGCGGCGGCGTGGTCCTGCGGCGCGTGGTCCTGGCCGCAGCTGCAGCGCAGCATCAGCGGGCGGTCGGCGTCGTAGGGGTCGTGCCGGTCAGCGGGGGTGGAAGCAGGCAGTCTGGACATGATGCACCTCGTATGGAAGATGCCTGTGGCTTTGCAAGGCGCGGGCCCGTTCGGGCCCGGATCGGGCGGTTTTTCGGGGCTGGATGCAAATGACTGACACTGCAACGAAGCCGTGTAGGGGCAGCCCTACAAACCGGCCGCGATCAGGCCACCCTCAAGTGGCCGGCGAGCCTTTGGCGTGGCGTTCGGCGTACAGGGCCAGCTCCACGTCGTTCTTGGTGCCCGTCTTTTCCAGGATGCGGGCGCGGTAGGTGCTGACCGTATTTGGTGCGAGCCCCAGCTGCGCACCAATTTCGCTCACGCTCTGCCCTGCGGTGAGCAGGCGGAACACCTGGTGTTCGCGGTGCGACAGCGCCTCGGGCCCGGTGCGGGCCGATGCACCGCCGCCCACGGCGCTGGCCAGCGCCTCGGCCGTGGCGGGCGTGACGTACACGCCGCCGGCGGCCACCTTGCGCACCGCGGCGACCATGTCGTCGGGGTCGGCACTCTTGTTCAGGTAGCCGGCCGCGCCCAGCTTGATGCAGCGCACGGCGTAATGCTTTTCAGGGTAGGTGCTGAGCATCAGCACCGGCAGCGCGGGCCAGGTCTTGCGCAATTCCTGCAGCACGTCCAGACCGTCGCGTCCGGGCATGGCGATGTCCAGCAGCGCCAGGCTCAGCCCTTGCGGACCGCCCAGGCCCTGCACCGCCGCCAGCACGTCGGGGCCGTTGGTGGCCTCGGCGCAGACTTCGATGTCAGGCGCGTCAGCCAGCATCTGCTTCAAGCCTTCGCGCACGATGCGGTGGTCGTCGCCGATCAGCACGCGGATGGTTTTGCTATTCATTTTGTAGCGGCATGCGCAGCTTGAAAGTCGAGCCCTGGCCGATCTGGCTTTCGATGTCGATCACGCCGCCAAAGTGGCGGGCGCGTTCGCGCATGCCCATCACGCCGTAAGCCGTAGCGGCTTCAAAGGCCTCTGGTGCAGCGCCCCGGCCATCGTCACACACGGTGATGTACAGCTGCGCCGTCGTGGCCTGAATGCGCACGTCCACATGCTGTGCCTGGGCATGGCGGCCCACGTTGGACAGCATTTCCTGAAAGATGCGGAACACCGCCATCGCGGCCGGCTCGGGCAGCTCCGGGGCGCCGTCCACGTTCATGCGCCAGTCCAGCGCCAGCTCGGCCGACTGCACGAACTCCTGCGCCTGCCATTCCAGCGCGGCCCACAGGCCCTGGTGGTCCAGGATGCTGGGGCGCAGGTCGGTGATGATGCGGCCCACGTTGTCCACCGCGTTCTCGATCAGGCGGCTCATGTTCTGGCATTTGCTGCGCATGCGCTCGCGCATGGCCTGCGCGGCCCCCGCCTCGCGCGACTGCTGCTCGGCCAGACGTTTGTCCAGCCAGTTCACATCCATCTTCAGCGCCACCAGCAGGCTGCCCAGCTCGTCATGCACTTCGCGGGCAATGCGGGTGCGCTCTTCCTCGCGCACCCCTTCTGAGTAGGCGGCCAGCTCGCGCAGCTGGCCCAGGGCAGCCGACAGTTCGCGCGTGCGCCCGGCCACGCGCAGCTCCAGCTCGTCCTTGGCCCGGTGCAATGCGCCGTTGGCTTCCTTCAGGGCATCGGCGGCGCGCTTGCGCTCGGTGATGTCCACGAAGGTGATCACCGCGCCGCGCACCTGGCCGCCGTCCAGGATGGGATGGCTGGAATACTCCACGGCGAAGGCGCTGCGGTCGCGCCGCCAGAACACCTCGGTGTCGATGCGGCAGGGCAGGCCCTGGCGGAAGGCATTGAAGATCGGGCAGTCGGTGTCAGGGTAGTGCGAGCCGTCGGCATGCGAATGGTGCGTCAGCTCGTGCATGTTGCAGCCCAGCACCTCGGCCGGCTCAAAGCCCAGCATGCGCGCGCCCGCCCGGTTGATGAAGGTGCAGTGGCCATCCAGGTCAATGCCGAACACGCCCTCGCCGGTGGACTCCAGCAGCAAGTCGGCGGGGATGTGGGCGGCGGTGGCGGCGGGGGCGTGCACAAAGCCGGTGCAAGCAACGGCTGTGCCAGTTTGGTGCAGCCTCAGGCGTGGGCGACGGCGCCGACGTGCTGATGGTTTACCGACCTGGCCTTGCGCCGGCTGTTGTCAGTGTTGCAGGCCTGACCGGGCCGGGTGACTTACCACTCGCCCGACTGGCGCACGCGCTGGTCGAGGTCGAGCAGATCCGCCGGTTGGGCGCGCGGCTCGATGCGCGGGCTGCGCGGCTGCCAGAAGGCAAAGCGCGAATACGCTACGGGAACCACCGGGCTGCCAAGCGGGCGCGTGACCGGTGCCTTGAGGGTGGGGGCTGTGGGGTGTGCGCTGTGGTGCATGGTGGTTCTCCTTTCTGTAGATCGAGTCTACGGAGCACCCCGGCGCGCCCCTGTGACGCAGCGCACACTGTTCCCGCATTTCGCCGCGCGCTTGGCGCGCGCGCAACAGTGCTAATTGATTACTGCAGCTTCGCTACTGCTGCGCCGCGCCGGCCACGGTGGACAGCGGCAATGCAGACACCTCCTGCAGCAGCGCGGCCAGCTGCCGGCCCGCGGCGTCCACCACCGCGCGGCCCTTGTCCGCCGTGGCGGCGGCCGCATTGCCGGCGGCGCCGGCGGGGTTGTAGTCCTGCATGGCCCAGCCCAGCTTGGCGCTCTTGCCGTTGCCCAGGATGGGGTTGGCTGCCGCGCGCTCGCGCGAGGTGGAGGCAAAGTCCTGCGCCTGCCCCATGCGCACCTGCTGCGGGCACAGTGCCAGCATCATGGAGGTTTCAATCTCGCCCGCGTGCACGCCAAAGCGGTGTTCGTCGGCGCTGAACAGGCCCGTCACCGCGTCCCCCAGCGGCAGGCTGTACCAGCTGGTGCTGTAGACGATCAGGCCGCAGCGGTTGCGCAGCTCGCGCGCCACGATGTCCATCAGGCTGACCTGGCCGCCATGGCTGTTGAACAGCACCAGCTTTTTGACGCCCGCGCGGGCCACGCTCTCGCCCAGCTCCGTCCACAGCGCGATCAGCGTGGGCGCAGAAAGCGTGAGCGTGCCGGCAAAGGCCGTGTGTTCGGGGCTGTAGCCGACCGCCTGGGTGGGCAGGAACAGCACGGGCAGATCGGCGGGCAGATGCGCAAGCGACGCCGCCACCACGCCGTCGGCCAGCGCATGGTCCACGCTCAGCGGCAGGTGGGGGCCGTGCTGCTCGGTGGCGGCCACGGGCAGCACCGCCACCGTGCGCGCCGCGTCCAGCGCGGCGAAGTCGGTGGTGGCGAGGTCGGCCCAATAGCGTGAAGGGACACGGGAGGGGAAAGGCATGGGCGCATCTTAAAGGCATGGATTACGGGTCAAGCCCGCAATGACCTCCGATGCGGGTCAAGCCCGCAAGAACCCAAGCGATTGCCGGGCCGCCTGGGCAATGGCAGCCGCGTCCACACCAAAGAACCGGCGCAGCGCCGCGCGCGTGTCGCTGCGGCCAAAGCCGTCGGTGCCCAGCGTGGTGTAGCTGCGCCCGGCGGGCACGTGCTGGCAGATGCTCTCGGGCACGGCGCGCACGTAGTCACTGGCGGCCACGATGGGTGCGCTGCCCTGCAGCAGTTGCGTGGCATAGCCGCCGTCGCGCGCCAGCTCGCTCCAGCTGGTGATGCTCAGCACCTCGCTGGCAATGCCCTCGGCCGCCAGCTGCTGCGCGGCCTTGATCACCTCGGTCAGGATCGCGCCGGAGCCCGCCAGCGTGACGCGTGGCGCGCCGTCGCCAAAGCTGCCGAAGCGGTAGCCGCCACGCACCACGTCCGCCTCCACACCCGCAGGCAAATCCGGCTGGGCGTAGTTCTCGTTCATGAGCGTGACGTAATAGAAAACGTCCTGCTGCTCCACCAGCATTTCGCGCATGCCGTGATCCACGATCACAGCCATCTCACCGGCAAAGGCCGGGTCGTAGGCCTTGCAGTTGGGGATGGTGGCCGCGATCAGGTGGCTGGAGCCGTCCTGGTGCTGCAGGCCCTCGCCACCCAGCGTGGTGCGGCCACTGGTGGCGCCCAGCAGAAAGCCGCGCGCGCGCTGGTCGGCTGCGGCCCAGATCGCATCACCCACGCGCTGGAAGCCGAACATGCTGTAGTAGATGTAGAACGGCAGCATGGGAAAACCGTGCACGCTGTAGCTGGTGGCCGCGGCCGTCCAGCTGGCAATGGCGCCGGCTTCGCTGATGCCCTCTTCCAGGATCTGGCCGTCCAGCGCCTCGCGGTAGCTCAGCACCGAGCCGATGTCCTCGGGCTCATACCGCTGGCCCACACTGCTGTAAATGCCGACCTGCTTGAACAGGTTGGCCATGCCGAAGGTGCGGGCCTCATCCGCCACGATGGGCACGATGCGTGGGCCCAATTCTTTGTCCTTCAGCAGGTTGCCCAGCATGCGCACGAACGCCATGGTGGTGGACATCTCCTTGCCCGCGGCAGCCGTGGCAAACGCCGCATACGACGCGATGGCAGGCACGGGTAGTGCCTGTGAAGCGACGTGCCTTTTGGGCAGGTAGCCCCCGAGCGCCGAGCGCCGTTGATGCATGTAACGCATCTCGGCGCTGTCTTCTGCCGGTTTGAAGAATTCAAGGTGGGTGGCCTGCGCGTCGGTCAGCGGCAGGTTGAAGCGGTTGCGAAATTCAATGAGCGCGCCTTCGTCCAGCTTCTTCTGGCTGTGCGTGGTCATCTTGCCCTGGCCGGCCTGGCCCATGCCATAGCCCTTTTTCGTGTGGGCCAGGATCACCGTGGGCTGGCCGGTGTGCCGGGCCGCCGCGGCATAGGCGGCGTGGATCTTCACCAGGTCGTGCCCGCCGCGCTTCAGGCGGTCGATCTGCTCGTCCGTCATGCCCTGGGCCAGCGCGGCCAGCTCAGGCGTCTGGCCAAAGAAGGTGTCGCGGTTGAAGCGGCCGTCCTTGGCGGCAAAGGTCTGCATCTGGCCGTCCACCGTGTTGGCAAAGGCGCGGGTCAGCGCGCCCGTGATGTCGCGGGCAAACAGGCCATCCCAGTCACTGCCCCAGACCAGCTTGATGACGTTCCAGCCTGCGCCGCGAAACAGCTTTTCCAGTTCGTCGATGATGCGGCCGTTGCCACGCACCGGGCCGTCCAGGCGCTGCAGGTTGCAGTTGACCACCCAGACCAGGTTGTCCAGCTTTTCGCGGCTGGCCAGGGTGAGGGCGCTCATGGATTCGGGCTCGTCCATTTCGCCGTCGCCAAACACGCCCCACACTTTGCGGCCACCACAGTCCAGCAGGTTACGGTGCGACAGGTAGCGCATGAAACGCGCGTGGTAAATCGAGCTGATCGGCCCCAGGCCCATGGAGCCCGTGGGGAACTGCCAGAAATCGGGCATCAGCCAGGGGTGGGGGTAGCTGCTGAGGCCCCGGGCCCCGGCGCCCGGAGCGGTGAGTTCCTGCCGGTAATGGGCAAGGTCGTTTTCTGTCAGGCGGCCTTCCAGGAAGGCGCGGGCATACACACCCGGCGCGCTGTGCGGCTGGAAGAACACGAGGTCGCCGCCATGACCCGCCGTTTCGTTGCGCGCATGAAAGAAATGGTTGAACCCCACCTCGAACAGATCGGCCGCGCTGGCATAGCTGGCGATGTGCCCACCCAGCTCGCCATACGCGCCGTTCGCGCGCGCCACCATGGCCAGCGCATTCCAACGCATCAGGGACGCCAGCTTTTCTTCAATAGCCAGATCGCCGGGGAACGGCGGCTGCTGGTCCACCGCGATGGTGTTGACATAGGGCGTGACCAGCTCGGGCTGCCAGCCCACCTGCGGCGTGCGCGCCATCACGGCCAGCTGGTCCAGCACATAGCGCGCCCGCGCCGGGCCGTGCGCGGCCACCAGCGCGGTGAAAGCGTCGCGCCATTCGGCGGTTTCGCCCGGGTCAATGTCGATGCCGTCGCTGGCGAGGAAGCGGGTGATGCTGTGGTCGGTCATGCAAGCACTGTAGGCCGTTGCAGCCAGAACATGGTTTCGAAAATGCCTCTTCACCCCATTCGAACGGAATAAAATGCCGCAAATCAAACAACCAGAAGAATTTAATGAACCTGGACGCCATCGACCTGCGAATCCTGGCGGAGCTGCAGCAAGACAGCAGCCTGACCAACGTGGCGCTGGCGCAGCGCGTGCACCTGAGCCCATCGCCCTGCCTGACGCGGGTGAAGGCGCTGGAGGCAGCAGGCGTGATCCGCCAGTACGTGGCGCTGGCGGACCCCAGGGCGCTGGGCCTGGGGTTGAATGTGTTCATCAACATCAGCCTGAAAGAGCAAAGCAAGGAAGCGCTGGCCGAATTCGAGCGCCGCATTGCCGAGCACGACGAGGTGATGGAGTGCTACCTGATGACCGGCGACAGCGACTATTTGATCCGCGTGGCCGTGGCCGACATGGGCGCGCTGGAGAAATTCATCCTGGAACAGCTGACGCCGATTCCGGGGATCGAGAAGATCCGGTCGAGCTTCGCGCTGAAGCAGGTGCGGTACAAGACGGCGTTGCCGCTGCCGGGGGCGTGAACACCTTCGGCAACTGCTCGCCCCATGCCCCAGCCGCTGAACTACCTGCTTTTTGACGCAACAGACGAAGAGTCAGGCGCATGCGCGTTTGACGCCATGGCCTCCGTGTTGCCGGATCACCAGCGTGCCTTGCTGTCGGAGGTGCGCGCGGTGCTGGCTTGGGCCACCGAGCTTTTCGGCTCGCCGCACTGCGCGGGCGATGATGACGACGCAGACGGATGGGCATTTGACCTGCAGGCCAGTGACGCGGCTGGCACGCCGCTGGCCATCGCCTGGGACATGCAGCACGCGCAGGTGCTGCTGCCGGGCACCGTGCGGGGGCGCTTGACGTTGACGTTGACTGTCAGCGGTCACCGCGCGTTTGCTGAAACCTTTCGTCAGGCGTTCCCGGACTCACAGCAATGAAGGCTTCAGCCATCTTCTTCACCCGCCGCAGCGCCCGCCCCCGAATGAACCCGCTGGCCGGCCGGATCAGATACCAATAAGGCGCAAAGCGTTCGCGCGTGGCCTCATCGGGGCAGGCCACACGGGTGATGGGGTCAGCTGCGTGCCGCCGGCCCGCGGGCTCACGCCGCGCCCCGCACCACCCCACCCGCGCGCACAAAATTCCCCGCGCCCAGGTGGTGGATGGGTTGCAGCGCGGCGTTGTCGTCGCGGTAGTCCCACCGCCCATTCACAAAGATGCGCGCATCGGCCGCGGCTGCCACCACCTCGGCAAAGCAGGTGTCGTAGGCATCCTCGGTATGGCGCTCGGGGATCAGGCGGCATTCCAGCCAGGCGGCGCAGCCCTGCTCGATGACGGGCATGCCCAGCACCGGGCCGGGGCGGGTGGCAATGCCGTGCCTGGCCAGCTTGTCTTCATCGCGCCCGCTGGTGCTGCCCACGGCATACGTCAGGCCCGCCAGCGCGGTGCCGGGCAGGCAGATGGCGAACGCGCCGCTGGCGGCGACCAGCTCGCGCGTGAAGGTTTTTTTGTCGATCACGATGGCAATGCGCGGCGGCGTGAATTCCACCGGCATGCTCCAGGCGGCGGCCATCACGTTGCGGCGCCCGCCGTGCGCGCTGGTCACCAGCACCGTGGGGCCGTGGTTAATCAGGCGGCTGGCATGGGCCAACTGCACGAGGGCGAAATGGCTGGCTGCAGAAGTCATGGCTTGTCGGCACCGTTGGGGTTGTCCACGGCACCAAACAGATCGCTCAGGCTCTTGCCGCCACCCGCCTCCCCACCGGTCTGTTTCATGGGCGTGCCCTTGGGGTATTCCTCGGCAATGCGGTCCTCCCAATACGTGGTGGGGTTGGGTGCGCTGCACAGGCGGCGGTAGACCTCGGCCGGTACATGCTTGTAGGCGTGGATGGTTTTGCTGTCCCAGTGCAGGTCCAGCTGTTGTGTGCCGGGGTCGTACACCGCTTTGCGGATGCGGCCGGTGGTGAAGGTTTTGGTTTGCATTGTGGGTGGTCCGATTTTGCCCACGAAGATGCTGGCTCGTTATGGGCTATTCAATTTATGCAAACGGCCAAAAGGGGAGTTCTGCCGCATGGCCGGGCCCCAGCCATCGGCTTCGGAGCACATGCGTTCCACCAGCTCCCCAGGCGGCAGCGCCAGCCATGCGCTCCATCGGTCGATGTAACGGCGCACGGTCCCGACCGCCGTCAATGTCCTGGTTGGCGGCAAGCGCTGGGATTTTGTCCATCACGCTATTCTGACCAAGGCCAAAGCACTACCCATCCGCAGATCGTTTCTAATACGGTCCCCGTGCAGGTTTGCCCCGCCCCCTCCTGAGCCCCATCCCCTTGAACCCCGCTTTTGCCAGCACCCCTCTGGTCCGCCTGCTGTCGCAGTGGACGCCCGCCGCCCCGCCCGGGGCCGGCGCGGGCCTGGGCGAGCAGTTGGCGCAGTGGGTCAGCGCCTTTGACGCGATCAGCCTGCACACGGCGTTGCGCGCCATCCAGGCCACGGGGGCGGCACCCGCGCGCAGGCCGGCCACAGGCGCGGGCGCCGCGCCACCGGCGGCGCTGGCCCAGGACTTTGCCCAGGTGCGCGCCCAGCAGGCGCGCGCCATCGCCCAGGCGCCGGCCCTGCCCAATGAATTCACCTATGCGCCCTACCGGCGCCGCCACCTGGAGCTGCAGCGCCAGATGGGGCTGGCGGTGGATGCGCTGCGCCAGCGCGTGCGCGATGCCCTGGCCTGCGCCAGCCCGGCGCTGCAGCAGCTGGCGGCGCTGGACGCCGCCATGGACAAGGTGCTGGCCCCGCGCGAACAGGCGCTGCTGCCCGTGGCGGTAGCCGTGCTGGAGCGGCGCTTTGGCCAGCTGCAGGCCGCGCACCTGAAGGCGCTGGCCGACGCGCGCCAGGCCCTGCCGGAGGGCAGCGAGGCCACGGAAGACGACCCCCTGCTCTGGCGCCGCCCCGGTGCCTGGCTGCACGGCTTTGAACAGGACTGGCACCAGGCGCTGGGCGCCGAGCTGGACTTGCGGCTTGAACCTGTTGCCGGGCTGATTGAAGCCACCGGCATTGAACTGAACCATTCACCCTGATTTGCCCATGACCGCACGTTTTTTCTGGATTGCATTTGCCACCGGCCTGGCCGCCATTGCCTGGGTAGGCGTGGGCTTTGTGGGCACGCATGCGCTGGCCCTGGCCATGACGGTGGCCATTGCCGCTGCCTACCTGCTGGGCGCGTACGAGCTGCGCCAGTACCGCGCCGACACCGCAGCACTGGGCCAGGCGCTGGCCGAGGTGCCGGCCCAGGTGCCGGCGGCGGGTGCCGCGCCGCTGGGCGACTGGCTGGCGCAGGTGCCTGCCGGGCTGCGCACCGCCGTGCGCCTGCGCATTGAAGCTGGCAGCGGCGCGCTGCCGGGGCCCGCGCTCACGCCGTATCTGGTGGGGCTGCTGGTGATGCTGGGCATGTTGGGCACCTTCCTGGGCATGGTGGTCACCTTCCGCGGCGCGGTGTTTGCGCTGGAGGGCTCCACCGACCTGCAGGCCATCCGCGCCGCGCTGGCCGAGCCGATCCGCGGGCTGGGGCTGTCGTTTGGCACCTCGGTGGCGGGCGTGGCCGCTTCGGCCATGCTGGGGCTGATGTCGGCCCTGTGCCGGCGCGAACGCCTGGCCGTGGCGCGCGCGCTGGACGCCGGCGTGGCCACGGTGCTGCGGCCGTATTCGCCCGCGCACCAGCGCGAAGAGGCGCTGCGCGCCGCGCAGGCCCAGGCCGTGGCGCTGCCCCAGTTGGTGGACCGGCTGGACGCGCTGATGGCGAACATCGAGCAGCGCAGCCAGCAGCTGGACGAACGCCTGCTGGCCGCGCAGGCGCGATTCCAGCAGGACGCCGCGGCCTCCTACACCACGCTGGCGCGCGACGTGGGCACGGCGCTGCAGGACAGCCTGGCCGCCGGCGCGCGCGCGGCGGGCGAAAGCATCCGCCCGGTGATGGAAGCCACCATGGCGCAGATCGCGCAGGACCAGGCTCGCCAGGAGGCGCAGCGCCTGCAGGCGTGGTCGCAGCAGCTGCAGGGCCTGGCCGACGGCGTAGGCACGCAGGGCCAGCAGGCCGCCGAACGCATGGACGCGCTGACGCAGCAGATGGCCAGCCGCATGGGCGACATGGTCCAGGCCACGGCGGACCGCATGGAGGCCCTGGCCCAGCAGACCACCGCCAGCGTGGCCGCCATGGCGCAGCAGGTCACCGCCGGCATGGAGGCGCTGGCCCACAACAACACCACCAGCCACCAGGCGCTGGCCAGCACCTGGCAGGCACAGCTGGAAGCCCTGCGCGCTGAAGAGCAGCGCCGGGGCGACGCTGCCGTGGCCCGCCTGGGCGAGCTGCAGGCCGGCGTGGCGCAGCACCTGGCCACGCTGGGCGCGGCGCTGGAAGCGCCGCTGGCGCGGCTGCTGCAGACTGCGTCCGAGGTGCCGCAGGCTGCGGCCGGCGTGCTGGCCCAGCTGCGCCAGGAGATGGCCCAGCTGTCCGCCCAGGAAAACGCCACGCTGGCCGAGCGCACGGCGCTGGTGCAGCGGCTGGCCGCGCTGATGCAAACGGTGGAGGAAGCCGCGCGCCAGGCCACGCAGATGGCCGCGCTGGCCCAGGCCAACGCGGTGGAGCTGTCCAGCTGGGGCGATGCCTTCGGCCAGGGCGTGGAGCTGTTCCATGCCGGCAACGAAAAACTGGCCACGGCCCTGCAACAGGTGGAAGCCGCCATTTCGCGCTCCACCGCGCGCAGCGACGAGCAGCTGGCCTATTACGTGGCGCAGGCCCGCGAGGTGATCGACCTGAGCATCAGCGCGCAGCACGGCGTGATCGAGAAGCTGCGCACGCTGGGCAGCGTGCGCTCCGAGCCGGCGGAGGCCGCCTGATGTCAGCGCTGGAAGACGCCGTGGAAGATGGCACGGGCGACACCACCGCCCCGGTGTGGACGGCGTTTGGCGACCTGATGACCGGCCTGCTGGGCGCGTTTGTGCTGGTGCTGATGGGCGTGCTGGTGGTGCAGATGGACCTGGTGGCCAACCTGAATGCCGAGATCGAAAAGCGCCGCGTGGAAGAGCGCCGCCGCATCGCGCTGGAAAAGGCGCTGGCCGTGCCGCTGGCCTCGGGCCGCGTGACGCTGGCCAACGGGCGCATCGGCATCAGCGGCAGCGTGCTGTTTGCCTTCAGCTCGGCCGAGCTGCGGCCCGAAGGCGTGCAGCTGCTGCGCAGCCTGGTGCACCCGCTGCGCGTGTACACCGCCGAGCGCGGCGAGGTGCTGATGGTCAGTGGCTTTACCGACGACCGCGGCGTGTCCGGGCGCAACCAGAAGTTTGAAGACAACCTGGAGCTGTCGGCCCAGCGTGCGCTGACTGTCACGCGCGCGCTGATCGCCGAGGGCATGCCGCCCGCCCAGGTGTTTGCCGCCGCCTTTGGCGCCCAGCAGCCGGTGGCGTCCAACGCCGACGAGGCCGGCCGCGCGCAGAACCGCCGCGTGGAGATGGCGCCGGTGCCGCGCGCGGGCGCGCCCCTGGTGCCCGCGCGATGAGCACCGCCCGGCAATGGCAGCAGCAGGCCCTGGCCCGCCGCCTGGCCGATCAGCACGAGCCGGTGCAGACGCTGCTGCGCGCGCGGCTGGAAGCGGATACGCGGGTACCCGCCGCTGAAGCAGCGCGCACCACGGCGGTGCAGGCGCAGCCCCAGCCAGGCGCTGTGCCTTGGCCGCGCCCGCAACACACCAGCGACGAGCTGGCCAGCGCGGCGCGGTTTCGCCGTGCGTGGGCACGCGGCCGCGCCCAGGACAGCGTGGCGCAGGCCGCCGCGCAACGCCTGCCCAACGCCGGGCCACTGAACTCGCATGCGCTGGCGCTGCAGTCGCTGCAGCTCATGCACACCCTGCCGGGCGACTACCTGCGCCGCTTCGTGGCGCATGTCGAGGCCCTGCAATGGCTGCAGGCCATGGCCCCGCTGGTGACGGCCCCCGCGCGCAAGCCCGCGCGCACGGGCCGCGGCACCGGGCGCAGTACCCCCGCAAGCCGCTAGGGCGACCGGGCGGGCGGTTGCCAAGCTACCGCATCGCGGGCACGATGCCCGCATGTTCTTTCAGTGGCCCCAGTACCTCTGGCTGATGCTGGCCCTGCCGTTGCTGCCCGTGGCCTATGTGTGGCTGCTGCGCCGGCGCGGCAAGGCGGCCCTGCGCTACAGCAGCCTGGATGTGGTGCGCGCAGCGGCTGCCGGGCGCCAGTGGCGCCGCCATGTGCCCCCGGCCCTGCTGTTGCTGGCCTGCGCGCTGCTGCTGGTGGCAGCCGCGCGGCCGGTGGCCAGCGTGCCCCTGCCCTGGGCGCGCTCCACCGTCATGCTGGCCATGGACGTGTCGCTCAGCATGCGGGTCAATGACGTGCAGCCCACGCGCATGGAGGCCGCGCAGGAGGCAGCCAAGCTGTTCCTGCGCGACCTGCCCAAGAAGGTCGAGGTCGGGCTGGTGACTTTTGCCGGCAGCACGCAGGTGGCCCAGCGCGCCACGCTGGACCGCGCGGCGCTGGTGGCCGCGATTGACGCCATCCAGATGCAGCGCGCCACGGCGGTGGGCAATGCCATTGCCATGAGCGTGGCCGAGCTGTTCCCCGACCACGGCATTGACGTGAGCGAGATGACCTTTGGCACGAACTTCGGCCCCTACACCGGCAACCGCCCGCGCGGGCGCAGCCTGGACGACAAGGTCAAGCCCGCGCCCAGGCAGATCACGCCGGTGGCGCCGGGCTCCTACGCATCGGCGGCCATCATCCTGCTGACCGATGGGCGCCGCACCACCGGCATGGACACATTGGAGGCCGCCAAGCTGGCCGCCGACCGCGGCGTGCGCATCCACGTGGTGGGCCTGGGCAACGCGAACGGCGGCACGTATGGCGACGAAAGCATGGCCATGTACCTGCAGCTGGACGAGCCCACGCTGCGCGAGGTGGCCCGCATGACCGGCGGCGACTACCACCAGGCCGCCACGGCCGAGAAGCTGCGCGATGTGTACGCCACCTTGGGCTCGCAGATGCAGGTGGTCAGGCGCGAGACCGAGCTGGCCGCCCTGCTGGCGCTGGCCGCCGCCGTGCTGATGCTGGCCGCCGGCGGCCTGTCGGTGCTGTGGTTCAGGCGGATTGCCTGAGAAGCCCGGCTCAGCCCTTGTAGCCCGCCAGACGCGGCAGCGCCAGCACGAAGTCCGGCCACACCGTCACCATCGCCAGCGCGGCGATCATCACCAGCAGGAAGGGGATGGATTCGCGCACCAGCACGGCCAGCGACACATTGGCGATCTTCATCATCATGAACAGCAGCAGCCCGTAAGGCGGGGTGACCAGGCCGATCATGATGTTGAGCACCGCCATCACGCCAAAGTGCACCGGGTCGATGCCCAGCGCCACCGCCGTGGGCAGCAGCACCGGCAGGATGATGAGGATGATGGTGGAGCCTTCCAGGAACGCGCCCAGCACCAGCAGGATCACGTTCACCAGCAGCAGGAACATCATGGGCGACAGCTGCAGCCCCTGCAGCATGCCGCGCAGCGTGGCGGGGATGTTCTCGGAGGTGATGACGTAGTTGAACACCAGCGCACCGGCGATCAGCATGCCGATGGAGATGCTCATTTTGGCGCTGGACAGCAGCGCGTCATACAGGTCGGGCCAGCGCAGGCTGCGGTACAGCCCGGCGGCAATGAGCAGCGCATACGCGGCGGCCACGCCGGCGGCTTCGGTCGGCGTGGTGATGCCGCTGTAAAGGCAGCCCAGCAGGATCACCGGCAGCAGCAGCGCCGGGAAGGCCTCGCGCGTGATGCGCGGCATGTCGCGCAGCGGCACGCGCGGCTCCACCGGAAAGCCGCGGCGCTTGGCCAGCCACCAGATCAGCGCCATCTGCACCGCGCCCAGCAGCAGGCCAGGCAGCACGCCGGCAATGAACAGGTAGCCAATGGACGTGCCCGACACCAGCGCATACAGCACCAGCGGTATGGACGGCGGCAGGATGGGCCCGATGACCGACGACACGGCGCTGAGCGCCGCGGCAAAGCCCGGCGTGTACTTGCCGTCGCGCGTCATCATGGTCTGCATGAGCTTGCCCGAGCCGGCGGCGTCGGCCAGCGCGCTGCCCGACATGCTGGCAAACACCACGCTTTGCAGCACGTTCACCTGCGCCAGCCCGCCGGGGAAGCGGCCCACCACTGCATTGCAAAAGCGCAGCAGCCTGTCCATGATGCTGCCCGTGCTCATGATGGTGGCCGCCAGGATGAACAGCGGTATGGCCAGCAGCAGGAAGCTGGAGTAGGTCCCGTTGAGCAGTTGCTCGGCGGCGGCGCCCATGTCCATGCCCTTGAGGTACAGGTACAGGACGGAGCCGCCGATCATCGCGTGACCCAGCGGCACGCCCAGCAGGCTCAAGCCAATGATGACGCCAAGCGCCAGTGAGAAAGGGCTGGTGAAGTTCACAGTGCGGATGCGGAAGAGGCGTCAGCGGCCCTGGGCGCGGGCCCGCGCACCAGCTGGCGCAGGCAGCGGCCGATCACGGCCACGGCAAAGACGATGTAGATGGAATACATGACATCCATGCGGACGCCCAGGTAAGAGCTTTTCTCAACCTTCATGAAGGTCACATACGACCACGACGCGGGCAGCGACATGCCAAACAGCACGATGAGGCTGACGGCACCCACGGCCTGCACCAGCCGCCGCCGGCGCGGGCTGCCGCCGTCGGCAAAGGTGTCGATGCGGATCTCCTCATCGTCCTTCAGCACAAAGGCAGCGCCCCACAGCACCAGCCACAGCCAGGCCGCCAGCGACAGCTCGGTCGTCCAGCCCACGGGCCAGTTGAACAGGTAACGCATGACGATCTGCACCATGAAGGCGATGAAGATCACCGCCAGCAGCAATGCCGCCACACCCTCCGCGAACCGGTGCAGCCGGGTCATTTCATTGCATTAATTTTGTCAACGATGCCGGCGGGCCAGTTCTTGGCGTCGTCCGACGCCAGGTACATCTTCTGCGCATGCTCGCGAAAGGCGTTGACGTTGGGCACGTACACATCCAGCCCGGCCTTGCGGAAGGTGTCGGCCAGCTCGGCCTCGCGCTTGCCGTGTTCGGCGGCGCTCCAGGCAATGGCCTTGTCAGCCGCGGCCTGGAAGTTCTTCTGTTTGGCCGCGTTCATGCTGTTCCAGGTCTTCATGTTGACCGTGAGCAGGTCAAACGCCACCAGGTGCGACGTGAGCACGATCTGGCCCATCACCTCGTAGAACTTCATGTTCTGCACGTTGGGCAGCGGGTTGTCCTGGCCGTCGATGGCGCCGGTCTGCATGCCGGTGTAGGTCTCGGCATAGGCCATGGGCGTGGGGTTGGCACCCAGCGAACGGCCCAGCATCTGCCAGGTGTCGCCCGGGGGCATGCGCAGCTTCACGCCAGCCAGGTCGGCGGGCACATTGATCTTCTTCTTGCCCTTCAGGCCCACATGGCGCGTGCCAAAGAAGGTGGGGCCGAGGATCTTGACCTTGAGCTGGTCTTCCACCATCTTTTTCATCTGCGCGCCCACGTCGCTGGCAAAGAACGTGCTCAGGTGGTTGGCATCGCGGAACAGGTAGGCCGATGTCAGCACCGACCAGGCCGGCACCTGCTTGGAGATGTCCTGCGGCGCGATGTTGCCCATTTCCAGGTTGTCGCGCTGCAGCGCCACCAGCTCGGTGCCCTGGCGGAACAGCGTGGAATTCAGGTGCATCTCGACCTTGAAATCGGCGGCCACGTCCTTGGCGAACCTGTTCATCATCTCGGCGCGGATGTCCTTGTCGGAGAACACGGCAGCAAAGCGCAGCGTGGGCGGCGTCTGGGCCCACGCGGGCAGCGTGGCGCCGGCGGCCAGCGCGGCCAGTGCGGAACCTTTGCGCAGCAGGGCGCGGCGGTCGATGGATGCGTTCATGGTGTTGTCTCCTGTCATGGATGGTTGAGTGATGAAAACGGAAAACGGGAAAAGGCGCTTCAGGCTGGCACGGCAGCGAGCTGGTGCGCCACGGCGCGGATCGCCATATCGTAGCCATGCACGCCAAAGCCGCAGATCACGCCAGTGGCCGCCAGCGACACCAGCGACTTCTGGTACAGCTCATCACGCCGGTGGATGTTGGTGACGTGAACCTCGGCAATCGGCTGGTGCAGCGTCTTGAGCGCGTCCAGCAGGGGAATGGAGCGAAACGACAGCCCGGCCGGGTTGATGACCACGCCCACGGCTTTCTCGCGCGCCTCCTGCACCCAGTCCACCATCACGCCCTCATGGTTGGTCTGGCGGAATTCGCAGCGCAGGGCCAGCTCCGCGGCCACGCCGCGGCACAGCTGCTCTACCTGGGCCAGCGTGGTGGCGCCATACAGGTGCGGCTCGCGCACGCCCAGCAGGTTGAGGTTGGGGCCGTTGAGGATGTAGATCGTTGCACTCATGGGGGCTGATTCTTGGGGGCGGAATGAAAGCACTTTCCAAACTGGAAACTCATTTCATAATGCAGCAATGAAAGCAGGAATATGAGCATTGCGCTGGAGCGCGGCCTGTCGGTGCTGGAGCACCTGGCACGCCATCCGCAGGGGCTGCCGATCACACTGATCGCGGCGGAGCTGGACATCCCGCTGTCGGCCTGCCACCGGCTGCTGGCCGGGCTGCAGCGGCGCGACTACGTGCGCCAGGCCCGCAAGCAGGGCGACTATGTGCTGACCACCAAGGTGGTGTCGCTGGGGCTGGGCTTCTTGAGCAGCGCGGGCATCGTGGACATTGCCGAGCCCATCCTGGAGCGGCTGGCCGAAACATCGGGCGAGCTGGTGCGCCTGTCCATCGTGGACGAAGACCGGCTGACCTGGGTGGCGAAGTCGCAGGGCACGCGCCAGGCCGGCCAGCGCTACGACCCCGACATGGGGCAGGACGTGCAGTTGTCGTGCACCTCGTCAGGCCATGCCTGGCTCATGACCATGAGCGACGAACGCGCGCTGGCGCTGGTGTCACGCCAGGGCTTCGGCGCGCCGGAGCGCCACGGCCCCAAGGCGCCCACCACCCTCAAGGCCCTGCTGGGCTTTCTGCACGCCGCGCGGGTGCGCGGCTACGCGATGATTGACGAAGTGTTCGCGCCCGGCATGGCGGCCATGGCCGCGCCGGTGATGCGCCGCGCGGAGGTGATTGGTGTCATCAGCATTGCGGGCCCGCGCACGCGGCTGAGCACGGATCGCATGCACGAACTGGCACCCGCGCTGCTGGCCGCGGCCGGCCAGCTGGGGCCGGCCAGCAATGCGTCCAGTTTGTTTGGCAAACCGCCGCTGGGCAAGGGCTGATCAGGCACCGGGGGCAAAGATTCCGCCAGGGATCTGCACGGTCCGACGCCGGATGCACAATCCACAGACCTATCTGCCCCGACCTATGACCCCGAACCAGGACACCCCCGCCACCCCTTCCGCCCTCACCCCCGAAGACTTTGACGCGCAGGACGCGGTGCTGGATGCGCTGCGCGAGCACGACGAGGAAATCCCGCAGTGGGAGTTTTGCGAAGGCTTCATGGCCGCGCTGGTGTGCACGCGCCGCGAGATCCAGGCCGATGAGTACTGGCCCGTGCTGCTGGGTGACACCTTCAAGCCCATGCAGCACATGGAATTTGTGCTGCGCTGGCACCGCCGCTGGGCCGAGGTGGTGGCCGCGCTGGACGCGCCGGTGGAAACCATGGACGACGAGCGCACCTACCACCCCGAGGTGCTGGACACGCGCGGCGCCATCCTGGCGCTGTCCGAGGACCAGCGCGATGCGGACACACCTGATCTGGCCACGCTGCCTTCGTTCGCGCAGGTGTGGGCGCTGGGCTTCATGTTCGCGGTGGAGAACTGGCCCGATGACTGGCAGCCCCCGCGCGATGCCGACGCCGCGAAGATGCTGGACGAGTCACTGGGCGCCATCGTCGCGCTGACCGAGGACGACACCGGCACGCCGGCCATGTCCATGTACGCCGAGGACGGCCCGCCCAGCGTGAGCCAGGCCCGGGTGGATGATTTTGGCAGCGCGATCTGGGCGGTGTACGACCTGCGCCAGCTCTGGAAGAGCCTGGGCCCGCGCGTGGAGCAGGTGCGCAAGGCGGCCGAGCCCGGCCGCAACGACCCCTGCCCCTGCGGCAGCGGCAAGAAATACAAGAAGTGCCACGGGGCCTGAGCCGTGGCACGCAGCAGCCTATTCCGTTGCGTAGAGCAAGGTGATGACTTCTCGCAGCTCCTGGGCCGCAGCGGCATCCAGCCGACCCATCTGGCGCGTGAGCCGTGACTTGCTGACCATGCGGATCTGGTCCACGGCCACTTCACTTGGCACACCGGCGCAGACACACTGCACCCGGCTGGCCCACTGCGGAAAAGGTCTGCCGCAGAGACGCTTTGGATGCGCCGGTCCCTTTCAGGAGCACGCCATCGGGGCGCTCCTCGAGCGCTGCCGGACAATCCGCTGATGAATCCGGAAACCGCCTATGTGCGCGATCCCTGGCTGGATAGATGGTTGCCGCTGCTGCGGGAGGCCACGAACCATGCAGCCCATCCCGTGCTGGAGCTGGGCTGCGACACCGGCATCGACACGGCCTGGCTGCTGCGCCAGGGCTTTGCGGTGACGGCGACCGACATCGCGATCGAGTCCTTGCGCCGTGGGCGGCAGGTCGCGCCCACCGCCCACCATGTCCAGCATGACCTGCGCACGCCGCTGCCATTTGCCAACGGCACATTCGGTTCGGTGGTGGCAAGCCTGTGCCTGCATTACTTCGCGTGGGAGGCAACGCTGGCCGCCGCCGCCGAAATCCGCCGCTGCACAGCGCCGGGCGGACTGCTGCTGTGCCGGCTCAATTCAACACACGACGTCAACCACGGCGCCGCGGGGCATGAGGAGATCGAGCCGAACTACTACCGCGTGAATGGCTACTACAGCGAATGCAAGCGCTTCTTTGACTGCGCGGCGGTCGAAACACTGTTCGCGCGCGGCTGGCAGTTCCTCAACCTGGAGGAGCGGACCAACCACCGCTACGAGCAGCCCAAGGTCGCCTGGGAAGCCGTCCTCAGAGCTACTGGACAAAGCCCGGCAGCCACAGCGATATCGCCGGGAACGCGCACAGGATCACCAGCCGCAACACGTCCACCGCAATGAACGGCATGGTGCCGCGGTAAATGCCCGTGAGGGTGATGTCCCGCGCGATGGAGTTGATGACGAACACGTTGATGCCCACGGGCGGGCAGATCATGCCGAAGGTCACCGCCATCACGATGATCACGCCGAACCACACCGGGTCAAAGCCCAGCTGCATCATGGCCGGGTACACGATCGGCACGGTCAGCAGGATCATCGCCAGCTCGTCCATGATGGCGCCCAGGATGAAGTAGCCCACCATCACCAGCGCCAGCACGCCGTAGGCGCCAATGGGCAGGTGCACCAGGAAATCCACCGCCTTCTGGGTGAACTGCGTGATGGTCAGGAAGTAGCCGAACAGGAAGGCACCGATCACGATCATCATGATGGCCGACGACACGCGCAGCGTGTCGATCAGCGCGGCCTTGATCTCGGCCGGCCCCAGGCGGCGGCGCAGCACGCCAATGACCAGCGTGCCGAATGCACCCATGCCAGCGGCCTCTTCCACCGTGAACAGGCCGCCATAAATGCCACCCAGCACAAAACCGAACAGCACCAGCGTGGCCCACAGGTCGCGCAGCGACGCAAATCGCTCGCCCCAGGTATGAACCTCGCCGCGCGGCAGCATGTCGGGGCGGCGCCAGGCAATGATCTGCACCACCACGAAATAGAAGGCGATGGCCATGAGCCCCGGTATCACGCCCGCAGCGAACAGCTTCTTGATGTCGGTCTCGGTCATGATGCCGTACAGCACGAAGATGACCGACGGCGGGATCATGATGCCCAAGGTGCCGCCCGCGGCGATCAGCCCGGCCGACAGGCCCTGGTGGTAGCCGGCGCGGCGCATTTCAGGCAGCGCCACCTGCGTCATGGTGGCTGCCGTGGCCACCGATGAGCCATTGATGGCGGCAAAGCCGCCACAGGCCGCCACCGACGCCATGGCCAGGCCGCCGCGCAGATGGCCCAGCCAGGCCCGGCCGGCTGAAAACAGCTCCTTGCTCATGCCCGACTTGGACGCGAACGCGCCCATGAGGATGAACATGGGGATGACGCTGAGGTTGTAGTCCGTCACCACCGACAGCGGCACGTTGGCCAGCAGGTTCAGCCCCGGCTTGAGGCCCGACAGCAGCGCAAAGCCGCCCACGCCCGCAATGCCCATGGCAATACCGATGGGCACGCGCAGCGCCATGAGCGCGAACATGCCCACAAAGCCCAGCAGGGCGACCAGATCACGATCCATGGGCGTCCCCGCTGCCGTTGAGCGACACCGCCCGGCCCTGCCACAGATGCACGATGCGCACCAGCGCCAAAAGGGCTGCCACGCCCGCGCCCACCGCGGCCACGGCATAGAACCACACCAGCGGCAGCCGAAGGTCCATGGTGCCCTGGGTTCCGGTGCCCGCTACCTTGATCCAGACCATGTACGCCAGCGGCGCGAGGAACGCGAACGTGATCGTGGTGGCCGCGATGTCCAGCCAGCGGCGTCCGGCGGGCTTCAGGTGTTCCCACACGATGTCCACGCAGATGTGGCTGCCGTAGTAGGTGGCCAGCGCCACGCCCCAGAACAGCGCGATGCCCTGCAGCATGCGCGAGCCGTCAAACCAGTCGGGGATCGAGATGCTGAACAGGTCGCGCAGGATCACGTTGCCAGCGGTCAGCAGCGCGATGGCCAGCAGGAAAAAAGCGGCCACCGTCTCGGTGGCCGAAAGGAGGCGTTTCATCAGTCAGGCTTGTGCGTGAGGGTCTCAGTCCTTGCGGGCGGCCAGCTCTTTGCGCAGCTCATCCAGCGCCTGCTTGCCGTTCACGCCGGCCTTGTCGGCGCTGGCGGTCCAGGTGGCGTACAGCGGCTCGGCGGCCTTCTTCCAGACGTCCAGCTGGGCGGGCGTGAGCTTCACGATGGTGTGGCCGCCCATTTTTTCCAGCTTGCCCTGGCCGGAGTCTTCGTCATCGCCCCAGGCGGCGCCGACCTTGCCGGCCCACTCGTTGTTGCAGTGGTCGTCGATCACCTTCTTCTGGCCGGCGGCGAGCTTGTCGTACCAGCCCTTGTTCATGACCCATACAAAGTTGGACGCATACAGGCGCATGTCGGTGTGGAACTTGGTCGCCTTGTCGATGCCGAAGGTGATGATCGAACCCCAGGGGAACGACAGCGCGTCGGCCACGCCCTTGTCCAGCGCATCGCGCGCCTCGGGCGCGGACACCTGCACGTTGGTGCCGCCCAGCAGGCTCATGAAGGCGGCGTTGGTGCCGTTGGACGAGCGCATCTTCATGCCCTTGATCTGGCCGGGCTCGGTGATGGGCTTCTTGGAGTGCAGCGTGCCCACGTGCAGGTGGGTGAAGCACAGCTTGACGTCCTTCATTTCATTGGCGGCGTACTTGCGGTACCAGGCGTCCAGCGCGGCCGAGCCGGGGCCGGGCTTGTTGATCAGGAAGGGCAGCTCGCCCACGGCGATCATCGGGAAGCGGCCAGCCTGGTAGCCGGGGTTCACCCAGGTGAGGTCGGCAATGCCGTCGCGCGCCATGTCGTAGTGGTCGGCGGCCTTGCCCAGCTGCTGGGCGGGAAAGAAGGCAATCTTGATCGAGCCCTTGGACGCGGCTTCCACCGATTTGGCCCAGGGCTCGAAGCCGGTCTTGGCCAGCGGGTGCGTGCCGGGCAGCCAGTGCGCGAACTTCAGTTCAACGGGCTTGTCCTGCGCCTGGGCACCCAGGGCGCACACAGCCAGCACGGCGGCGGCGGCCGCACGGAAAGTGGGGTTCAGCTTGCTCATGCAATGTCTCCTTTGGTTATGAAAAGTAATCATCTCGATGATCCGGCTTTTCAGGGTGCCGGTGTCATGGTGTTTTCCCGCTGACGCGGGGGCGCCGTCGCGGCCCAGAACACCGGGCGCCCGGACGGACCTGGCTGGTGCGCGCTGTTCAGCTTGCCTTCGGGGTCGGCCAGCGTGGCCTTCAGCGCGGCCTGCAGCCGTTCGGCGGCGCTGGCCACGTCCAGCTGGCCGGCCAGCGCGGGCGCCACCAGCGTGGACCACAGCCGCGCATAGTTCTGCCGGCCCCGCAGCTGGGTGTCGCCATAGCCCTTGAGCACCTGCGGCAGCCCGGCCATGGCCAGTGCCAGCGCGGGCGACAGCGGCAGCACCTGCTGCATCGCACCCAGCCAGGCGGCCAGGGCCTCATGCTCCTGGGCATAACGCAGCGAGCGGGGACGCAGCGGGCGCAGCCGCGCCAGAAAACGCAGCATCAGATAGCCCCACAGGCTGGTGGAGCGGATGTGCAGGCTCGTGTGCTTGCCCATCCAGCCGCGCCGCTGCGCCGTGGCCAGCAGGCCCGCGCCCAGGGCGCGCGGCAGCACGGCGGCCACTTCATCGATGCCGGGTTTGAAATGTTCGGTGATGCGCACCACGTCGCCACTGGCCGCCTGCGCTTCGGCGCGCACGCGCTCAAAGCGGCTGCGCCGCGTCTTCAGGTCGGCCACTCGGATCACGTCTTCAAAGCACATCCACAGCGCCAGCTGGCGCACGGCTTCTTCCAGTGCGGCGCTGGACTGCGGCGTGGCGGCGGCGGACAGCGACTGCACGTGCGACAGGAACCGCCGCGCATAGACCTCGTCCTGGTAATCGCGGCAGCGGTCGGCGCCGTGCGCGGCCAGCGTCTGCACAGCCACAGGTACCGCCCCCACAAGCGCTGCCTGGGGGTGGGCCGCCGCATCAAACGCCGCCGCGAAACCCGCCAGGCTGGCCTGCACGCCCTTGCCCGATGCGCGGATGACCGCCTCGCAGGTCTCGCGCGGCCAGGGCAGCACGCCCGCGCCGGCCAGCGCGCCAAACATCACGGCCGACACCACGGTGCCGCTTTGCACCGTGACGGCCTCCATGTCGAACAGCACGGCGCGCCGGGCCAGCGCCTGCGCGGCACCCTGCAGGCGCTGCGGGTCCTGCCGGCCGTCGGCCATGTGCATTTTTTCGATGGTGGTGTACACGCGGTGGGTGGACGCGATGAGCGTGGTTCGGTCGGTGACAAAGCCGCGCTCGACCATGCGCGCAGCCTCCAGCAGTTCGCTGGCCACCACCACGTCCACGCAGCCGGGCAACGGCGTCAGCGCAAACACGGGCTGGGCTGCACCGGCAGGAACGGCTGTGCGCAGCATCTCGATGTAGTAGCTGGTGGCGCCGGTGCGCTGGGCGACGCCCGGCACCGACGTGGCCTGCACCGGCAGGCCACTTTCCAGCGCGCACTGCACCAGCCAGTCGGCCAGCACACCGCCGCCTTCGCCGCCGAGCGCGGCAACGAGGATGCAATAGGGGGCAGGCGTGGAAGCAGGGGTGGCGTTCATGCGGGTTGCAACAATCCAATGAAGAACCGGTTGAGCCGGTCGGTCAGGCGGTCCCACATGCTGGGGTGCGTAACGATTTCGATCTTGTGAAAGCTCGGGCACAACACGGCGGCGTCAGCCACCTCGCCACACAGGCCGCAGCCCACGCACCCGTTGGTGACATGTGCGACCGGCTCGCGCTTGAGCGGGTCGGTGGACGGCTTGACGGTGAGCGTGGGACAGCCCGACAGGCGGATGCAGGAGTGGTCGCCGGTGCAGGTGTCTTCGTCCACGCCGTAACGGGTGCGCACGGTGCGCAGGCCTTCCTTCAGCCGGCGCGCGCGGATGGGCTTCAGGCGCCGCTGGCGCTCCAGCTGGCATTCGCCCTCGGCAATCACGACCTTCAGGCCCTTGAACGGCGACTCGATCGCCTCCTTCAGCACATCGCGCACCCGGCTCACGCGGTAGTTGTGCACCGTCTTGAGCCACTTCACGCCCATGCCCTTGAGCGTGTTCTCGATGGTCATCTCGTCGCCGGTGGCGCTGGACCCTTCGGCCACGCGCTTGGCCTCGGACTGCGGCGTGGACATGGTTTCCTGCGTGCCGGTGGCCGACGTGTAGCCGTTCTTCATGATGACCAGCACGCCATCGCCCTTGTTCAGCAGGGCCGACGACACGCCCGACAGCAGGCCGTTGTGCCAGAAGCCGCCGTCGCCCATGATGGCCACGGGCCGTTTGGCGGAAAAGTTCTTGACCGCCGCGCTGGACGCCATGCTCATGCCGTAGCCGAGGATGGAGTTGCCAAAGGAAAATGGCTCGAAGGTGGCGAATGAATGGCAACCGATGTCGGTGGAGATGTGCAGCTTGCCCACCTCGCGCTCCACCAGCTTCAGCGCCGCGAACACCGGCCGCTCGGGGCAACCGGTGCAGAAATTGGGCGGGCGCGGCGGCACCATGCCGCCCAGTTCGGCCATGGCGCGTGAGCGTACCTCGGCCAGTGCGTTGGCGTAACCGGTACCGGGCGTCGTGTCGATGGCGGGCACGTACTGCTCCACAAACGGCACCAGCCCCTTGAGGATCACCTCGGCCGTGTATTCACCGCCCATCATGAGCAGGTCCTTGCCGTGCAGCCGGGTTGGCAGGTCGGCACGGCGCAGCAGCGTGGCAATGTCCTGCTCGATGAACTCGGGCTGCCCCTCCTCGATCACCAGCACGGCGCGTTTGCCGGCGCAAAAGCGCTCGATCTGGCCCGGCACCAGCGGGTACACGACGTTCAGCACCAGCATGGGCACATCGGTGTTGCCCACACCGTCGGCCAGCCCCATCTGCTGCAGCGCGCGGACCGTGGTGTTGTACAGGCCACCCTGCAGGATCAGGCCCACATGGCCGTGCTGGCCGTGCTGCCCGTCAAACAGCTCGTTCAGGCCCTGGTCTTCAATGAACTGGCGCGCGGCAGGCATGCGCACCTCGTACTTGAGCTTTTCATGGCGGAACGTCGCGGGCGGGTGCGACAGGCGGTCGTAGCTGAACGACGCGGCCTGCTGCTGCAGGTTGCGGCCTGAGATCGCCGGTGCAATGTTGTCGCTGGCGGTGAAGCTGCCACGCACATGGCAGGTGCGGATGCGCAGCTCCATCATCACTGGCGTGTTCGACGCCTCGGACAGCTCGAAGCCCTTTTCCACCATGCGCACGATGGTCGGCAGGTTGGGCCGCGGGTCCATCAGCCACAGGGCGGACTTCAGCGCGAACGCATGGGTGCGCTCCTGGATCACGCTGGCGCCTTCGCCGTAATCCTCGCCCACCACGATCAGCGCCCCGCCCATGACGCCGGGCGAGGCCAGGTTGCTCAAGGCGTCAGACGCGACATTGGTGCCCACCACCGACTTCCAGGTCACCGCGCCGCGCACCGGGTACATGATGGACGCGGCCAGCATGGCGGCGGCCGAGCTTTCATTGGTGCAGGCCTCCACATGAACGCCCAGGTCGTCCAGGTAGTCACGCGACTGCACCATCACGTCCAGCAGGTGCGAGATGGGCGAACCCTGGTAGCCGCCCACATAGGTCACGCCCGATTGCAGCAGCGCCTTGGTCACGGCCAGGATGCCCTCGCCATGGAAGGTCTGGCCGGCGCCGAGCTTCAGCGCCTGGATTTCATCGTGGAATGAGCGCTCCAAGAGCGGGTCTCCTTTGGGTTGGCAACCCCGCAATCTAGGCAACCGAGCCCCATTTGGCGAATGGATTGTTCTGATGCCGCTCATTCACGATATGGATAATCAGGGCAGACCCTGACGCCGCATTCCACTTTGTGAACTTCACGCCATGAACTTCCGCCAGCTCGACCTGAATCTGCTGCGCGTGCTGGCCGCCATCCACCGCACCGGCTCGGTCACGGCCGCGGGCCGGGCGCTGGCCCTGTCGCAGCCAGCCACCAGCAATGCGCTGGCGCGGCTGCGCGACTATTTCGCCGACGACCTGTTCGTGCGCTCCCCCGCGGGGCTGAAGCCCACGCGCCTGTGCGAGCGGGTGGCGCCCGAAGTGGCGGCCTGGCTGCAGGCGCTGGAGGCCGTGGTGACGGGCCGCGAGGACTTCGACCCCGAGCGCAGCGACATGCACTGGCGCCTGTCGCTGTCGGACTTGGGCGAGATGATGTTCCTGGGCCCGCTGGCCACGGCCTTGCGCACCCATGCACCGCACACCCGGCTGTCCAATGTGTCGGTGGCGGCGGCCGACGTGCCGGCCGCGCTGGAGGCGCGCGACATTGACTTTGCCATCGGCATCCTGCAGCCACGCCACCGCGGCGTGCGCTCCGAGCTGCTGTTTCGCGAGCAGTACGTGGCCATGACCTCATCCACCTGGCGCCCGCCCATGGGCCGCGCCGGCGCGGCCCTCACGATGCAGCAGCTGGCGGCGTCGTCGCTGGTGGTGGCCTCGCCCACGGCCACCTTCCACAACAGCGTGGAGCAGATGCTGGTGCGCCTGAAACTGGCGGGCCGCGTGGTGGTGCGCGCCCGCCATTTCGGCGCCCTGCCCGACCTGGCGCTGAACACCGACCTGCTGACCATCGTGCCGCAGATGTACGCGGCCAACCTGGTGCAGCGCCATGATTTGCGGGTGTGGAGCCTGCCGCGCGCGGCGGCGCCGGCCTATGAGGTGCGGCTGGTGTGGCACGCCAGCACGGCCCAGGACCCGGCCCAGCAATGGATACGCGCGCAGGTGCATGCACTGTTTGGCCGCGCCTGAGGCCGCTACCATGAACACCATGACCCAAGATCTCTTCAGGCAGGACGCCTACCTCACCGAATGCACCGCCACCGTGACTGCCGTGACCGGCCAGGGCCTGGTGCTGGACCGCACCGTGTTCTATCCGCTGGGCGGTGGCCAGGCCGGGGACGCCGGCGTGCTGGTGCTGGCCGGCGGCGGCCAGATCGCCATTGCCGACACCCGCAAGGGCAAGGACGCCGAGGGCCATCCCACAGCCGACATCGTGCATGTGCCGGCGCCTGGGCAGGAGGCCGCGCTGGCTGCCCTGAAGGCCGGCGACACGGTCACTGCCCGCATTGACTGGGACCGCCGCCACAAGCTCATGCGCTTTCACACCGCCACGCACCTGCTGTGCCGCGTGGTGCCGCAGCTGGTCAATGGCTGCTCCATCACGCCCGAGTACGCCCGCATGGACTTCAACATGACCGACCCGCTGGACAAGGACGCGCTGACCCAGGGCCTGGCCGCGCTGGTGGCCGCCGCCCACCCGGTCACCGTGGGCAGCATCACCGACGCCGAGCTGGACGCCAACCCGGCGCTGGTCAAGAGCATGAGCGTGAGCCCGCCGCGTGGCAGCGGCGTGGTACGCACGATCCGGATTGGCGACACCGACGACGCGGTGGACCTGCAGCCCTGCGGCGGCACGCATGTGGCCAACACCCGCGAGATTGGGGCGGTGGTGGTGACGAAGATCGAGAAGAAAAGCGCAACGACCCGGCGCGTGGTGCTGGGGTTTGCCGCTTGAGCAGACGGGCTGGCAATCAGGTTCGCAGAGTTGTTGGCAGATATTTGAAAATACTCATGTAAATCATCTATTTACAGGGTTTCAAATGTTGGCAAAATAATAGGGTGTACGACGCCCCGCATCAGTTTGAGCCTTTACTGCCCGCAGGCCCCCGCCTGGAGCCGCTGCTGGCCAAGGCACATGACCTCTCCCGGTTGGCCGCGCCCCTGGCCGGCATCCGCGTGCCTCCCGAAATGCGCACCCTGCTGCGCAGCATGAACTCGTACTACACCAACCGCATCGAGGGCCAGCACACGCGGCCCCGCGAGATTGACCAGGCGTTGCGCCGGGATTTCTCGCACAACGCCGAACTGGCGGCGCGGCAGCGCCTGGCCGTGGCCCACATTGATGCAGAGGCTGCCCTGGAACAGCGTTATGCCGGCGCTGACGGCGCCCGGGCACTGTACACGCCGCAGGCCGTGCAGGACCTGCACCGCGAGCTGTTTGCCCGGCTGCCCGCGGCGGACCTCGCCGCCGCGGAACACGCGCCCGTGGTGCCCGGCGAACTGCGCCAGCGCGATGTGCAGGTGGGCCAACATGTGGCGCCAGCCCATGGCAGCGTGGCCCGGTTTCTGGCGCGCTGGGCGGGTTTTTATGGCACGGTCCGGCGTGGCGAAGCCGCCCTGGTGGCGCTGGCGGCGGCCCACCAGCGCCTGGGGTGGATCCACCCATTTGTGGACGGCAACGGCCGCGTCATGCGGCTGCACACCCACACCGTGCTCAGCGCACTGGGCTACACCGGCGGCCTGTGGTCGCCGCTGCGCGGGTTTGCCCGCAGCACCGACCGTTACTACGCGCTGCTGGCCGACGCCGACGTGCCGCGCCGCGGTGACCTGGACGGCCGCGGCAACCTCAGTGAGCAGGCCCTGGCCGCCTGGATCGACTATGTGCTGGATGTCTGCATGGACCAAGCCGCCTTCATGGCCGGCATGCTGGAGTTTTCCAGCCCGAAAGACCGCCTGGAGGCCTGCCTGGTGTACGAGGCCACGGTGCTGAAGTCGGGCGTGCGCCGCGAGGCCCTGCGCGGCCTGCACTACCTGTTCCTGAGCAGCGAGGAAATGAGTCGCGGCGACTTCAAGTCCATGCTGGGCTTGGGCGAGCGCAATGCCACGGACGTGCTGGGCGCCTTGGTCCGCCGCGGCTTGCTCGCATCAGATTCACCCCAAGGCAAGGTGCGTTTCGGCCTGCCGCAACACGCCTTGCGCTTCCTGTTTCCGCGCCTGTGGCCCGAAGCCGAGGCCGATATTGAGGCCCCGTCGGCCTGAGAGGCCCCCTTACCAAGGAACTCGGGCGCCGCAAGTGGCTCCCACACCTGCCATGACATTGCCCCGTTTCGCCCTTGCCCTCGCCGCCGCTGCGGCCTTCCTGACCGCGGCCCACGCCCAGACTGCTTCGAACAGCGCGGCGAAGTCAGTGGTCACCACCGAGCAAGTGCGCGCCGAACTGATGGCCCACGCGCCCGAGGGCGTGGAGCCCGGCAAGCCGGTCTGGGTGGGCCTGCAGATCACCCACAAGCCGGAATGGCATACCTACTGGAAGAACTCCGGCGACTCGGGCTTGCCCACCGTGCTGGAATGGACACTGCCCGCAGGCGTCACCGCAGGCGACATTGCCTGGCCCACGCCCAAAAAAATCCCCATTGGCACGCTGGCCAACTATGGCTACGAAGGCACGGTGCTGCTGCCGGTGCCGCTGACGGTAGCGCCCAACTTCAAGCCCGGCCTGCTGTCGGGCGAACTGGACATCAAGCTCAAGGCCGCCTGGCTGGTCTGCAAGAAGGAGTGCATTCCCGAAGAGGGCGAGTTTGCGTTGAAGCTGCCGGTCAAGAGCACCACCGCCATCCACGGCGCCGCGTTTGACGCGGCGTTCAAGGCGCAGCCGAGGCCACTGATGGGCAACACCGGCATCGTGCCCGACAGCCAGGTGCAGATTGACGGAAACCTGATCCGGCTGTCGGTCCAGAACCTGCCCGTGTCGCTGCGCGGCAAGACGCTGGACGTGTTCCCGGAAACGCCGGAGGTGATCGAAACCGCCGCCACGCCAACGCAGGGCTGGAAAGGCGCCGTGTGGACGGCCAGCATGCCGTTGTCGGCCCAGCGCAGCAACAGCCCGTCGGTCATGCCGTTCGTGCTGGCCGCCGGTGCCGAGTCGTACCGGGCCGAGCTGAAAGTGCTGGGCACCTGGCCCACGGTGGCCGCCCCCGCTACGGTGTCACCCGCGCTGGACGCGGCGCTGAAGGCCAACGCCGCGCAGGCCTCCAGCACACCTTCATTAACCCTGGCCGCCGCCTTGCTGGGTGCGCTGATCGGCGGGCTGATCCTGAACCTCATGCCCTGCGTGTTTCCGGTGCTGGCGATCAAGGTGGTGGGCTTCACCCAGCATGCGGGCGACGCACGCGCGCACCGCCGCGCCGGCCTGGCCTACACCGCCGGGGTGATCGTGTCGTTCCTGGCGCTGGGCGCGCTGATGCTGGGCCTGCGCACGGCGGGTGAATCGATTGGCTGGGGCTTCCAGCTGCAGTCGCCCGCCGTGGTGGCGGCGCTGGCGGCGCTGTTCACCGTCATCGGCCTGAACCTGGCCGGTGTGTTCGAGTTTGGCAACCTGCTGCCGTCCGGCGTGGCGTCGCTGCAGGCGAAAAACCCCACGCTCGATTCATTCCTGTCGGGCGTGCTGGCGGTGGCCATTGCATCGCCCTGCACCGCGCCGTTCATGGGTGCGTCGCTGGGTTTTGCCGTGGGGCTGCCCGCGGCGCAGGCGCTGATGGTGTTTGCCGCCATCGGCGTGGGCATGGCCCTGCCTTACCTGCTGGCCAGCTGGGTGCCGGCGGTGGCGCGGGCCTTGCCGCGCCCCGGCGCGTGGATGGACACCTTCCGCAAGCTCATGGCCTTCCCGATGTTTGCCACCGTGGCCTGGCTGGTCTGGGTGCTGGGCCAGCAAAGCGGCATTGACGGCGCGGGCGCGCTGCTGGCGCTGCTGGTGGCCCTGAGCCTGGTGGTGTGGGCGCTGACGCTGCGCGGCAACGCGCGCGTGGCGCTGGGCACGGTGTCGGTGCTGCTGCTGGGCGCGCTGGCCTGGGGCACGGGCAGCTACATCACGCAGGGCCAGGCCCCGGCGGCCGTGGCCGCCGCCGATGCACGCTGGCAGGCCTGGGCACCTGGGCGCGTGGAGCAGTTGGTGGAGGCAGGCCAGCCGGTGTTCGTGGACTTCACCGCCGCCTGGTGCGTGACCTGCCAGTACAACAAGAAGACCACGCTCGCGCGTGGGGATGTGCTTGCCGACCTGGCCGCCAAAAACGTAGCATTGCTGCGCGCCGACTGGACGCGGCGCGACCCGGCCATCACTGCCGCGCTGGCCCAGCTGGGCCGCAACGGCGTGCCGGTCTATGTCTTCTACAAGAAAGGCAGCCCGCCCGTGGTGCTGTCCGAGGTTCTGGGGGTGGAGGAAGTTCGCTCTGTCATTGCCACGCTTTAGGAGATTCCCGATGTTGCGCCGTACGCTCTTTGCCCTGACCGCCCTGGCCTTTGCCGCGGGCGCCCAGGCCGCCGCCACCGTGGGCCAGCCCGCGCCCGACTTCACGCTGAAGGACGCCAGCGGCAAGACCGTGAAGCTGTCCGACTTCAAGGGCAAGCACGTGGTGCTGGAATGGACCAACCCAGGATGCCCGTTTGTGCAGAAGCACTACAACAGCGGCAACATGCCCGCTACGCAGAAGGACGCCATGGGCAAGGGCGTGGTGTGGCTGGCCATCAACAGCACCGAGAAAGCCAGCCGCGACTACCTGGAGCCCGCCAAACTGGTGGCCTGGAAGCAGGAGCGCAAGTCCGCGCCCAGCGCCATCCTGATGGACGAGGAAGGCACCGTGGGCAAGGCTTATGGCGCGCGCACCACGCCGCACATGTACATCGTCAATCCGCAGGGCCAGCTGATCTATGCGGGCGGCATCGACAGCATTCCCTCGGCCAGCGCCGACGACATCCCCAAGGCCACCAATTACGTCAAGGTGGGCGTGGCCGAAGCCCTGGCCGGCAAGCCGCTGACGGCCAGCAACTCGCGGCCCTATGGCTGCTCAATCAAATACAAGAGCTGATCAGATACCGAGGGGCAGGTCGCGGGCATCGAAGCCCATGGCCTGCAGTTCCCTGCGGAAATGCGTCATAGCCAGCGGAAATGCCTGCGCAGCTAGAACATATTGGTAAGGTTCGTCTCCGAAGCGGGCCGCGACCTCATCCGCCTTCGCCTCGACCGGATAGACAAACTTGGCCTCGTACTTTCCGCTGAAGTCCGCAGTTTGTTCCGGAGCATCTACTTGAAATGCCTTGGCCGCCAGCTCGATCTTTACGATCGCGAGCATGGGGGCCTCTGTGGAGGCCGGACTCGCCAGTGCGACCTCGATGGTTTCTGACAATTGCAGTTTCCATTGCTTGCGTCCGTCGGTCGCGTCCTTGTTTTCGCCATGAAAGCTGGTCGCACGCAAGGACACCAGCTTGGGGCGCAGGTTTACTGTTTCCATGTGCGTTGCCCTGAGGTAGGCGCAAACGTACGTGAGGCAAAACGATGCGATTGCATGGTGCGCAAACCCGCAGGTTCTACAGCGGACCCATGCACTAGGTAAATCACATTGGTTTCCGTCTTCTTGCTGTAAGAACGCGCAGCACGAGGGCGCTTCAGGGCCAGTTCGTCCGCCATCCCCTTGTGGTCAACCAATTCCCAGAATGCAGCTTCGCTGCGAAGCATCAGCCGCAACAAAGTGTCCATTGGCTCCGACTGCGCCACATCGTCGTTCTCGTACTTGCTGAATGCCACAGGCCCGCCGCCAAACAGCTTAGCGGCCTGTGCTTGCGTCAGCTTGTACTTGTCGCGCAGCGCACAGATTTCAGCGCCCGTGAGCAAACCGTCCACCGACTTTCGGAACGCCATGGCTCCGCGCTTGTTCAACCGGCTTTGCTTCGCACCCGCGAAGTCTGAATGGCAGGAATCGCACAGCTGGTAGTGCATCGGCACCATGGCCTTGTGCCCCTTGTATTCGCTCTCTACCTGGTCCACGTGATCCGTCACGTGACCTTCGCCGCAAATCGGGCAGAGCTCTTTCGAGTTCATCTACTTCCCCATGTTCAGGTGTGACACGAAACCGTCAGCACCATATTGCCAAGCCTGTTGATCGCAAACTTGACGAAATACTCGATCAGCATGTCTTTGTCGACAGCTTCAATCCGTTCCCAGATCTGAATGGAATAGGCATCGCACGCGGCAAAAGCGCCGCGCCCGTTTTCACACCATTCGGAATCAATGTAATTGCCCGCGCCCAGCTTTTGAACCAGCGCAATGATGTCGGCATGGTCCCAACCAAGGTCCTGCACGTTCCTGACACAGTCTCTTGTCCATAGCTGCACCCCCGTTCCGTCTTTGAGGATCCCCTTCACCCGTTCCAGGTCGTACAGCGGCCCGCCCGAGATCTTTTCGCACCGCTGCGGGCAGGCGCAGTCAAACTGTACTCTGAAACGACGGTGAAAGTTACCATGGTGGTAATTCTAGATGCAACCAACAGGGTTTTCCTGTATGTTCATCCATTCTTTTCGAGGCTTTCCCCCCACACTTGCCTATCCCAGTCTCAATCTTGGCCTCCATCGGGCGCATGAGTTAGCGGTTGGCGTTGACTAGGGCCTAGACTTCTTTTTGCAGGCAGCACGTCATTCTGCTGCATCCGCCCATGCGTACACTGCACGCATGAGCACCGTCAGCGAATTGCGCCGTATCCTGGGTACCTGCAAGACGATTGCGGTCGTGGGCCTGTCGCCGCAATGGCACAGGCCCAGCTTCTTTGCGGCCAAGTACATGCAGTCGCACGGCTACCGGATCGTGCCGGTCAACCCCGCGGCCACCGAGATCCTGGGTGAACGCTGCTACCCCAGCGTGACGGCGGCGGCGCAGCACCACGCCATCGACATGGTGGATTGCTTTCGCAAGAGCGCCGACATCCCGCCCATCGCCGACGAGGCGATCGCCATCGGCGCCAGATGCCTGTGGCTGCAGCTGGGCGTCATCCATGAAGCCGCCGCCCAAAAGGCCCGCGGCGCCGGGCTGGACGTGGTGATGGACCGCTGCGTGAAGATCGAACACGCGCGGCTGTTTGGCGGGCTGGGCTGGTTTGGCGTGAACACCGGCGTGATTTCTTCGCGGCGGCCGCAGCAATTGCCTTATTGAAAATGCAGGCTACTGTTTCTCTATGCGGTTCTCGTTGCACCTCGCGGCAAAGTCACGCCTGGGCGCGCACCGGTGGCATACCCACACCCGGCTTCGCGGCAGGCGGTGCCCGGCGAGGGCGATCTGTGCGGTGGCGAGAAGCGCAGGGGGGAGCGTCGGCGCGCGCAGCGCGCGTCGTGACATGCTCGCCGCGACTGTTTGAGCGCAGCGCGAAGCGCGTAGCGAGTTTCGCGGCGCGACCGACCCCCGAGCATCGCAGCGGAGTTTTTGCGAAGCAAAAACCACCGCAGTGTAAGCCCCCGCCGGGCACCGCCTGCCGCGAAGCCAGCGAGAGAAGAAGAGCATGACCGAAGACAGAAACTACGGCTTCGGCACAAGGGCCATCCACGCCGGCGCCACCCCCGACCCGGCCACCGGCGCGCGGGCCACGCCGATCCACCAGACCACCAGCTTTGTGTTTGACAGCACCGAGCACGCCGCCAGCCTGTTCAACCTGCAGACCTTCGGCAATGTGTACAGCCGCATCAGCAACCCGACGGTCGCGGTGCTGGAAGAGCGCGTGGCGTCGCTGGAAGGGGGCCGCGCGGCGCTGGCCTGTGCCACCGGCATGGCGGCGCAGATGACGGCGCTGCTGGCCATCCTGAAGGCCGGCGATCACATCGTGGCGGCATCCACGCTGTATGGCGGCACGGTGGGCCAGCTGGGCGTGGGCTTTTCACGCCTGGGCATTGAAACCACCTTCGTGGACCCGGCCGACCCCGACAACTTCCGCCACGCCATCCGCCCCAACACGCGCGCGCTGTACGGCGAAACGCTGGGCAACCCGCTGGTGAACGTGTTCGACATCGAGCCCGTGGCGGCCATCGCGCACGCGCACGGCCTGCCCCTGGTGATCGACAACACGGTGGCCAGCCCCTACCTGTGCAACCCGTTCGCCTTTGGCGCCGACATCGTCGTGCACAGCGCCACCAAATACCTGGGCGGGCATGGCACCACCATGGCCGGCGTGGTGGTGGAATCCGGCAGGTTTGACTGGGGCTCACCCCTGTCGGCGCCAAAGTTCCCGGACATGCTGGAGCCCAGCCGGGCCTACCATGGCGTGAAGTTCTATGAGACCTTTGGCGACTTCGGCTACACCATGAAGGCACGCATGGAGGTCAACCGCACCTTTGGGGCCAGCCTGTCGCCGCTGAACGCCTGGCTGATCCTGCAGGGCATTGAAACCCTGCACCTGCGCATGCAGGCCCACAGCCGCAACGCGCTGGCCGTGGCGCGGTTCCTGAGCGACCACCCGCTGGTCAGCTGGGTCAACTACCCGGGCCTGGCCGATTCGCCGCACCACGCGCTGGCACGCAGGCAGTTCCGCGCCATTGACGGCTCGCCCGGCTGCTCGGGCATCCTGACCTTCGGCATCCGGGCGGACGACCCGGCGGGCGCGGGCGAGCGCTTCATCGGTGCGTGCGAGTTCATGAGCCACCTGGCCAACATCGGTGACGCCAAGACGCTGGTGATCCACCCCGCGTCCACCACCCACCGCCAGCTGGACGAGGCCGAACTGGCCCGCGCCGGCGTGCGGCCGGACATGATCCGCCTGTCGGTGGGCATTGAAGATGCCGACGACATCCTGTGGGACATTGACCAGGCCCTGCGCCGCGCCGTGCGCTGACGCCCATGCAAATCGACCCCGACCTGCACGACTTCATCGACCAGCAGCAACGCGATCTGCCGCCCGTGCGCGACCCGCTGGCCACCGGCGCGCAGGCGCAGCGGTATGCCGCGTTGTCGCGCCGCCTGCCGTCGGTGCTGGTGCCCGTGACCAGCGGCGACTTCAAGCTGCGCCCCGGCGGCAAGCCCCTGGCCGCGCGCATGCACTGGCCCACCGGCGCGCAGGCGCCGGTGCTGATGGCCTGGTTCGTGGGCGGCGGCTGGGCGGCGGGCGACCTGGACACCCATGACGGCTTGTGCCGCCAGCTCGCGCATGACCTGGGCGTGGCCGTGGCCTGCGTGCAGCTGCCCGCGGCGGCAGGCGCTGCGCTGCTGCAAGGCAGCGAATCGGCCCTGCTGGCGCTGCGCACGCTGGCCGAGGGCCGTGTCAAGCTGGGCGTGAAAACCGATCGGCTGCTGGTGGGTGGCGACGGCAGCGGCGGCCATGCGGCGCTGCAGGCCGCCTGGCGCCTGGCCCGGGCGCAGCCGGGCAGCGTGGACGCGGTGCTGGGCCTGTACCCGCTGGTCAAGCCGGACTTCAACACGGCCAGCTACATCCGCTGCGCGTCGTCGCCAGTGTTCTCGCGCGCCGACGCCATCCGCGCCTGGCACGCCTTCCTGCACGGCCAGTGGGACCTGTGGGACGAGCGCGCCGTGCTGATGCACGGCAACGCGCCCATCCAGGCACCCCCGGTAACAGTGCTGGTGGCAGCCGAACAGGACGTGGCGCATGACGACGCCATCCAGCTGCACGACTGGCTGCGCATGGTGGGCGCGCGCTGCGAATTCCTGGGCGCGCCGCGCATGACGCACGACTTCGCGCGCATGCAGCATGCCAGCGACAAGGCACGCAAGCTCATGAAGGACGCGCTGGGCGCATTTGCCGAGATCGCCGGGCTTGCCCCTTAAAGCCGGGCCGGGGCGCCTGCGACAATAAGCCCCATGAGCTTCGCACCCCTGCAAAACGACACCTTCCTGCGCGCCTGCTGGCGCCTGTCCACCCCCCACACCCCCGTCTGGCTCATGCGCCAGGCCGGGCGCTACCTGCCCGAATACCGCGCCACGCGCGCGCAGGCCGGCAGCTTCATGGGCCTGGCCACCAATACCGATTACGCCACCGAGGTCACGCTGCAGCCACTGGAGCGTTACCCGCTGGATGCCGCCATTTTGTTCAGCGACATCCTGACCGTGCCCGACGCCATGGGCCTGGGCCTGAGCTTTGCCATGGGAGAAGGGCCGCGGTTCGCGTCGCCCGTGCGCGACGAGGCCGCCGTCAAGGCGCTGCGGGTGCCCGACCTGAACAAGCTGAAGTACGTGTTTGACGCGGTCACGTCCATTCGCCGCGCGCTGAACGGCCGCGTGCCGCTGATCGGCTTTTCAGGCAGCCCCTGGACGCTGGCGTGCTACATGGTCGAAGGCGCGGGCTCGGACGACTACCGCCTGGTCAAGACCATGCTGTACAGCCGCCCGGACCTGATGCACCACCTGCTGGCCATCAATGCCGATGCCGTGGCCGTCTACCTGAACGCCCAGATCGATGCGGGCGCGCAGGCCGTGATGATTTTTGACAGCTGGGGCGGCGTGCTGGCCGACGGCGCGTTCCAGGCCTTCAGCCTGGCCTACACGGCGCGCGTGCTGGCGCAGCTCAAGCGCGAGCATGACGGCACGAAGATACCGCGCATCGTGTTCACCAAGGGCGGCGGCCTGTGGCTTTCGCAGATGCAGTCGCTGGACTGCGAGGTGCTGGGCCTGGACTGGACGGTGAACCTGGCACAGGCCCGCGCCCTGGTGGGCAGCACACATGCGCTGCAAGGCAACCTGGACCCGAACGTGCTGTTTGCCCCGCCGCAGCAGGTCGCGGCCGAAGCGCGCAAGGTGCTGGAGGCGTTTGGCGCACCGCACCGCGGCGACGGTCCGGGGGTCGGGCACATCTTCAACCTGGGCCACGGCATCAGCCAGCACACACCGCCGGAACACGTCACGGCGCTGGTCGAGGCGGTGCATTCGCATTCGCGCCAGATGCGGCTTTGAGCGTTTGTCATGCGCGCGTCATCAGGGAGTTCCCTAAACCGCGCGCTCTGCAAAAACTTTGCCAGCGCGCTTGACTTATGCACAAAAGTTGTGTTGCGGCGCGCAAAAAATCTGTTGCGGCGCACGCCCTTGCTATGAATCCCATAGCGCACGCAAGTTATTGATTCATATAGGCTTATCAGTTTGCTTTTTTTGCAGGCAAATTAGCCAAAGCCTTGATTTTCAAGGCTTCGGAGCCCGTCACGACACGATATCAACAAAGTTATCCACAGAAATACTGAATCACTGTCAAATCGTTTGCGAATCAATGACTTAAGGCGCTTTTCGACAGTTGACCTTAAGAAAAACCCTTAACCAACGCCCTCTCATGCCGCACCGCCTGGCCGTTCTGGTTGCAACGCCCGCGCACAGCTCGATACGCGGGCCGTTGAGCTATCGAAGTGAGTTGCCACTCGCGCCGGGTACTCTGGTGCGAGTACCCCTGGGCCGCCGCGAAGTGCTGGGGCTGGTGTGGGAGCGCGACCCGGCGCAGGACGCTGACCGGCTGGAGATGGAAGAAAAGCCCATCTTGGGCGCACTGGAGGACATTCCTCCCTTGACACTCACCTGGAGACAATTGGTTACCTTCGCCGCGAACTATTACCAGCGCAGCGTGGGCGAGGTGGCGCTGGCTGCGCTGCCGCCGCAGCTGCGCGGCCTGAGCGCCCTGCAACTGGCGAGGCGGCTGCGGCGCAAGCCCGCAGCCGCCCCCCAGCATGATGCGCCGCCAGATGTCACCAAAGGTGTCGCGCTGACGCCCGAGCAGGCGCTGGCACTGGACGGGATCGCGGCCCATCCCGGCCCGTTCCTGGTCTACGGTGCCACCGGCAGTGGCAAGACCGAGGTGTACCTGCAGGCGGTGCAGGCCTTGCTGGCCGGCAACCCGCAGGCGCAGGCGCTGGTGATGGTGCCCGAGATCAACCTGACGCCCCAGCTGGAATCGCGCTTCATTGCGCGGTTTGGCGCCGATGCCGTGGTATCGCTGCACAGCGGCATGACGAACCCGCAGCGCCTGAAAAGCTGGCTGGCCGCGCACACCGGCGCTGCACGCATCGTGCTGGGCACGCGCATGGCGGTGTTTGCGTCCCTGCCCGCGTTGGGCCTGATCGTGGTGGACGAGGAACACGACCCCAGCTACAAGCAGCAGGAAGGCGCGCGCTACTCCGCGCGCGACCTGGCGGTGTACCGCGGCAAGCTTGAAGGCGCCAAGGTGCTGCTGGGCTCGGCCACGCCGTCGCTGGAGAGCTGGCAGGCCAGCGAAAAAGGCCGCTACCAGCGCCTGGCCATGCCCTCGCGCATTGGCAGCGGACAGTTGCCAGCGGTGAAGCTGGTGGACATGAACCTGCAGCCGCCCAAAACCGTGTTTTCGGTGCAGTTGCTGGAGACCATCCGCCAGCGTCTGTCGCGCGGCGAACAATCACTTGTGTTCCTGAACCGGCGCGGTTATGCACCGGTGCTGGCCTGCAACGCCTGCGACTGGAAGAGCGAATGCCCGCACTGCAGCGCCTACCGCGTGTTCCACAAGATCGACCGCACGCTGCGCTGCCACCACTGCGGCTTTACCGAGCGGGTGCCGCGCGCCTGCCCGGCCTGCGGCAATGTGGATATCGCACCGCTGGGCCGGGGTACCGAGCGGCTGGAAGAACACCTGGCCGAGCTGCTGGCCGACACCCGCAATGCACAAGGCGAGCCGGTGCGCATCGCCCGCATGGACGCCGACACCACGCGGCTCAAAGGTGCCTTGGAGTCGCAACTGGCCCAGGTGCACGCGGGCGCGGTGGACGTGCTGGTAGGCACGCAGATGATCACCAAGGGGCATGACTTTCGCCGCATCACGCTGGTGGCTGCGGTGAATGCCGACGCGGCGCTGTTCTCCAGCGACTTTCGCGCACCCGAGCGGCTGTTTGGCCTGCTGATGCAAGCCGCAGGGCGCGCCGGGCGCGACGCCGCGCAGGCCGGCGCCAGCGAGATGTGGGTGCAGACCTGGCACCCTGCGCACCCCTTGTTTGGCGCGCTGCGGCGCCACGACTACCCGGCGTTTGCCGCGCAGCAGCTCAAGGAGCGCGAGGAAGCCGGCATGCCGCCGTTTTCATTCCAGGCGCTGGTGCGGGCCGAAGCACGCACGCAGGAGGCCGCGCAGGCTTTCCTGAACGCCGCCAGCGCGGCGGCGCAGGACGTGCCGGCCCATGAGCATGTCACCCTGTACCCGGCTGTGCCCATGAGCGTGCAGCGCGTGGCCAATGTGGAACGTGCGCAGATGCTGGTGGAAAGCACATCGCGCGCCGCGCTGCAGCACTTCCTGACGCACTGGCATGACGTGTTGCATGCCACGAAGGAAAAAGGCCTGATCCGCTGGGCTGTGGATGTAGACCCTTTAGCCGTCTGAGTTTTTGAGCTTCAGCGCAGCCTCATAGAGTGCATTCCGGTTGCCGCCAGTGATGTCGGCGGCCAGCTTGACGGCCGTCTTCACGGGCAGCTCTTTCAGCAGCAGCTGCAGCACGCGCGGGCCGTCATCTGCCTGCGGCGCATCGGCCATCGCATGCAGCACCACCGCAAATTCACCGCGCAGGCGCTGTGGGTCGGCGGCCAGCCAGGCCGCCAGGCCATCGCAGGCCAGCGTGGCGATGTCTTCAAACTGCTTGGTGATCTCGCGCGCCACGGTCACCGGCCGCGCACCCAGCACGGCCAGCGCGCGCGCCAGCGCCTCCATGCGGTGGGGCGCCTCCAGCAGCACCACGGTGCGCGGCTCGCTGGCCAGGGCCTGCACGGCGGCGTCGCGTTCGCCCGCCTTGCCGGGCAGGAAGCCCGCAAACACAAACCCGCTGCCGCCGTCATGCGCCACGCTGCCGGCCGCGCTGAGCGCCGCCGTGACGCTGCTGGCGCCGGGCAGCGGCACCACGCGCAGGCCCGCCGCGCGCACGGCGGCCACCAGCCGCGCCCCCGGGTCGCTCACCGCGGGCGTGCCGGCGTCGCTGGCGTAGGCAATGCGCTGGCCCTGCTGCAGGCGCTGCACCACGGCCTGCGCGGCCTCGGCTTCGTTGTGCTGGTGCACGGCCAGCAACTGCGCGCCGCCGCGCTCGATGCCGTAGGCGCGCAACAGCGACTGCGTGTGGCGCGTGTCCTCGCAGGCCACCGCATCGGCCAGCTGCAGCACATGCAACGCGCGCAGGCTGATGTCGGCCAGGTTGCCAATGGGCGTGGCCACGACATACAACGCGCCCTGCGGATAATGCTGCTGCGCCGCCGCATCGCGCGCGGCCACCAGGGCGGAAGCAAAAGAAGCAATCAATGGAAACTCCCAAATCAGGGCCGGCCACGCGGCCCACCACCAAGGCCCGCGGCGACGCGGGCGAGGACCGCGCGCTGGCGCACCTGCTGGCCGCGGGCTTGCGGCTGGTGTCGCGCAATTATCGGACGCCCGGGCGCGGCGGCGGCGAGATCGACCTGATCATGCGCGAGCCGGACGGCACGCTGGTGTTCGTGGAGGTGCGCCAGCGCGCCAGCGGCTCGCACGGCGGCGCGGGCGCCAGCATCAGCCACCTGAAGCAGCGGCGCATCGTGTTTGCCGCTCGCCATTACCTCATGCGCCTCGGTCAGGAGCCGCCCTGCAGGTTTGACGCAGTGCTGCTGCAGGCCGGCCAGGTGCAGTGGCTGCGCGCGGCGTTTGACGCGGGTTGAGTCAGCCGCCGGGCATCAGCGGGTACGGCGGGCCGGCCATGCCGCACGCCTGTGCCAGCCGCCTGGCTTCGCCGGTATGCGCGGCGGCCTGCTCGCCGGCGCCGTGCCGGGCCAGCAACAGGTGCAGCCGCAATTCGTCATAGGGCGAGGGAGCCACCGCGCAGGCCTTCAGCCCGCGCCGCCACGCGCGCAGCGCCCGCGCGGTCTGGCCGCGTTGCAGGCCAGCCCAGCCGCGGTACAGCTGGCGCCGTGGCGTCAGCATCGGCAGGTGCGCTGACAGGGCGAGGTAGCGGTTCACGGCCTGCAGCGCCATGCGCCTGGCCTCGGCAGCCGCGGCGTCGCTGCCACCCGCGGCGTGCAGCAGCACATCCACCACCAGGGCGAACGCCAGCAATGTGTAAAAACGCCCCGCGCACAGGTAGTGGGTCAGGTCCAGCACTTCCTGCGCCAGCAGCAGCGTCTGGCGCGTGTCGCCACAGGCGCAGGCCACCAGGGCTTCAACGCCGCGCACGCGGATGTCTTCCAGCATGGTCCGGTGCACCGCAATGCCATGGATATCGTGCAGGCAGCCTTGCGCAACGCCGGCGCTGGCCGTGCCGCTGCGCAGCAGGGCCTGAACCTTGGCCATCAGCACCCAGCGCAGGATGGCGGGCTGCTCCAGCGCGCGCGCTTCGACCTCGGTGATGCGGACTTCATCCAGCAGGCGCGTGAAATCGCCTTGGTGCAGGTGCACCGCGTTGAGCTGGGCGCGGCATTCAAGGGCGTCAAAACCGTACCCGAGCGATGCCAGCGCAGCCGCCGCGCGCAGCATGTAAACCTCTGCGACATCCCAGCGTCCGCGCGCGATCATGGAATTGCCCAACTGCTGCAGGGCAAAGGCCTCCTGCGGCGGCGCCACGTCACGCAGCCGCAGGCGCACGCGGCGCACCAGCAAGGCCGCGGCGCAGCCGCCCGCCCAGCCTGCACGCGTCACACTCAGGAATGCCAGCGCCTTGAGCATGACGGCCAGCCGCGCATCCACCGCGCCTGAACGCAGGGCCGCGATCCAGGCCACCGCGAGCCCGCCCCACAACGCGGATGCCGCGGCGGCATCCATGAAACGGCCCATCAGAAGGCTGGTGATCGCATGGGCCAGCAGGCGCTGCGCATTGCGCTCCTGCGCACCGCGCAGCGGCGTGATGAACGGTGCGCGCAACGCGCACCACAGCGCCCGCAGCCACGCGCGCGGGCCTGCCGGCGGCAGCGTCACGCCACCCCGTTCCACGGCGGCGCGAAAGTGCGCGTTGTCGTGCAGGTTGCCGTAATGGTTGTGCAGCACCGCGCCCGCCCGGTGGCGCCAGGCGATGCGCAGGGCCACGGGTGCATCGGGGTGGCGTTGCAACACGGAGTCCAGCAGGCGCGCCGCCGCGAAGTGCCAGCCCAGCCGGTGATAGATGTCGCACAAGGCCGCCACCGGCGCGTCGATCTGCGAGGGGCTCGCCCACTGCAGCGCCAGTTCGACGGCAGCCGCCAGGGTGTTGATGTCGGCTTTGACATCCTGCAGCAAGGCCGCGTCCTCGCGCTCCAGCCGTGGCGCCATGGCCGCCAGGCGCGCCAGCACGCCCAAGGCAAACTGGCGCCGGTACGCGTCAGCCCCGGCCAGCGTGTCCAGCATCGCCAGGCCATGCTGGCGGGTCAGCTCATGCATGCGGCAGCGCCCGCCCGGTTCGCGTGCGACCACGGACCGCTCCACCAGCACGGTCAGGCTTTCGTCGCTGACCCCCGCGCAATCGGGCACCCATTCGCGCGGGAAGGTTCCACGAAACAGGGCGCACCGCGCCCAGGCTTCCTGGGCGGCAGGGTCCAGCTGCTCCCAGATGTCGCTCATCACGTCCTGCATCGTGCGATGGCGGTATTCGGGCATGTGCAGGCTGGAGTCCAGCCAGGTGCCCTGTTCCAGGCGCTGTACCAGCTGCGCCGCCGTCAGCGTGCGCAGCGATTGCGCGCAGAACTGGATCGCCAGCGGCGAGCCGTCCAGCAATTGCACCAGGCGCTGCAGCGCGGCATGTTCACGCACATCGTCAAGGGCCACGCCCAGGCGCCGCGCGCAGGCGCGCAGCAGTGCCAGTGCCGCGCCAGGGTCGGCGTCGCCGTCGTCAGTCGCCAGCCCGTGCAGTTCATACAGCCATTCGTGCGCAATCCCCAGCCGCACGCGGGAGGTCACGATCACCACACAGTTCGGCGCGGCCAGCAGGATGTCGGCGACGGCCGGCGCGGCCTCCACGCAGTTCTCGAACCCGTCCAGGCCGAGCACGATGCGGCGCAGGCCGAGGTATTTGCACAACATGGCCATGGGCTGCACCGTCTGGCTGAAATCCAGCCCCAGGGCAGAGCCCAGAGCCGCCACCACATGGTCGCGCAGCAGTTGTGTGCCGGATTCGCGCCCGATGAAGTCAAAGCTGCACATCACGCAGCCGTCGGGGTAGTTGCCCGCGATCTCGTCCATCAAGGCGCGCGCCAACCGGCTCTTGCCCACACCTGCCGGGCCCAGCAGCGTTACCAGCCGTTCACCGCGATCCAGGTGCTGGCGTATGCGGCGCAAGTCATCGGCACGCCCCAGCAAGGGCAGCAGTTCGGCGGAACTGGGCCGCGGCTGCAACGCGGGAGGCGGTGCCGCCGGCGGCACGCTGCCGCGGCGGATGTCATCTGCCAGCGCAGACAGCGCAGCCGACGGCTTGGTGCCCAGATGCTCCGCCAGCGCAAGCCGGCAGGCTTCAAAGCGGTCCAGCGCGGCGGCCGTGGAGCCCACGCGGGCGAGCAGCCGCAACAACGACATGTGCGGCTCCTCGTTCCAGGGCTCGATCTGCGCCCAAAGCTCAAGGTACTGCAGCTCGTTGTGCAGATGGCGGGCCTGTTGCTCAAGGCGCACGAGTTCGCGCAGGATCACCACGGCACTGCGGTCGATGCGCTGGCGCTGCAAACCCGCCCAGTCATCAAATGCGGCGCAGTCGCGCAGCTGGAAGTCGCGCAGGAACGGCCCGCCATAGCAGGCAATGGCGCTGCCCAGCGACGCGGCGCTTTGCTGGCCCGCCGTTTCGGCCGCCTTGAGCAGCGACAGCGCATCGACCTGGATGCTTGCCGCGGGGTTCCAGCCGATGGTTTCAGCATCGGCCTGGATGACGTCCGGCAGACGCTGCCTGAGCTTGGACAGGGCCAGGCGCAGATTGGCGCGCGCGCCCTCGTCGCCGGTGTCACCCCAGAACAGGTCCGCCAGGACCTCGCGGCGCACAGGCCTGCGCTCCATGGCAACGTACACCAGCATCGCCAGTGACTTGGCGGGCAAGGCCATGCTGTCCGACCCCTGCGGGCCGGCGTGCAGGCGCACGCTGCCCATCACGTGAAGCGTCACGGTATGTTTCATGGCAAAGGGGCTCTGCGCCGCGCCGGCGGCGGCAACAGGAGCCCTGGCCGCAAGGCGGAAGTCAGCTCAAGACCGGCGATGTCAGCGCAAGCACGATGGTGACCGTATGGCCACCCTGCGGCCTGCGCGTGGCGAGGACGCGCCCGCCATGTTCGTCGGCGTAATCGCCGGCCATCAGCAAGCCCAGATGGCTGCATTCGGCATGGTCCCCGCGGCCCGCGCCGAGCAAAGGCGACATCAGCCCCCAGCCCGGTGGCACACAGGCACGGCTGTCGCTGATGGTGATGAAGAGCTCGCCCCCAGTGCATCGCGATGCGACATCAATCGTCCCGCAGCCGTGCAAGGCCTGGGCCGCGTCCAGGATCAGGTGAAGCACTACCTGATGGAATTCCGGCATGTCTGTAGCGTGTTGCTCCGGGGTTGCATAGCGTTCTGCAATGCGCACGCCAGGCGGCACCAGCGTCCGTGCGATCCGCACCATGCGGCGCAGCACCTGGTTGACGTCCTGGGGGCCAACCTCAGTGGCCCGGTGCGTGCCGGCCTGCTGCGCGGCATCCCGCTCGGCGGGCGCCCCGCGGCGGGGCGCGGGTACGCAGGCGGGAGCGTTGGCGCCGGCGCCCGCGCGGGCCGGCAGGCCCAGCAAGGCCAGCCCCAAGGTGGACAGGAGGCCGAAACCAGTTTGGCCGGGCAGAGGAAGAAGCTTTGTTTGCATAGGATCTTTCGGTATGTCGGGGTCGTGTGGAAATCTGCGGAGAAGGACTAGGCCGTGACCTGCGTGGCAGAGCCACCCGCGGGCGGGCGCGCGAAGATGGCCACCGCGCTGTCCCCGCGCGGCACGGCCGCCGGTGCCGGCGCCACGCTGACGGCCTCCACGGCATGCAGGGCCGCCAGCCAACGGCACACCTGGGGCTCGGGCGCCGCGAGGCGCTTGGCCAGGTCGTTCAGCAGCATCGGGCCCGACCGCAGGGCCGCCAGGAGGCGGATATGGGCAGGCTCCAGTTGCTCGATGGCAATCCTGGGCATCTGGCAGAAATGAACGGGCTTGCGGCGATAGCGGGTGGGCAGGATGTCCAGCCGCGTGCGAACCGCGTAAGTCCAGATCAGGTCGCCGGTGGCACGGCGTACGAACGAATCAGGCGCAACCCCCGCACCGGTGGGACGGCGGATCCACTCCGCACGCAACAGGTCGCCCGGGGTGGCCGTCAGGGGAAAGCCGGCCACGCGCCGCCTCAAATCCACCACCGCCATCAGGCGGCTGTGGTAAATGAGCTGGTACACGCCGCCAGCGGCAACCTCTTCCTGGTGCCATGCCAGTGAGCAGCCCAGCGCGTAGTCGCAGCGAAGCATGCCCAAGCGGGATTCGAGCGTGCGAAATGCTGCCACCACGCTGGCCTGCCGTCCGGGGTCAAACAGAACGGCGCCCGCCACAGCGTTGAATTGTTCCGACGACACCGCCAGCAATCCAGGTGCACGGCGCAAATCCAGTGCCTCCACGGTAGCGTCGGCATGACGATGGCGCACGTTCAGACCGGCTGCGCCCCGGTCCTCGACGACGTCGGCGTTGACGCACCAGACGTCCGCACGTTGGGGCGCCACGACCTCCCAGTCACAATCGTCCCGGCCGAAAGCCCCCATCCAGGTTGCGAACTGATTGCAGGCCTTGGACCCAAAACCCAGAAAGCTGACGCCAAGCAGCAGTTTGTCCACGGCTCAGCCCCTGCCTATCAGGTACAGGCGGAAGTAACAAAAAAGATACATGCGCACGGCCTTTCAATGAAATCAAGGACGCCCCTGATCGGTCTGAGCACAGACTTGTCGTGAGGCGATGCCTGCATTGAAGGCCGCAAGCGTTTTATTGGCGTTTTCGCTGCGCAAAACCTGCGTTTATGACAAATTCACAACCGTATTTTAAATAAAAGGTATTATTTATATGGGCACCAATATGATGTCGGCGATGCACAGCGGCCGTCCTCGACAGTCTCGGAGAAGCTTCGGATGGTCCATGCCCACCTTATTGAAAGGTTACTTTTTGTACTAATTCGAGGTGTGCAGGGACATTGGCGCCATGGGGCAGACCCTGAGGGTTATCATCCCTCTCCATGCTTGAGCAACGCATCCAACAGCATTTCATCGACAGCGCAGATCTGAAGTACCAGTCCGCGCAAATCCTGAGCAAACCCATTGCCGCAGCCGTCCAGGCGCTGCTGGCCTGTGTCACCAGCGGGGGCAAGGTACTGGCATGTGGCAATGGCGGCTCCGCCGCCGACGCCCAGCATTTTTCGGCCGAGTTCGTCGGGCGGTTTGAACGCGAACGGCCCGAACTGGGTGCGATCGCCCTGACCACCGACAGCTCCATCCTCACAGCCATTGCCAACGACTACGACTACAGCGTGGTCTTTGCCAAGCAGGTTCGCGCGCTGGGCCAGGCCGGCGACGTACTGGTGGCACTGTCCACCAGTGGCAACTCCGCCAGCGTCTTGCAGGCGATTGCGGCCGCCCATGAGCGCGAAATGACCGTCGTGGCACTGACTGGGCGCGGCGGCGGCAAGATGGCCCAGGCGCTTCGCGAGACCGATGTCCATATCTGTGTGCCGCATGACCGCACGGCACGCATCCAGGAAGTCCATATCCTCGCACTGCATTGCCTGTGCGACGGCGTGGACGCCCAGCTTCTCGGAGAACAGGAAACCCCGACATGACCCAAGCTTCCCGCCGACTTGTACTTTCCGCCGTCGCTGCAGCCGTTGCCGCCAGCGTACTGAGCGCCTGTGCACCGCTGATCGTGGGCGGCGCCGCCGTGGGAGCGCTGGTGGCCATTGACCGCCGCACCTCGGGCGCCCAGCTGGAAGATGAAGGCATCGAACTGCGCGCCGCCAGCCGGGTGCGCGAAGCACTGGGCGACCGCGCCCATGTGAATGTGACCAGCTACAACCGCCAGGTGCTCATCACGGGTGAAGTCCCCAACGATGCGGCCCGCCAGCAGGTCGAGCAGATCGTGTCGCGCGTGGAGAATGTGCGCTCGGTCGTCAATGAGCTGGCGGTGCTGGGCAACACGACGCTGGCTCAGCGGTCCAACGACGTGCTGATCACGGGCAAGGTGCGCGCCTCCCTGGTGGACGCCAAGGATCTGTTCGCGGGCGCCTTCAAGGTCGTGACCGAACGCGGCACCACCTACCTGATGGGGCGCGTCACCCAGCGCGAGGCTGACCGCGCCACCGCCATTGCGCGCACCGTGAGTGGTGTGCAGAAGGTTGTTCGCATTTTTGAAATCATCACCGAGGAAGAGCTGCGCAGGCTGCAGCCCCAGCAAGCGCCGCAGCCGGCCCGTGCGGCCAGCGCGGCACGTTGAATCTCATTTCAGCCGCTTGATGAGGCTGGATGTATCCCAGCGCTGGCCGCCCAGCGCCTGCACGTCGGCATAGAACTGGTCCACCAGCGCGGTGACGGGTAGCCGCGCGCCGTTGCGCTTGGCCTCGTCCAGCACCAGGCCCAGGTCCTTGCGCATCCAGTCCACCGCAAAGCCGAAGTCGAATTTGCCGGCAATCATGGTCTTGCCGCGGTTGTCCATCTGCCAGCTCTGGGCGGCGCCCTTGCCGATCACGTCCAGCACCTGCTCCATGTCCAGGCCGGCCTTCTGGCCGAAGGCAATGGCCTCGGACAGGCCCTGCACCAGCCCGGCGATGCAGATCTGGTTGACCATCTTGGCAAGCTGGCCAGACCCTGCCGTGCCGAGCAAGGTGAACGCGCGTGCAAACGCCATGGCCACGGGTTTGGCGGCATCGAAGGCAGCGGCATCACCGCCGCACATCACGGTCAGCATGCCGTTCTGGGCACCCGCCTGGCCGCCGGACACAGGCGCATCCACGAACTGCAGGCCCAGGTTTTTGGCCGCAGCGTAAAGCTCGCGCGCCACATCGGCCGACGCCGTGGTGTGGTCCACAAAAATGGTGCCGGGCTTCATGCCCGCGAAGGCACCATCGGCGCCGAGCGTGACCGAGCGCAGGTCGTCGTCGTTGCCCACGCAGCAGAACACGATGTCTGCGCCGCCCGCGGCCTCACGCGGCGTGGCGGCCGTTGTGCCGCCGAACTCCGCCGCCCATGCCACCGCCTTGGCGGCGCTGCGGTTGTAAACCGTGACCTGGTGGCCGGCCAGCGCCAGGTGGCCGGCCATGGGCAGGCCCATGACGCCCAGGCCGAGGAATGCGACCTTGCGCGACGGGGTGGGTTCGTAGGTTTTGGGGTTGGTACTGCTCATGGGGATGCTCAAACGATGGCGAGGTGTTCGGTGCCGGAGGCCAGGTCCTGGTTCTTGGCACGCTGGCTGTTCAGCTTGATCTGCAGGCGCAGGTCGTTGACGGAGTCGGCATTGCGCAGCGCGTCTTCGTAGGAAATGATGTTGTTTTCATACGCGTCGAACAGCGCCTGGTCAAAGGTCTGCATGCCCAGGTTGCGCGACTTCTTCATGATCTCCTTGATCTCGGCGACCTCGCCCTTGAAGATCATGTCGGAGATCAACGGGCTGTTCAGCATGATTTCCACTGCTGCCTGGCGGCCCTTGCCGTCCTGCTTGGGCACCAGCCGCTGCGAGATCATGGCCTTGAGGTTCAGCGACAGGTCCATCAGCAGCTGCGCGCGCCGCTCCTCGGGAAAGAAGTTGATCACGCGGTCCAGCGCCTGGTTGGCGCTGTTGGCGTGCAGCGTGGCCAGGCACAGGTGGCCGGTTTCGGCGAAGGCGATGGCATGCTCCATGGTCTCGCGGTCCCGGATTTCTCCCATCAGGATCACGTCGGGTGCCTGGCGCAGGGTGTTCTTGAGCGCGGCCTCCCAGTTGTCTGTGTCCAGCCCCACCTCGCGCTGGGTCACCACGCAGTTCTTGTGCGGGTGCACGAATTCCACCGGGTCCTCGATCGTGATGATGTGGCCGTAGGAGTTTTCGTTGCGCCAGTCCACCATGGCGGCCAGCGTGGTGGATTTGCCCGAGCCCGTCGCGCCGACCAGCACACACAGGCCACGCTTGGCCATCACGACCTCCTTGAGGACCTGCGGCACGCCCAGGCCGTCGATCGTGGGCAGCGTCATGGGAATGACCCGCAGCACCATGCCGACCTTGCCCTGCTGCACGAAGGCGTTGACGCGAAAGCGCCCGATGCCTGGCGGCGAAATGGCGAAGTTGCACTCCTTGGTGCGCTCGAATTCCGATGCCTGCTTGTCGTTCATGATCGAACGCGCCAGCGACAGCGTGTGCGCGCCGGTCAGCGGCTGCGGCGAAACCTTGGTGACCTTGCCGTCCACTTTCATGGCGGGCGGGAAGTCGCCGGTGATGAACAGGTCGCTGCCGTTGCGGCTGACCATGAGTTTCAACAGGTCGTTGATGAATTTACTGGCCTGATCGCGCTCCATGAGAGCACCTCCTTACTACTACCTACAACCAAAAATGCCTTCGCGGGAGACACCGCGGAACCGGCTCCGCCGGGCCGCTGGTGTCGCCCCCTGAGGGGGAGGCGCCGAAGGCGCTTCGGGGGAAATCATCATCCGGGGAAGTTTTCTGGAATCTTTGCCTTGCCGCGGGCTTCGCCCGGGCTGATGATGTTGCGCTTGACCAGATCCGCCAGGTTCTGGTCCAGCGTCTGCATGCCAAAGCTGTTGCCGGTCTGGATGGCCGAATACATCTGCGCCACCTTGGCCTCGCGGATCAGGTTGCGGATGGCGCTGGTGCCCAGCATGATCTCGTGGGCGGCCACGCGGCCCTGGCCATCCTTGGTCTTGCACAGCGTCTGCGAGATCACCGCCTGCAGCGATTCGGACAGCATGGCGCGGATCATTTCCTTTTCCTCGGCCGGGAACACGTCGATGATCCGGTCAATCGTCTTGGCCGCGCTGGAGGTGTGCAACGTGCCAAACACCAGGTGGCCCGTTTCCGCGGCGGTCATGGCCAGGCGGATGGTTTCCAGATCACGCATTTCGCCCACCAGGATGGCGTCCGGGTCCTCGCGTAGCGCGGACTTGAGCGCGGCGGCAAAGCTCAGCGTCATGGGGCCGACTTCGCGCTGGTTGATCAGGCACTTTTTCGATTCGTGCACGAATTCGATCGGGTCTTCCACCGTCAGGATGTGGCCGTATTCGGTTTCGTTGAGGTAATTGACCATGGCAGCCAGGGTGGTGGACTTGCCCGAGCCCGTCGGGCCGGTGACCAGCACCATGCCGCGCGGCTTGAGCGCCAGGTCGCCAAAGATCTTGGGGGCGTTGAGCTGCTCCAGCGTGAGGATCTTGGACGGAATGGTCCGGAACACGGCGCCCGCGCCCCGGTTCTGGTTGAAGGCATTGACGCGAAAGCGCGCCAGGCCGTCGATTTCAAACGAGAAGTCCACTTCCAGGAACTCTTCGTAGATCTTGCGCTGGGTGTCATTCATGATGTCATACACCATGCTGTGCACCTGTTTGTGGTCCAGCGAATCCACGTTGATGCGGCGCACGTCGCCATGCACGCGGATCATCGGCGGGAGGCCGGCGGAGAGGTGAAGGTCGGAAGCCTTGTTCTTGACGCTGAATGCCAGCAACTGGGTAATGTCCACGGATCCCTCGATAGTCTGATTTGGTACGCTCGAACGATTATGACCACGATTGGCGACAACCTCCAGAGTGTTCGTACCCGCATCGCCACAGCCTGCGCGGCCACCGGCCGCAGCGCGGACAGCGTGGCGCTGCTGGCCGTGTCCAAGACCTTTGGCCCCGAAGCCGTGCGCGAGGCACATGCCGCCGGGCAGACCGCGTTTGGCGAGAACTACATCCAGGAAGCTGTGGAAAAAATCGCGCTGCTGCGCGACCTCCCGCTGCAGTGGCATTGCATCGGGCCGATCCAGAGCAACAAGACGCGGCTGGTGGCCGCGCATTTTGACTGGGCCCACACGGTGGACCGGCTGAAGATTGCGCAGCGCCTGAGCGAGCAGCGGCCCGAAGGGCTGGGACCGTTGCAGGTGTGCATCCAGGTCAACATTGACGGCGGCAGCACCAAGGCCGGCGTGCCACCCGCCGAGGCGCTGGCCTTGGCGCGCGAGGTGGCTGCCCTGCCACGACTGGCGCTGCGCGGAATCATGACCATCCCCGAACCCGCCACCGATGCCGCCGTGCAGCTGGCGGTCCACCAGCGCGCGCGCAGCCTGTTTGACGAACTTTGTGCGGCGGGCCTTTCGCTGGACACGCTGTCCATGGGCATGACGGCGGACCTGGAAGCCGCCGTTCAGGCCGGCAGCACCCTGGTGCGCGTGGGCACGGCGATTTTCGGCGGGCGGGCCCGCGCCGCCTGAAAGGTCCTGCTCCTGCCTATTTTTTGGGCAGCGCCAGCGGCTTGATCGCGCCGCAGTCCGAGCCCAGCCATTTGCCGCTGGCGTCCATCGTGGCCGCCACGGGCTTGCCCTGGTGCGTGGTGTTCATGGTCATCTTCATGTCGTAGGCGCTGTCGCCCTTGAAATTGACGCGACCCTCGCCGCTGGCCACCGGGTCGGTGCAGACAAATTTCATGTTCATGCCGGCGGTGGACTGGTTGCTGACGGTGCTGGTGCAGTTGCCCTTCTCGTGCACCGGCAGCTGGTTGCGCTCGACCATCTCCTTGGTCAGGCATATTTTGCTCAGCATGGCGCCGCCCGGCCCCGCGGCCATGCTGACGCCCTGTTTGGCCATCATGTCCTGCATCATCTTGCGCTGCTCGGGCGGCATCGCGGCCATCTGCTGCTGCATCTGGGCCATGGCCTTGTCCATCTCGGGGTTGCCGCCCATCCTGCTGCTGATTTCCCACAGGCCGGGCTTGATGTTCTGCGCCGCGGCCAGGCCACAGGCCGTGACCAGCAACACACCCGCCAGGGTCGTTGAAATGCGTGTCATGCGAGAGCCTCCTGAATCGTTGAATGGGGCATTGTGCTGCGGCGCACGCGTTACAGCAGCTTGAGTTGTGTGGAATTTTTCACCTCTTCCATCACGGCGTAGGTGCGCGTCTCGCGCACGCCGGGCAGCTGCCACAGGACCGTGCCCGCAAAATGCCGGTACGCCGCCATGTCGGCCATGCGGGTCTTGAGCAGGTAGTCAAAGCCGCCGGCCACCATGTGGCATTCCATGATCTCGTGGTGCACCTGCACGGCGGCCTTGAACGCGTCAAACACATTGGGCGTGGTGCGGTCCAGCAGCACCTCCACAAACACCATCATCCCGGCGCCCAGCTTCAGCGGGTTCAGCCGCGCCTCGTAGCCCAGGATGTAGCCGTCGCGCGCCAGGCGCTGCACCCGGGCCAGCACGGCGGTGGGCGACAGCGTGACCGCCTCGGCCAGCTTGAGGTTGGAGATGCGCCCATCCTGCTGCAGGACATTCAGGATTTTCAGGTCAATGCGGTCTATATCCGCCAGCAATTCCGTCATAGCTAGTGAATTATTCAGTTTCAAGGCGCAATTTAGCGTGAAATTCACCACCAAACAATTCACCATGGCGTCATTCACTACCCATCTGCCCTTCGCCATGAACCCGCTGCAACGCCTGCCTTTTCCCTACCGGCCCGAGGCCACCACCGTCGCTGACCGCCTGCAGTCGCTGGAAGGTGCGCTGGACTGGGCGGCTGCCGCCCACGCCGCGCGCCCCTGGGTGCAGGCGGTGCGCAGCAACCCGCCGCCGTTCTGGGCCATGGAAAGCCTGCTCAAGGAATACCCGATCTCCAGCGCCGAAGGACTGGCGCTGATGCGGCTGGCCGAAGCGTTGCTGCGGATACCGGATGTCGAGACGGCGATTGCGCTGACGGCGGACCAGCTCGGGCGGGCCGACTTTGACGGGGCAGCAGATTCGACCTTGGCCCGGCTGTCTTCGACAGCCATTGCGATGTCCAAGAAATTCTTGCCTGATGCCAACCATGAGCCGGGGCTGATGGCCAAGCTGGGCGCGCGCACGGTGGTGGCCGCCACGCTGCGCGCGGTCCAACTGCTTGGCCGCCAGTTCGTGCTGGGCCAGACGATCAGCGAGGCCATGGACGAGGCCGCCGCCACCCGCCGCCACACGCCCCACCTGCGCTTCAGCTACGACATGCTGGGCGAAGGCGCGCGCACCGACGCCGACGCACTGCGCTACCTGGCGAGCTACGGCAACGCCATCCAGTCCATCGCCGCGCGGGTCAACCCCGAGGGTGCCGTGGCACAGAACGACGGCATTTCCATCAAGCTCAGCGCGCTGCACCCGCGCTACGAAGACGCGCAGCGCGAACGCGTGCTGGCCGAGCTGGTGCCCCGCGTGTGGACGCTGTGTGACCAGGCCGCGCGCGCCAACATCAACCTGACCATCGACGCCGAGGAAGTGGACCGGCTGGAGCTGTCACTGGATGTGTTCGAAGCGCTTGCCGCCCAGGTGGCGCAGCATCACCCGCATTGGGCGGGCTTTGGCCTGGCGCTGCAGGCGTACCAGACCCGCGCGCTGGAGCTGATCGCCCATGTGGCGCAGCTGGGCCGCAAATACGGTCTGCGCCTGATGTGCCGCTTGGTCAAGGGCGCTTACTGGGACGCCGAGATCAAGCGCGCGCAGGAGCTGGGCCTGCCGCATTACCCGGTGTTCACCCACAAGCACCACACCGACGTGAGCTACCTGGCCTGTGCGCGCGCACTGCTGGAAGCCAGCGATGTGATTTACCCGCAGTTCGCCACGCACAACGCAGCGACGATCGCCGCCATTTTGCAGATGGCAGCCCGCGCGGGAAGCGCTTTCGAATTGCAGCGCCTGCACGGCATGGGCGAAGGTATTTACCGGGAGGTACTGAAAAATCCGCTGGTCCATTGCCGTGTCTATGCCCCCGTGGGCCAGCACCGCGACCTGCTGGCCTACCTGGTGCGCCGCCTGCTGGAAAACGGCGCAAATTCGTCCTTCGTGCACCAGCTGGCGGATGAGTCCGTGGGCATGGACGAGCTGCTGATTTCGCCGCTGCGCCTGGAGCCGGAGTCATCCCTGCCGCTGCCGCCGGATCTGTATGGCGCCACGCGCAAAAACAGCTTGGGCCTGGACCTGACGGTGCAGGCCATGCGTGCGCCGCTGCTGGCGGCATACGCCAGCGTGACCGTGCCTGGCATGCCCGAAGCCACCATCCCACAGACAACGCAAGCAGTCAGCCGCGCCGTGGCCGCCTTCCCTGCCTGGTCACGCACACCGGTCGCGCAGCGCGCCACCATCCTGCGCCAGGCGGCAGACGCGCTGGAAGCCGACATGCCACGCTTTTGCACGCTGCTGGTCAAGGAAGCCTTCAAGACCTGGGGCGATACGGTGGCCGAGGTGCGCGAGGCGGTGGACTTCCTGCGCTATTACGCCAACGAGGCCGAGCGGATCATGGCGCCGGTCGCATTGCCGGGACAGCACCAGGGCGTGACGCTGGGCATCACCGGCGAAAGCAACGAGCTGCGCCTGACCGCGCGCGGCGCCTGGGTGTGCATCAGCCCCTGGAATTTTCCGCTGGCGATCTTCATGGGCCAGGTGGCAGCCGCCCTGGCCACGGGCAACACCGTGCTGGCCAAGCCCGCCGAGCAGACGCCCGGCGTGGCGCAGGAGGCGGTGAAGCTGTTGCATGCCGCGGGCGTGCCAGGCAACGCACTGCAGCTGCTGCACGGGCCCGGTGAGACCGTGGGCGCCGCACTGGTCGCAGCGCCGAGTGTGGCAGGCGTGGTGTTCACCGGCTCCACCCAGGTGGCCAAGATCATCCAGCGAGCACTGGCGGCCAAGGACGGCGCCATCGTGCCGCTGATTGCCGAAACCGGTGGCATCAACGCCATGCTGGTAGACAGCACCGCCCTGCCCGAGCAGGTGGCCGACGCCGTGGTGCAAAGCGCGTTCCGCTCGGCGGGCCAGCGCTGCTCGGCACTGCGCCTGCTGTGCGTGCATGAAAGCATTGCCGACGGCGTGATCGAGATGATCCAGGGCGCGGCGAAAGAGCTGGTCACGGGCGACCCCGCGCAACTGGCCACCGACGTGGGGCCGGTGATTGACCGCGAGGCGTTTGACGGCATCAGCCGCCATCTGCAGCGACTGAATTCAGAGGCGCAAGCCTTGGTGGCCGCAACGCCCGTCATGCAAGGCAGCATGCACTTCATCGCGCCCCAGGCCTTCGAGATCAAGGCCATTGCCGACATGAAGGCTGAAATCTTTGGCCCGGTGCTGCACATCGCGCGCTGGTCCGGCGACCCGCAGGCCGTCATCGACCAGATCAACGCGCTGGGCTACGGCCTGACGCTGGGCATCCAGACGCGCATCGACAGCCGCGCGCAGGCGCTGGCGGCGCGCGCGCATGTGGGTAATGTGTACGTCAACCGCAACATGATTGGCGCGGTGGTGGGCGTGCAGCCTTTCGGCGGCGAAGGTTTGTCCGGCACCGGCCCCAAGGCGGGTGGGCCGCATTACCTGTACCGGTTCTGCACGGAGCAGACCGTGACCGTCAACACCACCGCTGCGGGTGGCAACGTGGCGCTGCTGGCCTGAAGCAACCCGCCAGCCTGGCCTTCACACGGCAGGGGCCAGCGTGAAGACCGGGCGGCGCTCCCCCACCACGGCGCCGCGCACGCTGCGCAGCCCGGCCGCGCGCCAGGGCGCCAGCGCCTCGCGCTGGGCGTCGTCCAGCCAGCCCAGTTGGTCCAGCACTTCCACCGTGGTGGCATGCAGCGCGGCCATGTTGCCGTCGCTCACCTTGATGGCCAGCGCCTGCTGGCGGCTTTTGCTGCCCACCACCTGCACGCCGTCGGCGCCGACCTTGGTCACCCAGTCGCCGCGGCCCGCGCGCATGAAGGCCTCGTCGTTGCGCCGCGTGCCGCTCACCAGCTCGGGATGGGCCGTCATGGCATCAGCCAGCAGGGCAAAGCCGTCGCCAAACTCGGCGTCCTGCAGGCCGCTGGCCAGCCGCGCATAGCTGCGCGCCAGCGCCGACGGCGGCATGGCGTAGTTGGGCGCCGAGCAGCCGTCGATGCCCATGCGCAGATCTTCCTGCGCCAGGCCCGCCACGCGCGCCACGTCACGGCGTATCGCCTGTTGCAGCGGGTGGGCGGCGTCCAGGTAGCTGTCCAGCGGCAGCCCGTGCTGCACGCAGTACGCCAGGAAGCCCGCATGCTTGCCGCTGCAGTTGTGGTGCCGCTCATCCACCGCCGCAGGCGCCGGCCCCACGCCCAGCTCCACGAACATGGGGACATGGCAGCCGCACTGCAGCTGGTGGTAGTCCACACCCGTCTTGTCCAGCATGCCCTGCACCTGCTCCACATGCATGGGTTCGCCGCTATGGCTGGCGCACAGCAGCGCCAGCTGCGGCGGGCTGAAGCCAAACTGCGCAGGGCCACCGCCACGCACGAACGGCAGCGCCTGCAGGGCCTTGAGGGTGGAGCGGGTGAACACGCGCAGCCGTGGGTCGCCCACGGCGGCCAGCAGCTTGCCGCGCGCATCGACCACGGCCACGGCGCCAAAGTGCAGGGATTCTGGCGTGCCGCCACGGGTGAGCTCGATCAGGGGTGCGAATGGCATGCGCGCCATTGTCGCGCCCATGACGGCGCGCATGACAGCACCCGCGCCACAATCGCCGCATGCCTGAACTGCGCTCACCCCTGACGGCCCAGATTGTGGAATGGCGCGTGCGCCCCGGCGACACCGTGCACACCGGCGACCTGCTGCTGGTGCTGGAGGCCATGAAGATGGAGCACGAAGTACGCGCTGCAGTCAGCGGCGTGGTGCGCGAATTGTTTTACGCGGCAGGCGAGCCGGTGAATGAAGGCGATGTGCTGGCCACGACGGATGCCGCCAGCCCCCTGTCAGGAGCAGCCGCACCGGCAGCCGCCAGGCCGGCGGCGCCGGACGGCATCCGCCCCGACCTGCAGCGCGTGATGGACCGGCACGCATTCACACAGGACGCGGCCCGCCCCGATGCCGTGGCCAAACGCCATGCGCTGGGCCTGCGCACCGCGCGCGAAAACATCGCCGACCTGTGCGACCCAGGCTCCTTCAGCGAATACGGCGCGCTGGCCGTGGCCGCGCAGGCCACCCGCCGCAGCGCCGACGACCTGATGCGCAACACACCGGCCGACGGCATGGTCACCGGCATTGGCAGCATCAACGGCGCGCTGTTTGGCCCCGAACGCAGCCGCGCCGTGGTCATGGCCTATGACGCCACCGTGCTGGCCGGCACGCAGGGCATGCGCAACCACCAGAAGACCGACCGCCTGCTGGGCATTGCGCTGGCGCACAAGCTGCCGGTGGTGCTGCTGGCCGAAGGCGGCGGCGGGCGGCCGGGCGACACCGACATGCCCATCGTCGCAGGCCTGCATGTGGGCACGTTTGCCAGCTTTGCGCGGCTGAACGGCGAGGTGCCGGTGGTGGGCATTGCCGCCGGCCGCTGCTTTGCGGGCAACGCGGCGCTGCTGGGCTGCTGTGACGTGATCATCGCCACGCGCGCGAGCAACATCGGCATGGGCGGCCCGGCCATGGTGGAAGGCGGTGGCCTGGGCGTGTTCAGGCCCGAGGACATCGGTCCGTCCGCGGTCCAGCACGGCAACGGCGTGATCGACGTGCTGGTGGACAACGAAGCGCAAGCCGTCGCCGCCGCCAGGCAGTACCTGGGCTTTTTTCAGGGCCTGGTGGCGGAGTTCACCGCGCCCGACGCGCAGGCGCTGCGCGATGTGGTGCCAGAGAACCGCCTGCGCGTGTACGACACGCTCGCCGCCATCGCGGGCATCGTGGACGCAGGCTCGCTTCTGGCGCTGCGCACGGGCTTTGGTCTGGGCATCCACACGGCGCTCGCCCGCATCGAAGGCCGCCCCGTGGGTCTGCTGGCCAACAACCCGGCCCACCTGGGCGGCGCCATTGACGCCGACGCCGCCGACAAGGCCGCGCGCTTCATGCAGCTATGCAACGCGCACGGCATTCCGCTGGTGAGCCTGGTGGACACACCAGGCTTCATGGTGGGCCCGGACGCTGAAAAGCAGGCCCAGGTACGCCATGTCAGCCGCATGTTCATCGCCGCGGCCCACCTGCGCGTGCCGTTTTTCAGCGTGGTGCTGCGCAAGGGTTATGGCCTGGGCGCCATGGCCATGTGCGCGGGCGGCTTTCATTCGCCCGCGTTCACCGTGGCCTGGCCCACGGGCGAATTTGGCGCCATGGGGCTGGAAGGCGCGGTACGCCTGGGTTACCGCAAGGAGCTGGAAGCAGTGCCCGAAGGGCCTGAACGCCAGGCGCTGTACCAGCAGCTGGTAGCCGCTCAATACGAAGCTGGCCAGGCGCTCAACATGGCCGCCACGCTGGAGATAGATGCCGTGATCGACCCGGCCGACACGCGCGGCTGGCTTGCCCGCGGCCTGCAGGGCGCAAAAGCGAAAGCGCCGCCCGAAGGCGGCGCTTTCATTGACACCTGGTAGCCGTCAGCCCGCGAAGCCCGCGCCGAATGCCAGGGCCTTGTCCAGCTTGCCGGAATGGCCGTGGTGGTGCTGGACGGCGTGGTTCAGGATGCCCTGGATGGGCCGGTTGGACGCATCCAGCGCCTTGAACTCGAAACCAGCCGCCTGCAGGTAACCGCGCCCATACTGCTTGAGCTTGGTGAAGTACGCGTCCCCCGCGTCCCATGTCTTCTGCGAGATCATGGCCTCGGTGTCGTCGAACATGCGCATCAGCACCATCAGGCTGCCACAGATGCCGGTGTTGAAGGTCAGCATGGGGATCAGCGGGCTAGCGTCGCAGCCAAGTTTGTAGAACTCCTTGAACTTCGGCAGGTTGTGGATGATGCCGCCGTAGCGCGGGTCCATCTGCGGATGCAACTGCATCTTGGACGTGTAGTTCAGCTCGTAGTACGGATCCTTTTTCTTCATCATCAGCGTGTTGGCCTCGGCCAGGCTCTTTTCGTTGCCGAAGTGCTGGCGCGCGAGCTTGAGGAACTTGCTGATCTTGGACTGTTCCCAGATACGCCAGACGAACTTGATCAGCCATTCCACACCGGTGACCAGCGCCGACACAAGGTTGCCAGCCCCCGGCAGCAGGGCCGACAGCGCCAGTGAGGCCACGCCCTTGAGCACGCTCCACAGGCCGGCGAAGATGCCCTTGGTCATGTTGGCCTCGATCGCGTTGGCAGCCAGCTCCGGGTGGCCGGGGTTCAGCACGATCTTGCGGCGCATGAAGTAAGTCTCCAGGCGTTCCTTGGCGGCCTTGATGGTCTTGCAGATGCCGCCGCCCAGGTCCATGGCGCCGCCGATGAAAGGCGCGGCGCTTTCCAGGCACTTGCCCACCACGAACTTGATCGCCTTGGAGATGAGCTGCGCGCTCACGTCCCAGGCCCACTCGCCGTCCACCAGCATCTTGTTCTTGATCCAGTGAAACAGATCGGTAACCGCGTTCATGAGCAGCACGCGCAGCGCATTGAACGCGTCGTACAGCGCCACCGCCGTCGTCGCCACGACCGTGCCCGCGAGGGTGTAGGGGTTCAGCATGAGCAGGGGGTCTTCCTTGATCATGTCGAACATGGCGAGCGTGGTGGGGAACACAGGGACCTCGCGCTTGACCGGCGGCGGGGCGCGGTAAACCTCGAAGTCGGGCTGGCCGCTGGGCAGCATGACTGGCTTGCCGTTCTTCATGGCGGGCCGGGTCTTGAAATGCATGTCGGTGGGCATCTTGGTGCCCGTGGAGCCGCTGGCCATGGAGCCGATCGTGAACGGAACGCCCAGCGCGGTGGCAGCGTCGCCGCCCTTGATGTCCTTGATCTTGCCCAGGTTGAAGGTCTTGTCCACCAGCTTGTCGCTGTGCAGCTTGTCGTAATTGGTAGACACCCCGGAGCCGATGGCACCGCCCACCGCCGCCACGCCTTCCAGCGCGATCGACAGTTTGTTCATGTCGATGTCGATATTGCCGAACAGGTACAGCACGCCATAGCGGGAGTGCGGAATGTCGTGGGTCTTCAGCCGATGGATGGCCCGCTGGTCCAGCGTGTCGTCGCGGGTCAGCACCGTAGGCACAGTGCGCGGCGTGGTGAATTCGTACAGCCAGGACAGAAGGCCGCCGCTGGTCTTGTCCCTCGAGACCTTGCTCCAGTAGCCACCCTTGGTCTTGAGATATTCCTTCAACGCCGCATAGAGGGCATCGCTGTTAGCCTCGGAACGCAGCGCGTAGTAGGCGTCGTACGCTGCGTCCACCTTGGTGATCGCCCCGTTGCGGCGCCCAATTTCGCTCGTGCGCGAACGGAATTCGTCCGGCGTCACCATGGTCAACGGACCTTTTTTACCCATGCCGGCCTCCTGCAATTCAACAGGGCATTCTTGTCGTCCGGCGCGTTTTGTGTCAATTTGCAACAAAAGTGTTAGCCGCACGATGGCGGGGTCTCGTGAGCGGTGCGGTGGCCGCGTGCTAAGCTTTTTCGCCTTCGTTCCCCCGCCGTCCTTGAGGAGACATCCATGCCCGGCCTGCTGCCCCACGTCGATCCCGACGGCCTGCTCGAATTTTCGGTGGTCTACACCGACCGCGCCCTCAACCACATGTCACGCAGCTTCCAGGGCGTGATGAAGGACATCTCGGGCATCCTCAAGGAGGTCTACCACGCGAAATCCGCCGTGCTGGTGCCCGGCAGCGGCACCTTTGGCATGGAGTCCGTAGCGCGCCAGTTTGCAGGCGGCAAGCACGTGATGGTGATCCGCAATGGCTGGTTCAGCTACCGATGGACGCAGATTTTCGACATGGGCGCCATCCCCGCGTCGCACACCGTGCTCAAGGCCCGCCAGACCGGGCCCGGCGCGCAGGCGCCCTGGGCCCCGGCGCCCATTGCTGAAGTGCAGGCCGCCATCCGCGCGGAAAAGCCCGCCGTTGTCTTTGCCCCGCATGTGGAAACCGCCGCCGGCATGATCCTGCCCGACGACTACCTGCGCGCCGTGGCCGATGCCGTGCATGAGGTCGGCGGCCTGTTTGTGCTGGACTGCATCGCCTCCGGCGCCATGTGGGTGGACATGCAGGCCACCGGCGTGGACGTGCTGGTGTCGGCTCCGCAAAAAGGCTGGAGCAGCTCGCCGTGCTGCGCCATGGTGATGCTGAGCGAACGCGCCCGCACCGCCATTGACGGCACCACCAGCACCAGCTTTGCCTGCGACCTGAAGAAATGGCTGCAGATCATGGAAACGTACGAAGGCGGCGGCCACGCGTACCACGCCACCATGCCCACCGATGCGCTGACGCGCCTGCGCGAGGTGATGGTGGAAACGCGCGCCTACGGCTTTGACAAGGTGCGCAACGAACAGATCGACCTGGGCCGCAAGGTGCGCGCCCTGTTCGAAGGCCGCGGCATCTTGAGCGTGGCGGCCGAGGGCTTCAAGGCCCCGGGCGTGGTGGTGAGCTACACGACAGACCCTGAGATCCAGTCCAGCAAAAAATTCCTGGCCGAAGGCCTTCAGACGGCTGCGGGTGTGCCGCTGCAATGCGACGAAGGCGCGGACTTCAAGACCTTCCGCGTCGGCCTGTTCGGCCTGGAAAAATGGCACAACGTGGACCGCACCGTGGCCCAGCTGGCCGCGGCGCTGGACCGCATCGGGCTGGGTGAGCGCAAGACGGAAGCTGTTGCCGCCTAGTGCATCAAAGCCACGGCGGCCGAGAACGTCAAGAACGCCGCCGCCGTTGTCAGCAGGATGATGCGGGCAATTCGGCCGGTGTCGGCCCCAAAGCGCTCAGCCAGCAGCGACACGTTGCTGGCACTGGGTAGCGCGGCCACCAGCACCATCACGGTCAGGGCAAAGCGGTCCAGCGGCAGACCCAGCGCAATGGCTGCGCTGCCCGCGCCCCAGACCAGCAGCGGATGGGCCACCAGCTTGGCCACCACCACTGGCAGGTAATCACGCACCGGCATGGGCCCATGGGCTTCGCGCGCCGCCACGATCTGTGAGCGCGCCAGCACGGCGCCGATGGTGAACAGCGCCACCGGCGACGCAGCATCGGCCAGCAAGCCGATGGTCTGCATCACCGGCTTGATCGGCTCGATCTGCAGCCACGAAGCCAGCGCACCGGCCAGGATGGCCCAAGGCATGGGATTGGCGGCCACGCCCTTGAGGGCACTTTTCGCGGCCTTGGCGGCGCCATGCTCATCAGCGCCGTCCAGGCGCGACAGCGCAATGCACAGCGACGTGGTGATCACCAGGTCCAGCAGGATGGTGAGGATGGCCGGGCCCGCCGCGCCCGCGCCCAGCAGCGCCACCAGCAACGGCACGCCCATGAAGCCCGTGTTGGGAAAGGCCGCCACCAGCGCACCAAACGACGCATCGTTCCAGCGCACGCGCTCGTTCAGGCTGAACCGCACCGTGGCCGCCACCATGAGCAGCGCGCACGGCAGGTACACAGCAACCGCGGCCGGGTCCAGCAGCTGCGCCACCGGCGTGCTCATGCCAAAGCGAAACAGCATGCACGGCAGCGCGAAATACAGCACAAACGCGTTCAGCCCCGGAATCGCCTCCAGCGGCAGCATGCCGCGGCGCGCAGCCACGTAGCCGCACAGCACGAGCGCAAAGAACGGAAAGGTGATGAGCAGGATGGCGAGCACGGGCGATATTGTCCCAGCAAGCGCGGGGGCGGGGTTTCAGCAGGCTGACTGCCTGCGACAGGACCCCGGCCCGGTATGATTCGCCGCTCTCCCGTCTGCAGTACCTTCCCCCCGATTTCTCATGTCCGCCGGCCTCAACCTCGCCCAACAGGAAGCTGTGAACTACATGCACGGGCCTTGCCTGGTGCTGGCGGGGGCAGGTTCCGGCAAGACGCGGGTCATCACGCACAAGATTGCGCGCCTGATCAGCGCGGGGCTGGCGCCGCAGCAGATTGCGGCCATTACCTTCACCAACAAGGCCGCCGCCGAAATGCGTGAGCGCGCCAAAAGCCTAATCGGCCGCGACGCCAAAAAGGTGGTGATCTGCACCTTTCACGCCTTGGGCGTGCGCATGATGCGTGAAGACGGCTCGGTGCTGGGCCTGAAGCCGCAGTTCAGCATCCTGGACAGCGACGACGTGACCAGCATCCTGAAAGACGCGGGCGGCACGACCGACGCGGCCACGGCCCGCCAGTGGCAGTGGACCATCAGCCTGTGGAAGAACATGGGCTTGAACGCCACCCAAGCCGAGGCCCAGGCCAGGGACGACAACGAGCGCGTCACGGCCCGCATCATGGGCCGCTATGAGGAGCGCCTGGCCGCCTACCAGAGCGTGGACTTTGACGACCTGATCGGCCTGCCGCTGAAGCTGCTGAGGGACCACCCGCAGGTGCGCGAAAAATGGCAGGCCCAGCTGGGCCATGTGCTGGTGGATGAATACCAGGACACCAATGCCACGCAGTACGAGGTGCTCAAGCTGCTGGTGGGCGAGCGCGGGCGGTTCACCGCCGTGGGTGATGACGACCAGAGCATCTACGGCTGGCGCGGCGCCACGCTGGACAACCTGAAGAAGCTGCCGATCGACTTCCCCCAGCTCAAGGTCATCAAGCTGGAGCAGAACTACCGCAGCACCAGCGCCATCCTGCGCGCGGCCAACAATGTGATCGGCCCCAACCCCAAGCTGTTTCCCAAGACGCTGTTTTCCGAGCTGGGCGAGGGCGAGCCGGTGCGTGTGGTGGACGCCGACAACGAGGAGCACGAGGCCGAGCGCGCCGTCGCGCGCATCCAGTCGATCCGTGCAGGTAATGCCGCCACCGCAAGCGGTGGGGCATCTGCCCTGGCGTGGCGCAGCTTTGCCGTGCTGTACCGCGCCAACCACCAGGCCCGGGTGCTGGAGCAGGCCCTGCGCAAGGCCGCGATTCCCTACAAGGTCTCGGGCGGCCAGAGCTTCTTTGACCGCGCCGAGATCAAGGACCTGTGCGCCTGGTTCCGCCTGTGGGTCAACAACGATGACGACCCGGCCTTCCTGCGCGCCGTCACCACGCCCAAGCGCGGCATTGGCCACACCACGCTGCAGAACCTGGGCACCTTCGCCAGCAAGTACAAGGTGAGCCTGTTCGAGGCGCTGTTCTCGCCGTCGCTGGGCTCTGTGCTGCCAGCCAAGGCCGTGGGCAGCCTGCACGAGTTTGGCCGATATGTGAACGACCTGGAGTTTCGCGCGCGCCAGACCACGGGCGCCGAAGATGCCCGTGCGTTCATGATGGACTGGCTCAAGGAGATCGGCTACGAAAAGCATCTGTACGACGGCGAGGACAGCGAGAAGCTGGCCGCCGCGCGCTGGACCAACGTGCTGGATTTCTGTGACTGGATGAGCCAGCGTTGCGGCGGCACCATTGACGACACGGCCGGCGTGACTTTGGAGTCCGAAAAGAAAAACCTGCTGGAGGTCGCGCAGACGATTGCCCTGCTGTCCACCATCAGCGAGCGCGAGCAGGACCAGGACGTGGTGACACTGTCCACCCTGCACGCAGCCAAGGGGCTGGAGTGGCCGCATGTGATGCTGGTGGGCGTGACCGAAGGCATGCTGCCGTTCAAGCTGGGGGATGAGGAAAACCCCACCGGCCGCGCCGACGGCCCCATGAGCGAAGGCATCCTGCAGCGCCTGCAGGAAGAGCGCCGCCTGATGTACGTGGGCATCACCCGCGCGCAGCGCAGCCTGGCGGTCAGCTGGACCAAGCGGCGCAAGAAGGGGCGCGAGATGGTGGCCGCACAGCCCAGCCGCTTCATTGCCGAGATGGCGCTGGACAAAACCACGGTCAAGGAAGACCCGCGCGAGAAGCTCAAGGCCTTGCGTGCGGAGTTCGCCAAAAAGGCCCTGGACACCGCTGCGGCCGCGGCGGCCAGCGCGCCATGATGGCCACATTCAAGGCCCATGCCCTGGCGGCCGTGCTGGCGGCTGGCGCCTGCAGCGGCGCTATGGCCTGCCCCGCCGCCAGCGAGCTGACGCCCGCCCATCTGTGGGGCCTGTGGCGCGTGAGCTTCGAAGGCGGGGGCAGCCCGCCCACCAGCGCCACCGTGCTGTTTGAAAAGCACCCCGAGCGCACCGAAAGCGTGCGCGGCGCCATCAACCGCGACAGCGCGCAGTCGCTGCTGGCGGGCGACGTGGACGAAGGCGTGCTGGCGCTGGATGAATCAGACGACGGCCTACAAATCAGCGCCACCTGGTCTGGTAACGTCGCCGATACATCTTGCGGCAAGGAATTCACCGGCATATGGCGACGCTCCAAAGACAACACAGAACGCAGCTTCGTGCTGCGCAAGCTGCCGGGCTGGCAGTAGCCGCGCTGGCCAGTGCCTGGCCAGCGCAGGCCCAGACCGTGCCGCCCGCGCGGGGCGAGGCCGGCTGGCAGGCCTGCATGGCCACCGCTGACAGCGGCGCGCGCCTGGCCTGTTTTGACCAATGGGCCAAGCAGCAGCCCCAGCCGGGAGCCACGGGCACCACGGGCGCAGCGGCGGGCACAAATGCCGCGTCCGCAGCCAACAACCCCGCCACCGACACGCCGGTGCAGCCCCTGATCCCGGCCACGCGGGTGATCTCCATCACCTCGGAAAAGGGTTGCCATGACCCGCAGTACTCCAACCTGTCGCGCTTCTGGGAGCTGGAGGCGGGCAGCGACTGCGGCACCTTCGGCATCCGCGGCTACCGGCCCATCAGCGTGTCGCTGATCTCGGCCACCAGCGTGAACACGCTGCCCACCTCGGGCAACCCTGCCAACAACGCACTGGCCGCCACGGCCTACCGCAAGACCGAAACCCGCATCCAGCTGTCGGTGCGCACCAAGCTGGCCCAGGGCATCCTGACGGGCGGCCACCCCACGCTGAAAGACTCGCTGTGGTTCGGCTACACGCAGCAGTCTTACTGGCAGCTGTTCAACGGCGGCATCTCGCGGCCGTTTCGCAGCACCGACCATGAGCCCGAAGCGGTGTACGTGTACCCCAGCGACTTTTCGCTGCCCGGCGGCTGGCGCATGCGCTACAGCGGCCTGGGCGTGGTGCATCAGTCCAACGGCCAGGCGCTGCCCCTGTCGCGCAGCTGGAACCGCGTGTACCTGATGGCCGGCGCCGAAAAAGACAACACCGCGCGCATCCAGGCCCGCATCTGGAAGCGCATGCCTGAAAGCAGCAACAGCGACGACAACCCCGGCATCAGCGACTACATCGGGCGCGCCGAGCTGTCGGGCTATTGGGACGTGGACAAGCGCAACACCGTGGGTGCCACGCTGCGCCACTCGCTGCGCTCGGCCGGCAACGGCTCGGCGCGGCTGGAATGGCTGCGCACACTGGGTTCCGGCGCTGCCAACGGCCCCGTCAATGACCTGCGGCTGCATCTGCAGCTGTTCAGCGGCTATGGCGACAGCCTGCTGGACTACAACCGCCGCCGCACGGTGCTCAGTGTGGGCCTGAGCCTGGTGGACTGGTAGAGCGCGCCGCCTGGCCCGGCCGGCGCGTGCGAAAGAGCTCGGTGCGCGCCAGCAGGATGGTCGTCACCGGCACGGTGAGCGACAGGAAGATGATGATGAGCCAGGCATGCAATGAAAGTTTGTCGTCCTGCGCCGAGAAGTACAGGATGGACGCCAGCGTCACGCACCATGACGACAGGCTGAATGCCAGCGCCGGCGGGTGCATGCGCTGAAAGAAGCTTTTGAAGCGCACCAGCCCCACGGCGGCCAGCAGCGTGAAAACGCCGCTCATTGCCAGCAGCAGTGCCACCGGCACCTCGATCCAAAGGGATACGGCTTCGTTCATGTGTGCACCTTCATTCGATCACCTCGCCGCGCAGCAGGAACTTGGCCATCGACGCGCTGCTGACGAACCCGAAGATGGCAATCAGCAAGGCCGCCTCGAAGTAGGCGGAATTGCGGTAGCGGATGGCCAGCACCAGCAGCAGCAGCATGCCCACGGTCCAGATCAGGTCCATGGCCAGCACGCGGTCCTGGGCGGAAGGCCCGCGCACCATGCGAACCAGCGCCAGCGCCATGGCCAGCACGTAGCACGCCAGCGTGAACACGATGGCGGCAAACAGCAGGTCGCTCATTCGAATATCTCCATCAGCGGCTTTTCATAGCGGGTCTTGATCAAGGTGACCTCGGCCTGCGCCGCCTGTTCATCGGGCAGGTCGAACAGGTGCACCAGCAGCGTGCTGCGGTCCAGCGCGAGCTCGCTCCAGATGGTGCCGGGGATCACGCACATGATGGCGGCCAGCACAGCCAGGCCATGGGGGTCGCGCAGGTCCAGCGGCACGGTGACAAAGCCGCCGCGCGGCGGCGTGCGGGCCATCGTGCCGCGCGCCACGCGCCAGTTCCAGACGATGACGTCGGCCCCCACCTGCCAGAACAGCCTGAACGCCGTCCATGGCTTGCGAAAGCGCACCGGCGTGGGCCGCAGCGGCTGCGTGAGCAGCGGCACGCCCACGCCCAAGGCCAGGGCCAGCAGCCATTGCCCCAGGCCGTAGTCGCGGTTGAGCACCATCCACAGCGCGGCCAGGGCCAGCGACAGGAGGGGTTCGGGAAAGAGCTTGCGCAGCATGGTGGGCCTCATCGGGTGGCGCCGCCCGCGCCCGGCGGCAGGGGCAGGCCCAGGCGCTCGGCATTGGTTGCGGTGGGCAGCGGGCGCGCGTCCAGCACGGCCTGCACGTACCCCCCGGGGGCGTACAGGTCAGCAGCTGTGGCGCGGGTGTAGCGCATCACCGGCTCCGCATACACCGTGTAGGCACAGCACAGCACCACCAGAAGCGCCACGGGCAGGAACTCGGCCACGCGCAGCACCGGTGCGCCCCGGTCTACCGGTGCCCAGAAGAACCGGATCCCCACGCGCGACAGCGCCACCAGGGCAAACAACCCCGACAGCACCACCAGCGCCAGCAGGGTCCAGGCCACGGCGCCCGCACCCTGCACCAGCGCCGACAGCATGAACACCTTGCCGACGAAGCCCGACAGCGGCGGCAGCCCCGCCACCAGCAAGGTGCAGGCAATGAACGCCAGGCCCAGCTGGGCGGTGGCAGCCGGGATGGGCCGGCCAATGAGCGCCTCCTCCTGGTCGTCCAGGTTGGTGTCTTCGTCCAGTTCCTGGTCGGCCAGCGCAAAAGGCAGGTGGTCTTCTTCGTCCTCGGGCGCGCGCCGCGACTGCGCGTCGCTCTGGCGCGAACGGTCCATCAGCTCGGCGATGAGAAAGAACGCCGCCACCGCGAACGTGGAGGCCGGCAGGTAGTACAGCGCCCCCGCGGTCACCTCGGGGCGCGCCAGCCCCACCATGGCCAGCAGCGTGCCGGACGACACAATGACCGCGAACCCCGCCAGGCGGGCCGGCCGTTGCGACACCAGCATGCCCAGAGCGCCGAACGCCAGCGTGGCCGCGCCGCCCCACAACAGCCACGCGCCGCCAAAGCCGGCGGAGTCGCCGGCCTGCGGCGAAAACCACAGCGTGGACAGGCGCAGCAGCACATAGACACCCACCTTGGTCAGCAGGGCAAACACCGCACCCGACGGTGCACTGGCGCCGGCGTAGGCCGGCACCAGCCAGAAGTTCAGCGGCCACATGGCCGCCTTGGCCAGGAAGGCCACCGCCAGCACCGCGCAGGCTGCATGCAGCAAGGGGCGGTCGCCAGCCGGGATGAGCGGGATTTTGGCCGCCAGGTCAGCAAAATTGAGCGTGCCCGTCACGCCGTAAATCATGGACGCGCCCACCAGGAAAAGCGAAGATGCCACGAGGTTGATGGTGACGTAGTGCAGCCCCGCCTTCACGCGCGACGGGCCCGAGCCATGCAACAGCAGGCCATACGACGCCGCCAGCATGACTTCGAAAAACACGAACAGGTTGAACAGGTCGCCGGTCAGGAAGGCGCCGTTGATGCCCATCACCTGGACCTGGAACAGCACATGGAAATGCGCGCCCGCCTTGTCCCACCGTGCCAGCGAAAACACCAGCGCGGCCAGGGCCACCACCGCCGCCACGACCAGCATCAGCGCCGACAGCCGGTCCAGCACCAGCACGATGCCAAAGGGAGCCTCCCAGTTGGAAGGCAGGTAAATGCCATAGGCGTTGGCGCCGCCACCCAGGGCCTGCGCCAGCAGCAGCACCGCCACGCCAAGGTTGGCCAGCAGCGCCAGCCCGCCCAGCGCCGCCTGGCTGCGGTGCTTGCGGTCACCCACCAGCAGCAACAGGCAGGCGGTGACCAGCGGCAACAGGATGGGCGCGATCAGCAGGTGGTTCATTCGTCATCCCCCTGGCCGTCCACATGGTCGTTGCCGAAAAAGCCCCGCTGCGCCAGCAGCACCACCAGGAACAGCGCCGTCATTGCAAAGCCGATGACGATGGCGGTGAGCACCAGCGCCTGCGGCATGGGGTCGGCGTTGTACGCCAGCGTGACGGGCTGGCCCGGCACCAGCACGGGCTCCAGGTCCACCGCCAGGCGGCCCATGCTGAAGATGAACAGGTTGACGCCATAGCTCAGCAGCGACAGGCCCATGATGACCTGGTAGGTACGGGGACGCAGCATCAGCCAGACACCGCAGGTGGTCAGGGCGCCAATGGCCAGGGCCAGCACGATTTCCATCAGGTGGCTCCTTCCTGTGCAGCGGGTGGGCGCACCGGCTGGCGCCGCCCCCGCACCGCCTGGTGGCCCAGCGCGGTCAGGATCAGCAGCGTGGCGCCCACCACGAGCGTGAACACGCCAATGTCATAAAACAGGGCGCTGGCCACATGCACCTCGCCCACCCAGGGCAGCGTGACATGGGCCACATGGGTGGTGAGAAACGGGTAGCCAAAGAAAAACGCGCCCGCGCCGGTGCCCGTGGCCGTGAGCAGCCCGGTGGCGATCCAGCGCGGTGGCGCCAGGTTCATGTGGGCCTCGACCCACTGCGTGCCCGACACGATGTATTGAACGATGAACGCGGTGGACAGCACCAGCCCGGCCACGAAGCCACCGCCAGGCAGGTTGTGCCCGCGCATGAACAGGTACACCGCGATCACCGCCGCCACCGGCAACAGCAGGCGAACCAGCACCGCGGGCACCAGCAGGTAGCCCCGTGCGATGTCGGTGCCAGCCTGCGCGGACACGAGGTCAGCGTCAAACCCCGGCGGCCCGGCCTCCTGCTCCCGCTGCTGGGGTGGCAGCCCCATGCTTTCACGGGCCGGCCGGAAGCGGCGCAGCAGCGCATAGACCGTAAGCGCCACCACGCCCAGGACGGTGATTTCACCCAGCGTGTCAAAGCCGCGGAAGTCCACGAGCATCACGTTGACCACATTGGTGCCGCCGCCTTCGGGCACCGCGCGTTCCAGGAAAAACGGCGAGATGCTCTGTGGGAAATTGCGGGTCATCACCGCATAGGACAGCACCGCCATGCCGGCGCCGGCCGCCAGCGCCACCAGCAGGTCGCGCGAGCGCCGGGCGCGTGCTGCCAGCAAAGCCCGGGGCGTGCGCCGGTGGTCCGGCTTTTCGATGCGCTTGGGCAGCCAGCGCAGGCCCAGCACAAACAGCACGGTGGTCACCGCCTCCACTGACAGCTGGGTCAGCGCCAGGTCAGGCGCCGAAAACCAGGCAAACGTGATGACGGTGGTCAGGCCCGCGACGCTCATCAGCGCCAGCGCGGTCAGGCGGTGGTACTTGGCCTGCCAGGCGGTGCCGATGGCCGCCCCGATGCCCACGGTCCACAGCAGCGCGAACATGGGCGAGAACGTGAGCGTGGGCCGCTCGCCCATCCACTGCACGGGCGCGCCCAGGGTCAGCCACAGCGGCGTCAGCGCGGCTGCCAGCGTGACCAGCATCAGCATCAGCACCTGGGGCTGCAGCCGCTGCGTGCCCAGCACGCGCAGCAGCGTGCGGCTGGCGGCCGTCAGTTGCGCCAGCACCCGGCGAAAGGCGGTGTTGCCGCTGAAGCGCCCCAGCAGCGGCGGGCGGACGAATTGCCCCACCGCCATGGGCCGGCGCAACAGCAGATAGATGGCCACGCCCAGCGCCATGGCCACCAGGCTCATCTGCAGCGGCACGTTGAAGCCGTGCCACACGGCCAGGTCGAAGGCCGGCAACGTGCCGCCCACCACCGGCGTGGCCGCGACGCCCAGGACCTGCCCCACCGACCATTGCGGCAGCGTGCCCACCAGCAGGCAGACCAGCACCAGCAGCTCGATGGGCACGCGCATCCAGTGCGGCGGCTCGTGCGGCTGGCGCGGCAAGGCAGCGCAGGTGTCGGGGCCAAAGAACACGTCCACCGTAAAGCGCAATGAATACGCCACGCTGAACGCACCGGCGACCACGGCCACCACGGGCAACAGGTGCTCGAACCAGGGCGCGGCGGTGACGAACACCGCCTCGGAGAAGAACATCTCCTTGGAGATGAAGCCGTTGAGCAGCGGCACGCCCGCCATGGCCGCGCCCGCCACCATGGTGAGCGTGGCGGTGATCGGCATGTAGCGCCACAGGCCCGACAGGCGCTGGATGTCGCGCGTGCCGGTTTCATGGTCAACGATGCCCACCGCCATGAACAGGGACGCCTTGAAGGTAGCGTGATTGAGGATGTGGAACACCGCCGCCACCGCCGCCAGCGGGCTATTCAGGCCCAGCAGCGTGGTGATCAGGCCCAGGTGCGAGATGGTCGAATAGGCCAGAACGCCCTTCAGGTCGTTCTGGAAAATGGCCGAGAAGCCGCCGATCAGCAGCGTGGCCAACCCGGTCAGCGTGACGATCCAGAACCATTCGTCCGTGCCGGCCAGCACCGGCCACAACCGCGCCAGCAGGAACACGCCGGCCTTCACCATCGTGGCCGAATGCAGGTAGGCCGACACCGGGGTGGGCGCCGCCATGGCGTGCGGCAACCAGAAATGAAACGGAAACTGCGCGCTCTTGGTGAACGCGCCCAGCAGCACCAGCACCAGCGCCACCGGGTACAACGCATGGGCTCGCACGCGCTCGCCGGCGGCAAGCACCGCCTCCAGGTCAGTGCTGCCCACGATATGGCCCAGCACCAGCACACCCGCCAGCAGGCACAGCCCGCCCGCGCCGGTGACGGTCAGCGCCATGCGCGCGCCGCGCCGCGCGTCGCGCCGGTGGTGCCAGTAGCCAATCAGCAGGAAGGAAAACAGGCTGGTCAACTCCCAGAACAGCACGATCTGGATCAGGTTGCCTGACAGCACCACGCCGCTCATGGAGCCCATGAAGGCCAGCAGGAACGAGAAAAAGCGCGGTACCGGGTCGGCTGGCGACATGTAATAGCGCGCATACAGCACCACCAGGCTGCCGATGCCCAGCACCAGCATCGAGAACATCCACGCAAACCCGTCCATGCGCAACGTGAAGTCCAGGCCCAGCGAAGGGATCCAGTCAAATCGCTGGTAAACCACGCTACCGGCGGCCATCTCGGGAAAATACAGCGCGGCCTGCACCGCGCACACCAGCGCCACCAGGCCGGCGACGGTCGATTCAGTGTTGCGCGCGTTGGCCGGCAGGACGGCGGCAACCAGGCTGCCAATGAACGGCAGGGCAACAAGGAGGACGAGGGGCGCTTGCATGAATGACGTTAAAGCTTGAAGTCGTAATCCACAGTGATCGGCGCGTGGTCCGAGAATTTCTCGGCCTTGTAGATGGCTTCGGCGCGCGCCAGCATCGCCAGCGCCGGCGTAGCCAGGTGGTAGTCCAGCCGCCACCCGACATTGTTCAGGTAGGCCTGGCCCCGATTGCTCCACCAAGTGTAGGCGGTGTCAGTGGCTGTGGGCTGCAGCTGGCGGTACACATCGACCAGGCCGGTGTGGGTCAGCAGGTTCGTCATCCAGGCGCGCTCTTCGGGCAGGAAGCCGCTGTTCTTCTGGTTGCTGCGCCAGTTCTTCAGGTCAATGTTCTGGTGCGCGATGTTCACGTCGCCGCACAGGATGAACTCGCGCTGCAGCTTCAGCGCCGCCAGGTGCGGCTCAAACCCGGCCAGAAAGCGGAACTTGGCCTGCTGGCGCTCCTCGCCCGAAGAACCGCTGGGGAAGTACGCGCTGATGAGCGACAGCTTGCGCTTCGGCGTGTCAAAACGCAGCTCCACATAGCGGCCCTCGGCGTCAAATTCGCTGGAGCCGTAGCCCACGACCACGTCGCTCGGCTCATGGCGCGTGTACACGGCCACGCCGGAATAGCCCTTCTTCTGCGCAAAGTGAAAGTGGCCCTTGAGCCCCGCCAGCGCCTCGAACCGGCCGCTCACATCCGCCGCCTGGGCCTTGACTTCCTGCACGCAAATACAATCCGGTGCGGTCTTGGCAATCCAGGCTTCAACGCCCTTGGTGGCGGCGGAACGGATGCCGTTGAGATTGAGGCTGGTTAACTTGAACAAGGAATTCCCCATGGTGGTGGATGCGGATGCACAGGCTGACGGTACAACGGATGAAAGCCGGCTGGCGCAGGATTTCGTGCAGTTTGCGGTGGATTCCGGTGTGCTGCGCTTTGGTGAATTCAAGACCAAGGCTGGCCGGCTTTCACCGTATTTTTTCAATGCCGGGCTGTTTGACGATGGCGCCAAGCTCGGCCGGCTGGCTCAATTTTATGCACAGCGCATCCTCGCGTCGGGCATTGAGTTCGACATGCTGTTCGGCCCCGCGTACAAGGGCATCCCGCTGGGCGCGGCCGTGGCCGTGGAGCTGGCGCGCCGGGGCCGCAACGTGCCCTTTGCCTACAACCGCAAGGAAGCCAAGGACCATGGCGAAGGCGGTACGCTCGTGGGCGCGCCACTGAAGGGCCGCGTGCTGATCGTGGACGACGTGATGTCCGCCGGCACGGCCGCGCGCGAATCCATTGCCATCATCCAGGCCGCGGGCGCCACGCCGCACGCGGTGGCCATTGCGCTGGACCGCCAGGAAAAAGCCACAGAGAACGGCCGCGATGTGGACCACAGCGCGGTGCAGTACGTGCGCAACCAGCTGGGGCTGCAGGTGTGTGCCATTGCGCGGCTGGCTGATTTGCTGACGTACCTGCAAGGTCAAGCCGGTAGCGGCCTGTCGCAGCACCATGCGGCCGTGCTGGCTTACCGGCAACGATATGGCGTGGACGACTGACGCCTTCCACCCTTTTCACATCCGTCAGCCCTGAAGCTTTTTGCGCAGCAGATCATTGACCTGCTGCGGGTTGCCTTTGCCCTTGGTTGCCTTCATCGCCTGACCGACCAATGCGTTGAAGGCCTTGTCCTTGCCGGCGCGGAACTGCGCGACGTTGTCGGGGTTGGCGGCAATGATGTCGTCGATGATCTTTTCCAGCGCGCCGGTGTCGTTCATCTGCTTGAGGCCCTTGGCCTCAATCACCGCGTCCACATCGCTACCCTCACGCGACCACAGCGCGTCGAACACCTGGCGCGCGGCGCTGTTGGACACGGTGTTGTCGGCAATGCGCCCAATCAGAGCAGCGAGTTGTGCCGGGCTGACTGGCGCGGCGTCGATGCCAATATCCTGCGCATTCAGGCGACGGGACACCTCGCCCATCACCCAGTTGCTGGCCAGCTTGGGCTGGCCGCAGGCCTGGGCCGCCGCCTCGAAATAAGCGGCCATGGACTTGCTCTGCGTGAGCGTGGTGGCGTCGTATTCGGGCAGGCCGTAATCGGCCACGAAGCGCGCCGCCATCACGCGCGGCAGCTCAGCCATCTGGCCGCGCACCCGCTCCACCCATTCAGGTGCCACCACCAGCGGCGGCAGGTCGGGGTCGGGGAAATAGCGGTAATCGGCCGCATCTTCCTTGGTCCGCATGGCGCGCGTCTCGCCGGTGTCGGGGTCGAACAGCACCGTGGCCTGCTGGATCGCGTGGCCGTCCTCGATCTGCTCGATCTGCCAGCGGATTTCGTAGTCGATCGCCTGCTGCATGAACTTGAAACTGTTCAGGTTCTTGATCTCGCGGCGCGTGCCCAAGGGCTGGCCCGGCTTGCGCACCGACACGTTGGCGTCGCAGCGGAAGCTGCCCTCCTGCATGTTGCCGTCGCAAATGCCGATCCAGGTCACGATCTTGTGCAGCTCTTTCGCGTAGGCCACGGCCTCTTCGCTGCCGCGCATGTCGGGCTCGGTCACGATTTCCAGCAGCGGCGTGCCGGCGCGGTTCAGGTCGATGCCGCTTTGTCCGATGAAATCCTCATGCAGCGACTTGCCCGCGTCTTCTTCCAGGTGCGCGCGCACCAGACGCACGCTTTTCTTTTCTTCGCCGAGGAAGAACTCGACACTGCCGCCCTGCACCACCGGGATTTCAAACTGGCTGATCTGGTAGCCCTTGGGCAGATCGGGGTAGAAGTAGTTCTTGCGCGCAAAGATGCTGCGCGGCGCGATGGTCGCATTCACGGCCAGGCCGAATTCAATCGCGCGCTCCACCGCGCCCCTGTTCATGACCGGCAGCGTGCCGGGCAGCGCCAGGTCCACCGCGCAGGCCTGCGTGTTGGGCTCGGCGCCAAAGGCCGTGGCAGCGCGGCTGAAAATCTTGCTTTGCGTGGACAGCTGGGCGTGCGTCTCGAAGCCGATGACGACTTCATAGCCCTGGATCAGTTTGCTCGTCATGTCAGAAACCCGCGGGTGCGCGAAGGTGGAAGTCTGTGACCTGCTGCAGCTTGTGGGCTGCATTGAGCAGCTTCGCTTCAGCAAAGTAATTGCCAATCAGCTGCAGCCCGACAGGCATGCCGCCTTCGCCAAAGCCGGCCGGCACGCTCATGCCCGGCAGGCCGGCCAGCGAACCCGGCAGCGTGAAGATGTCGGCCAGGTAGTCGGCCAGCGGGTCGTTGCCGTGCTCGCCCAGCTTCCATGCCACCGTGGGTGCCACGGGGCCAGCAATCACGTCACACTGCTTGAAGGCTTGCTGGAAATCGTCGGCGATCATGCGGCGGATCTTCTGCGCCTGCAGGTAGTAAGCGTCGTAGTAGCCGTGGCTCAGCACATAGGTGCCGATCATGATGCGGCGCTTGACTTCGTCGCCGAAGGCCTCGGCGCGCGTCTTCTTGTACATGTCCAGCAGATCGGTGTATTTATCCGCGCGGTGCCCGAACTTCACGCCGTCAAAGCGGCTCAAGTTGGAGCTGGCTTCTGCCGGCGCAATGATGTAGTACACGGGGATGGACAACTGCGTGCGCGGCAGCGAAATCGGCACCAGCTTCGCGCCCAGCTTTTCGTACTGTTTCAAGGCGCCATCCACCGCGGCGCGCACGTCCGCCGACAGGCCTTCGCCGAAAAACTCCTGGGGGATGCCAATGCGCAGGCCTTCAATGCCGTCGTTGAGCGAGCGCGTGAAATCTTCCGCCGGCACATCGAGCGAGGTGGAGTCGCGGTCGGCATCCGGCCCGCACATGGCCGACAGCAGCAGGGCGCAGTCTTCAGCGGTGCGCGCCATCGGGCCGGCCTGGTCCAGGCTGGAGGCGAAGGCGATCATGCCGTAGCGCGATGCGCGGCCATAGGTCGGCTTGATGCCGGTGATGCCGCAAAAGCCCGCAGGCTGGCGGATGGAGCCACCGGTGTCCGTGCCGGTGACCGCCGGGGCCAGGCGCGCGGCCACGGCCGCAGCACTGCCGCCGGAGGAGCCACCGGGAATGCGTGAGGTGTCCCACGGGTTGCGCGCGGGCTTGAATGCGGAGTTTTCGTTGGCCGAGCCCATGGCGAATTCATCGCAGTTGAGTTTGCCCAGCGTCACCGCGCCTGCTTGCGACAGCTTGTCCACCACGGTCGCGTTGAAGGGGGAACGATAGCCGGCCAGCATCTTCGAGCCAGCCGTGCTCACAAAATCCTTCGTGACGAAGATGTCCTTGTGCGCGATGGGCACGCCCAGCAGCGGCGCTGTGTCGCCCGCGGCGATGCGCGCATCGGCAGCCTGGGCCTGGGCCAGCGTCACGTCTTCGCGCACATCGAGATACGCACCCAGGGATTCGTGCTGCTTGCCGCGCGCGAGGAAATGCTGCGCGGCCTCGACGGCGGACACTTGCTTGTTCCGCAGCTTCGCAGCCAGTTCGGCCACGGTCAGTTCATGCAGCGCGCCGCTCATTCGATCACCTTCGGCACCAGGAACAAACCACGCTCCACCGCCGGTGCGCTTTGCTGGTTGGCCTCGCGCTGGTTGGGCTCGCTCACCACGTCGTCACGCAGTCGAAGGGCCACATCCTGGATGGCCGCGACGGGGTGGGAAAGCGGCTCGATGCCCGCGGTATCCACAGCACGCATCTGCTCGACCACGTCGAAGAAGCCATTCAATTGAGTGAGCATGCGCTCGCTTTCTTCGCTGCTCAATTCCAGCCGCGCCAGATTGGCAATCCGGCCGATGTCTTGGGGGGTCAAAGCCATGGGGAAAAACGGTCGCGAAACCAGTTGTAAAGGGAAAATTTTGGCCCGGTGGCGGGCAGTTATTCACAGGGGATGGGGTATTATCCCGCCTTTGATGCAACACTCGCGAAACCGCTGGTATTTGCAGGAAAAAGCGGCTTTCAACACGACAAACAAGGCGTTGGCCGGCTGCGGTGCCGGCCCTCAGCGCGAGAGGATTTCTAATGTTCGGAGCATTCCGTCGGTACTTCTCCACCGACCTGGCCATCGACCTAGGCACCGCCAACACCCTGATTTTTGTACGCGACAAGGGCATCGTCCTCGATGAGCCCTCGGTGGTCGCGATCCGCCACGAAGGCGGCCCCCAAGGCAAGAAGACCATCCAGGCCGTGGGCCATGAGGCCAAGGCCATGCTGGGCAAGGTGCCCGGCAACATCGAGGCCATCCGCCCCATGAAGGACGGCGTGATCGCCGACTTCACCGTCACCGAGCAGATGCTCAAGCAGTTCATCAAGATGGTCCATCCCCGGTCCGTCCTGAAGCCCAGCCCGCGCATCATCATCTGCGTGCCCTGCGGCTCCACCCAGGTGGAGCGCCGCGCCATCCGCGAATCGGCGCTGGGCGCCGGCGCCTCCGAGGTCTACCTGATTGAAGAACCCATGGCAGCGGCCATCGGTGCCGGCCTGCCGGTGTCCGAGGCGTCCGGCTCCATGGTGGTGGACATCGGCGGCGGCACCACCGAGGTGGGCGTCATCAGCCTGGGCGGCATGGTCTACAAGGGCAGCGTGCGCGTGGGTGGCGACAAGTTCGATGAGGCCATCATCAGCTACATCCGCCGCAACTACGGCATGCTGATCGGCGAGCCCACCGCCGAAGCCATCAAGAAGAACATCGGCAGTGCCTTTCCCGGCAGCGAAGTCAAGGAAATGGAAGTTCGCGGGCGCAATCTGTCCGAGGGCGTGCCGCGCTCGTTCACGATTTCCAGCAACGAAATCCTGGAAGCCCTGACCGACCCGCTGAACAACATCGTGAGTGCGGTCAAGAACGCGCTGGAGCACACCCCGCCCGAGCTGGGCGCGGACATTGCCGAGCGCGGCATGATGCTCACCGGCGGCGGTGCGCTGCTGCGCGACCTGGACCGCCTGCTGGCCGAGGAAACCGGCCTGCCCGTGCTGGTGGCCGAAGACCCCCTGACCTGCGTGGTGCGCGGCTGCGGCATCGCCCTGGAGCGCATGGAGCGCCTGGGCTCGATCTTCACCAGCGAGTAACCCACCCGGAGCAGCGATGCCACTTGGTACGCTGGACAGGTCCCCACCCCCCTTCTTCAAGCAGGGCCCGTCAGCGCTTTCCAGGCTGATGGTGTTCAGCGCGCTCGCGCTGTTCCTGATGGTGGCAGATCTGCGCTTTCGCATCACACAACCGCTACGCGCGGCCGTGGCGACGGTGCTGTACCCCGTGCAGTGGCTGGCCATGCGTCCGGTGCTGCTGGTGCGCCATGGCGGCGACTATTTCCAGGACCTGCAGGCAGCGCAGTCCAGCGAGGCGGCGGCGCGCCAGCGCCTGGCCATGCAGGCGCAGCGCGCCGGCCAGGTGGAACAGCTGGCGCAGGAAAACAACCGCCTGCGCAAGCTGCTTGCCCTGCGCGACAGGATCAGCGCGCCCAGCCAGGCCGCCGAGGTGCTCTATGACGCGGCCGACCCCTACACCCGCAAGATCATCATCGACAAGGGCCTGGCCCAGGGCATCGAGGCGGGCTCCCCGGTGATCGACGAGGCCGGCGTGCTGGGCCAGGTCACGCGCGTGCATCCGCTGATCAGCGAGGTCACGCTGGTGATCGACAGCGACCAGGCTATTCCCGTGCTGAATGCACGCACCGGCGCGCGCAGCGTGGCCTTTGGCGACCCCACGCATGGCGGTGAGCTGGAGCTGCGCTTCATGGCCGGCAATGCCGACGTGCAGGCCGGCGACCTGCTCACCACCAGCGGGGTGGACGGCATCTATCCCGCCGGGCTGCCGGTGGCGCGGGTGGACCGCGTGGAGCGGCGGGCCGATTCCGCCTTTGCGCGCATCTACTGCGTGCCGCAAGCGCTGGTCACTGGCGCCAGGCATGTGATGGTTCTGAAACCGGTGTCTGTCCAGATCCCGCCGCGGCCCGCGCCTGAAGACACGCCGCATGCTGCAGCCGCCAGAAAGGGGGCCCGCAAGTGATCATGCGCCCCGGGCAGCAGCTGCTGCTGCCGGCCAACCCGTTGTTCATCTGGGGCAGCCTGGCCGTGGCGCTGCTGCTGAACATGCTGCCGCTGGGCCGAACGCCCTGGCTGCCGGATTTCCTGATCCTGGTGCTGGTGTTCTGGAGCGTGCACCAGCCACTGCGCGTGGGTATCGGCGCCGCGTTTTTCTTTGGCCTGTGCATGGACGTGCACCAGACCGCCCTGCTGGGCCAGCATGCGCTGGCCTACACGGCCCTGAGCTTTTTTGCCATCACCATCCACCGCCGCCTGCTGTGGTTCAGCGTGCCGTCGCAGGCGGTGCAGGTGCTGCCGCTGTTCGTGGCGGCGCACGCCATCGAGCTGGCGATCCGCATGGTCAGCGGAGGCGCCTTCCCGGGCTGGACGGTGATCCTCGCGCCGCTGATCGAGTCCGCGCTGTGGCCCGTCGTGAGCATCATGCTGCTGGCCCCCCAGCGCCGCGCCCCTGACCCCGACGAGAATCGTCCGCTATGACCGAGCTGCGCAACGTCGAAGCCGACCTGTCGCGCTTTCGGGTGCGCATCCTGGTGGCCAGCATCGTGGTGGTGCTGGCGTTCCTGCTGCTCGCGTCGCGCCTGGTGTACCTGCAGGTGGTGCGCCACGACGACCTGGACGAGCAGGCCGAGGCCAACCGCACGGCCATCGTGCCCATCATTCCCAACCGCGGGCTGATCCTGGACCGCAACGGCGTGATCCTGGCCACGAACTATTCGGCCTACACGCTGGAGATCACGCCCTCGCGGCTGTCCATGCCGCTTGAAAAAACCATCGATGAACTGGCCCAGGTCATCGACATCCAGTTGCGCGACCGCCGGCGGTTTCGCAAGCTGCTGGACGAATCGCGCAGCTTTGAATCCCTGCCCATCCGCACCCGCCTGACGGACGAAGAGGTGGCACGGTTTGCGGCGCAGCGCTTTCGCTTCCCCGGCGTGGAGATCAAGGCAAGGCTGTTTCGCAACTACCCCTGGGGCGACCTGGCCAGCCATGTGGTGGGCTACATCGGCCGCATCAACCAGAGCGAGAAGAAGGCCATGGAAGACTGGTCCGACGAGGACCAGGGCAACTACCGCGGCACCGAATACATCGGCAAGCTGGGCGTGGAGCAGAGCTTTGAAAAGCAGCTGCACGGCATCACCGGCGTGGAGCAGGTGGAAACGTCCGCTGGCGGGCGGGCGGTGCGCAAGCTGGCCAGCATCCCGGCCACGCCGGGCAATACCGTCATGCTGTCCATCGACATCAAGCTGCAAAAGCTGGTGGAAGACATGTTTGGCGAACGCCGCGGCGCGCTCGTGGCGATCGACCCCAAGACCGGTGAAGTGCTGTCGTTCGTGAGCAAGCCCACATTCGACCCGAACCTGTTCGTGGACGGCATCGACGCCGAGAGCTGGCAGATGCTCAACGAGTCCATCGACAAGCCGCTGCTGAACCGCGCGCTGCGCGGCACCTACCCGCCGGGCTCCACCTACAAGCCGTTCATGGCCATGGCCGCGCTGCAGACGGGCAAGCGGTCCGCCACCACCATCATCAACGACGCGGGCTCCTGGAACTTCGGCGGTCATGTGTTCCGCAGCCACGGCGACCATGGCCTGGGCCCGGTGGACATGCACACGAGCATCGTCAAGTCCAGCAACGTGTATTACTACTCGCTGGCCAACGAGCTGGGCGTGGATGCCATGCATGACTTCATGAAGCCGCTGGGCTTTGGCCAGATCACCGGCATTGATGTGCAGGGCGAGGTACGCGGCGTGCTGCCCAGCCAGGAATGGAAGCGCAACTATTACAAGCGCCCCGAGCAGAAGAAGTGGTATGCGGGCGAAACCATCTCGCTGGGCATCGGCCAGGGCTACAACGCCTTCACCATGCTGCAGCTCGCGCAGGCCACGGCGGTGCTGGCCAACAACGGCATCAAGCACAAGCCACGTCTGGTCATTGCCACGCAGGACTCCGTGTCACGCACCCGCATCCCGGTGCCGGCCGCACCGCCCGTCGATCTGGGCTACAAGCCTGAAAACGTAGCCGTGGTGCGCAAGGCGCTGGTGGGCGTGACGCAGGAGGGCACCTCGGCGCGCGTGTTCGCTGGGGCGGGCTACCTGTCGGGTGGCAAGACCGGCACGGCCCAGGCCGTGACCATTGGCCAGAAAGACAAATACAACGCCACCAAGCTCGAAGAGCACCAGCGCGACCATGCCCTGTACATGGCATTCGCGCCGGCGGACGACCCGAAGATCGCGCTGGCCGTGATCGTGGAGAACGCCGGCTTTGGCGCCGCGCACGCCGCGCCGATTGCGCGGCGCGTGTTTGACTACTGGCTGCTGAGCCAATACCCCAGCGACGAAGACATGGCCGCCGTGCGCAAGGGTCAGGCGGCGGCGCCGATCGGCAAGCCGCGCAACGCAGCCGAGGTGGGTTGGCCACCAGCACCCACGGCTGCTGCGCCCGCAGCATCGTCACCGGTGGCGCCCTGAACGCCAGCGACGCCTCTCAAGCGCCAGTGACGCCTGGCGCCCCGGCGCCTGCTTGCGCCAGCCAGGTCCCCACGGCCTCCGGCATCGCCAGCACGTGCCCGGGCAGACGCCCCTGCGGGAATCCGACGTGCCCGCCCTGCGCTGGTTGCCACAGCGTCACATGGGCGCCAACCTCATGTGCCGCGGGCAGGCTTTGCGCGGGCACAAACGGGTCGTTCAAGGCGTTGACCACCAGCGCCGGCACGCGGATGCGGTGCAGGTGGGGCTTGGCCGAGGCGCGCGCCCAATAGTCGTCGGTGTCGCGAAAACCGTGCAGCGGCGCGGTGAAGATGTTGTCGAACTCGTAGAGATCGCGCGCGCGCAGCAGCCGGTCGCGGTCGAACAGGCCGGGGTGCTGCTGCAGCTTCTGCAGCGCCTTGGGCACCATGGTGCGCAGGAACATGCGGGTGTAGACCAGCCGGTTGAAGCCCTGGCCGATCGCGCGGCCGCCGGCCGCCAGGTCGATCGGCGAGCAGACCGACGCCACGGCACACGCAACACCCCGGGCCGCGTCGCCCATTTCGCCGGCCCAGCGCATCAGGGCGTTGCCACCCAGAGACACGCCCACCGCCAGCACAGGGCCCGACCGCGCTGCCGCCAGACGCTGCAGCACCCAGCCGATTTCTTCAAAGTCGCCGGAATGGTAGGCACGCGGGCCCAAGTTGAGCTCACCGCTGCAGCCACGGAAATGCGGGACGGCATAAGCCCAACCGCGCGCGCGAGCAAAGTCGGCAAAGGCTTCGGCGTAATGGCTGCGCGACGAACCTTCCAGCCCATGGAACAGCACCAGCAGCGGCTGGGTGGACGAAGGGGCAGGCGCCACTAGGAAGTCAACATCAATGAAGTCGCCGTCCGGTGTGTCCCACCGCTCGCGCCGGTAGACCGGTGGCGGGCCCGACACGCGGCGCGCATAGAGCGCCGGCCAGATCGTCTGCAGGTTGCCGCCGGGCAGCCACCAGGGGGCGGTGTAGTTCAAGGAAGCACCTGCTGTCAATGAAGCACCTGTGGTGCATCGCCCACTTCCTGCAGCTCGCTGGGCGCGCCGGGGCTGGCGTGGTGCACCACCAGGCGCCAGCCCTGCGCGGTCTTGTGATAGACGTTGGTGGCAATAACCCAGGCCTGTTGCGGGCCATCGGGCGTCATGACGTCGATACGCTCCAGCACGTTGTGCACGGCGCTCGCCAGCGATTCGACCTTGCGCACGCGCTGCGGCACCGCGCTGATCGGCCCGTTGGAAAACATGGCATCGAACGTTGCGCGTATCGCCAGCGCCCCGACCACGCGCGGGCCGCCCGGGTGTACGCAGACGATTTCATCCTCGTCCGCCCAGCAGGCCATGAGCTTTTCAATGTCGCCCGTCTGCAGCGCCTCATAAAGCGCGGCCTCGATGTCATCGGCGGTGCCGCCGATGGCGGCGGCCTGGTGTCGGGTTTTGGGCATGGTCCGGCCAGCTCTGCTATTGCGTGGGGGGTGCGTGATTTTGCATCGGCGCGCCGCCCAGCCAGTGGGCCACCGTGGTGCGCAGGTCTTTTTGCGCGGCCTGCCAGACCAGCTCGGGTGCGGCCACGTGGATGCCGCGCGGCGCCAGCTGCAGCGCAACGTCCAGGAATTCAGCCACCTTGACGGCACGCACCGGCTGCTCGCTGCTGGGCACCATGTACTGGAAAACCGACAGCATCCAGCGTGCAATGCGTTGCGGCAGGCTCAGCCCGCCGGGCGCGCCCGGCCGTTGCGCCGAGCGCACAAAGATCACCCGCTCAAAACCGAGCGCCGCCACCGCCTGCTCGTCCAGCCCGGCCAGACCGCGCTTGAGCGCCTCGGGCAGGCGGCCCTGGGCATGCGGCAACACCACCGCCAGCGTGGTCGCGCCGCAGCGGCGCATCCATGCGGCCACCGGCGCCAGATCGACGGGCTGGGGCGTCCACAGCGCCCGTTCGCGGTCATGGAACAGGCGCGGCGGGTCGAACATGATCACGCCCGCCTGCGCCGCCGCCAGCGGCCAATGGTCGGGCGTGGCGTCGCCGGTCTGCACCATGGTCACGCCGCGCATCCCGTCGGTGAACGGCTCGCGCGCCAGCACCAGCGTGCGCGCAAAGCGCTGCGCGCCGGCCAGACGGCGCAACACCTCGTTGCCCAGCGTGCCCGTGGCGCCGGCCACCAGCAGCGCGGAACCCTCCGGCACGGCGGGTATGGGGCGGCTGGCTGCCTGAAGGGCTTGAAGCGGGGTGACTGGCATCCCATCTATGCTACCTTTACAGTCCCCGCCCTTTGAGGAACGCTCCATGAAACGCTGGCTCCTGATCCTGACCTCCACCCTGGCGCTGCTGGGCCTGACAGGCTGCGGCTACAACGACTTCCAGCGCCTGGACGAACAGACCAAGGCTGCATGGAGCGAGGTGCTCAACCAGTACCAGCGCCGCGCAGACCTGATTCCCAACATCGTCAACACCGTCAAGGGCGAGGCCAACTTCGAGCAGGAAACCCTGACCAAGGTGATCGAGGCACGGGCCAAGGCCACCGCCATCCAGGTCACGCCCGAGACGCTGAACAATCCCGAAGCGTTCAACAAGTTCCAGCAGGCCCAGGGTGAGCTGGGCAGCGCGCTGAGCCGCCTGATGGTGACGGTGGAACGCTACCCCGACCTGAAGGCGAACAAGGGCTTCAGCGACCTGCGCGTGCAGCTGGAAGGCACCGAAAACCGCATCACCGTGGCACGCAACCGCTACATCCAGGCCGTGCAGGAATACAACGTGCTGGCCCGCAGCTTCCCCAGCAACCTGACGGCCATGGTGTTCAGCTACAGCCCCAAGCCCAGCTTCACCGTGCAGAACGAAGCGCAGATTGCCACGCCACCGCAGGTGGACTTCAACAAGAAATAAGGCATCGCCATGCCGCTGATGCGTGCACTGCGGGCCGGCACCGCCACTGTGCTGCTGGCGCTGGCCGCGCTGCTGGCACCTGCATGGGCACAAGGCCTCCAGCCGGTGCCTGCGCTGACGGCGCATGTGCTGGACACCACCGGCACGCTGGACACCACCCAGCTGCAGATGCTGGACGCCAAGCTGGATGCGTTTGAAAAGTCCAGCGGATCGCAGGTTGTGGTCCTGATGGTGCCCACGACCCAGCCCGAGGACATTGCCAGCTATGCCAACCGCGTGGGCAACACCTGGAAGATCGGGCGCAAGGACGTGGGCGACGGCCTGCTGCTGGTGGTGGCCAGGAATGACCGCAAGGTCCGTATCGAAGTGGCCAAGACACTGGAAGGCGCCATTCCCGACCTGGCCGCCAGGCAGGTGATCGACGAGGCCATCACGCCCGCCTTCCGCCAGGGCGATTTCGCGCGCGGGCTCGACGCCGGCACCGACCGCCTCATCGCGCTGATCCGGGGCGAGGCCCTGCCTGCGCCGGCGGCGCCGCCGCGGGGGGCGTTGGGTGATAGGGGCTTCGACTGGGAAGACCTGGCGATCTTCATGTTCATGGCCGTGATGGTGGGCGCTCCGCTGGCGCGCGCGGTGTTCGGGCGCAAGCTGGGGGCCCTGCTGGTGGGCGCGGGCACGGGCGCGGTGGCGCTGTTCATCACCGCCAGCCTGCTGGTCGCGGCGGTGGCGGCGCTGGTGGCCATGCTGGTGGGGCTGTTTTCCAGCGGCAAGCCCGGCATGCTGTCGCGCGGGCGCTCCGGCGGCGGGCTTGGCGGCTGGGCCGGCGGCGGCTCCGGTGGCTGGAGCAGCGGCTCCGGCGGCGGCTTCAGCTCCGGCGGCGGCTTCAGCTCCGGCGGGGGTGGCGACTTTGGAGGCGGCGGCGCCTCGGGGGACTGGTGATGCTGCTGCAACGACTCAAGCGCCTGTGGCGTCACGCCTGGACGGACGAAGCCGACGTGCGCCGCGCGGTGCCGCCCGCGTTGCTGCAGCGGCTCATGCAACGCGTGGGCGCCAGCGAGCGGCGGCACAGCGGCGAAATCCGCATCCACATCGAGGCCAGCCTGCCCTGGAGCTACCTGTGGCGCGACGCCTCGGCGCGCGACCGCGCAGTGGCCCTTTTCGGCAAACTGCGCGTCTGGGATACCGAGCACAACAACGGCGTGCTGATCTACCTGCTGTTGGCCGAGCACGCGATTGAAATCGTGGCCGACCGGGGCCTCAGCCATCGCGTGCCCACGCAGGACTGGCAAGCCATGGTGGACCGCATGGGCACGGCCTTTCGCGACGGCCGGTTCGAAGACGGCTTGACCCAGGCGCTGGCCGAAGTCTCCGCCGTGCTGGTCCAGCACTTCCCTCTGGCCGAGGGCCAGGTCAACCCCAACGAACTGCCGGACGAGCCGTCCCTGGGTTAGGCGGTGCCGTAAACACCATCCGGCGCGCGCACCATGCCCCAACCGTGCAGGTACAAAAAAGCCCCGGTCTTTCGAGCGGGGCTTCGGCTTCAGGCTGGTTGCGAGAACCGGCTTATTTCTTCTGGCGGTATTTGCGCAGCGCGGCAATCTGCGCGGCCATCACAGCCAGCTCGGACTGTGCGCGGGCGATGTCAAGTTCGCCCTTGGCGTTCTTGAGCGCCTCCTCGGCAGCGGCCTTGGCGGCGTTGGCCTTTTCGTCGTCCAGGTCCTTGCCGCGGATGGCAGTGTCGGACAGGACCGTGACGCAATTGGGTTGCACTTCCAGAATGCCGCCGGCGACGAAGACGAATTCCTCGCTGCCGTCAGCCATCTCGATGCGCACCGAGCCGGGCCGGATCCGCGTGATCAGCGGCGTGTGGCGCGGATAGATGCCCAGTTCGCCAGCCTCGCCGGGCAGGGCCACGAACTTGGCCTCGCCCGAGAAGATGGCCTCTTCGGCACTGACCACATCAACGTGGATGGTGTTCATGTCGATTCCGTTCCTAGGGCCGATCAGGCGACCTTCTTGGCCTTCTCGAAGGCTTCGTCGATGGTGCCAACCATGTAGAACGCCTGCTCGGGCAGGTGGTCACATTCGCCGGCGGTGATCATCTTGAAGCCGCGGATGGTTTCCGACAGCGGCACGTACTTGCCGGGCGAGCCGGTGAACACTTCGGCCACGTGGAACGGCTGGCTCAGGAAACGCTGGATCTTGCGGGCGCGGGCCACGGCCAGCTTGTCCTCGGGGGCCAGCTCGTCCATGCCCAGAATGGCGATGATGTCGCGCAGTTCCTTGTAGCGCTGCAGCGTGCCCTGCACGGCGCGGGCCGTGTTGTAGTGGTCTTCACCCACCACCAGCGGATCCAGCTGGCGGCTGGTGGAGTCCAGCGGGTCCACGGCGGGGTAGATGCCCAGGGCGGCGATGTCACGGCTCAGCACCACGGTGGAGTCCAGGTGGGCGAAGGTCGTGGCGGGCGACGGGTCGGTCAAGTCATCCGCCGGCACGTACACGGCCTGGATGGAGGTGATCGAGCCCACCTTGGTCGAGGTAATACGCTCTTGCAGGCGGCCCATTTCCTCGGCCAGCGTCGGCTGGTAGCCCACGGCGGAAGGCATGCGGCCCAGCAGGGCGGACACTTCGGTACCGGCCAGCGTGTAGCGGTAGATGTTGTCCACGAAGAACAGCACGTCACGGCCTTCGTCGCGGAACGACTCGGCGATGGTCAGGCCGGTCAGGGCCACGCGCAGACGGTTGCCCGGGGGCTCGTTCATCTGGCCGTACACCATGGCCACTTTCGATTCGGCCAGGTTGTCCAGCTTCACGACGCCGGAGTCGGCCATCTCGTGATAGAAGTCGTTGCCCTCGCGGGTACGCTCACCCACGCCGGCAAACACGGACAGGCCCGAGTGCGCCTTGGCGATGTTGTTGATGAGCTCCATCATGTTCACGGTCTTGCCCACGCCGGCGCCACCGAACAGGCCCACCTTGCCGCCCTTGGCGAACGGGCAGACCAGGTCAATCACCTTGATGCCGGTTTCCAGCAGCTCCTGCGACGGGCTCAGCTCGTCATAGGCCGGGGCCTTGCGGTGAATGGACGCCGACAGCTCGGCGGACACGGGGCCGCGCTCATCAATCGGGTTGCCCAGCACGTCCATGATGCGGCCCAGCGTCGCCTTGCCCACGGGCACGGTGATCGGGTTGTGGGTGTTGTAGACCATGTTGCCGCGGCGCAGGCCGTCGGACGAACCCAGCGCAATGGTGCGCACGATGCCGTCGCCCAGCTGCTGCTGGACTTCCAGCGTCAGGGCCGAGCCGTCCATCTTGAGCGCGTCGTAAACGCGGGGCATCTGGTCGCGCGGGAACTCGACGTCCACCACGGCGCCGATACATTGAACAATCTTGCCCTGAACGCTGGCGTTCGCTTGGGAGTTCTCTTGAGCCATGACTTTTGCTCTCCAAAAATTTTGAATCTTTGCAACCGTTGCGTCGGGGGTCAGGCCCCGATCGCCGCAGCCCCGGAAACGATCTCGGACAATTCCTTGGTGATCGCCGCCTGGCGGGTTTTGTTGTAGACCAGCTTGAGTTCGCCGATCACGCTGCCGGCGTTGTCGGTGGCGGCCTTCATGGCCACCATGCGCGCCGATTGCTCGGACGCCATGTTTTCCGCAACGGCCTGGTACACCAGCGCTTCCACGTAACGCAGCAGCAGGTCGTCAATGACCGTCTGCGCGTCGGGTTCGTAGATATAGTCCCAGCCGTGCTCGCCACCATGGGCCGCGGCATCCGCCTGCATCTTGTCGGCTGACAAGGGCAACAGCTGCTCGACCACGGGCTCCTGCTTCATGGTGTTGATGAACTTGGTGTACGACAGGTACACCGCGCTGACCTTGCCCTCGGCATAAGCGTCCAGCAGCACCTTGACCGGGCCGATCAGGCGCTCCAGGTGCGGCGTGTCACCCAGCTGGGTGACATGCGACACCACCTGCGCGCCAATGCGGTTCAGGAAGCCCAGGCCCTTGTTGCCGATGGCCACGGCCTGGGTCGCCTGGCCCGCGGCCTGGGCGTCCTTGAGCTTGGTGGTCACGGCACGCAGCACGTTGGTGTTCATGCCGCCGCACAGGCCCTTGTCCGTCGTCACGACGATGAAACCGGTCGCCTTCGCGTCGTTCAGCTTCATGAACGGGTGCGTGTATTCCGGGTTCGCCTTGCCGAGGTTGGCCGCGATGTTGCGCACCTTGTCGCTGTAAGGACGGGCGGCGCGCATGCGTTCCTGCGCCTTGCGCATCTTGGACGCGGCCACCATTTCCATGGCCTTGGTGATCTTCTTGGTGTTTTCCACCGATTTGATCTTGCCGCGTATTTCCTTGCCTGCTGCCATGAGTGGCTCCTGCTGGTGGAATTAAGCGAACGACTTCTTGAACGCGGCGATGGCGGCGGTCAATTCGGCTTCGGCATCCTTGTCCATGGCACGGTCGTTTTCCAGCTTGGACAGCAGCGTGGCGTGCTTGTCCTTGAGGTAAGCGTGCATGCCATGTTCAAACGGGAGGACCTTCTTCACGTCCACATCGTCCATGAAGCCCTTGTTCACCGCGAACAGCGAGGCGGCCATCAGGGCGATGGACAGCGGGCTGTACTGGGCCTGCTTGAGCAGCTCGGTCACGCGGGCACCGCGGTCGAGCTGCTTGCGGGTGGCTTCGTCCAGGTCGGAGGCGAACTGCGCGAAAGCAGCCAGCTCACGGTACTGGGCCAGGTCGGTACGGATACCGCCGGACAGCGACTTGATCAGCTTGGTCTGGGCAGCACCACCGACGCGCGACACCGAGATACCGGCGTTGATGGCGGGGCGGATACCGGCGTTGAACAGGCTGGTTTCCAGGAAGATCTGGCCGTCGGTGATCGAGATCACGTTGGTCGGCACGAAGGCGGACACGTCGCCGGCCTGCGTTTCAATGATCGGCAGCGCGGTCAGCGAGCCGGTCTTGCCCTTGACTTCACCCTTGGTGAAGGCTTCCACATAGTCGGCGTTCACACGGGCGGCACGCTCCAGCAGGCGGCTGTGGAGATAGAACACGTCGCCGGGGTAGGCTTCGCGGCCCGGCGGGCGGCGCAGCAGCAGCGAAACCTGGCGGTAGGCCACGGCCTGCTTGGACAGGTCGTCATAAACGATCAGCGCGTCCTGACCGCGGTCGCGGAAGTACTCGCCCATGGTGCAGCCCGAGTAGGCCGACACGTACTGCATGGCAGCCGATTCGGAAGCGGAAGCCGCCACCACGATGGTGTATTCCATCGCGCCGGCCTGCTCCAGCGCGCGCACGACGTTCTTGATCGACGAAGCCTTCTGGCCGATCGCGACGTACACGCAGGTCATGTTCTGACCCTTCTGGTTGATGATGGCGTCGATGGCCACGGCCGTCTTGCCGGTCTGGCGGTCGCCAATGATCAGCTCGCGCTGGCCACGGCCCACGGGCACCATGGAGTCAATCGACTTCAGGCCGGTCTGCACCGGCTGGTCCACCGATTTACGCGCGATCACGCCGGGGGCAACCTTTTCGATCACGTCCGTCATCTTGGCGTTGATCGGGCCCTTGCCGTCGATCGGCTGGCCCAGCGCGTTGACCACGCGGCCAATCAGCTCGGGGCCGACCGGCACTTCCAGAATGCGGCCCGTGCACTTGACGGTATCGCCTTCGGAGATGTGCTCGTATTCGCCCAGAATCACCGAGCCCACCGAGTCACGCTCGAGGTTCAGCGCCAGGCCATAGGTGGGGGTGCCGTCGGCGGTGGCCGGGAATTCCAGCATTTCGCCCTGCATCACATCGGACAGGCCATGGATACGCACGATGCCGTCGGTCACGGACACCACGGTGCCCTGGTTGCGAATGTCGGCGCTGGCGGACAGCCCTTCAATGCGGCTCTTGATCAGTTCAGAAATTTCTGCGGGATTGAGTTGCATGACTCTTTCCTTCTTTCTTTAGTTAGCTGGTCCGCGTCAAGCGGTCAGCGCCGTTTTCATTTGTTCCAGACGGGCCTTGACCGAAGTGTCGAGCACCTCGTCGCCCACCACCACGCGAATACCGCCGATCAGCCCGGCGTCCAGCTCGACGCGGACATTGAGCTTGCGGCCAAACCGCTTTTCCAGCACGGCCGACAGGCTGGCCAGTGCCGCTGCATCCACCGGGAACGCGCTATAGACCACCGCATCGGACGACCCGGCCTGCGCGTTCTTCAGCGCGCGAAACTGGGCCGCGATTTCGGGCAAGGCCTCCAGGCGGCCGTTTTCGATCACGGTGCGCAGGAAGTTCTTGGCGGTCTCGGGCAGCGCCGTCTTGGCCACGCCCGCGATCACGTCAAACACCTGCTGGTCGGTGACCTTGGGGTTGCTGGCGAACTGCTGCAGCTGCTCGTTGCCGGCAACAGCCGCGAGCGGCTCCAGCCAGGCAGCTGCGGCGCCCAGGTCAGCCTTGGCCGACTGGTACAGGGCCTCGGCGTAGGGGCGTGCGATGGTGGCGATTTCGGCCATGGTGTCCTCTTACAGCTCGGTCTTGAGGCGGTTCAGCAGATCAGCGTGGACGCCAGCATTGACTTCCTTGCGCAGGATCTGCTCGGCGCCCTTGACGGCCAGCGCGGCCACCTGCTCGCGCAGGGCTTCGCGGGCCTTCACGGTCTGCTGCTCGGCTTCCACACGGGCAGCGGCAACGATCTTGTTGCCCTCTTCCGTGGCGCGTGCCTTGGCTTCCTCGACGATGGTCTGGGCGCGGCGCTCGGCATCCGCCAGGCGGGCAGCCGTCTCATTGCGCGATTTGGCCAGTTCTTCTTCCACCCGCGCGTTGGCGGCGGACAGTTCAGATTTGGCCTTGTCGGCGGCAGCGAGGCCTTCGGCGATCTTCTTCGCGCGCTCGTCCAGCGCCGTGGCGATGGGAGGCCACACGAATTTCATCGTGAACCCGACCAGGATCAGGAACACGATCATCTGGATGATCAGGGTACCGGTGATGCTCATTTAATTCCCCCGCCCCCGTTGCGGCTGCGCCGATCCCCCCGCAAGGGGGCAACGCCAGCAGCCCGGCAAGGCTTCATGGATGATTTACTTCGGCAGGTTGGCGATCTGCGCCAGGAACGGGTTGGCGGTGGCGAACCACAGCGCAATACCGGTACCGATAATGAAAGCTGCGTCGATCAGACCGGCCAGCAGGAACATCTTGGTTTGCAGTTCGCCCATCAGTTCGGGCTGGCGGGCGGCGGACTCAAGGTACTTGCTGCCCATGATGCCGATGCCGATACAGGCGCCGACAGCGCCCAGGCCGATGATCAGGCCGGCGGCCAGTGCAACAAAGCTGATAACTTCCATGATGACTCCTAAAGGTCTTGGTTAACGAGAAAAGAAAAGGGAAAGCGCGAAAACAACCGGATCAATGCGCGTCATGGGCCTGCCCGATGTACACCAGGGTCAGCATCATGAACACAAAGGCCTGCAGCGTGATGATCAGGATGTGGAAGATCGCCCACGCCGTGCCGGCAATGATGTGGCCGATCGCCAGGCCGATGCCCGTGGCCGACAGCGACCAGGCACCGCCCATCAGGGCGATCAGCATGAAGATCAGTTCGCCGGCATACATGTTGCCGAACAGCCGCATGCCGTGCGACACGGTCTTGGCGACGAACTCGATGATCTGCATGAGGAAGTTGAACGGCCACAGCAGCGGGTGCGCACCGAACGGGGCCGTGAACAGCTCGTGGATCCAGCCGCCAGCGCCCTTGATCTTGATGTTGTAGAAAATACAGACGATCAGCACGCCGACCGACAGACCCATGGTGACGGACAGGTCGGCCGTGGGCACCACGCGCATGTAGTCCTTCATGCCCAGGGCCGGGCCGGCACTGTGCCAGATGGCAGGCAGCAGATCCACCGGCAACAGGTCCATGGCATTCATCAGGAAAATCCAGACGAACACCACCAGCGCCAGCGGGGCCACCAGCTTGCGGCTGTTGGCGTTGTGCACGATGCCCTTGGCCTGGGAATCGACCATTTCGACCAGGATCTCAACGGCGGCCTGGAAACGGCCTGGTACGCCCGAGGTGGCCTTGCGCGCGGCCAGCCACAGCAGCCAGCAGCCCAGCACACCCAGCACGATGGAATAGAAAAGGGAATCGAGGTTGAAAACGGAAAAGTCGGCGACGCCCTGAGGGGTCTTGTTCTGCAGGTGCTGCAGGTGGTGGACGATGTACTCGCCTGCGGTCGGTCCGGTTCCAGTAGCCATCTGATTACTCGTCTGTTTGTTTCGCCACGTGTTTCGTACGCTTGGGCGCGAAAGCCATCGCCACCCAATACACCTTCATCGTGAGCACCAGGCCCACCAGCAATGCCGGCCAGCTCAGGGCACTCACCAGCCTTGGCGCGGCGATCAGCATCGCCACCGACAAGGCCAACTTGACCATTTCCCACAGGAAGAACCCGACCACCGCGGTCCCCGGGTTCAGCGAGGCAAAACGCCCGGTGAGCCCCCGCGCGAACAGCGCCGCGGGCAGTATGACTGCCAGAGCGCCGTATGCGGCCGACCAACCTGCTTCTTGCCTCCCGGTGATGCCCCATGTGGCCAAAGCCACCGCGAAGCCCACAACGACCTGCCCCGCCACCACCCACCAGGGGGAAACTGATGGATTCTGTTCGCGCAACTGGCGCGCCTCTTCGGCGGTCAGCGGCTTGAACGATTCGGGTTCATCTGCATCTGTTTCAGGGTACGGAGCGATTGTTTTCATTTTGAATGACGCCCCCGGTTGCAGCCCTGAAATTCAGCAAAGCCATTGATTATAAGTAAAAGCCCGCAGCGCTCCGCCATTTCGAGTCGGCTTGTCGGATAAGGGGCGCACGCAAAGGTGTTTTGCGTGGAAGTCACAATCGCCGGACAATCACCTCGCGGCCTGCGCGCCGTTGCCCACCCATGTACTCCCTGCTCAAGTTCTTCCACCTGGCCGCAGCCATTTTCTGGATCGGCGGCATGGCCTTCATCATGCTGGCGCTGCGCCCGCCGGTTCACGCCAGCCTGGAGGCACCGGTGCGCCTGCCGCTGATGGCCGCGGTGCTGGGGCGGTTCTTTGTGGTGGTGTGGGCAAGCATTGTGGCGCTGCTGGCGACCGGCTTTGCGATGATGGCCGCCGTTGGCATGAAGGCGGCGCCCGTGGGCTGGCACCTGATGCTGGGCATCGGCCTGGTGATGGTGGCCATTTTTGCGCACATCTATTTCGCGCCGTTTCGCCGGCTCAAGCTGGCCGTGGCTGACGCCAACTGGCCCGAAGCCGCGCGGCGCATCGGCCAGGTAGTGGTGCTGGCCAAGATCAACCTGGGGCTCGGCTGGATCGCCATCGCGGCCGTGTTGCTGCTGCGGTGAACGGGGCCCTCCTGTGACGCGGATGCAGCGCCTGGCCCGCCGGCTTCGCATCACCGTGCCTGCCCGCGAGGAGCTGGCCGCCCACCCGATGCTGCGCCGCATCGCGCGCCGTGTACTGGCCCCGGCCCTGTGGCGCACGCACCATGAAGCCGTGGCCCGCGGCGTGGCGATCGGGCTGTTCTGGGCGTTTTTCCTGCCTTGCCCGCAGATCATCGTGTCCGCCGCCCATTGCGTCTGGTGGCGCGCCAACATTCCGATTGCGACGGGCCTGACGCTGATCACGAATCCCCTGACGACCGGCTTCTGGCTGTGGGCCGCCTACCTGGTGGGCAGCCGCCTGATCGACGCGCCACCACCGGTCCAGGCAGCCCCTGACGCACCCATCTGGCAAATGCTGCTGGCCCTGGGCTGGCCCGCCTTGCTGGGCATGAGTGTCTTTTCCATCGTGGGTGCGGTGGGTGGCTACTTTGGCGTCAAGCTGGGCTGGCGCGCGCGTATTGCCTGGAAGCGGCGTGGGCGGCGCCGGCCCGCCACGCACGGTGACGCACAGGCTGGGGGACAATCCGGGGCATGAGCAACACCCTTCCCGATCTGCCGTGCTACCTGAACGGCGAATTCACCACCCTGCCCCACGCCAAGGTCAGCGTCATGGACCGCGGCTTCATTTTTGGCGATGGTGTGTATGAAGTCGTGCCCGTGTACAGCGGCCGGCCCTTCCGTTTTGCCGAGCACATGGCGCGCCTGGACCGCAGCCTGGGCGAGCTGCGCATGACCAACCCGATGCCGCACGCGCAATGGCGCGCCCTGGTGGACCGGTTGATTGCCGACTACGCACGCTCGGTGGGCCGCGTGGGCGCCGAAACCGACCAGCTGGTATACATCCAGGTCACGCGCGGCGTAGCCATGCGCGACCACGTCATGCCCGCGGACATTGCACCCACGGTGTTTGCCATGAGCAACGCCATGAAAGCCCCGAGCGCCGCCGAGCGCGAACAGGGCGTGGCCTGCGTGACCGCAGACGATTTCCGCTGGGAAAAGGCCCACATCAAGGCAGTGAGCCTGCTGGGTGCGGTGTTTGCGCGCCAGATCAGCGCCGACGTAGGTGCCACCGAGACCGTGATGTTCCGCGATGGCTACCTGAGCGAGGGCGCGGCCTGCAACATCTGGGTGGTGAAGGACGGCACCGTGATGGGCCCGCCGCGTGACCACCTGGTGCTGGAGGGCATCCGCTACGGGCTGATCGAGTCGCTGTGCCGCGATGCGGGCATCCCGTTCGAACTGCGCCGGATTTCGCGCGACGAGGTACTGGCCGCCGACGAGCTGCTGCTGTCGTCGGCCACCAAGGAGGTGTTGGCCATCACGCGGCTGGACGGCCGCCCGGTTGGAAATGGCGTGCCTGGCCCCATCTGCCAGAAGCTGCATGCTGGCTACCAGCGTGCCAAGCAGGAAAGCACCTCATGACACAACCCGCCCCCCCCGCCACGCCAGTTGATGCCCGGCGTGATTCGCTGATCGACTACCCGTCGAAGTTTCCCGTCAAGGTGATGGGCGCCAAGGCCGACGGCTTTGTGTACGCCATGACCACCATTGCGCGCGAGTTCGACCCCGCATTTGACGCCGCCTGCATCGAGCTGCGCGACAGCAAGGCCGGCAACTACCTGGGCATCACGCTGACCATCACCGCCACCAGCCGCGAGCAGCTGGACGCGCTGTACCGGACCTTGTCCACGCACCCCATGGTCAAGGTGGTGCTGTAGGCGCGCCGCCGTGGAACTGACCATCCTGGGCCGGGCCGACTACCTGCCCACCGTCGAGGCGATGCAGGCCTTCACCCTGAATCGCGACGCGCAGACTCCCGACGCGCTCTGGCTGTGCGAGCATCCGCCCGTCTTCACCCAGGGCCTGGCCGGCAAGGCCGACCATGTGCTGGATCCCGGTGACATCCCCGTTGTGCAGGCCACGCGGGGAGGCCAGGTGACGTACCACGGGCCGGGCCAGGTGGTGGCCTATCCGCTGGTGGACCTCAAGCGTGCGGGCTACTACGTCAAGGAATATGTCTACCGCATCGAGGAGGCCGTGATCCGCACGCTGGCCCGTTACGGCGTGACCGGCCACCGCGTGGCAGGCGCACCCGGGATCTACGTGCGGCTGGACGACCCTTTTTCACACCTGGCACTGACCGGGCCGGCCCAGCCGGGCGAGCCTTTCAAGGGCCTGGGCAAGATCGCCGCCCTGGGCATCAAGGTCACGCGCCACTGCACCTGGCACGGCGTGGCGCTGAATGTGACCATGGACCTGCAACCCTATTCACGGATCAACCCCTGCGGTTACGCGGGGCTTGAAACCGTGGATCTTTCTACAATCGGTATCTCTACCACCTGGGACGAAGCCGCCGGCGTGCTGGGCCAACAGCTCGGCAACCTGCTGGCACCGTGAACGCTTATGAGCAGCTCTGAAGTCGTGCGCGAAGCGCAAAGCACCGAGAACTACAACGCCTCGGCCAAGCAGAAGGCAGGCGCCAAGCTGTCGCGCATTCCCGTCAAGGTGGAACAGGCCGAGGTGCTGAAAAAGCCCGAATGGATCCGCGTCAAGGCAGGCAGCCCCACCACGCGCTTTTACGAGATCAAGCAGATCCTGCGCGAGAGCAACCTGCACACGGTGTGCGAAGAGGCGTCGTGCCCCAACATCGGCGAATGCTTCGGCAAGGGCACGGCCACCTTCATGATCATGGGCGACAAGTGCACGCGCCGCTGCCCGTTTTGCGACGTGGGCCATGGCCGCCCCGATCCGCTGGACGTGAACGAGCCGGTCAACCTGGCCCGCACGATTGCAAAGCTGAAGCTCAAGTACGTGGTGATCACCAGCGTGGACCGCGACGACCTGCGTGACGGCGGTGCCGGCCATTTCGTGGAGTGCATCCGCCAGACGCGCGAACTGTCTCCGCTCACCCAGATCGAGGTGCTGGTACCGGACTTTCGCGGCCGCGACGACCGGGCGCTGGAGATCCTGAAGGCGGCACCACCGGACGTGATGAACCACAACCTGGAAACCATCCCGCGCCTTTACAAGGAAGCGCGCCCCGGATCGGATTACCAGTTCAGCCTGAACCTGCTGAAAAAATTCAAGGCGCTGCATCCGGGCGTGCCGACCAAGAGCGGCCTGATGGTCGGCCTGGGCGAGACCGACGAGGAAATCCTTGACGTCATGCGCGACATGCGCGCGCACGACATTGACATGCTGACGATCGGCCAGTACCTGGCGCCCACGCTGAGCCACCTGCCGGTGCGCCGTTACGTACACCCGGACACCTTCAAGATGTTCGAGGCCGAAGCCTACAAGATGGGCTTCACGCATGCGGCCGTCGGTGCCATGGTGCGCTCCAGCTACCACGCCGACCAGCAAGCCCATGACGTGCTGAACTGTCAATAATCCATAGTTAATGAGATAAATCCGCAGTTAACGAGACAAATCCACAGTTAGATGGGTCACGAAAGTCAAAAAACTCAATTAAAACAATGATTTACTGAGGATTTAATCAAATTCAGCGTTGAAATTGAACTGGAGCAAGTGCCGTTGCGTCTGAGATCAACGGGTCTTCGAATTGCTAATTAGTGAGTGCAGGGCTCACAAGAGTTAGTAGAAAAAGTTGTTGAAGGTAGCCAGAAACTTCTGCGGCGGCCTATTCAGCCGAGGTTTCGTCAAACGCGTCCGCCAGCCGCCCGCGCGACGCGCGCCGTGCCTGCAGCAACAGCGCAGTCGACCCCCAGCTTTGAAACGGCGAGCCCAGGAAGGAATCGAACAGGATGGCGGAGGTAGCCGGGTCGCGATTTCGTAGAACCGCGGCTTCCAGCAATTGCGCCAGGTCGATCTGCCCCTTCTTGACCGCCGTGGACAGCTTCTCGAAGTCGATGATCGATATCGTGAAAATGTTTTCGAGCGGCAGGTTGCGGCGCGCATCGTCGTCGGGTGGATCGATTCTCCCGGGAGAATAGAGGCGCGCGAGTTGGGCTCCGCTTCCCAGGGCCAGCTCCCGGCTGGTGACGATCAGCAGGTAGTCCTGCGTGGCGGCTGCGCATTGCGGCAGCGGGCTGCTGTCACTGCGTATCGCCTTGCCGACCGCCCAGCCCTGCTTGATCGCGTCCCGCACACGCTTGGTCTTCAGGAAGGCCTGCGTCTCGTTGTCGGTGAGCAGCACGTCATCGCCGAACACGGACATCTTCGCTTCGATCAGGACATTGCAGCGTCCGCACGGGATGATGGCCTCCACCTTGGGAGCGCTGCCGCCGGCGATGGCCTCGTATTGCGTTTCCGTGACGCACTGCGTCGATATGGCCTGTGCGAGTTCACACACGTAGTCCTCGAACAACCTGCTGAACGGCTCTGTGTAGGTGCTGCCCAGGCGCGCGAGGCGCCAGTGGACGATCTCTTCGAGGCCTCGAGCTACCACCATCCGCTGCCACGGCACGAAGTCGCCGTTGCGCGACCTGAAAAGCGGGTAGCGTTTCAGGTGAGGGAACTCGTACAACTCCTGCCGCAGCGGGAGCGGCTCTTTCGCATGATCTGCCTGAAGGGCCCGCCGCAGGGCAGGCAGGTCGAGCGCCACCAGGTGCAGGAAGACGTCGATGCTGGCGCCGTAAACAGCGCGAAGCGGGTCGAAGAAATTGCGCGGAATGATTTGCCGGTTGTCGACCATCGCCGCGAACAGACTGAATGCCAGGTCCATGAAGTGTTCCGGCGACAAACCCAGCTCCTGGACGAATTGACGCCGCGAAGGGTGATTCGCGTTCTGCCTGGCCACCAGCGCCGGCAAGCGCAGGAATCCCCACCCTTCCGGACGCTGGAAGTCGAATTGCGGGAAGTGCCACCGCATCATCAGGTGCACCGGGGGCTTCTTGGCCGCGTAGTCTTTGCCCACCAGCTCCTGTACCCCGCCGCGCAGCCGCGCGAACTCTTCGTCGGTCACCCGGCGGCCGATGCGGATGCGCGTGTGCACGTCCTGCAGGGCCCATTTCACCAGCAGCAGGATGTTCCACGGCAAGATGTGCAGCGCCTCAACCTTGTCGGGATACTCCTTCCACAACAGGCGCAGCGCGGCGTCGACGATTGACGTGGCGCTATAGCGCCGCATCTCCTGGCGAAGTTGTTGGCGCAGCTGGGAAATCGCGAGTTCGCTCACGCGGCAATGCTAAGGCAGTCAATCCATCCACCCGCCGCGAAACTGCCCTATGCAGGCTACAGACCTTCCTGCTCGGTCGTGAACGGATGGTGTTCGATGGCTGCAGCGATCTCCGTCCAGCAGGCCGCCATGGCGTAGTCACGCATGCGGCGCACGGTCTTGGGCGATGCGGGAAGCCGGCGCGATTCCGGGATCGAGGCCGGGTCCATGCGCCACGGCAACAACCTTCTTCCGTGCTGTTCGACCAACTTGGCGATGTGGGCAGCGATCCTGAATCCTCCTTCATCGTAGTCGCCCCAGTGGTAAACCGGCACGTCCTGATCGATCGATGCCAGCAAGCGCCCGAGCGCCGCACACCATGCCGGCGACGGCATGCCCGCGGAGAAGATGCGCAACTGCGGATCGTTGCAGTGCCTGCGCGCCGCTTCACGGAAATTGGTCTGGTTCTCGATGCTCAAGACCATCTCGGGCCGGGATTCCAGGCTCAACACGGCGTCGGCCGCATAGCCCACGTACGGCGCATCCAGCAATCCTGTCACCCGTGTGCGGCGCATCGCAAGGTTGCCGGCGAATACCATCGGCTGGTCTTCACGGAAGAGACCGAGCTCGCGCCAGACCTGTTGCTCTTCGCGCGGCGGCGACTCCACGTCGCCCACGAGAAGGACATCGAGCGGTCCGGAGAGCTTCTCAATCCGTTTGCTGTCGTTGAATATCTCGGCGCTCACATTACGGATGGCCTCGTCACTCGTCTGCGTTCGAGATCGGCAGTGGTCGACGACTCGAACTGCGTCCAGCCACTTTCCGGTGTCCGTCACCGACGTGCCGCGCACCTTTCGAAGGAGCCGCCACTGCTCGAGAACCGTGGTGAGCACGGGGTGGCTCACCGTCTGGCCGGCGAGTTGTTCACGCGCTACCTGCAGCGTGGTTCCGGTAGTCGTCCTGCCCAGAAATGCAGCCAACGCCTCCAAGCGACCCAAGGCCACTCGGGTTACCGTGCCGTTGCGCGTGTCCCAGGTCAGGACGACCGCGCCGTCGATCTCGGCCGCCCGCATGGTGGTGTCGAAGCTTTCCTTGGCCTGCAGCGAACGCAGCTCGGCGTACGCACGCAAGTCCCGGGTTGTGAGCGCGGGCGCCCGGACTCGCACGCCCGCGTCGGACTTTTCTCCGGCGACGAACAGCGTTTCCAGGCATTGGCGCGCCAGGGCATCCATGCTCAGACGTTCCCGGCATCCGGATCGCCCGCACCCTCAGGATCGGCCGGCGGCTGGCGCTTGCGCAGCTCGTCGTCGATCAATTTGGGGTTGAATTCCGGAAGGTCCATCCTGAACATCTGGCGAGTCTGCTCGCTGACATCGTGCGGCTCGAGATAGACCACGTTGCGATCGGCGTCCTTCAGGATGTCGCAGTAGCCGTGCAGGAACGCGGTGAGCGTCCCCAAATTCTCGCCCGGAGACGCCATCACCACCTGCAGGCCCAGCTCCTCGAGATACCGCATGGCCGCGATGATGTTGCTCATGTCCATCTTGTTAAAGGCTTCGTCCAGCAGGATGAGCCGAATGCCGTCCCGGTGCCCTCGCTCGAGCCGGTAGGTCGAAGCCAGAGCCGCGCCGGCAATCACGTACAGCGGCGCGCGATGCTCGCCGCCGGAGCCCGAGCCCAGCCGCTTGCTCAGATGGCCCGCAGCCTTCCGCTCACCCGTCACGGGATCTTCGCGCAGGATCTGGATGTCAAAGTCGAAGAACTCGCGGTAGTCGTCGAGAGGTGACTTGGCGCTGGCATTTCCGACGGCGATCTTCTCGTCAAGCAGTTCCTTGAACTGCTGGGGCAGCTCGCCCGCGTCGCCCAGCAGGTCCTGGCCGGCTCCGAATTCGGCCACGTCCTCGATGAACTTGAGCAAGCTCTCGTGGGCGGGACGTTTGGTCTTCTTGAACTGGTAGCGCTCGCGATTGGTGAACATCGGGCTCTTGAGCAGCACCTCGTTCAGGTTGTCGAGGGTCGCGTCCAGCCATTTCAGGTTGCCGTGCAGCACCAGCGCCACGTCGTTGCGGAAGGTGGCCTGGGAAAGGCGATACGCCTCGTCCATCTGCTCGACATAGCCCTGGAGCGTGGTGTCGTTGAGGTACTTGAGCCGGTCGGCGACCCAAGACCTTGCTTTGCGCCAGTCCTGAAGCACTTCAGGGAATATCGGGTCTTGATGCGCGGTGAGGTACTGCCCCAGTTTTCCGCTGCCCGCCGTTGCGTTGTTCGTGACGCGGATGCGGCAGTTCCTTGCGGCGCCCTCGCAGGCCGCGAGGAGTTGAGACTCGTCGTCTGGGAACTCCTCCAACAGCTTGTCCCAGCGCTTGGCCACCAGCGTGCGGTCGTAGCCTTCCGCGGATCGCGCCTCATGAGCCGCAGCGGTTGCAGCGTCAGCAGCCGCCTTAGCCTGATCTAACGCGGTGATGGCTCCCTCGAGCGTCGTCTGCGCTGATCCCTTGCTGGCCGCCAGGCGCACCAACTCACCCACCAGGCGCTCCGCCTCCTCGGCCCATTTCTTCTCTTGCTTGACGAGGTCGAGGTAGTCCTTGCTGGCGGTTTCCCCCAGCTTGCCTTCCGCCATGGCGGCAGCGTGAAGCGTGGTGTCACGCTCGTCGCAGATCCGGGCAAATCGCTTGAGGATTGCCTCCTCGCCCGAGAACAGCTGCATCTGGTCAAACAGCGTCTTGGCCCTGTCGCTGCGCGTCTTGGCCTGGGCGATGGCTGTGCGCAGCTTCGAAGCTTCTTCACGCAGCGCGCCCACATGCTCGGGACTGCCTGCTCCGATCTTGAATTGCGCCGGCCGAACCAGGCTCTTGCGGTCGATCTCCCCGCCGGTGTTGAGCATTCCGTCCGCGGTCAACGCGTGACGTGCTCTCAGGCACTCGTCATTGGTGGTGGCACGCATGGCGTCGCCGAACTTCGAGCGCAGGTAGTTCACCGCGGCAAGGTCGTCGCCCTGGATCAGCTCTGCCACCGAACCTGCTATTGGCGACTTCTTGCCTTCGAAGCGGCTGGCCATCACAAACTTGGCGCCGAAGACCGCGCGGCCGCCGTCCAGACCCCGATACACCTGAAACGCGTCGCGCTCCGCTTTGTCGCCGCGCACCAGCAGCGCCTGGACGTTGGATGCCAGGTAACCCTCGATGACAGGTTGCCACTGTGGGTCGGTGATCTGAACCAGATCGCACACGGGCTGAGGGTCGAGGCCCGCATCCCGCAGTTCCTTCAGCAGTCGGGCGGCCGGCCCCTCCAGGGCCGCTCGACCCGTGGCGCCGCGCTGCAAGTTCTCTTCGATCGTGGCAGCCTGCCGAGTCAGTTCCTCCAGTGCATTCTCTATCTGGCGGCGTGCGTTGAAGAGCGTTGAGGCGGCATGTCCGACCGCCAGCACTGCGGGTCGAACACTCGAGCGGACCTGTTGCAGATCGCTGACGCCGTTCTCGGTCACCAGGATGTCCAGACCCGGCAGGCAGTTGGCCAGCGCCGTCTTCTCGCCTGGTATGAACTCGGACTGTGAGGCATCGGTCACGATGCGGCGCAGTGCCGAAGCGGTTTGGACCAATTCCCGCGCCTTCGCCTGAGCGGAGTTCCGCTGCTGCGAGGCTTCGGCTTCCAGTCCAGCGCTTTCCTGATGCGCTTGGTGCTTTTCCTTGAGCTGGCGGAAGTGATCGGACTTTTCCTGCGCTTCGCTCCGTGCACTGTCAGCCTTCTGATGGGCCAGGTTGGCTTGTTCGGAGGAGATCAGTGCGTCGTCTCTCCTACCCGTGGCGTCGTCGAAGCGCCGGGTTGCCTGACTTTGCTTCACGTCTTCGGCCATCGACCGCCAAGTCACCTGGGCGCAATGCTCCTGGTCTGCCTTGTCGAAATCGGCCCCAATAAGCTGCAGGCTTTCGATCTTCGCTCGCACGCCGGCCACCATCTGCGACATAAGCTTGAACGAGTCCGTGACCTCTCGAAACTTCTTGATGTTGGTCTGGCGCGGCTCCAGCACCTGATTTCGCACAATCTGGTCGACCGACTTATCGAAGCGCATGCGCAATGCGAAGCGGAACGAGCGCACGAAGGTCTCGTACTGCGGGATGCCGCCCTTGCCGCGAAGCGCGAAAAGCGCGGCCCGGATGTAGTGCTCCGAATCCTGATGCAGCGGGTCTTCCCCGAGCGTCTTGGCGCGCTCCAGCAAGTGGTGCCGGAAGGTTTCCCAGGCACGGGGGTGCCGCTGTCCGTTGACCAGTTCGAGGTGATCGCCCATCGACAGCTCGGTTCCGCGAAGTACATAGCGGCCGCGCACCTCGAAGCGTTCCTTGTCGTGTGCGGCGTTGATGCACACGCCCATCGTGAGCAATTCGGAAGTGACTGAGTCCTTCCATATCAGCGTGATGTAGCTGGTCGCGCTGTCGCGCACGCGCTCCGTCTCGCTGTCGCCGTACTGGCCGAGGCAATACGTGCGGATGGATCGCGTGTTCGCCATGTTTTCGTCGGCCTGCGCGTTGAACGCGATGAGGCGCTCGTTGCCGCCGCACATGGCGATCTGCACCGCGTCCAGCAGCGACGACTTCCCGCTGCCGTTCGGACCGAAGACACCCCAGATCTCGTCGAGCTTGATCTCGATCTCCTCGAAGAGGAAGAACTGAACGAGCTTGACGCTGATGAGTTGTTTCATACGACGTTCTCCCCGGAATCGTTCGTCTCCGTCCCTTCCTCCGCCTCACCTGTCGGTGGAGCCGCTTCGGCGAATTGGGCAAGGCGAAGGAGCGCCGTCTCGCTCAGCACGTCAACGATCCCGGGACGGATCGCCACGACAAAAGGCTGATCGCGTTCTTCCTGGTCCTGGGGTTCGTAGTTCTCGTCGGCCATCGTTCGCGCAATGCCCCAGCGCTTCATCGTCCGCATCAGGTCCTCCAGCTTTCCGCCGAGGGACATCTGCCGATTGGTGCTGACGCGATGCTTTTCCCCCAACTCGACCAGATCGCAGATCACTTCGCCGTCATCATTCAGCCGGCCCGCTCGAGCCGACTCGTAGTAGATGTTCAACAGCACCAACGCCATCAATGTCTGCTCGGTCGTCGCCTGCGACGATTTGGCATGCCGGGGGATGCCACAGGCGAAACGCAGCCGCCGGTTGACAACGACTTTCACGCCGAGGGGCGCCAGCACGTGGGAGAAATCCCGCTCGTACTGCTCCACCAGCGAGTACGACGTTCGACTCTTGATATCGGCCGCATACAGGACCTGCTCGCTCACGAGGCGGTAGGCCGTCGCCTCGAGCAGGTCCGCAGTGACGATGGACTTTGTCTTCTCTTCGATGGCATCCCAGTGACTCATAGCGCCCCTCCTTGTTGCTTTTTGCGTGTGCGCACGACGAAGGGCGGGTGAGAAACCCAGTCGCCTTCGCGCTCCCCTTCTGTCTTTTCGACGGTATAGCCTCTTGCGAGCGTCATGGCATCGAGCTTCAGATTGCGGCTCTCCGACGACATGGCCAAACCGACTGCGCTCAACGCCTGGATTGCGCGCACGTCGCCTATGCCCTGGACCTCCAACCGTTCGCTGACCACCTCGTCGGCGCCGCGGAGGTTGGTCAGCACGTACGCCGTCAACTTCGGAGGGGTCATCGCCCGTGCATCCCGTGCGCGCAGCATGAGGCGCGCACGCGCTTGCTCTTCGGCGGACACAACGACCGTTCGCAAGGCCGCCGGCGGGGGTCGCGGAATCACCCTCTTCGGCTCCGCGAGCCGGTCGGTGCTGAGCAATTCGCCAGGCGCGAACGGTGCGGCCTCGGCCGCGCCAGCAAGCACCCCGGTGATGGCGTGCTTGATTAAGTGGTCAAGCGGCCGAAGTGCGCGCAGCCGGAAGTCGAGAAACACCAGCGCTTGCTTGTTCGCACGACGCACCTCTTCGTCCAGGCGGTCAAGGTATTCGTCGATCCGCCGCAAGTCGATGAGGCGCTGGATGTCGCGCTCGAACAGCAGCTCCGCACGGCGCATGTCGCCATTGGTGCGCTTGGCGCTGTACCAGGCGACCAGACGCTCACGCAGCTCGATCGAGGTGTGAATGTGCTCAACCGTCTGGATGATCTCCTGCTTGCGGGATATCGGGTGCTCCCGCGTTCGCAATTCACCGTAGTCGCCAATGAACACCCGCTGGATGAACCGGTCGAAATAGGTTCGCACATAGGTCGCCGTGGAGATCGTCGGATCCATTGACAGCATCAGTTCGCGCACGCTGTTGCCGGTGTTGCGCACGTGCTCCAGCAGGCTGCGGGTTTGACTTGCAGCTTCTTGGAGGGTGTCGCCTTCCGCGTTTTCGCGCACGATCAGTCGCAAGTTGGCTTCGATGGATCGGACTTTGCCGGCGACGAACACAGGGCCGGTCTGGGCGAATTCCACGAGCAGGCCCATGAAGTGCGCGACGACCGGTGGCATCGTAACCATTTGCTTGACCCCGCGCAGTTCGACGCGCAGCCATCCGGCTTCCTTCAACTGGTGAAAGTCTTCGTTTGCGCGAATCACCAATGGCGTCAGCGGCGGCTCTTCATTGGCAGCCGCGGCTCTCGCGTCCAGCGCTGCCAGTTCGTCTTCGATGTCCCGAGCGATCTCTCTCCAGTGAAAGCCGTGGCTGGGCGGAAACGGCGCGTCGGGACCGAAACGCCGCTCGTACAGCGCGCACAGCAATTGCCAGTGCTGCTGCCGATTGGGCGCCGCCAAGGGAGCGAACAGGCGGCTTGGGATACGCCCGAACAAGCCTCTGTCGGCGGTGGTCACTAGCTCGGGAATAGCCATGGGCGCAGCTCCTTGGAGTTGGCGACCGCGATCTGGTAGTCGGGCGGTCGTTGGCGAAGCGGGTCGGTCGCCGCGCGAAGATCCTGGATCAGGTAGGCGACCAATGCCGCTCGGCACGTCTGGCGGCGTGCAGAGGTGCCGCCGAAGTTCTCGAACCGAACTACTTCTTCCTGCATGGGTGTCAGCCGCGGATGGGGCACCAGGAAGACTTCGACGTGCGTAGACCAAGCTACGTCGTCCTCGACGCTATGCGTCGCAACGTCGGTGGTCGATTGAATCCCAACGATCCGGCCGAGCGCAAAGTCGCGGAAGCCCTCGTTCTGCTTGCAATAGCCTCGGACGTGCCAACGGCGCCCGGCGCGCACCAGATTGTGCGGCTCGATCGTTCGTTGATGAGGCTCGGGATGCTTCATCGATCGATACATCACGTCCACCGCCGTCGATTCGCGGATTGCGCGCCGCAGTGTCGCGAATGCTAGCGGGGCGGGTACGTTGAAGTCGGGGAAGACATGCATTCCCTCTTCGCCCTTCGCGTGGAGCGACGGGATCCGGGTGAGTGCAAGGTATGAAGCGAAGGTTTCCTCCGCGCGCGCCTCTTCCTGTCGTACGAGCGTACGGAAGAAGACAGCCGTTGCGATATGCCGGCGGCCAACGGAATCCCAAGCCATCCAGTCCGGACAGAGGTCCCGCAGCTCCTTGATCCATTCACTGGCTCGGACCGGACTGAGGTTGAATAGCTCCATGACCCGAGCGCGGCCCAGTTCGCCTTCCCACGTCAGTACGTTCAGGAGCGGGCGCAGCCGGCTGGGGATTTCACGTTCACGGAACATACGAAAAATCGTATCATACGAATATCCGTACTGTCCAGTTCAAGCTTTGGACTGTGACGCAGGGCCCCAATCTAGATGGAGGAATGAAGTGGCGCGACGTCTCTTGCTCCCATTACCCGACTATCAGCGTATCTACCAGGTGATGTACAGCGTTTTGGAGGCGTCGGAAATCGCCATCACGCACCGCTCCTGCATTTACTTTGCCGCCGTTGGAACGTTGATCCTCCGGGACCACTACGAAATGCCTGCCACCATCAGTGCCGGATGCATGGCGCTGATGGTGGACGAGCCAAGTGCGAACGTGGTGGTCTACGGACGTAAGCAAGACGGAGCGTTTACCAGCGACAACAAAGCGTTCCACGCGTGGTGCCAGTGCGATGGCTGGCTAATCGATTTCATGGCGCCCATCATGGGTGTTGCCTTGCGCGAAGACGGCGTGGCGTGGGACGTCCCTCAGCGCATGCTGCAGAAGCGTCTAGAAAATCGCAAGGAGCATTTGGGCCAAATTCAGCACTTGGGGGATTTCTACGCGTCGCATGACCCTGCACTCACGGAGTCGCTGCTGGATGGCCAGTCCGTCCAGTTCGAGGATTTGGCCAACGTTTGCCTGCAGTGGTTTCGTAGACCCCCTAAGCCGCTCAGAGAGATGATGATGGGCGACACGCACGCGACGCCCAAGAGACTCATTGCCCGCGCGCCCGCAATTGAAGGAGTCTGGTGAAACGCAGCAACCGCACGACCATCGGAGTTGAACTTGATGCCATCGCCCAGTGTCAATAGTCCATAGTTAATGAGCCAAATCCGCAGTTGGATAGATCACAAAGTTCAGAAAACTCAATTAAAACAATAGGTTACTAGGGATTTGGTCAAATTCGTCGTTGAAATTCGCTGCCTACCCGGCGCCGGGGCAAGTGCCGTGCGTCTAAGATCAATGGGTCTTCGGGTTGTTGAGTGCTGAGACCAGAGGGTGGCACTAGCGGGCCACCAATCGCTCAGTCGTTTTTGGGCGCTGGCCTTGCCTCAACTAAATGGATGTTCTTTGACAGCGACTGGCCGGAAAACTTCCGCTTGATCGCATACTTGAGCCATCGCAACGCAGACCAAAAAAGTCGCCGGACGTCAAGCAGCGGCGGATCGAAGGGTACGATTTCCGCAAATGCCAGTTCCAGCAGCGACCACTGCTTCCGTTCGTGATCGGTAAGTTTGATGGACTCGGCCCGTAGGCGCAGTTCCAAAACACCTCGGATCGGGACGTGAAACGCGATATCTGCGCCTTCGTAGCTCGTGCAATGCACTGCACATACCTTCCCCAGATGATCAAATAACGGTCCACCACTGTTGGCGCCATAGATGGGAACATCAGTTTGAACACAAGGAAATGGCAGCATGACCGTATCCCTCAGCGTCTCGAATATTTCAGAAACGAATCCGAAACTTTGGCGCGCAGCAAATTGGAGCGAGGTGTCCACGTCCATTTCCCTGATGGTCAGTTCGCTGCGAAAGCGGGCGGTAGTAGTACCTGGCCATTTCTCGGAATCAAATTCCTGATTGCCGTCGAGCACCGCAAAGCTGAAGACGGGATCACCGGATTTGACCTCGTCCAGCGTCATGGTCAGAGGTATCGTGGATCGATCATGATCCGGCGCGGCTACGCACGTCTCGCTGAGGGCCAGATCAAACTGGGGATGCTTGTCCGTTTTCACAAAAGTGCGGGCGACAAAACTGCGATCTGAAAAAGTTTGGATGGCAAAGATCGGTCCGCGGTCTACACCGTCGGGTCCGATGTTCTCGGCAACTACATGCCATGCCGTCACCAAGTGACCAAACTCGCTCACCCAGAAACCAGTACCGATCAAGTGCGCATCCCGAGTAACAGGATCGACCCTAAAAACGGGAGCTATTCCTTCGAGAAGCTCGGGGCGAAGTCTTTGCCCAGGATGGAGGTCATCACTCATGGTCGCATTTTGTGCGTCGAACGACTGGCCGGCCATAGAGCGTCATGGCTCGATGCCGAAAGACAGATAACCCCCATGCGTAGTGCACTACACACACTTTCACGACATTGAATGCGCCGTCCTAAGGAGCCAACCACAGTTAGTAGTCGCGGCTGGTCATCATCCCATACTCGGTCGAATGCTGTCGACGAAAAAATTGCTGAAGCGCAAGAACCGTGCATCGACTCTCATGCAGAGCCGACCCTCGCAGAGATGCTCGCAGCATTCGATCCCAATAGGCATGGCGGCGAAGTGATGGTCGTGAGTGCGGCGGGCAACGAAGCGTTTGCTGTCGTGATGTGATCTGCTGCCGCGCCCTCCGGACGAGTGGCTTCCGCCCTGTTTCTACAATTGCCGCAACATGGGCCATAGGTGTACAACGTTTGCCCCTAAAAAGCCCGAGGACACCAAGGAGAGCAGCTTGAAGCCCGCATTGCATCCTGATCGCACAGGCCGAGGCGCGGCAAGCGCGCTTCCTCACCTCGCCTTTCAAGAACTCTCGCCAGGCCAGTCCAGGATCAACTTAAAAGAGCTCGACACCGAGGGCTGGGCAAGGAGCGATTGATGACTGCCATTCCGACAATGACACCGCGCATGAAACACGCTTTGTCCGTATTGGCCGAGCGAGGCGACAGAGCGTTGTATCGCTTGCATAGCGGCCTGTGGTTTCGTGAATCAGATGCCGAGCCTGGCAGTCACCGCTGGGAACGGTTTAGAAACGATGAACGGCCATACTACGGCGGCTACCTATGGAATGTTCCGGGAAAACGTGTAGGAACCATGCAGGTTATCTGGCTTCCCGATGAATCCACAATGGTTCTCGCACAGACAATACAGGCTTTAGCCCGCCGAGGGATACTGCGTTTGGTTGGCCCGACAAAGAAGGAGTTTGATGGCTACGTCGGCAAAACACGCGCGGTGCTCACGGCTACTGGGATGAATGCACGGGACGCAACGCCGCCTCCCGCAAGACAGCCGTTGCGCTTGGTCAAAGGGTAGCTGTAAAGGTGCAGGTTCAATACCAATTCAGCCGGGCCGCAGAGTCTTCCAAGGAGTCCAAGGTCTTTTGCGCCAATGCAGAGGTGGCACCCACCAAGCCAGTGATAACGTAACCCATCTTCACCAAGTCTGCGACCGCCCTATGGGCGCGAGTTGGAAGCTTGATGCCTTCTTCTCGCTCCTCCTCGTTGGGCTCCCAGTACGCTCGAAGCAGTTGCTGCCGCTCAGTCGGCGTCTTAGCCACGGCATCCAAAAGTTCCGCGTAGTCAGGCTCGCGCCCTGTGTGCGTTTCGTACCAAGCAGCGGGATCAGGCTCACATTCCAACTTGGCCAGCGCGGCGACCTTTCGTACCAGCTCCAAGGTGATCTCCCAGCCGGTGGGGATTTGAGCCGCTCTCGACACCCCCGAGCCGAGCATGACCGCAAACACGCCTTTGTTGGCGTGAATTGAAAAGGCAAGCGAAGTAATAGGATCGATCATTGACGTAGCCTAAGCAGAAGGAGAAGATTCTCCACGCCAGCAACGCCGCCACACAGACGGTTCGCGAGCAAGAAGCCTGATTCCGGGACTTGGGATTGCAACTCAATCAAGAATGATACGGACGAAGCAACATGGCAATAATTGATCATCTGGCGGAGTTCCCTCTACCGCAGCACTTGCTACCGGCAAAACTGCGTGAACTATTAAGCCCAATCGGAACCGCTCCAGAGGAGCGGGTCGAGGTCGCCTGCGAATTCGAGATTGACCACCACGGTCCAAGCTACGAGGCCGCACACATGCTAATGGCAGTAGTACCGGACTATGTCGATAGCCCTCTTCCAATTCTGGATGAGGCGAGTGACGGAGTCGTCTCATACTCCGTTCCTGTGCTTGGTGGGAAAGGAGATTCTGTTCACTTCACGCCATCTGTTTCTGGGTATGACTATGTCGTTGCCTCGTGGGGCGATGGCTCCTACTACACCTTCCATCTTGCGGAGAAGGTGTGGATGACGCTGGGATTAACTCCGCGCTGTATTGGCAATGATCAGCAGCGCCTTGTCTACGATGATCTGGGCTTGCCTGAATTCAACGTTGCCGAAGGCGAGATTTCGTTCGAGTATCACTATCACGCATCGCGCAGCATCTCTTGGCGCATGTCCAATTCGCATCTGCGAAAGTACCTATGGATGCGGGGAGCCCGTGGCGTTCGCGCGTTCTTTTACGAAGCACGAATCAGCGACTCTGCAGAAGTTCGCATGCTTATGAAAGGGGACGAGCACATAAGCCTGCGCCCAGATGGCGACTGGTGCGAGGTCGATATCCGCGAGCATCTTGGCGGACTCTTGCTTCAAGTGTGGGCAACCGTAGATGCCGTGAGTTGCAGCTTGTCTCCCGAGCAGACGGCGGAAAATCTACTTTGGCCCGGCTTTGATGGAGAAATGACTCACCGACGGGCAGATGCACTTACGGATATCTCTTGGGTTTATCTCGACGATCTATTTCTGGAGAAGTACGAGCAGAGCGGCTTCTACGACACGACGCCGATTCTTGCACATGGCAGATGGCTGTGCAGCCCATCGTACCGAGGTCAGTGGAGTTTTACAGAATGCGAGCGTGTAGGCAGAAACCTGGTGCGCGTGCCTATGCGAGAACTATACAAACCGAAGCCAGATCAAGAAATCCTCCATGCGCACCGACATGCGACAGATCCGCAGGTGATTCAGCGGTCAAATATGGGTGAAGAGCATATCCCTGCGAAAGTGCAGAGGATGTTGGACCAGATGCTGGCTTTTGGAGACCATTTATCTGTCCTCGCAAGAGGGTATGGAATCGATAGGCAGCCAGCCGAGATCGTGACTTTTGATCGCGGTGAGTTGGGCCGCAATGGCTGGCGAGCTTACCCTCAACTACAGCGCCTCGCCCAAGTGGCACCACTTCAAATGAGCGAGCAAGCGATGCTTGTTCGTTGCAAGAGCCTCCACGAACTGTGGCAAGTTATTCCCAATGGACTTCTGCGAAGACTACTACAGGTGGCGGGTTGTCCGCAGCCTGAAATTCGAGACCTTGGAAGCCTGAAGCTACTGCAAGGGTTGCACAATATTGTGGCGCGTCTCGACGCCTCCCAAGAAGATGCTGCGTCATTCGCAAGTACACAGGAGCCGCACGGGTGGAAAGAGAGAAATTCAAGTTTGGCCGCGCTTTTTGTGCTGAACGACTTGCGTATTGCAGATGCGCATGACACTTTTTCGAATGCCGTTCCACGGCTCCAAGATTTAGGATTCGACACAGCCACACTCCGACAGGGTCATGGACGAGCACTGGACTTCGTATTCGACTCGACGATAGACTCGTTCTCTAAGATTAATGGAGCACTTGGAAGCTTGATCGCTCGCTAGAAATTTGATGGGCGCTCAACGGGCGTCAACCGAACTCCTTTTCCAAGGCCCCGCATGTGTACCTCGTCCAGGATACGCATTCGCCGAATCAGCAATTTGTTCAAGTAGATTGGATTGACCATGCCTGCCAACGATCGGAACTCAGCCCTTGTAATGGTCGGAGAGACCTTGCTTGTTCTACAGCGCTTTGAGCAACTCCTCATCGTTTTTCTTCTTAGCGCAGTATCTGCTAGAGATGCCGATGCCAAGCTTGAAGCTGCGCTCCTGCGCGACAAGTCAACATTGGGAACACTGGTCAGGCTTCTCAGTGAGCGCGTTGAGCTTCCGAGCGGTTTTGCAGCAACCTTCGAGGGACTTCTTGAGAAGAGAAACGTATTTGTCCACAAGCTCTTTATGGCTCCCTGGTTCGATCTTCAATCAGAACAGGGACGTCAGAAGCTGGACGCGTTCCTGCGGGAAATTCGAGCAGAACTGAAGATTGCCCTTCATGTATTGATTACCGCAGCCCGGGTCACCCCGCCTGGCCAGAATTCTGCCGAAGGGGAATCACGGATGGCAACGATTCTGGCGCGGATCACCGCCACCGTGAACCCGTACTTTGGCGCTTTGACCCCGGATGAGTATGTCGAGAAGGTAGTGCACAACGCACTCACGCAGTACGCGGTACAACCGAGGAAGGCTCTTGACTAACAAAATGGAGATACTGTTCAAAGATGGCGTTGCTGATGCTCCGCGCCCGCAACCCGACAAGCAGGCTCCACGCCAAGTGGAGCGACCGCGCGACCAATTGGCCCCCTGCGCTGTGGAGTTGCAAGCGAAGTTCGACTTCTAGACAGAAATGGGCGAGCACTAGACTTTCCGAATACCGTCGCGTCCAGATACGGCGGCTTCTTTGGACCTACCCGGCGCAATACCGACTACGGTGCGAAACTTCCGCATAGTCGAGAATGGCGTCTTCAAAGCCTCCACCGCCAACTTTGATAGGAAAGCCGAATGAGTTCTGGCGTCCTGAAAGATCATGCCCGCAAGGGCAAGGTACTTGTCCCACCGTTCGTGCATCGTTTAGGTCCGATGCGCGACGTATCGTGGTCGAAGCAGATGATCCCTGAACTATGTTGGATTGCCTTGGTTCATGCCAAGTGCGGGGATCGACGCGCAGTGGAACTGATCACCGCATTGACTCGTTCGGTGCGAACTATCTTGGATGCGCCCGAAAGCGTGCTTGCCGCTTGTTCCAGCTACACCCAAGTTCAAGGTGCGCATGCCGGCGAACTGCGCGCAAAGTTGCTCGCTGAGAACTGCCTTGATGAACTGCAAGCGGCCCTCGTACCGCTGGTCAGCAACTATGAAGGATGCGCGATGACGTGCCTCTACGCGTCCGTCCCCGGCTCCGCGCACCTTGGCGCAGTTCGCGAGGTGCTTGAGCAGTTATATGAGCGAGACAGCCGGTTTTCAACGATGGTTCAGGCGACTGCAGTGTGGTTGATGTTCGATGCCGGAATATTGAAAGTGGCCGAAGGGCTGGCTCTGGCAAGCTTTCCCAAAATCGAGGACTATCCAAACACTGAATTGTCCCGACAGATCGGCGGGAGTATCCGCGCGACCTTGAACATGGCTTTCGGCAAAGAATCGCCGTTGTACGTGCCATTGGACTGGGCGAATCGTTTCTGGAACCTTGGCATGACCATGCAGCCGTGCGAGGTGCGCAATGTCTGAGAAACGACAGCTCGAAGAGGTTCTGGACGGAGCCGTCCAGACTTTCATCGCGAACGCGCAGCGCGAACTGCACACGCGTTGGGATACATGGCCCCGCACCTTCGAGCGAAACCACGTCTTTGAGGTACTTGGCGCACTTCTAGCTCGTCAAGTCACATTGGCATGCCAAGTAGCGGCGTCGCCTCAGATGTGGGAGCCACATTCCGGCCCCATCTTTATGCGAGCTATGGCAGACGTGCACATCACAGTTGCATGGATTCTGTTGGCGCCGGATGATCGTGCGCAGAAGTTTATTCATCACGGATTGGGCCAAGCCAAGTTGGAGGTCGAGCATCGGCGGGCCGAGCTGGCGGACGGGCGTACGCCAAAGCCAGGCGAGGCCGAACTCCTCAAGGCGCGAGAGCGCTGGATCGACGGACAGCGATTGATGTTCCTGACAAGCGTCAATCTGGGAGCTTGGTCCGGGATCAACACGCGTCAGATGGCAGAGGAAGCGGGATGCCTGGACTTCTATAACTACGTCTATGTGCCATTCAGCGGCTGTGCCCACTCGATGTGGCACCACGTCGGCGTTTTCAATCTTCAGCGGTGCAGTAACCCTCTTCATGGCCTGCATTCTGTTCCCGTGCTGCCGGATTTCGAGACCGTGGGCGGTGACCCGCATACCTTGTACCTGGCCGGGAAGTATCTGGACAAGACCTGCAGGGCAATTGACGGCGTGTTCTCGGGCCCGGCAGAGCCGGTGAACGCTTTCGACAATCTATGTTACGCATTGGACGACGTGTACCGGCTTGCTCAGGAGCTGCGCTGAGAAAGGGGGCCCGGCGTTGCTTAGATCGATGGCATCGACCTATTGCAGATGCCGCTCGCCCGACGCCTAGATTTCCGGCCGTAGGGGCTGGGGTCTAGCGCTCGGGTTGAGCGCCTTGGGGCATTTGCGGTCAGAACTTCAGCAACCGGTCCTTGACCTCATCGATGTCCCCCGAATAAGGGAGGTCGCACAGATGGGGCAGCAGGTCAAAGTTGCCGTTGTTTTCGCGACGTGCATTTTTTTCTTCAATTGAACCGCCCCGAGTTTCATGGAGGCCCGTTGGTTTAAGTCAGGCCGCCACCGTGGAGGGCTGACTGGCGAGTTGCCGGTAGTAGTTTGCCTCAGCTTCTGCCGGCGGGATATACCCAATGGGT
>JAIUOW010000014.1 GCA_020161775.1 Pseudomonadota bacterium
GGCCTGAATACATTTGAGAAAATCACCAAACAGCCAATTCAGTAAATCGCCTCACACACAGAAATTCGGACACTCCCGTCCCATGTTATTCCGCAGTTTTGCGGGATATATCAATAGTTATGCCTTTTCACTCACAAGGAGATATTCATGAAATTTGAGGTCAGCGAACGAATCAGAACATCGAAATCACAGGATGAACTGATCACGGCACTCGAAACGCAGTTCAGGAAGGTAGCTGAAAATACCCAGCGGTCTGGCCAAACAATCGAAGTAAAGTCAATCGAAGCATCTTTTGGCTCAATCAATCGCAAAGACACCACAGTTGTATCAATGACCAAAGCAGACGATGGTTGGTTAGTCGTGGCAGATGTGCACTATCGACCGTCCGTTGCATTCTGGATCATTTTGATCATCACACTTTTCACTTGGGTGTTTTGGCTTATTCCGATCGCGTTCTATTTGCTTCAGAAAAATACGGTTAAGACAGCGATCACCGAGTGCTTGCAGCGGGTAAAAAACGAATTTGACCAAGCAGTTCAGGGTACTTCTAAGCCCGCCATTTCCAATTTTGAAGATCTTGAAAAACTCGGTGCTTTGAAGGAGAAGGGGCTGATTTCAGACAGCGAGTTTGAAGCGAAAAAGAAGCAGATTCTTGGGCTATGAAGGCATAACCCGGCAGTCCACACGGACGCTGCGCGATAAAGCCGCGCAGCGCCGGTGACTTCTACGTTATGCCGCAGGGAGGCATTGATGCTCGCGCCACTGAAAGTAATCTCGGAACTGCGGCTCACGACCGTCAATTGCACAACGATGATCACGCCTGATGGAAAGTATGTCGCTGGCGAGAACAACGCTGGGCAAATGGAGCTTTGGCTGGAACAGCGCCTGGGAAAACCGCGAAGCGATTGGAAAGCGCTAGTTGTCGGGGTGACAGGAGAGGATGATGCTGTCTCGCGTCGGAGTGACGGCTAATCGAACGTTAGACCTCATGGGGTACTGCCCGAACTGTTCCAACCCGCTGGACTTGCACGCACCCGAGTGCAGTCGTTGCGGAGCACTGTTCGGCGAAAGCGGCTGGAAAGTTCTGAGCCAAGCGCCAGTATCGTCTAGGCTGGCGCGGTCGTTACCGGATAGGCGAACCGGCTTGGAGAAGCTCCTAGATGTGCTCATTCTCATTGGGGTCGTAGGAGCGCCCCTGAGTTGCAGCGTCATCGGGCTGACGCAGCCCCGAGCACTTCTCGCCATTCCCATGCTGGTCGTTGTCGGAGTACTTGCCGCAGCTGCACGCCTGCTGTTGTGGATCGCAAACTCATTGCATGGCCGGCCCAAGGGCGATGATGTCTAACCTGTCGTATGTGGTCCCCTCAACGGCAAGAGGCTGACCAATAGATTAGCTGTTGAGGACACCTTGGAGCATCCCCATGATCGTTGTAACAGGCCACGTACAAGTCAAAGAAGGTTGCCTCACAGAGGCCCTGGCGCTGAGCCTCGAGCATGTCGTTCGCTCCAGGTCCGAGCCGGGCTGCGTCTCACATGGCGTAAGCCAGGATGCGCAGGATCCGCAGCGCCTGGTGTTTGTGGAGGAATGGCAAGACCAGGCTGCCTTGCTTCAGCACTTCAAGGTGCCGCAGTCTCGGGCCTTTGCCCGGCAGCTGGCGGCCCTTGCCACCGAGCCGCCGCGCATGACGGTTTACCACGCTACGCCGGTCGCGCTCTGAGCCACACACAGGCCCAGATCGTCACGTTGGCCATCAGCCTGCAGCGGTTTGGGGAATGCGGGGCGTGGATCCCGGATCAAGTCCGGGATGACAAGAGGGGGGCGGGGGTGCATGGGTGGGCTGCGGGTGCCGGGTCGGCGGGTGCGCTCGCTACTTCGGCGCTTTCTTCGGCCGTTCCCAGTTGGCCACGCTGATCTGCTTGCCCCGCGCCACGCTCAGTGCGCCCGCCGGTGTGTCCTTGGTGATGGTGGAGCCGCCGCCCACTGTGCCGCCCGCGCCTATCGTCACCGGTGCCACCAGCACGCAGTTGCTGCCCACGTGCACGTCGGCCTCGATCACCGTGCGGTGCTTGTTGGCGCCGTCGTAATTGGCGGTGATGCTGCCCGCGCCGTAGTTCACGCGCTCGCCCACCGTGGCGTCGCCCAGGTAGGCCAGGTGGTTGGCCTTGGCGCCGGCAGCCAGCGTTGAGTTTTTCACCTCTACAAAGTTGCCGATGTGTACCTCGGCACCCAGCTGGGCGCCGGGGCGCAGCCGGGCAAACGGGCCCACCAGCGCGCCCTCGCCCACGCGCACGCCGGCTTTTTCGCCGTCGATGTGGGTAAAGGGATGGATCACCGCGCCGGCCAGAATCGTGGCGTTGGCGATGACGCAGTTGGCGCCGATGCGCACGCCGTCGCCCAATGACACGCTGCCTTCAAACACGCAGTTCACGTCAATTTCCACGTCCTGCCCGCAGCTCAGCGTGCCGCGCACGTCCAGCCGCGCCGGGTCGGCCAGGCGCACGCCGTGGTCCATCAGCGTGCGCGCGTGGCGCAGCTGGTAGGCACGCTCCAGCTCGGCCAGCTGCACGGGGCTGTTCACGCCGTCCACCTGCACCTTGTCGGGCGTTTTGGTGGCCACCACGTCGGCGCCGTCGGCCACCGCAAATTTCACGATGTCGGTCAGGTAGTACTCGCCCTGGCTGTTGTCGTTGGTGAGGCGCGCCAGCCAGCGTTTGAGCAGCGCGGCGGGCAGCGCCATCACCCCGGTGTAGATCTCGCGTATCTGGCGTTGCTGGGCGTCGGCATCCTTGTGCTCCACGATGGCCAGCACGGCGTCGCCGCTGCGGATGATGCGCCCGTAGCCCGACGGGTCGGGCATGTCCACCGTCAGCAGCGCCAGGCGCTTGCCCGCGCAGTCGGTGATCAGCCCGCGCAGCGTGGCGGCTTCGATCAGCGGCACGTCGCCGTTCAGTATCAGGGCAATGCCGTCGTCGGGCAGCGCGGGCACGGCCTGCTGCACCGCGTGGCCGGTGCCCAGCTGCGGCTCCTGGCGCACAAACACCGGTGGCGTGGCGCCCGCGGCGGCGGCGGAGCGCGTCAGCGCGGCTTCCACTTCGGGTGCGCCGTGGCCGGTGATCACCACCACGTGGCGGGCTTTCAGCCCCGCGGCGGTGTCTATTACATGCTGGACCAGCGCACGGCCGGCCAATCGGTGCAACACTTTGGGCAGCCGGCTTTTCATGCGGGTGCCCTTGCCGGCGGCCATGATCACTACATCCACTGCTGTCATACGGGAATCTCCTGCACCATGGCGATCTTTACCAAACTGATGCGGATTATCGGCCTGCCGGCCATGGCGGGCGCACTCACGGCGTGCAGCGCCGTGAAGATGGGTTACAGCGCGCTGCCCGAGCTGGCCTTCTGGCGGCTGGACGCCTACCTGGACTTTGACGACACCCAGGCCGCGCAGGTGCGCGAGCGGCTGGCCAAGCTGCACCAGTGGCACCGCAGCCACGAGCTGCCACGCTACGCCGCGCTGCTGGAGCAGGCCGAGCGGCTGGCGCCCGGCGACATCACGCCGGCGCAGGCCTGCAGCCTGCTGGATCAGTTGCGCGAACGCATGGCCGCCGTGGCGCGCCATGCCGAGCCGGCCATGGCCGCCACCGCCGCCAGCCTGACGGCCGCGCAGCTGCGGCACCTGCAAAAGCACTACGCCCGCACCGACGACGAATGGCGCCGCGACTGGCTGGATGCGCCCGCGGGCGCCGTGCAGCAGCGGCGCCTCAAGCAGCTGACCGAACGCGCCGAGATGATTTACGGCACGCTGGACGACGCGCAGCGCGCCGTGCTGCAACGCACGGTGGAGCAGGCGGTGTTTGATGCGCGCGCGGCCCTGGCCGAGCGCCAGCGCCGCCAGCAGGACGCGCTGGACACCCTGCGCAGCATCACCGCCGCGCCGGGCCTGCCGGCCGCACAGGCGCGCGCGGCGCTGCGCGGCTACCTGCAGCGCTCGCTGGAGTCACCCGACGCGGCCTGGCGCGCCAGGCGCGACGCCTGGCAGCAGGAGATGTGCCGCGGTTTTGCCGCGCTGCATGCGGGCACCACGGCGGCGCAGCGTGAAGCCGCCGTGCGGCGGCTGCGCGCCTACCAGCGCGACCTGCAGGAGCTGGCCGCCGCGCCCTGAAAGGGTTCAACACGGCGCGCTGAAGCGCTTCAGATCAGCGGCACGCGGCGCATGGGCCGCTCGAAATAATCGGCCATGCGCTCCAGCGCGCGCGGCGCCAGCAGGCGCAGCCGGCCGTCCACCAGGCTGTGCAGCCCCATGGCCTGCAGCCGGCGCAGCGTCTTGTTGGTGTGCACCAGCGACAGGCCCAGCGCGTCGGCAATGTGTTGCTGGTTGAACGGGAACGGCACCGCACCGTCTTGCGCCATGCCCACGCGTTCGGCCCGGCGAAACAGGTGGATCAGCAGCATGGCCACGCGCTCCAGGGCGTTGCGCCGCCCGGCCGTCAGCAGGTGGTGGTCCACCCAATGCTCCTCGCGCGCGGCCAGCCAGGTGATGTCGTAGCCCAGGCTGGGGTATTCACGAAACAGCGGCCACAGGCCGTCGCGCGCAAACACGCACAGGCGCACCGGCGTCACGGCCTCCACGCCCGGCGTGGCGCCATCGGCAAATTCCTCCTGCAGGCCGATGAAATCCCCCGGCACCAGGAAGTTCAGGATCTGGCGGCGCCCGTCGCTCAGGGTCTTGTAGCGAAACGCCCAGCCCGAATACAGCGTGAACAGCCGCGCGCTGGTGCGGTGCTCGGGGATGATGGCCGCGCCCGCGGGCAGGTCCACCATCTCGCTGCGGTAGTTCTCGATGTAGTCCAGCTCGCCGGGCTGCAGCGGCGAGAACGCCTGCATCGCGCGCAGGGTGCAGTCCTTGCAGGGAACCGGGGGGCAAACGGCGGGAGCGGGGGCGGTGGCGGGGGCAGTCACGCGGGCAGTGTAGCGGCTGCCTCCCCAATTCAGGCGATGCGCGGCGCTTGCGGTGCTGGCAGGCTCTGTGTCACGATCCCGCCAGCCCACCAGATTCCCGCATGCCCCCTTCCCGCACCGCCGCTGCACCTCAAGCCCCCGTGACCGTGGCCCTGGTGGAAGACGACCCGGGCACGCGCAGCCGGTTCGAGGCCGTCATCCACGCCAACCCGCAGCTGGCGCTGGCCCATTCGGCCGCCTGGGCGCGCGACATGCTGGCCTGGCTGGCCGCCAACCCGGTGGATGTGCTGCTGGTGGACCTGGGCCTGCCCGACGGCTCGGGCATTGACGTGATCCGCGAATGCACCCGGCTGCAGCCGGCCTGCGAGGTCATGGTCATCACCATGTTTGGCGACGAGGCCAACATGATGAAAGCCTTTGGCGCCGGGGCCAAGGGCTACCTGCTCAAGGACGGCACCGGCGAAGACCTGGCCGCGCACATCATGAACCTGCGCAACGGCGGCTCGCCCATGTCGCCCATCATCGCGCGCAAGCTGCTGGGCAAGCTGGGCGGCGCCATGCCCGCCCAGCCCGCACCGGGACCGGCGCTTCAAGCCGCGTGCGAACCCGCCGCCGGCCAGCAGCCCCTGTCGCCGAAGGAGACCGAGGTGCTGTCGCTGGTGGCGCGCGGCTTCAGCTACGGCGAAGCGGCGGGCCTGCTGAACATTTCGGTGCACACCGTGCACAGCCATGTGCGCAACATCTACGGCAAGCTCAGCGTCAGCTCCAAGACCGAAGCCGTGTACGAAGCCCGCCAGCTCGGGCTGCTGCGCAACTGATGCGCCCGCGCGCCCTGCCCCGCCTGGCTGCCGCGCTGTGGGCCGTGGCCTGCGCGCTGCTGCTGGCCGCGGCGCCGGCCAGGGCGCAGCACGCCCAGGACCCACAAGACGCCGACGATGCGCAGGGTACCCCCGGCGTGGTGCTGCTGCGCCAGGCCCAGGCCGTGCTGCAGCCTGAAGGCGCCAGCGTGGTGCAGAGCACCGTGACGCTCACGCACCGCTGGGACGCCGCCTTTCCCGGGCGCGGCGGCACCGCCACCTACCGCGTCACGCTGCCGCCGCACCAGGGCAGCCAGCCCATGGCGCTGCTGTTCACCCGGGTGGGCAACCAGGTGGTGGCCACGGTGAATGGCGCGCGCGTGCTGGCGCGCGGCACGCTGGGCGACCCGCGCTACGACGCGGCCAAGACGCCGCACCTGGCGGCGGTGGACGCGCCCTTGCTGCACGCCGACCGGCCCAACGAGCTGGTGGTGCAGGTCACCGTGCAGGACGCGCGCTGGGGTGGGCTGTCGGTGGTGCGCTATGGGCCCGAGGCCTTGCTGCTGAAGGAATACGACACCCAGCGGCGCTGGCGCTATGTGGCGTCGCTGGTGTTCTGCGTGGCGCTGGCCCTGCTGGGGCTGATGGCGCTGGCGCTGTGGACGCGCATGCGCGACGCGGTGTTTGCCTGCTTTGCCGCGGCCTCGTTCCTGGGCATCTTCCGCAACCTGGACCGTGTGTGGCCCGACGTGCCCGTGCCCTGGCCGGCCTGGGGCATGGTCACGGCCACGGCCTATGCCTGGCACCTGGCGCTGATGTGCCTGTTCGCGCTGCTGGCGCTGGACCTGGGGCGTGCCCGCATGGCGCGGGCGCTGCTGGCCTACCTGCCGGTGGCGCTGGTGCTGGTGCTGGCGGGCTTTGGCCTGCATCAGCCCTGGGCCTGGACGGTGGCGCTGGCACTGCTGGCGCCGCTGGGCGTGGCCACCTGGGCGCTGGTGGTGCGCCGCGCCATCACGCCCGGCGCGCCCCACCGCGTCACCGCCATGGTGCTCACGCTGGCCGGCGGGCTGGCGGTGCTGGCGGGCCTGCACGACCTGGGGCTGGTGCGCCTGGGCCTGGGCGGGGCCACGCGCTCGTCGCTCACGCCGCACACCATGTTCTTCTTCGTGGTCATCATGGCCGGGATCATCGTGGACCGCTATGCGCGCAGCGCCGCCACGCTGCACGCGCTGAACCAGACGCTGGAGGCGCGCATCCGCGCGAAGGAGGCCGAGCTGAACGACGCCTTTGGCCAGCTGCAGGAGCAAAAAGCCGCGCAGGCCGCCGCCGCCGAGCGCCAGCGCATCATGCGCGACCTGCACGACGGCGTGGGCGCCCAGCTGGTGGGCCTGCTCAACCTGGTCAAGCAACCCGACCCGCAGCCCGCCCTACTTGAAGAGCATGTGAAAGCCGCGCTTGACGAAATGCGCCTGGCGGTGGATTCGATGCAGTTGGCCGATGGCGACCTGACCACCGCGCTGGCCACGCTGCGCTGGCGCGTGCAGCCGCGGCTGCAGGCCGCCGGCCTGGCCCTGCACTGGGACGTGCACGAGCTGCCCGCCCTGCCCGGCATGACGCCGCGCGCCGTGCTGCAGGTGCAGCGCATCGTGCTGGAGGCGCTGACCAACGTGCTCAAGCACGCGCAGGCCAGCGCCATCTGGGTGAGCTGCGCTGCCGCCGATGTCGGTGGCATCACGCTGGCGATAGCTGATGATGGCCTGGGCCTGCCGACAGACAGCGAGCCCGTACAGGGACACGGTCTGCGCAACATGCAAACACGCGCTGAATCGATTGGCGCCACGCTGACGGTGGGGCCTCGCACAGGCGGCGGCACCGTACTGCAACTGCATTACCCGGCGGTGCAGGAAAGCAGTTAAGGCAGATTGACGGCATCTTTGCCTGCCAGCGGTACCAGCTGTTCGCTTGGCACCGCGCGGCAAAGCCACGTGGGCGGTGTGCGGGGCTGGGGGCTTCACTGTGACGGTCGCCTGCGGCGACTGCCCTGTGCTGCTCAGGATTCGGTCGCACCGCACAACTCGCTACGCGCTGCGCGCTGCGCTCGGACAGGTGCGGTGATTCAGAGCACGAAGCGCGCTTGCAGCGCGCCGACACTCACCCTTGCGCTGCTCGGCGTCACAGAGGCGCCCCCAGCCCCGCACACCGCCCACGTGGCTTTGCAAATACATGGTTGGCGCGCTACCGTTGGACAGCCAATCTCCTGCTTCGCGGCAGACGGTCGCCGGCGGGGGCGATCTCTGCGGTGGCGAGGAGCACAGGGGGGAGTGTCGGCGCGCGCAGCGCGCATTCGTGCACTGACTCGCCGAAGCTGTCTGCGCGGAATGAAGCGAAGCGCAATGCAGCGAGTTCTTCGGCGCCGACCGACCCCCGAGCACCACAGCGGAGTTTTCGCGAAGCGAAAACCGCCGCAGTGTGAGCCCCCGCCGGCGGCCGCCTGCCGCGAAGCAGCGCGCGCTACCAACCCGTTCCCATGGATGCCGGGTCAAGCCCGGCATGACAAGACTGTCAGGCCTGCAGCGCGGCCCACATTTCCTTGTCGCGCTCGGCCGTCCAGATGCGCGGGTTCTTGATGCCCTTGGCTTCGTCGTAGGCACGGCTCACGTCAAACGGCAGGCAATGTTCGTAGATGAACACATGGCCAAACACCGGGTCCATGCTCTTGCGGGTGTGGGCCATGGCCGACTTCAGGTCCATGTTGGCGGCGGCGGCTTCCTTGGCCGCACCAAACAGCGTGGTGACCCAGCGCCTGGTGTAGTCCAGGGCCTTGTTCACGTCGGCGTTGCCCTTCATGGCTTCACCGCGGCCGGGCACGATGTATTCAGCGTTCAGCGCGCGCAGGGCTTCCAGCGTGGCGGGCCACTCTTCCAGCTGGGCGTCGCCGGTGTAGACGCCGGCTTCGTATTCGACCAGGTCGCCGCTGAACAGCACTTTTTCTTCTTCGACCCAGGCGATGGTGTCGCCGCGCGTGTGGCCGTAGCCGGGGCTCCAGATCTGCACCTTCACGCCGCCCAGGTCCACCGTGAGCTTGCCGGGCTTTTCGCCGCGGGCGGCGTCGCCACCACCGATCACCAGGGTGGGCCAGGTCAGGCCCGGCACGCTGTCGGCGCCACGGAACAGGCGCGGAAAGCGCTCCATCTCGCTTTGCATGTCTTCCTTGCCGCGCTCGATGATCAGGTCCAGCGTGCCCTGGCTGGCGATGATCTCGGTCGCGCCCTCGGCCGCGTAGGCGCTGGCGCCCAGCACGCGCACCGCGTGGTAATGCGTGAGCAGCACGTACTTGATGGGCTTGTCGCTCACGCTGCGGATGCGCGCGATCAGGTCGCGCGCCATGTCGGGCGTGGCCGTGGCGTCGCTGACCATGATGAACTTGTCGCCAATGATCACGCCCGAGTTCGGGTCGCCTTCGGCGGTGTAGGCCCAGCAGTGGGCGCTGAGCTGCTCGAACGTGATCTTCTTGTCGGCCATGTCGGCCTGGGATGCAAATGCCTTGCTCATCGGGGTGTCTCCAGTGAAGCGGTGAATTTTACCTAACCGTAATCAATTACGCATTGTTGAATTTATCCAACCGACAGCCTGCAGGGCCAATGCGTCCAGTGGGGCGCTGGCGTCCAGGCTCAAGACGCCGGGCTCGCCCGTTGGGTCCTGCAGCGCCTCGAACTGGCTGGCCACCAGGCTGGGCGGGTAAAAGTGGCCGGGGCGCGCGGCCACGCGGCGCAAGGATTCAGCCTGGGTGATGGCCAGGTGCACGAAGCGCAGGCCCGGCGCGGCCGCACGCAGCGTGTCGCGGTAGGCGCGCTTGAGCGCCGAGCAGGTCAGCACTGCCCCGGCGGGCTGGGCCGCCAGCTGTTCGCCCAGCAGGCGCAGCCAGTCGGCGCGGTCGTCGTCGGTCAGCGCAATGCCCTGCTGCATCTTGTGGATGTTGCGCTGGGGGTGAAAGTCATCGCCCTCGATCAGCGGCAGGTTCAGCTGCTTTGCAATGCGCTGGCCCACGGCCGATTTGCCGCAACCGGCCACCCCCATCACCACCAGATGAATGGCCGTCATCCCGCCAGGCCGCCTTCCAGCATCGCAATCACTTCCTCGGCAAACGCCGCATAGCTCATGGCGCCGCCGGGGCGCAGCCAGGTAAACGTCCAGTTGATCATGCCGAACAGCATCATGGTCACGGCGGTCTGGTTCACCGGGTTCAGCCGGTGCGGGTAGGCGCGGCGCAGAAAGCGCGTCACGGCCGACACCACGTCGCGCTGGCGGTTCAGGATCAACTCGCGCTGTTCGTCGCCCAGGAACTTGGTGTCATTGAGCAGCGCCACATGGCGCGTGGCCGAGGTTTCGTATTCCTCCAGAAAGCTGCGGATCAGCTCGTGCAGCGCGGCCCGGTCGTCCAGGTTGCGCCGCTGCGCCGTGGCCTCGGCCTGGCCGATGATGGCCAGCAGGCGCTGGGTGTAGCGGTCCAGCAGGTCAAACAGGATGGCGTCCTTGCTGCCGTAATAGTGGTACAGCCGCGCCTTGCTGGTGCCGCCGGCCGCGGCAATGTCGTTCATGCTGGCGGCCGGGTAGCTCTGACTGGCAAAGCACTGCGCGGCAATGTCCAGGATCTCGTCGCGCTTGAGGTCGTGGTGCTGGGACTTGGGGCGGGCCATGCAGGGCATTATCCCGGTGGGCGTGGTAGGGTTGGCTCATGGCTTCTACCACCGGTTTTGCCGACTACTGCTGCGAGCTGCTGGCCAGCGTCGGCCCCTGCGAACGCAAGCGCATGTTTGGCGGTTTTGGCATCAGCACCGGCGGCCTGAGCATTGCCTGGGTGCTCGATCTGGGCGACGGCGAGACGCTGTGGCTCAAGGGCGATGAAGAAACCCGCGGCCTCTACGAGGCGGCGGGTTGCAAGCGGTTTACCTATACCGCCAAAGGCGTGGCGCGCCACGTCAATTACTTCAGCGCGCCGGATGACGCGATGGAGTCGCCTCAGCTCATGGCGCCGTGGGCGCGGCAGGCCTTGGCCTGTGCGTTGAAGGCGCAGGCGGCCAAGGCCGTGCGGTCGCGGCCCAGGGCTACATCACCGGCCAGGCCAAAGACGCCGGCCACCAGGCGGCCCGCCGCGCCCAGGCCCATCAAGGCGGCCAGCCGCAAGTCAGCCAAAGGCTGAACCACGGCCATCTGCCAGCGGCTGGTGGCGCGCAGGGGCGGCGCTACCAAGGCGGGCAGCGGCTCCCAATTGAAGTAGGCCGGCGCGCTGCGGGTGGCCCCCATGGGCTCCAGCACCACGCGCTGCCCCGCCTGCACCGTGACCTGCTGGCCCACCGTCAGGAAATGGTCGCCGCTGTCGGCCGGGCTGTTGCCGTACTGGCCCTCAAACGTGACCCACAGGGCGCCGTGGGCCACGCGCAGAATGGCGTCCTCCCGCGGGGCGAGGGTGATGGCACGGCCCGCGCCCAGCTTCCAGGTGCCGGGCAGGGCTGCGGACGACAGGGATTGTTGCGTTTGCGTGAGCATTTGGGCTGCCATGGTGTTCTCCAGTTGAGGCGTTCGGGCATTGAATGATCGGCGACGGGTGCTTGGCCGTCCAATGAAAAGGACTTAAGCTATTGATTCCGGATACGCATCAATGCACCTGACACGTTTTGGACGCTCCTGACAGCGGTTGACACCCATGCAGCATTCCCAGACCCACCTGCGCAGCCGCCCCATCTCGGCCGGCCATCTGCGCGCCTTCGAGGCCGTGGCGCGGCACCTGAACTTCCGCGCCGCGTCGGAAGAAATGGCGCTGACGCAGTCGGCCGTCAGCCGCCAGATCCAGTCGCTGGAGGAAGAAGTGGGCGTGCCGCTGTTCCTGCGGCACACGCGCGCGGTAGAGCTGACCAGCGCCGGCGCCCAGCTGCTGATGGCCGTGACGCAGGCGCTGCCGCGCATTGACAGCGCGGTGCGCCAGATCCGCCAGAGCGCCGGGCGCAAGAGCGTGGCGCTGACCACCTTCGCCTCGTTTGCGTCGATGTGGCTGATCCCGCGGCTGGAGGCCTTCCAGCACGACAACCCCGACATCGACATCCGCATTGATGCGTCCGACAACGCGCTGGACCTGGACGTGGCCGACGTGGACCTGGCCCTGCGCTACGGCCCGGTGGCCAGCATGCCGCCCAATGCCATACGCATGTTTGGCGAGCAGCTGACCCCGGTGGCCAGCCCCTGGCTGATCAAGAGCGGCGCCCCGCTGAAAAAGCCCGAGGACCTGGCGAACTTTGCCTTGATCGAGGCGGGCGACGCCCACCACACCCACCTGGAATGGCTGACCTGGCGCCGCTGGTTCGACGAGCGCGGCCTGCCCAAGCAGCAGGCCAAGCGCTGGCTGTTCTTCAACTACGCCTACCAGATGGTGCAGGCGGCGCTGACCGGCCAGGGGGTGGTGCTGGCCCGCTTGCCGCTGGTGGCGGAAAGCCTGGCGAACGGGGATTTGATTGAGGTGCTGCCGGGGCAGCGCATGGATTCACCGATGGCCTATTGGCTGCTGGTGGGGCCGCGCAGTGCGCAGCGGCCGGAGATCAAGGCGTTTTGTGCTTGGCTTATGGCGCAGAGCAAGGCGACGCGGGAAACGATTGGGGAGGTGCCGGATCCGGATACTGTGGATGACATGGACTGATCTCTCTTTGTTTTTGTTTTGTTGGTGGTTGATAGACCTCTGTTTTCCCCCCTATCCCCCCCGCCCCCTTTCACCCCCGCCGGGGTGAAAGGGGGAGCCTGGATTCTGGTGCTGGTCTCCGGCTAACTGAAGAATCGGGGTGGCGCTGCGGTGCGCCCCAGGTCCGCCACGGCCCATGCCTGCTGTTGGGGCAGTGGCTGACAAACCAGATGGCCACCGCCCCAACAGCAGGCATGGGCCGTGGTGTGTATGGGTGTATCGCAGCCTCACCCCGATTCTTCAGGCGTCCGGCGCGCTGAAATCAAATCAGGGCTCCCCCTTTCACCCCGGCGGGGGTGAAAGGGGGCGGGGGGGGGATAGGGGGGAAAACAGAGGTCTATCAACAACCAAAAAAAACAAGAAAAGAAATTCAGACCGGCCAAACCACCCCGTTGTCATTCAAGATCGCATCCAGCGGCACATCATGGTCCTCCGGTTCCAGCTCCGGCAAAAACCCGTTGGTAAACCCCAGCCCCACCGTAAACGGCCGAGGTTGCAAGGACGCCAGGGTCCGGTCATAAAACCCACCCCCATACCCCAGCCGGTACCCCCCAGGCCCATACCCCACGCAAGGCACGAACAGCAAGGTCGGCACGATGATCTCGGTGTCCTTGGGCTTGGGGATGCCGTAGGCGTCTTCTTCCATCGGGCAGCCCGGGTACCAGGCATGGAAGGTCAGCGTCTTGTGCAGCTTGTCCACCACCGGCAGGCCGATGCGGCGCAGCGCCGGTTCGTCCAGCAGCTCGCCGTCTTCCTTCCAGCGGTGCAGCGCCGGCAGCGGGTCAAATTCGCCCTTGATGGGCCAGTAGGCGCCGATCATGGTGTCGGCTCGGCCCACCAGCCAGATGCGCATGACCCGTTGCAGCAGGTCGGCGCGCTCCAGGCGGTCCGGCAGGTTCAGGCGGGCCTCGATGAGCGCCTTGCGTAAAGACCTTTTTTCCTCTGACGTGTCCATAATGCCCAGATGCAGTTTCGAACCATTCTGACATTGATCGCGGCTGTGGTCGCCTGCGGCGCGCAGGCGCAGCCGCGCGGCGACGACCTGCTCCTGGACATGCACCAGGCCTACAAGCGCGGCGACACGCGCAAGCTCACGCAAATGCTGCCCCAGTTGCGCGGCCACGCACTGGAGCCCTGGGCCGCCTACTGGGAGCTGCGCGCGCGGCTGGACAGCGCCAGCGTGCAGGAAATCCAGGACTTCCTGACGCGCTGGGCCGGCACCTACCAGGAAGACCGCCTGCGCAACGACTGGCTGCTGATGCTGGGCCAGCGGCGAGACTGGACCACTTTTGAGGCCGAATACCCGAAATTCCGCATGAACGACGACCGCGAGGTGCGCTGCTATGCCCTGCTGGTGCAGCACCTGACCCAGGGCGCGGCCGCGCCGGCCACGCTGGCCGGCGAGGTGCGGCGCAACTGGTATGCCCAGCGCGACGCCGACGACGGCTGTGCCCATGCGGCCAGCCGCCTGATCGGCGAGCGCGACGGCGCCCGCCGTACCGGCAATGCCACCGGCATGACCGTGCAGGACGCCTGGGTCAAGGCCCGCCTGGCCACCGAGGCCAACCGCCCGCGCGCGGCGACCAAGGCGGTGGAAATCGTCTCGCCCGAATCCCTGCCGCTGGTGGCCGAGCTGAACGCCAGCCCGGTGAAGTTCCTGACATCGCGTGTTACCGCGGCGTCCAAAGTCCGCAAGGAACTCATCACGCTGGCGCTCATCAAGCTGGCCGTGGGCGACGCCGAAGGCGCCGCGCGCCAGCTGGACAGCAAATGGGGCCCGCAGCTCAGCGCCGAGGAGCGCAACTGGGTCTGGGGCGTGATCGGCAAGCAGGCCGCCAGCAAGCTGTCCAGTGACGCCCTGGGTTACTACGCCAACGTCAGCCGCGACAGCGACCTGTCCGACGACATGCTGGGCTGGAAGGTGCGCGCCGCCCTGCGCGCGGGCAACCAGCCGCGCTGGGCCGATGTGCTGTCGGCCGTGAACGGCATGAGCGACGAAGCCCAGCGCGACCCCACCTGGACGTACTGGAAGGCCCGCGCCCTGCTAGCGACTGCCGCCAACCCCTCAGACAAACGCACCGAAGCCCTGGTGCTGCTCGAACGCATTGCCTCGCCGCGCGGCTTTTACGAACAGCTGGCGCTGGAGGAACTGGGCCGCAAGATCACCGCGCCCGAACGGCCCCAGCCGCTGACGGCGGAAGAAAAAGACGCCGCCCGGATGAACCCCAGCCTGAACCGGGGGCTGTACGCCATTGCCATCGGCCTGCGGCCCGAAGGCGTGCGCGAGTGGAACTACGCCACCAACCTGCACAAGAGCGGCGGCATGACCGACCGCGAGCTGCTGGCCGCGGCGCAGTTTGCCTGCGACCGCGAGGTGTGGGACCGCTGCATCAACACCAGCGAGCGCACCCGCGACGTGGTGGACGTGGAGCAGCGCTTTCCCATGCCGTTCCGTGAATCGGTGGTGCGCCGCAGCCGCGAGATCGCGCTGGACCCGGCCTATGTGTATGGCCTGATCCGCCAGGAAAGCCGCTTCATCATGGACGCCCGCTCGCACGTGGGCGCATCGGGCCTGATGCAGGTCATGCCCGCCACCGCGCGCTGGACGGCGCGCAAGATTGGCCTGGCCAACTTCACCGCCGACCAGATCAACGACCGCGAAACCAACATCGCCATCGGCACCGGCTACCTCAAGCTGGTGCTGGATGACTTTGACGGCTCCATGCCGCTGGCCGCCGCCGCCTACAACGCCGGCCCCGGGCGCCCGCGCAGCTGGCGCGCGCCCGGCGGCACCGGCCCGGTGCTGGAAGGCGCGGCCTGGGCCGAGAACGTGCCCTTCAATGAAACGCGCGACTACGTGAAGAAGGTGGTGTCCAACACCACCATGTACGCGGCCATCCTGACCGGCCAGCCGCAATCATTGAAGGCCCGCATGGGCACCGTGGGCCCGCGCGATGCGTCCCGGCCCGAACCCAACCGTGACCTGCCCTGAGGGCCGGGGTACACAGCATGGACATCCCCTGGTGGCAGGTCATTGGCCAGACGGTGGCCTCTGAATTCTCGGACGTGCCCGACCTGGCGCAGGCCACGCGCATCGTGCTGCGCCTGATGCTGGCCGCGCTGCTGGGCGGGCTGCTGGGCCTGGAACGCGAAAACAAGGGCAAGGCCGCGGGCGTGCGCACCCACATGCTGGTGGCCATGGGCGCGGCCCTGTTTGTGCTGATCCCGCAGCAGGCGGGCATCGTGCCGGCCGACCTGAGCCGCGTGATCCAGGGCGTGGTGGCCGGCATCGGCTTCCTGTGCGCGGGCAGCATTTTGAAAAGCGAAGACGAAGACCGCGTGCGCGGCCTGACCACCGCCGCCGGCATGTGGCTCACGGCGGCCATCGGCATGGCCGCCGGCCTGGGCCGCGAGGCCACTGCGGTCATCAGCACCGTGCTGGCACTGGTGATCCTGTCGCTGGTGCCGGTGGTGGTCAAGGCCATCGAGAAGCCCGAACCCCGAACCCTCCTGTCAGACGAACCCAAAAAATGACACGCATCCTGATCCTGGGCGGCACCGGCTTCGTGGGCCGCCATGTGTGCGAAAAGCTCGCCCGGCTGCAACACCCCGTGACGGTGGCCACGCGCCGCCTGGCCAACGCGCGCCACCTGACCACGCTGCCCCTGCTGCACACGGTGGAATGCGACGTGCACGACGAAGCCGCCCTGACGCGGCTGGTGACGGGCCATGACGCGGTGGTGAACCTGGTGGCCATCCTGCACGGCACCGGGGCGGCCTTCCAGCGCGCCCATGTGGAGTTGCCGCAAAAGCTGGCCCGCGCCTGCGCCGCCACCGGCGTGCACCGCGTGGTGCACGTGAGCGCGCTGGGCGCCGCGCCCGGTGCGGCGTCGCTGTACCAGCGCAGCAAGGCCGCCGGCGAACAGGCGCTGCAGGCCGCCGGGCTGCAACTCACGGTGCTGCGCCCCAGCGTGATCTTTGGCGCCGAGGACCAGTTCCTGAACCTGTTTGCGCGGCTGCAGCGGGTATTTCCCGTCATGCCGCTGGCCGGCGCACAGGCGCGCTTCCAGCCGGTGTGGGTGGAGGACGTGGCCCAGGCCGTGGTGCATGCGTTGCAGCAGCCCGGCACCGCAGGCCAGGTGTTTGAAGCCTGCGGCCCCGATGTCTTCACCCTGCGCGAGCTGGTGCAGCTGGCCGGCCGCCATGCGGGCTGTGCGCGGCCCGTGCTGCCCCTGCCCATGGCGCTGGGCCGGCTGCAGGCCCTGCTGATGGAGCTGGCCCCCGGCGAGCCGCTGATGAGCCGTGACAACCTGGCCGCCATGCAGACCGATAACATCGCCAGCGGTGCCCTGCCTGGCCTGCAGGCGCTGGACATTGCGCCCGCGGCGCTGGAGGCCGTAGCACCGCTCTATTTGCGCCCCCGCGGCGTGAACGACGGGCTGGACCGCTACCGGCGCACCGCCGGCCGCTGAGCAGCCCTGGCCACAAAAAAACACCGGCATCAATTCCGGCGCTTTTTTGCATCAATCGCCGCGGCGCGCGAGCTTAGCATGCGGTCACTTTCAACGGAGACACCCATGCTCACCCTGTACATCGGCAACAAGAACTACTCGTCCTGGTCCATGCGCCCCTGGGTCCTGCTCAAGCAGGCCGGCATTCCTTTCAAGGAAGTGATGGTGCGCTTTGACGCGTTCAATTCGCCTGATTCCGATTTCAAGCGCGCCGTCCTGGCGGTCAACCCCGCCGGCCGGGTACCGGTGCTGGTGGACGACGGCTTTGCGGTGTGGGACACGCTGGCCATTGCCGAATACGTGGCCGAGAAATTCCCCGACAAAAGGCTCTGGCCGCAGGACGCCCAGGCCCGCGCCCGTGCGCGCAGCGTCTGCGCCGAAATGCATTCGGGCTTTGGCGCCTTGCGCAATGCCTGCCCGATGAACATCGAAGCCCAGCTGGCCACGGCGGGCGCCATTGCCTGGCGCGACCAGGCCGCGGTGCGCGCCGACGTGCAGCGCATCATCGACATGTGGACGCAGCTGCTGGAAGCACACAAGGGCCCGATGCTGTTTGGCGAATTCACCATTGCCGACGCGTACTACGCCCCGGTGTGCATGCGCATCCGCAACTACGCCCTGCCCGTGCCCGGCCACATCACAGACTACATCCGCCGCGTGTGTGCGCTGCCGGGTGTGAAGGCGTGGATGGATGATGCGCTGGCTGAAAAAGACTTCATTGACTTTGACGAGCCTTACCGGATTTCGAGATGAGCTTTTTGGGTTTGGTTTTTGTTTTGGTTGGTTGTTCATAGACCTCTGTTTTCCCCCCTATCCCCCCCGCCCCCTTTCACCCCCGCCGGGGTGAAAGGGGGAGCCTGGATCCTGAAGTTGGCCTCCGGCGAGCTGAAGAATCGGGGTGGCGCTGCGGTACGCATCAGGTCCGCCACGGCCCTTGCCTGCAGTTGGGGCAGTGGCTGACAAACCAGATGGCCACCGCCCCAACTGCAGGCATGGGCCGTGGTGTGCATGGGTGTATCGCAGCCTCACCCCGATTCTTCAGGTGTCCGGCGCGCTGAAATCAAATCAGGGCTCCCCCTTTCACCCCGGCGGGGGTGAAAGGGGGCGGGGGGGATAGGGGGGAAAACAGAGGTCTATGAACAACCAACAAAAACACAAAAGACAAAACAAAAAGCCACCCCGCTAAACTGACCCAAATGCAAATCTACCGAGTCGGCGGCGCAGTCAGAGATGCCCTGCTGGGCCACCCCGTCAACGACCACGACTGGGTCGTCGTGGGCGCGACGCCCGAAGAGCTGATGCAGCAGGGCTACCTGCCCGTGGGCAAGGACTTCCCCGTCTTCCTGCACCCGAAAACCAAAGAGGAATACGCGCTGGCCCGCACCGAGCGCAAGACGGCGCGCGGCTACCAGGGCTTTGCCATCCATGCCGACCCCGGCGTCACGCTGGAGCAGGACCTGGCGCGGCGCGACCTGACCATCAATGCGATTGCGCAGGCCGCTGGCGCCACCGGCCATGAGGGCCTGGTGGACCCGTACGGCGGCCAGCGCGACCTGAAGGCGCGCGTGCTGCGCCATGTCACGGACTCTTTCGGCGAAGACCCTGTGCGCATCCTGCGCCTGGCGCGCTTTGCCGCGCGGCTGGACGGCTTTACCGTGGCGCCGGAAACCATGGCGCTCATGAAGCACATGGTGGACGACGGCGAGGTGGATGCGCTGGTGGCCGAGCGCGTGTGGCAGGAGCTGGCGCGGGGGCTGATGGCGCCCCGGCCATCGCGCATGTTCGAGGTGCTGCGCGAATGCGGCGCGCTGGCGCGGCTGCTGCCCGAGGTAGACCGCCTGTGGGGCGTGCCGCAGCGGCCCGAATACCACCCCGAGGTGGACACCGGCGTGCACCTGATGATGGTGCTGGACATGAGCGCGCAGCTGCAGGCGCCGCTGGCCACGCGCTTTGCCTGCCTGGGCCACGACCTGGGCAAGGGCACCACGCCCGCCGACGTGCTGCCACGCCACATCGGCCACGAAGAGCGCAGCGCGCGGCTGCTGCGCGGCGTGTGCGAACGCCTGCGTGTGCCGGTGGAATGCCGCGAGCTGGCGGACGTGGTGGCGCGCGAACACGGCAACATCCACCGCAGCGGCGGCTTCAACGCGGCGGCACTGGTGCGGCTGCTGGAGCGCTGCGACGCGCTGCGCAAGCCCGACCGGTTTGCCCAGGTGCTGCTAGCCTGCGAATGCGACGCGCGCGGCCGCCTGGGCCTGCAGGACAGCCCCTACCCGCAGCGCCCCCGGCTGCTGGCGGCGCTGGCGGCGGCGCAGTCCGTCGTGACCGCCGTGATTGCACAACAGGCAGCAGACGCCGGCGCCAGGGGCCCGCAGGTGGGCGAGAAGATCCACCGTGCGCGCGTGGCCGCCGTGGCCGCCGCGCTGCCCACGGGCTTGTCCGACTGAATCCGCGGGTTGCTCCCGGCGCCCGCGGGGTTTGGCATGGCTTTTGCGATGATGGGCGCATGGGCTCACCGCAGCGCAACTACCTCAACCACCCGCTGGCCGATGGCATCCGCAAGGTCGGCTTTCGCAAGTGGTACGAGCGCGAACTGCTGTCCAGCCATGCCCACATGGTGCTGGCGCTGCTGGCCACCATTGCCATGCTGGGCAGCTTCGAGGCGTTTCGTGGCGGCACCCTGGAAGAAAAGCTCATGGACGTGCTGTTCATCATCGCCAGCGCGCTCATCGGGCTGTGGGCGCTGCGGCGCTACCTGATGCTGCTGGGCCATGCCGAGGTGATTGCCAACCAGGCCAGTTGCCCCAGCTGCGACGAATACGGCCGGTTCGAGGTGGTGGAAGAAGACCGCCGCAACCAGCGCATGCAGGTGCGCTGCCGCAAATGCACTGGGCTGTGGCAGATCGAGGACTGATCAGCTCAGCAACGCGAGCGCCGCGTAGTCACCCACGCCCAGGCCCAGCCCGGCCGGCACCAGCTGCGCGCCGGCCGTCAGCGCGGGCAGCCGGCCATCGATCTGTGCCTGCAGGCGCGCCAGCAGCAGCGCGCGGTGGTGCCAGAACACGCTGCCCCCCAGGCTGATGCGCTGCAGGTCCAGCGTGGCCACCAGGTTGTAGAGCATGCGCCCCAGCACGCGGCACAGCGCATCCACACGCGCCAGCGCCGTGGCGTCGCCCGCGGCGGCGGCGTCCAGCAGCGCGGCCGCGCCCTGGCCGAAGCGCCGCTCGAACGCATTGCCGGCCACCAGGCCCTCCACATCGCCCACATTGCCGCAGCCGCACAGGGCGTGGCTGTCGTCGTCGCTCACGAACATGTGGCCCGCATGGCCGGCATTGCCGTGCTTGCCGCGCAGCACCCGCCCATCCACGCACAGGCCCACGCCGATGCCGGTGCTCCAGGTGACATAGGCGCAGTGGTCCAGGCCCTGCAATGCGCCCCAGCGGCGCTCGGCCTCCAGCGCGGCGATGCAGTCGTTTTCAATCCGCAGGCTGGCAAAGCGCTGGCGCAGCGGCGCCTCCAGCGGCGCGCTGTGCCAGTCATTGGGCAGGCCGCGCGCCGGGCCGGCCAGGCCGCCGCAGATGTTGGGCGCGGCCAGCTCGATCTGGCCGGCATTCAACACGAAAGGGCCGCAGGACGACACGCCGGCGGCAGTGATGGCAGCGGGGGCCACGCCCGCTTCGGCGCACGCCTCGTCCACCAGGCGCAGCACCTGGCGGGCCAGTGCGGCGTTGTCACCGGTCTTGGCGGTGGGCTCGGTGCGGCGGGCTTCAAGCGGCGGTGGCGCGCCCGTGCCCGGCGCAGCCACCGCATCGGGCGCGAGGCTGACTGCCACCTTGGTCCCGCCGATGTCGATGCACGCGCGCATGCCTGCCAATGCCCCTCAGACAAAGCGCGCGATCAGCGCAGCCACCATGCTCAGGATCAGCGTGGAGCTGAGCGGTATGAACCATTCACGGCCAAACAGCCGGAAGCGGAAATCCCCCGGCAGCTTGCCCACGCCCAGCTTCTGCAGCAGCGGCGTGAACCAGCTGATGAGCATGAGCGCGAGAAAGATGACGATGAGCCAGCGGATCATGCGGCCATCATAGGGGCGCTGGCGCTCACAGTGTGTGGCTGCGGTCACCGCTGGCAAAGCCCAGCGGCTCCCAGCCGGCCTGCGGCGACAGCGCTATGACCTTGAACAGTTCGCCCATTTCGTGCTCGTTGAGCAGCTTGAGCGCGTGGCTGCGCCCGGCCAGCGTGGCCTGCTCCATCAGGCCCACGATGCCGCAGTTCATCAGGAAGCGGGCCTGGCTGGTGTAACCGATCGTGCCCAGACCGGCCTCCTGCGCGGCAAGGGCCACGCCGGTGAAGTTGACGTGGACGGTGATGTCCTTCAGTCCCACATCCGCCAACGGGTCGGTGTCAGCCTGGTGGGCGCGGTGGCACATCAGCGTGCCCATGTGGCGCTGCGGGTGGTAGTACTCCGATTCACCAAACCCGTAGTCGATGAAGAACGCCGCGCCGCGCTGCAGCCGGTCGGCCAGCGTGCGCATGAAGGCTTCGGCCTGGGGGTGGATTTCGGTCAGGTAGTCGTGCGCGCCGTCAATGTCCACCGGCGGGCGCTGGTCCGTGGGGGTGTCGGCAAACACGGGCCGGCCATCATGCCAGGCCACGCCGCGCTCATGCCACACGCCGGCGCTGCGCACCAGCAGCCTGGCCGGCATGGCGTCCAGCACCTCGTTGCCCACCACCACGCCGTGCAGCGCCTCGGGCAGCTCGCTGGCCCAGTGCACGCGCGGCGCGTGCGCGGCCAGCGTCTGCTGCTGGCGCGCGCGCAGCGTGCCAGACAGGTCCACGATGGTGTAGCGGTCCACCTTGTCGCCAAGGGCATCCAGCAGCTGCAGCGCCAGCGCGCCGGAGCCGGCGCCAAATTCCCACACCTCGCGCGTGCCGGTGGCGTCCAGCGCCTGGGCCACCTGCGCGGCCAGTGCCTTGCCGAACAAGGGCGACAGCTCGGGCGCCGTCACAAAGTCGCTGCCCGATTCAGGCATCAGGCCGAACTTGCGTGAATCGTTCGCGTAATAGCCCAGCCCCGGCGCGTACAGCGCCAGCGCCATGAAACGGTCAAAAGGGATCCAGCCACCGGCCTGGCTGATGGCGCGCTGCATCAGGGCCTGCATAGCGCTCGTTAAACTGCGGTCTTGTTGTGTCACCCGTGGATTGTCCCCGAATGTCTTCAGCCGCCCCCCGTACCGTGATCGTGACCGGCGCCGCCAAACGGCTGGGCCGCGCGATTGCGCTGGCGCTGGCCGCCGGTGGCTGGCGCGTGGCGGTGCACTACCGCGGCTCGCAGGCCGAGGCACAGGCCACAGCCGCCGAATGCGCCGCGCTGACGCCGGGCGCGGCCACCTTCCAGGCCGACCTGGGCGATGAAACTGCCGTGCGCGCCTTGCTGCCCACGGTGGCGGCGCAGATGGGCGCCGTGGATGCGGTGGTGAACAGCGCGTCGCTGTTCGAGCACGACACCGCGGGCTCGTTCAGCTTTGCCGCGCTGGACGCGCACCTGCACACCAACACCGGCGCGGCCGTGCTGCTGGCCCAGGCCCTGCACGCGCATGTGACGCAGCGCGGCGCCAGTGGCGCGGTGGTGAACCTGCTGGACCAGAAGCTGTGGAACCCCAACCCGGACTTTTTCAGCTACACGCTGTCCAAGGCCGCGCTGGAGGCGGCCAACACCCTGATGGCGCAGGCCTTTGCGCCCGCGCTGCGCGTGGTGGGCGTGGCGCCGGGCCTCACGCTGACGAGCCACATGCTGAGCGACGAAAAATTCCAGGCGCTGCACAGGCTGTCGCCCCTGGGCCGGTCGTCCACCGCCGCCGACGTGGCGGCGACCGTAAAGTTTGCGCTGGAAAACAACTCCATCACCGGCACCACGCTGCTGGTGGATGGCGGCCAGCACTTGATGAAGTTCGACCGCGATTTTTCGCTGATGTAAAGCCCGGACCATGCTGACCAAAGGCAACCAGACCCTCACCCTCACCGGGCTGCGCTTTGACGCGAACCTGGGCATTCTTGATTTTGAAAAGACCGCGCCGCAGCCCATCCTGGTGGACGCCGAGCTGAACCTGGGCACGCAGGACCTGCGCCCGCGCGACGACGAGATCACCCATGTGCTGGATTACCGCAAGGTGCGCCAGATCATCATCGACGAATGCACCGCCGAGCATGTGAACCTGCTGGAGAGCCTGATCGGCAAACTGGCCCAGCGCCTGATCCAGCTGCCCGGCGTGCTGGGCGTGCGCGTGAAGATCGCCAAGCTGGAGATCTTTGACGACTGCGAAGTGGCGATACGGGTGGAGACGGGGCAGTGGTGAGGTGACGCCGGCGTCTGGCAAGCTCTTGTCAAGACAAGACAATGCATTTGCATTACCATACGAGCTATCTCTGCCACCTTGACTGGAACCACCATGGCCGCCGCACTCCAGGTCGAATCCACACTGACCGACCGCTACCAGACCACCGTACCCGAGACGGTGCGCCGCGCCCTCCGTCTGGGCAAGCGCGACAAGCTCCACTACACCATCCGTCCGGGTGGGGATGTGGTGCTGACGCGGGCCGGGGATACTGGTGGCGAAGACCCTGTGCTGGGTCAGTTTTTGGGTTTTCTCGCCAGCGACATGGCCCGCCATCCGGAGCGCCTGCATGCCGTTGACGCGCGCCTGGTGCAGCATCTGCAGTCGCTGACCAGCGGCATTGAAATCGATCTGGATGCTGCGCTGTCTGCGGATGACGAATGAGCCGGAGCCAGCCTGTACCCGCATTCATCCACGGCTGGGCCGTTTTTGCACACCCACTGTTTACCGCCCAGCTTGAGGCGCTGATCCGCCAGACCGAGGCATTCAAGAAAAAAGACCCCGTTGGCTACGTGAAGAAGAACGCTGCCAAGCGACTTGCGGCGATCACCAAGCTGGCCTTTGACGTGATTCCGCAGGACCCGACGCGCGCGGAGTATCGGCAAGGAAACACCCTGGGCGAAGAGCACAAGCACTGGTTACGTGCCAAATTTTTCCAGCAGTACCGGCTGTTCTTTCGCTATCACGCGGCAAGCAAGGTCATCGTGCTCGCCTGGGTCAACGACGAGGACACCAAGCGGGCGTACGAGAGCAGCGATGACGCCTACCGGGTGTTCCGGAAAATGCTGCAAAGCGGCCATCCGCCAGACGATTGGGATGAGTTGCTGGCGCAGGCACAAGCTGGCAGCGGCAAACGCATCAAAGGGCGCGTATAAAAAGGGCGCGTATAAGTCAGCAACAAACCTCACCGCCCCTGCACCAACGTCACGCTGCGCAGCGGCTTGAGCACGCTGGATGGCGTCATGCCGAAGGTCTGGCGGAAGGTGCGGCTGAAGTGGGATGAATCGGTGAACGCGCCTTCCAGCGCGGCGTCGGTCAGGCGGGGCGAGGTGGCCAGGCCCGCCAGCGCCGAGCGCACCTGCGCCCACACCCGGTAGCTGCGAAAGCTCACGCCCGCCTCCTGGCGGAACAGGTGGTTGAAGCGCGACGCCGACAGGTGCGCCGCCGCAGCCGCCGTGTTGCGGTTGACGGTGGCGCCTCCGCCCTGGCGCAAGACGCGGATGCCCTGGGCGATGCGCGGGTCCAGCGGGGCGGCGGCATCCAGCGTGAATGCCAGCAGGGCGGGTAGATCAAAGCTGCACAGGCGGGCGTGCACCACGCTGCGCGAGCCCACGCGCACGGCTGGGTCCAGCATCACGCCACCGTTGCGCGCCAGCCAGGGCAGCAGCGCGCGGGTCTCTGGCGCGTCGGGCTCCAGGTACATCACGGCCACCTGCTCGCCCTGCGGGTCAAACACATGCCCGACGCCGGTATCGACCAGCGCGCTGTGGCACGTCACCACCCCCACGCCGGGCAGGTGCAGCGCAAACCGGCCCGACAGGCCCAGCAGGAAGACAGGGCACGCATGGCGGTGCAGCCCGGTGGCTGGCATGTCGCCCAGGTACAGCGCCCGGTCGGCGCCCAGCACCAGGGCATTAGCGGCTGGCATAGCCCAAACCTGCAAGTTTTGCGGTGCCCTTGCCGGTAGCCTTGCGCCCGCACACAACCGAATGGAGCGTTCCGTGAAAGTCAAACATACCGCCCTGGCCCTTGCCGCGGTGCTGGCCGCCTTGCTGGCGGCTGCCTGGTACGGCCTGCCTGCATTGCTCAAGCCGCCGCTGCTCGCGGCCAACCGGGCTACCGCCGGCCTGAGCGAAAAGACGGTCAGCGTGGGGCCGCACCGCATCCATTACCTGGACAACGGGAACGGGAGCGGCCAGGGCAGTGACAAGGGGGTGCCGGTGTTGCTGCTGCACGGAATCTTTGCCGAGAAGGACCATTGGGTTGATTTTGCACGGGCCTTGCCGGGCCAGCACCGCATCATCGTGCCCGACCTGCCGGGCTTTGGCGAAACAGGGCAGCTGGACGGCCAGGCCTATGACTACGACGCCCAGGTGCGCTACCTGCTGGCATTCATGGATGCGCTGGGCATTGCCCAGGCCCACCTGGCCGGCAGTTCCATGGGCGGCACCATCGCGGCGCTGCTGGCGGCCCAGCACCCCGGCCGGGTGCACAGCGTGGCCTTCATCGGCTCGCCCCACGGCATCCGCTCGCCCCGGCCCAGCGCGATGGACCGGCAAATCAACGCCGGCCGCGCCCCCCTGGTAGCGCGTGACCGGGCAGAGTTCGACGCCATGATGCAGCTGGTGTTTGCCCAGCCGCCGTTTTTGCCCTACCCCATCCTCAAGTCCGCCGAAATGGATGCGCTGCGCCTGGCAGCCTCGAACCAGCGGCTGTGGAATGCCCAGCTCAAGGACCGCTATCTGCTGGACGCGCGCATCGCGCAGGTCAAGCAGCCCGTGTTGGCCCTGTGGGGAACGGATGACCAGGTGTTCGATGTGTCTGGCGCGGGCGTGCTGCGCGAGCGCCTGCCCCAGGCCCGCGTGTTCACGCTGCCGGGCGTGGGCCATTTGCCCATGATGGAAAAGCCCGGCGACAGCGCGGCGTTGTATGCGGAGTACCTCAAAGGACTGAGCGGCCCAGCAAACGCCCGTTGACTCGTCCGGCCGTGCCGCTCTCAGGCCTGCAGGAACAGATAGACCACGGCAGCAGCCAGCAACAGCCCAACCACCCCCGCCACAACGCTGACGCGCATCAGGCGGACGCGGTTCATTTCCACACGTTGCACCAGCTGTGTGTTCTGGTCGGCCAGGGCCTTGATCAGCTCAGACGAAGCGCGCATCTGCTCCTGCAGCGCAAGGGTGGCCGACTCCAGCGCAGCCACCTCTGTTTTCAACCGGTCTGTTTCTGACAGGGGCTGGGCGCCAGGCTCTGGCGCCGCCGGCTTGCGTGACCCGGTGACGGCGCCCCACAACCGGGCCGCGCCATCCGCGACCTTGGGCGCGTTGTCGATGACCTGACCCCAGGGAATGTTCGCCAGAACCGTGATGATGGCGCCTGTAGACATGGCTAGCTCCGTAAATCAGGCAATGGTAGCGGCGCCGGTTTTTCCTGCCAGTGAGACAATCGCTCCCATGAGTGCCGTCTGGATTGACAACGACCCCGCCCCCGCTGGCGCCCCGCCCTCGCGCGACCTGAAGATCGAGCGCGAGACGCACAAGCTGGAAAAGCGCCTGTGCCGGCTGATGGGCCAGGCCATCGTGGACTTCAACATGATTGAAGAGGGCGACAAGGTCATGGTGTGCCTGTCCGGCGGCAAGGACAGCTATGGGATGCTGGACATCCTGCTGAAGATGCAGGCCCGCGCGCCCATCAACTTTTCCATCGTCGCCGTCAACCTGGACCAGAAGCAGCCCGGCTTTCCCGAGCACATCCTGCCGGAGTACCTCACGGCCCTGGGCATTCCGTTTCACATCGAGAACCAGGACACCTATTCCATCGTCAAGGACAAGATCGCGCCGGGCAAGACGATGTGCAGCCTGTGCAGCCGGCTGCGCCGCGGCATTTTGTACCGCGTGGCCGACGAGCTGGGCGCCACCAAGATCGCGCTGGGCCACCACCGCGACGACATGCTGCAGACCTTCTTCCTGAACATGTTCTTTGGCGGCAAGCTCAAGGGCATGCCGCCCAAGCTGGTCAGCGACGACGGCAAGCACATCGTGATCCGCCCGCTGGCCTATGTGCCCGAGAAGGACCTGATCCGCTGGGCCGAGCACAAGCAGTTCCCCATCATTCCCTGCACGCTGTGCGGCAGCCAGGAGAACCTGCAGCGCAAGCAGGTGGGCGCCATGCTGCGCGAATGGGACAAGAAGCACCCCGGGCGCATCGAGAACATGTTCAGTGCGTTACAAAATGTCGTGCCTTCGCACCTGGCGGACGGAACACACTACGACTTCAAGGGTCTGAAAGCCACCGGCGTGGCCAGCGAAGACGGTGACAAGGCGTTTGACACCGAGGATTTTCCGGCCGCGCCCACTTTGCCGGGCCTGCAAGTCGTTCGCCTCTGAGCCGGGCCGCGCGGGCTGCTCACCGGAGGTCATTCATGCCACACCCGTTTCTCGCCCCTGCCCTTCGCCGCCTTGCGCTGCTGGCGCTGGCCCTGTTCATCACTGGTTGCGCGTCCACCTTCCAGCTGGACAACGAAGTGCGCAGTTTCTCCAGCCTGCCCGCCGTGCCGGCCAACGCGGCCTACCGCTTCGAGCGGCTGCCTTCGCAGCAGAACGCCCAGCAGGACCAGGTGGAAGCCTGGGCCGATCCGGCCCTGTTCCGCGCCGGCTTGAAGCGCGACGACGCCGCGCCGCGCTACAGCGTGCAGGTGGCAGCGCGCGTGCAGCGCATCCTGTCGCCCTGGGCCGACCCGTGGGACGGCTGGGGCGGCGGCTTCGGGGTGGGCGTTTTTAGCGGGCCGGGGCCGCACGGTGTGTCGCTGTTTGCCCGCATGGAACAGCCCTGGTACCGGCGCGAGGCCAGCGTGATCCTGCGCGAGCTGGCCACGCAGAAGGTGGTGTATGAAAGCCACGCCGTCAGCGACGGCCCCTGGACGGACAATGCCGCCGTGATCCCCGCGATGTTTGATGCGGCGTTGCAGGGCTTTCCCGCCGCGCCGCAGGGCGTGCGCCGTGTCAACATCCAGGTGCCCGCGCGCTGAACCCACCGCCACGACAACACAACCCACGGACAAGCCCGATCTTGGAAGCCACCCGCATCATTGCCATACGCCACGGCGAAACCGCCTGGAACGTGGACACCCGTATCCAGGGCCACCTGGACATCCCCCTGAACGACACCGGCCTGTGGCAGGCGCAGCGCGTGGCCGCCGCCCTGGCGGGCGAGCCCATCGCGGCGGTGTACGCCAGCGACCTGAAGCGCGCCCACACCACAGCCGGCGCCATTGCACAGACGGTGGGCTTAAGCGTGGTGGCGCACACCGGCCTGCGCGAGCGCAGCTTTGGCGTGTTCGAGGGCAAGACCTTCACCGAGATCGACATGGCCTGGCCCGAGGACGCGCGGGCCTGGCGCAAGCGCGTGCCCGAATGGGCGCCCGAAGGCGGCGAATCGCTGCTGGTGTTGCGCGAGCGCATCCTGCAGACGGCACAGGCGCTGGCGCGCCAGCACATGGGCGAGCAGATCGTGCTGGTGGCCCACGGCGGCGTGCTGGACGTGCTGTACCGCATCGCCACGGGCCAGGAGCTGCAGGCGCCGCGCACCTGGCAGCTGGGCAACGCGTCCATCAACCGGCTGCTGTGGACGCCCCAGGGCTTTTCACTGGTGGGCTGGGCCGATACCCGCCACCTGGAGCAGGAAACCCGCGATGAAACCCACACCTGAGCCCCGAGCCGACGCCAGGAAGGAAGCCGTTCCCGACGCACTGCGCGAGCTGGTGGGCCAGCCCGTGCAGGCCATTGACACCCCCGCGCTGGTGGTGGACCTGGACGCGATGCAGCGCAACCTGGCGCGCATGGCCGACTTTGCGAAGAAGCACAACATCCGCTGGCGCCCGCACGCCAAGATGCACAAGAGCGCGGCCATTGCACGGCTGCAGATGCAGGCCGGTGCCATTGGCGTGTGCGTGCAGAAGACCGCCGAGGCCGAGGCCATGGTGGCTGGCGGCGTGACCGACGTGTACATCAGCAACGAAGTCATTGCGCCGCACAAGCTGGCGCGCGTGGCGGCGCTGGCGCACCAGCTGGCCGCCGTGCGCGGCCGGCTGGCCATTGCCGTGGACAGCGAAGAAGGCGTGACGCGCCTGGCCCAGGCCATGAACGACGCGCGCACGCGCCACGGCCAGGCCGCGGTGATCGATGTGTTCGTGGAAATCGACGTGGGCCAGCGCCGTTGCGGCGTGCCGCCCGGCGGCGCCGCGGTGCCGCTGGCGCTGGAGATCCGCAAGCACGCCGCGCTGCGCTTTGCCGGGCTGCAGGCCTACCACGGGCGGGCGCAGCACCTGCGCACCGCGCAGGAACGGCGCGATGCCATTGGCATTGCGGTGGACGACGTGGTATTCACCCGCAAGCTCATCGAGGCGCAGGGCGTGCCCGTGGACCTGGTGACCGGCGCGGGCACGGGCAGCCTGGTGCTGGAGGCCGCCAGCGGCGTCTATGGCGAGCTGCAGGCGGGCTCGTTCATGTTCATGGACGCCGACTACGCGCAAAACGAGCGCGACCCGGCGCAGCCGAACTTCGAGCATGCGCTGTTCGTCAAGACGCAGGTCATCAGCACCTGTGCCACCCACGCGGTGTGCGACGCGGGGCACAAGAGCCATGCCATTGATTCCGGCCTGCCGCGCGTGCATGCGTTTGACGAAAGCAGCGCGCTGGACTACTTCAATGGCGGCGACGAACACGGCATCCTGCGCACCGCCGCCAGCGGCCAGCGCCTGCCGGCCCTGGGCCGCTACCTGTGGCTCATCCCCGGCCACTGCGACCCGACGGTCAACCTGCACAACTTCATGATCGGCGTAAGCGGCGGCCTGCGCAGCGGCAAGGTTGAAAAGATCATCAGGGTTGACGCCAGAGGCGCGCTGACCTGATCGGGCTGAGAATGGCGGGATGAGCCCGAGCCAGATCATCGTCCTTGCCACCCCGGTTTTCTTTCTGCTGATCGCCATTGAATTTGCTTGGGGGCACAAGAAGGCGCGCAACACCTACCGGCTGAACGACGCCATCAACAGCATCAGCCTGGGCATGCTGAGCCAGATCAGCGCGGTGTTCACGCGGCTGTTTCGCGTGGGCATCTACACCGCCATCTATTCCAGCGTGGCGATCTGGCCCGACACCGCGTTCTGGACCACCTGGTACGGCTGGCTGCTGGCGCTGGTGTTTTATGACTTCTGCTATTACTGGCTGCACCGCGCGGGCCACGAGAGCGCGGTGTTCTGGGCAGCGCATGTGGTGCACCACCAGAGCCAGGACTACAACCTGTCCACCGCGCTGCGCCAGACCAGCTCGGGCGCGCTGCTGGGCTGGGTGTTCTATGTGCCCATGGCGGTGGCCGGTGTGCCGCCGCTGGTGTTTGGCGTGGTGGCGCTGGTCGATCTGCTCTATCAGTTCTGGGTGCATACCGAGCATGTCAAGAAGCTGGGCTGGTTTGACCGCTGGTTCTGCAGCCCGTCCAACCACCGCGTGCACCACGCGGTGAACGACCGCTACCTGGACCGCAATTACGGCGGTATCCTCATCATCTGGGACCGCCTCTTCGGCAGCTTCAAGGAAGAGGACGAAAAATGCGTGTACGGCACGCGCAAGCCGCTGAACAGCTGGGACCCGCTGTGGTCCAACGCCGAGGTGTACTGGGCCCTGCTGAAGGATTCATGGCATGCGCGCAGCTGGGCCGACAAGCTGCGCGTGTGGTTCAAGCCGCCGGGCTGGCGGCCGGCCGATGTGGCGCAGCGTTTTCCCGCGCCGCCATTCGACCTGCAGCGCCTGGAGCGCTACCACCCGCCCATGAGCCGCGCGGTCATGTGGTTTGGCGCGGCGCAGTTCATGGTGCTGCTGCAGGGCGTGGCGGCGTTCCTGTGGTTTGCCGACGGCATGCCGCTTTCGCAATCCGCCGTGTGGCTGGGCGTGCTGGCGGCCAGCCTGTGGGCCATTGGCGCGGTGATGCAGGGGCGCATCACCATGACCGAAGCCTTGATGGTCGAATCCGCCGCGCTGGCCACGGCCACGGCGGCGCTGGGCTTCATTGACCTGCACCGCATCTTCAAGCCGTTGACGATGGTGCTGGCCATGGCGTTTGTGTTGCTGCGCGCGGGCGGTGTCATGAAGCTGGGCAGGTTTGATGCGCTGTTGCTGGGCGCGCTGGCCATGTCGCTGGCGGGCGATGTGTTCCTGATGTTCCCCGGTTATTTCATTCCCGGCCTGGTTTCATTCCTGATCGCGCACCTGGCGTACATCGCCCTGTTCCGGCTGGGGCAGCGGTGGTTCCCCAGCCGCCGTGCGTTGGGTATCACGCTGGCTGTGGGTGCGGCCATGTACGCCTTTTTGTGGGCGGGTGGCCTGCCCGCCGCGCTGCGCGTGCCGGTGGCCGCCTATGTGGTCGTGATTGCGCTGATGGCGGCGCAGGCGATTGGCCGCGCCACGGTGCTTCGCGATGGCGCCGCCGTCGGCGTAGCGATCGGTGCGGGCTTTTTCATGCTCAGCGACTCACTGCTGGCGGTGAACAAGTTTGTGTCACCCTTGCCGATGGCGCAGGTAGGGGTGCTCAGCACCTACTATGCGGCGCAGATCCTGCTCGTTCGCCACCTGATGTCAGCACGTTAGCGCACATCGGTTCCGTTCGCAGTCAACCCGGGTGCGCGACAGGCTCATCGCGCGCAATCCGCCCATCAATCAGCTCCACCAGCCGGTCGCAGCGCGCGGCCAGGCGCGGGTCGTGGGTGACCACCACAAACGAGGTGCCGCGCTCGGCATGCATGCGGCGCAGCTGTGCAAACACGTCGTCGGCCGAGGCGGTGTCCAGGTTGCCGGTCGGTTCGTCGGCCAGCACCAGTGGCGGGTCCATCACCAGCGCGCGCGCAATCGCCACGCGCTGCTGCATGCCGCCCGACAATTCCCCGGGGCGCTTGCCCATGGCCTTGGACAGGCCCACGGCGGCCAGCAGGTCGCGCGCGCGGGCCAGTTGGGTGGCGCTCACATGGCCCTCGCTCATCAGCGCGGGCAGGGTCACGTTTTCCAGCGCGGTAAAGGCTGGCAGCAGGTGGTGGAACTGGAACACAAAACCCAGCGTGGTGCGCCGGCGCAACGTCAGCGTGGCGTCGTCCAGCCCATGCACTTCCTCGCCCAGCAGCTTGTAGCTGCCGGCGGTCATGCGTTCCAGCAGGCCAATGATGTTCAGCAGCGTGCTTTTGCCCGAGCCTGACGGCCCCATCAACGCCACAAATTCACCCCGCGTCACGCGCAGGCCCAGGCTGTGCAGCACCTCGGCCTCGTTGGGCTGGCCGATGTTGTAGCTCTTGCGGACCGCGTCGAGTTCAATCAGCGCGTTGCTGCCCTGGCCCGGGTTCATCACGTCAGATCCGGATGGCCTGGGCCGGGTCCATGGCGGCGGCGGCACGCGCCGGCGCAATGGCGGCCAGCACACCACACACCGTGGCAATCAGCGCCACCTGCAGCGCGGTTGCGGCCGGCAGCGTGATGGCGAATAGCGGCAGGCCGTCCGAGCCACGCACGAATTGCGTGAACAGCCAGATCATCAGCACTGCCAGCGCAATCCCCAGCACCGAGCCCAGCGCGCCAACGATCGCCCCCTGCACCAGGAACACGCGCAGCACCTGGCCACGCGTGGCCCCCATCGCCCGCAGGATGCCGATTTCGCGGCGCTTTTGCACCACGGAGACCACCAGCACGCTGGCAATGCCCAGCACCACCACCACCAGCACCACCCCACGGATCAGCGTCGTGCTGACCGATTGCGCATTGAGCGCGGACACCAGCTGCGCATTGCTTTCCTGCCAGCTTTCGATCTTGTAGGGGTACTGCCCGCGCAGGCTCTCGGCCAGCGCCTGCGCGCTCCACACATCCTTGAGCGTGAGGTCCAGACTGGTGGCCCCACCGGGCAGGCCCAGCAGGTTCTGCGCGGCGCGCAGCGGCACGATGACGGTGCGCCGGTTCAGGTCCTTCACGCCCAGATCCACCAGCGCGGTCACGCGTACCGAATCGTTCACAGCGCCGGTCTGCACGGTCATGCGGTCGCCCACCCGCACGCCCAGATCCGACGCGAGCTCGCGGCCCACGATGGCCTCGCCCGGGGCCAGCCGTGCCACGCCACTGACAACCTTGCCGCGCAGCCCCACCACGCGGTCGTAGCGGTCCAGGTCCACGCCCAGCAGGGCTATCGCCTGCGTGGCCTCGCCGCGCAGCGCCAGGCCGGCGCCCGAGACCATGGGTGAAACCCCGGCGATGGCGTTTTGGGCTTCCAGCAGCGGCACCAGGGCTTGCCAGTTGGCCACCGAGCGCAGGCGCTGCGCGCGCGGCTGGGTTTCTGTCAGCGCCGTGGTGCCCGGCATGCCGGCACGCGCGGGCAGCACCAGATCGTCGGGCGCACGCACGCTCACATGGGCCTGGGCGCCCAGGGTCTTGGTCAGGGTGCTGCCCTGCAGGCCGCTGATGAGCGCAGAGATGTAGGCAATCACCGCCACACCGGCAGCCACGCCCACGATGATCAGCAGCGTCTGCTTGCGGCCCTCACGCAGGAAGCGCAGCGCCACTTGCAGCTCAAACCCGAAGTTCACAACCATGGCCCTGCGCCTCAGCGGCCCATCGCGTTGGTCAGGGCCGCGCCGGCGTCGGCCTTTGGGGCGCCCAGGACGGCGCCGCCGGGTTGCCACGGCGCCTCACGCGCGCGCAGGCGCTGGCCGACCTGGAACGAGCCACCCACCACCACGGCGTCACCTTCAGCCAGGCCCTGCAGCACTTCCACCGCATCCAGCGTGCGCAGGCCCGGCGTGATGCCCACCGTTTGCGCGCGGCCATCACGCAGCACCAGCACGGACGCCGACGCACCGGGCGTGGCGGCACGCAAGGCGGCCAGCGGCAGCACCAGGGTGCGCTCACGCCGCGCGGTCTCCACCTCCACCGACAGGGTCATGTCCTCGCGCAGGTAGGCGGGGGGCTGTGCGTCGAGTGCGAACTTGACCTCAATCGCGCCACGCTGCGCGTCCACGGCTGGCGCAATGGTCAGCACACTGGCCGTGAAGCGCTGGCCGGCAAAAGCGTCTGCCACCACGGCGGCCTTCTGCCCAGTTTGCAGCTGGTCGAGGAAACGCTCGTCCACCTGCGCCTCCAGCTGGGTCGGCCCAGCCAGCGCCAGGCTCATCAAAGCCTTGCCGGGCTGCACGATCTGCCCGGGCTCGACCTGGCGCGACAGCACCCGCGCATCAGCGGGCGCCAGCACCTGCGCCTGCGCCAGCCGCGCGCGCGCAGACTGCGTGGCGGCGCGGGCAGCGCCCAGTTGCGCTTCGGCCTGGAGCACATCGGTGCCGTTGTCGTCGTTGGCCTGGGTCTGGGCGCGTGCGCTGTCGCGCTGGGCCCGGGCGACGTCCACCGCGCGGCGCGCGTCGTCCAGCCGCGAGGCACTCACAAAACCCTGGGCCACCAGTTGCTGGGCGCGCAGCAGCTCGGCCTCGGCCGCGCGCACCGTGGCATCCGCCTGCGCCAGCGCGGCGCGCGCCGCCTGGCGGCCGCTGCCGCGCAGGCCCGCCAGCCGCGCCTGGGCCTGCCGCTCGGCAGCCACGGCCTGCGCCAGTGCAGCGCGCAATTCATCGCCCTCCAGCTCCAGCAGCACATCACCCTGACGCACCTGGGCGCCTTCGGTCACGCGCACCTTGGCCACGCGCCCGGTGATGGTGGCACCCACGTCCACACGCGACAGCGTGGCCACGCGGGCCGAGAACTGCAACGTGCGCACCAGCGGCGTGGCACGCACCACCACCACGTCAGCCAACGGTGCACGCAGCGCCAGCCAGGCGGCAGCACACAATGCCAGCACCACGCCCGCCACCGCTGCCAGCCACCAGCCACGATAACGCGAGGGGAGCGTAAAAGTCATGGCGTGCGCTCTCAGGCTTCGAACAGCCCGCTGCCGGTTTTAGGCGGCGCCACACCCAGGTGGCGGTACGCAGCCAGCGTGGCAATACGCCCGCGCGGCGTGCGCTGCAGGTAGCCCTGCTGGATCAGGTAGGGCTCGATCACGTCTTCGATCGTGTCGCGCTCCTCGCCGATGCTGGCGGCGATGTTGTCCAGCCCCACCGGGCCGCCATCAAAGCGGTGGATCACGGCCTCCAGCAGCTTCCTGTCCATGACGTCAAAGCCCTGCGGGTCCACATCCAGCATGGCCAGCGCCTTTTGCGCGATGTCGGCGGTGATGCGGCCCGTGCCTTTCACGTCGGCATAGTCACGCACGCGGCGCAGCAGCCGGTTGGCAATGCGCGGCGTGCCGCGCGAGCGGCGGGCAATCTCCACGCCGCCCTCGTCGTCCATGGGCGCGTTCAGCAGGCCCGCGCTGCGCCGCACGATGCGCGCCAGCTCCTCGGCCGTATAGAACTCCAGCCGCGCCACGATGCCAAAGCGGTCGCGCAGCGGGTTGGTCAGCATGCCAGCGCGCGTGGTGGCGCCCACCAGGGTAAACGGTTGCAGGTCGAGCTTGATGCTGCGCGCCGCGGGGCCTTCGCCGATCATGATGTCGATCTGGTAGTCCTCCAGCGCAGGGTAGAGGATTTCCTCCACCACCGGGGACAGGCGATGGATTTCGTCGATGAACAGGACGTCGTTCTTTTCCAGGTTGGTCAGCAGCGCGGCCAGGTCCTTGGGTTTTTCCAGCACGGGGCCGGAGGTCTGGCGCAGGTTCACGCCCAGCTCGTGCGCAATGATGTGCGACAGCGTCGTCTTGCCCAGGCCCGGCGGGCCAAACAGCAGCACATGGTCCAGCGCCTCTTCGCGCTTGCGCGCCGCGCCAATGAAGATTTCAAGCTGCTCACGCGTCTTGGCCTGGCCCACGTAATCATCAAACAGCTTGGGGCGCAGCGCGCGCTCAATCGCCTCTTCATTGGGCGACGCTGGCGCGGCCGACACCACCCGCTTGGGATGCGGCATGGCGAAGTCGTCGGTCTGGATGCTCATTTACTTCGCCAGCGATTTCAGCGCGAGCTTGATGCCTTCGCTCACGCCCACGTCCTTGGGCAGGGCCTTCAATGTCAGCGCCGCTTCCTTGTCGCTGTAACCCAGCGCCACCAGCGCCTGCAGGATGTCGGCCTGCGCATCGCTGGCCACGCTGGCGCTGCCCGCGCCGATGTCGGCGCCAAACTTGCCCTTGAGCTCCAGCAGCAGCCGCTCGGCTGTTTTCTTGCCGATACCGGGTACCTTGACCAGGCGGCCCGCGTCCTGCGCGGTCACGGCCTGGGCAATGTCGGCCACGCTCATGCCGCTCAATACGCTTAAAGCGGTGCGCGGGCCCACGCCGCTGATCTTGATGAGCTGGCGAAAGGCTTCGCGCTCGGCAGCGGTGGCAAAGCCATAGAGGATCTGCGCGTCCTCGCGCACCACGAAATGCGTGAGCAGCGACACCTTTTCGCCGAGTGTTGGGAGGTTATAGAAGGTGCTCATGGGCACATCCACCTCGTAGCCCACGCCGTTGCAGTCCACCAGCACCTGCGGCGGGTTCTTTTCGGCCAGGGTGCCTTGCAACCGCCCGATCATGGATTCACCAGCCCACGCCGCGCTGCCTCCAGCGCCGCCTCGGCGCGCGACGACACATTGAGCTTGCGGTAGATCTGCTTGATGTAGTCGGCAATCGTGTGGCGCGACAGGCCGAACTGCTGGGCGATCTCGGGCAGGGTGTAGCCCTTGGCCACTCGCTGCAGCACCTCGGTTTCACGCTCGGTCAGGCTGACCTCGGCCTCGATCTGGCGCACCAGTACGTCACGCCGGTGGCCGGCACCGGCAAAGTGGGCCAGCACGCGGCGGGCAATGGGCGGCGACAGCGGCGGCTCGCCCTGCGTCATGCGCAGCAGCTGGGCCACCAGCGTTTCCTGGGGCTGCTCTTTCAGCAGGTAACCAAAGGCACCGGCCTGCAAGGCCGGAAACAGGTGGTCGTCGTCGTCATAAATCGTCACCACCACGGGCAGGGCCGACGGCTGGTAGCGGCGCAACGCGCCCACCACGTCGGTGCCGCTGCCATCAGGCAGGCCCAGGTCGATCAGCGCCAGGTCAAACCGGCCGCGCTGCACGCAGGCCAGGGCTTCGTCGCGCCGCCCGGCGGTGCTGACCTGCAGCGCGGGAAATGCCGCCCGCGCCACGTCACCAAGCCAGGCTCGGACTTCGGGCAGGTCTTCGACGATCAGGGCGCTGTGCATGGAGTGGTGATGTTAGCGGATTGGCCCGACAATCAGTCCCCTGCACCCTCTACAGGCATGCCCACCTTGATCCTCCGCCACACCTTCTCGCCGCCCAACAACACCCGTACTGCCAACCTGTGCGGCCCCACCGACGCCCACCTGCGCACCATCGAGCTGGCGCTGTCCGTCAGCATTGCCCACCGGCACGAGCAATTCAAGATAGACGGCCCCAAAGCCAAGGCGCAGCGCGCGCTGGAGGTCTTGCAGGCGCTGTATGAAATCGCCGCGCGCCCGATCGCACCCGACACGGTGCAGCTCATGCTGGCTGGCGACAGCGGCCTGGTGGAAGGCGCTGACGGCGCCATGACGCTGCAGACGCGCCGCGCCGACCTGAAGGCGCGCACGCCCATGCAAAGCCTGTACCTGGACAACATCGCGGGCCATGACATCACCTTTGGCATCGGCCCCGCGGGCACGGGCAAGACCTACCTGGCCGTGGCCATGGCGGTGGATGCGCTGGAACGCAGCGCCGTGCAGCGCATCGTGCTGACCCGCCCGGCGGTGGAGGCTGGCGAGAAGCTGGGCTTTCTGCCCGGTGACCTGAACCAGAAGGTGGACCCGTACCTGCGCCCGCTGTACGACGCGCTGTACGACCTGATGGGTTTTGACAAGGTGGCCAAGGCCTTCGAGCGCCAGGCGCTGGAGATTGCGCCGCTGGCCTTCATGCGCGGGCGCACGCTGAACAATGCCTTCGTGATCCTGGATGAAGCCCAGAACACCACACCCGAGCAGATGAAGATGTTCCTCACCCGCATCGGGTTTGGCAGCAAATGCGTGGTGACTGGCGACGTCAGCCAGATTGACCTGCCCAAGGGGCAGCTGAGCGGCCTGATCGACGCCGAGCGCGTGCTCAAGCGCGTCAAGGGCATTGCCCACACGCGCTTTACCAGCGCCGATGTGGTGCGCCACCCGCTGGTGGCACGCATAGTGGACGCTTACGACGCCGCGCGCAGCAAGGCCGGTGCCTGACCATGACCGAAGTTTCCCTTCAGTTCGGCCGCTTTGACGGTGTGGCGGCCCACCGCGCGGTGCTGACGCGTGCGCAGGTGAAGGCCTGGGTCGGCCATGCGCTGGCCGCGCCGGGCGAGATTGCGGTGCGCATCGTGGGCGAGGACGAAGGCCGTGCCCTGAACCTGCAGTACCGCGGCAAGGACTACGCCACCAATGTGCTGACCTTTGACTACACCCGCACGCCCGTGGTGGTAGCCGACCTGGTGCTGTGCGGCCCGGTGGTGGCACGCGAGGCGCAGGCGCAGGGCAAGACGCTGCAGGCCCATTACGCCCACCTGCTGGTGCATGGCACCCTGCACGCCCAGGGCTGGGACCATGAGACGAACGAGCGCGATGCGCTGGCCATGGAGGCCGCCGAAATCCTGCTGCTGGGTGCGCTGGGTTACCCCAACCCGTATTGATACCAGGCCGCACACAAGCCGCGCGCCCCATGAAAAAGCCACCGCGAGCGGTGGCTTGTCTTGCTGGCCGGCGAACCGGCCGGGGCGGGCGATCAGCCCGAAACGGGAACCAGTGTGATCCGGCCCGCGAGGTTGCCGTTGAACAGCAGCTGACCAGAAGCGGACACACCGACAGTGACAGTGGATCCAGTGGAAGTAGCCTGACCCAATATCATCGCTACGGGAGCGCTGATTTGCACACCGTTGGCCGCGGCGCGCTGCGTGTTGGCTTGAATGTTGCAGGGGTTGACCGTGACCGTTGCGCCCACCGCCATGGGGTGGCCGGCCGGGAAGGTGGAGTTAGACACCACAAAAATGCAGGAACCGAAGGACATGGTGCCGGAGGCGGTGTTGCCGCCGGAGCTGATACCAAAGCCGGGGGCTGCAGCCGTGCCCGAGAGCGACAGCGTGGTCGTGTCCGTGGTGCCGAACGCCGGCACGCCCGAAGGGAAGCCGAAGGAGGATCCAGCCAGGGCGCTGACCGCCGTGGCATCGGCAGGCAGCACGGCAACTTCCGGCGCCACCAGGATGGGGTCGCTGCTGCCACCACCGCAGCCGGCCAGAGCTGCACACATGATGGCCGCGAGTTTGTATTTCATTAGGTCACTTCACTTTGAGGTTGCTGGGAACAAGGTCTCTGTCACGCAAAGACGCACAAATTGTCAGAATATAGAAAAACCCGGCGGCTGCAAACTCCCGCGCACAGCCAACACTGGCATATCAGCGCATTTGCAACGGAATGGTCACCGGGCCGTCATTGACCAGGCTCACTTTCATGTCTGCCGCGAAGCGCCCCGTCTGCACCACAGGATGGGCCGCGCGGGCCTGCCGTACCAGATAGTTGTACAGACGTAGCCCTTCTTCAGGCGCTGCTGCATTGGTGAAGCTCGGCCGGTTGCCGCCTGCGGTGTCGGCCGCCAGCGTGAACTGGCTGACCAGCAGCAGCCCGCCGCCGATGTCCTGCACGCTGCGGTTCATCTTGCCGGCCTCGTCGCTGAAGATGCGCAGCTTCAGCAGCTTGGCCAGCAGCCGGTCGGCCTGCACCTCGGTGTCGCCGCGCTCGGCACACACCAGCACCAGCAGGCCCGGGCCGATTTCTCCAATGACTTCACCGTCAACCACAACGCGGGCTTCGCTCACCCGCTGGCTCACACTCAACATCAGATCAGGTCCTTCTCGTCATCAAAATGTGCCTCCACATCACTGGGCAGCAGCTGGATGGTGGCACGCAGCCCCGGCACCGCGCTCATCAGCGCCTGCTCCACGCTGGTACGCAAGGCCGCAGCCCGGCCCAGTGTCCAGCTGGCGGGCATGTGCATGTGCAGGTCCACGAAGCGGCGCTGCGCGGCCTTGCGCGTGGTGATGTGGTCAAAACGGATGGTGCGGTGCTCAAACCCGGCCAGCACCTCGGTGATCTGCGCCACCACCTCGGGCTCCAGGGCCTCGTCCATCAGGCCCTGGGACGAGCGCTTCATGAGGTGAAAGCCCTCTTTCAGGATGTTCAGCGCCACCGCCATGCCCACCAGCGCGTCCAGCCACAGCCAGCCGGTCAATGCCACCGCGGCCAGCCCCACCACCACGCCCGCCGACGTCCATACATCCGTCACCAGGTGTTTGGCATCGGCCTCCAGCGCAATGGAGCGGTGCTCGCGTGCGGCGCGGAACATGGCCCAGGCCAGCAGCCCGTTCAGCGCCGAGCTGCCCACCGACAACGCCAGCCCCCAGCCCAGCTGCTCCAGCGGCTGCGGGTCAAAAAGCCGGTGGCCGGCGGCCCAGATGATGCCCAGAGCGGCACCAATGATCAGGATGCCCTCGAATCCCGAGGAAAAGTATTCGGCCTTGTGGTGGCCATAGGGGTGGTCTTCATCGGCCGGCCGCTGCGCGATGGTCACCATCACCAGCGCAAACACGGCGCTGGCCAGGTTGACGAACGACTCCATCGCGTCCGACAGCAGGCCGACAGAGCCGGTCACGTACCAGGCCAGTGTCTTGAGGGTGATGGTGATGATGGCCACCACCACCGATGCCTGCAGCAGGCGCTTTGGCGTCAGCCAGTGTGCGGGAAGCGTGTTCATGCAGGCATTGTGACCCAGCATGCACAATGCGCCCATGATGGACTGGATACGCCGTTACCGGCTCTGGATCGTTGCAGGGCTGGTGGCGTCGGCGCTGGGCGCCGCGGGGCTGGCGCGGCTGCAGCTGGCGCAACTGCGCGATGCCTTCGAGACCGACGCCCGCATCGCCCACCGGTTGCTGAGCCAGCGGCTGGCGCAAAACGACGCGGTGCTGGCCACGCTGGCCCTGCTGCAGCCCCAGGCGCAGGCCTCGGCGCCCGAGCAGCGCCTGGTGGCGCTGTACCCGCAGATCCTGGGCGTGCAGCGGCGTGACCGCGACGCGGCCTGGGCCGATGCGCGGCTGGCCGCCGCCGAAACCCTGTCGCGCGCGGTACGCCGGCCGGCCCTGGCCGGGGTAGACCTGGCCGGCGCGCGCTACCAGCTCGTGCTGGCGGCTGAACCCGCCAGCTTTGCGCTGCGGATGGACCTGCGCGCCACCGTGCCCTGGAACGAATGGCCCATGGCGCCAGACACCAGCCCGGTGCGCGTGGCGCTGGTGCACGAGGGCCAGCGCCTGGTGCTGCAGCCCGGACGCATTGACGGCAGCGGCTGGCGTTTTGACTTCCGCAAGCCACTGGCGTCCGCCAGCCAGCCGTTTGACATGGTGGCGCAGCAGCAGGTGGGCTGGGCCGGGCTGCCCTGGGGCTGGATGGCGGCATGGAGCCTGGTCGTGGCTGGCGTGCTGGCCCTGGCCTGCGTGTGGCTGCGCCAGCGCGAGGAGCGCCGCCGCGCCGAGGAACTGCTGCGCCTGGGCCAGGTGGCGCGGCTGAACACCCTGGGTGAACTAGCCGCCGGCATGGCGCATGAATTCAACCAGCCGCTGACCGCGCTGCTGGCCAGCACCCAAGCGGCCGGCCGCCTGCTGGGCGAAGACCCGCCCGACCTGCCGCTGGCGCGCAACGCCATGGCCGTGGCGGCGCAGCAGGCGCGCCGCGCGGCCGACGTGGTGGGCCGGCTGCGCCGCGCCGTGCAGCGGCCCGACCCTGCGGCGCAGCTGCAGCCCGTGGTGCTGCAAGACGCCGTGCGCAACGCGCTGTACCTGCTGGCCCCCGAGCTGCAGGCCCGCCAGGTCACGGGCCAGGTGGACGCACCGGATGCACCCGTGACCGTGCAGGCCGAGCCGGTGGCGCTGGAGCAGATCATCCACAACCTGCTGCTGAACGCGCTGCAGGCGATGGAACAAGTGCCCGTGGGCGAGCGCAGCCTGCGCATCACGCTGGCAACCGATGCGACGCACGGCACGCTGACCGTGGCCGACACCGGCCCCGGCATTGCGTCCGACGCGCTGCCCCGGTTGTTCGAGCCGTTTTTCACCACCCGCGCGGACGGCCTGGGGCTGGGCTTGAACCTGTGCGAAACCCTGGCAGGCCGCATGGGCGGACAGCTCACTGCCACCCACCAGGCACCGCGTGGCGCGGCCTTTCAGCTGCGCTTGCCCCTGGCCGCCACACAAGCCACTGAGTGAGCCACCGCATGAACACGCAGTCGCCCCTGATCCACCTGATCGACGACGACGAGGCCGTGCGTACCAGCCTCGCACTGCTGATCGGCACCGTGGGGCTGCGCGTGCAGGCCTGGGCCGATCCGCAGGCCTTCATGGCGGGGTTTGACCGCCAGGGCATTGGCGCCATCGTGCTGGACGTGCGCATGCCCGGCATCAGCGGCCTGGCCGTGCTGGACCAACTGGTAGCCCAGGGCGTGGATCAGCCGGTGATCATGCTCACCGGCCACGGCACGGTAGAGATGTGCCGGCGGGCGTTCAAGGCAGGTGCGGCGGAGTTCCTGGAAAAGCCGGTGGACGACGAGTCCCTGCTGGAGGCGCTGCAGGCCGCCGTGCGCACGCACGTGAAGTCGCGCGAGCGCCACCAGGCCGACCGCGCCGCGCGCGAACGCTTCGCCCAGCTGTCGGCGCGCGAGCGCGAGGTGCTGGGCCTGATCGTCACGGGCCTGACCAACAAGGAGATCGGCCGCGCGCTGGATGTGTCGCCGCGCACGGTGGAAACGCACCGCGCCAACCTGTTTGCCAAGCTGCAGGCCGCATCGCTGGCCCAGCTGATCCGCGGCTATGCCACGCTGGTGGACAGCGGCACGCCCTGAGGCTGGCTGCGTAGTTCTACGCAGCCACGCGCGTAGCCGTACGAATGGGCAAAACGCTGCCCCCTTCCTACAGTGCGGTCACGGTTGATTGAACCGTGAAGCCCTCCCCGAAGGAAACCACCATGCACCAGCTTGTATGCGCCCTCACCCTGACGATCGCCGCCGCCGTGGCGGGCCCCGCGCTGGCCCAGGTGGGCCCCACGCCCGCCGAAGCCGCGCGCTACGCCGGCCTGCACGCGGCCGCCCACCAGGGCGATGTGGCGCAGATCACCCGGCTGGCCGCCGCGCGGGCCGACCTGAACGCACGCGACGGCAATGGCCGCACGCCGTTGCACGTGGCCACGTTTGCCAGGCAACGCGAGGCGATCCGGGCGCTGGTCAAGGCCGGCGCCGGCATCGACCTGCTGGACAACGACCGCTATGACGGCGTGACCATTGCATCCGTGGCCGACGACGAGGACACCCTGCGCGTGCTGCTGTCGCTGGGCGCCAGCGCGAAGCAGGTGACGAGCCGCTACGACGGCACGGCGCTGATCGCGGCAGCCCATCTGGGCCATGACGGCGTGGTGCGCCAGCTCATTGCCGCGGGCGCGCCGCTGGACCATGTGAACAACCTGCACTGGACGGCGGTGATCGAATCCATCGTGCTGGGCAATGGCGGCGCGCGCCACCAGGCCACGCTCAAGGCCCTGGTCGACGCCCGGGCCAACCTGCAGCTCAAGGACCGCCAGGGCGCCACACCGCTGCAGCTGGCCCGCACGCGCGGCTATGGCGAGATGGTGAGGATGCTGGAGGCCGCGGGCGCGCGCTGAAACGGACGCAGGCCCCGCGTCGCTCTAGGGAAAAACACAATGCCCGCGCAGGCTGCGCGCGCCTAGCATCGGCGCCATGCCCGCTACCGCCGGGGCGGGGCCGTCCGGCGCCGCCCGTCCCGCCATCCACCGCGAAGTCCTGCCCTCCGCCTCGCGCCACGTGAGCCTGGCGCTGGTGGTGATCCCCGGCCCGGTGCACGAGATCGAGCCCGAGCCCTACCTGCGCATCAGCTTCAACGTGGGGCCCTCCTATTCGTTCGATGCCTCGGGCCCCGGCACCCACGCCAGCTTTGCCATGCGCCACCATGCGCTGATGGTGATACCGCCGGGCACGGCAGTGGCCCACAGCACGGCCACCCCGCGCCCCGCGGGCCGCGCGCTCAAGCCGGCGCGGCTGGCCACGTTTCGAATCTCTACCGAGCTGCTGGCCGACAGCGCCATTGCGCTGGGCCTGCCGCCCGAACGCGCACAGCTGCGCCACCAAGTGGTGCCGGGTGACGAGGTGTTGCGCCTGCTGTCGCAGGCGCTGTACGCCGACCTGCGCGAAGGCCACCCCGACGGCGCACGCGCCACCGAACGGCTGGCCATGGCGCTGGTCACGCGGCTTTTGCTGCGCGAGCAGGACCGCACCGCCGGCCCGGCGCAGGGCGGGCTGGACAGGGCCCGTGCCCATATCGACGCCCACCTGGGCGACAGCCTGGGCCTGGAGGACCTGGCCGCGGTGGCAGGCATGAGCCTGTTTCACTTCTGCCGGGTGTTCCGCGAGTCCACCGGCGTCACGCCGCACCAGTACATCGTGGGCCGGCGCATGGAGCTGGCCTGCCGGCTGCTGTGGTCGGCCCGGCTGGCACCGGGCGGCGGCCCCGGCATGCTGGACATCGCGCTGGCCTGCGGCTTCAGCTCGCAAAGCCACTTTGCCGCGCAGTTTCGCCGCCACACGGGCCAGACGCCCCGGCAATGGCAACGCAACCTGGGCCAGGCGGCCGACACGCCCCAGGCGCCTTGAGGACGCCCCTGAGTTACCTGCGCGACAGCTTTACAGGGTTTGCCTGAGGCGCTGCGCGCAAGATTGCGCCAAACGCCGCGCCGCACCGCAATTTCGGGCCAGACCGCCGGGGTTGCGGTCGGCACAGTGACATCTCCCACAACCACAACGGAGACGTCGATGAGGCACCTGACCCACCACCCCCTGACCCGCCGCACCGTGCTGGGCGGCCTGGCAGCCACTGCCCTGGGCGCACGCGCCAGCGTGCCGCCGCCCAAGGGCGAGCTGCTCATCGGCCAGAGCGCGCCGCTGTCCGGCATGATGGCCAACCCCATGGCCAATGTGCTGGCCGGCCAGCAGCTGGCCATTGACGAGATCAACCGCAAGGGCGGCATTGGCGGGCGCCGCGTGCGGCTGGACATCCTGGACGACGGCTTTGACGCCAAACGCACGCTGGAAAACTCGCGCACGCTGGTCGAGCAGCGCGGCGCGCTGTCGCTGTTTGGCACGGTGGGCACGGGCCAGACGCTGGCCGTGCTGCCCTACATCGCCGAAAAGCGCGTGCCGCTGATTGCCGCCTACAGCGGCAGCCCCGCCCTGCGTACGCAACCCAATCCGTATTTCTTCACCACCCAGGCCGGCTACGACGACGAGCTGGTGCGCATCGTGCGCAACCTGGTGGCCGTGCAGGCCAGGCGCATCGCCCTGGTCTACCAGGACAACGAATTCGGCAAGCTGCTGGCGCCGCTGGCGGAAAAAATCATCGCTGCCGAAGGCGCCACACTGGCTGGCTCACGCTCGCTGCAGACCTCGGGCGCGGACGCCGTGCCGGCCGCGCAGGCCGTGGCGGCCATGAAGGCGCAGGCGGTGGTGATGCTGGTGGCCGGCCCGGCCGTGATCGGCTACATCAAGGCCAACCGCGCCCATGCGGGGCTGCCGGTGTACACGCTGTCGCTGTCGGTGGGCTCGGCCATTTTGAAGGCCCTGGGTGACGACGCGCGCGGGCTGGCCGTGTCGCGCGCCACGCCCTACCCCTGGCGTGCCACCACGCCACTGGCCAAGGAGTTCAACGCCGTGATGGCCCGCGCAGGCAAGGAGGTGGACTACGACCACTACCTGGGCTACATCAACATGCAGGTGATGGCCGCCGGCCTGCGCGGCGCGGGCAAGAACCCCACGCCGGAATCCGTGCGTGAGGCGATGGAAAAGCTGACCCGGCTCGACCTGGGCGGCTACACGATGGAGTTCGGGCCGGACAAGCGGCACGGCTCGAACTTCGTGGAGATCACCGTGGTCGGCCCACGCGGCAACTTCATCAGGTGAGCGTCACCCGCGCAAACTTGCGCTTGCCCACCTGCACCACGTAGGTGCCCGCGCCCAGCTTCAGTGCCTTGTCGCTGACCACGCCGGAGTCCACCCGGACACCGCCGCCATCAATCAGGCGGCCGGCTTCCGTGGTGGACGGGGCCAGGCCAGCAGCCTTCAGCAGCGCGCCGATGCCCATGGGCGCGCCCGACAGCGTCATGGCCGGGATGTCGTCCGGCACGCCGCCCTTGCTGCGGTTGATGAAGTCCTGCTCCGCCGCGTCGGCAGCCGCCGCGCTGTGGAAGCGCGCGGTGATTTCCTTGGCCAGGGCGACCTTGGCGTCCTTGGGATTGCGGCCGCCGTCGACTTCCTTCTTCAGGGCGGCGATGTCCGCTTCGGAGCGGAACGACAGCAGCGTGTACCAGCGCCACATCAGCGTGTCGCTGATGGACAGCACCTTGGCAAACATGGTGTTGGCGTCCTCGGTCACACCGATGTAGTTGTTCTTGCTCTTGGACATCTTGTCCACGCCGTCCAGCCCTTCGAGCAGCGGCATGGTCAGGATGCACTGCGGCTCCTGGCCGTATTCCTGCTGCAGGTGGCGGCCCATGAGCAGGTTGAACTTCTGGTCGGTGCCGCCCAGCTCCAGGTCGCTCTTGAGCGCCACGCTGTCATAGCCCTGCATCAGCGGGTAGAGAAACTCGTGGATGGAAATCGACGTGCCAGCGTTGAAGCGGTCATGGAAATCATTGCGCTCCATCATGCGGGCCACGGTGTAGCGCGACGCCAGCTGGATCAGGCCGCGCGCGCCCAGCGGATCGCTCCATTCGCTGTTGTAGCGCAGCTCGGTTTTGGCTGGATCCAGGATTTTCTCGGCCTGGGCGCGGTAGGTTTCGGCGTTCACCTTGATCTGCTCGGCCGTCAGCGGCGGACGCGTGGAGTTGCGCCCCGACGGGTCGCCGATCATGGACGTGAAGTCACCGATCAGGAAGATCACCGTGTGGCCCAGGTCCTGCAGCTGGCGCATCTTGTTGAGCACCACGGTGTGGCCGATGTGGATGTCCGGTGCGGTCGGGTCCAGCCCCAGCTTGATGCGCAGCGGCACGCCGGTGACCTCTGCGCGGGCCAGCTTTTTCACCCAGTCGTCCTGCGGAATCAGCTCCTCACAGCCGCGCAACGTGACCGCCAGCGCCTCACGGACGCGGTCAGTCACCGGAAAATTTGTAACGGAAGCTTGATTCATAAGGGTTTTTTCAGATGTCCACGGGGGCGGGCTGGCTATACTGCGTTCAATTGCCTAAGCCGGATTTTAAGTGGCTCGGTTTTTGCTGATCGTCTGTCAGACATCAGCGATATGCAACGTAGGGAACCGTCCTGCCGCAGTGCGGGACTTATCGGCTCTTTCTGGGGACTCATCTTTTGAACAACGGCCTGACCGCCGCCGTGGACGCCTTGTTGTCCCGCGTGGCCCACACCATCGAGCACCACCCCAAACACGTCACCGCCCTGGTGGCCGCCCTGTTGCTGGGCGGCGGCGGCGGTGCGTATGCGGTGGCCTCGCTGGCACCCGACGCCGCCGACCTGCCCGTGCGCCAGGTCACCGAAGCCGTGGAACCCCTGCCCCTGCAGGCCCAGGCCGAGCTGCTGGACGCCCACAGCTTCAGCCTGTTCCGCTCGGACATCACGCGCTCCACCGACACAGCCGAGGCGCTGCTGCAGCGCCTTGGCATCAACGACCCGGCGGCCGCGGCCTTCCTGCGCAATGACGCCCATTTCCGTAATGGCCTGCTGGGCCGTGCCGGGCGCACCGTCACCGCCGAAGCCAGCGACACCAACGGCCTTTTGCGCCTGAGCGCGCGCTGGGTCACCGAGGACGACGGCCAGTTCACCCGGCTGGTGATTGAAAAAACCCCACAGGGTATGGCTTCGCGCCTGGAAAAAGCCCCGCTGTCTGCCTCCAGCCGGCTGGGCAGCGGCACCATCAAGTCGTCGCTGTTTGCCGCAACGGACGAGTCCCGCATCCCTGACGCCGTGGCCGTGCAGATCGCCGAGATCTTTTCCGGCGACATCGACTTTCACCGTGCCCTGCGCAAGGGCGATCGCTTCAGCGTGGTGTACGAATCGCTGGAGGCCGATGGCGAGCCGCTGCGCACCGGCCGCGTACTGTCCGCCGAGTTCGTGAATGACGGCAGGACCTACCAGGCCATGTGGTTCCAGGAGCCCGGCAGCAAGGGCGGCTACTACACACTGGACGGCCAGAGCCTGCGCCGCGCCTACCTGGCCTCGCCCATGGAGTTTTCGCGGGTGAGCAGCGGCTTCAAGATGCGCTTTCACCCCATCCTGCAGAAGTGGCGCGCCCACCTGGGGGTGGACTATGCAGCGCCCACCGGCACGCCCGTGCGCAGCGTGGGCGACGGCGTGGTTGAATTTGCTGGCGTGCAAAACGGCTTTGGCAACGTGGTGTTCGTGCAGCACCGCAACCAGCACGTGACGGTGTACGCCCACCTGAGCCGTATCAATGTGCGCCGCGGCCAGACCGTGAGCCAGGGCCAGAACATCGGTGCCGTGGGCGCCACGGGCTGGGCCACCGGGCCGCACCTGCACTTTGAATTCCGCGTCAAGGGCCAGCACCAGGACCCGATGACCATCGCCCGGCAAAGCGAGTCCGTGCCGGTGTCGGCCGCCGCCAAGCCCCTGTTCGACAAGCTGGCCATGGGCGTGCGCGTGCAGTTGTCCGCCGCCGGCTCCGTCCAGCAGGCCAGCGCCCAGTAAAGCGCCCACGCTGCCGCATGGCCGGGCTGTACATCGGGCTGATGTCGGGCACCTCGCTCGACGGCGTCGATGGCGTGCTGGCCGATTTCTCCACCACCCCCTTGCGCGTGCGCGCGCATGCCTCCCGTGCGTTCGATGCGGATTTCCGGGCACAGCTGCTGGCGTTGAACACCAGCGGGGCCGACGAAATCCACCGCTGCGCGGCGGCGGCGCACGCGCTGGTGCAGGCCTACGCCGCCGTGGTGGCGCAGCTGCTGTCAATTGCCGGCGTGCAGGCCAGTGACGTCCAGGCCATCGGCGCGCACGGCCAGACGGTGCGCCACCAGCCCCGTGCCTTTGGCGCTACCGGCTACACCACCCAGATCAACAACCCTGCCCTGCTGGCCGAGCTGACCGGCATTGACGTGGTGGCCGACTTTCGCAGCCGCGACGTGGCCGCCGGTGGCCAAGGTGCGCCGCTGGCGCCTTTTTTCCACCAGGCGCAGTTCAGCCAGGCCGGCATGACCGTGGGTGTGCTCAACCTGGGCGGCATTTCCAACCTGACGCTGCTGCGCGGCGATGGCAGCATGACCGGCTTTGACTGCGGCCCCGCCAATGCGCTCATGGATGGCTGGTGCGAGCAGCACACCGGCCAGCCCTACGACCGTGGTGGCGCCTGGGCCGCCTCTGGCACCGTGCAGCCAGAATTGCTGGCACAGCTGCTCGCCCACCCCTATTTCACGCAGATGCCGCCCAAGAGCACGGGGCGCGACCTGTTCAACCGCGCCTGGCTGGACGCCGCCCTGGCGCCGCACGCGACATTGGCGCCCGTGGACGTGCAGGCCACGCTGGCCGAACTGACCGCCCGCAGCTGCGCGGCCGAACTGCTGCGCCATGGGCCGCAAGCGGCAGAACTGGTGGTATGCGGCGGCGGCGCGTTCAACACCCATGTGATGCGGCGCCTGGCGGCATTGCTGCCTGCGGTGGCCGTGGTATCCAGCGCGCAGCGCGGGCTGCCGCCTCAGCAGGTGGAAGGCGCGGCCTTTGCCTGGCTGGCACGCAAGGCTGTACAACGTGAAAAGCTGGCCCTGCAAAGCACAACGGGCGCCCAGGGCGCCCGTGTGTTGGGGTGTGTCTACCCGGCTTAGGCCGAGAAGCTGGAACCGCAGCCGCAGGTGCTGGTGGCGTTCGGGTTCTTGATGACGAACTGCGCGCCCTGCAGGTCTTCCTTGTAGTCGATCTCGGCGCCCACCAGGTACTGGTAGCTCATGGCGTCAATCAGCAGCGACACGCCGTTCTTGGTCATGACGGTGTCGTCGTCGTTGGTGATTTCATCGAACGTGAAACCGTACTGGAAACCCGAGCAACCGCCGCCTTGCACAAACACGCGCAGCTTCAGGTCAGGATTGCCCTCTTCGGCGATCAGGTCAGCCACCTTGGTTGCAGCGCTGTCGGTGAAGACCAGCGGCAGGGGCATTTCAGTCTGGATGTTGTCTGCAACAGCGCTCATGAAGGCTACTCCGGGTTACAAGTCCAAATAGTACAGCTTTTACGTCGGGAATAGCGTCAGAAGTTGTTTGCCGCCAGTTTGAGTAGGGGCTTTTCATCCGCGCCCGCCGTAGGGCGCAATTGCCCGGCAATCACCGCGCCTTGGTGCATTTCAAGGGCTTTGTAGTAAACATCGCCATCAATGCGGGCCTTGGGCTGCAGCTCCAGCAGCTCGCGGGTGTGCACGGGGCCGCGCACGGTGCCGTTGATGATGACGTGATCGGCATGGATTTCGCCCTCGACCGTGGCGCTTTCGGAGATGACCAGGATGCTGGGGCTGTCGGGATTGGCCCGGATGTCGCCCACCAGCTCGCCATCGACGCGCAAGCCGTCGGTGAACTGGAAGTTGCCCTCGATGCGGCTGCCCTGGGCGATCAGGCTCTTGATCGGCGGTTGTGCCTTTTTGCCAAACATGGTGTGTACCCCTCAACGACGGTCTTACAGTTTTATGCTTTGCACGGCACGGGTGGCGGTGCCTTCCACCAGCCTGGCGGACACGTTTTTTACCACGGCCTGGGGGGGCAAGTCGACAATTCCCTCGATGCGCCGGTACTGGCGGAACTGCAGCGCCTGAGGGCCGCCGGGCAGCGCCATGGTCCACGGTTTGCCGTTTTCCAGCCCCGCCAGCGTCAGCTCAATCTGGCCCTTGAACTCGGGTGCATTCTTCACAGGCTGCAGCACCAGCACCTGCCACTTGAGCTGGCGCTCACCCACCACCTCGGCATACAGGCCGCGGATGGAAACTCCGTCTTGCCCCGTGGACGGAATCAGCTTTTCAAAAAACCCCAGGTCGTCACGCAGCGCGCGATTGTCAGCCTCCAGCACACGCACCTGCGCGGCCATTTTTTCCTGCGCGGCGCGCTCGGCTGTCAGCAGGCTGCCTGAGGTGTTGGCGATGGACTGCGCCTTGTCGCGCTCTTCGCGCAGGCGGACGACCTCGGCACGCAGCTGCACCAGCTCTTCCTTGCCGCTGGTGTCCAGCCCGGCGATGTTCTTGCCAAACTCGAAAGCCCACAGCGCCACGGCGCCGCAAAAACCCAGCACGATGGCCATGATCACCCAGCGAAACGGCCAGGGCATGGCGCTGCGAACCGCCATGCGGGGGGCGCTGATGGTCAGGCGGCGGCGAAGCAGGCGAAAGCGCATGTGGGGACGGGCGTTGTGGGGACGGGCGTCTGCGAAAGGACCAAGGGCGCCACAGACAACAAAGCCGCAGCAAGTTTGACTTGTGCGGCTTTGTTGCGGCTGTAAGCGCCGATGCAGTAGCGGCGGATTAGCGCTTGCTGAACTGCTTGCGGCGGCGTGCGGAGTGCAGGCCAACCTTTTTACGCTCGACTTCGCGGGCGTCGCGGGTCACGAAGCCAGCCTGGCTCAGTGCCGGCTTGAGCGACGCGTCGTAGTCGATCAGGGCGCGGGTGATGCCGTGGCGGGTGGCGCCGGCCTGGCCGGACTCACCACCACCGTGCACGTTGACCTGGATGTCGAAGGTTTCGGCATGGTTGGTCAGCATGAGCGGCTGCTTGGCGATCATGATGGACGTCTCACGGCCGAAGTAGGCCTGGATGTCCTTGCCGTTCACCGTGATCTTGCCGGTGCCCTTTTTCAGAAACACGCGGGCGACGCTGGATTTGCGGCGGCCGGTGCCATTGTTCCATTCACCAATCATTCTCAAGGCTCCTTACAGTTCCAGCACTTTGGGCTGTTGGGCGGTGTGGGGGTGCTCTGCGCCGCCATACACCTTGAGTTTCTTGATCATCGCGTAACCCAGCGGGCCCTTGGGCAGCATGCCCTTGACGGCCTTTTCCAGCGCGCGGCCGGGGTGCTTGGCTTGCATGTCGCGGAAGTTGGTGGCACTGATGCCGCCCGGGTAACCGGAATGGCGGTAGTACACCTTGTCGTTGTTCTTGGTGCCCGTCACACGGATCTGGGCTGCGTTGATGATGACGATGAAGTCACCGGTATCGACGTGAGGCGTGTAAATGGCCTTGTGTTTGCCGCGCAAACGGAGAGCAACTTCGCTGGCTACTCGTCCGAGGACCTTGTCGGTCGCGTCAATCACAAACCACTCGTGCGTCACGTCAGCGGGTTTGGCGCTGAACGTTTTGGTCATGAGTTTTCTCTCTTGCGAGGGGTTTGGAGGGCCCTTTTCCACGGTCGGTGTTCCTCTTGCGGGAATCTCTTAGGTGGTATTTGCCCCTTTCAGGGCCTCCGCCGCGGGGCCACAAAAGCGCTGCGAAGCCCTCGATTATACGAAAAATCAACGGGTTAGCGCAATCCGGCCGCAGTCCGCGCGTTACCATCAGCCTCATGTTCAGTTACCGACACGCCTTTCACGCCGGAAACCATGCCGATGTGCTCAAGCACACCGTGCTGATCGCCACCGTGCGGCATCTGACCGAAAAGGATGCGGCCCTGATGGTGCTGGACACCCATGCAGGCGCCGGCCTGTACCGGCTGGATGGCGACTATGCCGAAACCAGCGGTGAAGCCGCCAGCGGCATTTTCCGCCTGGCCGCAGCCGCTGACCTGGTGCCGGCGCTGCAGGACTACGTGGACACCGTCGGCGCCTTCAACAAAAAAGGAAGCCAAAAGGTTTACCCTGGCTCGCCTTTCATCCTGCAGCGGCTGCTGCGCGAGCACGACAAGCTCAAGCTGTTCGAGCTGCACCCCACCGACGCCCGCGCCCTGGCGGGCAACATCGCCCAGCTGGAAGCAGGCCGCCAGGTAGCCGTTTTGCGTGAAGACGGCTTTGAAGGGGCGCGCAAGTTCCTGCCGCCGCCGTCGCGCCGCGCGCTGCTGCTGTGCGATCCGAGCTACGAAATCAAGACCGACTACGCCAAGGTCGCCGCCATGGTGGGCGATGCGCTCAAGCGCTTTGCCACCGGCACCTATGCCGTGTGGTATCCGCTGATTCCCCGGCCCGAAGCCCACGACCTGCCACGCAAGCTGCAGACGCTGGCCACCAAGGCGGGCAAGAGCTGGCTCAATGCATCGCTCACGGTCAAATCCAGCAAGCTCACCACCAACGCGGCAGGCGAAACCGTGCGCCCCGGCCTGCCGGCCAGTGGCATGTTCATCATCAACCCGCCCTACACACTGAAGGCTGCGCTGCAGGCGGCCCTGCCCCAGCTGGTGGAGCTGCTCGGACAGGACCGCAACGCGGCGTTTGCGCTGGAAAGCGGCGGCTGAACCGCGCCGCCACCGCCGCGCGGCCCTGGATCAGAAACGGTGGCGGATGCCGAAACCGTAGCTGGTGCCACTCACAAACGTCGTGATCTTGTCGTGCATCAGCATCGCGTACACGTCGGTGCGCTTGGACAGGTTGTAGTCATAGCCCAGCGTCCAGGTGTCGCGCGTGTTGCCCGGCGTCACGCGGGTCTTCGCTCCGCCCACCAGCACCTTGCCCGAGCCCACTGGGATGGACGCGCCCAGCGATACGGTCTTGGCCTCGGGCACCAGGCGGTCTGACTTGGCGCGGCCATAGGTCACGAAGCCTTTGGCAAACCCTGCGTCGTACGAAGCGCCGACCATCCAGTCGGTTTTGGTGTCGGTGGTGGCAAACGGGGCGGGGCTGCCCGGGTTGCTGATCTGGTCGCGCTCGTAGAACGCCGTCGCGGCGAACGGGCCGTTGAAGTACAGCACATTGAAGCCCACGTTGTGCGGGCCGTTGGAGCCCTGCACTTCGCCAAACTGGTAGTGGAAATTGGCCGACAACCCGCCGAAGCGCGGCGTGCTGTAGGTGATCTGGTTGGCCCAGCCGGTGTCCGATGGCGTGGTGGCCGTCCAGCCGGTGCCGTTGAACAGCGGCACATTGGCATGCAGCACCAGCGGCGAGAAGGTGAACGAGTCGCCGAACGGGTTGAAGATGACCGTGGGCAGGAAATTGGGCGCCAGCCCGCGGCCCAGCTGCAGCGTGCCAAAGCCGCCTTGCAGGCTCACGTTGGCGTCGCGCGAGAAATAAGGGTCGTTGGCAAAGCGGCCCTGGTTGCCGGTATCCACCTGGATGAAGGTGGTCAACGCGAAATTCGCCTTGAGCCCGCCACCCAGGTCTTCCGTGCCCTTCACGCCGAACCAGGACGTGGTCATCCCACCGCTGTTGACCACCGTGCGGCGCCCCGCGTCGCCCGCCATGCGGATGCCACCCGCATAGATGTCGGTCGTGCCCATGAGCTGCACGGAACTCTGCGCGCTGGCGGCGCTGGCCACCAGCGCGAGGACGGCTGCGGCAATCATGTTTGTTTTCATTTCTTCTCCTGCAATTTTGAAAATTGGCCTCTGGGACCAGTGGCGTTTCTGCAAAACCTGTGCCGCACTGCACCAATGCCTGAAGCCCGGCATTTGAGAACTTATGGCGCAGGTTCGCACCTTCATGCCGCCTGATAGGCGCACCGTTTAAGGGCTGCGCCCAGGCTGGACGCCCCGTCCAGGCGAATGGCCAGCCATCCAGCGGGTTAACCGACCGATCGGTCGGTTAATTGGCTATACTGCTCGGCAGGCCGGCCACAGGCCCAGGAGACATGCATGTACACCCAGGCACTGGACATCCCCGATTCGCGGCAGGCAGGCGACCTGAAGGCCGTGGAAGCCCCGTCAGCGCAGCCCGCCTTGCAGGCGCATTTCGAACAGAAGATGGACGCCGACCACAAGATCGAGCCCCGCGACTGGATGCCCGACGCCTACCGCAAGACGCTGGTGCGACAGATCAGCCAGCATGCGCACAGCGAAATCGTGGGCATGCTGCCCGAAGGCAACTGGATCAGCCGCGCGCCGTCGCTCAAGCGCAAGGCCATCCTGCTGGCCAAGGTGCAGGACGAAGGCGGCCATGGCCTGTACCTGTACAGCGCCGCCGAGACGCTGGGCACCAGCCGCGACCAGATGCTGGACGCGCTGCACACGGGCCGCGCCAAGTACAGCTCCATCTTCAACTACCCCACGCTGACCTGGGCGGACGTGGGCGTGATCGGCTGGCTGGTGGACGGCGCGGCCATCATGAACCAGATCCCGCTGTGCCGCTGCTCTTACGGGCCCTATGCACGCGCGATGATCCGCATCTGCAAGGAAGAAAGCTTTCACCAGCGCCAGGGCTATGAGTCGCTCATGGTGCTGATGCAGGGCACGCCCGAGCAGCGCGCCATGGTGCAGGACGCCGTCAACCGCTGGTGGTGGAAGTGCCTGGCGATGTTCGGCCCGCCCGATGCCGACAGCCCCAACAGCGCCCAGGGCATGCGCTGGGGCATCAAGCGCATCAGCAACGACGACCTGCGCCAGAAATTCGTGGACGCCACGGTGCCCCAGGCCCAGGTGCTGGGCGTGACCCTGCCCGACCCGGACCTGAAATGGAACGAGGCGCGCCAGCACTGGGACTACGGCGCGATCGACTGGGACGAGTTCTGGGCCACCGTGAATGGCAACGGCCCCTGCAACAAGGAACGCCTGGCCACCCGGGTGAAAGCGCATGAGGACGGCCAGTGGGTGCGCGACGCCGCGCTGGCCCACGCCGCGAAGAAAAAGGAACAAGCCATGAAGGAGGCCGCATGAAAGGCAACGATGCAGGCACGCCGCTGCCCTCCCCTGGACAGGGGAGGGATGGGGAGGGGTCGGGCGTCAAGCCGGGCCAAAAGGCCATCGCGCAGGCACTGCGCGAATGGCCGCTGTGGGAAGTGTTCGTGCGCAGCAAGCAGGGCATCGAACACAAGCACTGCGGCAGCCTGCACGCCAGCGACGCACAGCACGCGCTGCAGATGGCCCGCGACGTGTACACCCGCCGCCAGGAAGGCGTGAGCATCTGGGTGGTGCCGTCGGCCAGCATCACGGCCAGCGAGCCCAATGACAAGGCCGAGTTCTTTGACCCGGCCGCCGACAAGGTGTACCGCCACCCAAGCTTTTACGCCATCCCCGACGAAGTGGGGCACATGTGAAAGCCCCGCTGGACTACCTGCTGCACCTGGCCGACAACGCGCTGGTGCTGGGCCAGCGCAATGCCGAATGGTGCGGCCACGGCCCTGTGCTGGAGGAAGACATCGCGCTGGCCAACATGAGCCTGGACCTGATCGGCCAGGCGCGGCTGCTGTACCAGTACGCGGCAGAGCGCATCAACGGCGATGAACACGAAGCCGCACGGTTTGCCCACCTGCGGGGCGCGCGAACAGACGGCGCGGTGACCGAAGACACGCTCGCGTATTTCCGCGACACCCACGAGTTCCGCAACTGCACGTTGCTGGAATGGCCGCACCACGGCCCGCTGGCGGGTACGGCCGCCGCGCCGCGCGACTACGCCACCACCATCGTTCGCAACTTCCTGTACAGCGCGCTCATGGTGCTGGTATGGGACCGCCTGCAGTCGTGCCGCGACGCGCAGTTGGCCGCCATTGCCGGGCGTTCACTGAAAGAGGTGCGCTACCACCTGCGCCATTCGCACGACTGGCTGGTGCGCCTGGGTGATGGCACTGACGAGTCGCACCAGCGCGCGCAGGCGGCGCTGGACCATTTGCTGCCCGGCACGCAGGAGTTCTGGGTCACCAGCCCCGCCGAACAGGCCGCGCAGGCCAACGGCACCGGCGTGGCAACCGCCGCGCTGCGTGACGACTGGACGGCCCTGGTCGACGAAGCCATTGCCGAGGCCACGCTGGATGGCACGCAACGCACCGGCTACGTGACGCAGGGCAAGACCGGCGTGCACTCCGAGCATCTGGGCTTCATGCTGGCCGAGATGCAGGGCCTGGCACGGGCGCATCCCACTGCAACCTGGTAACGCCATGCCGGCCGCCACCACGCGCGCAACGGACCCCATCAAGCTGGCATGGGAGGCGCTCGCCATGCTGACCGACCCCGAGATCCCCGTCGTCACGCTGCGCGAGCTGGGCATCCTGCGCGACGTGCGCGAAGGCGTTGACGGCCTGGAGGTGGTGATCACGCCTACCTACAACGGCTGCCCCGCCATCCAGCAGATCGAGGACGACGTGCGCGCCGCGCTGGCCCACGCCGGCATCGACGCACAGGTCGTGACACAGCTCGCGCCCGCCTGGACCACCGACTGGATGACCCAGGCCGCCCGCGACAAGCTGCGCGCCTATGGCATCGCACCGCCGCACGCCTGCAACACACCGGCATCGTCCGGCAACGTTGTGCACCTGCGCAGGCGCCTCGCACCCGCCGCCGTGGCCTGCCCGCAGTGCGGCTCGGCCAACACCACCGAGACCTCGCATTTCGGCTCCACGGCCTGCAAGGCGCTGTACCGCTGCCTGGACTGCCTGGAGCCCTTTGACTATTTCAAGCCGCACTGAGCCACGCCGATGACCGCCACGACCGCAGCCCCCCGCTTCCATGCCCTGCGCGTTGCGCGCGTCCTGCCGGAGTCCGACGGCGCCGTGTCGATCGCGCTGGCCGTGCCGCCGGAGCAGCGCGACGCCTTCCGGTTCGAGCCGGGCCAGTTCCTGACCCTGCGCGCCATGATCGGCGGGCAGGACGTGCGCCGCAGCTATTCCATCAGTTGCCCGCGGGCGCGGCTGGCCGAGCAAGGCGAGCTGGAGGTGGGCGTGCGCGCGGTGGACGGCGGCGTTTTTTCCGGCTGGGCGGCCGCGCAGCTGAAGGCTGGCGACACGCTGGAGGTGCTTCCGCCCGACGGCCGCTTCACCGTCAAGCGGGTGCGGGCACTGCACCGGGTGGGCTTTGCGGCGGGCTCGGGCATCACGCCCATCCTGTCCATCGTGGCGACCACGCTGGCCGAGCAGCCGGGCTCGAAATTCACGCTGGTGTACGGCAACCGGCGCATGGCCAGCGTGATGTTCAACGAAGCGCTGCAGGACCTGAAGGATCGCTACCCCGACCGCCTGACGCTGATCCATGTGCTGTCGCGCCAGGCGCAGGAGGTGCCGCTGCTGGAAGGCCGCATCGATGGCGCCAAGGTGCGCGAGCTGATGGCCACGCTGCTGCCGGCCCAAAGCATGGACGAGGTGTTCATCTGCGGCCCCGAAGGCATGATCGAATCCACCGAGGCGGCGCTGCTGGCCGCCGGCGTGCCGGCCGACCGCATCCGCACCGAACGCTTCACCAGCGCCCACCCCGCGGGCAACGGCGTGGCGCGCGAGGCCGCGGCCCCGCGCGAGCGCGACGGCGAGGTGGAATTGACCGTGATGCTGGACGGCCGGCCGCACGTGATGCGCATGGGCGCCAACGAGCATGTGCTGGACGTGGCGCTGGACGCCGGCCTGGACCTGCCCTGGTCGTGTCGCGGCGGGGTGTGCTGCACCTGCCGCGCCAAGGTGATCGAAGGCACGGTGACCATGGACCGCAACTTCACGCTGGAGCCCTGGGAGATGGCGCAGGGCTTTGTGCTGAGCTGCCAGGCGCGGCCACAGACCGGCAAGCTCGTCGTCAGTTACGACGAACGTTGACATGCCGGGGCCCGCGCAGGTGCCCCCTACACTCGGTGCATGCAAGCCGCCCCACCGCACCACCGCCTGGCCTATGCGCTGATCTTCATCACCCCCGCGCTGTGGTGCGTCAACTACCTGGTGGCGCGCTGGGCGCCCGGCGTAGTGGAGCCCAATACGCTGGCCTTTGGCCGCTGGTTCGTGGCAGCGCTGCTGCTGGGCGCCTTCACCGCGCCCGAGCTGCTGCGCCAGCGCGGCGTGCTGCGCGCGCAGTGGCGGCGCTTCATCATCCTGGGCGCTTTGGGCATGTGGATCTGTGGCGCGTGGGTGTACATCGCCGCGCGCACCACCACGGCCACCAACATCGCGCTGATCTATTCGGTGTCGCCGGTGCTGATCGCGCTGGCGTCGGTGCTGTGGCTGCGCGAGCGGTTCACCCGGCCGCAGGCGCTGGGCGTGGCGCTGGCGCTGGCCGGCGTGGTGCACGTGATCATCAAGGGGCAGTGGGCCGCGCTGGGCGGCGTGCAGTGGGTGCCGGGCGACCTGTGGATCGTGGCCACCACCTGCGCCTGGTCGGGCTTTGCGGTGCTGCAGCGGCGCTGGCCCATGCCGCTCAGCGCGGCGGCCCACCTGTGCGCGGTGAGCGTGGGCGGGCTGGTGGTGCTGGCGCCCTTCACGCTGTGGGAGCTGGCGCAGGCCGGGCAACCTGCGCTCGGTGCACAAGCCTACGGACTGATGCTGCTGGCAGGCATCTGCCCCGGTGCGGCGGCGTTCTGGTGCTATTCGTATGTGCAGCGCCAGCTGGGCGTGGCGCGGGCGTCATCGCAGCTGTACCTGGGGCCGCTGTATGGCGCGGCCATGGCCTGGCTGTTCCTGGGCGAGCCGGTGGGCTGGCACCACGCCATGGGCGCGGCGCTGATCCTGCCGGGCATCTGGCTGGTCAGCCGCAGCGGCGCTGGTAAGCCTCTTGCGAACGCTGCAGATCCCGCTGCTCGCCCTCGTTCAGGTCCGTCCGGGCCTGCTTGATGCGCAGCACGCGCTTGAGCTCGCCGCACATCTCCTGCTGGGCCTTGGTCCAGCTGGCTTCGCGCTCGGCGACCTTCTTTTCGGTGTCAGCGGCCTTGCGCTTGTCGCCCTTTTCCTGCGACAGCCGGCGCGAGGCTTCCATTTCGGATTCGCGGCATTCGCGGTTGTATTCCTTGCGCATGTCGCTGACCACATCACCCTTCAGGCCACGGGCCGGGGCGGTGCGGATGGCGTCATTCAGTGACGCACAGCGCGGGTCCATGTACTTGAGGTGTTCGGGCGCGTCGCCCACGCTGGGGATGTAGGTGGGCGCCACCGGCCTTTCCGGCAGTGGCGCGTAATAGACCATGCCGGGCTTGCAGGGCTGCGAAGAAATGTACGCGCGGCCCGTGTTGTCACGGCACTGGTAAGTCTGGGCCTGGGCATCGGCAGGTGCCATGCCGGCACCCAGCACAAGGGCAAGGGCCAACGCCGGCAGGCCGACCAGTTTCTTCATCATCGTCTTCATCCACCGCTCCTGCGCCGGATTCTAGAGCCCCAGGCGCTTGCAGATTTCCAGCGTGGCGCCGGCCTGGTTCATGGTGTAGAAGTGGATGCCCGGCACGCCCGCATGGCGCAGCTGGTCGCACAGGTCGGTCACCACGTCCAGGCCAAACGCCTTGATGCTCGCCGTGTCGTCGCCAAACGCCTGCAGCCGCATGCGGATCCAGCGGGGAATCTCGGCGCCGCATGCGTCCGAAAAGCGCAGCAGCTGGGTAGAGCTGGTAATGGGCATGATGCCGGGCACCACCGGCACCTCCACGCCCACCTTCAGCAGGTCGTTCACATAGCGAAAGTAGGCATCGCTGTTGAAGAAATACTGCGTGATGCCCGAATTGGCCCCGGCCTTGACCTTCGCGGCAAAGGCCTCCAGGTCAGCCATGGGCGATTTCGCCTGGGGATGGGTTTCCGGGTAGGCGGCCACTTCGATGTGGAAATGGTCGCCCGTTTCGGCTCGCACAAAGGCCACCAGATCGCTGGCATAGCGGAACTCGCCGCCCATGCCGTAGCCGCTGGGCAGATCGCCGCGCAGCGCCACGATACGGCGGATGCCCGCCCGCGCATAGGCCGACAGCCGCTCGCGGATGCTGTCATGGGATTGGCCGATACAACTCAGGTGCGGCGCAGCCGCGCAGCCCTCGGCCATGATCTCGGTCACGGCCTGCAGCGTGCCGTCCTGCGTGGAGCCGCCCGCGCCAAAGGTGACCGAGCAGAACTCGGGCTTCAGCGCATACAGCTGCTGGCGCGCGGCGCGCAGCTTTTCGGCGCCCTCGGGCGTCTTGGTCGGGAAAAATTCAAGGCTCAGCGGAAGACTCATGTCCCCTCCTCATCGGTCTTCTGGGCATACACAAAAAACTCACGGTTGCCGTCGCCACCTGCTATCGGGCTGTCAAACCAGCGCATGACACGCAACCCCAAGGCCGCACAGGCGTCGCGGATGCGCCGCTCCACCACCGGGTAGAACGCCGCGTCCTTCACGATGCCGCCCTTGCCGATCTGCGGCGGTTGCAGTTCAAACTGCGGCTTGACCAGCATCAGCAAAGCCGCGCCCGGTTTCATCAGCGGCACCAGCGCGGGCAGCACCAGCGTGAGCGAGATGAACGACAGATCACCTGTCACCAGGTCAAAAGGCTCATCGCCCACATGCTCTTGCGTCAGTTCACGGCCGTTCACGCTTTCCACCGCGGTCACGCGTTCGTCCTGGCGCAGGTTGTCGTGCAGCTGGCCGTGGCCCACGTCCACCCCCACCACATGCCGGGCGCCCTGCTGCAGCAGGCAGTCGGTAAAGCCGCCGGTGGACTGGCCAACATCCAGGCAGTGCAGGCCATGAACAGACAGACCGGCAGCCTGGAGCGCACCTTCGAGCTTCAGGCCGCCGCGCGACACATAGCGTGCCTCGGCGGCGTCCAGCAGCTCGATCTGCGCTGTGTCGGGCAGGTCGTTGCCGTTCTTGGTCACGGGCCGCCACTGCTCGCCGTCAAACCAGCGAACCCCGGCCGCAATCAGGCGCTGCGCCTGCGACCTGGATGTGGCAAGCCCGCGCTCCAACAGCAGCTGGTCGGCGCGCACCCGGTCAATACCGGTACGTGGCGGCCTTGTACGGGCCCTGCTTGCTCACGCCGATGTAGTCGGCCTGCTCCTGCGTCAGTTCGGTCAGCATGGCGCCCACCTTCTTCAGGTGCAGGCGGGCGACCTTTTCGTCCAGGTGCTTGGGCAGCACATAGACCTTGCCCGCCTTGTATTCCTTGCTCTTGGTGAAGAGCTCAATCTGCGCGATCGTCTGGTTGGCAAACGACGACGACATCACGAAGCTCGGGTGGCCGGTGCCGCAGCCCAGGTTCACCAGGCGGCCCTTGGCCAGCAGGATGATGCGCTTCTCGGGGCTCTTGCCCTTCTTCGGGAAGATCACGTGGTCCACTTGGGGCTTGATTTCTTCCCACTTGAGCTTTTCCAGCGATGCGACGTCGATCTCGTTGTCAAAGTGGCCGATGTTGCAGACGATGGCCTGGTCCTTCATGGCGGCCATGTGCTTGTAGGTGATGACGTTCTTGTTGCCAGTGGCGGACACGAAAATGTCGGCCTTGTCGGCGGCGTATTCCATGGTCACGACCTTGAAGCCTTCCATCGCGGCCTGCAGGGCGTTGATGGGGTCGATCTCGGTCACCCACACCTGGGCGCTCAGGGCACGCAGGGCCTGGGCAGAGCCCTTGCCCACGTCGCCGTAGCCAGCCACCACGGCCACCTTGCCGGCCACCATCACGTCGGTGGCGCGCTTGATGGCGTCCACCAGCGATTCACGGCAGCCGTACAGGTTGTCGAACTTGCTCTTGGTGACGGAATCGTTCACGTTGATGGCGCGGAAGGCCAGCGTGCCCTTGGCGGACATTTCGTTCAGGCGCAGCACGCCGGTGGTGGTTTCCTCGGTCACGCCGATGATGTTCTTCAGGCGGCGGCTGTACCAGGTCGGGTCCTGCTTGAGCTTGGCCTTGATGGCGGCGAACAGGCAGGTTTCTTCCTCGCTGCCGGGCTTGGCCAGCACCTTGATGTCTTTTTCGGCACGGGCGCCCAGGTGCATCAGCAACGTGGCATCGCCGCCGTCGTCCAGGATCATGTTCGGGCCTTCGGTCTTGCTGCCCTTGGGGCCGAACTCAAAAATGCGGTGGGTGTAGTCCCAGTAATCCTTGAGCGTCTCGCCCTTGTAGGCAAACACCGGCGTGCCTTCGGCCACCAGGGCGGCGGCGGCGTGGTCCTGCGTGCTGAAGATGTTGCACGAGGCCCAGCGCACCTGGGCACCCAGGGCCTGCAGCGTTTCCACCAGCACGGCGGTCTGGATGGTCATGTGCAGCGAGCCGGTGATGCGTGCGCCCTTCAGCGGCTGGGCCTTGGCGAACTCCTCGCGGATGGCCATCAGGCCGGGCATCTCGGTTTCGGCAATGCGGATTTCCTTGCGGCCCCAGCTGGCCAGCGACAGGTCGGCGATGGCGTGGTCAGGGTGCAGGGGTTTGAGAACAGCGCTCATGGTCACTCCAGAAAATGAATGTTGTGAACCACTGTCTGTGAAAGGAACTCACCACACGGGACAGTGGGTGAGCGTCGTTGCGGGGTTGGAATCCGAGCCTCACGCCGTGCATCTGGGTAGATGGGGGCGCTGCAACGCTCCTCGGAATGGCGAAATTATAGATCGGTCATCTGTTGCTGCGTACAAGGGCGTCCAGAAACTGGGCGAACGGAACAATGTTCTGCTCAACACTGGCGGCCTCCAGCGCCGCCATGTACTCGGACCGGGCCTCCAGTGGAACAATGGTCCAAGGGTAACCGCCTGACGCCATCATGACGTTCATCAGGAACCGGCCCATGCGCCCATTTCCGTCAAAGTAAGGATGGATGTAGACGAACATGAAATGGCCGAGGACGACACGCACGGCGGGCTCGGGCTCGTTCGTCAGCAACTCAAAAAATGCCGGGACCATCTCGCGCATCACTTCGGCGCGGGCAGGGACATGCATGGAGCGCCGGATGAAGACCGGCCCGTTGCGGTAACCCGCAAGGTCAGAAGCCTTCATCAAGCCTGCGGCCACACTGGGCGCAAACAGCTCGCGGTACCAGGCGCCATGGTCGGCACCGGCGACAGTGCCCGCGTTTCTTGCATCAAGGACTTGCGCGACGCTCAGCTTTACGCGCTGAAAGGCCTGCCAGTAGCCGCGGGCTGCAAGAGCGTCGCGCTGGTTTCGGTCCGCCTCAATGGTTTCGGGGTTCCAGTCGCCAGAGCGCACGCGCTCAATCAGCGCGGCATTGACGCGATACCCTTCAATCGAGAGTGAGTTATAGGCGTCAGCCCCATAGGATTCATCCACTTGCCTCAGGTAAAAGGCCTTCGCAGGCGCGGATTGAGGCGGTGGTGTGAAATGCTCCAGCACGTCGGTGCGCATGCTGTCCCACAGCATGCGCAAGCGCTGCACCGGGGCAGACGCTTCGCTTACCGTCACCGGCGCAAGATCGCCAAAGGGATCAACTTCGCTGACCGTGTAGCCGGCAACGCGCATGGTTTCGAGAATGTTGTCAGCCGCAGCGACCTTTCCGATATTGCGCAAAGCCCCGGCCAACCGGCCCGCAATGCGGCTGTGTCCGCCGTCCAGCAAGCGGCGCAGGAGTTCCGAAGGGTCGCCCAGGCCGGCCAGGGCGGCGCGCATGGTGACCGGCTGGATCGCCATGTTGGTCGGCGAGCACGCGATCAGCGCAGCCGGGAGCTGGTAGATGCGAATTCCGTCCTTGACTTCCATGTCGCGCGCATGAGGAAGCGCCAGACGCGCATCGAGGATAGAAGTGCCGAACGGGAGCGTCACCGGCTTGTTGCCGCCCGCAGGGGTGCGCACCAGCACCTGGCGGGGCACCGTCCACTCGCCTGTGTGAAGGGCAATGGATTGCTCGGGGCTCAGGCACCAGGCATCCCCAAACCGCTCGTTCAGGTAATCGGCCATAAAAGACCAGAACGATGCGTACCAGGCTGTGCTCTCCCCGGCCTCTTCGTCCGGGCGCGCCGGGATGTACCAGCCCTTCATGACCTCACGCAGGAAGCCGTTCTTCAGCAGCCGCTCGCGGTGGATGCGGGTCAGGTGTGAAGCGCGGATGGCCGTGATCCCCCTGTCCTGAAGGGTCTTCAGGATTTCCAGCGATGTCGCGAGATTTTCTGCCGGGGTTGCCATGACACCGCGTCTCCAATTTTCAGGTTATTGCGCTTTTCAATTTTAAGGTTATCAAGAAAATGATAATTTAGGTTTTTAAGTCAGTCAATTTTCAGGTTTTTGCGCAACCCTGCAGACTGACCGGACGGTCATCGGACCACTTGGGAACACCGACAATAGCGGCACTGCCGGTTCCAGCGTGGGAGCCATGCCCCCAACCTATCTGAGTACATCCATATGTACACCCTTGAAATTTCGACCCTATGGCGAGCCAGACATTCCTAGAAGAAACAAAGCGAAGAAGAACCTTTGCCATCATTTCCCACCCCGACGCGGGCAAGACCACGCTGACCGAAAAGCTGTTGCTGTTCTCCGGCGCGATCCAGATCGCCGGCGCGGTCAAGGGCCGCAAAGCCAGCCGCCATGCCACGTCCGACTGGATGGAGATCGAAAAGCAGCGCGGCATTTCGGTCGCATCGTCGGTCATGCAGATGCTGTACCGCGACCACGTCATCAACCTGCTGGACACACCGGGCCACAAGGACTTTTCCGAGGACACCTACCGCGTGCTGACCGCCGTGGACTCGGCCCTGATGGTGATCGACGCGGCCAACGGTGTGGAAGCGCAAACCCGCCGCCTGATCGAAGTTTGCCGCCAGCGCGACACGCCCATCATCACCTTCGTGAACAAGATGGACCGCGAAGTGCGCGAGCCGCTGGACATCCTGGACGAGGTCGAGCGCGAGCTGGGCATGCCCTGCGTGCCCATGACCTGGCCCGTCGGCCAGGGCAAGACTTTTGGCGGCATCATGAACCTGCGCACGCAGGTCATGACGGTGTTTGAATCGGGCAGCGAGCGCCGCCCGCAGGACTTTGACGCCATGCCGCTGGCGGATCGCGACGCGCTCATCGCGCGCTTTGGCCACGAATTTGAAACCGCCGAGGAAAGCATGCAGCTCGCCACCGGTGCGTCCCCCGCCTGGGACCGCGAGGCCTTCCTGGCGGGCAAGCAGACGCCCGTGTTCTTTGGCTCGGGCGTCAACAATTTTGGCGTGATGGAAGTGCTGGATGCGCTGGTGGACCTGGCGCCGCCGCCCCAGCCGCGCACCAGCACCACGCTGGTCAACCGCCAGCCCGTGGTGAAGGAAATCCAGCCGGCGGACCCCGACTTCGCCGGCGTGGTGTTCAAGGTGCAGGCCAACATGGACGCCAACCATCGCGACCGCATTGCCTTTGTGCGCATGGCCTCGGGCAAGTTCACGCCCGGCATGAAGCTCAAGGTGCAGCGCACGGGCAAGGAACTGCGCCCCACGTCGGTCGTGACCTTCATGAGCCAGCGCCGCGAGGCGGTGGAAGAGGCTTATGCGGGCGACATCATCGGCTTTACCACCCATGGCGGCGTGCAGCTGGGCGACACCATCACCGACGGCGCCAACCTGCAGTTCACCGGGCTGCCGTTCTTCGCGCCCGAGCTGTTCATGACGGTCATCCTGAAAAACCCGCTGCGCACCAAGCAGCTGCAGCAGGGCCTGGCCCAGCTGGGCGAGGAAGGCGCGATCCAGGTCTTCAAGCCCGACGCCGGCGGCGCCATGCTGCTGGGCGCGGTGGGGCAGCTGCAGTTTGAAGTGGTGCAGCACCGCCTGAAGGCCGAGTACGACGCCGACGTGCGGCTGGAAGGCTGCCAGTACACCGGCGCGCGCTGGATCACCGCCGACACGCCGGCCGAGCTGCGCGCCTTCACCGATGCCTACCCGCTGCGCATGGCGCACGACGCGGCCGATGCGCTGGCGTTCCTGTGCACGTCACCCTACGACGTGCGGCTGGCGCAGGAGCGGTTTCCGAAGATCCACTTTCACCCGCTGCGCGAGCATGCGGGGCTGGCGCTGCAGAACGCGGGCTGATCCAGCCCGCGCCGCTGTATCCCTGCGTCAGAAGGTCCTGCGGCGCGGTTGCAGCGTCACCGCGCGCGTTCGTCAAAGCCCTGCAGCACATTGACCGCGTTCACGCCGACCTCGGCTACCGCATAGCCGCCCTCGAAAGTGAACACCGCCGGCAAACCGGCGGCGGCAATGTCGCTGCCCACCTGCAGGTAGTCGGCGCTTTTCAGGCCAAAGCCAGAAATGGGGTCACCTTCAAATGTGTCCAGGCCCATCGCCACCACCAGGGCGTCGGCGCGGCAGGCGGCGATGGCTTTCAGCGCCGTGGCCAATGCCGCCCGCCAGGCCGCAAAGCCGGTGCCGCGAGGCAATGGCAGGTTGAGGTTGAAGCCCTCGCCCGCCCCTGTGCCGCGTTCGTCGGCATAGCCCAGGTAATACGGGTATTCGGTGTGCGGGTCGCCATGCAGGCTCACGGTGAACACATCAGCGCGGTCGTAGAAGATGGCCTGCGTGCCGTTGCCGTGGTGATAGTCCACGTCCAGCACGGCCACGCGCGCGCAGCCCGCGTCGCGCAGCGCCTGCGCGGCGATGGCGGCATTGTTCAAAAAACAATAGCCGCCAAAGAAGTCGGCCCCTGCATGGTGCCCAGGCGGACGCGTCAGGGCGAATGCGGCGCGGCCTCCGCTTGCCACATGCTGCGCCGCCGACCAGGCACAGGCCGCGCCCTCGCGCGCCGCAGTCCAGGTGCCGGCCGTGAGCGGGCTGCCCGCGTCGTACGAGAACAGCCCCATGCGCGCCGGAAAGCTCACGGGCAGTACATCCGAGCGGAAGGTGCGGATGGGCCAGTACGAGGGGATCGCGTCGCGCTGTGCATTGGCCGGGTCCAGCGCCACCCATTCGTCCCAGGCGCCGCGCAGGAAGTCCACGTAGCGCGGCGCATGCACGCGGGTGATCACCGCGTCGTCCATGGCCTGGGGTGGCGTGATCGCGCCTAGCTTGCGTGCCTGCAGTTCCTGGAGCACGTAGTCGGCGCGTGCGGGGATTTCAAAGCACGGCACCAGTTCGCCTCGGAACATTTCGAACTTGCCGTGGTGCTGCGCGTGGTGCGCGTTGTAGAACGTATGCATGGGCTGATTCTGCCTACACACCCGCCAGTGCCCAAGCCATTTGTCTGATGGCGGCCGGCATCCGGTTGTCAGAGACTCGCGCTCTCTCACGACCTGGAACGCGCCGATGTCAACCGACTTGCTGCAGCGACTGTGCAAAGGCTTCTGCGCAATCGCGCAAATCGCCACCCCCGAACTGCACGCGCAGGATGACGGCGTCATCGCCTTCAACATCGTATGGCGCGGCGTCAGCGTCGACATCATGGCCAAGCCTTCTGCCAGCGCGGACCATGCGTTTGCGCTGTTTGAGCTGGGCCAGCCCAACCCCACGCAGGCCGACCCTGCACGCGCCCTGCTCGCGCTGATGCACATCAATTTCCTGTCGCTGCGCGTCAACCAGCCGGTCTTCAGCTGCCACCCCGGGACGAACGCCGCCGTCCTGCAGGTGCCGGTGCCGCTGGATTCAACGCCCGCCCTGTTGCACCGCATGATCGAAGAGGGCGTCCACCTGGCACTGCAGTGGCGCGAGGGCCTGCTGATGCCGCAGCTGGACGCAGAGCCCGACCCGGCACCGGCAGACGCCATGCACGGAAGCTTTGCCTGAGGGACGCCAACCATGAGCCAGATCTCCGGAACGTCCGGCCCGTCATGGCCGGGCACGGTGCCGCCCCGCCGCGACAGCCAGACAGCCGCGCAGCCGGTAGAACCGCCGCGCGTCACCCCGCGATCTGGCTGGTCCATGACGGACATGTTCACACCCCTGCGTTCAGCCATGCGGCTGGTCAAGGCACATCCCGCACTGGTTCCCCTGGCGGCGCAACTGTTCGGATTCGCCGACAGCGCGGGCGCCACCGAAGCACTCACCCCGCTGACGCTCACACTGACCGTCAGCAAAGCGTATGCAGGAGGCGTCAACAGCTCACTGATCGGCACCACAGACTACGGGCTCTACCCCGTGGAGTGCATGCTCCAGGCGCAGACAATCCAGGGGGCGGGCACAAAGGATGGCATGGTTGGCGGCCGGCCCGTGATTTTTGCCATGACCGGTCAACTGTCCCAGGATGAGGTGGTCGAGACAGGTGCCGATCTGATGCGCAAAGTCCATTTCGCGGACCTGTGCGGATCGCCCGAAGAGGCGCAGCCGCTGCAGGAGGTACTGGCACAGCAGCCGGGTCTTGGGGTGAAGGTCATTGACTTCCAGCGGCAAGACCGCCCCAACGCGCGGCTGGCGCTGGGGGACCCGGATTGTTCGGTGGTCTTTCCGAATCCCGTGTCGTTCGCGCTGGGCGAGACCAAAGACTGGGACATCAATGCCCGCTACCTCCCCTGGATGACGCCCGCCGGCACGCCGGGCACCAGCCTGTTCTCGCTGATGCAGCGCGTGGCTCCGACCCTGTTCGTCGCCGACCAGGCCATCTTCGACACGGGCCTGAGGGCAACCGTCCACACAACGTCCCAGGACGCCATCAAGTATGCGCTCGAGACCGGCCATGTGGTCGTGACCGTCCCGCTGGACGAAGGTGAACCCGAATGGCGGGCCGTCGTTTTCCTTCCTCCGCTGCCCGGTGTTCTGGAGGCGTTCACGCCCTATCTCGGCGACAACGCCAACGAGGCGACCGTTCTGATGCCTACGGACAAGGCGCGCCAGCAGTTCCAAAAAGACTTTCCGCAGGGACAGGACACCGGTCACCTGGCTGATCTCTGGCTGGGGCGGCCCGCACAGCCCCCGCTTGCCCTGCCTTCCGACGACCCGCACGGGCCACACCGCCGCGAGCCGTCGCGCCACTCTGGTGACGGCGCCAGCAGTTCAACGGCCAGCGAATGGGCGCTCCCCACTGGATTCGCGATTGGCGTGGCGCTGCTGGGCGGAGGGTACCTGTTGCGTTCCGGCCGGCGCGACATGGTGCCACCGCACCGCACCCATGCGCGCGGCACCACACCAGTTCCGGCCCAGCAGGAGCCCCCGCGCAAGCTCCGCGAGGAGGCGCGCACCTCGGGTGAAACCGCAAAACTCGCCCTGAACGGCGGAAACCCGATCGGTGCATCCCGGTTGCTGCGCGCCGTGCTCGAGCGACCGGACGCGCAAGGTGCGGAACAAAGCATGCTTCGCGCCTTTGGGCCAGGCACAGCCATGGCCATCTGGAACGCCCTGCAGGAAGCTGCCCAGGCTGACGGCAAAGCCGCAACGGAATTGGAGGCCCTGCAGGTGCACAAGCGGCTGATGGAGCCGAAAATGAGCGCTGGAACGATGATCGAGCCGTCATCCGACACCCCGAAGCCGGTGCAAAGGCAGGTCACTGCCATCCGACAAGACCCGGCAAAAGTCTTTGATCACGCGTGGGCCGAACTGCGCGGGCAGGACACGAAGACCCGCATGGAGGCGACGGCCATGCTGGGCTCGTATGCTGCAGCGGAGCTTGCGCAAGGCTTTCCCGCGCAGGCGTCTGCCAGACTGCGTGCCGTGATGCGCGCAGAAGCCGCACCTGCAGTCGCGCGGCGGCTGCTTCAGGTCTTCGGGGTAGGCTTTCAGGACATCATGGAAAAACTGGCCCTGGCCGCCGAGGAGAATCCGGGCGACCATGCCGTGGCCAGGGAGTTGGCGGCTTTGCGGAAATTCGATGCGTTTGAAGCACTCGTCAACCCGTCGACCGCGGACTACCTGGGCGACGAAAAAGGGCTGCGCGGCCCTGATCGGCAACTGAGCCCGGATGCGCCCCGGAGCCCGGCGCTGGAGCAACTGGCGCTCAGGGACGAGAGTACTGCAGAGCCCGCAACCCTGGCAGAAACCTTCAGCCATGTCAGATCAAAGCTCGAAAGCAAGGCGCTCAGCGGCATCTCGGAATTCAAGGGCGGCGCCTGGCATCTCTACATACCTGGCGTCAAGTACCCGCATCTGCACCTGACGGAAGACTTTGCCACCCTGTCAAGGGGAGAGGACCGCCATTCGTTCCTCTTCGAGCACGGCGGTGTCTACCGGCCGGCCACCATGCCCGCCGCCCAGAGCGCCCTGCGCGACGACGACAGCCTGGAGGTCCTGCGCTTCATCGAAGGCCGACCCACGACACCGTAATACCGTCAACGTGCCAGCACGGGCGCAAGCGCCCTGCCCGTGTGCGTGCCCAGCGCCACCACCTGCTCCGGCGTATCCGCCGCCACCACGCGCCCGCCGGCGTTGCCGCCTTCGGGCCCCAGGTCCACCACCCAGTCGGCCTCGGCGATCACGTCCAGGTCGTGCTCGATCACCACCACGCTGTGGCCGCCATCCACCAGGCGGTGCAGCACACGGATGAGCTTTTCCACGTCGGCCATGTGCAGGCCTACCGTGGGTTCGTCCAGCACGTACAGCGTGTGCGGCGCCTTCTGCCCGCGGCGGGTCACGTCATCACGCACCTTGCTGAGTTCCGTCACCAGCTTGATGCGCTGCGCCTCGCCGCCCGACAGTGTGGGCGACGGCTGGCCCAGCGTCAGGTAGCCCAGGCCCACGTCCTTGAGCAGCTGCAGCGGGTGGCTGATGTTGGGCATGGCGGCAAAGAATTCCACCGCCTCGTCCACCTCCATCTGCAACACGTCGCCAATGCTCTTGCCACGCCAGGTCACGGCCAGTGTCTCGGGGTTGAAGCGCGCGCCATGACAGACCTCGCACGGCACCTTCACGTCGGGCAGGAAGCTCATGCCGATGGTGCGCACGCCCTGGCCTTCACAGGCGGGGCAACGGCCCTCGCCAGTATTGAAGCTGAAGCGGCCCGGCCCGTAGCCGCGCGCGCGCGCCTCCAGCGTGTCGGCAAACAGCTTGCGCACCGTGTCCCAGAAGCCGATGTAGGTGGCGGGGCAGGAGCGCGGCGTCTTGCCGATGGGCGTCTGGTCCACTTCCAACACGCGGTCGATGGCCTGCCAGCCTTCCACGCTGTCGCAGCCGGTCCATTGCGGCGCGGCGCGCCTGCCCACCGCGGCCTGCACATTGGCCAGCAGCACGTCGCGCGCCAGCGTGGATTTGCCCGAGCCCGACACACCCGTCACGGCCACCAGCCGCCTCAGGGGCACCATGACGTTGACCTTGGCCAGGTTGTGCAGGGTCGCCCCCTTCACCTTCAATTGCTGCACGTCGCCGCTGATCGGCCGGCGGGGCTGCTGCGGGTGCTTCATGGCATGCAGCAGGTAGCGGCCCGTGACCGAATCCGCCGCGCCCGCGATGTCGCTGACGGCGCCCTGCGCCACCAGCTTCCCGCCGCGCTTGCCGGCGCTCGGGCCAATGTCGATGATGTGGTCGGCGCGGCGGATGGTGTCCTCGTCGTGCTCCACCACCACCAGCGTGTTGCCCTTGTCACCCAGCTTGTGCAGCGCGTTCAGCAGGATCTGGTTGTCCCGCGCATGCAGCCCGATGGTGGGCTCGTCCAGCACATAGCACACGCCCTGCAGGTTGCTGCCCAGCTGCGCCGCCAGCCGGATGCGCTGCGCCTCGCCGCCGCTGAGCGTGGGCGCGCCGCGGTCCAGCGTCAGGTAGCCCAGGCCCACCTCTTCCAGGAATTCAAGCCGGCTGCGGATTTCAGGGATCAGGTCGCGCGCTATGCCGGCCTCGCGCGCGCTCATGGCGCCCTCGATCTGCAGCGTCTGCACCCACGCGCGCACGTCATGCACCGACAGCTGCGCGATGTCGGCAATGCCCACGCCGGCGAACTTCACCGAGCGGGCCTGCAGGTTCAGCCGCGTGCCGTGGCAGGTGGCACAGGCCTCGTCGGTCACGTCTTCCACCTCGGGCTCGGCAAAGGTCTGTTCGCGGCCCTTGCTGTCGTCGTCGCGGATCGTGTCGTCAAAGGCCTTGCGCTGCTCACGGGTGAGCCGCACGCCCGTGCCCACGCAGTCAGGGCACCAGCCGTGCTTGCTGTTGTAGGAGAACAGGCGCGGGTCCAGCTCGGCATAGCTGGTGCTGCACACCGGGCAGGCACGGCGGGTGGAGAACACCTCCACCTGGTTTGCGCCGCCGCGCGCCAGCACGTGCACCACGCCCTTGCCGTGCTCCAGGGCCACGGCAAGCTTGTCGCGCAGCTCGTTTTCATTCGCGGGCGTCACATCCAGCGACCACACCGGCAGCTCGATCGTGTGCTCCTTGAACCGGTCGATGCGCGGAAAGCCCGTGGTGGGCAGGAAGCCGCCATCCACCCGCAGGTGGGTGTAGCCGCGCGGGCGGGCCCAGTCGGCCAGCTCGGTGTACACGCCCTTGCGGTTGACCACCAGCGGCGCCAGCAGGCCGATGTGCTGACCACGGTAACGCTTGAGCAGCTGGGCGGCAATGCTGTCGGGCGTCTGGGGTCGCACCTCGGCGCCGTCCTTCACGCAATGCTGCGTTCCCAGCTTGACGTACAGGAGGCGCAGGAAGTGCCATACCTCGGTGGTGGTGCCCACCGTGCTCTTGCGCCCGCCGCGCGACAGGCGCTGCTCGATGGCGACGGTGGGCGGGATGCCATAGACAGCGTCCACCTCGGGCCGGCCCGCGGGCTGCACGATGCTGCGCGCATAGGCGTTCAGGCTTTCCAGGTAGCGGCGCTGGCCTTCGTTGAACAGGATGTCGAACGCCAGCGTGGATTTGCCCGAGCCGGACACGCCCGTCACCACGCTGAACTTGCCATGCGGAATGTTGACCGACAGGCTCTTGAGGTTGTGCTCCTTGGCGTTGACGATCTGGATGGCGTCGGGGGCGGCGGGTTTGGCGCGCGGTGCCCTCACCCCTGCCCTCTCCCAGGGAGAGAGGGAGTCGGACACCTTGTGCGAGCCCAGCCCCATCGCCTGTTCGTACTCCCGCAGCGCGGCGCCGGTGTGCGACGTGAGGTGCTGGCGCAGGTCCTCTGGCGTGCCCTCGGCCACGATCAGGCCGCCCGCGAAACCGCCCTCGGGGCCCAGGTCGATCAGCCAGTCGGACGCGCGGATCACGTCCAGGTTGTGCTCGATCACGATCAGCGAATGGCCAGCCTCGATCAGCTTGCGCAGCGCGCGCATCAGCTTGGTGATGTCGTCAAAATGCAGGCCGGTGGTGGGCTCGTCAAACAGAAACAGCGTGCCCCTGGTGGCCGTGGCCTGGCGGCTGCTGGTGGCGTTTTTGGCGGCGGCAGCCAGAAAGCCCGCGAGCTTCAGGCGCTGCGATTCACCGCCCGACAGCGTGGGCACGGGCTGGCCCAGCTTCACGTATTCCAGCCCCACGTCCACGATGGGTTGCAGCGCGCGGATCACCTCGCGGTCGTTGGCGAAAACCGCCGCCGCTTCGCTGACGGTCAGCTCCAGCACGTCGGCCACGTTCATGATGCGCGGGCGCAAGGCGCCCACCGGCTGCCGCTCGATCGTCACCTCCAGGATTTCGGGCCGGTAGCGTTTGCCGTCGCAGTCGGGGCAGCGCAGGTATACATCGCTCAGGAATTGCATTTCCACATGCTCGAAGCCCGAGCCGCCGCAGGTGGGGCAACGCCCGTCGCCGCTGTTGAAGCTGAACTTGGAGCCGGTGTAGCCGCGCTGGCGCGCCAGCGGCGCCGTGGCGAATATTTCGCGGATGGCATCCCACGCGCCCACATAGCTCACCGGGTTGGAGCGTGCCGTCTTGCCGATGGGCGACTGGTCCACGAACACCACGTCGCTCAGATGGTCGGCCCCCAGCAGGCGGTCGTGCGCGCCGGGCGACTCGGTGGCGCGGCCAAAGTGGCGCATCAGCGCCGGAGCCAGCACGTCCTGGATCAGGCTTGACTTGCCCGAACCGCTGACGCCGGTGATGCACACCATGCGCTGCAGCGGGAATTCAACCGACACGTTGCGCAGGTTGTGCTCGCGCGCGCCTTCCAGGATGAGCCGTGGCGTGGCGTCCGTGACCTGGCGGCGAAAGCCCATGCCCACCTGCTTGCGCGCGCCCAGGTAGGCGCCGGTCAGGGTATCGGCGTGCTTGAGCTCTTCGGGCGTGCCATCAAACACAATTTCGCCGCCCTTTTCGCCGGGGCCGGGCCCCATGTCGATCATGCGGTCGGCCGCCAGCATCACGGCCGGGTCGTGCTCCACCACCACCAGCGTATTGCCGGCGTCGCGCAGGCGCTTCATGGCCTCGGTAATGCGGTTCATGTCGCGCGGGTGCAGGCCGATGCTGGGCTCGTCCAGCACAAACAGCGTGTTCACCAGCGAGGTACCCAGGGCCGTGGTGAGGTTGATGCGCTGCACCTCGCCGCCCGACAGGGTGCGGCTCTGGCGGTCCAGCGTGAGGTAGCCGATGCCCACGTCGCACAGGTATTTGAGCCGCGTGTTGATTTCCTCGAAGAGCAGTTTGATGGCTTGCATCTCCCCCTCCCCCGCTGGGGGAGGGTTGGGGTGGGGGCTCGCGCCGCTGGGCCCCCACCCCTGCCCTCCCCCGGTGGGGGAGGGAGTCATACGGTCAAAGAACAGGCGCAGCCGGTCGATGGGCATGAGCATCAGGTCATGCAGGCTCAGGCCGGGCAAGGCCTCCAGCTGCGCGCGCGTCCATTGCACACCCACGGGCATGAACCTGCGTTCGGGCGCCAGCGCAGCGTCGGCGTCTTCTTTTGTACCGATGCGCCACAGCAGGCTTTCGGTCTTCAGGCGCGCGCCGCCGCAGGTCTCGCACGGCGTGTAGCTGCGGTACTTGGACAGCAGCACGCGGATGTGCATCTTGTACGCCTTGCTTTCCAGGTACTGGAAGAAGCGCTTGATGCCGTACCAGCGCTTGGCCCACTGGCCCTCCTTGTAGCCGGGCACGCCATCAATCACAAAGCTCTTCTGTTCGGGCGTGAGCTTGTACCAGGGGGTGTCGCGCGGGATGCCGGCGGCCTCGGCATGGCGCATCAGGTCGTCCTGCGATTCGGACCAGGCAGGCGTCTGGATGGGCTTGATCGCGCCGGCGCGCAGCGTGAGCTTGTCGTTGGGGATGACCAGGCCCCAGTCCACCCCGATCACGCGGCCGAAGCCACGACAAGCCTCGCACGCACCCACGGCGGAGTTGAACGAGAACATCGACGGGATCGGGTCGGTGTAGCGCAGGTCGCTTTCGGGGCAGTGCAGGCCCGTGGAGAACTTCCAGGTGTCGCAACTGGCGTCGTAATTGGAATCTGACCCCGATTGTTGAGCCTGTTGGGCATACACGGTGATGCGCCCCGTGCCGCGCTTCAGTGCGACTTCGATCGCTTCGACCACGCGGGCTTTTTCGGTGCCCTGCAGGCGAAAGCGGTCGGCCACCACGTCGAGCACCTTGCGGGGCCCCGTGGGCGTGGCCACCTCGCGCTCGGCCTGCACGCGGGTGAAGCCGCTGGCGGACAGCCACTGCTCCACCTCGGCGGCGCTGGTGTTGGCGGGCAGCTCCACCGGGAAGGTCACCACCAGCCGCGGGTCGTCTTTGGCGGTGCGGCGGTGCAGTTCGGCGTAGATCGTCTCGGGCGTGTCGTGCTTGACCGGCAGCGCCGTCTGGCGGTCAAACAGCTGGCCCGCGCGGGCAAACAGCAGCTTGAGGTGGTCGTTCAGCTCCGTCATGGTGCCCACGGTGGAGCGCGACGAACGCACCGGGTTGGTCTGGTCGATGGCAATCGCGGGTGGCACGCCCTCGACCCGGTCCACGGCGGGCTTGTCCATGCGGTCCAGGAACTGGCGCGCGTAGGCACTGAAGGTTTCAACGTAACGGCGCTGGCCTTCGGCGTACAGCGTGTCAAACACCAGGCTGGACTTGCCCGAGCCGCTGGGGCCGGTCACCACCGTCAGTTCGCCGGTGCGGATGTCAAGGTCAAGGTTCTTGAGGTTGTGCTGGCGCGCGCCGCGGATGCGGATCAGTCCCTGGGTCATGGAGTCTTTCTTTCCGAAAGGAGGCCCAACATTCTAGGGACGCCCCACTGACAGTTTCTGTCATGGGGTTATCGGCGCGGATCAGCTTTTCAAGGCATGCGCCAGTGCAACGCACTTTTCCACACCGACCGCTTCCTGGATCCTCGGCAGCAAGGCCAGCAGTTGAGCGTCGTCGGTCGCCGCCTCGACGGCCAGGTTGAGGCGGTAGCCGCGCAGGCCGAGACCAGCGGTCAGTTGCGCGGCCAGCGGGTAGGCGCTCCGGTAGCGGTCGGCGCTGGTGGACAGGGGTGCTTCCCCGGCCTGTTCAGCGGGCGCAGCCGCCGGGACGGGCGCCGAAGGTGCCAGCAGCCCCATGCCGACCAGGTACTCCACATCGGTCTGCGTAAAGCCCAGCCCCTGCGTGGCGGCCAGCACATCGGCCGTGCTGCGCTGGCCATCGAACAGGATGAATGCACTGCGCTGGCGCGGCGACAGCGCGGCGGACCGGTCCTTCAGGGCCTGCTGGCCCGCCGGGGTTTTCACCAGCTTCATCGCGCAGCTCCTTTTTGCCGCTGTTGCGGCCGTTGCTTACTTGCTGGCGCTGGCAGCGGCGGCTGGCGCCGGCGCATGCACGGCTTCAGCGCCGTGCTTTTCACCCGTCATGTCCACCTTGTCACCCGCCTGCATGATGACGAACAGCGAAATGGCAGCGAACACGGCAAAGCCGACAGCAATTTTCCACATGAGATGTCTCCGTTAAGTCTCTTGACGAAAGGCCCGCCAGGCAGGCCCTTCAGCAAAAGGATCCCCTTCCAGTGCCACCGCGGAACCGGCTCCGCCGGGCCGCTGGTGGCGCCCCCCTCAGGGGGGAGGCGGCCAAAGGCCGCTTCGGGGGGAGCTTTCAGTCTTTTGCGTAAATGTCCACGTCCTTGGTTTCCTTGATGAACAAGGTACCGATCACAAACGTCATGCCCGCGATGATGATCGGGTACCACAGGCCGTTGTACATGTTGCCGGTCTGCGCCACGATGGCGAACGCGGTGGTGGGCAGCAGGCCGCCAAACCAGCCGTTGCCGATGTGATACGGCAGGCTCATGGAGGTGTAGCGGATGCGCGTGGGGAACATTTCCACCAGCATGGCGGCGATGGGGCCGTACACCATGGTCACCAGGATCACCAGGTACGTCAGGATGACGATGACCAGCAGCTTGTTCATCTTGGCCGGGTCGGCCTTGCTCGGGTAACCGGCGGCCTTCAGCGTATCGGCCACGGCCTTCTTGAACTCGGCGTCCTTCTTCTTCGCCTCATCAGCGGGAAGACCCTTGCTGGCATAGGACGGGATCACCACTTCGCCAATCTTGATGCTGGCAGGTGTGCCGGCCGGAGCCGCTGCGTTTTCGTAGCTCACCGAGGCGCCTGCCAGCACCTGCTTGGCGATATCGCACGAGCTGGTGAACTTGACGGTGCCGGTCGGGTTGAACTGGAACGAGCACTCGGCCGGGTCGGCGGCGATGATCACCTGGTTCTTGGCCTGCGCGGCGGCCAGGTCGGGGTTGGCGGCCTTGGTCAAGGCGCCGAACACCGGGAAGTACGTGAGCACGGCCAGCAGGCAGCCCGCCATGATGATGGGCTTGCGGCCAATCTTGTCAGACAGGGCGCCAAACACGATGAAGAACGGCGTGCCGATCAAAAGCGACGCGGCCACCATCAGGTTGGCGGTGGCGTTGTCCACCTTCAGCGCCTGCGTCATGAAGAACAGCGCATAGAACTGGCCCGAGTACCACACCACGGCCTGGCCAGCCGTCAGGCCCACCAGCGCCAGGATCACGATCTTCAGGTTCTTCCACTGGCCGAAGGACTCGGTCAGCGGTGCCTTGGAGGTCTTGCCCTCGGCCTTCATTTTCTGGAAGGCGGGCGATTCGTTCATGCTCAGGCGGATCCACACCGAGATGGCCAGCAGCGCGATGGAGACGATGAACGGAATGCGCCAGCCCCAGTCGGAGAAGGCGGCCTCGCCCAGCGCGGTGCGCGTGCCCAGGATCACCAGCAGCGACAGGAACAGGCCCAGCGTGGCCGTGGTCTGGATCCAGGCCGTGTAGGCGCCACGCTTGCCGTGCGGCGCGTGCTCGGCCACGTAGGTGGCTGCGCCGCCGTATTCGCCGCCCAGCGCCAAGCCCTGCAGCAGCCGCAGGATGATCAGGATGATCGGCGCCGCCACGCCAATGCTGGCGTAGGTGGGCAGGATGCCCACGATGAAAGTGGACAGGCCCATGATCAGGATGGTGACCAGGAACGTGTACTTGCGCCCGATCATGTCGCCCAGGCGGCCGAAGAAGATGGCACCAAAGGGACGCACGATGAAGCCCGCGGCAAATGCCAGCAGCGCGAAGATGAACGCGGAGCCCGCGTCCAGCCCGCTGAAGAACTGCTTGGCAATGATGGCGGCGAGCGAGCCGTACAGATAGAAGTCATACCACTCGAATACGGTGCCGAGCGACGAAGCGAAGATCACTTTCTTCTCTTCGGGAGTCATCGGCCGGGGGGCGGCTGTTGTTGACATGGTTTTGTCTCCAAAAAAGGTTGCAAGCCCCCGACGCGGAGGCTTGGAACGGATTCTTGGAGATCGCTCTGACCCTGCTCTGACGCGAAACCAACAGGGGCTTGCGCCAAACTGATGCGTTTCTGACAGATTAGGGTGAAACCCTTGGGTCTGTTTTCACGATGCGGGTAATTGCAGCGGGACGCGCTGCTGCGTCCTGCCAATGGCCTGCAAACCAGCCGTCGCCGGCCAGGTACGCGCGCAGCATGGGCAAGGCATCAAAGCCCCAGAACAGCTTGTCGTCCACTGCAAAGGTGGGCACACCAAAAAGACCCTGCGCAATGGCCTCCTCGGTGTTGGCCTTGAGCCGCGCCTTCACGGCTTCGCCTGCCGGGTCCTGCGCGGGTTGCAGCTGCGCGGCCAGCGCCTGCAGACGCGCCGGGTCAGCCACGTCAGTGCCACCGCGCCACACATGGCGCAGCACCGTCTCGCACACATAGCGGTTCACCCGGCCTGACGCATCGCCGCAGGCCAATGCCAGGCGCAGCAGCGCCAGCGGGTTGAACGGGTGCGCGGCAGGCATCTGCATAGTCACGCCGTGGCTGTGCGCCAGCCACAGCACCTGCCGGTAGGTCCAGTCGCGCTTGCCGGCGATCTCGGCCGGGCCCAATTGGCCATGGTGCTTGAGCAGGCCGGCAAACAGCACGGGCTTGTAGTCCATGCTGTAGCTGTGGCCCAGCAGGGCCTCGGGCAGTTTCTCGAAGGCCAGGTACGCATAGGGCGAGATGAAGTCCAGCCAGCAGGTGATGTGTTTCATGCCGCAGTCTCCAGGCGCTGTTCGATCAAGGCCCACACGCCGCGCTTGCCCGCATCGTCCATCCGGCTCCAGGCCGCGATCTCCTCCAGCGTGCGCAGGCAGCCCAGGCAGTGCTGCGTTTGCGGGTCCATGCGGCACACCGACACGCAGGGCGACGGCACACCCACCTCGCCGTCCAGCGCGTCCTGGCGCACCTGGGCGGCCAGGCGCGTGAGCACGACGGCGCTGTACGGCTGTGTCATGCGCCCGCCTGCACCACGTCGGCCACGGGCGCGCCGGTCAACACAGCCAGGTCCTGCGGGCGCAGCCTGAACACGCCATGCGGGTGGCCGGCGGCCGCCCACACTTCATCAAAGCGCAGCAGGTCCTGGTCGATCAGCGTGACCGGCGGCGTGGCATGGGCCAGGGGCGGCACGCCGCCAATGGCATAGCCTGTTCTGGCGCGCACGAATTCAGCGTCGGCGCGGCCTGTCTTGCCCACCAGGGCGTCCACCTTCTTCTCGTCCACACGCCGGTCGCCCGAGGTGATGACCAGCACCGCTGCATCGTCGGACTTGCGGCGAAAGATGATGCTCTTGGCGATCTGCCCCACGGCAATGCCCAACGCATCGGCCGCCTGCTGCGCGGTGCGCGCGGCGTCGTCCAGCATCACGGGGGAATGGGGATGGCCCTTGTCCTGCAGCACGCGGGCCACGCGCTGCACGCTCTCGGGCAGGGATGTCAGTTCAGCTCCACACATGCCACCGATCTTAAGCGCCAGCCACCGCCCCCTGCTCCACGCGGGCCTTCAGCCCGCGCAAGGTCACCGGCAGGCCGCGGCGCACGTCCTGGCCGACGCTGCGGTGCAGCCAGCCCGCCAGCCAGCCGTGAAACGACACGCGGTGCGTCACCTGCACGCCGCCGTCACGCGGGCTCAGCAGGTGCTCGAACCGCATCACGCTGCCCAACACCGGGCATTCCACGGTGAAATGCCGCCCCGGCTCGGCCTGCACCACCCGCATGGCCACGGTGAAGCCCTTGCGCGGCGTGAGCCGCCCCCGGGCGCCCACGGCCAGCGGCCCGTCCAGCGACGCGCGGCGCGTGTCCGGGTCCCATTGCGGCCAGTTCGGCACATCGGCCCAGACGGCATACACGGCGCTGGCCGGCGCCGCCACGTGGATGCTCTCTTCAATGACATGGTTCATGGCCGCGATGCTAGGCGCGCAGCATCAGCACGTCTTGGAAAAATCCGACAACGCGCACCCAACAACACGCGCCCCCCAGCGCGTGAAGAACCGCGGCGCCAGCTGGCTGGCGCCCAGCGCCATGCCGGTGGCGGCATCCGCCGCCCGTGCCAGGCTTTCACGCGGTGCGGCGCCGGCCAGCAGGCGGTAGTCACGCGCCATGTGGGCCTGGTCGAAAAACCCCGCACGCAGCGCGTGCTGCGACAGCGGCTCGGCACCATTGGCCAGGCGCATGCGCACGCTGGCATGCAGGCGCGCCAGCCGCTGCAGCAGCACAGGCGTGACGCCCAGCTCGGCCTGGCAGGCACGCTGCCACTGGCGTTCGGCCCAGCCCTCTGGCTGGCGCGACGGCGAACCGGCGGCCCAGCCCGCCAGGGCAGCGGCAAAACGCACGGCGCTGCTGCGGGGCGGGCGCGCGGCATCAAGCGCCCGGCGGAGCTGGTCAAACAGCGCTGCCGCCAGCGATGCGTCGGAAGGGGCGTTGCCCAGTTGGTGCTGCACCGCGTCCGCGTCCAGCCCCAGCAGCGCCGGTGATACCGCGCCCCCAGCGAACAGCGAGGCCGGCTCGCCACTAAGCAGCGGCAGCACGCTGGCACGGCATAGCAGGCTGGCGCACACGGTGCCGGGCCCGGCCACGACCACGCGCGCCGTCGCTGCGCTGCCCTGCCCCACCAGCGCGCCGGCGTGGGTGCTTTGCGCTGCGCCATGCAGCGCGCCGCGGTGGACCAGCGTGAAGATCGCCAGCGCATGGGCCGGTGTGACCACCGGGCACGGCTGCGCCGTGCGCAGCACCGTCACCCCCAGCGCATGCGCGGCCAGGTGTCCCGGTGCCGGGATGAATCGCATCGCGCGTCAGCCGGCCCGTTTGTTGAGGATGGCGGTGGACGCGCGCGAGTTGGGCTTGCGGCCCAGGTGGTCGCTGATGTATTTGCCCGCGTCGATCAGGCGGTCCAGGTCAATGCCGGTCTCTATGCCCATGCCGTGCAGCATGTACACCACGTCTTCGGTCGCCACGTTGCCGGTGGCGCCCTTGGCATAAGGGCAGCCGCCCAGTCCGGCTGCCGAGGTGTCGTACTGCCACACACCCATTTCCAGCGTGGCCAGCGTATTGCCCAGGGCCTGGCCGTAGGTATCGTGGAAATGACCTGACACGTCGTTGATGTCGTAATGTTTCAACGCCGCCTCCATGGCCCGCTGCACTTTCAGCGGCGTGCCCACGCCAATCGTGTCGGCCACGCCCACGTGCTGCACGCCGATCTGCTTCATCAGCCTGGCCACCAGCTCCACCCGCCCGGGCGCGATCTCGCCCTCATACGGGCAGCCCACGGCGGTGGAAATGGCGCCGCGCACGTAGATGCCGTGCGCCCGCGCGGCTTCGACCACCGGCGCGAAACGCTCGATGCTCTCGGCGATGGAGCAGTTGATGTTCTTCTGGCTGAAGGCTTCGCTGGCCGCGCCAAACACCACGATCTCGTCGGGCCAGAATTCGCGCGCGGGGGCCACCGCCGCCTCGAAGCCCTTCATGTTGGGCGTCAGCACCGAATAGCGCACGCCCGGCTTGCGCTGGATGCCTGCCATGACTTCGGCGTTGTCGGCCATCTGCGGCACCCATTTGGGGCTGACGAAGCTGGTGACTTCGATTTCCTTCAGGCCGGCATCCTGCAGGCGGTGCACCAGGCCGATCTTGACTTCGGCCGGCACGGGCTGCTTTTCGTTTTGCAGGCCGTCGCGCGGGCCGACGTCCACCAGCTTGACTTTGGCAGGGTAGTTCATGGCGTCAATATCCTTTCTGCAGGTCCACCGCGCCGGGCAGGCGGGCCAGCGGCTCGCCACGCGCGACCGCCGCCATCTTGGCCGCGATCTGCGCCACCGTTTCCTCGCGCAGCGTGCGCGCCGAGGTGTGCGGCGTGACGGTGATTTTCGGGTGCCGCCAGAACGCATGATCCGGCGGCAGGGGTTCGGTGCGGAACACGTCCAGCGTGGCGCCGGCCAGGTGGCCGCTGTCCAGCAGCGCGATCAGGTCGTCATCCACCAGATGGGCGCCGCGCGCCACGTTGATGACGTAGCCGCCGGGCTGCAGGCGCGACAGGGTGGCGCGGTTCAGGATGTCCTGCGTGCCGGGCGTGAGCGGCAACAGGCACACCAGGAAACGCGACGCCACCAGAAAATCGTTCAGCTGGTCCATGCCCGCGAAACCGCGCACACCGTCGATGGCCTTGGGCGAGCGGCTCCAGCCATTGACGGGAAACTCGAACTGCGCCACGGCACGGGCCACGCGCTCGCCCAGCACACCCAGGCCCATGATGCCTACGGGAAAGTCGCCGCGCGAGCGCGGCTTGCGGAAAGACCACTTGCCCTGCGCCACGTCAGCCTCGTAACCGTCCAGCTCACGAAAGTGCCGGATGATGGCGTGGCAGACAAACTCGGCCATCTGCACCGACATGCCCGCATCGTCCAGCCGCACAACGGTGGCGCCTGCCGGCAGCCTGAGCTTGAGCAGCGCGTCCACGCCGGCGCCGGTGTTGAAGATGCCCTTGAGCGCCGGCTGTTCGTCCATGAACTGCTGGGGAGGTGACCACACCACCGCATGCTCAGCCTGCGGCGCGCCGGGCGCCCATTCGGAAATATCGGCCCCTGGCAGGGCCGCGCGAAAGGCGGCGAGCCAGGGCTCCGCCTTGGTATGGGTACAGCAGAAAGTGATGCGCATAAGGAATTCTGTCATCCCGGGCTTGACCCGGGATCCATGGATGCCGGATCAGGTCCGGCATGACTGTCAGGTCAGTTTCAGCAGCTCGGCCCCCTCGGCCACCTGATCCCCCGGCGCATACAACAACTCGGCCACGGTGCCGTCGGCCGGCGCGGCGATGGTGTGCTCCATCTTCATGGCCTCCATCACGGCCAGCGCCTGGCCCTTGGCCACCTTGTCACCGGCCTTGACGGCAAACGACACGACCTTGCCCGGCATGGGCGCCGTCAGCCGGCCCGCTTCCGCATGCGCCTCGCCGGCATGGGCCAGCAGGTCCACATTGAGGATCTGCGTGGCGCCGTGCGGCGCAAACACATGGTCGGTCTCGCCCTGGGCATAGACCCGCACCGTGGCACGCTGGCCGGCAAACTGCACGTCCAGCCCCTGCGCCGTGGCGGCGAACTGCAGCGTGCCCGACACCCCGCCCACGCTCAGGTGCAGTGCCCCGTCATGCAGGTAGCTCAGCTCGCCAGGCTGCGGCTCGCCACGGAATTCAAACGCAAAGCGGCGCACCGTCACCCCGTGCGAACGCCAGCCGTCCCGGCGGCTGAACGGATCGGCGGCTTCGGTGGCCTTTTCATCCAGCAGCGCCTGCGCCACGGCGGCGGCCGCCGCCAGCGGCAGGCCCACCGGCTCCTGGTGGAACAGCACGGCCTGCTCGCGCGGGATCAGCGCGGTGTCCAGGTTGGCCCCGGCAAACGACGGGCTCCTGACCACATGGCGCAGGAACTGCACATTGGTGGCCAGGCCCACGATGTGGGTCTGCGCCAGCGCGGCGTCCAGACGCGCCAGGGCCTGTTCGCGCGTGTCGCCGTGCACGATGAGCTTGGCGATCATGGAGTCATAGAACGGGCTGATGGCGTCGCCTTCACGCACGCCGTCGTCCACGCGGACCGTGCCGCGCTCAAACGCCGTGCAGGCGGGCTTGCGGTACACCGCCAGCGTGCCGGTGGCCGGCAGGAAGTTGTTGTCGGGGTTTTCGGCGCAGATGCGCGCCTCGATCGCGTGGCCGGTGATGCGCAGTTCGTCCTGCTTGAGCGGCAGCGGCTCACCCGACGCCACGCGCAGCTGCCATTCGACCAGGTCCAGCCCGGTGATGGCTTCGGTGACTGGATGCTCCACCTGCAGGCGGGTGTTCATCTCCATGAAGAAGAAGTTCATGGTCCCGTCAGGGCGCTGCTCCACGATGAACTCCACCGTGCCGGCGCCCACATAGTTCACCGCGCGCGCCGCTGCCACGGCGGCTTCACCCATCTGCTGGCGCATCGCGGTCGTCATGCCGGGGGCGGGGGCTTCTTCCAGCACCTTCTGGTGGCGCCGCTGCACCGAGCAGTCGCGCTCGAACAGGTACACGCAGTTGCCATGCGTGTCGCCAAACACCTGGATCTCAATGTGGCGCGGGCGCTGCACGTACTTTTCGATCAGCACCGCGTCGTCGCCAAAGCTGTTGATGGCCTCGCGCTTGCACGATGCGAGCGCAGCGTCAAAGTCCTCTGCCTTGTCCACCGCGCGCATGCCCTTGCCGCCGCCGCCGGCGCTGGCCTTGATGAGCACCGGGTAGCCAATGCGGTCAGCCTCTTTCTTCAGCATGGCCGGGTCCTGCCCGGCGCCGTGGTAGCCGGGCACCAGCGGCACGCCGGCCTTTTCCATGAGCTGCTTGGATTCGGCTTTCAGGCCCATGGCCTGGATGGCCGACGCGGGCGGGCCGATGAACACCAGGCCCGCGGCCTGGCAGGCGTTGGCAAAGTCCTCGTTTTCGCTGAGGAAGCCGTAGCCGGGGTGGATGGCCTGAGCACCGGTGGTGTGGGCCGCTTCAATGATCTTTTCCCAGCGCAGGTAGCTGTCCTTGGGCGCGCTGCCACCGATGTGCACGGCCTCGTCGCAGGCCTCCACATGCTTGGCCCTGGCGTCGGCATCGGAATACACGGCCACGGTCTTCACACCCAGGCGGCGCGCGGAGGCGGCCACGCGGCAGGCGATTTCGCCACGGTTGGCGATCAGGATCTTGTCAAACATCTTGCTTCCTTGGGCGCGGGCGTGCGCCCGCAGTCGGATCTGTCAGCCGGCGCACCACCGCGCGCAGGAACCGGAACAACACAACAATCAGCACCACCGCGACCACCAGGGTCAGCGCCAGCGCCACGGCAAACCACAGCGGGTAGGCAAATGCCAGCCACAGCATGAACACCACGAAGCCGTCTTCGGCCAGCGACACGCCCATGTTGGAAAACGGCTCGGGCGATGTGTTGACCGCCGCGCGCGTGGCCAGCTTGGCCGTATGCGCCGTGGCGGCCAGCGAGCCGCCGAGCAGCGCGGCCACCCAGGCCACGGCCGGGCCTTCGGCGCCCAGGGCGGCAGCGGCCAGCGCGGCCCCTGCGGGAATGCGGATCACGGTGTGCGCCGTGTCCCACAGGCTGTCCACCAGCGGCACCTTGTCGGCCAGGAATTCAACCGCCACCATCAACCCGCTGGCCCACAGCGCCGCCGGGTGCTGCAGCACCTGCAGCCCGGCGGGCAGGTCCACCCAGCCCAGGAAACCCGATGCGCCGGCAATGAACAGCGCCGCGTACAGCCGGATGCCGCTGGCCCAGCCCAGGGCCGCTGCCAGTGCCAGCAGCTGCGGTGCGTCCAGCAAGCGCGCGAGCACGTCCATAGTGTCAGGCAGCGGGCAGCCAGGCAGGCTGGCGCTTGTTCAGGAATGACTGCACGCCCTCGCGGCCTTCGTCGCTGGCGCGGATGTCGGCAATGCGGCGCGCCGTCTCGGTCCGCAACGCGTCCGTGAGGGGCTGGCCCGCCACATCGCGCACCAGCAGCTTGCAGGCACGCACCGCCGCCGGGCCATTGGCCACCAGCGTGGCGACGATGCCGGCCACGCGCGCGTCCAGCGTGTCGAGTGTGCACAGCTCATGCACCATGCCCATGGCATGGGCCTGCGCCGCGCTGAACCGCTCGGCGGTGGTGAAATAGCGGCGCGCCGCCTGCGTGCCCATGGCCCGCACCACATAGGGCGCGATGGTGGCCGGCAACAGCCCCAGGCGCGCCTCAGACAGGCAGAAGGTCACGTTGTCGGACGCCACCAGCACATCGCACACCGCCGCCAGCCCCATGCCGCCCGCGTAACAGTCACCCTGGATGCGCCCCACGATGGGAAGGGGGCATTGGTCCAGCGTCCAGAGCATGTCGGCCAGCTTCTGCGCGTCGGCGCGGTTTTCGTCCCAGCTGTAGCCGGCCATGGCGCGCATCCAGTTCAGGTCGGCGCCCGCGCAGAACGCCTTGCCGCTGGCAGCCAGCACGATGCAGCGCAGATCGGTGCGCACGGACAGGTCCGCAAAGACCTGCGTGAGTTCGGCGATGACTTCGTCATTGAAGGCATTGCGCACGTCCGGGCGGTTCAGGGTGACGGTGGCACAGTGGCCATCGATGTCCAGAAGCAGGTGATTCATGTTGTTTGCAGTCCCTCGATCTGTTGCATGCCCGCAAAGTCGCGGTCGTCCTGGATCAGCAGGCAGTCGTTGCGGATGCACCAGGCGCCCACCAGCAGGTCGATGGGGCTGCGCACGGTGATGCCATGGCCGCGCAGGCGCCGGTACATGGCGGCAGCGTGCCGGGCGACTTCTTCGCCGCCCGCTGCCTCCACCGGCAGCGGCGCCAGGGCCTGCCGCGCGAAGTCGTATTCGCGGTCATGCCGGAAGCCGCGCAGCACTTCCATCAGCACCACGTCCAGCAGCACGATCTCGTTCGTGCTGTCGTCCAGCGCGGCGTCGAGCTGGCGCACCTGGGGGGTGTCCTGCCCGTTGAAATAGTCGATCCAGACGCTGGAGTCGGCCGTGATCACTTGCGGCCTTCCTGGCGCGCCGAGGCATAGGCGGCTTGCGGCTCATGCACCGACGGGGCCGCCGCAGGCCAGTCGCCCTCAAGACTCCAGTGGAGCTTGCCGCGCAAGGCGCGGATGTTCTGGTATGCGGCGCGGCGCGCGAGCAAACGCAAGCCTTCTTCCACGGCGTCGCGCTTGGTCTTGAAGCCGCCGGCCTTCATGGCGGCTTCCATGAGTTCGTCGTCGATCACGATGTTGGTTCGCATGGCACTCTCTATGTGCATGAATTTATAGAATTTTACACATTTAATACTTTGGTGCGCAACAGTTCATCAGTAGCGCTTGGCCACTTCTTCCAGCATCACTTCGGTGGCGCCGCCGCCGATGCCCAGCACGCGTGCGTCGCGCCACAGCCGCTCGATGGCTGTTTCACGCATGTAGCCCATGCCGCCGTGGAACTGCTGGCAGGTCTGCACCACTTCATTCACCAGTTCACCCGTCAGCGCCTTGAGCATGGACACGTCCTGCACGATGTCATGCCCCTGGGTCACCCGCCACGCACACTGGTACATGAACGCCCGCGCCGCACGCGTCTTTGCGTCCAGCATCGACAGGCGCTGGCGGATCGTCTGCTGGTTCCACAACGGGCCGCCAAAGGCCTGGCGCTGGCGTACATAGTCCAGCGTGAGCTGCAGCGCGCGCTGGCAATGGCCCACGGCCATTGCGGCCAGCGCAATGCGCTCGGTCTGGAAGTTCTTCATGACCGAATAGAAGCCCTTGCCTTCTTCGCCCAGCAGGTTGGCGGCGGGGACGCGCACGTTGTCCAGCACCAGCTCTGCCGTGTCCGATGACAGCCAGCCGGTCTTCTTGAGCGCGCGGCCCACGCTGAAACCAGGCGTGCCCTTTTCCACGATGAACATGGAGACTTCGCGCTTGCCCGGCCCCGTCTTGGCCGCCACGAAATACAGGTTGGCGTGCACGCCGTTGGTGATGAACATCTTGGTGCCGTTGAGCACCCACCCCGCATCAGGACCATCGCCCTCACGTTTCGCCTGGGTGCGGATGCCCGCCACGTCCGAGCCCGCGCCGGGCTCGGTGATGCCCACGGCCGTGATGAGCTCGCCGGCGATCACCTTCTTCAGGTACTTTTCCTTTTGCGCCGCGTTGCCCGCGTGGTGCAGGTGCGGGCTTGCCATGTCGGTGTGGACCAGCACGGTGATGATGAAGCCGGCGTAGGTGCTCTGGCTCAGCGCCTCGGCAAACACCAGGTTGGTCAGCGCGTCGGCCTCGGCGCCGCCATAGGCGCTTTCGTACATCAGGCCGAACAGGCCTGCCTGGCCCATGCGGCGCAGCACTTCGCGTGGCACGAAGCCCTGCTCTTCCCACTTGTCGGCATGCGGCTCGACTTCGCGCGCGATGAACTTCGCGACCTGGTCGCGCAGGGTGTCGTACTCGGGGGTGTCGTAGATGGAAGTTTGCATGGCAGGCCTGGGCTTTACATACGGAACACACCGAAGTTCGGCTCGCCGATCGGCGCATTGAGCGATGCGGAAAGGCCCAGCGCCAGCACGCGGCGCGTGTCCGCCGGGTCGATCACGCCGTCGTCCCACAGCCGCGCGCTGGAGTAATACGGGTGCGACTGGTGGCCAAACTGGTCCAGGATGGGTTGCTTGAACTTCGCTTCGTCCTCGGCGCTCCAGCTGCCGCCCTTGGCCTCGATGCCGTCACGCCGCACGGTGGCCAGCACGCCAGCAGCCTGCTCGCCGCCCATGACGCAGATGCGCGCGTTGGGCCACATCCACAGGAACCGGGGCGAGTACGCCCGCCCGCACATGCCGTAGTTGCCCGCGCCGTAGCTGCCGCCGATGATGACGGTGAACTTCGGCACGCTGGCCGTGGCCACGGCCGTGACCATCTTGGCGCCGTGGCGGGCAATGCCTTCGCTTTCGTACTTGCGCCCGACCATGAAACCGGTAATGTTCTGCAGGAACACCAGCGGTACCTTGCGCTGGCAGCACAGCTCGATGAAGTGCGCGCCCTTTTGCGCCGATTCGCTGAACAAAATGCCGTTGTTGGCAATGATGCCCACCGGCATGCCCTCGATGTGCGCAAAGCCGCAGACCAGCGTGGCGCCGAACCGCTGCTTGAACTCATGGAACTCCGACGCGTCCACGATGCGCGCGATGATCTCGCGTACGTCATACGGCTTGCGCGTGTCGGTGGGGATCACGCCATACAGCTCACGGCTGTCGAACCTGGGCGGGCGCGGCGCGCGCAGCTGCACGTCGGGGTCTTTCGCATTGCGCAGCGTGGCCACGGCCTGGCGGGCCAGCGCCAGTGCATGCGGGTCATTCTGTGCCAGATGATCGGCCACGCCCGACAGGCGCGTGTGCACGTCGCCGCCGCCCAGGTCTTCGGCACTGACCACCTCGCCGGTGGCTGCCTTCACCAGCGGCGGGCCGCCCAGGAAGATGGTGCCCTGGTTCTTGACGATGATGGTCTCGTCGCTCATGGCGGGCACATAGGCGCCGCCTGCGGTGCAGCTGCCCATGACCACGGCAATCTGCGCAATGCCCTGCGCACTCATGTTGGCCTGGTTGTAGAAGATGCGGCCGAAATGGTCCCGGTCGGGAAACACCTCGTCCTGGTTGGGCAGGTTGGCGCCGCCGGAGTCCACCAGGTAGATGCAGGGCAGGCGGTTCTGCATGGCGATCTCCTGCGCGCGCAGGTGTTTCTTGACCGTCATGGGGTAGTAGGTGCCGCCCTTCACCGTGGCGTCGTTGCACACGATCATGCAGTCCACGCCGCTCACGCGGCCGATGCCGGCAATCACGCCGGCACAGGGCGCATCGCCCACGCCGTCCTTGTTGAGGTACATGGCATGCGCGGCCAGCGGCGCGATCTCCAGGAACGGCGTGCCCGGGTCCAGCAGCATCTGCACCCGGTCGCGCGGCAGCAGCTTGCCGCGCGCCACATGCTTGGCCCGGGCGGCTTCGCCACCGCCGGCAGCCGCCCTGGCCACCTGGGCCGCCAGGTCGTCCACCAGCGCCTGCATGGCGGCGGCATTGGCCTGGAATTCGGCGGAGCGGGCGTTGAGTTGTGTCTCTAGCGTGGTCATGCGGTGTCGTCCTCGGATGGCTGCGTCGTGCAGCTTAAGAGCGGGCCGGTGCCGCCCGGGGTCACAAAGGTAACAAATCCTGCCACCTGCGGCGGCAAGGGATCAGCCGGGCAAACCCTTGCGCCGGTAGCCGGCGGGGGTCTCACCCGTCCATTCGCGGAACGCGCGGGCAAAACTTTTTTCGCTGCGGAATCCCACCGCCTGCGCCACCTGCTTGATGGGGCGGGCCGTGCGGCGCAACAGGTGCATGGCCTGTTCGTGGCGCACTTCGTCCTTGAGTGACTGCAGCGATGCGCCTTCGTCCTGCAGCTGTCGGTGCAGCGTGCGCGGCGACATGGCCAGCGCATGGGCCAGCGCCTCGGCCGTGGCGGCACCGGGCTGCTCCTTGAGCAGCATGCGCACGCGCTGCACCAGCAGCCGGTCACGCCGGTAGGGCCGCACCACCAGCGACAGCGCCTGCGGCAGCAGCGCGCGCAGCGCGCGGTCGTCGCGGCGCACCGGCAGCTTCAGGTACTGGCCGTCAAAGCTCAGCGCCGCGTGGCGGGCGCCGAAATGCACCGGGCCCGGGAACAGCACCGGGTACACGCCCGCATGCGGCGGCGCGTCGAACGGAAAGGCCACGCCCTCCAGCGGAATGGCCGAATCCACCAGCCAGCAGCTGATGCCATGGATGTTGCGCAACAGCGTGACCAGGCAGAACTCCCGCATGGCCGCGTCCAGCCGCCGCTCGGTCAGCGACACGGTGGCCACATCGGCGGCCACCAGCAGCTGCAGCGTGATGTCGTCGGTCAGCAGGTTGTGGTGGCGCAGCCAGCGCTTGAGCGCCACGCCCAGGTTGGGCGAGGTGAGCGACGCGCGCAGCAGCATCACATAGCTGCCCCAGGGCAGGCGGCGCGAGAACCAGCCCAGCGCCTCGTCGTCCAGCTCGCGCATGGCCTCGCCGGCCAGCGCCTGCAGCTGCCACGACGTCACCGTGCCCCCCGCCTTGCCCACCTGCGCGGGCGTGATCTGCGCACGCGCCAGCGCCCCTGCGGGGTCCACGCCGTACTTGGCATAGGCCATGAGCAGCATGCGCACGAAGGCGATGGGGGTGACGGCGGCGATCTTCACGACGGCCAAGTATCGCCGCAGCGGCGATGTCAGGGCTCCAGGTAAAAATCCAGCGGGATCAGCTCCACGGCCCAGCCGCCTTGCTCGCCGATTTGGGCAGCCGGGTGCATGGAGGCCAGCCTGATCGCTTCCTCGCGGGTGTCGGCGTCAATGATGAACAGGCCGCCCACCATCTCCTTGGCCTCGGCAAAAGGGCCGTCCTTGACCAGGGTCTTGCCCCCGCCGGGCCGCAGCGTGACCCATTCGCTGGCGTTCGCCAGCGAGGCGGACACCCGCATCTTGCCGGTTGCGCGCATCTTCTCGTCCAGCGCCGGGCACTGGCTCACCAGGGCCTGCACGTCGGTGGGCGCCATGGCGGCAAATTTCTCGGGATTGAAATAGGCAAGGCCGATGTATTTCATGGCGGGCTCCTTTTTGGGGGATGATGCCTGCACGACGCGCGGCAGGGCCGCGAATCGACACAACCCACACCCTTGCTGACCATCCTCTACCTCGACGACGACCTGGCCGCCATCGACAAGCCTGCCGGGCTGCTGGTGCACCCCACCGGGCTGGACGCGCACGAAACCCGCAACGCCATGGCGCTGCTGCGCGACCAGCTGGGCGGCCGTGTCTGGCCGCTGCACCGGCTGGACAAGGGCACCAGCGGCGTGCTGCTGTTCGCCCGCAACGAGGCGGCGGCCAGCCGCTGGCGCGCGCCGTTTGAAGCCGGTACGGTGTACAAGCAGTACCTGGCCCTGGTGCGCGGCTGGCCGCCAGAGGCTGGCGAAATTGACTACCCGCTGGCACGTGACCCGGAGCTGCCTTCCGCCGGGCAGCCGCGCCTGGCCGCCGTCACGCGCTGGCGGCGCCTAGCCACCTTTGAATGGGACTTCAGCGTGGACGGCCGCCACCCCACGAGCCGCTACGCGCTGGTGGCCGTGGAGCCCGTGACCGGGCGGCGCCACCAGATCCGCCGGCATTTCAAGCACATCGCCCATCCGCTGGTGGGCGATGCCACGCATGGCAAGGGCGCGCACAACCGGGCGGTGGCTGCCTGGCTGGGGCTGGACCGGCTATGGCTGCATGCGCAGCGGCTGGCGCTGCCGGCCGCCACGCCGGGCGCCGCTGCGCTGTGCATCGAGGCGCCGCCGGGTCCGGAATGGGCGCGGCTCAGCCAGCGGCGTTGAACACGGCCTTGGGCTCCTTGAAGCCGGTCAGGCCAGGACCTGTGCCAGTTGGCCCATGTCCGTGAAGACATGCGCGGCACCGGCGCCGCGCAAAGCATCGGGCGCGTCGTGTCCCGCTTCGTGCGGGCTGTAGCCAAACACCGTGGCGCCGGCAGCCACGCCGGCCGTCACACCGGTCACGGTGTCTTCCACCACGGCGCAGCGGCGCGGGTCCACGCCCAGTGCCGCAGCCGCGGCCAGGTACACGTCGGGCGCGGGTTTGGAACGCGGCATTTCATGGCCGCTGAAGATACGCCCGGCAAAGTAAGGCATCAGGCCGCACTTTTCCATCTGCAGCTCAACCTTGAAGCGGTCGGCACCGCTTGCGCACGCAATGCGCCCGCCCATCAGCGCATGCAGTTGGGCCGCCGCCGCGACCGCGCCGGTGATGGGCTTCACGTCGCGCACCAGGCCGGCGTTGCGCCGCTCGCGAAAGCGCAGCATCCAGTCCTCGGTGATCCTGTGACCGGTCTGCGCCTCAATCAGGGCGACTTCGTCCTTGACCGCTTTGCCGACAAAAATCCGCATGCATTCCTGCGGGCTGAGCACCCAGCCCAGTTCTTCCAGCATGTCGCGCAGCACGCCGTTGGTAATGGGCTCGCTGTCGACCAGCACGCCATCGCAGTCAAACAGCACCGCATCAAATCTCATTGCAGGTCTCCATCCACATAGAGCCAGCGGCCCTGTTCATTCACAAAGCGGCTGCGCTCGTGCAGCCGCACGGCCCGCCCGCCCACGCGGTAGCGCGCCACGAATTCCACCTCGGCGTGCGTTGCATCCAGCACACGGTGGCTGCGCACCTGCAGGCCCAGCCATTTCGTGCCGGGCACCGGCGCCACGTCGGCGGGGCAGGTGCCGGGGTGCCAGGTGGCACGCAGGTAGTCCACCCGGCCCAGCACAAAGGCGCTGTAGCGCGAACGCATGAGCGCCTGCGCATCGGGCGCGGCCTGGCCGGCATCCAGGTAGCGGCCGCAGCACGCGGCCAGCGCCAGGGGCTTGCCGCGAGCATCGGTGGCACCGCAGGGGCAGGCGGATGTCATGGCGTGCCTACTTCCGCCAGAACTGCGAGGTAAAGAGCACCAGCACCGCCAGCAGCTCCAGCCGGCCCAGCAGCATGGCAAAGGTGCAGACCCAGGTCTGGAAGTCCGTCAGCACACCAAAGGTGGATGACGGCCCCACGAGCCCCAGGCCCGGACCGATGTTGTTGACGCAGACGATGACGGCCGAGAACGCCGTCACCACGTCCAGCCCCGACGCGAGCATGAGCATGGACAGGCCCACGATGCTTGCGCCGTAGATCAGCATGTAGGCCATGACGGCGGCGATCACGCTGGACGGGATGTTGCGCCCGTTGAGCGTGACGGGGTTCACTACCCGCGGATGGATGATGCGCACCAGCTCGCGGCGCGCCTGCTTGACCAGCATGATCATGCGGACCATCTTGATGCCGCCGCCCGTGGAGCCCGCACAGGACACGAAGCAGCCCAGGAACACCAGCAGCACCGGGGCAAACGCGGGCCACAGCGCATAGTCGGTGGACGAATAGCCGGTGGTGGTGGCCAGCGACACCGTCTGGAAGGCCGCCGCGCGCAGCGCCTCGGGAAAGCTCGCGTAGGTACCCTGCGCAACCAGCAGCAGGCTGAGCACGACGACGGCGGCGGCCAACACGGTGAAATAGGCACGCACCTCGGCATCGCCCGCCAGCGTGCCCACCGAACGGGTGCGCCACACGATGAAATAGCGCGCAAAGCTGATGCCCGCCAGCGCCATGAAGACGGTGGCCACCATCTCGATGCGCAGCGAGCCCCAGTACGCAAAGCTGGCGTCGTGCGACGACAGGCCGCCCAGGCCCATGGTGGTGCACATGTGCATGAAGGCGTCCGCCCAGCTCATGCCGGCCCAGCGGTAAGCCAGCAGGCACGCGGCCGACAGGCTGAAATAGATGCTCCACAAACCACGCGCGGTTTCGGCGATACGCGGCGTCAGGCGCGTGTCCTTCATGGGGCCGGGCGTTTCGGCCCGGTACAGCTGTACCCCGCCCAGGCCCAGCAGCGGCAGGATGGCCACCACCAGCAGCATGATGCCCAGCCCGCCGATCAGCTGCAGGAAGCAGCGCCACACATTGACCGACACGGGCAAGGCATCCAGGCCCGACAGCACCGTGGCACCGGTGGCCGTCAGCGCGCTCATGGCCTCGAAGCAGGCGTCCGTCCAGCTCATGCCGGGCACGGTGTACATCAGCGGCAGGGCCGAGCACAAGGTCAGCGTCAGCCACACCAGGTTGACCAGCAGGATGCCGTCACGCGGCTGGAGCTCGCGCCGGTGCTGCCGCGTGGCCAGCCACAGCAGCCCGCCCGCCAGGCCCGTGCCGCCAAAGGCCATCAGCCAGACACCGGGCAGGCCCTGTGCGTCCAGCCCCCAGGCCCAGGCCAGCGGCACCAGGAAGGCGGGGGCAAACATCATCAGCACGCGCGAGAGCACGGCCAGGACGGGCAGGAAGCTGTCCATGGCGCAGGCCCTCAGAAAAAGGTGGCGCCCACCTGGAACAGGCGTTCGACGTCGCGCACCATGCGCTTGTGGGGCAGGAAGAAGATCACATGGTCGTTCTCGGCGATCACCGTGTCATGGTGCGGCATCAGCACCTCGCACGCGCGTCCGTCGCCGCGCACCAGCGCGGCGCAGCGCGCGCCTTCGGGCAGCTTGAGCTCGTCCACGCGCCGACCCACGAGCTTCGAGGTGCGCGCGTCGCCCCGGGCCACGCCCTCCAGCGCCTCGGCATCGCCGCGGCGCAGGCTGTGCACGGCCGCCACGTCGCCACGGCGGACATGGGCCAGCAGCTCGCCAATGACCGTCTGCGCGGGCGACACCGCGATATCAATGGTGCTGCCCTGCATCAGGTCGGCATAGGCGCGGCGGTTGATGAGCGCCAGCACGCGCGTGGCGCCCATGCGCTTGGCCAGCATGGCCGACAGGATGTTGTCCTCGTCGTCGCTGGTCAGCGCCAGGAACAGGTCCAGACCGCCCACGTTTTCCTCGGTCAGCAGGTCTTCGTCGGCGCAGTCGCCCTGCAGCACCAGCACGTCCGATGGCAGTTCGGTGGCCAGTTGCTCGCAGCGCGCGCGGTCGCGCTCGATGATCTTGACTTCGCATTGCCCGTGCAGCCGCTTGGCCAGGCGCAGGCCCACCTTGCCGCCGCCGGCGATCATGACGCGGCGCACCGGCTTTTCCAGGCTGTGGATGGCCGCCAGCGCGAAGCGGATCTTTTCCTTGTCGGCCAGCACGAACACCTCGTCGCCGGGCAGCACGCGCGTACGCGCGTCCACCGGCACCTCGGTGTCGTTACGGTACAGCGCCACCACGCGCATCTGCGCCGCCGGGAAGCGCTCGCTGGTCTCGCCGATGACATGGTCCACCAGCGGGCTGCCAGCCACAGCGCGCACCGCCACCAGATGCGCGCGGCCCTGGGAAAACTCCAGCACCTGCAATGCCTCGGGGTAGTCGATGAGCTGCTGGATGTAACGCACCACCGACTCCTCGGGGCAGATCACGTGGTCTACCGAAAAGCCGGTCTTGCACAGCAGCTCGCCGCCCTCGGGGAACTCGGGCGAGCGCAGCCGGGCGATGGTGGTGGGGATGCTGAACATGTCGTGGGCAATCTTGCAGGCCACGAGGTTGGTTTCGTCCAGCGCCGCGCAGGCGATCAACATGTCGGCGTCCGACGCACCGGCGCGGCGCAGCACGGAAGGCTCGGCCCCGTTGCCCTGGACGCCGCGCAGGTCCAGGCGGTCTTCCAGGTCGCGCAGCCGGTCGGCCGTGGGGTCGATCACCGTGATGTCGTTCTGCTCGGACACCAGGCTGGCGGCCACACTTTCACCGACGCGGCCGGCACCCAGGATGATGATTCTCATGATGAGGCGCCATCATAGCGAGCCACCCCCGCCCTGTCACAGGGCGCGCTGGATGATGATTTTCTGCACGTCGGACGTGCCTTCGTAGATCTGGCACACGCGCACGTCACGGTAAATGCGCTCCACGGGAAAGTCCGCCACGTAGCCATAGCCGCCCAGCGTCTGGATGGCGGCACTGCACACCGCCTCGGCCACCTCGCTGGCAAACAGCTTGGCCATGGCGGCTTCCTTCAAGCAGGGCTGGCCCGCGTCGCGCAGGCTGGCCGCATGCCAGATGAGCTGACGCGCGGCTTCCAGCCGCGTGGCGCAATCAGCCAGGCGAAAGCCCACGGCCTGGTGGTTGATGATGGCCGTGCCAAAGCTCTGGCGCTCCCTGGCATAGGCAATCGCCACGTCCAGCGCGCTGCGGGCCATGCCTACGCTCTGCGCGGCAATGCCGATGCGCCCGCCTTCCAGCGCGCTCAGCGCAATCCGGTAGCCCTCGCCTTCTTCGCCGATCAGGTTCTCCGTCGGGATGCGGCAGTTGTCAAAGTTGATCTGCGCCGTGTCACTGCTGTGCTGGCCGAGCTTGTCCTCCAGCCGGGCCACCCCATAGCCGGGCGTATCGGTGGGCACCAGGAAGGCGCTCATGCCCTTTTTGCCCGCGGCCTTGTCGGTCACCGCGATCACGATGGCCAGGTGGCCGTTCTTGCCGCTGGTGATGAACTGCTTGACGCCGTTGATCACATAACTGTCGCCCTCCTTGACCGCCGTGGTGCGCAACGCCGACGCATCGCTGCCCACATGCGGCTCGGTCAGGCAGAACACGCCCAGCAGCTCGCCCTGGGCCAGCCGTGTGAGCCATTGCTTCTTCTGCTGCGCGTTGCCGTAACGCAGGAGGATGGCGTTGACGGGGCAGTTGGTCACGCTGATGGCGGTGCTGGTGCCGCCGTCACCGGCGGCAATTTCCTCCAGCACCAGGGCCAGCGTCACATAGTCCAGGTTGGCGCCGCCAAATTCCTCGGGCACGCAGATGCCATAGGCGCCCAGCGCCGCCAGCCCCTGGTGGGCTTCTTTCGGGAAGTGGTGTTCCTTGTCCCACTTCGCGGCATTCGGCCACAGCTGCTCCTGGGCGAAAGCGCGAACGGCGTCGCGGATCATTTGCTGGTCTTGGGTCAGTAGCATGTTCTTTGTCTGGTTGTGGTTTTGTATGTCATCGCTCGCTGTACCGCGCGGCAAAGCCACACCTGGGCGCACACCGGCCTGGGGGCTTCACTGGAACGGTCGCCTGCGGCGACTCCCCTGTGCTGCTCAGGGTTCGGTCGCACCGCACAACTCGCTACGCGCTGCGCGCTGCGCTCGGACAGGTGCGGTGAGTCAGAGCACGAAGCGCGCTCGCGCGCGCCGACACTCACCCCTGCGCTGCTCGGCGTCCCAGAGGCGCCCCCAGACCGGTGTGCGCCCAGGCGTGGCTTTGTAGAAGCAGTGTTGGCAAACCACTGGTGGCGGTCCCGCGCCCAAGGCTCGCGGCGGGCGGTGTGCGGCGGGGCGATTTCTGCGGCGGCGAGAAGCGCAGGGGGGAGTGTCGGCGCGCTGAAAGCGCGCACCGTCACATGCTCGCTGCGGCTGTCTGAGCGTAGCGCGCAGCGCGTAGCGAGTTCCGCAGCGCGACCGACCCCCGAGCATCGCAGTGGAGTTTTCGCGAAGCGAAAACCGCCGCAGTATGAGCCCCGCCGCACACCGCCCGCCGCGAGCCTTGCGAGCAACACCACGTAAGGCATATCACCAGGACGCAAACCGCGTCCCATCGTGGTCAAGAAATGCGCCTTTGTGCTTGGCACCCAGCCCCGCGATCGCACGGCGCATGGACGACACGCTCTCCTGAACGGTCAGCGGTGCCGAGGCACCACCCATGTCGGTTTGCACCCAGCCTGGCGACAGGGCCACCAGGATCGCGCCGGGGTAGTCGTGCTGGGCGGAGGCCACCGCCATGTTCAGTGCCGCTTTGCTCACACGGTAGGTCCACGCATAGCTGGACTCCACCCCGCCAACCTGCCCCATGCTGCTGGTGATGAACGCAAACCTGCCGCGCGCCGCCTCCACCAGCGGCGCCACCTGGGGCAGCGCCTGCATGGCGCCCAGCACGTTGGTGTGCAGGGTGCGGTCAAACTCTTCCTGCGTGGGCGGTGATTTGGCGTCGCCGGTGGGGAACACGCCCGCCACATACAGCGCCACGTCGATCTTCTCGCCGTCCAGCTGCCAGGCCAGGCCGCTGATGCTCGCGGGCTTGCTCACGTCCACCTTGAGCGCCGTGGCGCCCAGGGCTTGCAGCCTGTCCAGCCCGGCCGCATCGCGCGCGGTGGCGATCACGCGGTCACCCGCGTCCCGGTACTGCCGCGCGAACTCCAGGCCGATGCCGCGCGAGGCACCGATGACCAGCACCGTGGCCATGTCGGCTTACACCAGCTCCAGCGCTACCGCCGTTCCTTCGCCGCCGCCGATGCACAGCGTGGCCAGGCCGCGCTTCTTGCCGCGGGCCTGCAGGGCATGGATCAGCGTGACCATGATGCGCGCGCCCGATGCGCCGATGGGGTGGCCCAAAGCGCAGGCGCCGCCGTTCACGTTGACGATGTCATGGCCCACCTTCAGCTCTTCCATCAGCGCCATGGGCACGACGGCAAACGCTTCGTTCACCTCCCACAGGTCCACGTCCTTCACGCTCCAGCCGGCCTTGGCCAGCGCCTTCTGCGTGGCGCCCACCGGGGCGGTGGTGAACCAGTTGGGCTCCTGCGCGTGCATGGCGTGCGAGACGATGCGTGCCAGCGGCTTGGCGCCCAGTTTCTTCGCGGTGGACTCGCGCATCATCACCAGCGCGGCGGCGCCGTCATTGATGCTGGAGCTGCTGGCCGCCGTGATGGTGCCGTCTTTCTTGAACGCGGGCTTGAGCGTGGGGATCTTGTCCAGCTTGACCTTGCCCGGGCCCTCGTCGATGCTGATCACCGTGTCGCCCGCGCGGCCCTTGACCGTTACAGGCGTGATCTCGGCCTTGAACGCACCGGATTCGATGGCAGCCTTGGCGCGGTTGACGCTGGCGGTGGCAAAGGCGTCCTGTGCCTCGCGGCTGAAGCTGTACTTGGCCGCGCACTCCTCGCCAAAAGTGCCCATGGCCCGGCCGGGTTCGTAGGCGTCTTCCAGGCCGTCCAGCATCATGTGGTCATAGATGCGGTCATGGCCGATGCGGATGCCGCTGCGGCCCTTGAGCAGCAGGTGCGGCGCGTTGGTCATGCTCTCCATGCCGCCCGCGACCATCACGTCGTGGCTGCCGATGGCCAGCATGTCATGCGCGAACATCGCGGCCTTCATGCCCGAGCCGCACATCTTGCTGAGCGTGACGGCGCCCGCGCTCTTGGGCAGGCCGCCCTTGAACGCGGCCTGGCGTGCCGGGGCCTGGCCCTGGCCAGCCATCAGGCAGTTGCCAAACAGCACTTCGGTGATGAGTTCGGGCGACACGCCGGAACGCTCGACAGCAGCCTTGATGGCGGCGCCGCCCAGGTCGTGCGCGGCCAAAGAGGAAAAGTCGCCCTGGAAGCCGCCCATGGGGGTGCGCGCGGCGCCGACGATGACGATGGAATCAGACATGGTTTTCTCCTGAAGTTGAAGGGGTGGGCTGTTGGGCTGGGGCCTGCCAGCGCAGGAAGCGCTTGTCGCGCTCATAGGGAAATACGTCGTGCACGTAGCCGGCCTGGATGCGCTCCTTGTGAGCCTGCCAGAAGGCCGCGTCCAGCAGGTCACCGTGGTGCTTCATGAACACCTCGCGCACGGCGTTGTTGCCCAGCAGGAACGGGCCAAAGGTTTCCGGAAACACATCGCGCGGACCCACGGCGTACCAGATCTCGCCGCTCATCTCGTCTTCTTCGTTGCGCGCGGCAGGCACGCGGCGGAAGTTGCAGTCGGTGATGTATTCGATCTCGTCGTAGTCGTAGAACACCACCTTGCCATGGCGGGTGACGCCAAAGTTCTTCCAGAGCATGTCGCCGGGGAAGATGTTGGCGGCCACCAGGTCCTTGATGGCATTGCCGTATTCCACCACCGCGTGCTGGATCTGGCTGGTGGCGCGCTCGTCATCGGGGCCCGCGTCAAACGCTTCCTGCAGGTAGATGTTCAGCGGGATCATGCGCCGCTCGATGTACAGGTGCTTGATGATGACTTCTTCATGGCCGTCGCCGTCGCGGTCCGAGATTTCCAGCTGGCTGGGCGCGAATTTCTGGATTTCGGCGATCAGCTCCTCCTCGAAGCGGTCGCGCGCGAAGGCCACCTCGCTGTACTCCAGCGTGTCGGCCATGCGGCCCACGCGGTCGTGCTGCTTGACCAGCAGGTACTTGCCCTTGATCTGTTCGCGCGTGGTGTCTTTCTGCGGCGGGTAGTAGTCCTTGATGAGCTTGAACACGTAGGGAAACGACGGCAGGTCAAACACCAGCATCACCATGCCCTTGATGCCGGGCGCAATGCGGAACTTGTCGCTGGAATGCTTGAGGTGGTAGAGGAAGTCGCGGTAGAACAGCGTCTTGCCCTGCTTGGCCAGGCCCAGCGCGTTGTAGATTTCATTGCGCGGCTTGCGCGGCATCAGGCTGCGCAGGAACTGCACATAGGCGCTGGGCACCTCCATGTCCACCATGAAATACGCCCGCGCAAAGCTGAACAGTGCCTGCAGGTCGTCCTCGCCGAACAGGCAGGCGTCAATCACCAGTTTTTCGTCCCGGCCATGAAGAATGGGCAACGCGAACGGCACTTCGTTGAAGCCGTTGATGATCTTGCCCACCACATAGGCGCCCTTGTTGCGAAAGAACAGGCTGGACAGCACCTGGATCTGGAAGTTGGCGCGCAGCTTCACCTGGGACAGCCGCGTGCTCATGGCCTCCAGCACCAGTTGGGCGTCGCGCGGCAAGTCTTCAAAGGGGCGTTGCAGGCGGAAGTTGTCAATGATGCGGGTGATGGTTTCCAGCAGCGTCTCGCGCGTGGGGTAATAGGCGCGGTAGGTCGGCGCCGCGGCGGGCTCGTCGTTTTCGATGTATTCGGTGCTGACGGCCGGGCGCACGAAGATGAAGTCGTTGTGAAAGTGCGTGCGGTGCAGGATCTTGGTGGTGACCGAATTGAAAAACGTCTCGGCCAGCTCGGGCTGGTGGTGGTCCACCAGCAGCCCGATGTAGTGCAGCTTGATCTGCTGCCACACGTCCATCGGCTGCTCGCCGGCCTTGAATTCCTTTTCCAGCCGGGTGGTGGCCTCCTTCACGCGCAGGTCATAGAACTCGATGCGCTCGCGCTGGGCGCGCTGCTGGCCGTGCCAGTCGGCCGTTTCAAACCGGTGCTTGGCGCGGGCCGATTCGGTGCGGAACAACCGGTAGTGGCGGTTGAAGCCGTCCATCATCGCCTTGGCGATGTCATAGGCAAGCGGCGAGTCCAGGCGCTGGGGGAACATGGCGGGTGTGCGACGTTCAGCCGTGGGCTTCGACGATGCCCTGGATCGCGGCGCGGTACAGCGGCTCGATTTCGCCCTGCGCCCCCACGCTCATGTGCAGGTCCTGCAGCAGGCCGTCGTGCACGCCAAAGGCCCAGCCATGCACGCGCACGTTCTGCCCCTTGGCCCAGGCGTCGGTCATGACGGTGCTGACGCAGACGTTCACAACCTGCTCAATCACGTTCAGGTCCACCAGCGCGTCACCGCGCTTTTCGGGCGCGATGTTGTCCAGCAGGCCGCGATGCCGGTCGCGCACGTCCTGGATATGGCGGATCCAGTTGTCAGCCAGCCCCACGCGCACGTTGTTCAGCGCCGCCATGACGCCGCCGCAGCCGTAGTGGCCCACGACCATGATGTCTTCCACCTTCAGCATTTCCACCGCGTACTGGATGGCCGACAGCGCGTTCAGGTCTGAATGCACCACCACATTGGCCACGTTGCGGTGCACGAACACCTCGCCCGGCTCCAGCCCCGTGATCTGGTTGGCCGGCACGCGGCTGTCGGAACAGCCGATCCACATGTATTTGGGCGTCTGCTGCTTGATCAGCCCCGTGAAAAACCCGGGGCGTGTGCGCTCCATTTCCGCCGCCCAGGCGCGGTTGTGCGAGAAGAGTTCTTGGATCGTTGAGGTCATGGCGCTATTTTGCGCCTTACATCGTCTCGGCAAACAGCTCGCGGCCGATCAGCATGCGGCGGATCTCACTGGTGCCCGCGCCGATCTCGTACAGCTTGGCATCGCGCCACAGGCGGCCCAGCGGGTATTCGTTGATGTAGCCGTTGCCGCCGAAGATCTGCACGCCCTCGCCCGCCATCCAGGTGGCCTTCTCGGCGCACCACAGGATCACGCTGGCGCAGTCCTTGCGCACCTGGCGCACGTGTTCCGTGCCGAGCATGTCCAGGTTCTTGGCCACCGTGTAGGCAAAGCTGCGGCCGGCCTGCAGCACGGTGTACATGTCGGCCACCTTGCCCTGGATGAGCTGGAATTCGCCGATGCTCTGGCCGAACTGCTTGCGGTCGTGGATGTACGGAATGACGTTGTCCATGACCGACTGCATGATGCCCAGCGGCCCGCCCGTCAGCACGGCGCGCTCGTAGTCCAGCCCGCTCATCAGCACCTTGGCGCCGCCGTTCACGGCGCCCAGCACGTTGGCCGCAGGCACCTCCACGTTCTGGAACACCAGCTCGCCCGTGTGGCTGCCGCGCATGCCCAGCTTGTCCAGCTTCTGGGCGATGGAAAAGCCCTTCATGCCCTTTTCGATCAGGAAGGCGGTGACGCCGCGCGCGCCCAGCTCGGGCTCGCTCTTGGCATACACCACCAGTGTGTCGGCGTCGGGGCCGTTGGTGATCCACATCTTGCTGCCGTTGAGCAGGTAGTAGCCGCCCCCCGAGGCACTCGGCTCCTTCCACTCGGCCTTGAGCTTCATGCTGATCACGTCGGAGCCCGCACCGGGCTCGCTCATGGCCAGCGCGCCCACGTGTTCGCCGCTGATGAGCTTGGGCAGGTATTTGGCGCGCTGCGCGTCGCTGCCGTTGCGCTTGATCTGGTTGACGCACAGGTTGCTGTGCGCGCCATAGCTCAGGCCCACGCTGGCGCTGGCGCGGCTGATTTCCTCCATGGCGATCATGTGGGCCAGGTAGCCCATGTTGGCGCCCCCGTATTCCTCGCCCACGGTAATGCCCAGCACGCCCAGGCTGCCCATCTTTTGCCACAGGTCCATGGGGAACTGGTCGCTGCGGTCGATCTCGGCGGCGCGCGGGGCAATTTCAGCCTGGGCAAATTCGCGTACCGCGTCGCGCAACGCATCGATGTCCTCGCCCAGCTGGAAGTTCAGGCCCGGAAGGTTGTTCATGCAAAGATCTCCTCAGTTCTTGACGTCGTCGCGCCCGGTGATGGTCATCAGCGTGGCGCCCAGGGTGGCAATGAGTTTTTCGTGGCCGGCGTCGCTGGCGTAGGCACGGCCTTCGGTCACGGTGATGGTGCGGCCGGGCTTGACCACCTGGCCCACCATGCGAAAGCGCTGGCCGCGCGCTGGCGCCAGCAGGTTGACCTTGAATTCAATGGTCAGCACACCGGCGCCGGCCGGCATCAGGGTGAACCCGGCGTAGCCGCAGGCTGAATCCAGCGCGGTGGCCACCATGCCGGCATGCAGAAAGCCATGCTGCTGCGTGAGCCCCGGCGCCCAGTCCAGCAGGATCTCCACCGTGCCGGGGGCGATGGCGCCCAGCGAAGCGCCGATGGTGCCCATGGCGCCCTGCAGCGCAAAGCTGTCGCGCACGCGCTGCGCATAGGCGGCGTCCTGGGGTTCGAAGGTGGGCTGCGCCATTCAATGCTCCAGATTGACGTTTACGTAAACGTCAATTATGGCCGATCCGCCGGATCATTTCGCCTTGTCCATGCGCGCCAGCAGCGCGCGGGCTTCTTTTTCATGGACCTTGATCTCGTCCAGGTTGGCCTGCAGGTCGGCCATCTGCTCTTCCAGCTGCTTGCGGTGCTGGGCCAGCACGGCCAGGAACTTGCGCAGCTGTGGCCCGGTGTCGCGCGGGCTGTCATAGGTGTCGATGATTTCCCTGGCCTCGGTCAGGCTCAGGCCCAGGCGCTTGGCGCGCAGCGTGAGTTTCAGGCGCGTGCGGTCGCGCGCGCTGTACACCCGGTTGCGCCCGCCGGGGCCTGACCGTTCGGGCTGCAGCAGGCCCATGTCTTCATAAAAGCGCATGGCCCGCGTGGTCAGGTCGAATTCCCGCGCCAGGTCGCTGATGGTGTAGGTGTTCGTCGCCATGGTTCAAAAGTTCTCGTGTACCGGGGTGACAGCTGCCGCGGCAGGCGCTGCCTACAATGGGCCCATTAAAAATGACGTTTACGTCAACGTCAACTTTCGCCTGCATCCTACCCCAGCCTCCCGTCCTGTCCATGAACGCACTTGAACACCAGCTCCAGTACACCTTTGGCGACCAGATGCCGGCGCCGGGCACCACGATGGAGGTGGCACCGGGCGTGCGCTGGATCCGCATGGCGCTGCCATTTGCGCTGGACCACATCAACCTGTGGCTGCTGCGCGATAGCCTGGACGGGCCGGACGGAACCAGAATACAGGGCTGGACGGTGGTGGACTGCTGCATCACCCATGACGAATCCAAGGCGCAGTGGGAAACGATTTTTGCCACGCAACTTGAAGGCCTGCCCATCCTGCGCGTGATCGTGACGCACATGCACCCGGACCACATCGGCCTGGCGCACTGGCTGTGCGCGCGCTGGAATGCGCCGCTGTGGATCAGCGCCACTGACTACAACGCCGCGCGCCTGGGCTCGCAGAGCACCACGGGCTTTGGCGGCGCGTCGGCGGCCGACTTTTTTGCGTCACACGGCCTGATCGACCCGGAGTCGGTCGAGAAGATCCGCGGCCGCGCCAGCTATTACCCCAGCATGGTGCCCGACGTGCCCCGCAGTTTCCGCCGCCTGCAGGACGGCCAGGCCGTCACCATCGGCGGGCGTGCCTGGCGGTGCATTGCCGGTTATGGCCATGCCCCCGAGCACATGGCGCTGTACTGCGATGAACTTCAGGTGCTGATCAGCGGCGACATGATGCTGCCGCGCATTTCCACCAATGTGAGCGTGTACGACGTGGAGCCTGAATCCAACGCGCTGGCTTCGTTCCTGGAATCCATTGACCGTTTCGCCCCGCTGCCGGCCGACACGCTGACGCTGCCGTCACACGGCAAACCGTTTCGCGGCCTGCATGCGCGCATCGCACAGCTGCACGCCCATCATCGCGACCGCCTGGCCGAGGTGCTGGACGCCTGCCGGGCCGCACCCCAGTCCGCGGCGGATGTGCTGCCGGTGCTGTTCAAGCGCAAGCTGGATCTGCACCAGACCACGTTTGCCATGGGCGAATCGGTGGCGCACCTGCACCTGATGTGGTTTGACGGCCGCCTCAGGCGTGAACGGGGTCCAGACGGGGTGTGGCGCTTCTCGGCGGTGTGAGGGACGCAACCCATTCGCGGGCAAAGGCGGCCAGGCTGGCCATCTGCGCCAGGCAATGGCGCCCGCAGGCGCCTTCCAGCGGGTAAGCGTAGCGCAGCAGCAGCTCGCCGCTGGCAGGGTCGCGGCTGAACGCCGCCCCATGCGGCTGGCCCGCCAGCGCGAAGTTGGCCTCCATCATGGCCAGGGCCTCGGCCTGGGCCTGCTCGCCCGGTTCACGCCGGCCCAGCGGCACGCCCACCAGCGCCACGTGCGGGCGCAGCCGCGGCAAATGGGCCATGACGACCTCCACCTCCTGGAACTGCAACGCGAAGGAAAACGCCCCGGTGTCCGGCGGGCCGGGCTGAGCGGGTTGACCCACTACGTCGCACAGCGCCAGGTACAGGTCGCGAAAGCGCCATGCCGCGTCCAGCGCCGCATCGGTGTCGTGCAGCACCCCGCGCGCGCCGCCCCGGCCCGGCGACAGCAGCTCGGGATGGACGACGCGGTGGCGTTGCCAGTGCAGCACCACGTCCGCCATGTGGGTGGCACGCTGGTAGGCGCTCAGCGGCGTCATGTCCTGCAGCGGGCAGGGCCACAGCATCACGACGTCGCCAGTCAGCGGGTTGCGCGCAAAGCGGGGCGAGTCCAGGTCGGGCAGCACGGAGTTTGCGTCCAGCAATGCCAGCCATGCGGCCGCGGCGTCGCCGTCATGATGGATGGGCGTTTCCATCGGCGCCGTGAGGACGGCCTGCGACGTGCCGGCTGCTGGCATGCAGACCGCCGTGATCGCCACGCCGCGAAGGTCCATGGTTGCGGCCTGTGCGTGTGGGCCCCGCATGACGGCCTGTGGCGCCCCGGTGCCCGCCAGCTCGGCAATGCTGTCGCACAGGTCCTGAAAGCCGCTCAGGGGCATGCGGGCTCCCCCGCGAACAGCCGGGCCAGGCCGGCAGCACGCGCGGAGTGCGCCACCAGTACCGGCAGGTCGGCAGGCGTGCCGGCGCCGTCCAGGGCCTGGCTGATCCGCCCACCCAGCTGCGTCCAACCGGCAGCACCGTCGCCCAGGCCTGGTAGCTCGCCGGACTGCATGGCCATGGCCTGCGCCACATCGGTACCCGGCTCGGCCTGTGCGTTGGCGGCGCGGCCGCCGCGCGCCACGTGTGCAAGGGCTGCGCCATGTGCGGCAAAGTCGGGGGGCGGGACGGGAATTCGCATGGAGGCATCCGGTTCGCTTCCATGCTAGGAACGCGCCTGGCGGCGCACAACATACCGACGTCTCGCGGATCTCAGGCCGCCGCGTGCAGCGCCGGCGGCAGCGAATCGTCCTGCAGGGTAAAGAAGAAGGTGGCGCCGCCTTCGGGGCCCGAATACGCCCAGACACGGCCTTGGTGGCGGTCAATGATGCGCTTGACCGTGGCCAGGCCAATGCCGGTGCCGGGAAATTCGCGCTCCGTATGCAGGCGCTGGAATGCGCCGAACAGCTTGGCGGCATAGGCCATGTCAAAGCCGGCGCCGTTGTCGCGCACGAAGTAGGCGCCGCCCGCATCGCGCCCAAAGCTGATTTCGGCCAGCGGCTTGTGCGAGGAGAACTTCCAGGCGTTGGCCAGCAGGTTCTGCATCACGATGCGGATCAACCGGGGGTCGGCCTGCACGCGCAGGCCGGGCTCAACCTGCAGGCGGACCTGGCGCAAGGGCTCGCGAGCCTGCAGCTCGTGCAGCACCTCGTGCGCCATGGCGCTCAGGTCCACTTCGCGGTAGTGCATCTGGGCGCGCGACACCTGGGCCAGCGACAGCAGGTCCTCGATCAGCTCGCTCATGCGGCCCACGCCGGCCTCGATGCGATTCATATAGTGGCGCGCCCGCTCGCCCTGGGCATCACCCAGCTCGCGCCGCAGCAGCTTGGTAAACCCGTCCATGGCCTGCAGCGGCGCGCGCAGGTCGTGCGAGACGGAATAGGAAAACGCCTCCAGTTCCTCGTTGGACCGCTTGAGCGCCTCTTCGTAGGCCTTCAGCTCGGTGATGTCAGCGTCGATGCCGACCCAGAAGCTCACCTGGCCAGCAGCGTCCAGCACCGGCACGGCGCGGTAAGACATCGTGTGGTAACGCCCGTCGTAACCGCGCAGGCGCCGCACGCCGCGGAAGGGGGCGCCGGCAGCCTGGTTGCGTTGCCAGTTGGTAATCGTCTCCTCGCGGTCGTCCGGATGCAACCGATCGACCCAGCTGGCGCCCAGGCCTTCGGGCGGCTGACAACCCGTCAGTTCGTACCAGTGGCGGTTGATGTAGGTCACACGGCCCTCGGTGTCGGCCGTCCACACCACCTGCGGCGCCTGCTCGGCCAGCGCGCGAAACAGCGCCTCCTGGCGCGTCAGCTCGGCGGTGCGCTGCGCAATGCGCGCCTCCAGGTCCACGTTCAGGCTGCGCACCTCTTCAATCAGGCGAGCCTTCTCGATGGCCGTCGTGGCCAGGTGCGCCAGCTCGATCGCCACGTATTCGTCCTGCCGGGAGAATTCGCCCTCGTACCGGTCCGACAGCTGCAGCACGCCCATGTTGCGGCCGTCCGAGGCGATCAGCGGCACCGCCAGCCAGCCGTTCATCGGCGGATGGTTCGCCGCATGCGCGCCAAACCCGCGCCAGCGCGGATGCGCGAGCAACTGCGCCTGCGTCATGCGAACGGGCTTGTTGGTCTCGCACACCATGGCATAGATGCCGCCACCGTCAGGCATGGGCAGCTCCCGGTTCTTCCATGGGTCGTACTTTTCGGACAGCGAAAAGGCGTGAACGAAATGTCCCTGCTCCATGTCGCTGCTGATGCTGATCACCGCCTGGTGCGCACACACCACGCCACGGGCCTGCTCCACCACTTCCTGCAAGGTCGCCTGCAGGCTGGCCTGCTGCGTGATGACCTGCGCGGCATCGGCGGCGCGCTGCAGCGTGTAGACATGCTCCTGCACCTCGGCCTCGGCGCGCCTGCGCGCGCTGACGTCACGCTCCACCGCAATGAAGTGCGTCAGCTTGCCGCCGTCGTCAAACAGCGGCGCGATGTCAATTTCAACCCAGTACGGCTCGCCCGCCCGGTTGTGGTTGATGATTTCCTCGCGCACGGGCTGGCGCCGCGCGAGGGCGTCGCGGATGCGCGCGAGCGCAATGCGGTCAGTGTCCGGCCCCTGCAGCACGCGCGGCGATTTGCCCACCAGCTCGCTGGCACGGTAGCCCGTCATACGTTCCACGGCGTCGTTGGCATAGACGATGCGCGGCCCCGGTGCGTCCAGCGGATCGGCCTCGGTGATGATCACCACGTCGTTGAGCCGGCTGACCGCGTTGCGCAGCAGGAGCAGCTCGGCCTGGGCCTGCTTGCGCGCCGTGATGTCCTGCACCACGCCGGCCCGGCGCACGGGCATGCCCGCGTCGTCGTGGTACACCCGGCCCATCTGGTGCATCCACCGCACTTCGCCGTCCGGGCGGACGATACGGTATTCCATCTCCAGCGAGGTTCCGTGACGAATGGCTTCCTTGCGCCGCTGCAGGAAAGCCGCGCGGTCGTCGGGGTGCATGGACTGCATCATCGAATCAATCCGCCCGTCGAAGCTGCCGGGCGCCACGCCAAACAGGGTGTACACCTCGTCTGACCACCACAGCAGGTTGGTGGACAGGTCCAGCTCCCAATTGCCGATGCGCCCGATCTCCTGTGCCTCCAGCAGCCGGTGCTGGGCCTGGCGCAGATCCGCCAGGCTGCGGGCCTGATCCAGCTGGAGCTGGCGCATGCCGGTGATGTCGGCCATCATCACCAGCGCACCCACGATCTCGGCGCCATTGCGCATGGGCCGGTAGCTGCAACGCAGCACGCGGCCCTCGGGTACCTTGGCGTTGCGGATCTCGATGTCCAGGTCGCGTCCGCTTTCACCGCGCAGCGCGCGCGGCAGCGGCAGGTCCGCGGTGGGCACATGCTGGTCTGTGCCGGGCAGGTACACGCCATAGTGCGCCGACCATGTTTCCTGCGCGGGCAGCGTCGGCTCCAGGTCAAACAGCTGCATGGAAGGCTCGTTCTTGAGCAGCACGCGGCCCTTGCTGTCCACCGCCACCAGCACCTCCTGCATGCTGTTGAGCACCAGGTCCAGCGTGGCATAAGCCTGGCGGCTGTGGGCCAGCTCGGTTTCCAGCGACTGCTCGCGCAGTTGCAGCGACTCCGCCATGAGGTTGAAGCCGTTGGCAATGCGTGCAAATTCGTTGGTCGCGCGCGGCGCCTGTACCGCCAGCCGCGTGTCCAGCTTGCCGCGGCTGATGCGCTGCGTGGCCGCCAGGATCTGGCGGGCCGGGCCGGCAATGATGGCGCCGCCCACCAGCCAGGCCGCCAGGCTGCCCAGCAGCGCCACCATCGACACCAGCAACAGCTCGCGCGCCAGCCATTCACGCCCGGGCGCAACCACCTGGTCGCGGTCGATGTTGACCAGCACGAAAAGGCTGCCCTGCGCCGCGCCGCGCCCGGGCATGAGGGCGAACAGACGCATGTTGCCTTGCGCGTCCAGCCCCTCGCCCATCAACGGCTGGCCCGCACGGACGGCGTCCTTCAACGCCTGGCTGGCGACGGTGCGGCCTACCGGGAACTGCGAATTGCTGGTTGCCAGCACGGTGGCGTTGCGGTCCAGCACCGCCATGCGTGCGCCGGGCGGCAGCTGCACGCCTTCCAGCGAGCGTGCCAGCTCCCGCAGGTTCATGGCAGCAAAAGCAACCGCCTGGACCTGGTTGTCTGCATCCAGCAGCGGCATGGCAAAGGTAATCACCGGCACCCGTGACAGGCGGCCTTCCTGGTATTCGCTGATGGTGAACTTCCGGTTCGCCAGGACCTCCCGGAAATACGCGCGGTCGCTCACATTGGTCTTGCTCTTGCTGTCCAGCGCGTTGCAACGCGTGTAGCCGTCGGCCCCCGTCAGGCCCAGGTTGGCGTAAGCCGGAAAGCGCCCCTTGAACCGGTCAAAGTAGGCGTCACAGCGGAAGTTCTTGCCGTCGTACAGGTCAGGCAGGTTGACCATGGCCGTCAACAGCAGCCGGGAGGACTCCGCCACGCGCTCCTGGTTGGCCGCGGCCAGTGACGCGGCCAGCTCCAGGCTGGCGCGGGTGCGCGCCAGCTCCAGGTCGGCCTGGCTCGCGGCACGGTAGAGCGAGAACATCAAAAGCGGCGCGATTGCCGCGATCACCAGCAACACCAGCCGCGCGCGCAGGCCGAAGCTGCTGGCCCAGGCGGCAGTGGATTGAAGGAGGGACGCCGGGTTCACCGGGCCAGTTTACGCCCGGGTCAATGGCCACCCAATAGGTTTTGACCCCGGGTTTGCCGGGGTTCAGGCCGCTTCGTTGACGCTGAGCCAATACACCTGCAGTTTGGCCAGTTGATCGGTAAACCGGTCAAAGTCCACCGGCTTGCGCACGAAGCTGTTGGCGCCGCAGCGGTAGCTGGCCTGAATGTCCTCTTGCTCGCTGGAAGAGCTGAGCACCACGACCGGGATGGTGTCGGTGCGCGGATCGGCACGCATGCGCTGCAGGACTTCATGACCCGACAGCTTGGGCAGCTTCAGGTCCAGCAGCACCAGGGCAGGCTGGTCGTGCACATCGCGGTGCGTGTACGCACCCTGCGCAAACAGGTAGTCCAGCGCCTGCACCCCATCGGTGGCAACCGCAATATCGCCCACCAGACCGCTTTCACGCAAGGTCAGCGTGGTGAACTCCAGGTGATCAGGGTTGTCCTCAACGACAAGGACGTTTTTCTTGTAGTGCATTGCGGGCTTGGGGTACGTACTCCCGCATCTTACCAATCGCGCAACAATTTGTAACCCGTTTGAGGCTACCAGGGCGGCACCGGGTCGTCGCGCAGTTCATTGCGCAGGCTTGCGTAGTCGGGCATCACCGTGGCCACCGTGTCCCAGAAGCGCGGGCTGTGGTCCATCACGCGCAGGTGGCTCAGCTCGTGAGCCACCACGTAGTCGATCACCGACTGGCGCAGATGGATCAGCCGCCAGTTCAGGCGGATGGCGCCGTCGGCGCTGGCGCTGCCCCAGCGCGTGCCCGCGCTGGACAGGCTGAGCTTGCGCCAGCGCACGCCCAGCAGCGGGGCAAAGTGGTCCAGCCGCTCGGTGAACAGGCGCCTGGCCTGGCGCATCAGCCAGGCTTGTACTGCGTCCCGGATCTGTTCGGGCTTGGCATGCTGCGGCAAGCCCACATGCAGCGTCAGGCGCGGCACGCCGGGCAACGCATCGGCATCGCTGTTGAGCACGGCGCCCACGGCGTCAAATCCATGCCGAGGGTCCAGCACCACGATCACGCTCTGGCCCAGGAACGGGATGGTCGTGCCGTCCTTCCATTCAATGCGGGCGGAGTCCAGCCGCTGGCGGCGCTCCTGCATTTCGTCCAGCTTCTTCACGATCCAGCCGGATTTTTCGCGCACGGCCGCGTCGATCTCATACAACGGCACCCATTTGGGCGCGCTCACCACCAGCCCGTCGGGCCCGACCACAAAGCCGATGGTGCGCCGCTTGCCCCGGCGGAATTCATAGGCCACATGGGTGCTGCCCAGCAGCGCTTCGCGGTTGGCACGGGGGTGACGAAAACTGGCAGGCACCAGCACCTGTTGCAGCGTCTGCGCGGGCTGCGACGGGCCGGTGAAGGCCGGCGCGGCAACGGCAGGGGCAGGTGGCGGCGCGGGGGGCTGCGGATCGAACAGGTCGAGGGTGAACTGGAGGAGCCGCTGCATGGACGGCGAGTTTACCGGTAGGCCTCGGGATCGAGCCGGCGCATTTCGGATTCGATCCAGGCTTCGACCTCGCGCATCAGCTCGTCAGGCTCGCGCCCGGCGCTGGGGATGGGCTTGCCAATCGACACGTCCACCACGCCGGGCAGCTTGACGAAGGCCTTGCGCGGCCAGCATTTCGCGGACGTCACCGCAATGGGGATCACGGGCGCGCCGGTTTCCACCGCCAGCCGCGTGCCACCGCTCTTGTAGGTGCCTTTTTGCCCACGCGGTATGCGCGTGCCTTCGGGGAACATGATGACCCAGATGCCCTGGGCCAGCAGGCGCTTGCCCTGCTCCACCACCTTGTTGAAGGCCTGGGCACGCTGGCTGCGGTCGATGTGGATCATGTCCATGCGGCCCATGGCCCAGCCGAAAAACGGCACGTAGATGAGCTCTTTCTTGAACACGTAGGCCAGCGGGTGCGGCATGAGCGTTGGCATCAGGAAGGTCTCGAACGTGGACTGGTGCTTGACCAGCAGGATGGCCGGGCTGGTCTTGCCCTGGGGCAGGTTGTCCATGCCGCTCACGCGCACCTGGATGCCGCACAGGATGCGCGCGCCGGCGATCTGCCAGCGCAGCCAGCGCGCGGCCTTCCAGTACATCTGCTCGCCGTTGGCCCACAACGAGGCGGTGACCATCCAGATGCCCCAGGGAATCACGGTCACCAGCATCAGCAGGGCGTGCAAAACGGAACGGATGAATGCCATGGCGATAACGGAAAAAGGGGGACTAGATCGCGATTTTGGGAAGGACGGCCCGTGCCAGCAGCGCATCGGCAAAGGCCGCCAGGCTGTCGTGCACCACGGTGCCGGGCGGGAAGGTACCAGGCAGCGGCACGCCGCGGTACTGCGCGCCCTTGCCGGTCAGCACCAGGTGAGGCTCGCAGCCCACCAGGGCGCCGGCCTGCACGTCACGCAGGCTGTCGCCCACGCAGGGCACGCCCTTGAGGTCGATGCCGTAGCGCTCGCCCACCTGCTCGAACAGGCCGGGCAATGGCTTGCGGCAGGTGCAGGCTTCCTCGGGGCTGTGCGGGCAATAGAACACGGCGTCAATGCGCCCGCCGTGCGCCGCCAGCAGCTTGTGCATCTTGGCATGCATGGCGTTGAGCGACGCCACGTCAAACAGCCCCCGGCCCAGGCCCGACTGGTTGGACACCACCACGACGTGCCAGCCGGCATGGTTCAGCTTCGCAATCGCCTCCAGCGAGCCGGGCAGCGGCAGCCATTCATCAGCCGTCTTGACGAAGTCATCGCTGTCGGCGTTGATGGTGCCGTCGCGGTCGAGGATGACGAGTTTCATGGGGTTCCCAGCTCCTGGCTCTCAACAGCTCGCCGCTGCGCCCATGCGACGATGGCGTCTACCGGATGGGACTGCGGGTCAAGCTGGCGAATCCGATCAATCAGGACGTCGATTTTGACGTGCCCGTTTCGAAGCAACTCACCAACAAACTCCGCATCTTTTTCGCGCATGGCCACGCATTTCGACACGCTGAGGTCGTGTAATTCCGGGCAAATCGCCGTAATGTCACCAAAATAGTGAAGCGATGCCCGGGACATCCAGTCAGCAGGCATGACAGCGGTCTCAGGCCCCACACCATCTGCGTGATAGCCAAATTCGTCATGAAACTGCGACAGGGCGCCAATCGTTCCATCGATGAGGTCAGCTTTCTCAGGTGCGGTGGCGGGGTACAAGTCGATTTCGTCAGACAGCGTCAACCTGCCCTCAGGCCTGTCCAGAGCCAGCAGCACGGCCTGGCTGCCGACAAGAACAAACGATTTTTCGCCAGAGATGGTCGAAGCGGCGCGCAACACGTGAAGCAGTTGATCCAGCGTCATGCCGCCATCGCTTCACGCCGGATACGCTGACGCTCGGCCTCATCCAGCAAGAAACCCAAAGGGGAGACGCTGCGCAATGTAGCGGCCTCATCGGTCTGCGTGCAGACAATCTGCTCCAGTCGGTTGACGTCGCCACCCAACAGACTGCGCCAGCGCCCGCGGTACCGCGCGCCAGCAGGCGACGCCCCATTGGCTTCCCATCGATCAAGGACTGCCAGTGCCTGATCGGCGCTTCGTGGATCTTCACGCAGGCGCTGTAGAGCCACCTTGTGAAAGGCCAGTGTGAAGCGGTCAATCTGCTGATGAGTCGGCATAGCGATTCAAATCATACGGCGAGGCGCGACAAATCAGCCACCCGGTTCATCGCCGCGTGCAGCGTGGCCAGCAGCCCCAGGCGGTTCAGGCGCAGGTCCAGCTGTTCGGCGTTGACCATCACGCCGTCAAAGAACGCGTCCACCGGCGCGCGCAGCGCAGCCAGGGTCTGCAACGACGCGGTGTAGTCACCCGACTCGAACCGCGCATTGGCCTGCGGCACCACCTTCTGCATGGCGGCGTACAGGGCCTTTTCGGCGTCTTCCTGGAGCAGCACTTCGCTCACGTGCGGGTCCACCGCGCCGTCGGCCTTCTTCAGGATGTTGCCGATGCGCTTGTTGGCGGCCGCCAGCGCGGGCGCTTCAGGCAACGCGGCGAAGGCACGCACCGCTGCCAGGCGCCGGGAAATATCGCCCAGGCGCTGCGGGTGCAGGGCCAGCACGGCGTCCACCTCCTGGGCGCTGAAGCCCTGCTCGCGCAGGCTGCCGGCCAGGCGGTCTTCAATGAACTCAGTCAGCAGCTTCACAGTGTCTGGCGCCGCCTGGGGGAACAGGCCCACGGCCTCGGCCAGCAGCTCGGCCAGCGACACGCCCAGGTCCTTTTCAACCAGCATGCGCACGATGCCCAGCGCATGGCGGCGCAGGGCGAACGGGTCCTTGTCACCGGTGGGCAACTGGCCGATGGCGAACAGGCCGGCCAGCGTTTCCAGCTTGTCGGCCAGCGCCACCACCACGCCCGTCAGGCTGCGCGGCAGGGCGTCGCCCGCGAAGCGCGGGCGGTAATGGTCCTCGATGGCGTCGGCCACCTCGTCACCCAGACCGTCATTGAGCGCGTAGTAGCGGCCCATGATGCCCTGCAGCTCGGGGAACTCGCCCACCATGTCGGTCAGCAGGTCGGCCTTGGCCAGCAGCGCGGCCTGGTCGGCGCGCCGTGCCAGCGCGTCGTCGCCCAGCAGCCCGCCGATGACGGCCGCCAGCGCGCGCACCCGCGCCACCCGCTCGCCCTGCGTGCCCAGCTTGTTGTGATAGACCACCTTGGCCAGGCCCGCCACGCGCGACTCCAGCGTTTTCTTGCGGTCCTGGTCGAAGAAGAACTTGGCGTCGGCCAGGCGCGGGCGCACCACGCGCTCGTTGCCGCCGATCACGGCGCTGGCGTCATCCGGGCGGATGTTGCTGACGACCAGGAATTTGTTCGTCAGCTTGCCCGCCGCGTCCAGCAGCGGAAAGTACTTCTGGTTGGCCTTCATCGTGAGGATCAGGCATTCCTGCGGCACGTCCAGGAACTGCTTTTCAAACTCACACACCAGCACGTTGGGGCGCTCGACCAGCGCCGTCACTTCGTCCAGCAGGGCGTCGTCTTCAATGGGGCGCGCACCGCCACCGACCTTGGCAGCCGCCGCGGCCAGCTGGCGTGCGATCTCGGCCTTGCGATCGGCAAAGCTGGCGATCACGGCACCGTCCCTGGCCAGCGTAGCCGCGTAGCTGTCGGCATCCTTGAGCACCACCGGCGACACAGCCGCCTCAAAGCGGTGGCCCTGCGTGCTGTTGCCAGCCTGAAGGCCCAGCGCCTGCACCGGTACCACGGCGCTGCCGTGCAATGCCACCAGTGAATGGGCCGGGCGCACAAAGCTCACGCTGTCCCAGCCCGGCAAGGCACAACCGGACTCCAGCTGGTAGGTCATGACCTTGGGGATGGGCAGCTTGGTCAGGCTCTCGGCCAGCGCCTTTTGCAGGCCGTCGGCCAGCGTGGCGCCGCGCACGGTGCTGTCGTAGAACAGCGCCTGCGCCTTGCCATCCATCGCGCGTTTCAGGCCAGGCACTGCAGACGCGTCCGCACCCAGCGCCTGCAGCTTCTTGAGCAGCGCGGGCGTGGCGTTGCCCGCGGCGTCCAGGCCCACGCTCACCGGCATGAGCTTTTGCGATACGGCCTTGTCTGCGGCCTGCGAGGCCACGGACGTGATGTGGGCCGCCAGGCGGCGGGGCGAGGCGAAGCTGGTGAGCTTCGAATCGGCAGCCGTCAGGCCCTGGGCCTTGAGCTGGTCGAACAACACGCCGGCAAATGCGTCACCCAGTTTTTTGAGTGCCTTGGGCGGCAGCTCTTCCACGAACAGTTCAACGAGAAGGTTCTGTACAGTCATGTCGTGCTCTCAGGCGGCCTTCTTCGTGATCTGGTCCACCCACTCGCGCGGCGCCATGGGAAAGCCCAGGCGTTCGCGGCTGTCGTAATAGCTTTGCGCGACGGCGCGCGCCAGGTTGCGGATGCGGCCAATGTAGGCGGCGCGTTCGGTCACGCTGATGGCACCGCGCGCATCCAGCAGGTTGAAGCTGTGCGCGGCCTTCAGCACCTGCTCGTAGGCGGGCAGGGCCAGCTGCTGCTCCATCAGGTGCCTGGCCTGCTTTTCGTGCGCATTGAAGGCCGTGAACAGGAAGTCGGCATCGCTGTGCTCGAAGTTGTAGGTCGATTGCTCGACCTCGTTCTGCTTGTAGACATCGCCATAGCTCATGGTGTCGGTCCACTTCAGGTTGTAGACGTTGTCCACGCCCTGCAGGTACATGGCCAGGCGCTCCAGGCCGTAGGTGATCTCGCCGGTGATGGGCTTGCAGTCAATGCCGCCCACCTGCTGGAAATACGTGAACTGGGTGACCTCCATGCCGTTCAGCCACACTTCCCAGCCCAGGCCCCAGGCACCCAGCGTGGGGTTCTCCCAGTCGTCTTCCACGAAGCGGATGTCGTTCTTCTTCAGGTCGAAGCCCAGCGCCTCCAGCGAGCCCAGGTACAGCTCCAGGATGTTGCTGGGCGCGGGCTTGAGCACCACCTGGTACTGGTAGTAGTGCTGCAGGCGGTTGGGGTTCTCGCCGTAGCGGCCGTCCTTGGGGCGGCGGCTGGGCTGCACATAGGCAGCTTTCCAGGGCTCCGGGCCGAGCGCGCGCAGGAAGGTGGCGGTGTGGCTGGTGCCGGCGCCGACTTCCATGTCGTACGGCTGCAGCAGCGCGCAGCCCTGGGCGTCCCAGTACGACTGCAGTTTGAGGATGATTTGCTGGAATGTGAGCATGGGTGGAAAAGAGCCGGGCGCACCCGCGTAAACCCTTGATTTTACGGGGCAATTACCGGGTACTCTCTGGCCGCCCTACCCTTTGACCATGACCGCACAACAACTGATCCTGAGCCTGGTGCTGGCCACCATGGTGTTTTCCGTGGCGCTGGAATTGAAGCTCGACGACTTCCGCCGGGTAGCCCAGGCGCCGCGCGCCGTGATCTGCGGGCTGATCCCGCAATTCATCCTGCTGCCCGTGGGCACCTGGGCGGCTACCATGGTGCTGAACCTGCCGCCCAACGTGGAAGCAGCCATGATCCTGGTGGCGTCGTGCCCCGGCGGGTCGCTCAGCAACGTCATCACGCACTTCGGCCGGGGCAACACCGCGCTGTCGGTCAGCGTGTCGGCCGTGGCCAGCCTGATCGCGCTGGTGGCCACGCCGTTCAACTTCGCCTGGATGGTGGCGGCCAACCCGGCCACCGCGGGCTGGCTGCGCACGCTGGCCATCGACCCTTCAGGCATCTGGGTCAGCCTGTTGCTGCTGCTGGCTGTGCCGATGACGCTGGGGCTGCTGTTTTCACACAAGCTGCCCGCGCTGACCGCGCGCATCCAGAAGCCGCTGGCCAATTTTTCACTGCTGGCGCTGCTGGCCTTCATCGTGCTGGGGCTCATCAAGGAGCGCCAACTGCTCACGCTGGGCCTGCTGCCCACGCTTGGCGTGGTGGTGCTGCACAACGCCAGCGGCCTGTTCTTTGGCTATGTGACCAGCCTGGCCATGAAGGTCAGCGAGCGTGACCGCCGGGCCGTGATGATCGAAGGCGGCATGCAGAACTCGGGCCTGGCGCTGGGCATCATTGCCATCCAGTTCAACAGCGACCTGGGGATGGTCGTCATTGCCAGCCTGTGGGGCATCTGGCACATCGTGAGCGGCCTGGCCTGCGCGCTGTGGTGGCGCAGAAAAGATGCGCGTTCAGCGCCTGCGGCGGGCTGACCAGGCCGCCCAGCCCACCACCAGCAAGCCGAAGGCCCACAACGGCCACAGCCCCAGGCGCGACACCCACCGCGCAAACGGCGTGGCGCCCGTGCGGCCCTCCACCACGCCGGTGAGCACGCCACGCGTGTGGCGCGCCAGGCTGTGGGTGACCACACCGCGGTGGTCGATGATGACCGTGGCGCCGGTGTTGGTGGCGCGGATCATGGGCCGCTCGAATTCCAGCGCGCGCATGCGGCTGATCTGCAGGTGCTGGTCGATCGCCACCGTGTTGCCGAACCAGCCGATGTTGCTCACATTGACAAACATCGTGGGCGCCGGCGTGGCACCGGCAAAGCGCGCACCCAACTCCTCGCCAAACAGGTCTTCGTAGCAGATGTTGGGCGCCAGCTGCTGGCCCTGCCATTCAAATGACGGCTGGCCCACCTCGCCGCGGTTGAAGTCCCCCAGCGGGATGTTCATCAGGTCAGTGAACCACTTGAACAGCGGCGGAATGAATTCGCCAAACGGCACGAGGTGATGCTTGTCAAAGCGGTACACCGGCGCGCCCGGCCGCAGGCCGATCACGGAGTTGGTGTAGCCGTCCTTGAAGCTGCCCAGCGGGATGCCCACCAGCGCCGCCTGGCTGCCCGTGGCAAAACGCTGCTCCAGCGCGCTCCAGTAGCCCGCGGGCAACTGCTGGGGCAGCATGGGCACGGCGGTCTCCGGCGCCACCACCAGTGCCGCGCGGGCATCGCGCAGCTGCTCGCCATACCAGCGCAGCGCCAGGGGTACGCCGGTGCCCGGCTGGAATTTCTCGTCCTGAGGCACATTGCCCTGCAGCAATGCCACCTGCAATCCACCGGTGGACGCCGTATGGGCACTGCCGCCCATCTGCATCACCGACGGCAGCGTGAGCAACGCCAGCACGGCGACGCGCTGCAGCCGCCCACAAGCCTGCACGCGTGCCAGGCTCATGGCCAGCCAGGCCGCGACCGCGCCCAGGCCATACACCCCCAGCCAGGGCGCGTAGCCCGCCAGCAGGCCGTCGGTGTGCGCGTAGCCACCAGCGCCCCAGGGAAAGCCGGTGAACCAATTGCCGCGCGCCAGCTCGGCCAGCGTCCACAGGGCGGCAAACACCGTGGCGCCCCTGACCGGCCCCATCCACCCCAAGGCCACCCACGCGGCGCAAGCCGCCGCGTAGTACAGGGCCAGAAAGGCGGCGAGCGCCAGCACGGCCAGCGCGGCCAGCGGCGCAGCCAGCCCGCCGTAGGTGTGCATGGAAACAAACAGCCACCAGAAGGTACCCGTCAGCCAGGCCGTGGCAAACAGCCAGCCCAGGAGCGCCGCGCGCCGCCACGACGGCTGGCGCTGCACCACCCAGGCCAGCCCGGCCAGGGACAGCAGCTGCAGCCACCACAACGGCTGCCCGGCCTGCGCACCCGGCACATCCGCCAATGGCCAGGCCATGGACGCTGCCTGCGCCAGCCCCGCCAGCAGTGCCAGAACCAGAGGGAAAAAGCGCGCAGCCAACCGCGTCAGCCCGCGCTGCCGTCGTCCTCGACCGGCGAGACCTTGAACCAGCGCACCGCGCCACCCTTGGTGTGCAGCACGGCGAAGTTCAGCCCGGCCAGCGTGTGCTGTTCGCCGCGCTTGGGCACATGGCCCATCTCGTGGGCGACCAGGCCGCCAATCGTGTCAAAGGCGCCTTCGCCGTCGGTGCGGTTCAGCGACACGCCAAAGGCTTCGGCCACGCGTTCGATGGATGTATCGCCGCTCACACGGTAGGTGCGATCGGCCAGGCCGAAGATGTCGCCCTCGTCCTCGGCAATGTCGAATTCGTCTTCAATTTCGCCGACGATCTGCTCCAGCACGTCTTCGATGGTGATGAGGCCCGCCACGCGGCCGAATTCGTCGATCACGATGGCCAGGTGATTGCGGTTGCCGCGGAATTCACGCAGCAGGTCGTTCAGGCCCTTGCTTTCAGGCACGAACACCGCCGGACGCAGCAACGCGCGGATGTTCAGGTTGGGCGAACGCTGCAGCTTGAGCAGGTCCTTGGCCATCAGGATGCCGATGATGTTCTCGCGGTCACCCTCGTACACTGGAAAGCGCGAGTGCGCGGTGTCGATCACCAGGTGCAGCATCTCGTCGAACGGCGCGTCGATGTTGACCAGGTCCATGCGCGGCGCGGCGACCATCACGTCGCCGGCGGTCTGGTCCGCCATGCGGATCACGCCTTCGAGCATGACGCGGGATTCGGCACCGATGACGTCGTTGTCTTCGGCGTCGGCCAGGGTTTCGATCAGTTCTGCGCGCGAATCCGGTCCGGGGTGGATGAATTCGGCGACTTTCTGCAGGAATGTGCGCTTGTCCTCCTTTTCGGCAGGAGGTCGCGCAGGGTGTGGGTCAGACACAGCCTTCGGGTGCAGGACGTGCGGTGGTTGAGAGGTCTCTAGGATAGCCTAAACGTGTGACGCCAATGCGTCCTGGGCTAGCGCCCGGATTTGTCGCGGGCATCGCGCACGCCGCGGCGGATTTCCTGCACCGCGCCCAGAAAGTCCCAGAACTGCTTGGCCTGCACCTTCAGCCGGTAGTCGGTCTGCGCCAGTTGCTCTTCCACGATCTCGCTCATGCGGCTGTCCATGGTGGCCGGTGGCAGGCGCAGGTAGGCCTCGGTTTCGGAGCCGTCACGCTCGACCAGCGCACCGGCATTGCGCGCGATCCTGATCATGGCGGTGTTCTCGCTCAGCGCATGGATGAACAGCAGGTCCACGCCCTCGTTGCGCGCATGCATGACGGCACGGTCAAACAGGCGCGACCCATAGCCGCGCCCGCGCGCCTGCAGCGCCACCGACACACCGAACTCCGCGCAGGAGCGCAAATCGGGATCGGTGGAGAACGCCAGGTGGGCCATGGCAATGAGTTCGAGCTTGCGGTTGTAGATGCCGAAGATCTCGTCGCGGTCAAAGTCCAGGCTGTCGGCGTAGCGGCGGATCTGCTCATCGTTGGCGGCATAGCCGAACCGCAGGTAACGGTCCTGCGGCTGCAGCGCGAGCAGGTGATCGGTGATGCGCTCGCGGTGGCTGGGGCCGATGGAGCGGATGGGCACAACCACCGAGGGCTGCTTCACGCCCTCGGCGGGCAGCGGCGCGGGCCCGGCCACGCGCTCACCGGGCGGGCGGAAAAACTCCCGTCCCGCGTCCAGCGTTGCCTTGATGAGCGCCTTGGTTTCAACCATGAATCCAATATACGGGTTTCCCCCTGCATCTCAAACCACAAAAAGCCGCATTTCCGGGGTTAGACCGGGCTCTCCACGGCAAAAGGAATGCGTTCGGGCTATACCGGCAGTGCCGTGGTGGCCTTGACCCTGTCCAGCACGAAGCTGGTCTTGCAATCCTGCACGCTGGGGTGCTTGAGCAGCGTGTCCATGATGAAGCGGCTGTAGTGCGCCATGTCGGCCACCACCACGCGCAGCAGGTAGTCCATCTCGCCGGTCAGGGCCGCGCATTCCACCACTTCGGGCCAGGTCTGCACGCTGGCGCGAAACACGTCCATGGGGTTGCGCTTGTGGCTTTCGGTGTGCTTTTCGAGCCGGACATTCAGGTAGGCCGTGAGCCCAAGGCCCACGGCTTCGGGCCTGACCAGGGCCACGTAGCGGTCGATCACGCCAGATTCCTCCAGCCGCTTGACCCGGCGCAGCACGGCACTGGGCGACAGGCTCACGGCGTCGGCGATCTGGTCGTAGGTGGCGCGGCCATCCACCTGCAGGCTGCGCAAAATGAGCTTGTCCAGCTTGTCTAATGCTTCCATCGCCGTGATTTTGCAGGTTTGCTGCGTTCATGGCAACGAACACGCCCGAAGTCGCAGAAAAAGTGATACCTTGCGCCGATACAGTCGTTCCAAACCCTTCCTCTGGAGACACGACGATGAACGCACCCCTGCCGCAAGCCGCCACCTCAGCCGCCACCTGGGACAACCCCATGGGCACCGACGGGTTCGAGTTCATCGAATACGCCGCGCCCGACCCGCAGGCGATGGGCGAGCTGTTCGAGCGCATGGGCTTCAAGCCGATTGCCAAGCACCGCCACAAGGCCGTGACGCTGTACCGCCAGGGCGGCATCAACTTCATCATCAACGCCGAGCCCGACAGCTTTGCCCAGCGCTTTGCACGGCTGCACGGGCCCAGCGTGTGCGCCATCGCGTTCCGTGTGCGGGACGCCAAGGCGGCCTACGAGCGCGCCATCTCGCTGGGCGCCTGGGGCTACGCGGGCCAGGCCGGCCCTGGCGAGCTGAACATCCCGGCCATCAAGGGCATTGGCGACTCCATCATTTACTTCATCGACAAATGGCGCGGCAAGAACGGCGCGAAAGACGGGGACATTGGCAACATCGGCTTTTTTGACGTGGACTTTGAGCCCTTGCCGGGGGCAGAGCTGAACCCGGCGGAGAACTTGTTGAACCCCAAAGGGGTGGGCCTGACCTACATCGACCACCTGACGCACAACGTGCACCGCGGCCGCATGGAAGAGTGGGCGGGCTTCTACGAGCGGCTGTTCAACTTCCGCGAGGTGCGGTACTTCGACATCGAAGGCCAGGCCACCGGCGTCAAGAGCAAGGCCATGACCAGCCCCTGCGGCAAGATCCGCATCCCTATCAATGAAGAAGGCAACGAGAAGGCAGGCCAGATCCAGGAATACCTGGACCGCTACCACGGCGAGGGCATCCAGCACATTGCCATGGGCTCCACCAACCTGTATCACACGGTGGACGCGCTGCAGATGAGCGGCGTGAAGCTGCTGAACACCAGCGAGACCTATTACGAGCTGCTGCCCAAACGCATCCCCGGCCTGGGCGAGAACATTGCGGACCTGCAGGCGCGCAACATCCTGGTGGACGGCAGGCCCGGCGAGCTGCTGCTGCAGATCTTCAGCGAGAACCAGCTCGGCCCCATCTTCTTCGAGTTTATCCAGCGCAAGGGCAACGAAGGCTTTGGCGAAGGCAACTTCAAGGCCCTGTTTGAAACGATGGAACTGGACCAGATGCGCCGGGGCGTGCTGGCGCCGAAGGCCTGAGGCGGACCATGGCCGTTGAACCGGTTGTTTATGGCGCCAGCGAGCGCCCGCCACGCGGGGACTACGGCCGGGCAGGCGCCGACTACACCTGCGCGCAGGACTACGACAGTTATACGGCGGCTGATCACGACACCTACCGCCGCCTGTACGAACGCCAGGCCGCGCTGTTACCGGGCCTGGCCAGCGACGCGTTCATCGCCGCGCTGCCCTCGTTGGGCGTGAAGGACCGCATCCCGCGGTTTGAGGAAATCAACGAACGGCTGCACCAGGCCACGGGCTGGGAGATCGTGGGCGTGCCGGGGCTCATCCCCGAAGTGCCCTTTTTTACGCTGCTGGCCAACCGCAAGTTCCCGGTGACGGACTGGATCCGCACGCCGCAGGAGTTCGACTACATCGTCGAACCCGACATCTTTCACGACCTGTTCGGCCATGTGCCGCTGCTGTTTAACCCGGTGTTTGCCGACTACGTGCAGCGCTACGGCCAGGGCGGACTGAAGGCGAATGAGCGGGGCGCCTGCGAGCAGCTGAGCCGGCTGTATTGGTACACGATCGAGTTTGGGCTGATCCGCGAGCGCGACGGCCTAAGGGCGTATGGCGCGGGTATCCTGAGTTCATCCGGCGAGCTGCGCTACGCCGTCACCAGCCCCGAGCCGCAGCGCGTGCCACTGGCGCTGGAGCGCACCATGCGCACGCGCTACAAGATCGACAGCTTCCAGCAGACGTACTTCGTCATCGACAGCTTCCAGCAGCTGTTTGACATGACGGCGCCGGACTTTGCGCCTGTTTATGAACGGGTGAAGGCGCTGCCTGAGCTGGCGGCCGATGAGGCCGTGCCGGGCGAGATGGCCATCGCCGCCTGAACCGCACCACGCGCCATACATGGCGCGCGCACAACAAAACGGGCAGGCCCGCCAGAAAAGCGCGGGCAGATGTTTCCGCAAGCCATTTCCTCCTACAAAATGGGGAGGCTTTTTCCGCCGGTTACACCTACCATGCCAGCTCCCTGGACCGAAACACCCTTTTACTTCCCGCAGTTCACCAAGGTGATCACTGTGCTGGACGTGGTGGAGTCGGTCCGGCTGATGGAACAGGACGAGCATGACTTCATCCAGCGGTGGCACTATTTTGTGGAGTACGCACGCGAGCACGTGCTGCCGCAGCATGGTGGCCGCATGCTCAAGAGCCTGGGTGACGGGCTGATGCTGGAATTTGCCGATGCCCAGGGCTGCGTCAAGGCGTCGTTTGCGCTGCAGGCATTCTGCCGCCAGGGCAACGAAGGCCGCAGGCCCGACCTGCAGATGCACCTGCGCGTGGGCGCCCACCTGTGCGAATTCGTGTCGGACCAGTACGACATCTACGGCACGGACGTGAACCTCACCGCGCGCATCGCCACCCTGGCGGGCCCGGGTGAAACCGTGGTCACCGCCAGCCTGCGCGACCGCCTGACGGCCGGGCTGGACGCCGACATCGAAGACCTGGGCGAATGCCACCTCAAGCATGTGCACGAGCCCATCCGGGCGTACCGCGTGGGGCCAGTGGGCCACAAGCCGGTCATCGAGCCCGGCAGTGGTATCCAGCTGGACCTGCGCCCCACCATTGCCGTGATCCCCTTCGCCATCCGTGGCGGCGAGGCCGGGCATGAAATGCTGGGTGAAGCCCTGGCCGACGAAGTAATCGCGGCGCTGTCGCGCACGTCCGAGCTTCATGTGATCTCGCGCCTGTCCACCACGGTGTTCCGTGAACGCCAGGAAGCGGTGGAAGACATCCGCACGCACCTGAACGCAAGCTACATCCTGTCAGGCACCTGCCGCACCACCAGCAGCCACCTGGCCCTGTTCGTCGAGCTGATCGACGTCAAGACGCGTCACGTCATCTGGGCAGACAACCTGAAGGCCCGGGTGCAGGGCGTGTTTGACATTGATGACGCACTGATCCCGCAGCTGGTCGGCGCCATCAGCTCCGCCGTCATAAATACCGAGGTCAGTCGAGCACGCGCGCATTCGCTCCCGAATCTGCAGGGCTATACCCTCATGTTAGGTGCAGTTGCGCTGATGCACCGCAACGCGCCAACGGACTTCCATCGAGCAAAAGAAATGCTCGATCATCTGGCGGAGCGAAGTCGCCGCCATCCGATACCGTATGCCTGGATCGCGCAGTGGCACGTCTTGAAAGTGCAGCAGGGCTGGTCTACAGACCCGGCACATGAAGCACAACTGGCACTCGATTGCACAAAGCGCGCGCTGGACAATGCACCCGATTGCGCCCTAGCCCTCAGCGCGGAAGGTTTCGTTTACACGAACCTGTTACGCCAGTTGGACACCGGTTCTGATCGGTACGATGCCGCGCTGCAGATCAATCCCAACGACTCATTCGCTTGGTTGTTAAAAGGCACACTTCACGCCTTCCGGGGTGAAGGAGAGCTCGCAATGGACGGTGCGGAGCGAGCGCTCAAGCTTTCGCCTCTTGATCCGGTGCGCTATTTCTATGACTCGCTCGCAGCATCTGCAGCTATCGCTGCCGGCAAATACGATCGTGCTATTGAGTTGGCGCAAAGATCACTCCGTGCGAACAAGTCGCATACATCGACGTATCGGGCTCTCGCCATCGCGCAATCGATGTCTGGGCGTTTGGACGAAGCCCGCCAAACGGTGCAAAAGCTGCTGAGGCTTGAACCGTCATTTTCAGTTTCCCAGTTCTTGAAAAGAACGCCTGGCCAAGGCTCAATTGCCAAAGCCGTTGCACAAGCGCTGCAACAGGCAGGCTTACCGGATTCATAAATCAATTTCAAAGAGGAAAGATCATGAGCTCATTGGGTGGCTGGGGTGGCTGGGGTGGCTGGGGTGGCTGGGGCGGCTGGGGCGGCTGGGGCGGCTGGGGCGGCTGGGGTCCCTCAGGTGCAGACAGCGGGCCTTTGCTTGCCAATGCGTTGAACGAGAATCGAGCAGCGCTGGCAGGCCCATTTGCGGGAGCGACGCTGCCAGTTGACTTGCCCATGCCGCTCGACAAAGCCGACCGGCTTGAGCATTGGGATGTACTACCCAGACTCCAGGCGTGCGAGACTGAGCTTTTGTCAGGGCTGTGCTTTGACATCAAGCAAGGTTCGCAGACAGTTGAGCTCGGATTCGTTAACCTCGATCAGAAAAAGCTGCAAAAGCAAACGCTCGTGACGCTGCGCAGACCAACAGTCCAGGTGTTCAAACAGCAACTCGACCTGGTCGCCAACTACGCGGAGTTACGCAATGATCGTGGAAGCGAAGTTCTTGCCCAGACGCTGCCCTCGCAAGTTCCATTTTGGGCGCCCGTGATCGGAATGCAGCCGCATCGGCATCCTTGGACTCAACAGCTTGTGGCACTGGCGCTGTCGCTCACGGTAAGCGTAGAAATGCGTTTCAAGCATGCTTTTGCATGCCCAAGGCCTTTCCAACTGTCCCCACAGATTCAGCCGATGATCCCCACGCCTGGACATGGCAGCTGGCCAAGTGGGCACGCAACAGAGTCGTATGTGGTCGCAGTACTTTTGCAATCTTTACTGCAAAACGTCAATGGGAATGGGTCTGCGTACGGCGAGCAATTGCAGCGGCTTGCGGCTCGCGTAGCTACAAATCGCGTCGTAGCAGGCGTCCACTATCCCGTCGATAGTGCAGTTGGACGCCTGCTGGGAACAGCGCTTGCTGAGTTCTTTGTCGCCCGATGCATCGGGAGCACAAAGTTGCACGAACGTGGTTTTGATGGGACCAAATTTCACGGCCCTAAAGGCACCGTTGTTGATTTCGATCCTCGTGTATCCATGGAAGACAACAAGAGTGGTTACTACGAGTATCTGTCACGGATAGGAAGTGTCTCATCCTCGTCCCTGTTGGCGTTCATGTGGACCAAGGCCGCCAAGGAATGGCTGCCTCTGAAGTAGCCGCACCATGAAATGGACCCCCCTGCCCACCGGTGGCTTCACCGGCATTCACTGGGCTCGCCCTGGCGCCACGAATGGCGTCGACCCCTACCTGGTGTGGGCCGAGGCCGACCAGTTTGCAGGCTACGGCGGCAAACAGCCGCGCTGGCTGCCCATTGCGCTGGAGCTGAACCCCGGCGTGAGCATTGCCCAGCTGCTGGCCGCTGCTTCGCCCAAATGGCTGCATGTGCCGCCCGTGTACACGTCCGCCACCGCGCCGCAGGAGCTACGGTTTTGCACGGCCCGCGTACGGTCTGCGTTCTTTCGCCACATCGGGCCGGGCGGTGATCTGCATGCCCTGGTGAAGCGGCTGGAGCTGGGCCTGCCGGTGGGCAATGGCACCGACGACCCCCCCGGCCACGCCACACCGCACGGCAGCCCGCCGCCTGGCGGCCGGCGCCTGCTGACCGGCAAGGTGATGGGGCTGATCGACGACAGCCTGGCGCTGGCGCATGCCAATTTCCTGGACGCGCGCGGCAAGGCACGCACGGCGTTCTTCTGGCGGCAAGACCGCGAGGGCAAGGGCGCGGCGCCCGCGGCCCTGGGCTATGGCCATGAGCTGACGGCGGCTGACATCAACGCCGCCATGCAGGCCAATGTGTTTGGCGGCATGGTGGACGAGAGCGGCGTGTACACCACGCTGGGCCTGTCCACGCTGGGCCAGAAATCGCGCGGCGGGCGCGTGCAGTTCCACGCGCTGGACACAGCCGCAAGCCATGGTTCCCATGTGCTGGACCTGGCCGCCGGGCCCAGAACCGTTGAAGCCCAGATTGCCAATCTGCCCCCCGGCTTTGATGCGCCACCCAGCTGGAATGATGCGAACGACGACGCCAGCCGCGCGCCCATCGTCGCGGTTCAGCTGGACTACCACACGGTGGCGGACACTTCCGGCGGCTCCATGAACGTGCATGTGCTTGACGGCTTGATGTACATCCTGTCGTGCTGCGCACCGTCGGCACAGATTGCGGTGAACGTCAGCTTCGGCACCTTGGCCGGCCCGCATGACGGCACGTCGCTGCTGGAGGCTGCCATGGACCAGTTACTGGCCCTGTGCGGCAAGCGGCTGGCCATTGTGATTGCTGCTGGCAACAGCTACCAGCAGCGCACTCATGCCAACCTGACCCTGGGCCGAGGCGAAAGCCATGCGCTGCATTGGCGCGCGCAGCCCGACGACACCAGCCAGAGTTTTCTGGAGTTGTGGCTGCCACCGGGCGCCCAAGGCATTGAGCTGGAAATCACCCCGCCGGGCCGGGCTGCGCTGCCCGCGCTGCGCCTCGGCCAGTCCGGCATGTGGCTGGACGGGGGCACGCAGCCCGTGTGTGGGCTGATCTACCCCGACAGCGTGGCCACTGGCGAGCGCGGCACCTGCGCGCTGCTCGCGCTGGCGCCCACGTTCAGCTTTGACAAGGACACTGCCACCTCGCCCAGCGGTGTATGGCAGGTCAAGCTGACCAACACCCAGGCCGGGCGCGTGACGGTGGACGCCTATGTGGAGCGCGACGATGTGGTGATCGGCACCCACGGCGGCGCGCGGCAGTCCCACTTTGAAGACCGCTTCTACAACACCAGCGGCGACCCCGGCCAATGGGTGGACCATCCCGACAATCCGTCGCTGATCCGCCGCAGCGGCAACTTCAACAGCATTGGCACGGGCGCACGCACCGTGTCGGTGGGCGGCACTCGGATCAGCGATGGTTCATGGGCCCGCTATTCACCGCGCAAGCCCGACCCCGACGCCTCGCGCCCCGAGCGCCCTGGCGTCGTCAAGGTACCCGACACCCATGCTTACAGCGATGAAAACCCGATCCTGCTGGGCCTGAAGGCCGCAGGCACGCGCAGTGGCGGCGTGGCACGCCTGGTGGGCACCAGCGACGCTGCGCCGCAGGTTACCCGCCGCATCCTCAACCGGATGTAGCCGGCGCGGTTACCAGCGCGCGGGCAGCTTTTTCTTGAGCGTGATGCGCTTGACGCCCAGCTCGATGTAGCCGCCCTTTTCCAGGTCCTTGAGCAGGCGGCTGACCATCTCGCGCGAGGCGCCCACGCGGCTGGCCAGCGCCTGGTGGGTCAGGTCCTGCAAAAGGATGGGGGCTTCCGCGCTGGCGGGGCCTTCGTAGCTTTCCAGCGTGGCCACCAGGCGGCCATACACGTCCAGCAGCGCCATGTTGCGAGCCGTCTCGGTGGCGGCGCGGGCGCGGCGAATGACCTGGGCCACCAGGTCCAGCGCAAACTCCGGCTCCGCCGTCAGGTGCTCACGCAAGGCCTCGCGGCTCACGATCGAGCAGGTGCAGGGCTCCAGCGTCATGACGGACGCGGAGCGCGGCCCGCCATCCAGCCACATTTCCGCAAAATAGTTGCCGGCGCTGATCTCGCCGTAGGTCAGCTCGCGCCCGTCGGCGTCGGTCGCAAACACCCTGACCTTGCCGTCCAGCAGCACGAACAGCGAATCACCGATTTCGCCTTCGTTGATGATGATGCTGTTCTTGCGGTAGTTGCGCAATGTGCCGCGCAGCGCCAGGCTGCGCAGGCCCGGGTTCAATGCGGCGACGAGCTTTTCATGGGCAGCTGAAAGGCTGGGTGTGATCATGGCGTTTCCCTCGGTGGCGGAAACTCTAGCACGCTGCAACGTCAGTGCATCTGCTCGTGCATCACTGATGGCGCCACTGGCGGCAGCACGGCCACGCGGTTGATCAGCTCGCGCACGCCGCTGGACCGTGTCTTGGCACAGAGGCTGCGCACGTGGCTGCGCACGGTGGACACAGCCACTTTCATCTGCACTGCAATCTCGGGCGCCGAGTAGCCCTGGCACAGGATGCCCAGCACATGCTCTTCGGTGCTGGTCAGGCCGTGCCGGCGCGCAAAGAAGCACAGCATCAGTGTTTCGCACACCGATGCGCGCGAGAAGATCAGCGCGGCATGGGCCGGGCTGGCGCCGGCTTCGGCGCGTAGCGGCAGCACCGCCAGCGTCAGCGGCATCGCCCCACCGGGTACCGGCATGCAGACCAGGCTGCGCTTGCCCCGCCCGGCGTTGGCCAACGCGTCCTGCAGGGCACGGGCGTCATCAGCGCAGACGGTTTTGAGCTGCTGGTCCACCGCCCCCAGCACGCGAAAGCGCCCCAGCTCCTGGCGCGCCAGCTGGTTGGCCTGCACCACGCGGCCCTGCAGCGTGACCACCGCCACGCCAAATGCCAGTTCGTTCATCAGCATGAGCGCCAGGCCCGGGTCGCCGCCGGCGCCGCTGCCCGCCAGCAGGTTGGCCCCTGCAAACTCGCCATTCAGAAGCATGTCCATGATCCACCGCCCCAACGTTGTTGCTCTTGTGTCCAAGCGTAAGAACAAGCCACGCCCGCGGGCGGTGAATATGCCCGGCGCCTTTGTGAAAAATTAACAGGAGCGCCCGCGGCGCAACCAGCAGCGCCTGCGGCGCTGCCGCTCAGGCCCAGGGCGCCAGCGCAGTCCGGGTTTCGTCCAGCAGCCAACGCAACTGCGCCATGCGTGTGGCACCCATGTCGCCAGCCAGCCCGGCCTTGGCATCGGCTTCCAGCGTGGCGCAGATCGCCTGGATGGCCACGGCGCCGATGTTGCCCGCCGCGCCCTTGAGCGCATGCGCCGCGCGCGACAGTTCCTCCGGGTCGCCGGCGACAATGGCCTGGCCGATGGCGTCCAGCCGGCGCGGCGCGTCTGCAATGAACAGGCCCACCACCTCGCGCGTCATGCTCAGCGCCTCGTCGTCAAATTCCTTGAATTCGTTGAGGCGGCTGAAGTCCATGACTGGCCCCGCGGGCATGTCGGCATCCCGCAGCGCGGAGGGCTGGGCTACGAGGGCGGCCGCAGCCGCGCTGGCAGGCGCATCAGGCGGCGCGCCCCTGGCCTGCTGCACCCACTTTTCGATGGTCTGGGCCAGGGCAGAGACCTGCAGCGGCTTGGTCAGGTAGTCGTTCATGCCGGCTGCTTCGCAGCGGGTGCGGTCTTCGTCGGACGCCGCGGCGGTCAGCGCAATGATGGGTGGCGCCCGGTCCCCCCAGGCCGCCAGGATCTGCTGCGTGGCCTGCAACCCGTCCACGTCCGGCATGTTCACGTCCATCAGGATGGCGTCGATCCGGCGGCCATGCATCATGGCGTGGGCCACCACCTCCACAGCCTCCTGGCCGTCCACGGCGGTCAGGATGTCATAGCCCAGCTTGAGCAGCATGGCGCAGGCCACCTTCAGGTTCACCGCGTTGTCGTCGGCCACCAGCACCGTGGCGTGCTTCTTCACGTCCATGACCAGGGTTCCAGCCTTGCTGCCGCCGGGGTTGTCCGAAGAGATGCAACGCGCAATGGTGTCAAACAGCTGGCTCTGCCGCGCGGGCTTGAGCAGGCGTGCGTCAAACAGGCTGGCGTTTTCGTCGCCAACGGGCATGAAGCCCGAGCTCAACAGCAGCAACGGAATGTCGCGCCAGTCAGGATTGGCCCGAATGGTGCGTGCCAGCGTCACGCCGTCCATCTCAGGCATGTGCATGTCGGTCACGATGATGTCGGGCAACCAGGCCTCGCGCCCCGGCGCAACCGCGTCGGCGCCGCTGGCCTCGCGCAGCATCGCCAGCGCCTGGGCACCCGACTCCGCGCTGACCACTTCCATGCCCCACAGCTGCAGCTGGCGCGTGAGGATGCGCACGTTGGTGGCATGGTCGTCCACGATCATCGCGCGATTGGCCTTGAGCGTGCCCACCAGCGACGGCCCCATCGCGGGCGCGGCTTCCTCGGTGGATTCGGCCGCGATGGTGAACCAGAACGTGGAGCCACGGCCCAGCTCGCTTTCCACGCCGATCTCGCCCCCCATCAGTGCCACCAGCCGCTTGCAGATGGCCAGGCCCAGGCCCGTGCCGCCAAACTTGCGCGTGGTGGACGCATCCACCTGTGTAAACGCTTCGAACAACGACGCCAGGCGCTCCGGCGGTATGCCAATGCCGCTGTCGGTCACGCGAAACTCGATCACGGCACGTCCGGCACCGTCGTCGGGCTTGAGCAGCCGGGCCTGCACGGTGACCTCACCCTGGGCTGTGAATTTGACAGCGTTGTTGACAAGGTTGATCAGCACCTGGCGCAGCCGCGTGATGTCGCCCTTGATGGCGCCAGGCATGCCACCGGGGCGCGCTTCTGCCACATCGATGATGAGCTCCAGCCCTTTTTCACGCGCGCGCGGCGCGGCGATGTCGCAGGCCTCTTCCACCGCACCGCGCAGGCTCAGGGGCTCGGACTCCAGGTCCAGCTTGCCCGATTCGATCTTGGAGAAATCCAGGATGTCATTGATCACGGCCAGCAGCTGGTCACTGGACAAGCGGACGGTCTGCAGGTAGTCGCGCTGCTCGGCGTCCAGCGGGGTTTCGGCCAGCAGCGTGCTCATGCCCACCACGCCGTTGAGCGGCGTGCGGATTTCATGGCTCATGGTGGCCAGGAATGCGGCCTTGGCGCGCGCCGCGGCCAGCGCCTCTTCGCGCGACGCTGCCAGCTCGGCGGTGCGCTGCTCCACGCGCGCCTCCAGCGTCTCGTTGGCTTCCTGCAGGGCACGGGCGTCGTTCTTCACCTGCTCCCGGTAGCCTTGCAGTTGTTGCGCACTGTCGTGCAGCACTTGTGACAGCTGCCGGATTTCACGGATGCGCGTTGCCTGGTCAATCACCGGGACGTCACCACGGCCCAGTTGCTGCGCGGCCTGGCTCAACCGGCCCAGCCGGCGGCCAATGCCGGTGGCCACCAGCAAGGCGATGAGCGTGGACAGGGCCACCAGCGCGGCGATCACGCCCAGGGACATCTTCCAGGCCCGGCTGATCTCGGCCGTGAAATCGGTTTCGGGCGCCGCCACCACCAGCGTCCAGCGCAGGCCCAGCGCTTCGCCAAACGGCCGCTGCACCATCAACAGCGTACCGGCGTCGGTGGGCAGGCGCCGCAGCCGCGTGTCGCTGGCCACCGTGTCGGCGCTGCGGCTGGCCCACAGGCCTTGCAAACCCGCAAAGCTGGCGCGGATGACGGCGTTGGCGCTGTCGCGCGGGCTGCGGCGTTCGGCGCGGCCATTGGCCAGGGTGAACAGCGCATCGCCCGCGGAGCTGGCTACCAGCGCGCCCTTTTCATCGACCACAAAGGCGGCACCACGCGAGCTGATGCGCTGGGTACGCAATGCATCGGCCAGGTGCTTCAGGTAAAGGTCGGTACCGAACACGCCCGCGGCGCCGCCGTCGGCGTCATAGACAGGCTGCGACAGGCTGACCATGAGCTGGCCTTGCTGGACCTGCACGTCCGAGAACACACGGCCCTTGGCCTGCATGGCAGCGGCATACCAGAACCGTGTGCGCGGTTCAAAGCGATCCTCTTGCGCGCGCAACGGCCGGCTGCGGTCGCCCGGGCGCTGGGCCAGGTAATAGCTGCGGGCCGCGTCGTCGCCGCGGCGAATGCTCACCTGAACGCCGTCTGCGGTGTTATGCACGCCGAAATACTCGCCACGCACGTTGCCAAAGTACAGCAATGGCACCGAAGGTGACTGGCGCGTCAATGCAAAGGCCATGGCCTCAAACTGCGCGGGCTCACGCAGCCAGGCCCGCGCCTGCTGCACCTGGGACGGCGTCATGCGTTCGGCGAACAGGCCGTTGAGCACCCCATGCGCCTGGCGCAGGTGGTCTTCGGTGCCTGACTGCACGAGCCCGGCGACATGGGTCAGGATGCTGCCGGCAAGGTCTTCCGCGGCTTGGGAGCTGGCGCGCGCCATCAGCCACGCGACCAGCACGGCCGGCACCAGCGTGAGAAACAGCAGGCTGATGCCCAGTATCCTGCGCAGCGAATACAGACGCATCAGCGTGGCCTGACGCTCAAAGGGCCAGGCCGACGACCTCGGCCGCGTCCATGGGCACGGAACGCCCGGGCAGTTCAACCAGGGCGCGGCGGTCAATGCGCACCGCGCCGGTGATACTGCGCAACGTGGTCACGCTGGCGGTAATGGCCCAGCCCAGCTCGTGGGCCTGCTTTTGCAGCAGCATGGTGGCGCTGACCGCATCGCCCACCGGCAGGGTCTGTGCCGCGGTGCCGTGCAGCGGGTCCTGCAGCACGGTAAGCGTCACCGGGCCGCTGTGGAGCGCCACGTTAACTTCAAAGCGCGGCAGCTCGCGCCCGGGGTACTGCGCGTGCAGGTACTGGCGGATGGCATGGGCCGATTCCACCAGGCCCAGACCGGCACGCACGGCGCGCAGCCCATGGTTGACAGACTTGGTGTCGGTGCTGTCCACGAAGATGGCCAGCAGGCCCTCGCCAATGAACTGCATGTGCCGCGCGCCAAACAGGTGAACTGTATCGCCGGCACTGCCATAGAATTTTTTGACAAGCTCTGTCAGCTCGACGCTGCTGAGCTTTTCAGCCACGGTGGCGTAGTTGGGAATGTCCACGAACAGCACGGTGGCATGCTCGAAGCGCTCGTCACCCGCGCTGCCGTCGCCCGCGGGCCAGCGCTCGCTGAGTTCCTTGGCCAGGCGCTGCTCATAGAGCTTGGCCAGGTTGTGCTTCTGGTCCTCCAGCGCGGCCTGGACAGCAGCGCCCACGGCCATTGTTTGCAGCGTGGCCTGCATGACGCGCTTGTTCAGTTGCGCGGCCGCTGCCTCGCGCAGCTCGCCCGGGCGGAAGGGTTTGGTGATGTAGTCGTCCGCGCCGGTGGTCATTCCGATGCGCATGTGGGCACGCTCTTGCAATGACGTGAGCAGGATGACCGGCGTGGCCGCGAGCGCGGCGTTCTGGCGCACCGCCGCCAGCATCTGGAAGCCGTTCAGCTCAGGCATCTGCACGTCGCTGATAATGAGGTCCGGACGGTGTTCCTGCACCAGTTGCAGGCCCAGGGCGCCGTTTTCCGCGGTCAGTACGTCGTAGCCGTCTTTTTTCAGCACCGAAGCCACGAGCATTCGCGTGCCGGCATCGTCTTCCATGACGACGATCAAGGGCATCGTATGTATCCTTTTGTAATCCACCAACGCGTGACTTCAACAGGCAGCATGAGCAACCTGTCCACTCATGGGGACTATCTCACAGGGCGTCGATTTTCGCCAGCGAAGCGTGCATGACGTCCGGGTGAAACGCCATGGCGACGTGAGATACGCCCGGTATGAAGCGGTTGTCAGCGCCAGGCAAGGTGGCTGTGGATGACGGAAACACGATGTTGTCGCAGTTGGAATACCAGCAGGTGAACATCTCGCGGCGCTGCGGCGCCTCTGCCTTGCCAAGGGCCGCCAGCCAGTCGTTGCCGGGGACCATCTGGCGGCCATTGGCGGCGCGGCTGAAGCGCCCCAGCCAGGTGCCGGCGTGCGGTGAACCGATGGTGATCACATGCGCCACACGTCGATCGACACCGCCGCGCAGCCAGGCGCGCACGACCAGACCGCCCATGCTGTGGCAAACCAGCACGGGCGGGCGGCCAGCTGCCGCCGTAACCTGGGCTACGGCCTGCTCCAGCGTTGCAGCGTAACCGTCAATGGCGCCAAATGCCGGCTCCAGGTTGACCGCCACAAAGGGGTGGCCACTTCGGCGCAGGCGTTGCAGCCACGGCGTCCAGAAGCCGCGGTTGCACATGAAGCCATGGACCAGCACCACGCCGCAACGTCCGGGGGCAAAAGTCCCGGGCAACAGCTGGTCTGGCACGGCACCGGCGCGAAAGGGCTGGCGCCAGCAAAACACCCGAAGCGCCATCCACACTTCCTGCCACCACGCACGCACCAGTTGCACTGCCCGCGCCTGCGGCACGGCGTCGGCACGATTGACCTGGCGCAGCATCAGGAATTCCAGTGCGAGCACGGCCGCGTGGCCCAGCAACAGCGCGGTGGCACCTGCCACGGCCAGGGCCGGTGATCTGGGCCAGGCCCAGGTCAGCCACGCCACCAGGGCCGCCGCCAGCAGCGCGACGACGGCTTGTTGCAGGCGCGCGATCATGGCCGCAAGCGCGGACTCAGGCCAGCACAACGTCCCGGCCCGCCAGTTCCCGCGCAAGGTCTTGGGCCAGGCGGTTGACGATGCCGTAGATGGACAGCTGCGGGTTGGCTCCGATGCTGGTGGGAAACAGCGAGCCGTCATGCACGGACAGGTTGCTGATCTGCCAGTGGCGCCCGTCGGGGCGCGTCACGCCCTGGCGCTCATTGCCTGCCATGCCGCAGCCGCCCATCACGTGGGCACTCATGAATTTGGTGAGCAGCGGCTTCATGGGCAAATCAAGAATGGCATCACGGGCATCCTGCCAGCGCACATAGGGGCGCGCAAGCTCGTGAACCGGCAACACCTGGCGCGCGCCCGCGGCAAACTGGATTTCCGCCATGCTCAGCAATGCCCTGCGGGCTGCGTCCATCACATAGTCCGTCAGGGGGTAATCCAGCGACGCCGAGCCGTCGGCACGCAGGCCCACGCTGCCGCCCGGCGAATCACCATGGAAGCCGTCGCGCAGCAGGGCCAGGAGTACATGCGTCTGGGGGAACTGGCGCAGTAGCGCCGCATGGTCAGCGCCATAGCCCGCAACAGTGGACGCGAAGATCACCGGGTGCAGCGGCGGCGCTTCCAGCTTGTAGCCCATGCGCCCGTCAATCGGGTCGGTCTCAAGGAAATGGTCGGTGTAGATGGTCTGTGGCGCGCCCTGCCAGCCCTCGACTTTGCCAGGCATGACCGCGGCCGACATCACCACCGGGTGCAGGAATGTGCGCTTGCCCAGCAGGCCATGCGGGTCGGCGGCGCGCGAGCGCAACAGCACGGCCGGCGAATTGATGGCGCCCGCCGCCAGCACATAGTGACGTGCAGTCACGCGCACCGGTTCACGGGCGCCGTCCACCGCGCCATTGGGGCGCATCGCCACGCATTGCAGCGCAAGAATGCGGTCGCCCGAAAATTCAAACCGCTCGGCGCGCGTCTCGGTGAGCAGCGTGGCGCCACGGTCCAGCGCGGCCGGGATGGTGGTGACCAGCATGGACTGCTTTGCATTGGTCGGGCAGCCCATGCCGCAGGAGCCGAGGTTCCAGCAACCTTTGACGTTACGGCGAATGGCGGCTGCCGGTATGCCCAGCTTGGCCGCGCCACGGCGCAGCAGGTCGTTGTTCTCGTTGGGCGGCGTGAGCCAGGGGCTGACCCCCAGGCGCGTCTCGGCCTGGCTGAAGTAGGGAGCCAGAGCTGCGTCGGTGTAGCCTGTCAGGCCAAAGTGCTGTTGCCAGTACGCCAGCGTGGCTGGCGGCGTGCGGAACGAACTTGTCCAGTTGACCGTTGTCGAGCCTCCAACGCAACGGCCCTGCAGGATGCTGATGGCCTTGTCGCTGGTTTTTCGCGCGGCGCTTTCCTGATAGAGCGACGGATAGGCGAGCGCTTCCTGCTGCTTGAAGTCCGAGCTGCTGCGAAGCGGGCCTTCTTCAATGATTACCACGTCCAGCCCGGCGCGGGCCATCAGTTCAGCGGTAATGCCAGCGCCAGCGCCGGACCCGATGATGGCAACATCGCAGGCCAGCTTGGCTGGCAAGGCACCCAAGCTGCCGCCGTGGACTTTCCAGCCCTTGCGCAGACCTTCTCGGATGGGGTCTTTCACACTACTCATTCCCGGCAAACTTTCATATCTTGATGGGCCCCGGATAGCCGAGCTGCGCCCAGGTCTGCGCGTCGGAAAAATATGCGCCGCCGACGATGTCATGCAACGCGTGATAGGCCTGCTGGCGCAGGCTCAGCGTCGAAACGCGCATGGACTGCAGCGCCTTCTGCAATTGCGCCACCGGTGCCTCAGCCCAGCCGGTTTGCAACCCGGCCATGAGCCGCCTGCCAGGCGGGCTGGCCAACGTAGCCAGCAGCAATGACAGTTCCTTTTGCACATGGGGGGGCAGGGCCACGACCAGTGCGTCAATGCGCTCAAGCAGCCCGTCGAGCGCATGTTCGCGCGCCGGGGGCGCGACAGGCAGGCTGCCCTCCAGGATGGCAGTGCCCGCAGCGCGGAACACGGCACGCCCGGGCGGGGCAAGACGGCCATCGGACAGCAGCCCTGGCGTGATCCAGGCGGTGCCAGCGCCTGCGACAGCCAGCACCGCGGCCGATGCCACGCCCAGCTTGAGCAGACTTCTTCTTTGCATGCGGCCACTATCGCATGGGGCTACGGGGCGCCTGTAGAGGCCGGCGCCTAGATAGACTCGGGGTTTGTATGGAAGCCGCCCAACAGATTCGCGACGCCGTCGCCCAGGTCGTGCAACTGCGCCAGGCCTGCGCGGCAAACCCGGCGCTGAGAGCTGCCGTTGCCACCGTCAAGGCGCTGCAGGCACAACGCTTTGCTGGCACCTACGCCGATGTGCTGGCGGGCGGAGAGCATGCCGCGGCCGCGCGCTTTTTTTTGCAGGAGCTGTACAGCGACAAGGACTATGCTGAACGAGATGCGCAGTTCGCCCGCATCGCAGGCGCCGTCCAGCGCCTGTTTCCGCACCAAGTGGCGGCTACGGCCGTGGCACTGGCACAGCTTCACCAGCTGACGGAGCAGCTTGACCATGCGATGGGACTGGCTTGGGTTGAAGCGACGGGCACAGACGCCGCCCGCTACATACGTTCATGGCGCACGGTTGGTCAGCGGTGCCGGCGCGAAGAACAGCTACACGTGGTGCTGGCTATCGGCCACGAAATGATCAAGCTCACGCGTACGCCAGGACTGCGGCTGATGCTCAAGATGATGCGAGGCCCCGCAGCTGCTGCCGGGCTGGGTTCGCTGCAGGCTTTCCTGGAGTCCGGCTTTGATACCTTCGGCGCAATGGCGCGGAAGAAGGGCAGCGCTGAAAGCTTTCTGGACATCGTCAAGCAGCGGGAAACGGCGCTGATTGCCAGCCTGTTTGACGGCACGCCTGTCGCCTGTGAGACCGAACTGCAGCGCACCCTAGGACTTGCCCGGTAGGCATCGACCACGCCGCGCTTTGACAATCGGGGCAAAGGAACCTGACATGGAAAAGATCTGGCTGAACAGCTACCCCGCCGGCGTACCGCACACCGTCGACCCCGACCAATACCAGTCACTGCCCCATTTGCTGGAGGAGTCATTTCGCAAGAATGCAGCAAGGCCCTTTTCTGTCTGCATGGATCACTGGATGTCCTATGGCCAGCTGGATGAGCTGTCAAGTTCGCTGGGCGCCTGGCTGCAGGCGCAGGGGCTGGAGCCCGGCGCACGCATCGCCATCATGCTGCCGAACATTCCGCAGTTTGCAGTCACGATGGCGGCCGTCCTGCGTGCAGGCTATACCTGCGTCAACGTGAATCCGCTGTACACGGCCCGCGAGCTGGAGCATCAGCTGAAGGACTCCGGGGCGACAGCCATCGTCATCCTCGAGAATTTCGCCAAGACACTGGAGGAGGTGATTGACAGGACGGCCGTGAAGCATGTGGTCATGGCGTCCATGGGCGACCTGCTGGGCTTCTGGTATGGCATGTGGATCACGTTCGCCGTGCGGCACCTCGCCAAGATGGTGCCCGCTTACAAGCTGCCGCTGGGCGAAGGCCGCAAGGTCACGACGTTCAATCGCGCGCTGGCTGAGGGTACGGCCATGTCGTTGAAACCCAGCCAAGCCACATTGGACAGCACCGCGTTCCTGCAATACACGGGTGGGACCACGGGCTTGTCCAAGGGCGCTGTGCTGACCCACCGCAACATTGTTGCCGCGATCCTGCAGGCGGAGGCATGGTTCACGCCAGCGCTCAGGCGCGTCGGCGATGTCAGCAAGACCAACAGCATCGCCGCGTTGCCGCTGTACCACATCTTCGCGCTGACGCTCAGCCTGTTGGCGATTCGCTGGGGATCGCATATAACGCTGATTCCCAACCCTCGCGATTTCGGCAAGTTTGTTGAAGTTCTCAAGAGGCGACCGTTCCATATGCTGCCGGCGGTCAATACGCTTTTCAATGCGCTGCTGCAGCACCCGCAGTTCAAGTCCATTGACTTTTCCTCCCTCTGCGTTTCGCAGGCAGGCGGCATGGCAGCCTCGGAGGGGACGGCCCGGCATTGGCAGGAAGTGACTGGCTGCCCGATGGTGGAAGGCTGGGGCATGAGCGAAACCTGCGCTATCGGCACCAACAACCCTGTCATCACGCGGGAGTTCACCGGCACGATCGGTCTGCCATTGCCCGGCATTGACATCGCCATCAAGGATGATGACGGAAACTCACTTCCCCAGGGCGAGTCCGGAGAAATTTGCATCCGTGGGCCCAATGTGATGGCGGGCTACTACAACCAGCCGGAAGAGAACGCCAAGGCTTTTACAGCTGACGGTTTCATGCGCACGGGGGATATCGGCGTCATGGACGAACGCGGATACACACGGATCGTGGATCGGAAGAAGGACATGATTCTTGTGAGCGGGTTCAACGTGTTTCCCAACGAGCTGGAGAACGTCATCTCCCTGTGCCCGGGTGTCGTTGAATGCGCCGCCGTGGGTATCGCCGACGAGAAACAGGGGGAGGCGATCAAGGTGTTTGTGGTGAAAAACGATCCAACGCTGACGGAAGATGACGTGGCGAGGTACTGTCGGCAGAACCTCACCGGGTACAAAGTACCCAAATACATCGAATTCCGCGACGATCTGCCCAAGACCAACGTCGGCAAAATCTTGCGGAGGGAATTGCGGTCGGCAAAATGACGCGCAAGATCACATGAACGATTCGCTGCAGCTGCCCGATGACGTGCATGTTTTAGAGCGCGGATGGTTGTCATCCAACAACATTGTGTTCACTACCGGTGTGACCGCAGTGGTCGATACAGGTTACTGGACCCACGCGGCGCAAACAGTTTTGCTGCTGGACGGACTGTTGGGCGCTCAAGCCCTCGATCTGGTACTGAACACCCACTTGCATAGCGACCACTGCGGCGGCAATGCCGCACTCGCAGAACGGTATCCGGATACCCAGATCCTGATTCCGCCCGGACAGAGCCAGCATGTTCAGGCATGGGATTCGCACGCGTTGACCTATGAACCTACGGGACAGCACTGCCCACCGTTTCAATTTCAGCGTCTGCTTGAAGTGGGCACGCAACTGCAACTGGGTGAGCATCAATGGCAAGTTCACTCCGCCCCTGGCCACGACCCTCACTCTGTCATTCTCTTTGAGCCCGAGCAGCGTATTCTCGTTTCAGCCGATGCGCTTTGGGAAAATGGTTTTGGCGTTGTATTTCCGGAGCTCGAAGGCCAACACGCTTTCGCCGCCGTCGGCGCGACCCTGGATTTGATTGAGCGCCTGGCTCCGCGCGTAATCATTCCCGGCCATGGCCGCGTCTTTACCGATTTGCGCTCAGCGCTGGCCCGTGCGCGCAACCGGTTAGATGGATTTATTCAGAATCCGGCGAAGCATGCGCATCACGCCGCAAAGGTACTTCTGAAATTCAAGCTGCTGGAGATTCAACAGATGACCCTTGATCAGCTGAAAAACTGGGCTGCGTCAACTCTGTACTTCCAGTTAGTGCATGAACGCCACTTTCATGCGCAGCAACCTGCGGAATGGGTGCAGCACCTGGTTGATGATCTCGTCCGCGTCGGTGCTGCGACATGCATCGATCAAAACGTATTCAATCGTTGATTTACGTTTTTCGGTCACCCAAAGAAAAAAGCCCAACAGTTACCTGTTGGGCTTTTTTGGCTATAAGAGCCTGACGATGTCCTACTTTCACACGGGAACCCGCACTATCATCGGCGCTGAAGCGTTTCACTGTCCTGTTCGGGATGGGAAGGAGTGGTACCACCTCGCTATGGTCATCAGGCATAACTTTTTGTCGTCTTGACTCGGTCAAGACAACGAATTCATAGAGCAAATCAGCTAGATATTCTTGAATGCGTCACTTGGCATAACACCTTGATCAAACTGATCAAAGTTATAGGGTCAAGCCGCACGAGCAATTAGTATCAGTTAGCTTAACGCATTACTGCGCTTCCACACCTGACCTATCAACGTCCTGGTCTTGAACGACTCTTTAGGGGGCTCAAGGCCCCGGCAGATCTCATCTTGAAACGAGTTTCCCGCTTAGATGCTTTCAGCGGTTATCTCTTCCA
>JAIUOW010000015.1 GCA_020161775.1 Pseudomonadota bacterium
ACCCATTGGGTATATCCCGCCGGCAGAAGCTGAGGCAAACTACTACCGGCAACTCGCCAGTCAGCCCTCCACGGTGGAGGCCTGACTTAAACCAACGGGCCTCCATGAAACTCGGGGCGGTTCATGGACTATTGGGATTGCTCATCCTCGAATTCGCGGTGTTCGGACGGGTACGGCCTGAGATGCGATACGCTGACAAGGATGACCACCACGCCCCCAGCCCGCACCCTCCGCGAATTCAAGACCCCGCAGGCTTTTGATCGCTGGCTGGCCAAGCACCACGCCAGCGAAACCGAGGTCTGGGTCAAGCTTCACAAGGTGGGCTCAGGGCTGCCCTCCATCACGCCGAGGGAGGCGATCGACGTGGCGCTGTGCTGGGGCTGGATCGATGCGGTGCGCAACGCATTTGACGACCAGAGCTATCTGCAGCGCTACACCCCGCGCGGCAAGCGCAGCATCTGGAGCCAGATCAACGTGGCCAATGTCGCCCGCCTGGAAAAGGAAGGCCGCATGCAGGCGCCCGGCCTGGCGCAGATGGCGCTGGCCAAGGCCGATGGCCGCTGGGACCGGGCCTATGGCGGCAGCAAGACCATGGAGATTCCCGCCGACCTGCTGGCCGCGCTCAAGGGGCACCCCACAGCCCTGAAGACGCTAAACGACCTGAGCGCGCAGAACCGCTTTGCCATTGCCTTTCGCCTGCACAACATGAAGACCGAGGCGGGCCGCGCTCGCAAGCTCGCCGCCTTTGTGCAGATGCTCAAGGACGGGAAAACTATTTATCCGCAGAAGGCGAAAGAGTGAGCCCCGCGCGCCAGCGTCACTCCTTCTCCCGCGTCAACCGCTCCGCAAACGAAATGCCGATGGCCGACAGCACAAAGGTGAAGTGAATCACCGCCACCATCGTCACCACCTGGATGTTCTCCAGGCTCAGGTCGCCGCTCAGGTAGGTCTTCAGCGCGTGCACGCCGGATATGGAGATGATGGCAAAGGCGAGCTTCAGCTTCAGGTTGTAGGTGTTGACGTGGTCCAGCCAGTCGGGCTTTTTCATGTCCGTCTTGTCAAAGTGGCCGGTGGTCACAAACAGCGACACGCCCGCCAGCGCCACCACCCACACCAGCTGCGCCACCATGGTCATGTCCACCAGCTCCAGCACCTTGATGATCAGGTCGATTTTTTCCAGATCGCCCAGCAGCAGCATGTTCATCAGCTTCCAGGTTTCCAGCAGGAATTTGCCCAGAATGCCGAAGATGATGGCTACCAGCCCCACATAAAAGAACAGCATGGTGAACCGCATGCCGTAAAGCAGCGATCCCACGCTTGAGAGCAGTTTTTCCATTGTTACCAATCTGATTCAGGGCGGCGCCGCGCGGGCGCCGTGGTTGTTGGTTTTTTTACGTTCCGCCCACCAGCAGCCAAGCCAGGCCCGCGCCCACACCCGCGGGGATGCACACCCGCTCCAGCGTGCCGGCGGCCGGGCCACAGATCACTTCCACCGGCACCGGGGCGTCCTCCAGCAATTGGCCGGTGAGCGAATTGCCCAGGGCGCGCACCAGCGCGCTCTTGCGCGCCGTGCCAATGACGATGCGGTCGCAGCGCAGGCGCGCCGCGGCGTCCACAATGCAGGCCGCCTTGTCGCCCACCTCGGTGTGCACGCGGTATGGCACGCCGGCGCCGTCCAGCAGCGCGCGGGCCGCAGCCAGCGCCTGGGCCGCGCGCTCGCGGTGAAAGCCGTCGCGCACCGCGCGCCCCACATGCCGCGCCACATAGCCAGAAAACGGCGGCTGCACATTCAGCAGGTGCACCATCAACGCCCCGCCCTGGCGGTGCGCCTGGGCCACATGCCGCACCGCCAGCAGCGCGTCGGGCGTGCCGTCGCACGGCAGCAGCAGGCGGGTGGTGCGATTGTCTTGCGGCATGGTGGTCAGGGGCGTCAAGGATCCGTTTGCGGGTCTGCTTACGCTTCTTCTTTCCGCGGCTTGGAGCCGAACGGATACGCGCCGCCAGACGTGCCCTTGGGCGGGATCTTGAGCGACAGCACCATCGTCACCGCCAGCGTCACCGCGGTAAAGCCGAGCGAGAACACCACGGGAATCTTGTACACGTCGATCAGCAGCATCTTGGCACCAATGAACACCAGCACGATCGCCAGGCCGTAGCTCAGCAGGTGGAAGCGCTCATGCATGTTGGCCAGCAGGAAATACATGGCGCGCAGGCCCAGGATGGCGAACACGTTGGACGTGAGCACGATGAACGGGTCGGTGGTGATGGCAAAGATGGCGGGGATCGAATCCACCGCAAACACGATGTCCACGATGCCGATCAGCAGGATCACCACGAACAGCGGCGTGGCCATCTTGACGCCGTTCACGCGGGTGAAGAAGTTCTCACCGTCGTAGTGGGGCGCAATCTTGAAGCGGCTGCGGATCCATTTGAGCGCGGGGTTGTTGTCCAGGTCGGGCTCCTGGCCCGCGGCCCACCACATCTTGATGCCGGTGAACAGCAGGAACGCGCCAAACACATACAGGATCCAGTGGAACTGCGCGATCAGCCAGGCACCCACCAGGATCATGGCCGCGCGCAGCACCAGCGCGCCCAGGATGCCGATCATCAGCACCCGCTTTTGAAACTCCGCCGGCACCGCAAAGTAGGTGAACACCATCAGGAACACGAAGATGTTGTCGACCGCCAGCGCCTTCTCGATCAGGTAACCGGTCAGGAACTCCAGCGACTTGGCATTGGCCAGCGAGCGAGCGGCCTCGTCGGTGCCCGTGCCGCCCAGGTACCACCACAGCCAGCCCATAAAGACAAATGACACGCCCACCCAGACGAGGGACCAGATGGCCGCCTCGCGGGTGCTGACGCGGTGAGCCCCCTGCTTGCTCATCGCAAAAAAGTCCACCAACAGCGCCACAAGCACGAACGCCGCGAATAAAGACCACATGAGTGGAGAACCAATGGTTTGCATGACCGCCTTTGATATGAATTTCTGTGAGCCGGTGCATCCCCGGCGAATGACAATTGGCACGGCGCACATCGCCGCCCGTAACGCCTACGAATTTAGGCCGGAACGTCATTCTTTAAAAGCAGATTAGTTGGGTACAAAGATTCGGAAAATTCGAAGTATCTGGCCTTGGCAAGCCAGTTCACAAGCTGCACGCCGCCTGGCCGCGCGAGACGCGGCTAAACTCCCGTCCATGCACCCCGCCATTGCCCAGCACCGTGCCGGCATTTCCGCCATTTGCCAGCGCTACCGCATCCGCCGCCTGGATGTGTTTGGCTCGGCCGCGCGGGCGAATGACTTTGACCCCGAGCGCAGCGACGCCGACTTTCTGGTGGAGTTTGCGCCCGACGTTCAGCCGGGGCTGGACACATTCTTTGGCGCCAAGTCGGCGCTGGAGGATCTGCTCGGGCGCGGTGTGGATCTGGTGGAGTTCGGCGCGGTGCGCAACCCCTATGTGCTGGCCAGCATCAACCACAGCCGTGAAGCCCTCTATGCAGCGTGATCCGCGCGCTTTTTTGTGGGATGTACGCGACGCAGCGGTAGCGATCCAATCGTTTACCGCAGGAATGGACGCAGCAGCCTACGCAGGCAATGCGATGGCCCAGGCTGCGGTAGAACGCAAATTTGAAATCATTGGCGAGGCACTCAACCATTTGGCGAAGCTGGACGCGAGCTTCGCTAACCGCATACCGGATTTGCCGCAGATTGTGGCGTTCCGTAACCAGCTCATTCATGGCTACGCCACCGTAAGTACCAGCACGGTTTGGAACATCACGCAGAATGCCTTGCCTTTGCTGATCGACGCCGTGCAGGTGTTACTGGACGAGTTGAAGTAGCGCGCGCCGCACGAAGACCCTCCTCGTCCTGAACACGCGGTATCACCACGCGGCTTTCTACTACCCCCGCGCCCTCACCCCCACGCTCTTGCGCGTGCGCTCGCGCATGTCGGCAGGCTTGTTGCTCACCCATTGCACATAGCGGGCCACGCCCGGGTGGCGCAGCAGCGCGGCGATGCTGGCGTATTCACGCGCCAGTTCGCGCTCGGGGATCAGCGCGTGGATCTGCCGGTGGCACATGCGGTGCAGCTGCACGGTAACCGTGCCGCCTTCGGACTTGGGCACCAGGTGGTGGGCGTCGCCATGGCCTTCGGGGATGGGGCGGCCACACAGCGGGCAGGCGGGCTGCGCCGCTGGCGGTGGGGCGGGTATTTGCTGCGCCAGAGCGCGGCGGCGGATGCGGCCCAGCATGGGTATTCAGGGTCGGTTACGGGTACGGCAGCCCCGCAGCTTACTCAGAACTTGGTATACCCGCCATCAATCAGGAATTGCTCGCCCGTGGCATAGCCCGACGCATCGCTGGCCAGGTAAACGGCAATGCCGCCGAAGTCCTCGATCCTGCCCCAGCGCCGCGCGGGGATGCGCGGCAGCACGGCGTCGGCAAACTTTGGGTTGTCCACGGAGTTTTGCGTCATGTCGGTTTCTATCCAGCCCGGCAGGATGCTGTTGACGCGAATCTTGTGGCGCGCCAGCTCCATGGCCAGCGCACGCACCATGGACGTGACCGCCCCCTTGGACGCGCCGTAATGGCTGTTGCGCGCCGCGCCCTCCACCGCCGCCGTGCTGGCCGTGGCCACCAGGCTGCCGCCCTGCCCCTGCGCAATCATCTGGCGCGCCGCCGCGCGAAAGGTGAGGAACACGCCCTCCACGTTCACCCGCTGCACGCGGCGCCATTCGTCCAGGCTCATGTCTTCGATGCGCGTGCCCTTGCTGGACACGCCCGCGTTGGCAAAGCAGGCATCCAGCCGCCCGCCCAGCGCGGCCAGGCTCTGTGCAAAGGCGGCCTCCACCTGGGCTTCGTCGCCCACGTCGCAGGTGATGGCATGCACGCGGCTGGCGTCGCCACCGGCCGCGGCCAGCTGGGCGGCCAGGCGCTCGCGCGCGTCCTGCGTCTTGGCCGGGTTCGACCCCCAGATGGCCACGGCCGCGCCCGAGGCCAGCAGCGCGCTGGCCATGCCGTAGCCAATGCCGCCGTTGCCGCCGGTCACGATGGCCGTGCGGCCGCTCAGGTCAAAAGGGGTGTACATGGGTGTGTCTCCGGGTCTGGCTGCAATGTGAAGCGCGCCAGTATCGCCAACGCGGCCGCCACGCGCTGTCGCTGGGCCGACAGGCTGGCCACACCCCCTGGGGAACCTTGGCGGCGCGGGGGTGCTCCATCCTGCATGCTCAATACCCTTTCCGACCTGTTTGGCTGGCTCACCGCGCCGTCAGGCGCGCAGCCAGCCGCCAGCCATGCCCATGCCCTGCAGCTGGCCGCCGCCGTGCTGCTGGCTGAAGTGATGCGCGCCCAGCCGGGCGTGAGCCCGGCCGAACGCAACACCGCGCTGGATGCGCTGCGCCGCCGCTTCGGGCTGGACGCCACAGAGCTGGCCCAGTTGCTGACGCAGGCCGAGGCCCAGGCGGCGCAGGCCAATGATTTTTACCGCTTCACCAGCCAGCTCAATGACCACTGCAGCCAGCCCGACAAGGTGGCGCTGGTGGAGGCCATGTGGCAGGTGGCCTTTGCAGACGGCGCGCTGGATGAAAACGAGCACCACGTCATCAGCAAGGTGGCGGGCCTGCTGCACGTCACGCATGGCGAATACATCGCTGCCAAGCTGCGCGCCAGGGAGCACGCGTAGCACCGGTGCGGCGGGCGGCGCGGCTCGATAATGCCGGCATGACCCTGCTGACCACGCCTGAAGCCCTGCGCGCCCTGTACGAACCGGTGCGCGAACGTTCGGCCGCCAAGGAGCTGCCCGCGCTGGACATACACGCCACGCGCTTCATCGGCCTGTCGCCCTTCGTGGTGGTGGCCACGGGCGGGGTGGACGGCATGGACGCGTCACCGCGCGGCGGCGCGCCCGGCTTTGTGAAGGTGGTGGACGCGCACACGCTGCTGGTGCCCGATTCGCCGGGCAACAACCGGCTGGATACCCTGCAGAACATCCTGCACACGCCCCAGGTGGGCCTGCTGTTCATGGTGCCGGGCGTGGACGAAACCCTGCGCGTCAATGGCACCGCCGTGCTGTCGCTGGACGAAGCCGAGCGCGAGCGCTGCCGCGACGAGCGCCGCTGCCCCAAGCTGGTCATCCGCGTGACGGTGCAGGCCAGCTACCTGCACTGCGCCAAGGCGCTGATGCGCTCCGAGCTGTGGGACGCCAGGCACCACCAGCCGCGCAGCTGCATGCCCAGCATGGGCGAGATGCTGCGCGACCAGGTGGCTGGCAAGGTGACGCCCGGCACCGCGTTTGAAACGCAGGAGCAGATGCTGGAGCGCTACCGCCAGACGCTGTAGCCGCCGTCCCCAGTTTGGGGGATGCAGCGGGCGCCAGGCGCCGCTATGTTCTCAGGCTCAAGGAGGCAAAACCATGCTGATATTTACCCACCGCCGGCTCAACGCCGCAGCCACCGACGAACGCGCGCTGACGCGCGAATACACCCCCTTTGCCGACACGCTGAACAGCGTGGACGTTTCAGCCGGTGCCCAGGGCAGTTGGAAGGTGACAGCCCAGCGCAGCGCGCTGTCAGACGCCGACGCCGTGCAGCTGATCGACGCGGTGCTCAAAGGCAACAAGCCGGTGCTGTTCTACCTGCATGGCAACAACACGGACCCGGCCCGTTGCTTTGCCCGCTGTGATGCGCTGGAACGCCAGCATGGCGTGGCAGTGATCGGGTTTTCATGGACGTCCGAGGGCTACCTGCCCGACGGCTCGGACCAGCCGGGGCTGGACAAGTCGAAGCCTGCCACCGATGACGACGATGAAGCCCTGGCCCACATCAAGTCGCGCGATTCGCTGCGCGAAGGCTGGATCGCGCGCAAGGCCCGCCGCTATGCACAGGCCAAGGTCAATGCCCAGCACAGCACCGACGCGCTGGCCCGCGTGCTGCGCCTGGTGGCGTCGCGCCGGCTGCACCTGCAGCAACAGAAGGTGTCGCTGGCCGTGCACAGCCTGGGCTGCCATTTCCTGCATTACACGGTGGACCAGCAGGACGCCCAGGCCTCGCTGGCGGCGATGCACAACGTGGCGCTGATGGCGGGCTGCACCGGCGCGGCCAAGCATGCTGCCTGGGTGGGGCGCATCCGCCCGCTGCAGCGCGTGTACATCACCTACACGCGGGCCGACACGGTGCTGTTTGGCGCCGGCGTGGCCGATGGCGACGTGAAGCTGGGCACCGCGCCGGGCAGCGAGATGCTGTCCGCGCCCCACTACCGCTACATCGACTTTGAGAACGCCAAGAAGATGGTCCCTGGCGCGCACAGCTATTTCGTGGCCCGGCCGGGCAAGAAATTGTCCAGTCACGCAGCCTTGCTGTTTGGCCGCATCTTCCGCTCCGAGCCCGACTTTGAAGGCGGCATCGACGCCTCCAAAAAGGTCTATCCCCTGGGCTGCCGCGCCGACGGCACGGTGTGCTGGATGGGCGCGGCGTCGCCCGCCGACGGCGCCTAGCGACCGCGCGAGCCTGCGCACGCAGACCATGGTCTGCCTAGACAATCGGCCAGTTTCCACGCCCGTGCACCGGGTGCTTCAATGACCCGGTCAGCCCCAGGAGGTCATGATGGAAATGGTCAGAAGCCTGTTCGGCGCGCTCTCAGGCAGCGCCTCCCCGGCGCCCGCTGCATTGCAACGGCCGTCATCCCCCGCGCCGCTGGTCAGCGCGGCCCGCGTCTCCATGGGGCGCGGCCCGTGCTTTGACCCGGTGCTCGTGCCTTCGCTGGTCAGCGACCATGTGGCACTGCTGGCGCTGATCCGCCGCGCGGCCACGGCCGCCGCGCTGGGTGACGCGCCGTCCGCCCGGCGCGCGCTGCGCAAGTTCCATTCGCTGTTCACTGATCACCTGCTGATCGAGAACACGCGGCTGTACCTGTACATCCGTTCGGCGCCGCACACGAAGGCATCAGGCCATGCGCAACTCTCGCGCGCCTTCCAGGTCGAGATGAACCAGATCGCCCGCACGGCCGCGCTGTTCGTGGAGCAGTACACCACCGATGACCGCGCCATCCTCGGTCCGGCCTTCATGGTGGACCAGGACTCCATCCGCCGCACGCTGGCGGCACGCTTTGCCCGCGAAGAAAGCACGCTGCAGCCGATGTACGCACCGCAGTTGTAAGACGCTTCGCGGCCGGGCCAGCGCCTTCAAGCCTGGCCCAGCACAAAGCCGATTGCCGCGCGCACCGCCGCCACCTGCGCGGCGTTGCATTGCCCGGGCGTGGCGCGCGGGCTGTCGGGGTACACCTCGGTGGTGGTGGTGCAGCGCGCGCCGCTCACGCTGGCGCACAGGCCCCATTCGCTGAAGCGGTAGCGGATCACGCCGTGGTCCACCACCGGCGTGCCGATGATCTCGCCCCGGTCATCGGCCGGCGCAATGTGCGTCACCTGCTGCACGGCGTCGATGATGGCGCGCTGGAAGGCCGGCTGCGGGTTCTCCGTGTCGTCCACCAGGTAGAAGCCGTCGGGAATGGTGCCGGGCTCAAACGGCTTGCCATCGCGCGCGGCCAGCGCCGGGCGGTATTCGGATTCGTCGGTGTCGGTGGTTTCGTGCAGGTCGATGTGTGCGGCAAACTGCCCGCGCCACGGCGCCACCAGCTGCATCAGCGCGGCGGATTCCTGCGCAGCCGGCTTTTGGGAAGGCCCAGGTTCGCGGAACGACCGGTTGGGGTCGATGGCATCGAAGTTCCAGCGGTGGATGCGCTCCCAGGCCCAGGGGCTCACGCAGGGCGCCACCAGCAGGTTGACGCGGCCGGCATACGCCTGCGCATGCTCGCCCAGGAACTGCAGCGCGCCCAGCACGCCGCTGGTCTCGTAGCCGTGCACCCCGCCGGTGACCAGCACGCCCGGCAGGCCGGGTTGCCAGGCGCCCGTGCGCACCGCCATCAACGGATAGCGTTCGCTGCCATACGCCACCTCGCCATACTGAAATACTTCCAGCGGCGTACCCAGCTGGCGCAGCGGTGCCAGCACGTCATCGGCATAGCTGCGCTGGCGCACCTGGCGCGCACGCCATTGTTCAACTTCTGCGGGGCCCCAGGGTTGGCCGGGGGTGCCGATGGGGTAGTGGGCGATGGGGGTCATGTCAGGAAGTTGAGCAGACGACGCAGTATGCGGGGCTGGTGATTATCGGCCGCGGCCACCTCCATCCTCGGTTTTGGAGATGCGTCAGCGAACCGGGACCGCCATCAAGGCGGGCGCCAGCTTCGAACAGGCTGGCAACCACCGTTTACGCTTCAAAGATGAAGCGTAAATTGGCGTTTTGCGCTTCAAACGGCCCTTTTCAGGCGTCGGCTGGCTTACCCTTGCGCGCCCGAGCGGCCTTCTTCTCGGCCCGCGCGGCCTCCTGCACCTGGGCGTCGGCCAGCCACTGTGCATATTCCGCGGGCGTTTCCAGCGTGATGCGGCCCAGCACCTGGGTGCGGAATTCGGTGATGACGATTTCGGCCGCCTTCTGCGTGTTGATCTTGCCCTTGCCCAGCAGCGCGCCGCGCTGGCGGCCAATGGCCTCCAGCACTTCCTCATCCTTCATCTGGTCCGCGCCCGCGATCTTGTAGCGCGCCTGCAGCAGCGGCGCGTAGTGGCGGCGCAGGTAGTCCAGCAACTCCAGCGCCACCTCTTCCTCGTCATAGGCATTGCGGCCAATCGCGCCGCTGGCCGCCAGGTTGAAGCCGCTTTGCGTGACGACGATGCGCGGCCACAGCATGCCGGGCGTGTCGTACAGGTAAAAGTCATCGGCCAGCGTGATGCGCTGCTCCAGCTTGGTGATGCCGGCTTCGTCGCCCGTCTTCGCGTGGCGCTTGCCCGTGAGCGAGTTGATGAGCGTGGACTTGCCCACGTTGGGCACGCCGCAGGTCAGCACGCGCATGGGCTTGGCCAGGCCGCCGCGGCCCGGCGCCAGCGCATGGCAGGCCGGCGCCAGCGCCTGCGCAGCGCCCGCGTCGCTGGCCTGCAGCGCCAGCGCGCGCGTGCCGGGGATGGCGTTGTAGTGGTCCAGCCAGGCCTGCGTGCGCGCGGGGTCGGCCATGTCCTGCTTGTTCAGGATTTTCAGCGTGGGCTTGTGGCCGGTCATCTCGGCCAGCAGCGGGTTGGCGCTGGACGCAGGCAGCCGCGCGTCCAGCACCTCGATCACCACGTCGATGTCCTTGATGCGCTCGGCAATCGCCTTGCGCGTGAGGTTCATGTGCCCCGGAAACCATTGGATGGCCATGTGCTCGTGTCCCTCAGCTCTTCAGGCGGTAGCCGGTCTTGAAGATCCACGCCACGCCGCCCAGGCACACCAGCATGAACAGCAGCGTCATGCCCAGGCTCAGGCCCACGCCCACGTCAGACACGCCGTAAAAGCTCCAGCGAAAGCCGCTCACCAGGTACACCACCGGGTTGAACAGGCTCACGCCCTGCCAGAAGGGCGGCAGCATGTCGATGGAATAGAAGGTGCCGCCCAGGAAGGTCAGCGGCGTGATGATCAGCGTGGGGATGAACTGCAGCTTCTCGAAGCCATCCGCCCAGATGCCGATGATGAAGCCCAGCAGGCTGAACGTGACAGAGGTGAGCACCAGGAACAGCAGCATGAAGCCTGGGTGCATGATCTTCAGTGGCACGAACAGCGCCGCCGTGGCCAGGATGATCAGCCCCAGCATGATGGACTTGGTGGCGGCGGCGCCCACGTAGGCCAGCACCACCTCCAGCGTGGACACGGGCGCGGACAGCAGCTCGTAGATGGTGCCGGTGAACTTGGGAAAGTAGATGCCGAACGAGGCGTTGCTGATGCTTTGCGTGAGCAGCGACAGCATGACCAGCCCCGGCACGATGAAGGCGCCGTAGCTCACACCGCCCACCTCGGGAATGCGCGAGCCAATGGCCGAGCCGAACACCACGAAATACAGCGACGTGCTGACCACCGGCGACACGATGCTTTGCACCAGCGTGCGGAAGGTGCGGGCCATCTCGAACCTGTAGATGGCCCGGACTGCGTAAAGGTTCATGCGGCCTCCCTGTCGCGCACCAGGTTCACAAAAATGTCCTCCAGCGAGCTCTGGTCCGTCTGCAGGTCCCTGAAAGCCACGCCCGCGGCATCCAGCGCCTGCAGCAGCTGTGCAATACCGGAATGGTCGCGCTGCGCGTCATAGGTGTAGGTCAGCTCGGTGCCCGTGGCCGACAGCGCCAGCCCATAGCCCGACAGCGCGGGCGGCACGGCGGCCAGCGGCTGCGCCAGCTGCAGCGTGAGCTGCTTCTTGCCCAGCTTGCGCATCAGCTCGGCCTTGTCTTCCACCAGGATGATTTCGCCCCGGTTGATGACGCCAATGCGGTCGGCCATTTCCTCGGCTTCGTCGATGTAGTGGGTGGTGAGGATGATGGTCACGCCCGTGTCGCGCAGCGCGCGCACCAGCTGCCACATCTCCTGCCTCAGCGTCACGTCCACGCCGGCCGTGGGTTCGTCCAGGAACAGCAGGCGCGGCTCGTGCGACAGCGCCTTGGCGATCAGCAGGCGGCGCTTCATGCCGCCAGACAGCGTGCGGATGGCGTTGTCCTTCTTGTCCCACAGCGACAGGTCGCGCAGCACCTTTTCAAGGTAGGCCGGGTTGGCGGGCTTGCCGAACAGGCCGCGGCTGAAGCTCACGGTGGCCCACACCGTCTCGAACGCCTCGGTGGTCAGCTCCTGGGGCACCAGGCCGATGAGCGAGCGCGCCGCGCGGTAGTCGGCCTGGATGTCGTGGCCGTCCACCCGCACCGTGCCGGTGCTGGCGTTGACGATGCCGCAGACGATGCTGATCAGCGTGGTCTTGCCCGCGCCGTTGGGGCCCAGCAAGGCAAAGATCTCGCCGCGGCGGATCTGCAGGTCCACCTGCCGGAGCGCGCTGAAGCCCGAGGCATAGGTCTTGGACAACCCGGCAATGGAAAGAATGGTGTCTGGTGTGTGGGCCATGTAGGGCGCAGACCTTACCGCAATTCGGCGCGCCGCGCGCAGCCATGCCGCCCCGCGACGGCGCCCCTGCCCGATGGCGTGCCATCCTGCTGACAGAAATGCGTATAACCGGGCCCATGTCGCCCACCGCGCTGGCCGCCTCGGCCTGGATCCCCATCGTACTGGCCGCCGCGCTGGCCCAGACCGCGCGCAACGCCGCGCAGCGCTCGCTGGTGGCGCAGGCCGGCACGCTGGGCGCCACGCTGGCGCGCTTTCTGTACGGGCTGCCGTTTGCCGCCGCCTGGGTGGCGGCGCTGCATGCCCTGCCGGCCACGGCTGCCAGCGTGCCGCCGTTTCACGCCGGCTACTTTGCCTGGCTGGCGCTGGGGGCCATGGGGCAGCTGGCGGCCACCGCCTTCCTGCTGGCGGCCATGAAGCAGCGCAACTTCGTCATCGGCGTGGCCTATTCCAAGACCGACGCGCTGCAGGTGGCCGTGTTTGCCACGCTGTTCCTGCACGAGCTGCCCGGCTGGGTCACGCTGCTGGCCATGGGGCTGGCCACCGCGGGCGTGGTGCTGCTGTCATGGCCGCGCGCGGCCACGCCGCTGGCGGGCGGCGCGCGCTCCTGGGCGGGGCTGGCCGCCATATATGGCCTGGCCTGCGGCGCCGGGTTTGCGCTGTCGGCGGTGGGCTACCGCGGCGCGGCCCTGCAGATGCCGGGCATTGCGCCCTGGCTGGTGGGCGCCTGGGGCGTGCTGTGGGCCCAGCTGCTGCAAACGCTGGTGCTGGGCGGCTGGCTGGCGCTGCGCGAACGCGCCGCGCTGCGTGCCACGGCCGCCGCCTGGCGCGTGTCGGTGCTGGCCGGTGGCATGGGGGCGCTGGCTTCGGCGGGCTGGTTCACGGCATTTGCCATGACCTCGGCCGCCAATGTGCGCACGCTGGGCATGGTGGAGGTGGTGTTCAGCTACCTGGTGTCGCACCGCCTGCTGCGCGAAAAGCTCACCGGCGCCGAGCGCTGCGGCTTGTTGCTGGTGCTGGTGGGGATCGCGGCGCTGCTGTTCGCCTAGGGCAGCTTGTGGCGCCGGTCCCGCACCGGCATGCGGCCGCGGCTGACAGGCAACCGCCCGCCAGCGCGCTCCAATGGGCTTCAAACCAGAAGGAGTTGACCATGACACAGCAAGCCACCATTCGTGGAGAAGTCTGCTTCAGAGCCGGCGACGGCGTGATGATGCCCATCCCCAACGGCCCCGTGGAAATTGACCTTGGCGACGACGACAGCGTGACGCTGGGCTGGACCGCCAGCAACGGCGCGGCCGGTTCCACCGCCATCACGCGCGACGAGTACGACCGCTATGTGAAGCAAGGCAAGATCCGGCCGGCCGCCCATTGATCGGTTTGGGTTTGTGGCCCGCACAATACGGGCCATGTCATTCACCGTTTCATCCGCCAGCCGCCGCGTGGCCATGGCCGTACTGCTGGGGCTGGCTGTGCTGGGCGGCGTGATCCGGTACACCGCACCCAACCCGTCCACCCTGCGCGACGTGGGCACATTGCTGCTGGTGCTGTGGGTGCCGGCCATTGGCCAGCTCATCGGCTTCCTGGCGCGCAAGATTCCCTACAGCGCGCCGCCGCCCAACGAATTTGCACCGGCCAGCCCGTTCACGCCCCACCTGCAGGCTGACGTAACACCGTTGCCGCTGCCAGGCGGCCTGCCGCCGCTGGCGCCCGGCGAGCAGCGCTGCACGGTGATCGTGGGCCGGCGCGGCTTTACCGCGCGGCTGGCGCAGCCGGTGACGCAGTGGTGGGCCGCCGGGGGCACGCAGCGCGCCGCCATCGAGCTGCTGCGCCCCGAACTGGCACGGCCCCATCTGGCACCCGGCACGGGCTTTCACATCCTGGCCGGCACCACGGCCATTGCCCGCGGCGAAGTGAGCGCCTGAGCGCCTTCGGGCGGCCGCCGTGTTTTGGGGCGCCCGCGCCTCAATTTGAGGCGCCCACCCTGGCGCCAGCGCATCCAAAAGGATTCAGTTCGGCGGGCAGACGCCCTTGCGGTGTGCGGCTTGTCCATCCGGCCGTGGCACGCCTTATGCGTCCGCCATGGCATACAACAACAGGTGGTCAAGGCAATGCAAGGAGCTCGCATGGTCCAGGCACATGTCATCCCCATGAAAGATGCAACCGGCATCGGCGATGGCGTTGCCGCCGCATGGCGGCGCATGTGGCGTCGCCGCGATGGCAGCAACAGCAGCACCGGCGGCGCGGCCGAAGGCTCGTTCTGGACGTCCGGCGTCACCTACCGCGGCTATCTGGGCGCCCACAACGGCGTGTCCACGTCGTGGATGAGCGAGCAGCAGATCAAGGAAACCCAGGCCCTGCTGCGCATGGCAGCGGCTGCCGGCCGGCTGGGCGCCTGGTCGGTGGACCTGACCGCCATGAAGTGGGTCTGGTCCGACGAGGTCAAGACCATCCACGAGGTGCCGCCCGACTACGAACCCAGCAGCCAGGATGCGCTGTCGTTCTACACCCCCGACTCGCAGGAACTGCTCATGGAAGCCTTTGACGCCTGCGCGCGCCAGGGCGAGCCGTTTGACCTGGAACTGCAACTGGTGACGGCTCGGGGCCGCGAGGTATGGATCCGCGCGCTGGGCGAAGCCGAGCGCGACGTGCAAGGCACGATCACCCATGTGCGCGGTGCGATCCAGGACGTGAGCCGCTTTCGCGCCGTGGCCGACGAGGCCCGGCTGACCGCCGAACGCTTCACCCGCACGCTGGAGGGCCTGACCGATGGCTTCATCCTGCTGGACCGCGAGTGGTGCTTTGTCTATGCCAACCCCGAGGCCGCGCGCATCCTGCGGCGCGACCGCGACGAGCTCAAGGGCCGCTGCCTGCTCACCGAATTCCCGGAAACCGCCGCCGGCAAATTCCTGGAGAAATGCCAGCACGCCATCGAGCGCGGCACCTCGGTGGAGTTTGAAAAGTACTACCCCCCGCTGGGCATCTGGGTGTACATGAAGGTGTCGCCATCAGACCTGGGCCTGACGATGTGCATCCGCGACGACACCGAGCGCATCAATGCGCGGCGCACCATCATGCGGCTGAAGGCCGAGCTGGACGCGTACAAGGCCCGGCCTGGCACCTGAACGGGAAAAGTGCCACGACAGGCACATGAATTAATACAATAGGGCCAATTTCACTCCTGTCGCCCAGCCCATGGTTTCCTTTTTCCGCCGCATCCTTCCGGCACGCTGGTTTGCCTCCGACCCGCTGCCACCCGCCGATCCTGTCCAGGCCGCGCCTGCGGTGCCGCAGCCGCTGCCCGGCCCGGGAGTGCCGCCCTGGCGCACCGGCCGCTGGAGCACCGAGGTGCTGGCCAACATGCAGGAACGCCAGTTCCAGGCGCTGTGCAAGGCGCTGTTTGCCCCCGTGGGCGCCGAAGTGCAGGCACTGCCACGCCAACCCGGCGGCGTGCTGGACTTGCGGCTGTACTCACAGCGCGAGCGCACGCCGATGACGGTCGTGCGTTGCATGCATCACCCCGGCTCGCCGGTGGATGTGCCCGAACTGCGCGAATTCCTGCAGGAGATCGCCCAGCAGCGGCTGCGCCACGGCACCTTTGCCACCAGTTCCAGCTTCACACCCGAAGCGCTGGACTTTGCCAGCGACAGTGGCTTCAGCGCGTTGGACGGGGACAGCCTGCTGGCCATGATCGAGCGGCGCACACCCCAACAGCAACGCGCCCTGCTGGCGGCCGCCTGCGAACCGGAGCGCTGAGCGCCGCAGCGCCGTGGCCTTACCATGGTGGCCTTGGCCGCATGTCGCGGCCTCCAGCAGGAGAGGCCCATGGCCAAAGGTGACCAGCGCAGCAACAAGATGGTGAAAAAGCCCAAGAAGGACACCTCCCCACCGAAGCCGGGCACGTCAGACCGGCCCACGCCACCCGTCACCACCGTGCTGCCGCGCGGCAAGCTCAAGAACAAGGAATAACCGCGGGGGCTGCCGCGCGAGGCTCAGGCCAGGCCCGGCACGGGGGCCAGCACCTGGTTCAGCCAGCGTGCCAGGTCCGCGATTTCTTCCATGCACACCGAATGCGGCATGGGGTAGTCGTGCCACTGCACGCCGTAGCCCAGCGACTGCAGCAGGTCGCGCGACTCGCTCGCACGGCTCATGACGACCATCTCATCTTGCTGCCCATGGGCCATGAACACGGGGGTGCGCTGGTTGGCCGGGTGGCGCTCGGCGGCCGTGGTGCCGGCCAGCGGCAGGTAGCCCGACAACCCCACGATGCCGGCCAGCGGTTCGGCGTGGCGCAACCCGGTCATGAGCGCCATCGCACAGCCTTGGGAAAACCCGGCGACCACGATGCGCTGCGCGGGAATGCCGCGCGCCTTTTCGCGTGCCAGCAAAGCTTCAATGGCCGCCTGCGACCTGCGCAGGCCGGGCTCGTCTTCACGGCGCGGCTGGCCCGGCTGGGGTGGGTAGATGTCGTACCAGGCGGGCATGGGATAGCCGCCATTGAGCGACACCGGCATGACCGGTGCGTTGGGAAAGACAAAGCGGACCGGGCCCACGGGGCCCAGGTCCATTTCATGGGCTATCGGCACGAAGTCATTGCCGTCGGCGCCCAGGCCGTGCATCAGAACGATGCTGGCGCGGGGCTGGGGCCCCGTCTCGATTTCAATGGGATCGCGCGTCATGGCAGCGTGAACGCGCTGACAACGGTCCGGTCAGCGTCCGACCGGACCGGGGCGGCCGGCGATGTGGCGGAACATGATGCGGCCCTTGGTCAGGTCGTAGGGCGACAGTTCCAGCGACACGTTGTCGCCCGCGATGATGCGGATGTGGTGCTTGCGCATCTTGCCGCCGGTGTAGGCAATCAGCTCGTGCCCGTTTTCCAGGGTCACGCGAAAGCGTGAATCCGGCAAAACTTCGGACACTTTGCCGCGCATTTCAATGAGTTCTTCTTTGGCCATGTGGTCTGCTGGGCGCGGCCACGGTGGTCGCCGCGCGGGTTGGGTAAAACAAGGGTCCGGCAGCCAGGCCGCCGGTGCCTGCAAACCCGGCGGCATCAACCTCGCGCAGAGGGCCTGGTTTGCGTCCTGGGCCCGGCAGCTGCGTGGAACGCGGGAGCCGGACGGCTGGCCGTTGTCCGGCCAGCCCTCTATTGTACGCCGTTGCAGCCGCCAGCGCTCGTTGCCAGATCGCTGGCAAACCAGCGCGTTCCAGGGCTCAGCCCGCGCCCATGATGCGAACGATTTCTTCCTTGAGCCACTGCACGCCCGCGTCGCTGTCCGAGCGTGCGTCCCAGCACAGCAGCGACTGGTAGGTGGGCAGCTCAAACGGCAGCGGGCGGATGTGCAGCACGTCCGCATGGGCCTGCGCCACGCGCCGGCCCAGTACGGCAGCATGATCGCTGTGCACCAGCTGATGGATCACCTGCCCGAAGCTGGTAACGGCCATCTGCGCCAGCCGCTGGCGCCCGGCGCGCGCCAGGTGTTCGTCGATGGTGTCGTCCAGGATCGACGAGCCGTAGCCCAGGAAGACCTGCGGGACGGCGCAGAACATGTCCAGCGTCACGCCCTGGCCGGCCAGCGGGTGGCCGGCGCGCACGGCATACACGTAGCTGTCCTCATACAGCACGCGCGTTTCCATGTCGCGCGGCATGCGCAGGCGCGCGATCACGGCCAGGTCCAGGTCGCCGCGGTGCAGCCGTTCGGGCAACGACCAGGTGCCCGGCGGCTCCCACACCAGCCGGATGCCCGAGCCGCACTGCGCCAGCGTGCGGCCCAGCCCCGGCAGGATGTTGCGGCTGGCGAAGTCCGAGCCGGCAATGCGGAAGATCCGGTCCGACGCCACCGGATCGAACGCGCGGCCGGCTTCCAGCAGCGCGCCGATGTCGGCCAACACCTTTTCCACCTGCGCGGCCAAGGCCTGCGCGCGCGGCGTGGGCGTCACGCCGTGCGCATTGCGGGTGAACAGCGGGTCGTCAAACGCCTCGCGCAGCCGGTTCAGCGACGCGCTGACGGCCGGCTGGCTCAAAAACAGCCGGGCTGCCGCGCGCGACACGTTGCGCTCGCGCATCAGCGCGTCAAAGGTGCGCAGCATGCCGATGTCCAGGCTGCGGATATCACGCGGGTTTAGACCGCCTGAACGATGGTAAGTCATTGATTTTTAACAGAAACAGGGTGTTTTCTCGTTTTCCTAGGCAGCACAATAATGCACCACTAGACCCCAATGAAAACAACAACTTAGCACGTGGTTTCGGATGGTCCCCACAAACGACAAAAGCCCCCCAGCCCGAAGGCCAGGGGGGAAAGCGCCGCAGGGGCGCTGGAGACAACCGCAATTCAGGGGGTGAGGAAAAGGATGCGTTCAGCCGCCCGGCGCCGCGCCAGGCCCCTGCTGACCTTGCCGTCGGCCTTGTTCCACCGCAGCAGCTGATCGGCCACTTCGCCGCGGTCGTCGCCGCGCACCAGCATGCGAATCAGGGTGGAGCCTTGCGCGCTGCCCAGGCCGACATTGAATGACCAGCTGACAAGGGCTGCAAATTCGTTGTCTGTCAGGCGTGCGCGGCCGGTCATGCGCTCGATGCCGCGGGCGAACTTGTCCAGATCCTCCCGCAGCCAGGCGTCACAGGTAGCGCCATCAATGGGTGCCCACTGGCTCAGGTCGGCCCACTTGTCCCGGCTCAGCAGCCGCCCGACACCCTGCGTAGGGTAGCCCACATGGTCGTAATACGGGTAGATCAGGCCGTCGGCTCCGCGCTTGTGCCGGCCCTCGAATGACTCGATCAGCGCGCAGCCGGTGGGGTTGACCTCCCGCGCGCCCGTGGACACCCGCAGCGGGATGACGGCGGCCGGTGGCGGCAGAAACGGCTCATTAGCCGCAGCCGCCCACCCGGCCAGCGTGGTGCTGAGCCGAAGCGCCAGGCCCACGTTACCCCCCAGCCTTGCTTGTGTTGGTGCTGCCGCCAAACACCGCCTTCATGGTCCGGTGCCCGAAGTAGTAGCCCAGGCACAGCATCAGGACGGCAAAGTCATTGTCAGACCAGATCGCCTGCACGGCCTGCGCATAGTCGCCCATGCGGACCTTGGCCAGCTCGTACTGGCTCCACTTGAAAGCCAGGTAGAAGCCCACCATGCAGGACGTGACACCCGGGCGGATGATGCCGTTGATGAAGTCCAGGACGGCGAACAGGTAGAACACCGGCAGGATCACCATCTTGGGCCAGTGCGCGGCCGCGTCCAAGATCTGCACGCCGAAGCTCTGCTGCGGCTGGCGCAGGGTCTGCATTTCGGCAATGTCGGCCTGGCTGCTGATTTCCTCCATGCGGTACAGGTGCTGCTTTTCGGCCAGCTGGGCCTGCATCTGCAGGACGGCCAGCTCGTGGGCGTTGTCAGCCTTCTGGCGGAACAGCTTGATGACCTCGGGGATGAACGGGCCCGCGAAGCCCAGAATCGCGGAAAGGATAGCCAGCATCAGATCGCCCTCCCGCACTTCTCGCGCGCCCCAGCGGCATGCGCCTCGTTCAGCGCCTGCTCAAGCCCGGGAATATTGAACACCACACACCCGCCTTCCGCCTTGCACTGGACGGCCTGCCCGGGCTCAAGGTGCATCGCAGCGGGCTCAAGCGCCGGGGGTGCTGTCGTGATGGCGATGGCCAGGATGATGGACAGGGTTTTCATGATGACCTCCTACGGTCGTTTTCCAGCCACGGCGCGGCTGATTTCATTGACGCTGCGCTGCAGGTCCTTGATGTCTGACTTGATTTCGCGCAGGCTTTCTTTCTGCTCAGTCTGCCGGTCGGCGGCCTGAGAGATGGCTGTGTTGCTGCGTTCCTCCAACACCCCCACCCGCTTGTCCAGTAGCGAATAGCTGACCATGACAGCCACCACCATGCTGATGAAGGTCAGGATGTGCCCGGCGTTGATCGTCGGGTCGAAAGTGAGTCGCTTTCGCTCGTGCGGTTCGGTCACGGTGTGGCCTTTCGTCAGGTCAAGTTGAGCGCGACGAATCGCGGGGTGTGTAGCAAGCCTCAAGCGAGGGGGGCAGTGGGCCGTGGTAGTCGGCTGGCAGATAGGCCAAATCGCGGGTCTTGATGAACGCTCGAACGCAGTGGCTCGGATGCGTGAACGTGCGGCCACCGGGTAGTTCGGCGACGGGCCCCTGCCACAAGGCGAACACGCGATCAATGACCCAGCCGCAGATCCGGGATGCCAATTTGCGATTGAGCATCCCGCGCCCTGCCCTGGCGCTCAGGGTTTCGTAGGCTGATGCCGGCGCTCCCTCTTGCCCAGTGCATAGGCCCCACACCAGCAAGACGATGGACAACAGCAGGTTGACGATGCAGTCCAGCAGCAGCAAGGCGCAGCCCAGAACCGCAAGGCCGTGGAGTTTGAAGATTGCGCCGCGGGTCACAGCGCCGCCGCCTGTACAAACAGAGAATCCAGCTGCTCCGAAGTCAGGCCCAGCGCCGTGGCCAGCCCGATCAGGGCTGGGCGGTTGCGGTGGAATTCCTGCGAGTCGGCCCACTCGATCTGCATCAACGTGCGCTGGGTTTCGTCGGTAATGGCGTCGATGGCCGGTTGCACCAGGTGCAGCAGGTTGTTCAGAGCCAGCGCCTGCTTGGCCTGGCGGCGGGTGACGGATTGCGGGACGGGCGGGCGCGTGGCCGCCATGTGCTCGTCCATCCGCGCCTGCGAGAACACCAGCGCATTGCCGTTGCGGACCATGCCGCCGAAAGTGATTTCCGGCAACCGTCCGTCTTCGCGCTCATCCCAAAGCACGCGGGATGAATCGAAGTAGCCACCACCGGGGCCAACAGTCAAAAGCTCCTGCGCGCCACTCGGTGCGTTCACCAACAACTTGCTCATGGCCCCACCTTGCGGATGGAGAAAAGGGAACCCGTGACTGTGGTGTCGTCAGGCCCCCCGTCGGTGTGTGGACGAACCACATCACCAATGACAAGCCGCAACACTCGGGTCAGCGGCGTCCCAAAGTTGGTTGTTGCTGCTCGGGCAAGGCCGAACCTTGAGGCGGCAGTAATGCTGCTTATGTCCGTTGTCAGTTGTGCGGAATTGACGGATATGCCGTAGAGCGGATTCCCCGCGCTGGCGCTGTCCTGCATGTAGCACTCGTAGAACCCGGGCTGGTTGATCGTGAAGCTGGCCCCGTTCGCGGCACTGTCCGCATAGGTGATGGCCGTGCCGGTGTTCGTCTGCGTCGTCGTGTAGCGCCTGATCTTGTCGTTGGTGGATCCGTGGCCGTTCCCGGTGTGCACCACAACGCAGTGATCGACAACTGCGCGCGTGAGGGATACCAACCTCGTGATGCCGGTTCCATCGCCCCGAAAGATGGCCATGTCACCGGCGCCAATCGCAAGGTTCACGGCGCCCGGGAGGATCAGCGTCGCGCTGTGCGTCAGGGTAGGCGTGCTGTCAAAAACGACTGTTCGCTCGGCGCCTGATGGGATGGTTATTGCCGTGACAGGGCCGGTACTGCCGGTGACGTGCACCAGGTTCCCGGTTGCGACACTGAGGTCAATGGTTGCGGCGCACACGATGTCTGCGCCCTTGGCCTCGTTCTGGGGTCCGCTAAATGAGTTCCCCCCCAGCGACGCACCGTTCGATGCGTTGAGGCTGACGGTCCAGGCGGCGTAAGTCCCCGCCCCTTCGGTCGCCGTGATCTCCGCTACCAGAGCGCCGGAAGTCGAGTTGTAGGAGGTGACCGTTCCGCGCATCTGGATTGTCGGCGTCACCGTGTACGCGATGACGATGGACTGACCAGGGAAGAACGTCCGGCCGGCTTGAGTCGTCAGGCTTTTGGAGCCGGTCCCAACCACCAGCGAGGTGACGCTGGTGCCGCTGGCCTGCCCGATGTCAAGCGAAGCGGCGACCGCATCAAAGCCCTGCTCTACCAGATCGAACTGGTCCTCCGTCATCTGGCTGCCGACCCGGTTGCCCGGAAGCACGTCAAAGGTCCGCGTGTAAAAAGGGTTGGTCATCTGATGCTCCGGTTAGCCGCGGTCCATGCGGCGCGGCGAGAAGTAATGTGTGCACGACTGCAACTCGTGCGGCAGTTCCTCGTCGCTGGCGCTGTAGAAGGTCATCGACACGCTGGTGCCAACACCCTCCATGCGGATGCGCATCGCCGCCTGGACTGCTGTGTCGTAGTAGCTCTCGTCCCAGTTGCTGACATCCCACTGGGCGCCCTGCCCCCGAACTGCCTTGCTATACACGTCGGTCAGCGGGATGTCGATGTCGCCAAGGGAGTATTCAGCCTGCACCCGCAGGGTCATGGCGGACTGCGGCTTGACCTCAATGTCGGCCCAGCGGAAACGCTTTTTGACGCCCGGGCTCTTGGCGAAGTTGAATGCCAGTTTGGCCCATGCCACGATCTCCTCGCCGTCGAAACTGCGCCCGACATCGGCCTCGTAGACATAACCGTCGTCCGAGCCGAAGAAGTTGCGCTGCATGCCGGACACGATGGCCTCGCATGTGACGTTGACGGTCTTTCCGTAGGCCACCGGGATAAACCCCAGCACCTCGCCCTGGGCCGAGATGGATACCGCATCGCCGTCGGAAAAGAACATCCGCATCCGGCGCTTGGCCCGGTCCACCACCGATGCGGTAACGGTTTTTCCGCGCAGGAATCGGCGAATGCGGTCAGAAATTGGGGGGCGTTCAAAGTTGCCGAACTGCTGGGACTGGCGCACGATGTCGATGGACGCCCCATCGAAAGAAACCGGGCTGCCCATGTTCTGCAAACTCCAGCGCTGGGCCCCGGTGTACGCTGAGAACGTGGCCAGCTTCCAGTCCGACGAGCTCGACCCGTACAGCACCAGCGTACGCTTGGTGGTGGCGATCAACAGGGCTGATGTGTCGGCATCACCCGGCAGCCCGGAGAAACCGACGATGTCCTGCCCGGTGGCGATTTCGGCGGCGCCGAGCACGGCCACCCAGGCGTATGGGGCACCGATGCCGGAATGCTGGGCTGAGCCTCGGAAGCTGAAGAACAGATGATTCTTGTGGACGAAGCAGTGCGTGGGCGTGTCCGTGGCCATCCCGGTGCGAATCGGGACGTAGACAGTGCCGTCGAACTCGAAACCCTTGTTGACGCCGTCGGCGCCGTAGATGCGCTCGGTGTCGGTGGAGCCGGTGAAGTTGTAGACGACGTGGTCGAGCCGGCCAGAGGGCGCAAGCGTGATCTGGGTTTCGGCGCCGGAACAGGTAGCTGTGATACCCGCCGTGAATGCCCCGGCCGCAAAGTTGCCGCCGGTGACGCCATCGACGATCAGCCTGCCCGCCGCAGTACCGGCGCCCCAGCTGCCGGACTCCAGCACCACGCGCTTGACCGTGGCTGACACGGCGCCCTGAGTGACGGTCAAGCCCTCGGTCGCCGTGACGCTTCCCGCGGTGAATGCCAACTCCTTGAACAAGGTCACAGCACTCCAGCCTGTGCTGGTGGACTTGTGAATCACCATGGCCGTGCTGCCGACGTTGTTGCGCCAGGCGTAGCAGACCGTGCCGAGCCAGGCAATGCCACGCAAGGCGCCCTCGCCGGGCACCGCCCCGATGGATGCGCGGTAATCCGCCGCAGCCAATGCGGTGAAGGTGTTGTCCTCGCTGGAGGAAACGTCTGAGGCCAGCGCGGTGAAGACGCCACGGGTGATGGCCGAGGTCTGGATGTTTTCGCCGATGGTGAATGCGCCCGTCTGCCGGGTTGTCACCAGTTGGGTGCTGCTGCGAACCAAGATGACTTTGGCCGTCGCCGCCGAAGTGGCGCCGGTGACGGTATCTCCAACAGACACACCGGTGAATCCAGCATCGGCCTGCAGGATGGAGAAGATGGCGTCGCTCGGGCGCGCACGTCCATCGAAGCGCTCAAAACCGCCCACGCGCTCGTAGCCGGTTTCGGGTGCCCCCTCGTAGTTGAAGCCAGCAGTCAACAATCCAGGCCGGCGGGACTGCTGGGCTGACTCGACATCCAGGCCCCCGGCCAGCGGGAAATACTGGCTTCGGGTTTCCGGCATCTGGGGCGGCTTGAGAATCACGCCAGAGGCCTCCGTGCCCAGCGCATGGGCTGCAGCTGCGATTGCAGCAGGGCCGAAATCATGCTGTTGTAGTTGCGCTCCGCGCGCTGCCAAACTTCTGCCGCGGCATCAAACCCGCCGTACTGCATCAGCGCCTTCCACACGATCAGCATGTGGAAATCCACCGGCATGCCTGGAGTAGCGGTATCGGGGGTGGCCTGCTCCTCCAGTGGCATGTGGCGCTTGATGTACTGCGCCCGAACCACGTGGGCCGCGTCAGGCGTGGGCCCCACCAGCATGGACCCGTCGGGCTTGCTGGCCCAGGATTGAAGGCCGCCGGCCGTATGGCTGCCAATCTCGAACGCCTTGCGAAAAGCGTTGTATTCCAGCCAGTACAGCTCACGTTCAGAAGCCACGCCGTCGCTGACCCGGTAACAGGTCGGACGGTAGATGTCATCAGGCTGCATCCAGCGGGCGAAGTCTGCAAGGCCAAAGTCAGCGGTTGGCGACAGGGTGCGTGAGCCGGATGTTGTAGCTGTCGCCTCGCCGCGGCGCCACAACCATGTCTCGTGCATCAGCTCGATGTCGCGCCAGGCCCAGGAGACCCAGTAAAACAGGCGAAGGTCATCCCCCGTCGCTGTTGCGAATGACGTGGGCCCGCCGCCGGTCAACCCGGATTCGCGCTTGACCACCTGAGTCAACTGAAGCAGGTTCACACCGGGCTCCTGTCTGAGCGTCAGATGTCGCGGCGCTGCAGGGGGAACCGCTGCTTGTCGGCGAAGATGTAGGCGTCCTCGTCGTCCGGCTTTTCCGGGTCCGGCTCGCGCACGGTCTCGATCAGGGACTCGATGTGATCGGCCATCTCGACAGGCACGCGCACCCACTTGTCGAACTGGATGGTGATCTGGTAGTTGTTGATGCCGAAGAACTGCTCCTTGAGCTTGGGGTCGGCGGACTTGTACAGTTTGATCTCGCAGGTCTTGCCGCCAAACTCGTGTTGCTGGACGTTGACCTTCATATCCGCCGTGTCGCCGTCACCCGTGACGCCGCTGTTCCTGTTGGTGACGGGCATGTCGATGGGTGCGGTGCTGTTCTTTGCCATGGTTGCTCCTGTGGTTGAAAAATTGGGCGGGCCTGTTACGACCCGCCCATGTCTTGGGCCCTCGATCAGCCCAGCGCTTCCCAACTGAACACCTTGGACGCCACCATCGTGGTGGCGGTCAGGGTGAACGTGCCGTCGTCGCCGACAACGATGCCGTTGGTTTTGTCGAAGGTGCGGGTGCCGTTGGCCACCGTGTGCAGGGACACGGCCACCACGTTCCAGGTCGCGGCGTAGTCGGTATCGGTGACACCGGCGTCAGCGTCCAGTTTGGCGTTGATGCCGTTGATGGACGCCTTCAGCAGCGCGGCCGTCGGCGAGGTGCCGCTGGGGATGTTCCACAGGGCCGCGTAGTTGGTGTCCGTCACGCCGGCCGATGCGTCCAGCTTGGCGGTCAGCAGCTCAAGCGAAGTCTCCAGTTGCGCCAGGGAGGCGCCGGCCGGGGCGCAGGTCGCCGCGAAGTCGGTAGGCGTCACACCACCGTCGGAATCGAGCTTGGCCAGGATGCCGTTGAGGGCGGCGTAGATCGCGCTCTCGTCGATACCCTTGAACCACTCGTCGCTGATGCGGTCGGTGATGTTGTGCAGGCGCACGATCCGGGGCACAAAGCCCACGGTGAAAGAGGTCGCGACGGCAGATGCCGACGTGGTGACGAAGTGCCCGACAGCGCGGTTGGATACGCCTTCGGACTGGGTGACGGTGCTGGTATTGGTCGGCATGATGATTCCTTAAGAGAAGTGCCGTGAATGGGGGGGGGATGGGCAGAGGGGGCGCTGCGGCCCCCTCGCTGTTACGCCGTGACGGCGTGCTCCATGCGGATCATGAAAGCGTCATTCAAGATGACGGCCAGGGCCCACATCTTGTAGGCAACGTGCCCGCGTTGGCCGAGTTTGTCGGAGTCAGACACCTTCGGGTTGAACACGATGGGCATCAGGCCGTTGCCAGAGCCCGCCAGGTTCACCGTGCCGTAGGCGTTCTTGCCGACAACGATGGACGCATACACGTCGGTGGCGGTGCCGCCCAGGTTCGAGCCCAGCGCGCCGCCGGCGTTGGCAAACGGCGTGTACAGGGTCGAGGCCATGAAGCGGATGTTCTCGAACGAGCCGATCTCAGCGTCCGACAGCGGCTTGAACGTGCCGTAGTTCTGCACACGGGTGTAGCCCGTGGCGAAGTTCGACGTGTTCTGCAGGTCCATCTCGACGTTCGGGTGCACGAAGCACACGAAGCAAGGCGGGATCGGCGCCGTGCCCACGCCGTCGGAGGCCGACAGCATCATGGTCAGGGGCTTGGTGTCCTGCTGCTTGAGCGAGCGGATGGCCTTGCGGGTCTGCGTCGAATTCAGCACCGAGGTGATGCCGCCGCGGGACGTGCCGTTGGCGTAGCTGACGTTCGTGCCGGCCTTGATCGCGTTGTAGACGATCAGCTCCTGCGACTGGCCAGCGGTCTCGCCCATGGATTCGCTGTACTCGGTCAGCACCGGGTCTTCGTGCGTGTCCATGATCACGTCGGTCAGGCCAACCCACTGGCCGTACTGGTCCAGCGTGCCGGTCACGTCCGTGCGCAGGATGGTGGAGCCGGCGGGCGTCACACCTTCGGCCAGCGGGGTCGTGCTGGCAGCCAGGCGGCCGTAGCGCGCCCACTTGACCACCTTGGTCTTGCCCTTGGGCACGGTCGTGAGCACGGCAAAGCGGGCCATGCAAAGCTGGGGCTGTGCGCGCTCCAGCATCTTGTCCACGGCGTAGGCCGCGGTGCGGGGGGTGATGTCACCGTAAACGGTCATGATCTCGATTCCTTAAAGCGGGGGAGCCGCCCGCTGTCTGGCCAGGCGCTGAGCCCGGAAGTGCGCGAGCGAACCGTCGAAGTCGTCCTCGGCAGGCAGTGCGCCGCGCGAGGCGGCTGAACTGGTGCGAGACGGCAGGCCAGCAGCGCGCTCGAGGCGGCTGGTGTCCTTCTTCGTGGGTTCGCCGGCCTTGCCGGTGGTTTCAGCGCCGGCGCCAGCGGCCGACTCGGTTTTGGTTACCGCGATAGAAGGTTTTCCAGCGCGGCGCAGGTCGGCGTCGTAGCTGTCGAGCACAGCCTTGGCGTCCAGTGCGGATTGGCCTTTGTGGAAGGCGAATTGCAGGGCGCTCGATTGCTTGCTGATCCAGCTCTTGAAGTCGTCGGTCTTGACTACCGCCTTGACGGTGTCCATCGGATACACGGCCAGCAGGGCTTCACTCGCGGCTTGTTCAGCGGCGGCTTGCTCCTGGGTGATCCGGTCCTGTCGCTCGTCAGCCAGCGGCTTCAGGGGCTCGACAACCTCCTGGGCGGCGGCTTTGGCGGTCGAATGGACCTTGCCTTCAACTTCGGTGAGCGCATCCCCGACAACCTTCAGGATGCGCGTGAGTTCGGGAAATTCCTTCACCTGCTCGGCCAGGTCTGCGAAACGGTCCTTTGCTTCTTCAGCGGTCTTCGGGGGCGTTTTTGCCTCCTGCAACTGCAGCTGAAGGTCGGCTTTCTCACGTTCCAGGCGCGCGGCTTTTTGGTTCAGGGCGTTGACCCGGCCAATCTCGCTCGTCACACGGTGAAGTTCGGCCTGGGCTTTTGCCAGCCGTTGCTCCGGGGTTTCCTCGGCGGCCTTGTCGGCGGCAGGGGTGGCCTCGGGCTTCTTGTCGTCGGCGGTGACCGTCTTGTCCTTCGTCGTAGCGGCGTCAGCTGCGGCCGGTGCGGCGGCAGATTGGGTCGCGTCAGAGGTGGCTGCTGTGGCGGGGTCTTCAGCGCGGGCGCTGCGGATCTCGCTCAGGGCGGCTGCCATCTGGTCTTCGTCGGTCAGGTTCTCCGTAGAGGTGGTCATCAGGTGTACGGCATGCGCTTTTGGCGCAGAGGCGGAGCCGGCAACATTGCCTAGAACCGAAGGTAAAAACCTTCCCCTCTTGCGCCACGCGTGGCATATATGCCGTCGAGCTAGGCTCGGGGCCCGAACAGGCCCGCCCTTGTGGATGTGCCGCGTGTACACTGCGCCGATGCGTGCTCTTGCCCTGGTGGTGGTGTTGCTGGCGGCCTGTGATGACAGGGCCGGAGATGCCGCGCGTCAGCAACTACGGGTTGAGCGGGACGCCAAGGCGCAGGCGTTTGCCGCGCAGCCGCCCGCCATTCTTCGGCATGACCTTGATGGCGGTCAGTTGCTGGTGCTGGACATCCCGCTGGCACGGGACGGAATCAAGGAGCGGCAGACCTGCTTCGTGTGGCGCGATACGACGCTCAAGTCAGCCGCCTTCACTTGCCCCACGCGAGAGGTCTATCTGGGGCAGTAGGGCGCGGCCTGGTCGGTGGCACAATGGCCTTGCTGAGCGTCGCGCGCCTACAGTGGTAGTTCAAAGCACCAGAATGCCGGCGATTCGCCGGAGGCTAGGGGTACGGGTCGAAGTCCCTCCACCTCCCTGATGAGGGGTAAAGCGCGCGAACGGACCACAGTGCCGGCGAAGACCTCGAACGCCTCCAATGGGTGCACACTGGCGGGGCACATGCAGACGGCGGAAGCGGCTCCTTCGGGAGCCGTTTCTCTTTCAGTCGATCGCGTTGCCGTCAACGTCCTTGCCGTCGCGCAGGCGGTCTTTCTTCTCCGCGGCCAGGTCCCGCTCAGCATCCAGCGCACGGTCGCTGATGGCGCCATTCCTGTGCTGGCGTTGCAGGCTACGCACACGGGCGTCTATCTCGCGGATCAACCGCTGCTTCTGGCTTTCCTCGATGGCTTCGCTGCGGTCCAGGTCCATCGGACGGATCTTGATGCCGATGGTGTTGAGCGCCGCGCGGCCCGGCGTGACGGCCACGCCATCCTTGCCCACACCGGTGGAGTCACCGCCCAGCAGGTCTGGCACCCACGCTGGCAATTCCCCGCCGTTGGCGGTTGCAGCGGCCTGCATCATCCGCTCCCAGTGGTAGCTGCCTGCTGTGATGGCCGGGGTGAACTGCTTCCACATCCAGGCCCCGCGCTTGCTCGCGGCCTCGCCGTCGGTGTCGATGCCCTTGTCCACGATGTCGCGTCCAGTGAATGCGTCGCGGTTCAGGAACATCGCCCCAAAGGAAGTCAGCAGCGGATTGTTCGGGGTCATCCACTGCAAGAATGGCATCCCGCCGGCATTGGCATTGACATCGAAAATGTCGCCGCCAGGGACCACGCGCGCCACATCGATGAAAGTCGGCAGGCCTGTGTCCTTGTCGTTTTGCAGGCGAATGGCGCGCGGCGTGCCCAGCGCGGTCTTGCCCTTCATCCACTCGGGCAGGTTCTTGCCTTCTTCCTTGGCCAGTGCGATAGCCTTCTCGCGGCGGGCTGGATCGGTGACGGATTGCCATACAGCCTTGAGCACGCCCTCGTCGTCGTCCTCGTCGCCAGATGCCAGCATCGCATAGGCCATCGCCTGCAGGCCCCAGAGCACAGCGGCCGGTGCTGCCAGGCGCGTGGGGTGCGTCAGGGCGGTTGACACGAAGGCCGGGACAAATTTGTACGTGTAGCTGAAAAACGGAATCGCCGCATCCCGAATCCAGCGCGCCGTCTTCGGCAGGTCGCTGTAGTCGAAAATGAAGCGCTGGGCATAGTCCACAGCGTCCTCGGCGTCCATGCCGCGGTTGGTGGCGTCTTTCCAGATCAGGTAGCGGTAGAACAGGTCTTCGGCTTTGTACGCTTTGTTCAGCGGGCTGCGCAGGCCCAGCATCATCACGCTGATGGTTGAGCGCCCCAGCTTGCGGCCGTAGCTCTCGGTCTTGACCACCAATTTGCGCAGTTCCTCGGGCAGCATGCCGCGCAGTTCCTCGTCGGAAACCGTGCCCAGAAACAGCCCGGCCTCACGCGCCTCCTTGACCTTCGGGGATCCAGTGGCGAAGTCGTACAGGGCCCCGATGTACTTGTGCTGTTCCCAGTAGCTGACCCCGGCGAAGTGCGCCATGGTCATGTTCGACACGACGTTGTTGAAGTGAGCGACAGGGTTGGCCACCGTCTTCCCTTCTTTCCAGACGGCCAGTGCATCCTTGTACGCCTTGAACACCTCGCTATCGACGCCGGTGGCGTTCTCCAACTGGCTGAAGTCGTCGCGGCTGATGTACCGGCCGGACAACTTGCCGTACCGCTTGGCACCGGAGCCCTCCCGTGTGCCGTCCGGGACGCGATGGGTGTGCTGCTCGGTCTCGGTCTTGGAAGACAACTCCGGGTCGGCGGCCATGGCCTCGAACATCCGGCCCAGGGCGATGTCGCGCTGGGTCTCCATGTAGCCCAGGGTGAAGCGAAGCGCTGCATCGCGGATCTCGCCCATGTTGTCCCGCTCATCGCGGGTGAAGTCGCGCCAGACCTGCACACCGTCGCGCGCCTTGAGCTTGCGGCTCTTGACCAGGGCGGCTACGTCGGCGGCGGTCTTGACGGCGGGGTCGAGGTCGGCATCGCGGATTTCGTAGCCCAGGTCCAGCCAGTCCTGCACCTCGTTGGCGAAGGCGGTAGCGTACAGGCCGCGGCCTTTGAGGTGCTTGCCCTTGATACCCGTCAGGGCCGATGGTTTGCGGGTCAGCGTGCGCACAGCCTTTTCCCAGGCGGCTTCTACCGTCTTGCCCAGGCTCTTGCCGTAGTAGCGCGGCAGGTACTTGCCATTCCAGCGCGCGGCGGATTCCGCGGTCAGCATGCCCAGGTCGATCAGTTCCTGCGTCTGTTCGGCCATGGCGGTGTTCATCACGGAGGCCATGCGCAGCACTTCGGCAGGCGGCGTGGTGCCGGCGGCGAGTTCCTGTTCGATCACGTCCGAGACCATGGCCCGCTCGTCCGGGTGCATTTCCTGCGCCGCCTTGGCGACTTCCACGGCCTTGTCCTGAGCGGCCTGGACGGTCAGTTTCATGGCGCGCAACTGCTTGCGCATTGCAGGGGATGCGGTACGCAGGTAGGCGCGGGACAGGGCCTTGCCGACAATGCCGTCTGCCAGCCAGCGGTTCACGGCAGCGCCGGGGGCGAACTGGAGGCGCCCGGTCTCATCGAACCAGATGGAGCGGGCTGCGTTCTTGGCAGGAGTGGCGGTGGGTTGCGTCCGGCTGAACCTGATGTCGGGGTCCTTGGGGTCAAAGGTGCCACGGTTGCGCTCCCCACTGACATTTGCCACGCCCACCTTCTTTTCTGCACGTGCAATGCGGTCTTGCAGGTCCTGCTGCTGACGGCGTAGGCTTTCGCCAGCTATGTCTCCACCCCTCCAGCCGCGATCACCCAATCGGTTGCTCTGCCAGTTTTCCACCAGCACCCGACGGCGCTCGTCACGCATCTGCCCTGGCTCAGCCTGCCGCACGCGGGCGTCCCCCATGTGGTACCAACTCTTGTCATCGGGGCCGGTGATTTCGGGACGGTCCAGTTTCTGCACCTCGGCACGATCAGCGTCAAAGGCTTCCAGCGCACTGGTTACTTCGGCTTGCTGCATCCGCAGGCGGGCCAGCGTCTTCACCGCCGATGCCGTCGCCTTCATTTCGGCCGGAGCCTTGTCGTAGCCCAACAACTTCGCAGCGGTTTCCAGCGACACGACTTGTCCATCAACCACGAACTGGTGCACCACATCGCGGCCGGTCTCGGCGTTTGTCTCCGACTTGTCCCAATCTGAGATACGCGCCACGCGATCCTCGCCAGTGCGATCGACATACTCCATGGGCTTCCACTGCCACGTGTAGGCGGTCAGCTTTTTGCCCGATGGGCCGGTGATCGGCGTGGCGAAAGTGATGGTGGCCTTCGGTCGGCTGCGGGATACCGGAGCGCCAGACTCCACATGCACCTCGTCCTGCATCCCCGCCCGGCGCACGCCCGCCACCAGGTCGGTAATCTGCGCGTCGGTGAACTCTACCTTGACGCCCATGGCCTTGGCGATCTTGCCCAGCGCATCGCGCAGGAACGCCAGCAGCTTGGCCCAGCCGTTGATGTCACCGGTTTGGCCTCGCCCGGCGCGGTCGGCCAGGATCTCCTCGATGGCCTCGTACCGGTCGACGGTGGGATGGGTGCGCATGAACGCATCGGCATTGAGGCGAACACTCGCGTTGCCTTCGTAAAGCAGGTCCAGCACGGGTTCGATGTCGGCGCCGAAGGTTTTGCGAAGGCCGCGGTGGAATGCCTCATGCAGGCCCACGAACATGGCTTCGTCGCGGCTGGCGATGTTGCTGCGCACCAGGTAGGCGGTGTCTGTGGCGGGGTCGTACATGCCGCGCACACCCTGGGCGTCTTCGGACTTGATCTTCTTCTTGCCGGTGTCCGGCAGCTGCTCGATCGTGTCCGCCAGCACCAGCTTGCGCAGGCCGGCGGCCTTGAGGGCGTCAACAGCGGTTTGGGCGTCAGCCCGGCTCAGGCCAGCAGCTTGTCCAGCTTCTTCAGAGCGTCGTTGTTCGAGCTCCGCAGCGATGCGATCTCGGACGGATTGAGCCGGCTCATAGGCGGCAAGGTATCGAGCTTCGGACTCGGTGAGCGCGTCGAAGCCGTAGCCGGTTGCGGCTCGGAATTCGGTTTCGATGCTGCCATGTTTGGTCCGTAGTTTGGTGAGGGTTTCGCGCGAAGGCTGCATTGTCGCGCTGTACTGCTTGCCAGTCAACGCAACAGCCCCCACCACCTGGCCGCCACCTTGGCGGATGTGGCTTGCCAGCGCCGTCAGGGTGCCGCCCTGGGTCAGCGTGTCGTCCACCAGCAGGTATTGCTGGCCGGCCACCACGGGGCCGTCGAACTCGGGCTGGCGGAACACGCGGTCCAGCCCCTGCAGTTTCGTACGCTCGGCGCGCATGACCTGCACGATGCCGCCGTCCACAGTCAGGCCCAGCTGCTTGGCCAGCGCCGTGCCAGCGGCCTGCGGGATCATGTTGATGCCGCCGGACTCAATGCCAGCGACGGGAATCACGACAGGCTTGCGGCCGGCCAGCAGTTCCTTCGTGCGCGCGACAAGGCCCGGGGTCACGGTGGCTTTGGCCAGGCGTGCGGCGGCCTCCACGTCACCCGTCTTCGCTGCGGGATAGTCGGGGTGGCTGGTGGCAGAACCCAGCGTGCTGCCGATGACGACCGGCGGCATCGTGACCGGCGTGTCGTTGCGGCGGCTGAACATCACCACCTTGCCGTCATCACCCTCCTTGGTCTGGATGGTGGCAGCCAGCTTGTCGAATGCGGCATTGATGCTGGCGCGCTCGGTGCCGGTGGGGTACGGGTTGCCCTTGTAGTCACCACCAGCGAAGCGGTCTTCTTCAACACCGTGCACCAGGTAGTCGGAGCGCGCGCCCATTGCCGCCACCTTGTCGAACACCCAGCTTTCAAACGCTCGGGCGAACATTTCCGTGGGCCGGGTCCAGTAGCCGGTGGCTGACTTGCCCACCAGCTTCTGCGCTTCACCTGCGTACATCGACCGGCCCTTCGGATAGGTCTTGTCGTCAGGGTCTTTGCGCAGTTCTTCCAGGCCCTTCTGGCGGGCCTCAACACCGCGCTGGTAAGCGGCCTTCATCTGCGGGTCGGTTTCCTTGTCGGCCAGCGCCTGGTATCGCTCGATGGCCAGTTCCTCACTGCGCACCGCCTGGGCCTTGGTCTCCTGGCCGCTGAACAGGGCCGACATCAGGTTGTCGAACGCCTGGGCCATTTCCGGGCGCATGTTGTCCAGGCGCAGCTTCGACACGTTCACCCACTTGCCTTCGGCGTCCTTCTCCATGCGGTTCATGGGCGCGCCCCGGTACTGCTGCTCGTCATACCAGCCGGAAGCGCCGCGCGCCCTGGTGGTGTACGCGTCCTTCTGGTTCAGCTCGCCGAAGTAATGGTCCAGCGCGTGCGCCCATTCATGCGCCATGCTGCCGCCGCCGTTGATCTTGGTCATGTTGATGACCAACTTGCCCGGCTCGTAGTGGGCCGCGAACCGGCCGCCCCCGCGCGCGCCGAAGGCCATGCCCAGCGTGCCGTTCAAGCTCATCGCCTTCGGCGGCACGCCCATGATCTCGGCCAGGTCCATGAGGCCGTCGTAGGCCATGTTGATGATGCGCTGGCGCTCGTCCTGCGCGGCCCAGTTGCCGAACTCCACGCCCCTGAAGCCAAAGTCCTTCACGAAGTCATCAGCTGTCACGTCCCGGTCAATACGCTTGGGGAGTTTCTCGCGCTCCAGCCGGTCAAGGTTGGGGCGTAGCGGCTCCGGCTTGTCGGCTGCGCCCTTTTTCAGGTCGCGCTCGTAGATGGTCTTGGCCGTGGCTTCGGCGTCTTCCTTGGTGGGCGCGTACCCGACGGCACGGCCGTCCTTGGTGCTGATGCGGAAGTACCCTGCGGCGATCTGCTCGGGCGTCAGCGGCGTGCCCAGCGAAGCGGATTCGCTGGTTACGACCTCAAGCCCGCGCGGCGTCAGGCCTCGGCCGGTCTGCGCGCGCACATACAGGCGCTTCTTCCAGGGCTCGCCCTTTGCCGGGAAACCGTCCTCCACCATCTTCTTGGCCTTGGACAGTTCGTTGTAGCCCAGTACGAACGGGTCGCTGCGGCCCTTGTACACGGAAAACAGCACCTCGCGGGCCTTGGTCTTCACGGTGTCGTCAGTGGAATACAGGCCAATGTCGGCCTTGAGTTTGGCTCCGGCCTGCTTCACGTCCTCGGGGGTCTTTGCCTCGCTGTACGCCTTGCGTACGGCCTGCATCATGGTGACGTAGTTGCGGCGCCCGGCGGGGGTGTTCTTCTTCGGCTGCGCGGCGAGCTGGTCGTACACCGTCTTGACCATCGCGGCGGTGACGGGCTCAGCGGCTTCGGCCATGGCCTCGTAGTCCGGTTTCCAGACGTTGGCCTTGGTGGCCAGCTCGGCGCCTTCGGATTCGGACATCCCTTCCAGGTCTTCGAGGTCGAGCCCTCGCTCCCGCCATCGGTCTTTGCGCGCGCCGCCGATCTTCTCGCCGGCATCCTCGATGGCCTTGGCCGGTGCTGCGGGCGCGGCGGCGGGCTCTGCGCCAAACAGGTCCGGCCCTTCCGGTGCAGCGCCTGGCTTGCGGCTGCGCTCCATCGACTTCTGGAAGTCGTCCACCGTCGGCCCACCGAACATATCCCCGGTGTTGTCCTTGCGCTGCTCTGGTGCCTGGGCCTGCAGCTGGAACCCGCTGGCTTCGCGCTGGATCTGCTCGCGCTGGTCGAGGTCTTCGGCTTGCTCGCGGCGGTCTTGCTGGGCGAGTACGTCCTGCTGGGTGGGGGCGGTCAGGCCTTCGTCGCCGCCTTCTTCTCGCTGCGCCGCACGATCTCGCGGTCGATCACCCGGCGGCGTACTTCCGGCGGCATCTTGGCCAGCTTGCGGCCCACTTTCACCAGTTCGGGGCTGTGCTTCGGTTTCATCAACATAGGCTCCAAAAATGCGGTCTGCATCCTCTTCCGTCATGGGCACGCCAGAACCGAAGACGTCAAGAATATTGTCGTCGTTCTCGTCCAGAAACTCCAGTTCGTCGTCGGTCAATTCCTGGATTTCTTCAGCCACGTCCTGCACGTCCTCGCGCAGGGCGTCCTGGGCGGCCAGGCGGCGGGCTTCTTGCTCAGCCTCGGCAATTCGTTCCCAGCCATCCGGGGTGTACTGCGGGTTTGTCACGCTTTTTCGGATGAGGTCAAAGGCTTGGCTGTGGCTTGCACCTTCGGCCAGGTAGCCTTCTTGAATCAGCGCCTGGGTGGCCTGCTCTATGGTCAGCCCTTTGCCCTGCCCAGCGAACAAACTGCGGTTTCCCACTTTCGGGTTCACGTCAAACCCGGCCCCGGCCATCTCCTGCCGGCGCAGTCCACCCTCTGCCGCAATGAATGCGTGCGCAGGGATGGGCTCCCCCTTGGGGCTGGTCTGCGGGTTGCGCAGGCGCCTGGAGGCTGCTTCCTCGGCGGCCAGTTGTTTCTCGGTCTTGGGGGCCAGGGCAAATCCGCCGTCAACCCGCACTACGCGCATGGACGGCTGCAGCGCCCTTTGTGTGGCTGCGGCTGCGCGGGTCTTGAATGGCTTTCCGCCTTCGTTGATGGGCACGCTGTCGCGCCCGACAATGGCGGTGACGGCCTTGTCCACGACAGCGGCCACATCGCCCTTGGTGGCGGGCTGCTTGGCTTCGGGAACGATCGGGGCAACCACTTGGGCGGGGTCCATTTCGCCCACCGCCCCTGGATTGATAGCAGGCTGTGCATCGCTGGTGCGGCCTGCAGCATCCTGCCGGGTGGCGCGGGGGGTGGCCGCCAAGGCTTGAACGATTCTGGCTTCCAGTTGGGCGGCGCTGCTTTGGGTTACTGCGGCTGGCTGGGCCGCCAGTGGTGCAGGATCACCAGCTGGTGCGCTGCCAGGTTGCCCGGCGCCCATGGCAGGTCCCACTGTTCCCTGTCCATTTCCAGCAGGAATGCTCGTGCTGGCGTCAGGATTCCCTGCTCCACCAGCGGCATCAAGTCCGGCGGGAATTCCAGCAGCGGCCTGTCCATTGGGGGCATTCTGAATAGGGGCTGGGGCATCAGGGTTGACTCCGAGGATGTTGGCTACCCGGTCGGCTGCACCTGAATTGCTGGAGGCATCGGGTGTTTCGGCGAGGGCTCGCGTGATGCTTGGCACCACAGGGACGGTCGGCATGTCCTGCACGCGCGGGGCGATGGGCTGCGCGGTCAGGTTCGGGTTGAGGCTGGCGCCGATGGTGTCGGGCAGCGGGTTGAACCCAGCGCCATTGAGCATGTCGGCCAGCGCGCGGGCCGCCTCGTCCTTCGGCTGCTTGGGGTTGGGGCCGCTGGCAGCGAGTGCAGCGCCAGGAACCGTGCCGACTGCGGTATCAACCACGTCCCGGCCCAGGCCTTCAAACCAGCTGGTTTTGCCATCGACGGCGCCGATCTGGGCATTGGCCACGGCGCCCGGAATGACGGTTTCCAACTGCTCGGTGCCCAACTCGCCAGCGGCGCGGCCAGCGCGCGCGCGGGCGGTGCCAGCCACAGTTTGCCCGGTCAGGACGCCTTCCACGCCAACCCGGCCGGAGATGGCGCCTGCCACGGCACCGGCGACTTGGGCCGGCACGGCACGCATCGGCGCGAGAATGGCCACAGCTTCGGCATGGCTTGCCCCGGCTTGCGTGGTCAGGTGTTGGTAGGCGGCATCCTCAGCCCAGACGGTCGGGGGCAGTTCGCGCAGCTTGCGCGCCGTGCGCTCTGCCCCTTCCCCTGCCACAGATCCAGCGTTGACAGCGGCCAGCACAGCAGGCGATGCGCCACCGACGCCCAGCGCAATGGTCGGGATAAGGGAGCCAGCACCTTGCGCCAGCGTGTCCAAGCCGGCGGCTGGCAGGTCAAACAGGGACTGCCAGGCCGCACGGGCGCCGGCCAGTTCCCCCTGACTGCGTTGGGCCGTCAGGATGCGGGCCTCGCGTTTGATCTGCTGGTCGCGCAATTCGGGCGACATCAGGCGGCGGGCCCCGGCTTGGGCGGTTTCGATAAAACTGCTGACCGGGTTGGCGCCGGCGTTCACGTTGTCGGCGACACCTTTGGCAAGGCCCATTGCCCCGGAATACAGACCCAGCGCTGTATCACCGGCGGCGCGCGGCAGGCTGCGGTCCTCGATCGGCATGGACGGCCTGAGCTCGCGCACCGGCCCGCGGGAAGTCGCCGGTTGAGGATTTGCCCGGGCGCGCAGGGAATCGCGCAGGGCTGCGCCACGGTCAAACACCGCCTCGGGCTCGTTCTCCAGCACGGAGCCTGAGCGCATGGGGTTGGCATTGAATGTGGGCTGACCGGTCGGCATCGAAGGCTGCGGCGCCAGGTCGTCCATCGGCAGGTCGGGCCCAGGTCCGATGTCCATGCGCCGGGGGTCCATGGCGGTGCGGCCATAGGTCGGTTCCGCGCGGGGTACGACAGCGGACGGGTTGACGCTGCCACGGCCAGCACCGGCTGTTGAATCAAGGCCCAGCACCTCAGCATCACTGAGGTAACCGCCGCCGCCAAAAACCTCTTCGTCGCTCAGATACTGGCTCATTGCAGTTTCCAGCCCTTGCCGTCCCAGACAGCGGTTTTGCCCTTGTTCGGCCCGGATTGCACGACTTGCTTCTCGCCTACCTTGCGCCCGGTGGTTCCTGCAGGCGGCGGCTTGTTGCCGCGCCCGCGCTCACCCTCGGCGGTGGTGTAGTCACGGATGCGGGCCTGCACCGTGGCCTTGTCCGCTTCCCATCGGTCGATCTTGGCGGTCATCTTGTCGATCTCGGCTTTGTGCTGCTCCTTGGTCATGCCCGCCGGGCGCTCCTTGCGCAGGGCCTTCAAGGTATCCTCGGCCCGCTTGAGGTCTGAGTCGATTGAGATGCGCTCCTGCTGCAGGGCCTGGAATTCCTTGGTCTTTATCTCCCGTCCGCCATCGCGCGCAGATGCGCTGTTCTTGGCTGCGCTGGCCCGCTCGTCGGCTGCCATCGCGTTGCCGAGGTCGGTCTGCTTTACACCAGCCACCCCGGCGGTATCGACCAGCTGATTGCCCTGCACCGCAACGCGCGGCTTGCCTTCGACGGCCATCGCCGTCGCGCCGGCTTTACGCAGGTCACCATCACTGGTGGCACCCCGCACCGCGTCGTTGACGATACCCTGCCCGGTGCCTTTTTCGTAGTCGTCCACCTTGCCGCGGGCTCGCGCCAGGATGCGCTGGATGGCGATGTTCCCTCGCTTGGCGGCATCTGCCGACATGCCGCCGACTTGCACCCGGGCGGGAACTGCTGTCTCCATGCCGCCAGTCGCATCGGTGTAGCCCGTGACGCTTTCGCTCACCGGATCGGCCATCCTGGCGCCCGGGTTGGCGCCGAAGATGCGGGAGATCACGTTCGCCGCGTCGTCGCCCTCTTCGGCGCGCACGGATTCCACCAGCAGGCGCTGCTGTTCGGGCGTCTTGGCGCTCTCGGCCAAGTCGAACAGAGTGAAGGCGCCACCTCCAGCGCCAGAGCCCCGGCTCGCGCCCTTGGCGTCCAGCCGCATCTGTGCAAGGTCACGCTGTTGAGCCAGTCGGTCTTCTTGCAGCGCGCGGCGCTCGGCATCGCGCTCGCGGGCAAGCATTTGCTGCGCGTCGATCCTGTCGCGGTACTCAGCTTCGGCAGCGCCACCACGGCCCACCCCTTCGACAGTGCCGCCCAGGAGGTGTCCAAAGAAACTCATGCAGGGCCTCCGATCTTGTCCATCACGTTGGCAGGTTGTGCCGGCTGCTGCCCCAACATCTGCTGGGCGCGGGCTCTGTCGTCTTGGGACAGCAAACCGTCCTCGGCGTCCATCTCCAGGTAGGCGGCAATCGAGCCCTGCAAGGTGTCCTGCAGGTAGGACGGCAGGTTCTCGTCCTTCACCAGCCCGGCCTCGTTTGCCACGGCGGCCACGTCCTTGCAGATCTGAATGCCGACGTGCATCAGCACCACGGGGGCAACGGGTTGCCCGGCCTGCTCGCTCATCTGGACCATTTGGCGCACGGTCTGCGTGCCCAGCGTGATCGCACCTTCTACCGGGTCGGCTTGCAGGGTTGCCAGCCATTCGTCGGCGGCCTCGCCCATGACCTGCCGGGCGCGGCCCAGCAAGAGGTCAAACTGGGCCTGCTGCTCGGGGCTTGCGGGTTGAGCCTTGGGGCTGGCGTTGGTGCGGCCAGGCGCGGCGGGTTGCTGCTCGGGCTTGTCCTCGAAGATCGGGTTCATCGCGGTCCTTCGGTTATCGGGTGACGGTCAGGCCGGTGCTCATGCCCATGCGGCGGCGCTGCTCGGCCATCTCGGAGTCGATCTGCTTTTGCTTGTCCCGGGCGGCAGACGCGGCGCTGATGCCCTTGCCTACGCCTTCCAGCGCGCCCCATGCACCACGGCTGACGTTACCCTTCTCGTCGTAGATCAGCCGCTCGAAGAAAGAGCGCTGGCCGGGGGCTGCAGCCTGATTGGCAGAAGCGATGGGCTTGGCGGCGGCGGCGGGCTGGGCTTTGGTGGCCTGTGACGCAACAGCACCCTCAGCCTTGACGGTAGGAGCGGCAACTTCCTGCACGCCCTGAACCTGTTCCACGGCAGCCAGTTCGGGGCCGTTGGGCGCGTTGAGCAGGTCCTGCCCGCCCGATGCCATGGGGGAAAGCGTCTGGCTCGGGGCCATGCTCTCCATCCCGGCCAGTTGGGAAGATTCCAGCGCAGCCTCGCCGCCGTAGGCGCCGTCTGCCAGCGTGCCCATGGAGTCCATGGATTCACCAGCCATCTCGGCAAGCGAGCCAAAGTCCCCGGCGCCACCGGTGCCTGCTGCGGTGAACTGATCGCTGGCAAGGTCCATACCGTTGATGGCGTCTGCTCCAGTGCCAGCTGCTGCATCACCGATGCCAAACCCACCGCCGAAAGCGCCGTAGGCCGCGCCAAAGATGTTGCCGATCTTTACAAGGTCCTCCCCGAATACCGAGGCGGCGGCCTTGTTGATCTTGTCGCTGATGCCGGTGACGGAAAAGGCTACGGTCGTCAGGGCTGTCGCCATGGCGCCGCTGATGCCAATGGCAGCGCCAAGAGCAGCACCAGCACCGGTGGCGGTCATCAGGAGGGGGACGGCTATTGCCATGGTTTTTCCTCGGTTTAGTTCGTCTGTGCCTGTAGCTGGAAATCGGGAATTCGCCTCGGCCAGTAGCCGAATACTTGGAGGTGCCCGTTCAAGTGCCCAAAATTGGATGCGGCATACCGGCCAAAACCAGCACGATCAACAGCAGGCACTGCGCCCGACGTGTCTGTTGCCACCGCGCCGCCATCAAGACAGGCTGCAAAATCATTCGCCTTGTAGGCAACGGCCAAGGTGTGCGAGCCGGTGTCGATAGCGCCCAGGTTCATGTTCACCACGTTCACGCCGCCCGCGCTGACCTGCAAATAGACGACGCCCGCGTACACCAGCAAGCGGATTTGCTCGGCTTCGCTAGCATCAGTCGCGCTGAAAATAAAGCCGTCATCCGGCTTCACGCCGAAGCAATCGAACTTCACAACGATCGTCCCCTCTGCCTGATTCCACCAGTCGCTGAAATCAGTGCCAGTCATGGTGAGGCTGTCGGGGGTGCGGGTGACGGCTGCTGCGCCTGTCGGGATGTAGCTCGTAGGGAACGGACCCTGCGCCAAAGAAGCGCAGCCAATGTAGTGCCCGGTGCCATCCGTCACTCCACCGCCAAGAACAGCGTCAACGTATGCCGTAGTTGCCGTGATCGTGGGCGTTCCCGTCAGAAGGAGTTGAAAGAGCCCACCGCCCCACGCGACTACAGACGCCGTTCCTGTTGATGCCGTGATTGCGCCCGTGGCAGTATTCACTGATGCACTGGCCACCGTAGCTGCAGCAGCTTGGTAAAACCCAAAGCTCAGAATGGGGTTTGCCGAATCACCAGCGCGAAAAAATATCGAGTAGGTTTTGGCAACCCCATCCGTTGTTGAATGACCCCCTTGATACACATAAGTGCCGCCGCCAGCTTTTGCCAAAAAACCCATAGGCGCACCAGACGGGCCCAGCACGCCCGGAGTGGATGTCAGGGTTGCAAGGCCATCAGTTGTCCAGTCAAAGCCGGGATAAACCGGCGTCACGCCGTACAACAACTCATTCGTCCGCTGTTCCTCAATCAGCACCCCTCGTGCTGCCAGCGTCACCGGGTCATAGTCAAACCGGGGGCAGGTAGCCGCTTCAATCAGCCCTGCGCTGTTCACCCGCGTACCGTTGACCCCGCCAGCCGCAGTGATGCGCGGGTCCAGCGTGCCGGACAGGAAGTTCAGCCAAAGTGACGGGCCGCCGATGAGATTACCTCCCAGCACGGGGCGCAGCACCGGCTCCAATACAGGGCGCAGCAGCATCATTTCAGGTCTGCTCCACCAGGATCGCCGACGAGCAAGCCATGCGGCGAACGCGGTAGGTTCCCGGCCCGCTGATGACCAAGGCTGGGGTGTCGCGGGTCAGGCGGCCAACCGTGAAGTATTCGCCGCCATCGCTCTTGATCTGAATCTCGGCCTGAGCATCTGCTGGCAGAACGGGCCCCGCAGCATCGGTCAGGAACACCGTGGCTGTAAAGCCTGATGCGACGGTGACATCGCTTGAGTTGGCATCGGTGATTCCGCTGGCAAGAATGACGGCCATGGTGGCTCTCCTATTGGTTCAGTGACTTGGAAAATGTGTTGCCCAGAAAGGCAAAGCCCTTGCGGTTGAGCACACGGGTGAATTTCGGCGCGTCCTTGATGCCAGCGAAGTTCGCCACCACCACACGGGTCGCGCGCATCCTCTGTGACCAGACGGTGAAGGCATCGAGCAAGGCCAGGCCGCTGCCGTCTTCGCTGTACCAGGCCAACTCGTGCGCCGTCATCCGCCCGTTGTAGAGGCCGGGCTGCACGAACCCGGCGATGAAGCCAAGCCCGGTGTTGCTGATGAAGACGGCTGACATGGCGCCGGTGGCGCAGGTCTCGAAGTTGCGGGCGGCCACAGTGGGGTCGAAGCGGTCGGTGTTGAACTGGCTGCGCGCGTGCTCCAGCTGCGCCAGCCGGGTCAGGCGGGCGACATCTTCGCTGGTGGCGCGGCGCACTGTCATGGTCAGGTCACCACATCTGCCGCTGGCGCTGGTGCAGCAGCCGGTGCTGGTGTGCCGGTCTGGTTCTCGGACACCTTGATGATCCAGCTGTCGGGATTCCAGCCCAGCAAACCGGCGAAGTTCTCGATCATCGTGTTGTAGCTCGCACGCAGGTTCAGCAGCGTTTCCTTCTTGAGGTCGCTGTCCATGTCGGTGCGCGCGGAGATGCCGGCCAGCTTCTCGGCGTAGTCGGTGCGCGCCTGGGTGATGGCGTTGATGTACCCGCGCTCAAGCCCGGCGGCGTCATCGGCGCTACGGGTGCCGCGCAGTTCGATCTCACGCGCCAGCCCGCGGTCAGCAGCCCAGTCGTTGGCGCCAAGGTTGAAGTTGGCCATCTCCCGCTCGCGCTGCCACTGGTTGAAGTCGCGGCTGAAGGCGTTGGCGGTGTTGGCGTTGGTCTGCGCTGCATTGCCGTACATGGATGCGTCTGCATTGGCGATCGGCATCGCGGCGTCGTACATGGCCGACTCCCCTGCGCTGATGGCCATGCTGGAGTTCAGCGTCCCGTTGGCGTTCTGGCGCTGCAACGCCCGGGTGCGGGCCTGCTGCATCAGAGGCGAGTCTTTGGCGATGATGGTTTCGATCTGCCCGGCCACCGTCTGGTTTGGCGTGACGTTCCACTGCGTCGCATCCTTCCATGGCTGAGTGCTCAGGGCAGGTGTCGCGGGCGCTCTTGTCGCAGGTTTGCTGCCATACAGTTTCTCGAACACGCCGCCTTCCAGCGCCTTTTCGGCGGTGCTGCGGCGGTCGCCGCCGGTGAAGGTTCCGGCGGTCCCCGCGACAGCAAGGTCCTGGTCCAGCAGATCGGAATACTGGTTCTGCCCCGTGCGGGCGTAGTTGTCCAGGACGCTGCGCGAGACCTCGGCGAATTGGCTGCCCACGTCACTTGCGCTGCGGCCCTTGGCAAGCTCGCCGGCCCAGAAGCCGATTCCCTCGGCATCCCCGGCGCGGCCAAAGGTGTCCTGATACATCTTTCCGGCCTGCGCGGTGTAGTCGGGGGCGGCACCGCTGGTGTCGGGCTGAGCCGGTGCGGGCGCAGGGGCTGGGACGTTGGGGTTGGGTCCCCAGTTTTCGAGCCAGTACATGGTCAGTAACCTCCTCGGGTGCCCGATGCGCGGGACTTCTGGGTGGCGGTGTTCTTCATCGTCTCGGGCAGCGTCAACAAGCGCTTGAGCTCGTCCATGCCAGCCTGGGCGGCGCGGATGTCCTTGTCGCTGGACTCGGTGCTGCAGCAGGTGGCGGTCAACTCCTTGATGCGGTCGTTGACCTTCTCGACCACGGCGCTCCAGGGCAGGTTTGCGCTCATACGCCGGCTCCGGTCTGGGCGCTGAACTGCATTTCGGCGTTCAGCATCTGGGCTTCATGGGCGCGGTCGGCGGCTTTCTCCTGCCGATCGATCTGGATCTGTGCGGCTTGCAGGCCGTACTTCTCGCGGATTTCCTGCTCGCTCATGTTCTGTTCGGCCATCAGCGTGGCGATGAGCATGCGCTCGCGGCGGTCGCCGTCGCGCTCGCGCTGGGCAATCTCGGCCATCTTGGCGGCGGCCTGGCCCTCTGCGGTCTTGGCGTCAAGCCGGTTGTTTTCCTCGGCCACGTCGAGCTTGCGCTGTTCCGGGTCTTTGACCGGGCCTGCGGCTTCGGCAGCCTCGCGCATCTTGTTGATCTGTTCCTCCGTGGGCAGGCACAGGTCCGGGTCCAGCTTGAGGGAGCGCGCGTACTGGCGCAGCATCATCATCTGGTCCGGCAGTGGCACACCCATCGCCTTGGCGGCCTGCACCAGTCCTTGCAGCCGCTGCGCCTGGCCTTCCAGCTCGGCAAGCGATGACACGCCCAATGCCACGATCTGGCTGTCGCCCTTGATCTCGGGTTTGTCGTTCCACTGCATGTTCCAGTCGAAGAATCCGCCGACCATCGGGGTGATGATGTCGTCGTCCCAGTTGCGCACCGCGCGACGCACCCACAGGTTGGCGGCGGTCCAGCTGATGCTCGCTGCGGTGGCTGAGTTCATCGCGGCCGGGGCGTCCTGGCCCTGCAGGAAGGCGGGCATCGTGCCGACTTCTTCGATCAGGGCTTTGGCCGCGGCGAAAATCTGGCTCAGTTCCGGCAGGCGGGATTCGATGTTGATGAAGGCGATGGCCTCGCGCGCGTCCTTTCCGGTCTTGTTGCGCCAGAACTTGCCGGGCTCGATGAAGTTGCGCCCGTTCATCGGAGTGACCTTCTCGTCGTCGTGCACCACCTGGGGCAAGGCGCACAAGCCCATGTTGTCCAGCATGGCGCGGAAGGCTGAATTGGCGCTGATCTGGCCGTCGCGCACCTCATACGGCAGGCCAAAACCGAAGATGCTGGATTCGTCCTTCTGCCAGGTGAAGACCCGGTAGGGCAGTTCGCCGGTGTCCAGCGGGTTCAGGGCGGCCTTGAGCACGATGCCTTCGCAGAACCAGACAATGCCGGTGTACTGCTGCAGCGGGTCGTCCTTGTCCACGCCAGTGCAGCCGCAGTCGATCAAGTCCTCGGCGCTGAGTGGGCCCTGGTACTCCCAGACCTCGTAGCGCTTGTCCGGGGCGCCGCTGGCCCCGGAGATGGCGCGCAGCTTCTCGCGGTGGTTGTCACCGGTGACGTTGGGCTCGGCTCCCAGCACCCGGCGCAGGGCTTCCAAGTCAACGGCCTCCATGTCCTTCAGGGCGGAAACCTGTTTGCGGGTCAGGAAGTGGCGCTCAAAGACGAATTCGGCCTCGTCGATCGTGGTGGCCGACATATCGGGTAAGAAGTTCCAGGGGTCCACACGCGCCACCACCGGCACAGGGCGGCGGTCTTTCTTGAGGGTGGTGTTGCCCTGGTCGTCAGTGATCCATCGTTTGGCCGTCTTATACATGACGGTCGGGCCCTTGAGGATGCCCGTGCCCAGTAAGGCGGCATCGTGGATTGCGTTGCGCGCGTGGATGGAGAATTTGGACTCGGCGAACTGGTCATCAATCTCCCGCTGCATGCCGTCGGCGCGGCGCTTGGCCTCCTCCACCAACTCCTTCACCGCGGTGGCCACGTCGCGCACTGGCACCTTCTTTCCCTCGATGGTGACGGGCATGTCCGGGTTGGCCTTGCCGGTCAATTTGTCCAGCTCGCCCATCTCAGGGACTGGCGTGGGCTTGAGGATGAACCCGCGCTCGCCGGACTGGAACAGCATGTCGTACAGCCGGGCTTCGCATAGACCCACCAGCCGGCGGGTCAGTGGAACGTAGATGCGGCTGCCATACGGCACCTCGCCTGATTCGTCAGGCGGGAATGTGTTCGGGTCGTACTGGCCGTTGAACTGGCGCACGTCCTGGTACCAGCATTCTTCCTTGGACTGGCGCAGCTTGACCTGATCCTGGGCTTCGGCCAGCAAGCGGTGGCCAAGGGCGTTGATGCGGTTGCGGCGGGCCTCAAACTCTTTCTCGGCCTCGCGCTCCTGCTCGCTGACGGTGAACTCGTCGGGCTCATCGTCAGCATCGCCGCCGGTCATCGTGGCGATTGCGTCAGCGGTGGCTGTCAGGGCTGCTGCGGCATCCATCGTGCCGGCGCGCACCTGGGCCGCAATCTCAGCGGCGGGGTCGGTGTTGCTCGTTTTCTTGCGTGCCATCAGGTGCCCATCGTTGGAGCCCTCGAAACGGGCGGACGCACCCATAGCGGGTGCCTTGAAAACGATGGTATGGACGGGCCCGCGCTAGGCGCGTCGTGGCATATATGCCGACAATTTGAGTCAGTAGCCCCCGCGGCGGACGGAATGGTTCACGCGGACGCCGCCGCGCACCACCGGCGCGGGCTTTGTGATGGCGTGGCGCAGCATCATTTCGGCGTACCGCGTGGCGGCCATCAGGTCGTCTTTCAGCTTGACCACCTTGCCGTCCTTGCGGTGGTACATGCGGAATTCCTCAAGCCACTCCCCTTGCCCCTCGAACACCTTGAAGCGGCCGGTCATCATCCGCTCCAGCAGCCGGGTGATGCCAGCCTCGACGCTGTTGCCGCCTGTTCCTTCTTCCTCGCCGTCGGCCGGTGGGTGGGTGGCAGGCTTCTCCAGCAGGTTCATCCCGGCATCCCGATACTGCGGCGCCAGGCTCTTGCCCGAGCCCTTCTCGGTTTGCAGGCCGTCAGCTGGCCATGACCATGGCAGCCACTCGCCCCACGGCTTGACCGCCGCAGCGAACACGATCGGCACCGCCTTGCTCTGCCGGTAGCTGTTGGTCAGGTAGACCACGTCCTCGTCTGCGTCGTGCACCAGTTTGACGGCGGCGCTTGGGTGATCCCAGCCGAAGTCCATGCCGCCGATGCAGCGCCAATAGTCCGGGTAACGGAACGGGCGGACGATGATGCTTTCTTCTTCCACGGCGAATATCCTTCCTGAGCCCAGCATGGGCACACCCTTGGTCCGGGCCTCGCGCTCGTGCGCCGGGTAGCTGGCGATGATCCCGGCCTTTTGCTCGGAGGTGTAATGCTCCACGTCGTCGATGGTCATGTTCACCATGCCGGCGTCAGGGTACTTGTGCAGCTCCAGCCAGAACCTGGTGGCAATCGCCGTCATGCCGGAAAGCAGCGTGCAGGTCACGATGACCGGGCCGAATGTGGCGTTCGTGCGCGTCAGGCCTTCGGTGTAGATTTCCTCGGGTGGCTCCTCGTCGAACCAGACCCAGTCCACGGTGTCGGCCTGCCACTTGCCGCGGCCCTGCTCGTAAGCCTTCAGGCTGATGGTGCTGACGCTCTCGTTGCCGTGCTCGTCAATGAACCGGATGCGGGCTGTGTCGATCAGGTCGTTGACGTGGCGGCTCCAGGTGAATCCCAGGATGCAGTCGCCGGGTATCATCCCGGTGCCGGGCTCCATTTTGGGATCGCGCCCGAACAGCAGGCGCTGCACGCCCTTGCGGGTCAACTCTCCCGACTCCGAGCCAGCCAGGCCGTGGTTGCCTTTGGTGAACCTCTTACCCACCCACCAGTCAGGGTAGCGGCCGGTTACGTGCATGGCGACTTCGGCGCTCGCACTCAATGTCTTGCCCAGCTGGTTGCCGGCCGACAGCATGCGCTCGCGCTTGACGGCGCCCATGGCGTGGAAGTCAGCCTGTTTGACGTACGGGCGATACACGGCCAGCCGCTGCTGCGCGATCTGCCGGCGCAGCCCCGCCCTGAGCACCTCCAGTTTCAGAGGGTCCAGCGAAAGGGCGAGTGCGGCGGCGTCCATCAGGCCTTTTGCTTGGCCTTGGCCTGGATGCTTGCCACCTGGTCCAGCGTGTCCAGTAGGCGCTGGGCTTCCTCTGGCTTCATGTTGCCCATGGCCTTCTTGATCGGGTCGGTGACATCTTCGGTCTTGATGACCAACATGCCCAGGTGCTGCATCATCAGCGCCAGCGAGGCCCGCTTGTCCCACAGCTTGACCTTCTTCGTGAATCCGATCTGCACCTTGTCGCGCCCGGTGCCGTCGAATTCCTCGGTAACCTCGACGCTCGACACTGCCGATGCCGCGATGTCGTCTAGCTCGCTCGGTGGCTTGAGCGTGCCGTCCTCGCGGAAAAGCGTCCGAACATCGAAGAACACCAGCTTGGCCAACTCTTGCAACACGCGGTCGGCGGTGATTTCCACCCGCTCAGCGCGCGCTGCCTTGCCCGCAGCAATAGCGGCTTGAATGTTAGGGTCCACTAACAGACGGCACGACTGAACCCTGGCCGACGCTGGCTTGGCTCCAGGGTAGGCGCGCTGGTAGGCGGCGCTGGCATTCAGGTCGATTAGGTACTCGGCGACGAAGGCCTGCTGTTTGGCGGTGAGTTTCATGCTGGTTTCCTTCATGAATAGCCGTGCTTGGTTTGATGCTCGGCCTCGAACTTGTCACCGAATGGGTCGAGCTCAGATTCCTCGATTTCTGCGTGCCTGCGCTCCTGCATCGTCCCGGCGGGCTCGTCAACGTCAATCGCCCAACACTCCACCCGGGCGAACTCGTTGGGCCGCGCCTTGCGCTCCTCTTTGGGCCCGTATTCGCTGCGCATGACGAGCCCGGGAATCCCTGCCCCGTACTCGCCCATCGTTTCCAGCTCGCGCGCCTCATCGGGCGAGATCAGGACGCGGTACGGTCGGCGCAGGCGCCGCCAATTGTCGGCCTCCGGCGCCGCGCGCATGAATTCCCTGGCCTTGTGCCGCAACGCCATGAGCGTAAGCGGCCTCTCAACCTCAACGTAGTCCTTTGCGTCGGCGCGTGGTAACGGAAACCCCCAGTCCACGGTCAGCCGCTTGATCCCACCACGCTCGTCACGGTCAACCGTAAAGACCCCATGCGTGGATGGTGGCAGCGGGCCGCCTTCCTGCACTTCCCAGCCAACGCCTTCGACGATGACGTTCACAAGGCCGCGGTAGCCCGGGACGGTCTCGATGCGGATGACCTCTGCATCATCGGGCAGGCGCAAGACGTTCCGCAGGGCTGCTGGGTTGAGGCCAAGCACCGCCATTTTCTTTGTCTTGGTCATGTTTATTGCCTCACCCCCGCACCCTGGCTGAACCCGGAGCGCACAAAAGATTCCAGATTCGCCAGCACACGCAGGCGGTCGATGTCGTGGGCGCACTCTCCCTTGAGCCAGTCCAGCGGGTACAGCACTTCCACTGCACTCAGGGCGACGTAGGGGATGTGCTGGGCGGCAGCAGTCAGCAGGGCGCTGGCGCTTCCAAGGGGGTGTAGGTCGCCGCGGACGTAGATGTCACCGGACCTGTCGCCCACGCCGACGGTCATAGAGGGGCCGCCGCTCACCTGGATACCGGTGAGGGTGACGTCTTCTTCGAGTTCAGTGTCAAAGTCTTGATTCATGATGCTCCTTCGGTTATCGGCTCATGGAAAGCGCCCTACGCAGTTCCATGTCCTGGGTGGCTGGGATGGTGTGGGCGCCCTTCAGGGCCCAGCGGTAGCGCTTGACGTAGCGGCGGCCACGGGTGGAGCTGGCAGGGCCGCTGTCGGTCCTGATCTTTCCTTCATTGCGCAGTTTTGACAGAGCGGCTGAGACTTCGCCGTTCCTTGTTTTGTCCAGGTCCAGGGCAGTCAGGATCTCGCCATTGGTCAGCCCGGTGCGCGTCACACCGGCGCGGTCTTCGGCTTCGGCTTTGTCCGTGAGCAGGTCTTCAATTGCAGCCTTCAAGCCTTTGTCTGAGATCGTTCGCTTCATAGAAAACTGCCTTTTTTCTTGATTGATTCACTGCGCGACCAAAGCCGCACCAGCCGGTGGCCGGCCTTCCACCGCTGGCCAAAGATGGCGCGCAAGGCGTTGCGGTACGGCGGCGTCAACGTCTGGGCCTGGTGGGAGTCGAAGAAAGCCCGTCCGGCGGCCAGCGCACGGGCGCTGCAGCTCAGGCAGCCGGTGATGTAGTCCGGGCAGTGGCGTTCCCGCTTCGCGCGGTCACAGGCCTTGCACATTCGCCCTCCCCGGCGCCATGGCCTGAAAGTCCGCCAGCGTCACAGGGCCGGCCGCCAGGATGCGCTTGGCCTGGGACGCTGCAATGAACAGCGATTCCTCGGGCAGCGCGGCGACAACGCGTTTCAGCGCCTCCAGGGCTGACGACATCGTGGCTTGCTGCAGGTGCGTCAGTTTCTCGGTGCCCACCAGGTCGCCCAGCACGTTCGCGGCGGCGCGCAGGATCCGCATATCCGGGGCGTCCTGGTCCAGGTTCTCCAGCAGCGCGGCGCCCAGAACCACGTAAAGCAGCGTGCCCACTTTGGCCATCACCACCTGGGCGTCGTCGGTGGCCAGGGCGTGAATGCCGGCGTTGACGGTGCGTTCGCTCCAGACCTGGCGCAGGCGTTGGCGCTCGAGGGGGTGAAGGCGCAGGGAGCGGGTGGCCATCCGGTGGTTGTGCTTTCGGCTCATGCTTGGTCCAGTCGCGCGTGGGCAACACCTTCACATGTTTCACATCTGCTGCTGTAGAACTCGATTTCGTTGGAATTCAGGGCGCGGCCGCAGTCGCTGCATGGCACCTCGCCGGGGCCTGCTTGCAGGCACAGCGTGTCGATTCCATTGCCACAGCCACAGTCCAGTGCGCAGGCCACCTCCACGGCTTTGCGCGCGTCGTGCCCCAGATGCATGGCCGCCAGCGCGTAGTCGCGGCCTGAGCCCATTGCCTGAATCCGGTTTTCAAAATGCAGTGGGACCGGTTCCCGTTCGTAGCGCACGACCCGGCCTCCGTTGTGCACCACGATGAAAGCCACGCTGTCCTCGGTTTTTTGGCGCGCTGGGAACGAACCTGCGTCAGCTCCGTTTTCTAGCCACTGCACCATTGCCATGCCCAGATCCAGGTCGCCAGAAAATCCGCATAGGCCGCCCATCCATCGATGAATCTTGGAGACGGTGTTGGAACTGCTGGTGCCGTTGCAGGCGCGCTTGTCGGCGGCGAGGGTTTTTCCGTCCCAGGCGATGACTGTCATACCGGTGTCCTTGTTTCAATGGCATACGCCAGCTGCAGCTCAGCCAGCAGTTCGTGCTCGGTGCCGTAGCGCGCTTCAAAGCGGGCCTTCCAGGGATGGCGGCTGACCATGCCAAGAGGCTGGCCGCCCTGGTGGTGGCCGGGGTCGCACAGCGGCAGCGTGTGCAGGTGTCCCATGCGCTGGCCGCCGCGCAGGATGTGGTGCACAGCAGCGGCACGGTGGCCCAGGCCGTCACGCTGGCAGGCTACGCAGCCGCGCGCCACGATCCAGTCCATCCAGGCGCGTTCGGCCACGGTGGGTGCCTTCTTCCCGGGTTTGGCTTTTTCGGCCTTCGGCGCCGGCGCGGCCGTGGTGCCGGTGTAGGTCGCGCGGCCCAGCGCGCGTGACGGTGTGGTGGCCAGCGCCTTCAGGTTGCGCCGGCGCTGCTTCACACGCTGGGCGCGGCGTTCTTTGAGGGTGGGGCCGCCGAAGGTCATTTCAGAGATTCCGTTCCCGTTCCATGCGGCGCAATGTCATCAGTGGGTTCTCGGCGGGCAGCATGTCGTAGCTGCAGCCCATCACGCCACCCTTCCACGAGCCGCTGCGTTCCCCGACTTCCTTGTCAAAGCTTATGTCGATGTAGTGGCTTTCCCGCTTGTGCGGCAACCACGGGCGCGTCCATAGCCGCCGTTCTTCTTTCACCGTGGCGATGCGCTCCTGAACCTCGCCGGACCTGAGCCGATAGGTGTATGGGAACTGCTCAGGCTCGGTCAGAACCTCATGCTTGCGATGACGCCAGCCCCACGGCATCTGAATGATCTTGAATGGGTCGTCGCGCTTGCCGTGCGACTTGCCCCAGCTCAGGTGCAGGCCGTCTTGAAAGAAGCAAAACCCGAAGCGCGGCCCGGAGCATTGGTAGTCGTCTGGCACAACCCACGGCCACGGGAAAGCAAAGGCCAGCGTGAACAGGCCAAAGCCCAGCCGCACCCATCCTTGCCGGTGTTCGTGCCAGTCGGATGGAAACTCAATCTCCGCCTTCAGTCCGCGCAGCGCCAGCAGCAGGTAGGCGACTTCCGCCCAGTTCCACCACATGCGCAGCAGCCATCCCTTGTGTTCTCGCTCAAAGGCGAATCGCAGTTTCTTCATGGTGATTTCCTTCAGTGCCGCTCACTTCGCGGGCGGCTTCGCTTTCGGCTTGTTGGCTTTCTTCGGCGCGTGCTTTGCGGCCTTCTTCTCGGCAGCACGCAGGCCTGCCCAGGCAGCGTTCAGGATGGCGTTCTTGCTTTTGCCGATGACGAAGGCCATGGTGTCAGTCCTCGAAATGTTTGGAATGCAGGCGTTCCAGCACGCCGATCTGCTTTTCGGTCAGGCTGGTGGTGTTGTCGCCCTGCGCGGTTTTTTCCACCACGGACTTGAGGAACTGGTTTTCCCAATCGCTCACGTCCGTGGTGTCCACCAGCCCGGCGCACTTCTTGACCATGGTGTTCAGGCTGGCCATGGGTCAGCCGCGCCAGGTGATGGCCTTGACCGCCCACATCTGCGCCGTCTGCGCCTCGGTGATGGCGACGGACGCCATGCGCTTGACTTCGGTGTTGTCGGTGCTGTTGCGCAGGTCGTTCATCTGGTCGATGACGTGGGCAAAGCCCGATTTGCAGGAATACACAGCGGGGTCTTGCGACGGGTTGAACGTCAGACCGACAGCCTTTTCGCCAAAGGTCAGTTCACGGTCAGGGTCTGCGGCGACGGGGCCGTTTGTGGTGATGCTCATAATTTCCTCGTTCAATTGCCGCCCAAGGCCCGGGGCGGTGTCGGGGTATTCGGTCGATAGAAGGTGCGCTCCAGCCATTGCGGCTGGCCATTGCCTGTGCGCCAAAGCCTGTTCGGGCAAGCGTTGTCGCCCCAGCGGTGCTGGCCAGGCCATTTGCCGCAGCAGCACTGCACGCCCTCGGGGCGGCGCAGGAAGTCGTAGTTGCCGCTCATGACGCCTGCTCCGGGATGACCACGCCAAGCCGACCGACTGCCTGCGTTTCAACCCACCACACAAAGTGCAGGTAAACCTCATCGGTCACGTCCTCGGTGCTGCCTTTGATGCCAAAGCCGACCTTGAAGACGCGCTTCCATTGGTCGGCGGTCCAGTGCTCTTTCCCGCCCTCGGGCTTGTCCACCTCCACCTGGTCAGCAATCAGCCCCAGGATCATGTGGAGCTTTCCTCGCAGGCGGTCGCGTTGGGTGTGGTCACGCTTCATGCGGCCACCTCGGGAAATTCCTCCATCCAGGCGGCCATCATTTCCGCCGCGATCTGGGGAGCGATTGCATTGCCGAAGCCCCGCAAAAGACCCACACGATGGGGTATCCCATCAACCAGCAAGGGAATGCTGGGTTCAACACGCCGCGCTTTCCCGTCGTGGCCGACAAGCCACTTTGCGCCGGCCCAGGCATCGCCTTTTCCATCGCAGCGCGCCACTGACCGCTGATCTGGTTGTGTGCTGCAGGGTTGGTGCTGCCCACCAATGGCGTCGGCCACAAGCCCGTTACCACGTTGTTCAGCGTGACCTGAGATTTCTTCCCGTCCGGCCTCATGCCCTCCAGCGTGGTCCCTTCGGGCCATGTCTGGCCGCCGCTCGGTAGTGTTGGGCGGGGCCACATCGCCGTGTGAAAGGCCTGCGCCGGCAATGGTTGCCCGCCCGCTCCGAATGCCTGGTTCGGCCCGCCCTTCTCCCCGTCCGATGCTCTCGGTGTGCTCCAGTACGCGGCAGTCGCCATTACCTGGTCCGGCAAGCCGACTTGCGGATCGGACGGCGAGCGCCCGCTGAACTTCACCACCGTGGAGCGCGGCTCCGTGACTGCCGCCTGTGGCGTCCTCCAGTAGTCGGCTTCCAGCAGCAAACCAGAGTCGATCTCTACGGTGCGGGGCGTTGACGGCACAAGCCGGGATAACAACCCCTCGGCAGTCGTACCCGATACCTTCCAGGTCAGATCGCACTCCGAGGAACCAACCTTTGCCAACCGCTGCCGCAACCTGCTCTCCCATGACGACAGCGGGCCGGCGGGCACGGATGATTCGGAAAAAGTCGGGCCATAGGTGCCGCGCATCAGCAGTTCCGGCGCCTTTGCCCGCGACAGAGAACGGCTGACACGGGCACGACCCGGTGACGATTTCGCGGTCATCTGGCCATCCGGCAATGCGGGCAGCAAGGGGCCATCCGCCAATGCCGGCGAAAAAGTGAAGCTGGGTGTATCCAGCAAGCTCATCTGCTCGTACATCGGTGATGCTCCTTTCGTCAACGTCGCCGGGCGGGATGTGGCCATCAGCAATCAGCTCGCGCAGCCATGCAGCGGCCTTTTTGTCGAACTCGTTGTAGTACGCGGTCACGACAGCAGCCTTTCCCGCGCAGCCCTGAACCCACGGCGAACAGCCTGGTGGGCGTCTTCAGCCATAACGGCGATGTGAACCCTGATCCGTTGCTGCGCGGCCAAAACTGCACGCTCGATGTCGTAGCCAAACAGCCCCGCGTCTTGGTCAGGGACGGGTACAGCCTTGGCCTTGCGGGCGCACACAGGGCCTAGGCCGGTGGGGCTGGCGGCTTTCATGCGGCGGCCGCAGTTGGTGCAGTGGGTCATTGGGCGTCCAGTTCATCAATCCGCACAGCCACCCCCGGAACCACCGAATACCGCTTCTTTACCGTCAGGTCCACCACCTGAACGTCGTCTTTCCACACCACGCCGTTGATGGCATCGCAGATGGCCTTGGCCACGTTGTCAGCATCGGGCTTCACGGCAGGCAAGATCAGCCCAGCCTCTGCCGCGCGCTGCTTTCTCATTGACCAGCTCGCCGGGATAGCGAAGTCCACGCGCATCTGCAGGTTCACCGGCCCGGTCAGCAGCGGGCGGCCTGCCATCGCCTGGGCGGCAAACAGGGCAACAGTGCTTTCGTAGCTGACGGTTTTGGCCGGCGTGAAAATGCGGGCATGTGCGCCCACCTTGCCGATGCGGGCGCGCCCTTTGCCCACGGGCTGGCCGGGGATGTGGAAGTGGATGGTCATGAGGGCATGCCTCTTGAAAGTTGTTTGGTGTGCCGCACAGGCACCGGTTGATCCCAATCGCCAACCTGTTGGTACTGCCCGGCAAAACTCAGCGGAACAAGGCCGGTCGGCCCGTTGCGGTGGGCCACGATTTCCAGCTGCGAATAGCCCCGGAAGTTTTCATCCTTCGGGCTCATGGGATGCGCGTGGTCGGTGAACAGCAGCGCGATCTGGTCGGCTGCCGCCTCGATGGCGCCAGAGTCGCGCAGGTAGGTCATCGTGGGCGCGTGGTACGTCTCATCGGCCTTGCGGCTCATCTGCGACAGCACCACCACGAAAATACCAAGATCCATCGCCAGGGCCTTGATGCCGTTGACGATCACGTCCAGCTCGCGGTTTCGGTTGTCTTCGCCAGCGCCCTGCATCAACTGCAGGAAGTCAACGAACAGCACATCCAGCCCGTACTGCCGTTTGACCTGCATCGCCTTGCGGCGGATGTCCAGCAGGCTCTGCGCGGATTGATCGTCGTGCACCAGGTTCAGTTCACCAAGGCGGCGCGCGGCCTCGTTCACGCATTCCCACATGCCCGAATCGCTGGCATCAGCGCGCAGGATGCGGCCCAGGTCAACGCCGCCCATGGCGGCGGTGTGCCGGTGCATCAGCTGCGATACCGGCATTTCCTGACTGATGAACAGAACGCTGTAGCGCCGCGCGAAATTGCGGGCCAGCGCCAGGGCCACGGCTGTTTTCCCGTGCTTTGGCCGTGCCCCCAACACCATCACCTCGCCGCGCCGACCTCCACCGTTCAGCAGCCTGTCCAGCCCTGCGATGCCGGTGGACAGCGCCGGGTTCTTGCCTTCGCTCAGGTCCTGCAGCAGCGCCAGGTATTCCGCCAGCGATTGGTTGATGTGCTGGGGCTCGCGCTTGGCCTTCACTTCGGCCAGTTTCGCCAGCATCATCTGCGCTTCGTCAACCAGCTTTTCTACCGTTTTGCCCTGCGGGTTGAATGCGCTGGTGGCGATTTCGTCAGCCGCGGCGACCAGCTTGCGCAGCACAGCGCGCTCGCGCACGATTTCGGCATAGCGGCGGATGTTCGCTGCGCTGGGCACGTACTGCGCCAGGGAGTTCAGGTACACCAGCCCGCCAGCATCCTCTGCCTTGTCGGCCAGGCGGTCAAAGACCGTCACCAGGTCACAGGGTTGACCGGCTGACGCCAGTTGGCGGATGGCCGTGAAAATCAGTTTGTGCTCGGATCGGTAGAAGTCATCCGCCGTCAGGCCGGGCACGCGGTTGATAGCCTCGCGGTCCAGCAGCATGCCGCCCAGTACGCCAGATTCGGCCTCAATGCTGTGCGGGGGCTCGCGCAGGTTCGCTATCTCGTCATCGCGGCGCATGGGCGGCCTCCTTGTTTTCGTAGTTGCCCTGCACGACCTTCGCGAAATTGGACTGGTTCATCAGCCAGCCCAGGTCGCAGTTCATCCAGCGCCCGCTGCGCCCGGTCAGGAAATCGGACTTGGCCACGTAGCCAAAAAAACGATCGAACCAGTCCACAGCCTCAGCTTCGGTCGTGGCATACCGCTCGCCGGATCGTTTCGTTGCCGTCAAAAGCCACTTCCAGCGGGAGCGCATGGCCTGCGCGTTCTTGCCGTCCCAGAGTTCGGGCTTGGGCTGCGGTAGCTCGGGGAGGTGTTTGCCGAACAGGTCGATCAAGACCACATGCGGGCAGTGCGGGATCGTCGGCTTGGCCGACACAGTAGCTTTAGCTACTGTAGTTATAGGTAAAGGTGAAGGTGACGGTGCATCCGTTTGCGACTCATTCGCCACCCCGTTTGCTACAGCATGTGTGATGGCATTTGCTATAGCATTTGGCATAGCAGATGCCAAAGCATCCGGCATCTTTTCGTCATCAATATTCCAGCGTGCAGCAGCCCCGGCAGCCCCCGATTCCTTCTTGCCTTCGCTGATGGCTTGGGCCTTGATCCGCTCATGCGTGACGCGCTCGTGAATCAGCGTGTCGTCCTTGGCCTCGAAGAAGTCAACCAGGATTGCGCGGTGGGCCTTCCAGCGGCCAGGCGACAGCTTCGTGATGCTCGCCAGTTGGGAGTCGTCATTGGGTAGCGTGCCGCCCCGCTTCCATGCGGCCATGAGCATCAGGCAATAGGCGCCGTGCTGCTCGGTGTTCAGGTTGGTCGTGTCCGCCAGGTATTCCCCGACGTACAGCGGCATCCACGTATCAGCCTTTTTGGTCACGCTGCCAGCCTTTCCCGGTCCCGCTGGCCAGCCGCGGCGAAGTACCCGACACCTTCATCAATAGCCCGCTGAATCTCAGCCTCGCGCACGGCCTTGGCGGTGGCGCTCAGTGCGGCTTGGGCCTCGTTCTGGGCCTTGAGCCAGTGCTGGGCTGCTTCACGGTCGGCCGGGTCGCCCATCGTCTCGAAGCGTTCGTAATGGGCCAGCATGTGGCGGCCGCAGTCCTGCACATGGCGGATCAGTTCGGCGTCAGATAGGCCGGCTCCTACATCCAGTTGCCCGCCCGGCTGACCGTTACCCCTGCTGCACGGGTTTACTTTGTGAGTGGGGGACTTGTTGGCCGGGGCCAGTTGATGCGCAAAAGAGGTCATGCGGCCTCCGCAAACAGCCCCGCCTGCTCTTTCAGCGCGTCCTCGACGTTCAGGCATGCCAGCTCGTAGTACTGCGGCTTGAGTTCGGTGCCAACAAACCTGCGGCCCATCTTCACGGCGCAATAGCCCTCGGAGCCGATGCCAGCGAACGGCGAGAAAACCAGATCACCCTTGTTTGTCCAAAGGTGAATGCACCGCTCAATCACGTCGAGCTGCAGCGGGCACATGTGCTTTTCGTCGTTCTCGTCCCGCGCCGGCAGCTTGTTCAGCGTGCGGCCCTGGTTAATGTCCGTCCAGATAGGGCTTGCGTACTTCTGCCACATCAAAACGGGCAGGTCGTCGCCATGGGTTACGCGGATTTCGCAGTCGCCGGGCTTGCGCATCGTCACCACGTAGTCAGGCAGCCCCATGCGGCTCATGGTGCTGTTCTCGCGGATAGTCTTGTGCAGCAGGCCCAGCGCCTTGGTGCGCTGCATTGACACCACCGGGTCTTTCCATATGCACACTTCGGAGTGATATATAAACCCGGCTTCCTCAAACGCCTTGATGAGTGCGCCCCGGAAATCACGTAGGCCAATGAAGCCTTGGCGCATCTTGGTGGTGGGCAGGTTCATGCAGTGGAATGACACGTTGCGGCCCGGCTTGATGACGCGGAACAGCTCGGTAATCAGGAATTTCAACTGCGCGACAAACTCGGCATCGTCCTTGCAGTTGCCCATGTCGTGGTCGCTGTTGCTGTACACAAACAAGTCAGCAAACGGCGGGGAAAACACGCTGTAATCAATGCTGTTGTCAGCCATTCGCCGCGCCCACTTCACGCAGTCGCCCAGGTGGATGGTGTAGCCGTCGCCCTCGTGCGTGTCTTCGCGGTAGTCGTCCACTACGTTGGTCTGTCCGGTGAGTTCGTGGTTCATGATTTCCTTCATGTGTTCGATCATGTTTGCGCTCATGTCGTGGTGCTGCACTTCTTTGCGCTTGAGGTTGGCCAAAATCTGGCCCTCGTTTTCTGCGGTGAACAGATGCACCTGAACCTCGCGCTTTTGGCCGAAGCGATAGCAGCGGCGCACGGCCTGGTAGAACTTCTCGAATGAGTCATCCAGCCCCACAAAAGCCATGCGTGCGCAGTGCTGCCAGTTCATGCCAAACCCGGCGATCTTGGGTTTGCTGACCAGCACGCGGATTTCGCCGTGGGCAAAGCCCAGCAGGTTCTTTGACTTGCTATCCGGTGAGTCCGAACCCTGCACGTTCACAGCGCCGGGTATCAGTTGCGTGATGCGCTCGGCCTCGTCGTTCAGGTGACACCAGATCAGCCACGGCTCACCGGGCTCTGCGTTGACCACATCGGCCAATGCCTTGCAGCGGGCTTCTACGCTGTCGCGCTGGGCCTTGCGGCGCTCGGCAAGACCCATGGCAGGTCGTGCAAACAACTCATCACCAATCTGCTCGGTTTCCACCACATGCTCGTGATACGTCAGCGGGGGAAGTTCATAGCGGGCACCGTTAAAACCCAGGTCTTGCGGGTTGCGCAGCACCACGGCCCATGTGCCCATCCACTCCCAAAACTTGGATGCGCCCCATCCCTTGAGTCGCCATGTGCCGGTGTCGCCCGTGTCGTTCACAAAGTAAGTCGCCAGCATTTCCGTGCGGCTCATCACGCCCAGGAACTCGCACTGGTTGCCCAATTCCTCGAAGTCGTTGGGGGATGGCGTGGCCGTGCAGGACAGGCGATACGGCACACCCTGCGCTGCATCAATGATGCGCTGGCGGGTCTTGCCGTCATGCGCTTTCAGGATGGATGATTCGTCCAGCACCAGCCCATGCAGCTCGGTGAAGTCAATGGCGTCCATGCGCTCATAGTTGGTAATCCACACGCCGGGGCCGGTGGGCGTGCCGCCTTGGGGGACACGGTGAACCTCAATGCCAAACGTGCGCCCCTGCTCAATGGTCTGTTCAGACACGGCCAGCGGTGCCAACACCAGCACAGTACCGCCCGTGTTCGCGGCCACTTCGTCAGCCCACGAAAGCTGCATCAGGGTCTTGCCAAGGCCGGTGTCCGCAAAGATCGCAGCGCGGCCACGCCGGATAGCCCATTCAACAATCGCATGCTGGAAGTCAAATAGATGCTCGTTCAGGTCGCCGGGCTTGTGGCCCGTGGCAACTTCTGCGCGGCGCTTGCGGGCCACGAATGCGTCGTAATCGCTCAGCATCCCGTCCCCCGCGAAGGAAGCGAAGAAGCCCGATCAGATCCCGCGCGCAGGGTCCAGGCGGGGCCCGTGTAGGTGCCCTTGGTGGTCGCATTGCAGAAAGTGCGCGGCGGTGTGCTGGGCTCGCTGTTGTGCTTTTGGCCGGCCTCGGTGGCTTCGTAGAGGCCGTCTTCGTTGATCTCGATCCAGCCGACACGGACCAGCTCATTCAGGTGGCTGGCGCAGGCATTCGGGCTCAGGGCGTCGTGCTGGGCATTGGTGAACTCGCGGGCAGTCCGGGGACGGCCGCAGATGGCGCGCAGCATGGTGCGGTGTCGGGTGGTGATCATGTTGGTAATCAGGCAGTGAGCCGGCCTGCCGAAGCAAGGGCGCAAGCTGTTGGAGAATCGGGGCAAGCTGGGCCATTGCGGCTTCTTGCTTGCGGCTCTTTTCGTTCAGGAATTTGTCGATCAGGTAGTGAATCGGAGCCGTGTCGCCCGTCTTCTCGATGTACTTCTCCAAGCTGTCCACGCTGAATTTCCGCGTGGGGTCGTCGGACAGTTCCACACTCAGGTTGCCGGGGGCTTTGTTCAAGTCGATGGCGATGTTGCCCAGCCCCTGCCGGTAAACCCCTGCGGCGATGCACTCGCGCAGGCTTTGGTACTTCTCGCTGAGACCGCCCTCGAACACCAGAGTGAGCTGCGCTTCGGGTTGGTTGATAAGTGTGGATTTCATTCGGTATCACCAGTTATCAGAGGCACGCCAAAGAATGAAGCGCATGGACACACAAAGAAAAACGCCCACCAGCCCAAAGGCCAGCGGGCAAACCCATGAGCACGCAGAGGGAGACGCTGCGCGTGGTTTCACCCATGGGGGAGACAAGGGGCGCCCGCCCGCAGTCGTTGGACAATGGCGTTTCCACACGACCAATGCCAACGAAAGGGGCGGACATGAAACAGGAGCAGGCCGAGAACCTGCAGGCGCAGATCGATGCACTGCGAATGCTTGTTTTTGCGCTGGTGGCAGCCAGCCCCAACGTGGAGGCGGTAGCGGCCAATGCGGTAATGCGCCTGGAGGTATGGCGCGATGTGAACGAGCAGGAGGCCGTCACGGATTCGTACCTCCAGCTGATCGAGGACGAACTATCGAAGATGCGCGCATCACTGGGAACGCTGGTGGAGCAGCATGGACATACGGAGCCGCCGCCGCCTTGAATTGCTCGATAGATGGCCGTGCTGATGCCGGACACGGTGTCTTAGCCCCACAGCAAAGAGAGCGTGTCTGCGTGTCGGCTACGCCCAGGAATGTGAGGCGGCCGGTGCATTCGCGCGCAGTTGAGCGATGCACTCCAGAGCACAGGGCCAGCCTTTTCTTCGTGGTGCTGCGCATGTCAGGCCCCCTGCTCTGCTTCGGGGGTGGCGGCGGGCCGCATGAATAGGTCCGGCCACTCCACCTTGACGGCAGAGGGGATGCCGCGGAATTTCCAGTTCTGTACGCGCTGCACACCGCCATCCTTGGACAGCCCGAGAAGGTCAGCGACCTTCGTTGGGCCACCAAGGGCGACGACCAGCAACCAATCGGGGTGTTCTGTAGGTTCCATGGCGGAATTAAACGTCATGTTTAAACAAATGTCAAACACCACGTTTAACAACGGCGTGTTTAGTCGGCCGAAAATTGAACGGATGCACCCATCAGCCGAACGTCTGTACCAAGTGGCAGCCCAGCAGAAGCCGCCGATAGTCGGGCAGTCGGCGGTGGCGAAGTGGCTGAACGAATCGCCCCAGGTAGTGAAAAACTGGGAGTCGCGGGGCGTGTCACAGCGCGGCGCGCTGAAGCTGGCTCAGGTTTCCGATGTAGTCGCCGGTTGGGTGCTGACCGGAGAAGGCGCCGCGCCATCATTGAAGCCGGTGGGCGCCCCATCGCCGGCCGTCAGCCTGCCGCCCGAATACCGCCAGCTCTTGATAGACCTTGAAGACCTGCTCCCGCGCGAGAGGTCCAAGTGGATTGACAGCATTCACCAGGCCGCAGAGTACGCCCGCGAGATTCGGGAGCACGCCAAGAAAGCGCAGCCTTCAGCCGTCGCCCACGCGCTACGCGAGAAGCCCCGGGCCAGCGCATCAGCCAAGTACGGCGACGGCAATGAACGCCAGCAGGCCCTGCCGCTGGCCGTTGTCCAAGATCCATTCACTGCACCGCCCAGCGAGCGGGAATCACACCTCTACGACGCTTTCAAGAGGGCGCCCAAGTAACGCCCAGGAGCTGCAATGCCACGCGACGACGAAACCCCCTTCATCAACAGATCGAATCCTCGGTTTCCCCCGGTGATGGAAGCCGACAAACTGGACACGCAATCGCAGTCAAGGGGAGCCCGCTGGCCCTATGTGCTGGCAGTCGTGCTGTTGGTCGCTTTGGGGTGGGCGCTTCGCTGGGAAACCGTAACAACAGGCGATCGCGACAGTTCCGTCTTTTTTATGGTCAACCGCTGGACCGGTGAAATTCGCGTTGTCTTTCCCCACGGATACGAAACAGTCCCGCAAGACAAATAAGCTCGGCTAGAGCGCCACAACCAGAGCCCGCCCCGAGCGGGCTTTTTCACGTCCAAGGGTTTGCACTGGTGCCGGATTTCAGTCTTTATTTAAACACCGTGTTGACATTTGATTAAACGTGATGTTTAATTCTCTCCACGCCACCAACGGCGAAGGAGAGAAAGATGACCTCAACCACCCTTGCAGCGGTACTGCTGGCCACCCTGGCTGCAGGCTGCGCGGCGCCGTCCGACCGCTTCAACCCGCCCGCTGACCACTGCGTACACACCCGGCCTGCTGTTGCCGTTGACGCCCAAGGCGCGGCCCGCACGGTGCAGGAATGCACCCTTTGGTACTTCGGTCCGAGCCGTGAGCAGGACACGCGGTTTCGCAGGGCTGGGGGTCTGTGATGGCCGTCAACCTCACTCAAAAAGACCGCACGCAAATCACGGTTCGCGTGAAACAGCTTGCCAGCGAAATCGACGACATCGCCCGGACGGCGAGAACCATCGACCCGTCCAATGGCTTCTCCTACGCCGCGATGTGTGGCGGCTTTGGCTCTGTTCTCATCGGATTGGCGCGCGACCTTGCGGGCGAAGACGCAGAGCAGATGGTGCGCAAGGCCATTGAGCGGGCCTACGCCAGCGAACAAGAAGGCGGTGCAGCATGAACCTCACCCCGGCCGACAAGGCCCTAGCCGCTGGCTTTGCTGGCCAGCTGGAACCCGCGAAAAAGCGGCAGTTCGTCGTGACCGTGATCCGCGGCGGCCAGCGCCATACGTGGACCGAGGGCTACACCAGCCTGAAAGCAGCGCAAGACGCCGGCATTGACTTCCTGGGCACGTTCCACGGGGTTGCGACAGCGCGGCCCCTGGTCGAGCTGACCGAGGAAGAAGGCGCGCGCCGCTTCCCCCAACCGCTGCACAAAGACGCCTTTACCGATGCGTGGCGTGGCTACATGGCCGCAGAGGAAGAAGCACGGGCGGCACGACTGGCGCGCGGCCAGCGTGATGACCGCGAGGCCATTGAGCGCAGCTACGACTGGGCACTCGTGGCGCAGATGTCCCGTCCTGACGAGCTGGAGCGGGCACACCGCGCGGCTCAGGGGGTCTGATCATGAGCGATAGCACTCAACACTCGAAAAAGTTGCGCATAGCCGCAACACTACACGACGAGTCTGGCCAATCACCGTTTTGGGCCACGGTCGTCTTGTATGAAGACTTGCGCGCTGCCGCCGTTTGTCGCGGCGCAACCTCGCGCGAATCTGAAGAACTCGCCCGCCGCCTTGTGGCCGCGTGGAATGCTTGCGATGGCATCGAAACAGCGCACCTTGAAGAACTCGGGCTCATGGCTGTACGGATGGAGTCGCAGCTTGTCGGGCACCTCAAATCCGAGGTCGCCGCTCTCAAGGCTCAGAGGGATGATCTGGTCGAGGCGCTGGCGTGGCTTGAGCAATTCAACCCGCGCGAAGGCGAAGGCGCAAACGAACGTTTTGAGCGCCTCGGGGACGCCTTCTACAAAGACACCGGACATCTGCGCCCCGGAAAAGACGCATCTATGGACTGCGGCATCAGCGAAGAAGAGCGTGTTGCCATTTGGCAAAAGTGGCTTGACGATGGTCGCAACGCGGCCTCTTCCCTTCTCGCCAAGCACAAGGGGTCTGTATGAGCGATGTGAAGCATACGCCGGGGCCGTGGGCCTTTCACCTCAACAAGTCGGATTCGCTTTTTGTGGTGCGCGACAAGGAAAAGCGCGTCATTTGTGAAATGAGTTGGCACAGCCAAAGCCGCGAGTTCTACACGCTTCGTGCCGAAAGCGAAGCCAACGCCCGCCTTATCGCCGCCGCGCCTGACATGTTGGAGTCCATTCAAAAGCTCTTGGATGCCGCTGACGACAGCGACGGGGGAATGTACGGCACGTTGTCCACAAGGTTTGTCCGCGAAACAGTCCGCGCAGCCATTGACCGCGTCACTGCCCCTGCCGTGGAAGGGGGTGCGTGATGAGCCGAAGCGGATACACCGACGATTACGGCGACGACGACCCGCTGGCCCTTGGGCGCTGGCGGCAGGCCGTGAAGCGCTCCATTGAAGGTAAGCGCGGGCAGGCCCTGTTGCGTGAGCTTCTGGAGGCATTGGACGCCATGGAAGACAAGCGCCTGTTCTCCGGCAGCTTCGCCACGGCTGACGGCGAGTTTTGCGCCCTTGGCGTGCTGGGTGCGAAGCGCGGCACAAAGATGGACGATCTTGGAGATGCTGAGTACTGCGAGGCAGATCAGGTGGGTCAGCGGTTTGGCATTGCGCACGCGATGGCCGCTGAAATCATGCACCTGAACGACGAACACATCAGCGACACGAAGTTCATTGACATAGAAATCTGCGGACCCGTGCGCTCCCATTGGCCCGACTGGGGAAAGCACAAGAAAACCGTGCTGGTCAACGACGACGACGCGCCCGCCAAGCGCTGGAAGTACATGCGTGATTGGACCGTGAAACAAATCAAGCAAGGCGGTGCCGCATGAAAGCCGCCCTCCTCCTACTGTGCTGCACCAGCGCCATAGCAGTGACCCCGGATGCCATCGAGATTCCGCTTGCAACGCGGCACTTCCAGCACAACGACCGCTTCAACAACGACACGCCGGGGATTGTCTTGCAGTGGGATACGCCGCTTGTTTTCGCAGGCTCTCGCACGGTGAGCGCGAACCTGGGCGCGTTCAAGAACTCGAATGGCGACCCAACGCTGTATGTCGGCCTGCACCCTGAATGGCGCATTGCTGGGCCGCTGTATGCCGGGTTCGGCGCTGGTCTGACCTATGGCTACAAGTCATTCAGCTACACCGGCAACGCATGGGCTGACGGCGTGCCGTTCACCAATGGCGCAGTCAGTGGCCGCCGCTACGAAACCCGCAAGGTCAAGCCTGCCGCGCAACTGGACGCGCGGCTTGCGCTGAACAAGCACTACTCGCTGACGCTGCACCTGATCACCGATGAAAAGCGGTGCAAGCGGCAGCCTGCGGGCCTGCACGTGACCAGCTGCGCGCTGGTGCTGGGCATCAGGGGGGCATGGTGATGGACCGCTTTCGCCAATGGCTGGACAGCATCAGCCGCCGCACCGACCAGGGCCGCGGGCAGCGGGAGCCTCTGACCTGGGCCCTGCTGGGCTGGCTGGCGCTTTGCCTTCTGCTGCTGATCGTGAGGTGTGCGAATGGCTGAGAACACCAGTATCGAGTGGTGCGATGCCACGTTCAACCCCTGGATGGGCTGCACAAAGGTCTCCATTGAAGACACGGGCGGCGGTGGCTGCGATCACTGCTATGCAGAGCATGAGACTCCGGTGCGCGTGCATCGTGGCCAGGGCCGCGAACTGTGGGGCGCCGGGGCACCGCGCGTGCGCACGTCACCCGCGAACTGGCGCCAGCCGGAGCGGTGGAATGCGCAACCCTTCTGCGCGTGCCCGGTGTGTGGCTGGCGTGGCGATGGCGCCGTGGCTGGCTTGCTCTGTCCCAACATCGACTGCAGCGGCAACCTGGTGGCTGCACGCCGCCGCGTCTTCTGCGCCAGCCTGGCCGACGTGTTCGACAACGAGGTGCCGGTGCAATGGCGCCGTGATCTGTTCGCCTTGATTTCGCAGACCCCGAACCTGGACTGGCTCCTGCTTACGAAGCGGATCGGCAATGCGAAGGAAATGATCGCTGACGCCGTAGCAGCCGAGCGCCTGGGCGGCTGGCGCCCTCTGCCGTGGCCGTGGCCCAACGTCTGGCTTGGCGCCACGGTAGTCAACCAGAAGGAAGCAGACCGCGACATCCCCAAGCTGCTGGCCACGCCGGCGGCGGTGCGGTTCCTGAGCATGGAGCCGCTGCTGGGGCTGGTGACCCTTCGCCAGGTGCACTCTGACGTGTGCGAGATCGACGCCCTTACCGGTGACCACGGCGTTATCCGTCCCTTGCGCGGGCGATCGGACGCCATGGTGCACTGGGTCATCGCTGGCGGCGAAAGCGGCCACGGCGCACGCCCGATGCACCCGGACTGGGCCCGAAGCCTGCGCAACCAGTGCGACGCCGCTGGCGTGGCATTCCTGTTCAAGCAATGGGGCGAGTGGGCGCCGAACAGGCGAACCATGGCGGACTGCGCCGCCACTACAGCAAAGCCGCTCGCGGTGCCGTTGAGTGACGCGACGCCGTACCCAATGGCGATCATGGATCGTGTCGGCAAGAAAGCCGCCGGCCGCCTGCTGGATGGCAAGACTCACGACGGCTTCCCGGAGGTGCGCAATGCCTGAGACCACCCCCACCGCAGCCAGCGCCCACCTGGTCACGCATGAGCACGGCCGCGCCGTGGACACCCACCTGCATGAGCCAGCACCGGCCCGGCGCCCGGCACGCGACCCCATGCCCCAGCCCACGGACTTCGGCATCGAAGGCCCCACATCCGCAAGCCCTCTACCTGGGCACGCATCGCCATGGCGGTGATCGCCGCCGCCATCTTTTCCGCTGTCGTGTTCACTTTTGGGCCCGGCGGGTTTTTGTTTAACCACTGAGGAACACCATGAACGCAGTTGCAGAAATCAAACCCGGCGCACTCGCCGCAACGACCGGATCGGGCCGCATGGCTGTGGCCGACATCATCAGCCACGTCGCCATGGTGCAAGAGGTCATGAAGGCCGTCATGAAGCCGGACGTTCACTACGGGGTGATCCCCGGCACCGACAAGCCTACGCTGTACAAGCAGGGCGCGGAAGTGCTGTGCATGGCTTTCCGCGTGTCTGACACCTACAGCGTCGAAGACCTGTCCACCCCGGACATGGTGCGCTACCGCGTGACCTGCACAGGCAGCCACCAGATCAGCGGCACCGTGCTGGGCACCGGCATGGGCGAGGCGTCCAGCGGCGAAGAAAAGTACAAGTGGCGCAAGGCGTGGGACGACGAATTCGACGCGACCCCCGAGAACCTGCGCCGCATCAAGATGGGCAAGTACAAGACCAAGCAGGTCCGCACCGAGCCCGCCGACCTGGCCAACACCATCCTCAAGATGGCGAACAAGCGCGCCAAGATCGCCATGACGATCAACGTCACGGCCTGCGGCGATATGTTCGGGCAAGACCTGGAGGACATGGACGCCGCGCTGCGCGAACACCTGACGCGCCGCGAGGGCGACGACCGCCAGCCGGACCAACCCCAGGCCCCGCCCATCTGGCCGGACGACAAGTTCAACGAGCAATTCCCCCGCTGGAAGAAGGCCGTCGAGGCTGGCATGAAGACCGCTGCCGACATCACGGCGCTGGCCAAGTCCAAGGGCGAATTGACCCCGGCACAGCAGGCGCAGATCAACGCGCTGACCAAGCCCGCCGCTGACGAAATCGTCATGACCTACGCCCAGGTGGCCGACCGGCTGAACAAGGCCGCCGACGCCGACAAGCTGGCCGAAGCCGGCAGCCTGATCACCACCGTGGCCGACGAAGCGCAGCGCAAGGAACTGACTGCGCTGTACGAGCGCCGCGCCGCTGAAATCAACCCCGCCTGAAAGGAACACCGTGAAGACCCTGAACCTGATCCAAGGCGATGCCAACTGGCACGCCCACCGCGCAGCCTCCAAGAACGCCAGCGATGCGCCGGCCATGCTGGGATGCTCGGAATACAAGACGCGCAGCGAACTGCTGCACGAGGCTTTCACCGGCATCCGCCCCGAGACCACCGCCGAGCTGCAGCGCCGCTTTGACGACGGCCACGCCATTGAAGAAGCCCAGCTGCCCGGCGCGGAGGAAGTCATTGGCGAACAGCTGTACCCGGTCGTGGGCTGCGAACGCTTCGGGGACATCGAACTGTCGGCCAGCTTCGACGGCCTGACCTTGCTGGAAGACACGGCCTACGAATGCAAGACCCTGAACGACAAGCTGCGCGCCGCCCTGCCCGCCCCTGGCCCTGACGGCAACGACGCCGCCGATCTGCCCAAGATGTACCGCGTGCAGATGGAGCAGCAGCTCATGGTGTGCGGTGGTGACCGCGTGCTGTTCACGGCTGCGACCAAGGACGGTTCCGATGTACGCCGCTGCTGGTACTCCAGCGATGCCGACCTGCGCGCTGAAATCCTGGCGGGCTGGAAGCAGTTTGATGCGGACCTGAAAACCTACGTGCCCGCCGAAGTCAAGGAAATGCCCAAGCCCGAGGTAACCGTGGCGCTGCCCGCCCTGTTTATTCAGGCCAAGGGCGAAATCACCACCAGTAACATGAAGGAATACGGCGAGGCCCTGGCCGCGCGCCTGGCCCAAATCCGCGCCATCCAGCTGGTGACCGATCAAGACTTTTCCAACGCCAAGGAATCGGCCAAGCTGCTGCGCGAGAACATCGATGCCGCGAAGCTGGCCAAAGACGCCATGCTGGCCCAGACCGTCACCGTGGGCGAAGCCGCCCGGATGATTGACGCCTGGTGCGAGGACATGCGCCTGACGGCCCTGCAGCTGGAAAAGGACGTGGAGCGCGAGGACAAGGCCAAGAAGGCGGCCATGATCGACACCGCGCGCCGTGCCTACGACGCTCACATTGAAGCCGCCAAGGCCGACACCGGCGGTCCGTGGATCGTGCTGGTTGCGCCCGACTGGTCCGGCGCCATCAAGGGAAAGCGCAACTTTGCCAGCATGCAGGACGCGCTGGACACGGCTCTGGCGCAGGGCAAGATCGCCGCCGACACCTCTGCGCGCAACATCCGCGCAGCGCTGGCGGCCCTGGATAAAGCGTCCAAGGGGTTCGAGCACCTGTTTGCCGATCGCCTGTCCTTCATCGGGAAGTCGCCGGATGACGTGCGCATGCTGGCCCGTGCCCGCGTGACCCAGCACCAAGCGGCCGAGATGAAGCGCGCCGAGGAAGCGGTCGAGCGCGAGCGCGAGCGCATCCGCAAGGAAGAACAGGCCAAGGCCGAGAAGGAAGCGCGGGAAAAGCTGGCGGCAGAGCAGGCCGAGACAAAGCGCCTGGCCGACGAAGCAGCCGCGCTGAACAAGACGATCCAGGCCAACATCAAAGAGGCAGACCCGGACGATGGCCTGACCCCTTTGCTGGATGAACTGGGACAAGTGGCGCATGAACTGAGTTCCAGTCTGGCGGCCAGCGCTGCCATCAAGACGGCGCAAGTGCTGCCCCTGACCCGCCCCACTGCCCCGCCAGCCGATACCGGCGCGCGCGTGAAGCTGGGGGACATCAATGCCGCCATCGCCCCGCTGTCCATCACCGCAGACGGCCTGGCCGCGCTGGGCTTCAAGCAGGAGGCCTCCACTGGTGCCGCAAAGCTCTACAAGTTGACAGACCTGCCGGCGATGTACGCCGCCATGGTGGCCCACATTGAAGCCGTGCAGGCAAAGCAGGCGGCCTGATCCCATACAGACCCCACCCAGTACCGCCGCTGAAAAGCATGCGAAGTAAGCAATGGGGACGGTGGGGTCTATCTACAACAAGCAGGACAGCATGAAGCCCATCCCCGAGCGCACCAGCGCCATCCACCAGGCCCGTGTCTATCTCGCCCAGGCCCGGGTGAGGCGACACCAGCACGCATTCCATGCCCGGCTGCTTTGCTGGGCTGCAAGCCAGCGCAGGCGTGCGGAAGAATCTGCCGCCCTCCCCACCCCTCCAAAGGACTGACATGGACAAAGCTACTGTTGAATCTGTGATGGCGCTATTGAACCCTTGTTGCGTCACTTTCGCCAAGTGGAAAGAGCTAGGAAAACGCGGACGCACCGCCGAGGAAGAAGACGCGGCGCTGCGAGAAATGCGCGACGCGCAAGAAGCATTCCGCGCCGAAGTCGAGCGCCTTGCCGCTCAAGCTGCGCCGACCGCCGACCGCTGGCACGATGCTGCATTGCCGCCTGAGATAGAGCAGCGCCTTGCGCCGTGGTTGACCAATGGCGCAGCCTTGCACCCAGCAACGATCAATCTGGTCGTGCGCTTTGCCCGCGCCTTGTCCAAGAAGCTGGCAGCAGCCGAGACAAAGTACGGATACAGCGACGGCTGGCTGTCGCCGGATTGGATGGACGAATGCCGCGCCAAGCTGATGGATCACATCGCCAAGGGCGACCCGCGCGACGTAGCCGCGTACTGCGCTTTCCTGTGGCATCACGGGGCAAGTACCGTTACCTCCCAACCATCGCAGGCACCCGTGGTGCAGGCGAGCCCGGAGCCGTTTGAGGTTAAGCGCGGCATGAAGGTTTTGACGCCAGACGGAAGGACCGTTGAAGTTTGGAGCATCAGCGACGATTCAGGCGTGCGCTGCTCTGACTATCAATGGCACTGCGCAAGCGAACTTCGACCGGCATCTAACGCTGACCGCGCCTCCAGTGGCGCTACCCCTGCGGATGTGCGTATGCTGACGCGAGACGAATTGAATGATGTGGCGCTGTCTGAGCAAGTCGGATGGGGGCCGGGTGAATACGTTGAGGCCATCCAGCGCAAATTCTGCGAAGTCAACAAGTTGCGCATCCCGGCTGACGGTGTGATTGGGGGTGTGTGATGGTCACTCACGAATTTGCAGCAGCCACGGAACGCTGCACAGCCGCCATGACTTCGCATTTTGGCAACGGCGAAAACTACGAAGGCGCTATCTGTGTTGGCGTCTATCCCGATAGCGACGCGGAAATCTGGATTGAAGTTCCGGCCAGCCGCATAAACATCAACGTCGATGACGTTAACGCTTTGTGCCGCCAGTTGAAGCGCGCGGCCAAGATCGCACGGGAGCAACAATCATGACCACCAACACCGACAAGGCCAGCGACAAGCTGGTGGAGATGGCGCTGAAAGCGGCCTTTGAAAAAGGATGGTGCGCGGCGGCTCAATGGGCACAGCGTGACGATCTCCGTCACGACACCGGCAGCATTGCATATGCAGGCCAGCGGGACGCCATCCTTGCAGGCTGCGCATCAGGGCTCCGCTCTGCCATCCTGGCTGATGCTGCGAAGGATGTGCAAGTGGTGGCGTGGAGCGTCACTTGTGACGGCGAGCATGTAAACAATATTCACACTTCGGAAATTGAAGCGAACCGTGGCAAAAGAAACCTTGACCGAGATTTCCCGGACCATACACGCGAGGTAGTGCCGCTTGTCCCCGCCTCAACTCTCGCAGCGGCGCAGGCCCTCAATGCAGAGCTTGTGGCACGGGTGATTGCATGGACGCGGCTGTACGACAGGGCCATCAACGAAGCCAACGGGCTGACCAACTACGTGGAAGACCGGCCCGAGCTTCGCAGTGCAGAGCGCCGCATGGATGTAATCTCGGCAGATGCCCGCGCATTGAAGGACGCGGCTATCGCCGCAAGGAACGGAACATGATCGACCTGAACAAGCTTAACAGGCGCGAATCCACAGCGTCTGTCATGCGCAGGCTGCGTCGTGATGTGCGCCCGCGAAAGCACAAAGTTTCCGTGGCCGATGCGCTTGAGTTTCGCCGCGAAGCCTACTGCCTCACGCGCGCCGAATTCTGCGAGCTGCTGGGCATGAGGCAAAACCATTACAGCGAGGTCGTAAACGGCCGCATTTCGCTCCCCATCAAGGCCACGCGCAGGGCGTTTGCGCTGGGCGTACCAGCCGAGGTGCTTCTTCAAATCAGCGAGGAATGACATGACAGACCTCAACAAGCTGGCAGATGCGCTGGAAAATATTGCGCATATGGAATATCCAAGCGGTCATCATGATGGAAACAACTTGCGCGAAGCCGCCGCCCTACTCCGCGCTGCTGCGGGGGTGGATGTGGCTGGGCTGATGGCGCTTGCTGATGAGCTTGTCGGCGCATCGGCAGAAGAAGACATTGCGCCATTTGACAAAGCCCGCGCCGCCCTCGAATCAGCGCTACGGCTTGTGCTTGCGCAGAGAGTGCCGCAACCCGCGCCCGATTTTGTTCCCGGCGTGATGCACTGCGCCCGGTGCAAATTCAAGCTGCACCGCATGAACCTGAACGTCAATGTTGGCACCGTGACGGCGGGCAACAACAAGACGGAGCCGTGTCCCAATGGCTGCGGCCCGCTGTGGCCCGTGACGTGGAAGCAGGAGGCCGACGACTGCATGAAGTCCGCTGAAAGCCTGCTGGACCGTGCTGTTGCCGCAGAGAAAGCCCTTGAAGACCTTCGCGCACGCCTTGGCCCTCAAGTTGTCGCAGCAGCACCGCAGGCAAAGGAGCAGACAGCATGACACTGAGCGATGAACAGGCCGCTTTTGAAAAGCAATTCCCGATACCGCCTAGCTGCATCCGATGTGGCGACGGCTACGCGGTAACCGAATACAACGCATGGGCCGCGCACACATACTGCGAAGTTTGGAAAGGCTGGAAGGCCCGCGCACTACTCGCAGCGCAGCCAGCAGTACAGCAGCCAGCAGAGGATGCGCCCAGCGACCGGGAACTGCTTGACCACCTGATAGAAGGCGTGCGCGAGTTCCGCAAAGAGCCGATGCTGGGCAAACTGCTGCGCCTGCGAAGCACGCCGGGTTACGTCGCCATGACCACTGCATGGGAAGACGCCGTGGACACGCTGGCAGATCGCGCTATCAAGGCTCAGGGAGGTAAGCAATGACGTTCATTCTTTGGGTTTGCGCTGCCGTGGCTGGCGTACTGCTTTGGATGTGGGGCGTAGCTGGCTTTACGATGCCAGAGCGCCCATCCTATCCAGATGTCACACATGAAAAACGCGACGTTGGCAATGGATGCACACTGCACTATTACAGCGACCGAAGAAATGGCACGACCAAATGGGTAACGTGTACCAGCGGCGAGACGGTGACATTTGACCGCAAGGGATGCGGAAAAAGATGCTCTCGCGATGAGGCCGTTGAAGTCCGAAAGGAGCCAATGCCATGAACAGCCGTGAAGCATTTGAGGCGCATATCAAGAGCATGATCGAATCCGAAGCGGGGGAAGCGCAGGCGCTTGCCAGAGGCCCGGACGATGACTACACGACCGCATGGGTGTGCCTTCAATGGTGGGGCTGGCAAGCCGCCATACAGCACGCCCGCGATGTGGCTGTGAAGGTGTGCGAGGAATACCCGCAGCGCGATCCTGCAGAAGACGGAAGCGGCTATTGGGCTGCAAATGAATGCGCTGACGCTATCAAGGAGGCGCTGAAATGACGCAGTACATCACCCTCCAGGCATGGGCGGAAAAGAAGTTCGACCCGATGCCACACCGGAACACCCTGCACCGCTGGGCGACGGATGGGAGTATCGTTCCTGCACCTTTCAAACTCGGAACCACGTACATGGTGACTCCGGATGCCCGACACGTCAACGAACCCGCACCGGCCGGCCGCCTGGTGCACCGCCTGAATGGCCTCGCGTCCGCGTAGCCTGAAGCGCCGCGGATGGCCGGACGGCCTGTACGAACGCAACGGGTATTTCAGCTGGCGTGACCCCCGCACAGGCCGCGAGCTGGGCATCGGCCGCGTGACGCTGGGTGAAGCCAAGGCCCAGGCATTCGAGGCCAACATCGCCGTCCAGGGCCTGGAGCACAAGCCCCGGCTGGTGGACAGGCTCAACGGCACGGACGACCAGTCCCTGCGCGCATGGCTGGACAAGTTCGAGGCCAAGCTGGCCACCCGCAAGCTGGCCACCCAGACCCGGCGCCAGTACAAGTCCCACCTGAAGCGCGCGCGGGAAATCCTGGCCGACCAGCTGGACCTGCCGACCGAGCGAGTCACCACAAAGCACATCGCCGACGGCCTGGAGCAGATCGCCGACAAGCCCACCACGGCGGCCGCCGTCCGGTCCCTGCTGGTGGACGCCTTCGATTCGGCCATCGCCGCCGGCTGGACGCAACACAACCCGGTCAAGGTTTCCGAGGTACCCCAGGTCGAGATCATGCGCGCCCGCCTGACCTGGCCGGTTTTCCAGAAGCTGTACGCCAGCCTGCCAGCCGGGCGGCTGAAGAACGCTGTGGCCGTGGCCCTTGTGAGCGGACAGGCCCGGGAGACAGTATCAGCCGGTGAGTTCAACCAGGTAGCCATGGAGGCCACCCCCGGCGGCGAGCCGGTGGAGTGCTGGCGGGTCAAGCGCGGCAAGACCGGCGCCCTGATCGCCATCCCGCTGGATCTGCGCCTGAACGCCTTCGGCATGAGCCTGCGCGACGTGTTCAAACAATGCCGGTCCACCGGCGTTGCCAGCCGGTACATCGTGCACAACACCCGCGGCGAGGGGCCTGTCGGCCGGCGCATGCCTAGGAACGCCATGAGCGACGAATTCACGGCCGCCGTCCTGGCGCTGGGCATCGACTGGGGCACTCGCACCCCGCCCACCTTCCACGAGCTGCGCAGCCTGTCCAAGCGGCTGTATGAGGCTCAGGGCGGGGTGGACACCATCGACCTGCTGGGCCACCAGTCCGACGAGATGGGTGAGCTCTACGCAGACGGCCGGGGCGCTGAATACAAGCTGGTCAGCCTGGGCTGATTCGGACGAATTTCGGATGACTTTTGAACGGCCCCGCGTAAGCCGTTGATTTCAAAGCGCTATTTTTCGGGCTGGTATCACGCGGGTTCATATCTCATATCCAAACAATCGAATTGCCCGGCGGGCAGCGCGCCCGCATGATGCCGGCTTGCCCGCCATAACCAACGGAGACAGCCCCATGACCCAAAGCCGCCGCAACTTCGTCGCCACCCTGGGCGCCCTCGCCACCACGCCCGTCTGGGCGCAAACGCCGCCAGCGTTTCCCAACAAGGTCATCCGCATTGTGCCCTTCGGCACGGGCGGCGGCCCGATCGACACGCTGGCGCGCGTGTATGCCGACAAGCTCAGCGCGCGCTGGGGCCAGCCGGTGATCGTGGACGCCAAGCCCGGTGCCAGCGGCATCATCGCCGCCGACTTCGTGGCCAAGGCCCCGGCTGACGGCTACACCGTCATGATGACGCTGCCGCTCACCCATGTGAACGTGCCCATCCTGCAAAAGACACCCTACGACCCGGCCAAGGACTTCACGCCGCTGTCCATGGTGGCCACCGGCGGGCCGATGATCGTGGCGCGGGCCAACGCGCCGTTCAACAACCTCAAGGAATTCGTTGAGTTTGCGAAGAAGTCGGCCAAGCCACTGAACTACGGCACCTGGGGCAGCGGCTCGTCGGCCCACCTGTTTGGCGAGCTGCTGCAGCGCCAGAGCGGCGCCAAGATGACCCATGTGCCCTACAAGTCCGAAGCCGCGGTGCACAGCGACCTGTTTGGCGACCTGCTGGACTTTGCCTGGGCCAACCCGTCCACCGCGCGCGCCCAGGTGCAGGGCGGCAAGATGAAGGTGCTGGGCATTGCCGGCACGCGGCGTGTGTCCACCATGCCCAACGTGCCCACCTTTGCCGAACAGGGCTTCCAGGGCTTTGACGTGGACAGCTGGATCGGCCTGTATGCGCCAGCCCGGCTGCCCGCCGACGTCCAGACCGCCTGGGTCACGGCGCTGCGCGAAATCACCGCCATGCCCGACGTGCAGGCGCGCCTGACCGGCTATGGCTTTGAGCCGCTGGGCAACACGCCCGCGCAGTTCATGCAGGTCTTCACCGCCGACTACCCGCGCGTGGCCGAGCTCATCAAATCGGCCGGCGTCACGCCCCAGCAGTAACCCGCCCCCAAGGACACTCCCCAATGGACAACAACACGGTTTCTGAAGCCGCGCCCCAGGCACCCGCGCGCGTGATCCCCATCGCGGTGGACACCGGCACCGCCTATGGCCGGCCACAGCCCACGTCAAAACTGGAACTCGCCCAGGTGGGCCCCGGCACGCCCATGGGCGAGCTGCTGCGCCGCTACTGGCATCCCGTGGGCCTGGCCAGCGATGCCACCAGCGTGCCGCGCAAGGTGCGCGTGCTGGGCGAAGACCTGATCCTGTTTCGCGACGGCACCGGCCGCCCCGGCCTGGTGTACCCGCATTGCGCGCACCGCGGCACATCGCTGTATTACGGCAAGGTGGAAGAGCGCGGCATCCGCTGCTGCTACCACGGCTGGCTGTTTGACGTGCAGGGCCATTGCGTGGAGCAGCCCTGCGAGCCCGGCGGCGGCGCACACCGGGGCAAGGTGCGCCAGCCCTGGTACCCGGTGCAGGAACAGTACGGCCTGGTCTGGGCCTACATGGGCCCGCCGGACAAAAAACCCGTGCTGCCGCGCTACGAAGCGCTGGAGACCCTTGAGGAAGGTGAATTCCTGGAGGCCGACGACCACAGCATCGGCGGCGGCGGGCCGCAGATCATCCCCTGCAACTGGCTGCAGCACTACGAGAACCTGGTGGACCCGTTCCATGTGGTGGTGCTGCACTCCAGCTTCAGCGGCACGCAGTTCGTGCCGGCGATGGCCATCATGCCGGACGTGACCTGGGACACCACGCCCATCAGCGTGCGCGTGCAGTCCGTGCGCAAGCTGGAAGACGGCACGACGTTTCGCCGCATCAGCGAAGCAGGCCTGCCCACGCTTCGCGTGATTCCCAGCCCGCGCGTCGGGCGCTACGGCATGGTCGAGTCGCTGGGCTGGGTGCTGCCGATCGACGACCACAGTTTCCGCATCTATGTGGTGGGCCGCGTGAAGGAAAAGGGCGACCTGCAGCGCATGCGCTCGCGCCTGGGCGGCAAGCTGTGGGAGGAGCTGACCGAGGAAGAACACCAGCAGTACCCCGGCGACCATGAAGCCATGGTGAGCCAGGGCAGCATTGCCAAACATTCCGAGGAGCACCTGGCCACCAGCGACCGCGGCATCGTCATGCTGCGGCGCGTGCTGCAAAAGCAGCTGGACGTGGTCGCCGCGGGTGGCGATCCGGCCGGCGTGTTCTTTGACGAGAACGCCGCGCCGGTCAGGTTCACCGCCGGCAACTTCCTGGAGCGCTGATGGCCGCGGAATTTGAAGTGAAGCTGGCCCGTTCGGGCCGCACTATCCCGGTGGACGCCGGCCAGAGTGTGCTGGACGCCCTGCAGGCGCATGGCGTGGAGGTGGCCACGTCCTGCCAGCAGGGCGTGTGCGGCACCTGCCAGACGCGCGTGCTCGAAGGCGAGCCCGACCATTGGGACATGTACCTCACGCCGGAAGAACAGGCCGCCAACGACTGCTTCATGCCCTGCATCTCGCGCAGCAAGAGCGCCGTTTTAGTGCTGGACCTCTAGCCCAACCGGGCCCGTTTAGGGCCCATGCCCTAGCGCGGCTGCCGACAATGACCTCATTCACTTTGCGAGGACATCGTCATGAACACCACCCCATTCTCCAAGACCGCCACGGGCGTGATTGCGACCGCCGGCTCCACCGCCCACAAGCTCATTGACGCCTACCGCACCGGCGGCGAGCGCCTGAACGACGCGATGACCCAGCGCTGGGCCAAGGCCCTGAAACAGACCGCGCCCAAGCTGACGCCCGAGACCCGCAAGAACGCGGCCAACGCCCAGAAGGTGTTCAGCGGCTATTACGCCAAGGGCATCGCCCTGACGGCCGACGGCGCCGCCGTGGTGGTGGACACGCTGGTCGGCGCCGCGCTGGCGACGACGGAAAAGGCCACTGCCTTCGCCGCCGCCAACCTGCGCAAATAAACCCGGCTGACACCCGCAAAACCCGATGGCAGAATGAGCCGTCGGGTTTTTTTTCGCATGACAAGGAGACACCATGGCGATCAGCGTTGACATTGACCTGGGCTACGAATTCACCGTCAAGGCCAAGGCGGCCGATGTGTTTGCCGTCTTGTCGGACGTGCCCACCTCGGTCAGCCATTTCCCCAAGGTGGACAAGCTCACCGACATGGGCGACGGCGTGTACAAGTGGGAAATGGAAAAAGTCGGCACCGCCCAGGTGAACATCCAGACCGTGTACGCCAGCAAGTACGTGAGCGACAAGGCCAAGGGCACCGTCAAATGGACGCCCGTCAAGGGCATCGGCAACGCCCAGGTGGGCGGCAGCTGGAAAATCACCGACAACAAGGGCAAGTCCACCGCGATTGAGCTGAAGATCAAGGGCACCGTGGACGTTCCGCTGCCCGGCCTGATGAAGATGGTGGTGGGGCCGGTGGTCGAGGGCGAGTTCGAGAAGCTCGTTGACAAGTACATCGCCAACCTCATCAAGAAGTTCGGTGGCGAAGTCGAATAACCCCTGCGCCGCGAGCTGACATGCATCCGCGGTATTGACGCCACGCAGCAGCCCTGAACTTTCGCTACCATCGCCGCCAGTACAGACCAACTGACGGAGCACTGGCATGGCAATGGATGTGATTGACTATGAAATCCGCGGCGCAGAGATGCAGTTCGTGGAGGTGGAGCTGGACCCGGGCGAGGCCGCCATCGGCGAAGCCGGCAGCATGATGTTCATGGACGCCGGCATCGGCATGGACACGGTGTTTGGCGACGGCAGCGCGCAGCAGGGGGGCTTTTTCGGCAAGCTCCTGGGCGCGGGCAAGCGGCTGGTCACGGGCGAATCCCTGTTCACCACCGTTTACAGCAACAACGCATCCACCAAGCAGCGCGTGGCCTTTGCCGCGCCCTACCCCGGCAAGATCCTGCCCATGGACCTGCGCCAGCTGGGCGGCACCCTGATCTGCCAGAAAGACGCGTTCCTGTGCGCCGCGCGCGGCGTGTCACTGGGCATCGCGCTGCAACAGAAGCTGTCCACCGGCTTCTTCGGCGGTGAAGGCTTCATCATGCAGAAGCTCGATGGTGATGGCCTGGCCTTCGTGCATGCCGGCGGCACGGTGGTCAAGCGCGAACTGGCCGCGGGGCAGACGCTGCTGGTGGACACCGGCTGCGTGGTGGCGTACACACCCGGCGTCAACTTTGAAATCCAGTTCGTGGGCAAGATCAAGACGGCCCTGTTTGGCGGCGAAGGCCTGTTCTTTGCCAGGATGACCGGCCCCGGCACCATCTGGCTGCAAAGCCTGCCGTTCTCGCGCCTGGCGTCACGCGTGTTCGCGGCGGCGCCCCAGCGCGGCGGCGCGCGCGAGGAAGGCTCGGTGCTTGGCGGCTTTGCCGGTGGCGGGCTGCTGGGCAGTGTGCTGGGCGGCGACGACGAATAAGCCGCGGCGGGCTCAGGCCACGTCCTGCTGCCGGGGTGCGGCTGTCGCAGCGGAAGAACACCGCGTTGCCACCGCCCTATCAGGAAACTGCGGTGCCGTGCCAGCCTGGCCAACAACGCCCCCCGGACCGGCAGGCCTATGGCAGGCGACAGCACGCCGGGCGCGGGCGTGTTAACTTTCGCCCCAATACATCCATTCAACAGGGGAAGACATGACCGGTTCACAGCAACGGCTGGACGACCTCTCGCCCGCGCGGCTGACGGGCATACGCCGCGGGATCGAGAAGGAAAGCCTGCGCGCGCTGGCTGACGGCGGGCTGGCCCTGACGCCGCACCCGGCTGCGCTGGGCTCGGCGCTGACGCATCCGCACGTCACCACCGACTACAGCGAATCGCAGCTGGAGCTGATCACCGGCGTGCATGCGGGCGTCGAGGAATGCCTGGCCGAGCTCACGCAGATCCACCAGTTCACCTACCGCGCCATGCGTGACGCCGGCGATGAAATGCTGTGGGTGTCCAGCATGCCCTGCGGGCTGCCGCCGGACGAAACCATCCCCATCGGGCGCTATGGCACGTCCAACGTGGGCCGCGCCAAGAGCGTGTACCGCATGGGCCTGGCGCACCGCTACGGCCGGCGCATGCAGACCATCTCGGGCATCCACTACAACTGGTCCATGCCCGAGGTAAGCAGCAGCCAGTACTTCGCGCTGATCCGCAACTTCCGCCGCCATGCGTTCTTGCTGCTGTACCTGCTGGGCGCGTCACCGGCCGTGTGTCCGACCTTCGTGGCCGGGCGCCAGCACGAGCTGCAGACGCTGGGCGAGCATGCGCTGTACATGCCGCACGGCACGTCGCTGCGCATGGGCCGCCTGGGCTACCAGAGCGATGCGCAGGCCTCGCTGGCCGTGAGCTACAACGGCCTGGAAGGCTACGCCGCGTCGCTGCACGAGGCGCTGGTCAAGCCCTACCCGGCCTACGAGGCCGTGGGCATCCGCAATCCGGGTGGCGACTACAACCAGCTGGCCACCACGCTGCTGCAGATTGAAAACGAGTTCTACGGCACCATCCGCCCCAAGCGCGTGATCTTCCCCGGCGAACGGCCGCTGCATGCGCTGCGCGAACGCGGTGTGGAATACGTGGAAGTGCGCCTGCTGGACCTGGACCCTTTCGAGCCCATCGGCATCACCGCGCAGAGCCTGCGCCTGCTGGATGTGTTTTTGCTGCACTGCCTGCTGGCCGACAGCCCCGACGACACGCCCGCCGAGATCGCCGAACTGAAGAACAACCAGCACCTGACGGCCGCGCGCGGGCGCGAGAGCGGCCTTTCGCTGCTGCGCAACGGGCGCGAAGTGAAGCTGGTGGACTGGGGCCTGGAACTGATCGACGCCTTCGGCCCCATTGCCAGACGGCTGGACGCCGTGCATGGCACGCAGGACTACACCGCCGCCGTGCAGGCCGCCCGCGCGGCCCTGGGCAACCCGGACAGCCTGGCGTCGGCCCGCGTGCTGGCCCGCATGGCCAGCCAGCACGGCAATTCATTCATCAGCTTCACGCGCGCGCAATCGCTGCAGGCGCGCGACGCGTTGTGCGCGCTGCCGTTTGCGCCCGCGCTGCAGGCCCGGTTTGAAGCCATGGCCGCACAGTCGCTGCGCGACCAGCAGGCGATCGAGGCCAGCGACAGCCTGCCGTTCGAGCTGTACCGCCAGCAATATGTGTCGCCCGAGCGGCTGGTGCCGCGCCGCGAAGCAGCGGTGGCCTGATGGCCGCCCCCACGCCCAAGCTGGCCCAGCTGGACGAAGCAGCTGCCTTTGCGCAGGCGCACGAGGTACCCTGGCCGCGCGATCCGCAGGCGCAGCCTGGCCCCGGCCAGGTGCCGTTTGGCGTGCACCATGAAGACCCCTCGCCCTGGAACCGCCTGCGCGGCCCGGTGCATGCGCGCGGGCCGGTGTCCGGCGTGGTGTGGCAAGGCGGCCAGGAGCTCAGCGCCTGGGGCGAGCCCGACCGCGCCGACCTGACCTTCAGCGTGGCCAAGACCTGCCTGGCCCTGCTGGCCGGCGTGGCCCATGCGCGCGGCCTGCTGCCCGATGTGAACGAGCCCGTGGCGCAGCGCGTCCCCGGCATCGGCTTTGACGATGCCCACAACCGGCAGGTCACCTGGGCCCACCTGCTGGAGCAGACCAGCGAATGGAGCGGCACCTGCTTCGGCATGCCCGACCAGGTGGAGCACCACCGCCATGTGTCGCACGACCCCAAGCCACCCACGGGCCGCAAGGGCGAGGCGCGCACGCTGCAAGCGCCTGGCACCTACTGGGAATACAACGACGTGCGCATCAACCAGCTGTCACTGGCGCTGCTGCACCTGTTTGGCCAGGCGCTGCCCGAAGTGCTGCGCGAAGCCATCATGCAGCCCATTGGCGCCAGCAGCGGCTGGCAATGGGTGGGGTATGACGGCGCATGGGTGGAACTGAACGGCCGGCGTATGCAATCGGTGCCCGGCGGCACGCACTGGGGGGCGGGCCTGTCGATCAGCGCGCGGGACCAGGCGCGGCTGGCCCAGCTGGTGCTGCAAGGCGGTGCCTGGGGCGGCGTGCAGATCGTGCCGCAGGGCTGGGTGCAACGCATGCATGAACCCTGCGCGCTGGCGCCGTTTTACGGCTGGCTGACCTGGCTGAACCAGGACGGCACCACCTTCCCCGGCGCGTCCACCCGCGGCGTGTTCATGGTGGGGGCCGGCGGCCATTACATCTGGACGCTGCCCGAGCACGACGCCGTGGCCGTGGTGCGCTGGCTGAACCCGCCGCGCGCCAGCGCCTTCATGGCGCGTGTGTCGCGCGCGCTGCAGGGTTAGGCAGCGCGTTCCCGGGTCAGGCGGCGGCCTGCACCCGTGCCTGTGCCTTGCTGACCTCGTTGGCGCCCTGGGCGCTGCCGCTTTGGGGCACCATCTCGCCCGCGCGGTCCGTCACCTCGGCCAGGCGCGCGGCCAGCTCGCCCGGCACATGCGCGCCGGTGCCGATGTGCACGCCCTGCGTGAGCGTGATGTGGGCCGCCTCGAAGGTACCGGCGCCCGCGCACAGCACGGTGCGCGTGGGCGCGTCCTGGCTGGCCATGACCAGCATGGCGGGCACCACGGCGGCCGGGTCCAGCGCGCGCAGCACGTCCTCGGGCATCAGGCCTTCGGTCATGCGGGTGGCGGCGGTGGGGGCCAGGCAGTTGACGCGGATGTCGTTCTTCGCGCCCTCGATCGACAGCGTCTGCATCAGGCCCACCAGTGCCATCTTGGCCGCACCGTAGTTGGCCTGGCCAAAATTGCCGTACAGGCCGCTGGATGACGTGGTCATGACGATGCGGCCGTATTTCTGGGCCACCATCACCGGCCACACGGCCTTGGTGCAATGCACCGCCCCCATCACGTGCACATCCATCACCAGGCGAAAGTCGGCGATGTCCATCTTGGCAAAACTCTTGTCGCGCAGGATGCCGGCGTTGTTGACCAGGATGTCCACCCGGCCCCAGGCGTCCACCGCCTGCTGCACCATGGCCTGCACCGCCGCAAAGTCAGTCACCGACGCGCCGTTGGCCATGGCCTCGCCGCCGGCGGCGCGGATCTCGTCCACCACCGCCTGCGCGGCGCTGACAGAGCCACCCGAGCCATCGACCGCGCCGCCCAGGTCGTTGACCAGTACCTTGGCGCCGCTGCGCGCCAGCGCCAGTGCATGCTGCTTGCCCAGGCCGCCGCCCGCGCCCGTGACGATGGCCACGCGGCCCTTGAAATCAATGCTCATCTGTCCCGTCCTGTTGTGTCATGTTGGTGATGGAGCCGCCGCGCGCAAGCTGGTACGCTCACGGCAGCCCCGCGCAACTGTACTGGACGGCGCCGCCCCAGGCTGAAGCGCAGGTGACTGCACCCATGGCCACCCATCCCTCGCCCCAACCCTCCATCCCACCCTCCACCGCCACGCCCCCCGCCCTGCCCCGTGCCGCCGCCAGCGTGGTGCTGCTGCGCGACGCGCCGGGCGCCGGCCTGCAGGTGCTGCTGCTGCGCCGCCACGGCCGGGCGGCGGTGCTGGGCGGTGCCCATGTGTTCCCCGGCGGCAAGGTAGACGCCGCCGACGCCGCGCTGGACGCGCCGCAGCACCTGGACCAGACGCCCGCCACGCTGCATGCCAGCCTGGGCGAACCCGCGCTGGACGAGCCCGCCGCCTGCGCCCTGTATGTGGCCGCGGCGCGCGAGGTGTTTGAGGAATGCGGCGTGCTGATGGTGCACGGCACGCCGCGCCTGCAGCCGGACGACGCGGCCGGGCCCTTCAACGGCATGCTGGCGCGCCACGGGCTGCGCCTGGCCACGCGCGACATGGCGCCCTGGTCACGCTGGATCACGCCGGTGGCGTCGACCATGAACAACATGGCCAACAGCCGGTTTGACACCCGCTTCTTTGTGGCGGTGTTGCCCGCCGGCCAGACGGCGCTGCACGACGGCCACGAGAACACCGAAAGCGCGTGGCTGGGCCCGCGCGAGGCGCTGCAACGCTATTGGGACGGCGCCATCACCCTGGCCCCGCCGCAGATCATGAGCCTGGCCCATCTGAGCCGCCACGCAGACACGGCCAGCGTGCTGCACGCAGCGCGGCAACAGCGCCCGCCGGTGATCCAGCCCGAGCCCATCCAGATCGACGGCCTGCGGGCGGTGTGCTATCCCGGGGATGCCAGTCACCCGGTGCGCGAACGCGCATTGCCGGGGCCGACGCGGCTGGTGTGGCGCAATGAGCGGTTTGAGCCAGTGGACGGATTGGCGGCGCTGCTGGGTTAACAGGCGGCCACAGGGCGGTCAACCCCACGCCTCCCCGAGCCCGTCATTGCGGGCTTGACCCGCAATCCATGCCACGCAAGAGCTGGTGCCACGCCACCGGGTTGGCCAGCGCGCCGGGCGCGCTGACCACTTCGTTGGCGTGGCGCCAGCTGCAGGCGTGGCGTGGATTGCGGGTCAAGCCCGCAATGACAGCAGGGAATCAGCGCGGTGGCCACTTCGTTGGCGTGGCGCCAGCTGCGGGCGTGGCATGGATCGCAGGTCAAGCCCGCAATGACAGCAGGGAATCAGCGCGGTGGCCACTTCGTTGGCGTGGCGCCAGTTGCGGGCGCGGCGTGGATTGCGGGTCAAGCCCGCAATGACAGCAGGGAATCAATGCGCGGCCAGCAGGCCGTCAATTGAGCCGCTTTCGGGCAGCACATACACAACCGCATGCCGCCGGCCAATCAGCGGGTCCACCACGGTTTCATAGAAAGCCACCGGCACCACCACGCAGCCCAGCGTGATGCGGTTGTCGCCAGGGGTGGCGGAGGCCAGGCGCTCTTGGCGGCGTTCGCGCTCGGGCGCGGGGCGCATGCGGTGGATGGCGAAGGCCGACGCATAGTCCACCCACACCACGCGCTCGCCCTTGAGGTTGCGCCCGGGCTCCGAAATGAAACGGCCCGCGGGCGTGGTTCGGTCCTGCACGCTCAGGCCGCTTTGCACGCGCTGGGCCACGCCAGGCAGCGTGCCGTCGCCAGGTGTCAGGCCCAGCAGCGCGGGGCTGGCGCCCAGCAACTTTCCATTGCCGTCAAACACGTTCAGCGTGGCGCCACGCTTGTCCACGATGGCAAAGGGCGCGCCGCCGTGGTCCCCGGCCTCAATCACCCAGCGCGCCAGCTGGCGCACCACCACGTCCTGTGCGGCGGCACAGCCACCCGCCAGCGCCAGGCCCGCAAGCATGGCGCGCACCCATTGCAAGGAACGCATGTGTCCGAATCCCCAAAAGTCCTGCGGGGCATGCTAGGGGTGGCAATGGGGTTTGGCAACGATTGATACATCTTCGGCGCGCACCCGCGTGCTGGCGTGATTTATTTCCTGTATTTGCGGGCGGAAAAAAGCCGGATCCCAAAACAGCCCGGCGCAAAAAGCCGGGCTGCGCCCGGCTTCCTGCCCGCGGCGTTCACCGCTTAGTTGCGGTCGGCCTGGGCATCGCGCTCCACAGGCGTGTTGTTCAGCGTGTCGCTGGACGAGCCGGTCGAGCCCGTGGGCAGTTGCGTGTTGCTCATGGTCGAATCACCCGCCGGCGTGCCGGTCGAGCCCATGGGCGTGGCTTGCGTGCTCTGCTGGCCGGCGGCGGTGGCCGGGTCCGAGCCGGTGCTGGGCGGGTTGCTCTGGGCAATGGCCAGGCCGCCGCCAGCAAAGGCAACAGCGATGGCACCGGCGATCAGGCCCTGGGTCAGTTTGGTCTTGGCAGTCATGTGTCAATCTCCTGTGGTGATGGCATTGGGCCATCGGGTTGAGGAAGTGACCGGCGTTGTGTCCGGCTGAGTTCAGGTTAATGGTCTGGCAAGTGCGCGGGGTCGGTTTGCGGCGACAGCTGCTGTCAGTGCCTGGCCTACACCGCAAACACAGCCTCCAGGGGCTTGGTCTCGGGCAGCACATACACAATGCCGTAGCGCTTGTCGAACGCGGGCTTGAGCACCCCTTCGTAAAACGCCACGGGCAGGTTCACACAGCCGTAGGAGATCCGGTTGTCATCAATGGCGGGCGTGGCCAGGCGCTCCAGGCGGCGCTCTTTCGGGTCGGTCGCGCGCACGCGGTGCATGGAGACAGCCGCGTCATAGTCCACCCACACCACGTCCTCGCCCAGCGTGTTGCGCCCCGGCTCGGCCACAAAGCGGCCGGCGGGCGTGGTGCGTTCATGCGGCAGCACCTGGTCAATGGGGCGCTTGCCGATGCCCGGCACGGTGTCGTCGCCCGGCGCATGGCCCAGCAGCACGGGCGAGGCGCCGCGCAGCCGGGCGTCCGGGCCAAAGACAAATACCTTGGCATTCTTCTTGTCCAGGATGACGAAGTGCAGGCGCTGGTGGTCGCCCGTGCGCGCCACCCACTGCGCCACGCGGCGCGCGTCATCGGAGGCTTCTTCGCCGGCAAAGTCGGCGGCCACGGGCTGCCAGGGCGCGGGCTGGGTGATGGCGCCGCGCTCGCGCCACAGGCTTTTGCCGGTCACGGCCAGCAGCCCGGCCAGCGCGGCCGAGCCCATCAGCACACCGGCCACGACGGCCGTCAGGACGGATCTGGTTTGGGGCGTGAAAAAGGTCATTGCCCAAGCGTAGGCGGCGCCATGTGCCCCGCCGGTGGGAAGGCCGCGCCAGCGCCTGTAGGACGGCAGCGCACCACCCCAGCCTTCCCGCACGAACACCCGCCCTACACCCCCGCCGCCCGGGCTGCAAGGTGTGCGTTACCAATGGCGTGGCCGTCCCCGTGTTGATAAGCTTGCTTATCAAATAAGACATCTTGCGAAGGCTTGACCATGACTGCACCCCACGAACCCGGCACCGGCGGCGCGCCGGTGCGCCGGTTCAAGGACCCGGCCTACCAGCCCCAGGCCGCCACGCTGGGCGAGCTGCGCGAACGCATCGACGTGCTGGACGCGCAGATCGTGGCGCTGATGGCGCAGCGCGCGCTGTGCGTGCGCGACGCCACGCGCTTCAAGCTCGATGAATTCCAGGTGGCCGCGCCGGCGCGCCAGGCGCAGGTTTTTGCGCGCGTGCGCGCGCTGGCGGCCGCGCATGAAAACAGTTTCCCCGGCCTGAGCGACATTGTCGAATCAGCCTACCGCGCGCTGGTCGCCGGCTTCATTGCCGGCGAGGGGCGTTTCTTTCACGACACCGAAAGGCTCACACCATGACCCGCAGCAAAGCTTCTTCCGCCCCCCGCCGACTGTTCGTCAAGGCCACCGCAACGCTGGCCCTGACCGCCGCCTGCTCCGGCGCATGGGCCCAGGGCGCCTGGCCCAACAAGCCCATCCGCGTGGTGGTGCCCTATGGCGCGGGCTCGTCGCCCGACGTGATCATGCGCATCGTGGCCGAGCGCCTGGCGCCCCGCCTGGGCCAACCCGTGGTGGTGGAAAACCGCGCCGGTGCCGGTGGCAACAACGGCACCGGCGCCGTCGCCAAGATGCCGGGCGACGGCTACAGCTACGTCATCAGCACCAACGGGCCGCTGGTCTACAACACGCAGATCTACGGCAAGCTGGGCTATGACCCGTTCACCGAACTGCGCCCGGTGGTGCTGGCCGGTGCGCAGGCCAACGTGTGCGCCGTGCGCACCGACTCCGGCATCAACAACCTGCGCGAGCTGGTGGACACCATGAAGAAGAACCCCGGCAAGTTCAACTTCTCATCCACCGGCGTGGGCAGCCTGTCGCAGCTGGGCGTGGAGCTGCTCAAGGTCAAGACCGACACCTTCGCGGTGCACATCCCCTATGCGTCGTCGCCGCTGGCCATCCTGGCCATCCTGCAGGGCGACGTGCAATTTGCCTGCGTGCCCGCCGTGGCGGTGATCCCGCAGGTCAAGGCCGGCAAGCTGCGCCCGCTGGCGGTGTCCACCGCCAAACGCAGCGAGCTCACGCCCGACATTCCCACCATGAAGGAAGCCGGCCTGCCTGAAATTGAAAACATGGCCTGGATGGCCGTGATGGCGCCGGCCAGCACGCCCAACGACATCGTGCAACGCATGAACCAGGAGATCAACGCCGTGCTGGCGATGCCCGAGGTCAAGCAGAAGCTGCACGCACAGTACATGGAGCCGGTGGGCGGCTCGGTGCAGGACTTGCAGAACTTCATGCAGCAGGAGCTGCGCGTGATGACGCCCATCATCAAGCGCACCGGTTTGCGTATCGACTGATGCCTTGAAGATCGCCCTGACCCACCGGCGCCGCCCGGCCACCGCTGCCGAGGTGGACGCGGCGCTGGCGCGCCTGGACACCTGCGCCGGCATGTACTTTGGCGTGGACGCCGGCATTGCCGGGCTGCACCCACTGCAGGCGGTGCTGGTGGACCAGCCCGCGCTGGCACTGACGGTGCATGCGGACGGCGTGAAGGCGGCGGCCTGCACCGCGCTGGGTACGACGCTGCTGGCCCACCCCGCGCTGTCGGGCTGGGCTGCCTTGGCGCAGCCTGGCGGTGGCAAACCCGTGCAGGCGCTGCGCGCTTTCCTGCAGGCGTTTGAGCCCTCACCCGATGTGCTGCTGCAAGGCGGCCTGCGCTTTCACGCCCATGTGCTGGGCGGCAGCGCCCAGTCTGTGCCGCCGGGGGCGCTGGGCGTGCTGTTCCTGGCGCAAAGCCTGTGGCAGCGCGACGCGGCGGGCCAATGGACGCATGCCGTGCTGTCGCTGGACGGCGTGGCGGATGCGCAACCGGCTGAGGACACGCACGCCGGCGCGGCGCCCGCCCCCACCCCCACGCCTGACCCGACACCACCCGCGGCGCACGACGACTACCCGCCCGGCGGCCACGCGCAGATGGTGGCGCGCGCGCTGGTGCACCTGCGCGAACAGCCCCTGGTCTCGCTCACGCTCAGCCAGAGTTTTCGCCGCCGCGCGGATGCGTCCCCGGCGGCCGCGTTTGCCCGGCTGCGCCGCGTGAACCCGGCGCCCGCCATGTTCTTCCTGAACGACGGCGCGGGCGACCGGCTGTTTGGCGCGTCACCCGACCTGCAGCTGGTGGTGCAGGGCCGCACGGTGCAGGCGCTGCCGGTGTGCGGCACCGTGGCGCGCGCGGCCGGCCCGGTGGGCGAGGCGGAGTCCTTTCGCGCGCTGGTCAATGAAGACACCGACGCAGCCTCGCTGGCCGTGTGCAGCGACGCGCTGCGCACCGACCTGGCGCCGCTGTGCGAGCCGGGCACGCTGCACCTGCGCGAGCGGCGCCGCCAGATGTCGCTGGCCACCGTGGTGCATACGGTGGACCGCCTGGAAGGCACGCTGCGCGGGGGCGCTGATGCCTGGGATGCCATCGCCGCCACCACCGCGCCGGCCATGGTCACGGGCACGCCACGCGCGCCAGCGCTGGCCGCCATTGCCCAGCTGGAGGCCAGCCCGCGCGGCTGGTATGGCGGCCTGGCCATCCAGGTGCGCGCCGACGGCAGCGCGCTGGCGGGCACCATCCTGCGCGCGGCCGTGCTGCGCGGTGGTGTGGCCGAGGTGCGCACTGGTGGCGACCTGCTGGCCGATTCCGTGCCCGCGCGCGAGGAACAGGAATCGCGCCTGAAAGCGATTTCGCTGTGGCGCGCGCTGGGGCTGGAGGATGTACCCGCGGCCCACCCTGCCCTGATGCCCGCGCCGGCGCTGGCGTTGCCACCGGCCGTGGGCCTGGACGATGCACAGGACGCGTTTGGCCCCGCGCTGCGTGACACGCTGCTAGGCCTGGGCCTGCGCGTGCAGCCGGGAGCGTTGCCGGTGGTACGGGCCGGCCGCGCCACCCATGGCGAAGGCGACCGCCATGTGCTGGCGGTGGGCGACGCGGCCCTGCGCCTGCTGGCCCGCCACGGTGGCACGGTGGCGCCCATCACGCCCGAACACGGCCGGCTGGTGCACTGCACACCCGCCACGCCCGATGCCTGGCCGGGTGCCGTGGCCTTTACCGCTGCGCGCTACGCCACGCTGGCGCTGGCGCCCGGCGCCGCCTTGCCCGCGGGCTGGCAGGTGTGGGCCCGCGACGCCGGCGGCGCGCCCGTGCTGCTTGTGCATGCGGCGCGCCAGCTGGCTTGCCTGCTGGTGCGGCCCGATTCATTGCTGGCAGGCGACGGCGCACGCGCCGCGCTGGCTGCGGCGCTGGCGTTTTGCGCGCCGGGGCGGGGTGCGCCATGATGTCGCCATGCCAATGAACCGCCGCCTGCACATTGCCCTACTCACTGCCCTGCTCGCCGGGGCCGCCCTGGCCGTCCCGGCCGGGGCGATGGCGGCGGCGGTGGCGCTGTCCGATGCCGACGCCGCCAGCGTGCGCGCCACCGTGCAGGGCCAGCTGGACGCATTTGCCGCCGACGATGCAGCGCGGGCGTTTTCCTATGCCGCAGCCAATGTGCGCCAGCGCATGGGCACGGCGCAGCGGTTCATGGCGATGGTGCGCGCGGGCTATCCGGTGGTGTACCGACCCGCCAGCGTCGCCTTTCTGGTGCCGCAGCGCCTGGCCGACGGCACCGCCGTGCTGCGCGCGCAGATGACCGATTCCCAGGGCGCGGGCTGGCTGGCCGTCTATACCCTGGTGCGGCAGAAAGACCGGTCGTGGCGCATCTCGGGCTGCGAGGTGCAGCCCGGCCAGGGCCGCGTCACCTGAGCGCCCTTCAGACCAGCCAGACCATCAACCCGGCCGCCACCGCAGCCAACGCCACACCACCGAGCAGGCTCCAGCGCGGCAGCGCCGCCCGGCGGCGCTGCCGCGCATCGTCCATGGCCAGCCAGTCGCTGATGACGCGTTCGCTGAGCGGGCTCATGCAGCCCGACAGCAACGCAATCTCGACTTCGCGGCGGCCCCGGCGGCGCGCGTAGTGCTCGACGTCGGCCATGCTGGTAAAGATGTCGCGCGTGTCGTTGAAATCAGCTACGGTGCCCATGGCTGGGCATTGGACCGCAAAGCCGCGCGGCCCGGTGTATCCGAGTGTGAAAGGCTGCGAACCGTCAGGCCACCGTCAGCCGCCACAGCGACGTGACTTCAGCCGCGCGTGCCGCATGCAGCGCGTCATTGGCGTCGGCGGCCTTGGGGTGGCGCGGGCGCACGTCGGTACGGCCCAATACCTTGAGGCCCGCGCCCGCGATCCAGCCCAACAGTTCGTCACGAGTGCGCAGCCCCAGGTGCTCGGCCAGGTCCGACAGGATGAGCCAGCCCTCGCCGCCGGGCGCCAGATGCGCCCCCAGGCCGGCCAGGAAGCCACGCAGCATGCGGCTGCCTTCGTCGTACACCGCGCGCTCGACGGGTGACGCAGGCCGCGCGGGCACCCAGGGCGGGTTGCACACCACCAACGGCGCCTGGCCGGGCGGGAACAGGTCAGCCTGCACCACCTCCACCACGCCGGCAAGGTCCAGCCGCGCCAGGTTGTCACGGGCGCAGGCCAGCGCGCGCGGGTCGCAGTCGGTGGCCACGACGCGCTGCACGCCGCGGTGCGCCAGCAGCGCAGCCAGCACGCCGGTGCCGGTGCCGATGTCAAACGCCAGTTCAGTCGACGGCAGCGGCGCCTGCGCCACCAGGTCCAGGTATTCGCCGCGCACCGGCGAAAACACGCCGTAATGCGGGTGGATGCTGGCGCCCAGCGCCGCGATGGGCACGCCCTTCTTGCGCCATTCGTGCGCGCCCACCAGGCCCTGCAGTTCGCGCAGCGACACCACGCTGTCGGCATTCGCGGGCTCGGCCGGGCCCCAGGCCTCGGTGCAGGCCTGGCGCACGTCGGGCGCGCGGCGCAGCGGGATGGTGTAGGCCCCGTCCAGCGGGATCAGCACCATGGCCAGCACGCGGGCGCGCTGCGCCTGGGCCTGGCGGTGCAGGTGAAAGGCCTGTGCGGGCGCGGTGGGCGTGGCAGCGGCAGGGGCAGCCTTGGCGCGGCGCGGCTTGCGGTCCACCCGGCGGGCCAGCGCGGCCAGCAGCTGGCGCGCATTGTGAAAGTCGCCGCGCCACAGCAGCGCCGTGCCTTCGCAGGCCAGGCGGTAGGCGGTGTCGGCGTTCAGCGTGTCATCGGCCACCTGCACGCGCTTTGGCGGGGCCAGCCCGGCCTCGCTGCGCCAGCGGGCCGTGTGGGGCGTGCTGCCCTCGGTCCAGCTCAGCACGGGCTGCGTCACGCGGCGGCCCGTTGGCCCAGCAAGCGCCTGGCCAGTACCACGACGCCCAGCACCAGCGCACCGGCCACGATGCCGGCGAGGCCGTCCAGCACCAGCGGCGCCAGCGCGCCCAGCAGGCCGCCCACGCCGGGCGTGGCGGCCACGGCCTGCGCGGCGGCTTCTATCGCATGGTGCAGCGCGGGAATGCCGTGCGTGAGGATGCCGCCGCCCACCAGGAACATGGCGGCCGTGCCGGCGATGGACAGCGCCTTCATGAGCCAGGGCGCCGCCGCCAGAATGGCACGGCCCGCCGATTGCCGGGCAGCGCTGGCCTGGCGGCTCAGGTACAGGCCCAGGTCATCGAGCTTCACGATGCCGGCCACCAGGCCATAGACACCCACGGTCATCAACGCCGATATGCCCACCAGCACGGTGACCTGGGTGACAAACGGGCTGGTGGCCACGGTGCCCAGCGTGATGGCGATGATTTCAGCCGACAGGATGAAGTCGGTGCGCACGGCGCCCTTGATCTTGTCTTTTTCCAGCTGCACCAGGTCCACCGCAGGGTCGGCCACGGCCTCGGTCAATCTGGCGCGGTGGGCGTCGTCCTCGGCTTTGCTATGCATCAATTTGTGCGCCAGTTTTTCAAAGCCTTCAAAGCACAGGAACGCACCGCCCACCATCAACAGCGGCGTGACAGCCCACGGGACGAATGCGCTGATGGCCAGCGCCGCCGGCACCAGGATGGACTTGTTGACCATGGAGCCGCGCGCCACGGCCCACACCACGGGCAACTCGCGGTCGGACTGCACGCCCGTCACCTGCTGGGCATTGAGCGCCAGGTCATCGCCCAGTACACCCGCCGTCTTCTTGGCCGCTACCTTGGTGAGGACGGATACATCGTCCAGGATGGTGGCAATGTCATCGAGCAGGGCAAGCAGGCTGGAGGCCATGGGCAGGGTCCTTGATTCCTGGAGGGAAGATTCAGTCGAGTTTGCGCTTGAGGCGGATTTCTTCTACCTTGGCACCCCCCACCGTGGTGGTGCGCGCGGTGTTCAGCTCGCGCTTGAAGCCAGCCAGCTCGTAAAAGCGCAGCGCGCGTTCGTTGCGCAGCATGACCCACAGCGTGACGTCGGTGCAGCCTTCTTCGATCAGGCCTTCGCGCGCGGCGTCCCACAGCGCCAGGCCGGCGCCCTGGCCCCAGTGCTCGGGCGTCACATACAGCGCCCAGATCTCACCCGTGGTGGGTTTGGTCTTGGGGTCGCGGGAGCGGTCAAAACCCACAAAGCCTGCGGGTTTGCCGTTGTCGGCCAAGGCCAGCAGCACCTGGGGCTCGCCGTATTCAATGGCGTCGCGCCACAGGGGCAGGCGCATGGCGGGGGTCAGGCCGTCAAGGAAGCTGTCGGGCAACAGGCCCTTGTAGGCGGCCTGCCAGGTGGCGACATGGAGTTCGGCCACGGAAGACGCATCGGCGCGGGCGGCGGGGCGTACGGAATAGGAAGGCATGAAACTTTGGGGGTGCCGGGGCACCCGGAGCTGAAGATTGGCAAGATTGTCGCCGGGGCCGTGATTATGATGGCCCGCGCCATGCCCACGCCGCAATTCCCCACCGCCCCTGTTCATGCAGCCCGCCTGGCGCCCGGCGGCGAGCGCTTTGACGCGCCCGCGGACATGCCGCTGCTGCTGGCGGCCGAGGCGGCCGGGTTGGCGCTGCCCAGTTCATGCCGCAACGGCACCTGCCGCACCTGCCTGTGCCAGATGACGCAGGGGCAGGTGGCCTACCGCATCGAATGGCCCGGCCTGAGCGCGGAAGAAAAGGCCGGCGGCTTCATCCTGCCCTGTGTGGCCTACCCGGTGGCGGACGTGGTGCTGCGCGCCGAGCCGGCGCGCTGGCTGTAAAGGCCGGCGTCAGCCTGGCTTCAGGCTGACGCCGTAGCATCGCGCCCATGCCCACGGACGACATCCTCCCAGGTACCGCCAGCACCCACACCAAGGCGTGGCTCTTCGCCGCGGGCTCGGCCGCGTTGTGGCAGATCGACCCCGCCCTGGTGGAACTGGGCGAGCTGGCCTGCAGCGTGGCGCTGTCGTCCACGCAGGGCATGGCGCGAGAATCGGCCGCGCAGCTGCGCGGCAGCGCCGCCGCCCTGCAAAAGCGCATGGCCCCCATGGGCGCACGCGCGGTGGACCGCGTGGTGCGCCGCGCCGAACGCGCCAGCGGCAGCGTGCTGGACAAGCGTGCACGCCTGAAAGAGCTGCAAGACAGCTGGAACGACCTGCTCACCTGCCTGCACCTGGTCAAACGCTGACCGCGACATCAGGCATCATCGGCCTGTGAAACTGATTACCCTTGCCCTGACAGTGGCCGCCCTGTTCGCGGCCACGGCGGCCCGCGCCGCTACGCCCGCCTCTCCCGCGTTTGAAAACACCATGGCCCAGCGCACGCAGGCCTGCACCGTGTGCCACGGCAAGGAAGGCCGCGCCGGCCCCGACGGCTACTACCCGCGCATTGCCGGCAAGCCCGCGGGCTATCTATACAACCAATTACTCAACTTTCGTGACGGCCGGCGCCACTACGGGCTGATGACGCGCATGCTGGAGCCGCTGTCGGACGCCTACCTGCTGGAGATGGCGCAGTACTTTGCCGTGCTGGACGCGCCCTACCCGCCGCCGGCCGCGCAGCAACCGCCGCCGGGGGCGGACACCCTGCGCCGGGGCCGCCAGCTGGCGCTGCAGGGCGATGCGGCCCGCAAGCTGCCGGCCTGCGCGTCCTGCCACGGGGCAGCGCTGACGGGGGTGCAACCGGCCACGCCCGGCCTGCTGGGCCTGCCGCGCGATTACCTCAACGCCCAACTGGGTGCCTGGCGCGCCGGCCAGCGGCGCGCCCATGCACCGGACTGCATGGCCGACGTGGCCCGGCGCATGGACCTGGCCGATGTGAATGCCGTGGCCGCCTGGCTGGCCACGCAGCCCGTGCCAGCCAACAGCAAGCCCGTGGCATCACTGCCCGCCCCCGCGCCCCTGCGCTGCGGCATGGCGCCGCCGGCCACCGCCACGGCAGCCGCCCCCGCCCCCGCGAATGATCTGGCCACGCGCGGCGCTTACCTGGCCCGCGCGGGCAACTGCCTGGCCTGCCACACCACCCAGGGCGGCGCGCCCGGCGCGGGCGGGCGCGGCATCAACACGCCGTTTGGCACCGTGTATGCCGGCAACATCACGCCCGACACCCGGACCGGCATCGGCGGCTGGACGTCCGCCGATTTCTGGCAGGCGCTGCACCACGGCAAGTCCAAAGACGGCCGGCGGCTGTACCCGGCCTTTCCGTACACCAGCTACACCCAGGTCACGCGCGCCGACGCCGACGCCCTGCACGCCTACCTCATGAGCCTGCCGCCGGTGGAGCGGGCCAATACGCCACATGCGCTGCGCTGGCCCTACAGCACGCAGGCCGCGCTGGCCGTGTGGCGGGCGCTGTATTTCAGCCCCGGCGGCTTCCAGGCCGACGCGCGCCAAAGCGCCGAATGGAACCGCGGCGCCTACCTGGTGCGGGGCCTGGGCCATTGCGCCGCGTGCCACACCACCCGCAATGCCCTGGGCGCCACCGACGACAAGCTGGACCTGGCCGGCGGCATGATCCCGTCGCAAAACTGGTATGCCCCCTCGCTGGCCTCGCCCGCCGAGGCCAGCGTGGCCGGCTGGCCGCTGGCGGACATCACCCAGCTGCTGAAAACCGGCACAACCGCGCGTGCATCAATGCTGGGCCCCATGGCCGAAGTGGTGCTGCACAGCACGCAGCACCTGAGCGACGCCGACCTGCAGGCCATGGCCACTTACCTCAAGGCCCTGCCCCCGGCGGCGGCCCCGGCGAAAGCGCCGCCACCGGTGGAAGCCAACGTGGCCAGTCGCGGCGCCAGGCTGTATGGCCAGCAATGCGCGCAGTGCCACGGCGAGCGCGGTGAGGGCGTGGCCGGCGCCTACCCGCCGCTGGCGGGCAACCGCGCGGTCACCATGACGCAAACCGCCAACCTGGTGCAGATCGTGCTGAACGGCGGCTTTGCGCCGGCCACCGCGGGCAACCCGCGGCCGTTCGGCATGCCGCCCTATGTGCTGGTGCTCAGCGACGCGGATACGGCAGCCGTGCTGAGCCACATCCGCAATGCCTGGGGCAACCAGGCTGCCCCGGTGACCGAGCTGGACGTGAGCCGCCAGCGCAGCGCGCTGCGGCCCTGAGCCGCGTCAGCCCGCGAACGGGTTGGCGAAGACGAACATCATCGCCACGCCCACGCCGATCAGGAAGTTCGCGTCGATCAGCCCGGCCAGCAGGAACATCTTGGTCTGCAGCGGCTCCATCATCTCGGGCTGGCGCACCGCGCCGTCAATGAAACGCCCGCCCATCAGCCCGATGCCCATGCAGGCGCCGATGGCGCCCAGCCCGATGATGAGACCGCACGCAATGGCAATCAATCCTGTGTCGCTCATGAAAACCTCCAGTCGTTGATGAATCGTCGCTGGAGGCATGTTCGCGCGAGCGCGTCATGCGGGCAATGACGCGCGAGGTAATGGCGGCACTGGCCTACCGGGCTGCCTGCCTGTAGTCCGCCATGGCCTTGGCCAGCGTGACGTATTCCTCGCAGGTCTTGTTGCCGCAGATGGCCTCCAGCTGGGCCAGGTGCTTTTGCGCCTCTTCGGGGCGCTTTTCCATCAGGTAGGCCTGGCCGATGTATTCATGCGCGCCTTTGTGTTTGGGGTCCAGCCGCAGGGCGATGTAGTAGTGCTCGAAGGCCTTGGTGATGTCGGGCGTGGCCTGCTTGCGGTAGCTGTAGCCCAACAGGTTGTGCACGTCGGCGTTGCGTGGCTCCAGCCGGGCGGCCGCGTTCAGCTCGCCCAGGGCGCGCCGCCAGTCCTGGGCCTGGATGGCATTGCGCGCTTGCGTCATGCGCTCGGCCACGGTGGGCGGCGGCGGTGCGCTGGGGTTGCTGCCGGGGGTGTCGGCGGCATGGGCCAGGGTGGCGGCGGCGGCCAGAGCCACCAGCAGGGGTTTGAAGTCCATCGTGAAGATCCTCCAGGGTTGTCCGGTTGCGTTCGGCCGGCCCGGCCACAGTGTCTGCGCCGTGCGTGGCGGCGTCAATTGCCGCCGGGCCTGACAGATAAACGCAGCAAACCAGCCGCTGGATGCAGCACCGCCGCCTTTTTTTTTCAGGGCCCGCCTTTCAGGCCAGGCCGCCCGTGCCCTGCAGTTGCGCGGCAATCGCCACCATCTGGGGCCGTACCTCGTCCATCAGGAAGCTGCGCGTGAGGTTGAAGCCCGGCCCGCCGCAGTTGATGGACATCACCTGCCCGCCGGGGCTGCGAAACGCCACGGCCACCGCGTTCACGTCGCGCTGCCATTCGCCAAATGAGCTGCAGCAGCCCAGCGCCTGGTATTCGGCCAGTGATTCGTCGATGCGCGCGCGCACGCCGGGCCAGGCAGCTTCGTCATGCGCGCGGATGCGCTCCAGCAGCGCATCGCGCTCGGCCTGCGTGCACACCGCCAGATAGGCCCGGCCCATGGCGGTCGTGGCCACGGGGATGCGCGAGCCCACGTTCAGGCTGAGGGTCAGCGCCGCTTCGCTGCGGCAGGTCTCCACATAAATCATGCTGAGCCGGTCGCGCAGCCCCAGCGCCACCAGGGCACCGCTGTGGTCGGCCACGTCCTGCATCAGCGGACGCGCCAGGGCGCGCATGTCCATGCGGGCAATCATGGCGCCGCCCAGGGCCAGCACCGCGCTGCCCAGCTTGTAGCCGGGCGCGCCGTTCGCGTCCTCGGTGTGCTCCAGGTAGCCGTGCTTGACCAGGGTGTAGGTCAGCCGCGAGATGGTGGACTTGGGCAGGCCGCAGCGCCGCGCGAGCTCCTGGTTGCCCAGCATGCGGTCGCGCGAGCGAAAGGCGCTGAGCACGTCCAGCCCGCGCGCCAGCGCGGTGACGAAATGGCGGTCTTCCTTGGCGTTGGCCATTCAGTTCACGGGAGTGAGTTTGGCAACACTGAGCGCCAGCCATTTGACGCCATGGCGCGGGAAGTTCACCTGCGCGCGGGCATCGTCGCCCGCGCCTTCAAGCGACAGCACCGTGCCCTCGCCGAACTTGGTGTGGAACACCTGCATGCCCGAACGCAGGCCGTGCGAGGGCGCGGCCTTTTGTGCGGGCACGGGCGGGCTGGCAAAGGCCGCGGCTTCGCGGCCAAAGCTGCTGGCGCCATGGCGGTTGCCCGCGCCAAACCCCATGCCCGAGCCAAAGCCCTGGTTCTTCGGCGTGATCCATTTGAGGGCGGCTTCAGGCAGCTCGTCGAAAAACCGGCTCTTGATGTTGTAGCGGGTCTGGCCGTGCAGCATGCGCGTCTGCGAATGGCTCAGGTACAGGCGCTTGCGCGCGCGGGTGATGGCCACGTACATCAGGCGGCGCTCTTCCTCCAGGCCTTCGTAGTCGTTCATCGAGTTTTCATGGGGGAACAGGCCCTCTTCCATGCCGGTGATGAACACGCAGTCAAACTCCAGGCCCTTGGCCGAATGCACCGTCATCAGCTGGATGGCGTCCTGGCCCGCCTGCGCCTGGTTGTCGCCCGCTTCCAGCGCGGCATGCGTCAGGAACGCCGCCAGCGGACTCAGGGTTTCGCCAGTGTCGGGCGCTACGAAGCCAGGTGCCGGGGCATCCGGGTCCAGGCCCTGGCTCACTGGCGATTGAGACAGGGGCGACTGGGTCAGGGGCTGGCCCAGCTCGTCCACCGGCAGTGCTACCGCATCGCGGCCAAAGCCCTCCTGCATCACAAAGCTTTCGGCGGCATTGACCAGCTCTTCCAGGTTTTCCACCCGGTCGGCGCCTTCGCGCTCGGCCCTGTAGTGCTCGACCAGGCCGCTGTGCTGCAACACCAGCTCAATGATGTCGCGCAGCGTCATCGCCTGGGTCTGCTCGCGCAGCACATCCAGCTTGGCCACAAAGCCGCCCAGGTTGGCGCCGGCCTTGCCCGTGGTGGCGCTGACCGCGTCATGCAGCGAACAACCCGCGGCGCGCGCGGCGTCCTGCAGCTGCTCGATGCTGCGCGCGCCAATGCCGCGCGGCGGAAAGTTCACCACGCGCAGGAACGATGTGTCGTCGTGCGGGTTCTCCAGCAGCCGCAGGTAGGCCAGCGCGTGCTTGATCTCGGCCCGCTCGAAAAACCGCAGCCCGCCGTACACGCGGTACGGCACGGCGGCATTGAACAGCGCGGTTTCAATCACGCGGCTTTGCGCGTTGCTGCGGTACAGCACGGCGATCTCGCTGCGCCTGAAGCCGGGCTCGGTGCCGTTGTCGCGAACCAGGTGGCGCATTTCCTCGACCATCCACTGCGCCTCGGCAAAGTCGCTGGTGGCTTCGTACACCCGCACCGGCTCGCCCGGGCCCTGGTCCGTGCGCAGGTTCTTGCCCAGGCGCGTCTTGTTGTGGCTGATGAGCTGGTTGGCCGAATCCAGGATGTTGCTGTAGCTGCGGTAGTTCTGCTCCAGCTTGATCTGGTGGCGCACGTTGAACTCGCGCACGAAATCGGCCATGTTGCCCACCCGCGCGCCGCGAAAGGCATAGATGCTCTGGTCATCGTCACCCACGGCAATGACGGAGCTGTCCGGCCCGGCCAGCATCTTGATCCAGGCGTACTGCAGCTTGTTGGTGTCCTGGAATTCATCAATCAGGATATGCCGGAAGCGCCGCTGGTAGTGCTCGCGCACCGCGTCGTTGTCACGCAGCAGCTCGTAGCTGCGCAGCATCAGCTCGCCAAAATCCACCACGCCCTCGCGCTGGCACTGGTCTTCATAGAGCTGGTAGATCTCGACCTTGCGGCGGGTTTCCTCGTCGCGCGCTTCCACCATGTTGGGGCGCAGGCCGTCTTCCTTGCAGCCGGCAATGAACCATTGCGTCTGCTTGGCCGGAAAGCGTTCCTCGTCCACGCCGTGCTGCTTCATCAGGCGCTTGATGGCGCTCAGCTGGTCCTGCGTATCCAGGATCTGGAAACTCTGGGGCAGGTTGGCCAGCTTGCTGTGGGCCCGAAGCAACCGGTTGCACAGGCCATGGAAGGTGCCGATCCACATGCCACGCACATTGACCGGCAGCATGGCCGACAGCCGCGTCATCATTTCCCTGGCGGCCTTGTTGGTGAAGGTGACGGCCAGCAGGCCGCCGGGTGAGACCTCGCCGGTCTGCAGCAGCCAGGCGATGCGGGTGGTCAACACCCGCGTCTTGCCCGAACCGGCGCCAGCCAGGATCAGCGCGTGTTCATTGGGCAAGACAACCGCAGCGCGCTGCTCGGGATTGAGATTGTGTAAGAGTGGGGACGTTGCAGCGACTTCTGGGAACATCCGGACATTGTAGGAACTCACGCGAATGAAAAAGACCTTGTTGCCAACGGTTTTGCTGGCCGCCCTGCTGGCACCTGTGCCCGCATTGGCCCAGTCGTCGTGCGCCAGCGACGGCCAGCCCCGCCCCGTGGCGCTGCTGGAGCGCTTCATCAACGCCGACTGCGCCTCCTGCTGGTCGGACCCGCAGGCCCCCGCCGCGCAGCGCGGCGAGGTGGCACTGGACTGGATCGTGCCCGGCGGCCGCGGTGACGACGCGCCGCTGTCAGCCGCCGCCACGCGCGACAGCCTGGCCCGGCTGCAGGCGCTGGGCCGCGACGCGCCACCGCAGACCGATCAGGCGCGTGGCCGCACGGTGGCCAAACGCACGCTGCGCGTGGCCCACGGCATGCCGTTCAACGACTACATCGGCGCGTCGATCGAGATGAAGCCTGCCGCGCGCGGCCGCTGGACAGCCTGGCTGGCGCTGGTGGAGACCATCCCCGTGGGCACCGAGGGCACGGCCGTGGAGCGCAACCTGGTGCGCAACCTGCTGCAGGTGCCCTGGCAGGCCAGCCGGGCGCCGGCGCGGCTGCTGGAAAGCCGCCCGATGCTCATTGCCGAAGGCGTGCGCGCCGAGCGGCTGCGCGTCATCGGCTGGGTGGAAGATGCCCAGGGCCATATACACGGCATAGCGCAATCGGTATGTGACGCCGCGCGCTGAAAGCCGTAGAATCAGCCACCGGGCCCAAGTTTCTTGGTCCCGGTTTTTTGTTGCCGCCTGCGCAGCAAAGCCGGCCAAGCCAAGCGCTCTCCTCTGTTCCACAAACAGCTTTCAGGAGCCTGGTTTTCTCATGGAAATTTTCGACTACGACAACGTATTGCTGCTGCCGCGCAAGTGCCGCGTGGAAAGCCGCTCCGAGTGTGACGCCGGCGTGACGCTGGGCAAGCGCACCTTCCGCATCCCGGTGGTGCCGGCCAACATGAAGACCGTGGTGGACGAAACCATCTGCGCGTGGATGGCCAAGGCCGGGTACTTCTATGTCATGCACCGCTTCGACCTGGACAACGTGAAGTTCGTCAAGGACATGCAGGCCCAGGGCGTGTTTGCGTCGATCTCGCTGGGCGTGAAAAAGCCCGACTACGACACGGTGGACCAGCTGGTGGCCCAGGGCCTGACGCCCGAGTACATCACCATCGACATCGCCCACGGGCATGCCGACAGCGTGAAGAACATGATCGGCTACCTGAAGGAAAAAATGCCCACGGCTTTCGTGATCGCGGGCAACGTGGCCACGCCCGAGGCCGTGATCGACCTGGAAAACTGGGGCGCCGACGCCACCAAGGTCGGCGTGGGCCCGGGCAAGGTCTGCATCACCAAGCTGAAGACCGGCTTTGGCACCGGCGGCTGGCAGCTGAGCGCGCTCAAGTGGTGCGCACGCGTGGCCACCAAGCCCATCATTGCCGACGGCGGCATCCGCAGCCATGGCGACATTGCCAAGAGCGTGCGCTTTGGTGCCACCATGGTCATGATCGGCTCGCTGTTTGCTGGCCATGAAGAATCCCCCGGCAAGACGGTCGAGGTGGACGGCGAGCTGTTCAAGGAGTACTACGGCTCGGCCAGCGACTTCAACAAGGGCGAGTACAAGCACGTGGAAGGCAAACGCATCCTGGAGCCCATCAAGGGCAGGCTGGCCGACACGCTGCGCGAGATGGAAGAAGACGTGCAGTCCTCCATCAGCTACGCCGGTGGCACGAAGCTGCTGGACATCCGCAAGGTCAACTACGTCATCCTGGGTGGCGACAACGCGGGCGAGCACCTGCTGATGTAGGCCTGCACAGGCCCGCCGCTGAGGCTCAATGCAGCCACATGCCGGCGGGCACGGTGTCACCCAGCGCACCGGCGGCGCGTGGCCCCAGGCGCGCCGACTGGGGCTGGCGCGCCGCGGGCGCGGGGCAGGCGTCAAACCGCAGGTAATGCAGCGCCGCGGCCAGCGAGGCTTCGTCCGGGTCGCCCAATGCATGGTCCAGGCTGTCCGCGGCTTCGCACCACGGGGCAAAGCCGTCCACGAAGCGGCCCTCGCCCAGGGCATTCAGCGTCTCGAATGCCACCGGGTTGAAGCTGGTGCCGCACTCGGTGCGCGGCTGGAAACCATAGGGCTTGCCATAGGTCGTCTGCCCCACCAGCACCACCGGCATGAAAGGCCGCAGCGCGTTGATCAGCAGTTCGCTGGCCGAGGCGGTTTCTGCCGACGTGATCACCACCACGCGGCGCAGCCCTTCCAGCGGCGGACCCGGCAGCAAGCCGATGTTGGCCGTCAGGGGCAGCTTGAAGTTCGCCGCGGCGTTGCGGCTGTTGTAGCGGAATTCGGCGAACACCTCGCGGTCCACGCGCTTGCCGCCAATCATGCTGGCCAGGCCGCGCGCCATCATCACATCGCCGCCGCCGTTGTAGCGCAGGTCCAGCACCAGCTCATTGACGCCCGCGGCGATGAATTCACGGAACACGGCATCCAGGTGCGTCTCGCTGGGCACGATGAACTCGTGGTACGCGAAATAGCCCACCACGCGCGGCGCCCCCGCCTGGGATGCAACCTGCAACACCCGCTGCGACGCCACCGACGCCAGGCTGAAAGTGGCCGACAGCACCGTGAACTCGCGGTGGGTGCCGTCCACCCCCAGCACGCTGAACCGCCGGGGCACGCCCGGCGTGGTCACGGCCGGCAGCCCCTGCGCCACGGCCTGCGGCGGCTGCCCGTCGATGGCCAGCACCAGGTCGCCACGGCGCAGGCCCGCCGCCGCCGCGGGGCTGTGCGGCTCCACATGGCGAACGCGCAGCTGCGTTTGGGCTGCGTCGGCCCAGACCACGGTGTAGCCATAGCCTGTGCGCGTGCCTTCGCGGTAGAACTGGTCGAACGCGGCGGCGGGCTGGGTGTAGCTGTAGCGGTCCAGCGGCAGATGCAGCATGGAGCGGAAGTACGCATCCGTGGACGCCGCCCACGCATCAGGCGCGGGCATCTGGCTGCTCCAGAAATACTGGTCCTGCATCTGCGCATGCAGCCAGGCACGCAGGTCGGTCTGGCCGCAGCTGGCAGGCCGGGCCAGCGGGGCCTGGCGTGGCACGTCGGCCGGTGGCCGGGGCTCGTCAGCGCCGCCACCGCACGCGCAGAGCAGCAATGCCAGCAGGCAGGCCAGCCCGGCGCGCAGGCGCTGCGCCATCACCGGCGCAGCAGCTGCACGGCCAGCGCATGCAGCCGGTGGCCTGGCTGCACCAGCGCATCCAGCACGCTGAAGTGGTTCAGGCCCGCCAGCGCCTCGCACACCGGCACGGTGCGCTGGCCCCATACCTTGCGGATCAGCGCGTTGTGGCGCAGGAATTCCGCGCTTTCATCGCCACCGGCCACGGTGTAGAGCACGCCGGCGCGCGGCGCTGGCATGCAGGCGGGGCTGGCCCGCAGGGCGTCCTGCGGCGTGAGCCGCAACGACGGCTGCAGGAACGGGGTGTGCCGGATGGGGTCCAGGTCGTACAGCCCTGAAATCGACAGCGCGTTGCGCACCAGGCCGGGGGGCAGGTCGGCGCCCAGCGCGGGCCAGTGACAGGCCAGCAGCAGCGCCGCCAGATGCCCGCCCGCCGAATGGCCGGCCACGGTGATGCGCGCCGGGTCGCCGCCAAAACGGGCAATGTGCGCATGCACCCACAGCAGCGCCTGCACCATCTGCATGGCGATCTGCGGCACCGTCACCGCCGGGCACAGCGCGTAGTTGGGCACGACCACGCAGGCGCCCTCGCGCACCAGCGGCGGCGCCACGAAGGAATGGTCGGACTTGTCCAGCGAACGCCAGTAGCCGCCGTGGATGAACACCAGCACCGGCGCCCCCGCCTTGGCGGCCGGAAAGATGTCCAGCGTCTCGTTGGGGCCGGTGCCGTAGGGCACGTCCAGCGTGCAGGGCTGCGCGCTTCGCACAGCGGCCGAATCGGCCGCCCAGCGGCTGAAGTAAGCGGCGTGATCCGGCACCAGGGCACGGTTGTTGTACATGCGGTCCAGCCAGGCAGTGTCGTAGGAGGCCATGGGCAACTTTCGGTGATTTGACGCCCGGCATGTTCGCACAGCCAGCCTGCGGGTAAGTCCGTAGATCCACTGGCCGGGGTTATCGTATTCTGTATTCAGAGTTCAAAGAACCCCGCCCCATGCCCGCCCAGTTGCTCAAGCTCGAAGCCGCACCCGATCTGGTGGACCAGGTCTACCGCGCCCTGCTGGACGCCATCAGCGAGGGCTCCCTCGCGCCCGGCCAGCGCATCACGCAGGAAGACATCGCCGAGCAGCTGGCCGTGTCGCGCCAACCGGTGCTGCAGGCGCTGCGCCTGCTCAAGAAAGACGGTTTCGTGCATGACGCGCCGGGCCGCGGCGTGCTGGTGGCACCGCTGGACGTGGACTGGATGCTGGGCGTCTATGAGGTGCGAGGTGCGCTCGATGCGCTGGCGGCGCGGCTGGCCGCGCGGCAGCGCGCGCAGCTGGACTCAGGGCTCGTCGAGCAGGGCCGCAAGGCCGCGCGCGGCAAGAACGTCAAGGCCATGATCGACGCCGACATGGCATTCCACGAGGCGATCTACGCCGCGTCGGGCAACCCGCTGATCGGCCAGACCGCGTTGCAGCACTGGCGCCACCTGCGCCGCGTGATGGGCGCGGTGCTGCGCGAGGAACGCCAGCGCCAAGCCGTCTGGGACGAACACGAGGCCATCGCCCGCGCCATTGGCGCGGGCGATGCCGCCACCGCCGTGCGCCTGATCGAGGAGCACGGCCAGCACGCCGGCGGCAACCTTGCAGCCCGGCTGACCCAGGTTCTCAAATCACACCAAGGAGACAAGCGATGAGACTCACCCAGCAGCAGATCGAACAGTTCGACCGCGACGGCTACCTGTTCTTTCCCGGGCAGTTCACCCCGGAAGAAACCCGCACCCTGACCGACGCCGTGCCCGAGCTGTACAGCCGGCGCGAGGCCTACAACGTGCGCGAAAAGGGCAAGGACGCCGTGCGCACCAATTTCGCCGCCCACATGTACAGCGAGCCGTTCGCGCGGCTGGCGCGCCACCCGCGCATGATCGAGCCGGTGCAGGACCTGTTCAACGAAAAGCTGTACATGCACCAGTTCAAGATCAACGGCAAGGCCGCGTTCGAAGGCGACGTGTGGCAGTGGCACCAGGACTACGGCACCTGGCTCAATGACGACATGATGCCCACCGAGCGCGCCATGAACGTGGCCATCTTCCTGGACGATGTGAACGAGCACAACGGGCCGCTGATGTTCATTCCCGGCAGCCACAAGAAAGGCGTGGTGGAAGCCAAACATGACCTCACCACCACCAGCTACCCGCTGTGGACGGTGGACAACGACCTGATCGGCCAGCTGGTGGAACGCGCCGGTGGCAAAGGCAGGTACGACGAGGCGGGCCGCCTCGTCGGGAGTGGCATCGTCAGCCCCAAGGGCCCGGCGGGCTCGATGATCCTGTTCCACAGCTGCCTGGTGCATGCCTCGGGCAGCAACCTGTCGCCCTGGCACCGTGTGGCGGTGTACCTGAGCCTGTGCGCCGTGAGCAACCACATCCGCCGGCCCAAGCGGCCCGAGTACATCGCCCACCGAGACTTCACGCCGATCGAATGCCTGCCTGACGACTGCCTGCTCAAGGACTACCCGGTGGACCTGCCCTGGAAGGACGGCCTGCCCGCCAGCGCGTTGCAGACATCGCCGGTGCCTTTCGATGAAATGAAAAAGGCCGCCTGATGAACCTCCACAGCAAACTGCAGCAGCGCGCCGCCGACGGCAAGCCCGTGCGCGTGGGCCTGATCGGCGCGGGCAAGTTCGGCTCCATGTACCTCGCGCAGGTTCCGCGCACGCCCGGCGTGCACCTGGTGGGCATTGCCGACCTGTCACCCGACGGCGCGCGCGCCAACCTGGCGCGCGTGGGCTGGCAGCCGGCCCAGACCGCGGCCGCATCGCTGGATGCCGCCGTGAAGGACGGCAACACCCACATCAGCGACGACTGGCAGGCGCTGGTGCGCCACCCGGCGATTGACGTGATCGTCGAATGCACGGGCCACCCCATTGCGGCGGTGGACCATTGCCTGGAGGCATTCGCCCATGGCAAGCATGTGGTGAACGTGACGGTGGAGGCCGACGCGTTCTGCGGCCCGCTGCTGGCGCGCAAGGCAGCGGCCGCGGGCGTGGTGTATTCGCTCGCATTTGGCGACCAGCCCGCGCTGATCTGCGACCTGGTGGACTGGGCTCGCACCTGCGGCTTCCCCGTGGTGGCCGCCGGGCGTGGGCACAAGTGGCTGCCGCACTTCAGCGAATCCACGCCAGACACCGTGTGGGGCTACTACGGCCTGACGCCCGAGCAGGCCGTGCGCGGCGGCCTCAATCCCAAGATGTTCAACAGCTTCCTGGACGGCTCCAAGCCCTCCATCGAAAGCACCGCCGTCTCCAACGCCACGGGGCTGGGCGTGCCGTCCAACGGCCTGCTGTACCCGCCGGCGAGCGTGGAAGACATTCCCTACGTCACCCGCCCGATCAGCGAAGGCGGCGTGCTGGAGCGCAAGGGCATGGTGGAGGTGATCTCGTCGCTGGAAACCGACGGCCGCAAGATCCCGTACGACATCCGCATGGGCGTGTGGGTCACCGTGGAGGGTGAGACGGACTACATCAGGAACTGCTTTGAGGAATACAACGCCCACACCGACCCGAGCGGGCGCTATTTCACGCTGTACAAGCGCTGGCACCTGATCGGTCTGGAAGTGGGTGTGAGCGTGGCCAGCGTGGCGCTGCGCGGCGAACCCACCGGCGTGGCCACGGGCTGGAATGCCGACGTGGTGGCAACGGCCAAGCGCGACCTGCAGCCGGGCGAGCTGCTGGACGGCGAAGGCGGCTACACGGTGTGGGGCAAGCTGCTGCCCGCGCAACGTTCGGTGCAAATGGGTGGCCTGCCGCTGGGCCTGGCGCATGGCATCAAGGTCGTGCGGCCCGTGAAGAAAGGGCAATCGCTGAGCTGGGCCGACGTCGCCATCGACACCGGCACACACGCTTACAAGGTGCGCCGCGAAATGGAAGCCCTGTTTGCAGCACCACTGCTGAAAGCCGCCTGACAGTAACCGCCGCGCCGTTGGCGCGATCATGCTGTCAACAACGGCAGGAGCAGTGATGAAAATTGCAGTACTGGGCATTGGCTTCATGGGCTTTCCCATGGCGCGCCGCCTGTGCGAGGCGGGCCACGAGGTGCACGTGTGGAACCGCAGCCGCGACAAGGCAGAACGTGTGGCCGCCTTTGGCGCCACAGTGCACGCCAGCGCGGCGCAGGCCGCGGGCGCCGCAGAGGTGGTGGTGAGCATGCTGGAAAACGGCGCGGTCGTGGAAGACGTGCTCTTCGCCCAGGGCGCGGCACGGGCCATGAAGCCCAGCACGCTGGTGATCGACATGGCCTCCATCAAGCCGCGCGAAGCCCGCGACCATGCGGCGCGGCTGGCGGACATCGGCGTCGCGCACCTGGATGCACCGGTCTCCGGCGGCACCGTGGGCGCCGAGGCTGGCACGCTGGTCATCATGGCCGGCGGACGTCCCGAGGACTTCGAGCGCGCGCAACCGGTGTTCCAGGTGTTCGGGCGCGCCACGCATGTGGGTCCGCACGGCACGGGCCAGCTCACCAAGCTGGCCAACCAGATGATCGTGGGCATCACCATTGGCGCGGTGGCCGAATCGCTGCTGCTGTGCGCGCGGGGTGGGGCCGACATGGCCAAGGTCAAGGAAGCCATCACCGGCGGCTTTGCCGACAGCCGCATCCTGCAGGTGCATGGCCAGCGCATGGTCGAGCGCGACTTTGCGCCGCGCGCGCGCATGTCAGTGCAGCTCAAGGACCTGCGCAACGCGCTGGCCACGGCCGAGGAGATCGGCTTTGATGCCCCTGTGACGAAGCTCTTCGAGCAGCTCTATGCCGACGGCATCGAACACGGCCTGACCGACCTGGACCACGCCGGGCTTTTTGTGGAACTGGCCAGCAGGAACGGCATGCAATAAGGCATAATTGCGGCTTCGCCAAACCACCCGCTCATATTGTTAGAATATCGGCTGTTGTGGGGGGGTAGCTCAGCTGGGAGAGCGTCGCGTTCGCAATGCGAAGGTCGGGAGTTCGATCCTCCTCCTCTCCACCACAGCACAGGTTTTAAAGTGGGTTCTTAGCTCAGTTGGTAGAGCAGCGGACTCTTAATCCGTAGGTCGAGTGTTCGAGTCACTCAGGACCCACCACTTTTCCCGGGGATCTTGCCGCACGGCAAGGTCCCCTTCTGCTTTCAAGGCCACCCCCATGAACCCTGAAGCCGGCAAATTGTGGCGCGCCCCCCGCTGGGCGCTGGCCCTGCTGCTGTCGCTGCTGGGCATGCTGGGCCCGTTTTCCATCGACACCTACATTCCAGCCTTTTCGGGCATCGCACGCTCGCTGGGCGCGTCGCCGGTCGAAATGCAGCAGACCCTGTCGGCCTACCTGTTCGGCTTTGCGTTCATGAACCTGTTTCACGGCGCGCTGGCCGACAGCTTCGGACGCCGGCCCGTGGTGCTGTGGGGCATTGCGGCGTTCACGCTGGCCTCGGCGGGTTGCGCGCTGTCGCAGACCATCGGCCAGCTGGTGTTTTTTCGCGGCCTGCAGGGGCTGTCCACAGGCGCGGGCATCGTGGTGTCGCGCGCGGTGATCCGCGACATGTTCCCACCGGCCCAGGCACAGAAGGTCATGAGCCAGGTGACCATCTACTTTGGCGTGGCGCCCGCCATCGCCCCCATCATTGGCGGCTGGCTGTTTGTGCATGCGGGCTGGCACAGCATCTTCTGGTTCCTCACGGCCGTGGGCGTGGCCCTGTGGGTGGCGAACTTCCGGCTGCTGCCCGAAACGCTGCATGTCACGCAGCGCCAGCCCTTCAATGTGCGCCACCTGATGCATGGCTATTGGGAGCTGTGCTCCAACCCCCGCTTCCTGCTGCTGGCGCTGGCCAGCGGCATCCCGTTCAACGGCATGTTCCTGTATGTGCTGTGCGCGCCTGAATTCCTCGGCACGCACCTGGGCCTCACGCCCACGCAATTCTTCTGGTTTTTCCTGCTGACGATTGCCGGCATCATGGGCGGCTCGTGGGCCAGCGGCCGGCTGGCCGGGCGGATTGCGCCCAAGCGGCAGATCCGCAACGGCTTCGTGATCATGGTGCTGGTGTCGCTGGCCAACGTGGCAGCCAACCTGACGTTCGCCGCCCATCCGTCCTGGGCCCTGCTGCCTATCGCCGTGTTCGGCTTTGGCTGGGCCCTGATGGTGCCGGTGGTGACGCTGCTGGTGCTGGACCTGTACCCGCACCGCCGCGGACTCGCCTCGTCGTTGCAGGCGGTGATCGGCTCCACGGCCAACGGCATCGTGGCCGGCGTGATTGCGCCGCTGGTCATGCATTCCACGCGCGCCCTGGCCGTCTCATCATTGCTGATGATGAGCGTAGGCTTGGTGGCGTGGATTTACATGCACCGGCGCTGGCCCGAGATCGGGCGCGCCGTGTCGCATAACTGAACCGCGGGGCCGTGGCCGGCCCACGGCCAGCCGTCAGCGGGCCGGCTTGGCCGGGCGCTTGCGCGCGTCGTGCGGCGTGTAGGGGCGCGGACCGGCCGGCTTGGCAAAGGCGGGCTTGCGCGGCGTGAAGTCACCCCGCGGCGCGGCAAAGCCGTCGCGCGGCGGGCGGCCTTCAAACGAGCGTGATGCGCCCACGTCGCCAAAACCGGGCTTGCGGCCATAGCCCGCGCCATCACGGCGTTGGTCAAAGCCACGGTCTTCACGCGGGGCAAAGCCACCGCCGAAGCCGCCACTGCGGTTACCGCCAAAGTTGCGGTCACGCGGGCCGTTGTCACGGCGGCCGCGGTTGCTGTAATCAAATTGCGGACGGCCGCCTTGCGGGGCACGCTGCTGCGGCTCCAGGCCCGGGATCACCTCAGCCTTGAAAGCCTGCTTGCTGTAGCCCTCGATGTCAAAGATCTTGCGGCGGTCACGGAACTCGGCAAACGTCACGGCCAGGCCGTCGCGCCCGGCACGGCCGGTGCGGCCGATGCGGTGCGTGTAGTCCTCTGCCTTCATGGGCAGGCCATAGTTGAAAACGTGGGTAATGGTGGGCACGTCGATGCCGCGCGCGGCCACGTCGGTGGCCACCAGCACCTGCACCTGGCCATTGCGCAGCGCCATCAGGCGGCGGTTGCGCAGGCCCTGGCTCAGCGCGCCATGCAGCGCCACAGCGTCAAAGCCGGCTTGCTGCAGATCGTTGGCCAGGCCGTCGCATTCCACTTGCGTGCTGGCAAACACAATGGCCTGGTTGATCGTGGTGTCGCGCAGCCAGTGGTCCAGCAGCTTGCGCTTGTGCTGGGCATTGTCTGCCCAGAACAGCACCTGCTTGATATTGGCGTGCTTTTCCTGCGGCGTGTCGATCTGCACCTTCTGCGGCTGGCGCATCACGCGCGCGGCCAGCTGCTGGATGCGCGGCGCGAAAGTGGCGCTGAACATCATGGTCTGCTTGCGCTCGATCGTCAGCTGGTTGATTTCGGCCAGATCGTCCGAGAAGCCCAGATCAAGCATGCGGTCGGCCTCGTCCACCACCAGGAACTGCACCTGGTCCAGCTTGATCTGCAGGGAGCGCTGAAGGTCCAGCAGGCGGCCGGGCGTGGCAACCACCAGGTCGGCGTTCTGCAGCTTGGCAATCTGCAGCTGGTAGGGCATGCCGCCCACGATGCTGGCGATGCGCAGGCCACGGCAATGCTGCACCAGGTCAATGGCGTCATGCGCCACCTGCTGGGCCAGTTCACGCGTGGGGCAGACGATCAGCGCGCCGGGAACGGCGGCCTTGAAATTGCGGGCGTTGGTCGGGTCCTTGCGCTTGGGGCGCTTGGGCGCGGGTTCGCCCCGGGCTTGCGCTTCAGCTGCGGCACGCTCAAAGGCGGCGCGTTCTTCGGCTTGCGCCTGGGCCTTTTGCGACAACAGTGTGTGCAGCACGGGCAGCAGGAACGCCGCGGTCTTGCCGCTGCCGGTCTGGCTGGAGACCATCAGGTCGATATAGGCCCTGGCGGCGCTGTCACCGGTGGGCAGGGCCAGCGGAATGACCTTTTCCTGCACCAGCGTGGGCTGGGTGTAGCCCAGGTCGGCCACGGCACGCAGCAGTTCGTCCGCCAGGCCCAGCTTCACGAAGCCGTTGGGAACGGCCTCCACGGGCGTATCCGCGACGGCGCTGTCAACAGCGTCAAAAGCGGGTTCAACAAAGGATTCGGCAGGCGAAAAGTCGCCCTTTACTTCAAAAGAGTCAGTCATGTTTACTCACACGCCAACACCCCTGGTGTGGGAGTGCCGTCGTCAATGGTTAAAAGACATCAACCATCAAACGACTACCGGGCAGCTGTCAGGGACTGACGGGCGCGGGCGGCTCATTCGTTGAGCCATGGTGTGAAGGGAGATGCACAAAATGCGCAGCTGTCCGCAGCGCAGCCTTTGATTATGGCACGAATTCGGGTTTACACCTAATCCACCGGCTCAACCCAACCTGAGAAAGTGCTCGCGGTAGTACACCAGTTCGTCAATCGACTCGTGCACATCGGCCAGCGCCGTGTGCTTTTGCTGCTTCTTGAACGCGTTGTACACCTCGGGCCGCCAGCGCTTGGCCAGCTCCTTCAGCGTGCTGACGTCCAGGTTGCGGTAGTGAAAGAATGCCTCCAGCTTCGGCATGTACTTCACCAGGAAGCGGCGGTCCTGGCTGATGGTGTTGCCGCACATGGGCGCCACGTTCTTCGGGCTGTATTTCGCCAGGAAGTCCAGGATCTGCTGCTCAGCCTGCACCTCGGTCACCGTGGAAGCCTTGACCTTGTCGATCAGGCCGCTGCGCCCGTGGGTGCCCTTGTTCCAGGCGTCCATGCGGTCCAGCTGTTCATCGCTTTGGTGAATGACGAGCACCGGGCCTTCGATGCGCGTGGCGAGCATGGCGTCGGTGACGATCACGGCGATTTCAATCAGGCGGTCCGTCTCGGGGTCAAGCCCGGTCATTTCGCAGTCAAGCCAGATGAGGTTCTGGTCGGATTTGGTCAGGGTGGGAGTGGCGTCAGACATGCTTGCGATTGTCGCCGATGGCCTAAACTGGAAGGTTATGGATGCTTCTTCCCTCATGACCCTGGGCTTTGCCGCCGCTCTGGTGGCCGGGCTGCTGGTGAAATTCTGGCTGGCGACGCGCCAGATCCGCCACGTGGCCACGCACCGTGCCAGTGTGCCGGCCCCGTTTGCCGGCGCCGTGAGCCTGCCCGCCCACCAGAAGGCGGCTGACTACACCATCGTCAAGGCGCGCTTCGGGCTGCTGGAACTGGCCTTTGGCGCCGCCGTGCTGCTGGGCTGGACACTGCTGGGCGGGCTGCACGGCCTGAACCAGGCACTGCTGGCCTGGCTGGGCGGCGGCATGGGACAGCAACTGGCACTGCTGGGCGCCTTCATGCTGATCGGTGGCTTGATCGACCTGCCATTTACGCTGTACCAGACCTTTGTGATTGAAGAGCGCTTTGGCTTCAACAAGATGACCTGGCGCCTGTGGGTCACCGACACGCTCAAGTCCACCGCCGTGGGCATCGTCATCGGCCTGCCCGTCGCCTGGCTGATCCTGTGGCTGATGGGCGCGGCCGGCGGCACCTGGTGGCTGTGGGCCTGGGGCGTGTGGATGGCGTTCAACCTGCTTTTGCTGCTGATCTACCCCACATTCATCGCGCCGCTGTTCAACAAGTTCCAGCCGCTGGAGGACGAAACCCTCAAGGCGCGCGTGACGGCGCTGATGCAGCGTTGCGGTTTTGCGGCCAAGGGCCTGTTCGTGATGGACGGCAGCAAGCGCAGTGCCCATGCCAACGCGTATTTCACCGGCTTTGGCGCCGCCAAGCGCGTGGTGTTCTACGACACCTTGCTGGCCAAGCTGTCACCGGGCGAGGTGGATGCCGTGCTGGCCCATGAGCTGGGCCATTTCAGGCACAAGCACATCCTCAAGCGCATCGTGAGCCTGTTTGCGCTCAGCCTGGCCGGCTTCGCGCTGCTGGGCTGGCTGTCCACGCAGGCCTGGTTCTACACCGGCCTGGGCGTGCGGCCCAACATGGACGCGCCCAACGACGCACTGGCGCTGCTGCTGTTCCTGCTGGCCGTGCCGGTGTTCACGTTCTTCATCTCGCCGCTGTTCGCGCAGCTGTCGCGCAAGCACGAATTTGAAGCCGATGCCTACGCCGTCGTACACACCAGCGGGCAGGACCTGAGCACCGCCCTGCTCAAGCTGTACGAAGACAACGCTTCCACGCTGACGCCGGACCCGGTGTTCGTGAAGTTCTATTACTCCCACCCGCCGGCCTCCGAGCGGCTTGCAAGGATGACCGCATGACCAGCATGCTGAGCAAGGTGGACTGGTCCACCAAAAGCCGCAGGGCGCTCAAGCCCACCGAGATCGTCACGCGCCTGGCCGCCGCGCCGGGCTGGTCACTGACCGGCGACGGCGCCGATGTGGCCATCCAGAAGACCTACACCTTCGCCAACTACCACGAGACGATTTCCTTTGTGAATGCGCTGGCCTTCATTGCCAACGCGCAGGACCACCACCCGGACCTGTCGGTGCATTACAACCGCTGTGTGGTGCGTTTCAACACGCACGACGTCAACGGTATCTCCGAAACCGATTTCGATTGCGCGTCACGCATAGACGCGCTGCTGGGCTGAAGCACATTGGCCTCCACCGCCGCGCTGGACAAGGGCTTGGTCGTCGGCAGCTTCGGCCGCCATTGTCTGGTGGAAACTCCCGAGGGTCAGCGCGTCATCTGCCACCCGCGCGGCAAGAAAAGCCAGGTCGTCGTGGGCGACCGCGTGCTGTGGCTGCCGTCGCAGGACGAAGGCACGGTGGAGAAGGTCGAGCAGCGGCGCAACCTGTTCTACCGCCAGGACGAAATCCGCACCAAGTCATTCGCCGCCAACCTGGACCAGGTGCTGATCCTGATCGCCGCGGAGCCCGAGTTTTCCGAAAGCCAGCTGGCGCGCGCGCTGATTGCAGCGGAAGCCGAGCGCATCCGCCCCATCATTGCGCTGAACAAGAGCGACCTGGTGGAGCCATTCGAGCGTGCCTGGAGCCGCCTGCTGCCCTACCAGCACATGCACTACGGCGTGCTGCCGCTGTGCCTGCGCCTGTCGGGTGATGTGGACCGGGCGCACCTGCTCAAGCATCTGCAGGGCAAGACCACCCTGGTGCTGGGCCCGTCGGGCGCCGGCAAGAGCACGCTGATCAACCTGCTGGTGCCGGGTGCGCTGGCCGAGACCAATGAAATCTCGCAGGCACTGAATTCGGGCAAGCACACCACCACCAGCACCACCTGGTACTGGGTGGATGAGGCGCGCACCACGGCGCTGATCGATTCGCCTGGCTTCCAGGAATTCGGCCTGAACCATATCGACCCGATGAACCTGGCCAGCTGCATGCCGGACCTGCGGGCCCATACCGACAACTGCAGGTTCTACAACTGCACCCACCTGCATGAACCCGGCTGCGGCGTCATGGCCCAGGTCAAGGCAGAGCCTGGCCCCACCGACATCAGCGCACGCCGCCACAAAATCTACAGCGACCTGTTTGCCGAGTTGTCACAGCCCAAACGCTACTGAACGAGCCGGCCCAGTGCCTGCACCAGGGCGTCGCACTGGGCTGGCGTGCCGATGCTGATGCGCAGATATTGCTCGATGCGCGGCAGCCTGAAGTGCCGCACCAGGATGCCCACCTCGCGCAGCCGCGCGGCCAGCGTGGCGGCATCCTGCGCGGGGTGGCTGGCCAACACGAAATTGGCCGACGACGGCAGGACCTGAAAGTCCAGGCCCTGCAGCTGCGCCACCAGGGCCTCGCGCGAGCGGATGACGGCGCTGCGCGTCTGCTCGAAGTACGCTGTGTCTTCATAGGCGGCAACAGCGCCCGCCTGGGCCAGGCGGTCCAGCGGATAGGAATTGAAGCTGTTCTTGACGCGCTCCAGCGCATCGACAAGCGGCCGCTGGCCAAAGGCCAGCCCCACGCGCAGGCCGGCCAGCGACCGGCTCTTGGACAGCGTGTGCACCACCAGCAGGTTGGGATAGCGGTCCACCAGGCGGATGGCACTGGCCGCGCCGAAGTCCACATAGGCTTCGTCCAGCAGCACCACGCAGCCCGGCTGGCTTTGCAGCAGTTGCTCCACCTCACCCAACGCCAGCGCGCAGCCCGTCGGTGCGTTGGGGTTGGCAATGACCACGCCACCCGCATTGGCCGCGGCATAGCCGCGCACATCGATCTGCATGGCAGCGTCCAGCGGAACCATCTGCGCCGCAATGCCGTAGAGCCGGCAATACACGGCGTAGAAGCTGTAGCTCACATCCGGCATCAGCAGGGGCTTGCCCTGCTGGAAGAACGCGAAAAACGCGTGCGCCAGCACTTCGTCCGAGCCGTTGCCCACAAACACCTGCGACGCGTCGATGCCATGGTGCCGCGCCACGGCCTGGCGCAGCGCGGTGGACTCCGTGTCGGGGTACAGCTGCAGGCCCTGGCTGGCCGCGGTGGTGATGGCCTGCACCACGCGAGCGGATGGCGGGTAGGGATTTTCGTTGGTGTTGAGCTTGACCAGGTTGGCGATGCGCGGCTGCTCGCCGGGCACATAGGGCGTCAGGCCCGCCACCACAGGGCTGAAAAAAGCACTCCCGCTCATCAGCCCAGCAGCCGTGCCAGCGTCAGCAAGGCCAGCAGCACCATCCACAGCACCACCGAGCGCCAGACCAGGCCCACGACACTGCGCAGGTGCCCCACCTCGGGCTCACGGCCGGGGGTGGCCTCCACGCCGGCAGGCGGCTCGTTGCCAGTGGCCGCCTGGAAGGTACCGGAGCTGTTGGGTGCGAAAACGGTCTTCAGGGCCTCGCCACCCAGGCGGACATTGATCGCGCCGGACGTGGCGGCCAGCACCACGCCGTCATTGTCATCAGGAAATCGCTGCGAATAATTGCGCCAGCTGTCAATCGCTTCCTCAAAGCCACCACCGCAAAGCCCAGGGCCGTGGCGCGCGCGGGCAGCCAGTCAATGGCGCGCCAGGCGCGGGCGGCGGCGCCCTGCAGCGCGGCGCTGGCCGGTTGTTGCTTGGCCTTGCTGCGGTACTTCCAGTAGCGGCCCACGAACTCGCTCATGCGGTACAGCACGGCGCCCGACGGGCCCAGGCCCAGCGCGGCCAGCACCGAGAACCAGCCCAGCACCCCGAACACATGGCGGTGGGCCGCCAGCACGGAATACTCGATGACGTGACGCACGATTTCGCTGCGCGGCAGCTCGCTGGCATCCACCTGTTGCCACTGCGCCAGCAGCTCGCGCGCGCGGGATTCGTCGCCCGCATCCAGGGCATCGCGGATCTCGGTGAAATGGTGGCTGAACTGCCTGAAGCCCAGCGTGACGTACAGGATGGCAATGCTCCACAGCACGGCAAATGGCCACCCCACGGTCCAGACCAGAAGCCAGTAGATGCCCAGCGTGGCCAGCGACGGCACCATAACCGCCAGCGTCCAGGCCACCCAGCCGTGATGCGTTTTGCCGGCGTCGAAGTTGCGGCTGACCTGCCGTGCCCAGCCGCGCAGCGCGGCGTGGATCGCATTGTGACGCGCCAGCGGACGAACCTGCTCCAGCAACAGCGCGAACAGGATGGCGAAAAAACTCATGGCGCAATGATAGCGCCGGGCTATTGCGGAGGGCCTCGCTGGAGACCTCAGGCCGAGAGGAAGCGGTAGAAGTTGCGCAGCATGCCCGCGGTGGCACCCCAGATGAACCGCTCGGTACTGCCATCCATGTAGGGCATGGACAGCCATTCGCGCCGCACGCCGGCGAACTCGACCGCGTGGTGGCGGTGGTGCGCCGGATTCATCAGGAAATCCAGAGGCACCTCGAACACGTCGGCCACCTCAAAGGCATTGGGCGTCAGTGTATGCCCCGGCTGCACCAGCGCCACCACGGGCGTCACGATGAACTGGGTACCGGTGGTATAGGTCGGCAAGGTGCCCACCACCTCGACGAAGCGCTCGTCCAGGCCCACTTCCTCATGGGCCTCGCGCAACGCGGTGTGCGCGGCGTCCCTGTCGGTTTCATCCGATTTGCCGCCGGGAAAGGCCACCTGCCCTGAGTGCGTGGACAAGTGCGTGGCACGTTCAGTCAGCAGCATCGTGGGCCGCTCGCGCATGACGATGGGCACCAGCACCGCGGCATGGGTGGGCTTGCGGTCGGCGAACTTGCGCTCCAGCCAGAACTCGGGCTCCCACTGCGGGGGGTGCACAAAGCGCTGGCGGATCGCCCCAGGCGCCAGGGCGTCGCGCGCCAGCGCCGGCAGATGCACGTCGATGCGCGTTACCTCGACCGCACGCGGATCGAAGTTGGGCAGCCGCGACAACGGCGTATCGGCAGGGACGGGGTCAATGGGCATGGCGTTCGCACGGGAATGAAAAAGCCGCCACGAGCACTGGGCTGGCGGCGGCTTCGGGCAAGGCGGGGCTGCTTACTGGGCAGCGGCGGCCTTGCTCGGCAGCTTTTCCTTGATGCGGGCCGACTTGCCGCTGCGGTCACGCAGGTAGTACAGCTTGGCGCGGCGCACATCGCCGCGACGCTTGACTTCAATGCCGGCAATCAGCGGGCTGTAGGTCTGGAAGGTACGCTCAACGCCTTCGCCGCTGGAGATCTTGCGCACGGTGAAGCCGCTGTTCAGGCCGCGGTTGCGCTTGGCAATCACGACACCTTCATAGGCCTGCACACGCTTGCGGGTGCCTTCCACCACGTTGACGCTCACGACAACGGTGTCGCCAGGAGCGAATTCGGGGATTTTCTTGCCGAGCCGGGCGATTTCTTCCTGCTCAAGGGTCTGGATCAGATTCATGGTTTACCTCTGGGATCTTGCCCGCGCTACGCTAGGGGCCCGTGCGGAGCGCAAAAGTTTGCGCTGCGGTGGGCGGCCGGACAGAGGATCGAAAAGCCTTTGATTATAAACAATTTTTCGCTGGTTTTGCCAGCACCGCCTCATCCACCTGCGTCAGCCGCCCAGCTGCACGGGCTGCGGCAATGAGATCGGGGCGGTGGCGGGCGGTGATTTCAAGCCGGCGGTCGCGGCGCCAGCGCTCGATCTGCGCGTGGTGGCCCGACAGCAACGCCGCCGGCACCGGCTGGCCGTCCCAGGTTTCAGGCCGTGTGTAATGGGGGCAGTCGAGCAGGCCATCCAATGCCGGGTTGAAGCTGTCCAGCTGGTGGCTGCCTTCGTCGTTCAGCACGCCGGGCTGAAGGCGGGCGACCGCATCCAGCAGGGCCATGGCGGCGATTTCACCGCCCGACAGCACAAAGTCACCCAGGCTCACCTGCACATCCACGTGGGTGTCGATGAAGCGCTGGTCGATGCCTTCGTAGCGGCCGCAGACCAGCACCGCGCCGGCGCTGGCAGACCATTGCGCCACGGCCGCATGGTCCAGCCGCGCGCCCACGGGCGAGAACAGTACCACCGGCGCTGCATCGGCCCGCTCGGCCCGGATCGCCTGCAGACAGCGCGCCAGCGGCGCGGCCATCATCACCATGCCCGGGCCGCCGCCAAAGGGCCGGTCGTCCACGCGGCGGTAATTGCCGTCGGCAAAATCGCGCAACGCCCACAGACGCACATCCACCTGGCGCGACTCGTAGGCACGGCGCGTGACGCCAGCCTCCAGAAACGGGCCAAACAGCTCGGGAAACAGGGTAATGACGTCAAAGCGCATGGCGTGTGCGCACCGCTCAGTAGTCGGGCTGCCAGTCCACCGTGATGCGCCGGGCTGCCAGGTCCACGCCATCGACATAAGCGGACACAAACGGGATCAGGCGCTCCTGGGGCTTGCCATCCGCCTCGAAAGCCAGCACCAGCACGGTTTGCGGGCCGGTGGCCATCAGGTCGCTCACCCGGCCCAGGGCCACGCCTTCGCGGTTGACCACGTCCAGGCCCATCAGGTCCACCCAGTAGTACTCGTCGGTACCCGCCGTGGGAAAGCTGGAGCGCGGCACGAACACGCGCGCGCCCTTGAGGGCTTCGGCGGCGGAGCGGTCGGGGATGTCCTGCGCGCAGGCGACGATGGTGTCGGAGTGGTCCTTGGTCTCGCGCACGCGCAGCACCACCGTGCCCGAGAAGGTCTTGGCCCCGCGCTCGGACGGCTGCAGATACCAGCGTTTGGAAGAAAAAAGCGCCTCGGGCGAGGCGCTGTGGGGCAGGACCTTGAACCAGCCCTTGATGCCCCAGGCATCGGCGATGCGCCCGACTTCGATTGCATCTGCCGGGAGTTCGGCAGCATCAAGTGCCCCCACGCTTGTCACTGCGTGTACTTCGCTGCCCCCCGTGGGGGCCGCAGCCGCCTTGGGGCGGCCCAGCGGCGGCTGAGCCCGGGACATTTGATCAGGCTGCCTTGGCGGCGGCCTGCTTGATCAGGCGCTCCACGGTCGGGGAGGCCTGGGCGCCAACGCCCTTCCAGTAGGTCAGGCGGTCCTGGGCGATGCGGATGCTTTCATCGCTGCTCTTGGCGATCGGGTTGTAAAAGCCGATGCGCTCGATGAAACGGCCGTCACGGCGCACACGCTTGTCGGCCACGACGATGTTGAAGAACGGACGGGCCTTGGCGCCGCCGCGGGAGAGTCGAATGACGACCATGATTTATCCTTTGGGTGGTCTGGAATTGCTTCCGGTAATCTCTCAGCGTTTGAGACACGCGACATGGCCACCCGGCCAGCGACACGCTGAAAAGCCTTCCATTATATCAACTTCAGGTTTTATGCTTACCATCCGACCCAGCCGCGATGACGATGTGCCCGACATCACCGCGATTTATGCCCACCATGTGCTGCATGGCACGGGCACATTTGAAACCACCCCGCCCACCGAGGCCGACATGGCCGCACGCCGTGCCGATGTGCGCGCCAAGGGCCTGCCCTGGCTGGTGGCCGAGGACGGCGGGCGCATCCTGGGCTATGCCTACTGCCAGTGGTTCAAGCCCCGGCCCGCATACCGCTTTTCGGCCGAGGACTCGATTTACCTGGCCGCCAGCGCCACGGGCCAGGGCGTGGGCCGCCAGCTTCTGGCCGAACTCGCCCGCCACGCCGAGGCCGCTGGCGTGCGCAAGCTGATCGCGGTGATCGGCGATTCGGGCAATGCGGGCTCGGTGGGTGTCCATCGCGCGCTGGGGTTCAATGAGGTGGGCGTGCTCAAGTCCTGCGGCTGGAAATTCGGCAAATGGCTGGACGTGGTGTTGATGGAAAAATTTTTGGGCGCGGGTGACACCACGCCCGCAGAGGGCGCATGAAAAACAAGACCGTGGCGGCCTGGCTCGCCTTTGTGGGTGGCCCGCTGGGCCTGCACCGCTTTTACCTGCATGGCCTGGGTGACATGTGGGGCTGGGCGCTGCCCATTCCATCGGCGCTGGGCCTGTATGGCATCCAGCGGGTCCAGCAGTACGGCCTGGACGACCAGGCCAGCTGGGTGCTGATTCCGCTGCTGGGCTTCACCATGGCGGGCTGCGCGCTCACGGCCATCATCTACGGCCTGATGACGCCCGAGAAATGGAACGCCCGCTTCAACCCCCAAGCCGCGCCCGACGCGCCGCCCGGGCGCACCAACTGGCTGACGATTGGCGCGGTGGTGGTGTCGCTGCTGATCGGCACCACCGTGCTGATGTCCAGCATCGTCTTCAGCTTCCAGCGGTACTTTGAATACCAGGTGGAAGAAGGCCGCAAGATCAGCCAGTGATCACCCTGGTCAGAAAATCTGCAGGCTGACCCAGTAAGCCACGGCCGCTACGAAGGCTGACGCGGGAATGGTGAAAATCCAGGCCCACACGATGTTGCCGGCCACGCCCCAACGCACCGCCGATGCCCGCCGGGCCGAGCCCACCCCCACGATGGCGCCGGTGATGGTGTGCGTGGTGGACACCGGGATGCCCAGGGCCGTGGCCAGGAACAGCGTGATGGCGCCGCCCGTTTCCGCGCAGAAGCCGCCTACGGGCTTGAGCTTGGTGATTTTCTGGCCCATGGTCTTGACGATGCGCCAGCCGCCAAACATGGTGCCCGCCGCGATCGCCATATAGCAGCTGATGATGACCCAGCCAGGGGGCGCCTTGTCACCCGCTGCCGTGTAGCCAGTGGCGATCAGCAGCATCCAGATGATGCCAATGGTCTTTTGCGCGTCATTGCCGCCGTGGCCCAGGCTGTAGGCCCCGGCCGAGACCAGCTGCAGGCGCCGGAACCAGGAGTCCACCCGCGAAGGCGCAGTGCGGCGGAACACCCAGGCCACCGCCAGCATCATCAGCGAACCGAGCAGGAAACCCAGCAGGGGCGACACGAAGATGAAGGCCACGGTCTTCATGATGCCGGCCGACAGCAGCGCACCCGAGCCCGCCTTGGCGATCACCGCGCCCACGATGCCGCCGATCAGCGCATGCGAGGAGCTGCTGGGGATGCCGTAGTACCACGTCAGCACGTTCCAGGTGATCGCGCCCACCAGCGCGCCAAAGACCACGTGGGTGTCCACTACGCCGGGCTGAACGATGCCCTTGCCCACCGTGGCCGCCACGCTGAGATGGAAAATGAAGATGGCGACGAAGTTGAAGAACGCCGCGAACAGCACGGCATGTGCCGGCTTGAGCACGCCGGTGGACACAACGGTGGCAATGGAGTTCGCCGCGTCGTGAAAGCCGTTCATGAAGTCGAAGGCCAGCGCCAGCGCCACCAGAAGGACGACGACCCACAGGGCCACTTGTACCGTTTCCATGCCGGGTGTTCCGTGCGGATCAGGAGTTCTCGAGGACGATGCCCTCGATCACGTTGGCCACGTCCTCGCACTTGTCTGTGATGGTTTCCAGCAGCTCGTAGATCGCCTTGAGCTTGATCACCTCGCGCACGTCGGGCTCCTCGCGGAACAGCTTGCTCATGGCGCTGCGCATCACGCGGTCGGCGTCGGATTCGAGCCGGTCGATTTCCTCGCAGGTCTTCAGCGCGGCTTCCGCCGTGGCGGGATCGGCGATCTTCTCCAGCAGCTTGACCGCGTCTTTCAGGCGCTCGCAGCACTTGACGCTCAGGTCCGTCAGGCGGGTGATCTCGTCCGTCATGTGACGCACGTCGTACAGCGCCATGGTCTCGGCGGAGTCCTGGATCAGGTCGGCCACGTCGTCCATGGTGTTGATCAGCTTGTGGATCAGGTCACGGTCGATCGGCGTGATGAACGTCTTGTGCAGCATCTTGTTGACGTCATGCGTCACGCGGTCGGCGGCGCGCTCGGCATTGTCAACATCGCGGTTGTACTGCTCGCGCAGGTGCGGGTCGTTGTAGTTGGCCACCAGTTGCGAGAAAGCCCGCGCCGCCTCGACGATGCGGTCAGCGTGCTGGTTGAACAGTTCGAAAAAATTGCCTTCGCGCGGCATCAGCTTGCCAAACAGCATCGCTTCGCTCCTGGGGGTGTGTCAAATATGTGACGTTCTTGTGACGGCCTGCGAGTTTAACCGGCGGCCTGCGCCCACCCCTGTGCGCTCCTCAACCGCTGCGGAAGATGAAGTACACCGCCCCCACCATGCACAGCGCCGCCCAGAGGTAATCCAGCTTGAACGGCTCCTTGAGGTAGAACATGGCAAAGGGCACGAACACCGCCAGGGTAATCACTTCCTGCATGATCTTGAGCTGACCGACCGTGAAGCCCGCCTGCTGGAAGCCGATGCGGTTGGCCGGCACCTGCAGCAGGTATTCAAAAAGGGCAATACCCCAGCTGACCAGCGCCGCGATGTACCAGGGCGCGGTGGCCTGGTTCTTCAGGTGGCCGTACCAGGCAAAGGTCATGAAAATATTGGAGGCCACCAGCAACAGGATGGTCTGCAACGACACCGGAATGGATTGAAACGCGGTCATGGCGGAATTATCAGGGGCGACCCTTGTGCATGTGGACGAACACCTGCTGGTGGCCGACAAGCCCGCCGGCCTGCTGTGCGTGCCCGGACGCGGCGAGGCCGGGCGGGACTGCCTGTCGGCGCGCGTGCAACAGCGCTACCCCGAGGCCCTGATCGTGCACAGGCTGGACATGGCGACGTCCGGCCTGTGCGTGCTGGCGCGCGGCCCCGCCGTGCAGCGCCGCCTGAGCATGGCGTTCGCCGCGCGCGAGGTGTACAAGCGCTATGTAGCCGTCGTGCAGGGCCCGCTGGCCGGCCCCAGCGACGGCGCATGGAGCGTGATTGACCTGCCGCTGCTGCCCGACTGGCCCAACCGGCCCCTGAGCAAGGTGGACACTGAACACGGCAAGCCCAGCCTCACGCGCTGGCGGGCGCTGGCGTACGACAGCGCGGCTGATACGACACGGCTGGAACTGGAGCCCGTGACCGGGCGCTCGCACCAGCTGCGCCTGCACCTGCAGGCCATCGGCCACCCCATCCTGGGCGATGCCCTTTATGCGCCGGGGCCGGTGCAGGCCCGGTCCCCGCGCCTGCTGCTGCATGCCACCACGCTCACCCTGCCCCATCCCGCATCCGGCGAGCCGCTGGCGCTGCAAAGCCCTGTCCCGTTCTGAGGAACTCAGCACCTCGCACCGGTCTCTGACCCGCAGCCCCACCTGGAGACACGTCATGCCTCAAGCCACCACCCCGCCCGTGTTGTCGCGCCGCGCCGTCGCCGCGGCGCTGGTCGCCCTGCCCGCCGTCTGGACCACCGCCCGCGCACAGGCACCCGCTGCGCGCCGCGCCACGCCGTCCCAGACCGAAGGGCCGTTCTATCCGGTGGAACTGCCCCGGGACAGCGACGCCGACCTGCTGCGCAACGGCACGCTGAACTACACGCGCGGCCAGCCGGTGTGGCTTGACGGCAGCGTGAACGACCTGCAGGGCAAGCCGGTGGCCGGCGCCCAGGTAGAGATCTGGCAATGCGACGAGGCCGGGCACTACCACCATCCCGGTGACGGCGGCCGCGCCGACAAGGCCTTCCAGGGATTTGGCAAGGTGGTCGCCGGGGCCGATGGCCGTTACCGCTTTCGCACCATCCGCCCGGTGGCCTACGCAGGGCGGACGCCCCACATCCACCTGAAGGTGCGCCTGGGCCAGCGCGAACTGCTGACCACCCAGCTGTACGTGGCGGGCGACCCCGGCAACGAGCGTGACTTCATCTGGCGGCGCATGGACGCGCAGGACCGCGCGGCCGTCACCGTGCCGTTTATCAAGAGCCCGGACGGCCTGGCGGCGAATTTTCCGGTCATCATTGCGGCATGACGCAACAACACCTCACCATCCTCACCGGCGCCTCGCGCGGCATGGGCCTGGCCATGGCACAGCAGCTGCTGGCCGCCGGCCACCGCCTGCTGTGCCTGTCGCGCAACGCCAACCCGGCGCTGGCATCGCCCGCCTGCGACCAATGGACCGTCGACCTGGCCGAGCCAGCCCCCGTCGCGGCGCGGCTGGCCGAATGGCTGGCCGCCCAGGCCATGCCCGCCTCGGCCACCCTGATCAACAACGCCGGCCTGATTCCGGCCATTGCGCCCGTGGGCGACATCGCCGCCAGCGACCTGGCACGTGCCATGCGCGTGGACCTGGAAGCTCCCATGCTGCTGACCGGCGCCTTCCTGCGCGCCACGGCGGCGTGGGCGGTGCCGCGCAAGGCGCTCAACATTTCATCGGGGCTGGGCCGCCGGGCCATGGCCTCGCAGGCCGCCTACTGCGCGGCCAAGGCCGGCATGGACCATTTCACGCGCAGCGTGGCGCTGGAAGAGGCGCTGGCACCGAACGGCGCAAAGCTGTGCTCGCTGGCCCCTGGCGTGATCGACACCGACATGCAGGTCCAGCTGCGCAGCGCCGACAGCGCCGCCTTCCCGGACATCGGCAACTTCATCGGCATGAAGGAAAAGGGCCAGCTCAGCTCGCCGCAGGATGCGGCGGCCAAGGTGCTGGGCTATCTGGCCCGGCCGGATTTCGGCGCCAACCCCGTCGCTGACGTACGGGATCAGTAGATCAAGCAACGCCGGGCTGTGCCGCCGCGTCCTGGAACCCGCCGGCGCGGCAAGTCACCACCAGCGTGTCGCGGTGGCCGCCCGCGGCCAGCGGCTGGATGGGCGTGGATTCATGGATGACGCGCGCGTCATCCAGCAGCAACAGCGACCAGGGCTCGGTCAGCGTGAAGCGCTGGCCGTTGGGGCCATCGGCTTCAAACACGCGCGTCTCGCCGCCCTTGATGCCTTCGCGCCCCACCAGGAACACCGCCACCAGGTCCACACCGTCGCGGTGGGCGCCCTCGGGCGTGGGGCGGCCAATGCCGTCGGTGGTGTCAATGCGGAACTGGTGCGCCTCCAGGTACCAGGGCTGCGGACCCTTGAGCGCGGAGCTCACGCGGCCCAGCCAGGACAGCAACCGCGCCCAGGCGGGCCGCGCCACGTCAGCCGCCGCCATGGGCTCGAACCAGCGTTCCATGCCGCCATGCAGGGCGTTGTATTCCACGGGCTGCCAGTGCGCCCGGTGCGGCACCGGCCGCACCGTGTCGCCATCCACCACGAAGCACGAATGGCGCCGCCGCCGGTAGCGCCCGCCGTCCTTGAGGTAGGCGTCGTGGGGCATGCCGTCCCAGCCGGGCGTCATGGCCATCAGCTCATCCAGGGTGCAGCCGGCCAGTTCGCACACGCCCTGGGCGCCGAGCACCGCATAGCCCTGTGAACGCAGCAAGACGGTGGCATCGCCGGGGGCGCAGGCCGGCGGAAGAAACGAAGGGGAACTCATTTTTTCAAGCATAACTGAGCGCCAGCGCGCAAAAAACTGAGCCAGATCAAGGCGGCCGCACCCCGGTGCGCCCACACTGGGGCCGCAACCCGGAGCCGACATGCACACACTGCAATGGAGCGACGCCCTGTCGCTGGACCTGCCGCTGATGGACGGCACCCACCGTGAATTCGTGGACCTGCTCGCCTGCGCCGCACAGGCGGGCGACAGCCAGCTCATGGCCGCGTGGGAAGCGCTGATCGAGCACACCCAGGACCATTTCGACCGCGAAGACCGCTGGATGGCCGACACCGGCTTTTCCGCCACCCATTGCCACACCACGCAACACAAGGTGGTGCTGCAGGTCATGCGCGAAGGCGCGCGCCGCGGCTGGGGCGGGGATCTGGCACTGGTGCGCCAGATGGTGTCGGAGCTGGCGCTGTGGTTCCCCCAGCACGCGCAAAGCATGGACGCCGCGCTGGCGCTGCATGTGCGCCGCGTGGGCTACGACCCGGCCACCGGCCAGGTCCTGATGCCCGAGGCCGCGCCCGCCTGCGCAGACGGCTGAGGCACGGCAACCCATGGACACCCCCGCATGCGCCCCGGCGCACCACCGCCTGCCCGATGACCTGCAAGGCCTGGTCACGGGCACGCTGTTTGTGGCGCTCGGTGTGCTCATGTACCAGCATGCCGGTCTGCTGACAGGCGGCACGGCCGGGCTGGCGTTCCTGGTCCACTACGCCACGGGGCTCGACTTCGGCCCGGTGTATTTCGCCGTGAACCTGCCGTTTTGCCTGCTGGCCTGGCGGCGCATGGGCCGGCGTTTCACGCTCAAGACGCTGGCCAGCGCAGCCCTGCTGGCCGCGCTGGTCCAGCTTTTGCCTGCCGGGCTCGGGTTTGGGTATCTGTCGGCACCGGTCGCTGCCCTGCTGGGTGGCCTTCTGATGGGCGCCGGCATGTTGATGCTGTTTCGCCACCAGAGCAGCCTGGGCGGTTTCAACGTGGTGGCGCTGATGTTGCAGGAGCGGCGCGGCTGGCGCGCGGGGTATGTGCAGCTTGGCCTTGATGCGGCCATCCTGCTGGCCGCCGTGACCGTCACCGATGGACCGCGGCTGCTCTGGTCCGTCGTGGGGGCCACCGCGCTGAACCTGGCGCTGTCGTTCAACCACCGCCCCGGGCGTTACCAGGCGGCCTGAGGCCTGGCGGCAGGCGGCCGCCGCGCGCCCTATTCGCTTTATGCGACCTTGACGCCCTTCCAGAATGCCACGCGGCCACGCACCATTTCGGCTTCGGGCTTGGGGTCGGCGTAGTACCACACGGCGTCGGGGTTGAGTTCGCCGTCCACGATCAGCGAGTAGTAGCTGGCCTGCCCCTTCCAGGCGCAGGTGGTCTTGTGGTTGCTGAAGGTGATGTACTCGCGCTTGAGCGAAGACTCGGGGAAGTAGTGGTTGCCTTCGACCACCACGGTGTCGTCGCTCTCGGCGATGACGGTGTCTTTCCAGGTTGCTTTCATCAGGTGTCCCCTATTGCGGCGCGTGCAGCCAGTGCACGCTGAAGTGGTGTTGCGCATCGGTCCACACCGGCCCGGGCCGAAATCCCGCCTGCTGCGCCAGCAGTCGCAGCCCGTCGATGGTGAACTTGTGCGAGTTCTCGGTGTGCAGTGTCTCACCTTCGGCAAATTCGAACAGCTGGCCCGCCACCTCCACGCGCTGGCGGCAACGGCTGACCAGGTGCATCTCAATGCGCTGCAGCGGTGCGTTGTAAAACGCATGGTGGGTGAACTGCTCCAGCCGGAAGCCCGCGGCAAGCTCGCGGTTGGCACGCGCCAGCAGGTTCAGGTTGAAGGCCGCGGTAACCCCCTGGGCATCGTTGTAGGCGGCATGCAGCACAGCCGGGTCCTTGACCAGATCAGCCCCCAGCAGCAGCGCGCCGCCGCGCAGCACCTGCGCGGCCACCTGCAGGAAATAAAAAGCCTCGGCCGGGGTGAAGTTGCCGATGGTGGAGCCTGGAAAGAACCCCACGCGCTGGCCCGCGCCCGGCGGCCGCGCCGCAAGCAGCAGGCGCTGGGTGTAATCCGCCACCACCGGCTGCACATCCAGGCCCGGGTAATCGCGGCGCAGCCCGGCCGCGGCCACCGACAGGTGCTCACCCGAGATGTCAATCGGCAGGTAGCGCGCCGGCGCGTCCATTGCGTCCAGCAGCAAGCGCACCTTGGTGCATGAGCCGGCGCCAAACTCCACGATCTCGGCGCGCGGGCCCATCTGAGCCGCAATGTCGCCCGCCTGCCCGCGCAGGATGGCCATCTCGGTGCGGGTGGGGTAGTACTCCGGCAGGTCGCAGATGCGGTCAAACAGCGCGGAGCCCTGCACATCGTAAAAGTATTTGGGCGAAATACTGCGCGGGCGAGTGGCCAGCGCGGCCGTCAGGTCGCGCGCAAATGCATCGCGGGCCGGGTCGGGCCGTGCCAGGGCGCGCTGCGCGGTGAACCGGGCGGTGTTGTTCATCATGAGGCATCCCTTGCCAGGCGCAGGCCTGAAAACTGCCAGCGAGCGCCGGGCGGGAAAAAGTTGCGGTAGGTCGGCCGTGTGTGGCCCGCGGGCGTGGCGCAGCTGCCACCGCGCAGCACCACCTGGCTGACCATGAATTTGCCGTTGTATTCGGCAACCGCACCAGTCATCGGCCGGAAGCCGGGGTACGGGTCGTAAGAAGAGCGCGTCCACTGCCAGACGTACCCGGTCATCTGCGTCATGGCGGGCAAGGCCGCTGCGGCCTCCCATTCAAATTCCGTGGGCAGCCGCGCTCCCGCCCATTCGGCATAGGCCGCGGCTTCATAAAAGCTCAGCTGGCTCACGGGCTCGCTGTCCATCAGGGGCCGCACGCCGTTCAGGCCAAACACCTGCCAGTGGGCCGCGGGCGCGCGCGCATCACCGGGCGCCAGCCAGTAGGCGGGCGCCTGCCAGCCCTGCGCCTGCACCGCCGCCCAGCCGTCAGACAGCCACAGCGCCGCGCGCTCGTACCCGCCGTCGGCGATGAATTGCAGGTAGTCGCCACAGGTCACCAGCCGGTCGGCGATCTCAAACGGCTGCAGCAGCACCGCATGGCGCGGGGTTTCATTGTCAAACGCAAAGCCGTCGCCGCCATGGCCCACCGCCACCGTGCCACCCGGCACCGCCACCCAGTGCCGTGCGGGCAGCGCCTGTGCCAGCCGCAGAGCGGGCGCCAGCGCCGGGTCGTACGCGGGCAACAGCGGGTTGCACCACAGGGCATGCAGCATGTCGGTCAGGATCAGCTCCTGGTGCTGCTGCTCGTGGTTCAGCCCCAGTTCCACCAGCGGCGCGGCGGCGGCCCAGGCCGCGCCCTGCGCGGACTCGATGAAGCGGCGCATGGCGGCATCCACATGGGCGCGGTAGGCGTGGACCTCGTCCAGCGACGGCCGCGTGAGCAGACCGCGCTGGGGCCGGGCATGGCGCGGGCCCAGCGCCTCGTAATAGGAATTGAAAAGGTAGAAGAACCGCTCATTGAACGGGCGGTAGCCCGCCATGTGCGGCACCAGCACCACGGCCTCAAAGAACCAGCTGGTATGGGCCAGGTGCCACTTGACCGGGCTGGCGTCGGGCATGGACTGCACGCACTGGTCTTCAGCAGACAACGGGGCGGCCAGCGCCACCGTGCGGGCGCGGACTTCGTCAAAGCGGCTGGCCAGCGCGGTGATTTTCGGCAGGGTGATGGACATGGAAACAGGCCTCCTCTGGCGGGCAGCATGGGTCGCGATCCGTTGAAATTCATTACAGCACGCAGGATGGGATCGCGGGTGTCGGACAACGGCGTCTCCTGACAGGTTTGCTGTCACTTGCGCTACCGGGGCGGCGGGCACGGGTGGCTAACATCGCGGGCTTCAGGAGACACCCCATGACCACCATCGCCAACCTTGCCAACCACCAGGTCCGCCTGGCCCAGCGCCCCGTGGGCACGCCAGGCCGTGAATGCTGGAGCTTCACCACCGAACCCGTGGCCGAGCCAGCCGAAGGCGGCGTGCTGGTCAAGACGCTGGCCCTGTCGCTGGACCCGGCCATGCGCGGCTGGATGAACGAAGGCAAGAGCTACATCCCGCCCGTGGGCATTGGCGAGGTGATGCGCGCCGGCGGCATTGGCCGGGTGGTGGCGTCAAAAAACCCGCAATTCGCCGTGGGCGACACCGTCTCGGCCGGCCTGGGCGTGCAGGAGTACTGCCTGATCGCCGGCGACCAGGTCAAGCGCGCGGGCCTGTTCAAGATCGACCTGCGCGCAGGCAGCATGACCCAGTGGCTCAACGTGCTGGGCATGCCCGGCATGACGGGCTATTTCGGCCTGATGGACGTGGGCATGCCCAAGCCGGGCGAGACGGTGGTGGTGTCTGGCGCTGCGGGCGCCGTGGGCCAGACCGTGGGCCAGCTGGCGCGCATCAAGGGCTGCCGCGTGGTGGGCATTGCCGGCGGGCGGGCCAAGTGCGACTGGGTGGTCAACGAGCTGGGCTTTGACGCCTGCATCGACTACAAGGCTGGCAACGTCAAGGCCGCGCTGAAGGAGCATGCGCCCAAGGGCGTGGACATCTACTTTGACAACGTGGGCGGCGAGATCCTGGACGACGTGCTGGCACGCATCGGCCGCGGCGCGCGCATCATCATCTGCGGCGCCATCAGCCAGTACAACAACACCACGCCGGTGCAGGGCCCCAAGAATTACCTGAGCCTGCTGGTCAACCGCGCCCGCATGGAAGGCATCGTGGTGTTTGACTACGCCGACCGCTACCACCTGGCCGTGGCCGAGATGGCCGGCTACCTCAAGGACGGGCGCATGAAGAGCAAGGAAGACATCGTGGAGGGCCTGGACAACTTCCCCGAGGCCCTGCTCAAGCTGTTTTCGGGCGCGAACTTCGGCAAGCTGGTACTCAAGGTCGCCGACGCCTGAGCGCGGCGATGCGTGCAAGATGTTGCCCATGAGGCCGTCCATCACCCGCACCACCCCCGACACCATCGACCACCTGGCGCAACAGGCCCCTGACGCGCTGGCCGTCATTGACGAAGACCGGCCCATCAGCCGCGCGCGCCTGCGCCGCGAACTCGACTGCATGGCCGCCGCCCTGCACAGCCTGGGCGTGGCGCAGGGCACGCACGTGGCCCTGGCCTGCGAACACGGCTATGTGCACTGGCTGCTGGTGCTGGCCTGTGAACGGCTGGGCGCGGTGAGCGATGCCGTGCTGGACCCGCGCCGCGAAGACTGGGCCACGCTGCACCAGCGCGCCGGGTTGCTGCTCAGCACCTTCAGCCCGCCGCCCATGGCCTGCCGCCACCAGCTGATCGACCAACCCTGGCTGGACCACCTGCTGGGCCGGCTGGACCTGCCGGCGCTGCCCGTGCTGGCCAGTGACCCCGGCGCGCCGGCGCGCGTGGCCCGCACCTCGGGCACCACCGGCACCAGCCTGCGCCTGCTGCTCAGCCGCGCCGACGTGGCGCAGCGCGTGCGCAACTGGGCACAGCTGCTGGACCTGGACAGCCAGTCGCGCTACCTGCTGACGCTGCAGCCCTCGGCGGCCACGGCCTGCTACCAGGCAGCCGCCTGCATGCAGGCCGGTGCGGTGCTGGTGTTCGCGCCCGCCGCCCGGGCCTGGCAGAGCCTGGCGCGCCACGGCATCACGCACACGGCCTGCCTGCCGGGCATGCTGGCGCAGTGGCTGGCCGAGCTGCCACCGGGCTTTGCCAGGCCCGCGGCGCTGCGCCTGCTGTGCGGCGGCGCCGCGGTCAGCCCGGCGCTGCGCGGCCAGGCGCTGGCGCGGCTGGCCACGTCATTTGAAGACGTCTATGCCAGCAACGAAGCCGGCCTGATCGCCACCGGGCAAAGCGCTTCCGGCGACGCGGCAGGCAGGCTGTGGCCCGGCGTCCAGGTGCAGGTGGTGGATGGCCAGCACAACGAGCTGCCTGCCGGGCACACCGGCCGCATCCGCGTGCGGGCGCCCGGCATGGCACAGGGTTATCTGGATGCGCCGCAGGCGGATGCCGCGCACTTCCACCAGGGCTGGTTCTACCCCGGCGACGTGGGCGTGATGCCCCGGCCCGGCCAGTTGCGCGTGACGGGCCGCGAAAGCGAGGTGATGAACCTGGGCGGGCTCAAGGTGTCGCCCGAAGAGATCGAGGCACGCCTGAGCCTGCCCGGCGTGCCCGCGCATGAGCTGGCGGTGTGTGCATTGCCAGGCGAGGCAGGCATTGATGAAGTGTGGGTGGCGCTGTGCGGCGAAGCCGCGCGCCAGCAGGACCAGGTGGTGCAGGCGCTGGCGCAGCTGTGCAATGACTACGCCTGGGTCACGTTCCGCGTGGTGCAACTGCCCAGCGTCAACCCGCAGGCGCCGGGCAAGCTGTCACGCCGTGCGCTGCGCGAGAGCATCGCCGCGCTGCGGACTGACTTGCGCCAGGCCGCAGCGCCGGGCTCATGACGCCATGCGCACCGTGTTGCCGTCCACCACCACGCGCGAGCCGGCGGCAATGGCGCTGCCCTGCTCCACGGTGCGGATGGTGCCGTCGTTCATGCGGATGCGCATCTGGTAGACGGTGACCTTCTTCGAGTTCTTTTCAATCGCGTGGCCGGCGTAGGCACCGCCGGCGGCGCCCAGCACCGTGGCCGCCGTCTTGCCGCTGCCGCCGCCCACCTGGTTGCCCAGCAGGCCGCCAACCAGGCCGCCCGCCACGGCACCCACGCCGATGCCGGTGTTGCCGATGCCGTTGACCTGGCCCTGGCGCTGCACGGCCACGGCGGATTCAACCACCCCGCAGTTGGCACAGGCCTGGGCCACAGGCGTACGGGCCGGTGCGACGTTGCCGGGCTGGGTGACCTGCGCCTGGCGCACGGGCGCCTTCTGCGTCACGGTGGCCACCGGGGCCTGCCCGTCCTTGACGCCGTCCTGTGCGCCGATGCGGTTGCTCACCAGCGTGGCGGCCAGCGCCAGCGACGTGACGGCCAGCACCGCCACCGTGGGGATCAGCGCCTTGCTGTGGCGCAGCTTGTCGCCAAAGCCAGGCTGCTGGCCGGGCTGGGGCAGGTTGTGGTGCATGACGTTTTGATTTGAGTCCATGAGGGTTCTCCTGTTCATGTACCCAAATTGTTGGCGTCACCGCTGGATACGCGGTGTAGGCCAATGTGAGAACGGTATGTAGGCGTATCGCCGACGCGCCGCCGGATGCGCCGTCAGACGCGCCATCAGATGGGAGTTAGTGCGGTTTTACACACCGCCGTGCGGATGAGTCGGGTCCACCCACAGGACGGATTCGGGCTTTTCCACCGGCTCGATGTCCAGGTTGACGGCCACGGCCTGGCCGTCGCTGCGGCACAGCACGCATTCCAGCGTCTCGGTCGGGCTGGCATTGATCTCCTGGTGGGGCACAAATGGCGGCACATAGATGAAATCGCCCGGCCCGGCCTCGGCGGTGAACTCAAGCCGCTCGCCCCAGCGCATGCGCGCGCGCCCGCGCACCACATAAATCACGCTTTCCAGCGGGCCGTGGTGGTGCGCGCCGGTCTTGGCGTCGGGGTGGATGGTGACGGTACCGGCCCACAGCTTCTGCGCGCCCACCCGTGCAAAGTTGATCGCCGCCTTGCGGTCCATGCCGGGGGTGGATGGCACGTTGCCGTCCAACTGGTTGCCAGGGATCACGCGCACGCCGTCGTGCTTCCAGGCGGCCTCGGGGGCATGGGTATGTGGATGGCTGTGCGGGTGGGGGTGCGGGTGGTTGTGTTCGCTCATGCGGCCAGACTACACTGCGGCGCCGCGCCCGGCAAGAAGGCAGCGGCGTAACCAGCGAGGGATCACGATGAATCGCAAACGTCAATGGCTCAAGGCCGCCGCATGGGTGCTGGCGGTGGTGGTGGTGCTGGCAGCAGCGGCGGTCTTCGCGGGCCTGCAGCTGGCCCAGCAGAAGATGCAGCGCAAAGTGGACATCAAGGTGCAACCGGTGCCCGGTGCCACCGGCGACCAGGCGCTGGCGCGCGGCAAATACCTGTACGCGTCGCGCGGCTGCGTGGACTGCCATGGCGCCAACGGCGCAGGGCGCACCTTTGTGGACGACGGCAGCCTGCGCATTGCCGGGCCCAACATCACCACCGGCCCCGGCGGCGTGGTGGCGGCGTACCAGCCGGTGGACTGGGTGCGCGCCATCCGCCATGGCGTGAGCCCCCAGGGCCGCGCGCTGATGGTCATGCCCAGCGAGGACTACAACCGCTTCACCAACGACGATATGGCCGCGCTGGTGGCCTACATCACCACATTGCCGCCGGTGGCAGGCCAGGCCGCCGTGGTGGACCTGCCCCTGCCCGTGCGCGCGCTGTATGGCTTTGGCCTGATCAAGGACGCCGCCGCGAAGATTGACCACGCGCTGCCGCCGCCCCAGCCCGTGGCCGAAGGCGTGACGGTGGCGCACGGCGCCTATGTGGCCAACATGTGCATCGGCTGCCATGGCGCCAAGCTGGCCGGCGGCAAGATCCCGGGCGGCCCGCCCGACTGGCCGGCCGCAGCCAACCTGACGCCCGGCGCCGGCAGCGTGATGCCGCTGTACCCGGACGCCGACAGCATGATCCGGATGTTCCGCACCGGCAAACGCCCCGACGGCGCGCCGGTGAAGGTCATGCCGTTTGAATCATTGCGCGAAATGAGCGAAACCGACCTGCGCGCGCTGCACCTGTACCTGAAGGGCCTGGCACCGCTGCCCAAGGGCTGACGTACCGGCCTAGCCGCCGTAACGCTGGCGCGCCAGCGCCGCGCCCTTCGCCAGCGCGTCCAGCTTGGCCAACGCCACCTCGCGGCTCATGGGCGCCAGGCCGCAGTTGGTGCAGGGGATCAGGCGGTTTTTGGGCACGAACTGCAAAGCCGTGCCAATGGTGTCGGCCACCTGTTCGGGCGTTTCCACCACATCGCTGGCCACGTCGATCACGCCCACCATCACGTCCTTGCCCTCCAGCAGCTTCATCAGCTCGGGCGGCACATGCGAGTGGTAGCACTCCAGGCTCACCTGCTGGATGCTGCTTTGGGCCAGCGCCGGAAACACCTGCTCGTACTGGCGCCACTGGTCGCCCAGCGTGTTCTTCCAGTCCACGTTGGCCTGGATGCCGTAGCCGTAGCAGATGTGCACGGCGGTCGTGCAGGTCAGGCCCTGGGCGGCGCGCTCCAGCGCCTTCACGCCCCAGTCGGCGGCCTCGGCCATGTAGACGTTGAAGGCCGGCTCGTCAAACTGGATGATGTCCACGCCATCGGCCTGCAGGGCCAGGGCCTCCTGGTTCAGCAGCTCGGCGAAGGCAAACGCCATCTTCACCCTGTCACCGTAGAACCGGTCGGCCACCGTGTCCACGATGGTCATGGGGCCGGGCAACGTGAACTTGAGCTTCTTCTTCGTGTGGGCACGGGCCAGCTGCGCCTCGAACGCGTGCACGCGGCCCTTGAGCGTCAGCGGCGCCACCACCTGCGGCACCATGGCGTCGTAGCGGTTGTTGCGGATGCCCATCTTCACCTTGTTGGCAAAGTCAATGCCGTCCACCTGCTCCAGAAAGCCATGCACGAAATGCTGGCGTGCCTGTTCGCCGTCGCCCACCACATCCAGGCCCGCGTCCTCCTGCGCCTTGATCCACAGCAGCGTGGCGTCGGCCTTGGCCTGGCGCAGCTCGTCGCCCTGGGCCTTCCACTGGGGCCAGAGCTTCTGCGTTTCTGCCAGCCAGGCCGGCTTGGGCAGGCTGCCTGCAATAGCGGTCTCAAACATGCTTTTTTCCTTTGATCAGATCAGTGACTTCTACCCTACCATGGGCGCATGGATTCTGAAGACACCTCCGCCGCAGCCCGGGGCCGGATCATGGTCGTGGACGATGACATCGTCGCCACGGCCATCCTGCGCGCGCAGCTGTCACCCCACTTCGAAGTGGTGAGCACCAACGAGCCCACCGCTGCGCTGGCGCTGGCGCGCGAGTCCCAGCCCCATGTGATCCTGTGCGACATCAACATGCCGGGCATGACCGGCGACGAAGTGGCCAACGTGCTGTCGGAAGACGAAGCGACCCGGGACATCCCCATCGTGTACCTCACGGCGCTGCTGGAGCCCGGCGGCACCGGGCTGCTGGATGACAGCTTTGGCGGGCACTGGGGCGTGTCCAAATCGGCCCCGCTGGGCGAGCTGCTGCGCGTGATCGCCCGCGCGCTGCAATAGCCGCCGCGCCACCCTGCTGCAGCGCAGCAACCGCCGCATAATGCGGCCATGACTCCTGCGATCGACGACAGGGCCCCGCCAGCCCGCCCCCGCATCGTGATCATCGGCTGCGGCTTTGGCGGCCTGGAAGCCGCCCGGGCCCTGCGCACCGCCGCGGTGGACGTGACCCTGGTGGACAGAACCAACCACCACCTGTTCCAGCCGCTGCTGTACCAGGTAGCCACCGCCGGCCTGTCGGCGCCGGCCATTGCCGCGCCCATACGCCACCTGTTTCGCCGCCAGCCCAACCTGACCACGCTGCTGGGCGAGGTGACGCACATTGACCCCGCCGCGCGCACCGTCCACCTGCAAGGCGCAGCCGCCCCCCTGCCCTATGACCACCTGATCGTGGCCGCTGGCGCCACCCACAGCTACTTTGGCCGCGACGACTGGGCAGAGCATGCACCGGGCCTGAAGACGCTGGACGACGCGTTTGAAATCCGCCGCCGCATCCTGCTGGCCTTTGAAGCGGCCGAGAAAGAGCCCGATGCACAGCGCCGCGCTGCCTGGCTGAACTTCGTGGTGGTGGGCGGCGGGCCCACCGGCGTGGAAATGGCCGGCACGCTGGCCGAGATCGCGCGGCACACCTTGCCCGGCGAATTCCGCCACATCGACCCGGCCAGCGCCAGGATCATCCTGCTCGAAGGCGGGCCGCGCGTGCTGCAGGCCATGCCCGAGGCATTGAGCGAACGCGCCCGCGAACAGCTGGCCCGCCTGGGCGTGGACGTGCGGCTGGATGCGCGCGTGACGGCCATTGACGCAGCCGGGCTCACGGTGCAGGCCGCAGGCGACACCTACACCATCCCCAGCCGTTGCGTGGTGTGGGCGGCTGGCGTGGCGGCGTCGCCGCTGGGCCGCCAGCTGGCGCAGGCCACCGGCGCCACGACTGACCGCGCCGGCCGCGTGGTGGTGCAGCCCGACCTGACGCTGCCCGGCCACCCCGAGATCAGCGTCATTGGCGACCTGGCCGCCGCCCACAGCCACGCGCCTGCCCGCCAGCCCGTGCCGGTGCCCGGTGTATCGCCCGGCGCCAAGCAGATGGGCCGCGCCGCGGCGGCCAACATCCTGCGCCGCCTGGCAGGCCAGCCGGGCCAGCCCTTTCGCTACGCCGACTACGGCAACCTGGCCACCATAGGCCGCAACTCCGCCGTGGTGGACCTCACGTCGCCGCTGGGGCCGGTGCGTTTTTCAGGCTACTTCGCGTGGCTGTTCTGGCTGTTTGCGCACGTGTACTTCCTGATCGGCTTTCGCAACCGGCTGGTCGTGCTGCTGGACTGGGCCTGGGCGTACTGGAGCTTTGCGCGGTATGCGCGGGTGGTGACGGGGATCGGCAATGCTGGACGTGACAAGTAAATGGATATGAAATTGAAACGCGACTCTAGGCAGACCGTTGTTGCGCGCGTCGAGAGCGACCCTGCATTTTCCTGCCGAAAACCCAGACGTTTGGAGCGGTACATACAGAACTTCGGACCAGCCATTGAGGCTAGGAAGTGTGTTTACATCGGTTTTCTTGTATACGAGTGCTGCCAGCTGAGCAAAATCCTTAGTTGAAACCATGAGCTTTATCTTTCATTTCTGTGCACAGTCAGATTTAACCTTCGGGTCAATTTGAAAATATCGAGTGAAGGCGGGTGTAGGGGCGAGTGGAATGTTCTCCGCAGCAATTTGCGAAGCACCAACTCTCGTTTTGTCAGCGCGCTTTCGCCTCTCTTCACGCATTAACAGGTTGGCAACCCTGCCGTACCAACGTCTATCAACGGGGCGCCATATCCAGTTACCGTTGACATACTCAAATTGAATGTACGGTGGCGTCGGTGCGCCGTACTGCTTGAACTCATCACACCAAATAGGCGAGGCAATGATGATCCAGGAATCAATCCCAACACCGCGCTCGACAATCATCGGCGCCAGACGCGCCTCCCAGAAAACAGGCTTCTCGGTACTAGGGAACTCCAGTCGAGAAACCTTTATCCCCCGCGAAGGCTCGCGAAATGGCTCACCTCCACCGATGATTTCGCGCACTGAACCGCCCCGGGATTTGAGGAGGCTCATTTCTCTGAGAGGATTGAGCCATGAAGAAGTCACCCAAGTTTCCACCC